>NZ_BMMK01000013.1 GCF_014645795.1 Longimycelium tulufanense | reverse complement strand
CCACCATCACTGGCATACATCCGGCACGCTGTTGAGTTCTCAAAGAACACACGCACACCATCACCAACCGCACCATCCCGCGCGACCAGATCCAGGGCGTCTGTCACCAAACCTTCTCGATGATTCCAGGCTAACCCGCCCGATTCCCGCCTGTCAAATCCGCTCACCCGCACTCTCACGCGAGCCCACAGACCCCGGCAGCACTACGGCCCAACCCAGAACCCATATTGGTTTCTCACCGAACGCGTCGGGAACGCTAACCGATCACCGTTCCCCCGTCAAATCCGACCCCACCAGAGGCGAACCCAAACAGCAGAAACCGCTCCCGATATTCACATTCCCACACACAACCAGTCCCGGAGAACCCACACACATCCACCCCACCAGGAGGGGATCTAGGACCCGAAACCGGCGGCCGCCCACTCTACCACCCACCGATGGGAGCCTGGTTCGCGACCCACTGCCCCGCCCGTCCGCCACAGCAACCCAGTCCCCCGGGCCATCGACGTCCGTTCCGCGCTGACGAGAGAGAAATTTACGCGTCCGCCACCTCAAGGTCAAATCGCCTGGTCACAGGCTCTCGCCGCGGAACAGGTGGCGTGTTTTCGGTGGTCAATCACTCGGTAGTGGATCACCCGCTCACCGGTTCCAGACCGACGTGACGGGCGACACGTGAAGATCCTTGGGCTCACACCAGCGCGGGTTCCAGACCCGACCCCGGGGTTCCAAGAGCGCTCGCACCCAGCACAGAAGTTCGCCATACGCACCGCACTGACCGGCACGAGTTGTCCCGATCGGCCAAGCTCGGACCAACGGCCGGACGAAGGGAGTCACCTGTGGACGTGCCATCTACCTGTGGCCAGGGCCTCGCGGCGCATTCCGTGTTACCCGCGAAGCTTGGCGGGTTGACCGCTGCCGTGGCGAACGTGCTCGAGACCCACGCGAAGGCCCTTGACCTCGAGGATGAGAACGCCAAGCAGGAGCACGTCGTCTACCAGAGGCTTGTCGAGGCACACCGGCAGGTCGCTACTCAGTTGCTCGCGACGGGTCGGGAGATGGCGGGGTATCGAGACCTGCCGATGGGCAGGCATGACCCGAACCTGATGGCGTCACCGGAGGTTGCCGAGATCTTCGAGAAGTTCGTGCAGGCTGAGCAGGAACTGCTGGCGTTGCTCCAAGAGTGGGTCGAGCAGGATCAGACGATGCTTCGTGACATGGGCCGGATGGAGTAGCAATCAACATTGGAGCCCGGGCCTGGCACACAGGACCGATCCGGCGCGGATGGATCGACGCCAACCCGACTCGCACCTGTGCACGTATCAGGGGTCGGTGAACGTGGGCCGTCGGGATCGGCCCGAGCACCGAGGTGCTGCCCCACAGTCATCCTGACCGGCTCCTGTTCGGCGCGGTCAGCGTCGCCCTCCCGCCTCGACCCGGGCCCACGCCAGCACTCGGCAGGTGGGCCGATCGTGCACGGCCATACCGGCACCGTCAGGTCAAGGTGTCAGCCGGCGGTGTGCTCGACACGGGCGACGCCCCAGGGGTCACGAAAAGAGAAGGCCCTAGCCGGCTGAGCGGCTAAGACCCTCCTCGATGCGCGCTCGGCAGGACTCGAACCTGCAACCTCTTGATCCGTAGTCAAGTGCTCTATCCATTGAGCTACGAGCGCATCTTCTCTTCACTTGTCCGGCGGAGCCGGTTGGCGGAGGCTCCGGGATTTGAACCCGGGAGGGGGTTTGAGCCCCCAACCGCATTAGCAGTGCGGCGCCATAGACCAGACTAGGCGAAGCCTCCCGGGGCCACCGCGGCCACCGGACGCAAAGACTACACACCTTCGACCCCGAAGAGCAAAGCGGGAGGTCGCCAGGTGGGCGGGTGGGCCCACACAGGGCCCTTCCCACCCCCTCCGGCAGGACGAAACCGCAGGCCCAGCGCACGCGGGCGGATCATTGTGATCCGCCGCACCGAGATCAACTCGGGTGCTGGGCGCCGGCCCGGACGGCGAGCTCGAGGAAGGGCCGGAGCGCGTCCGGGTTCGCCAGGGCGTCCCGGCTGACAGCCCGCTCCGGCGGCGTACCGGAGAGGATCTTCTTGACCGGAACCTCGCACTTCTTCCCGTTGAGCGTTCGAGGAACGTCGGCCACCACGAAGAATCGGTTGGGCACGTGGCGCGGCGAGAGCTGGGTCCGCAAGGCGGCCCGCAGCTCCGGTTCCACGTCCGCCAGCTCGGTTCCCGGTGCCAACACAAGGAAGCACAGCAGCTCCCCTTCCGGCTGGCCCACGCCGGTGGTGTCGATGACCAGTGAGTCGACGACGGCGTCGAAGCTCTCGACGACGCGGTAGAACTCGCTCGTTCCCATGCGCACGCCACCGCGGTTGAGGGTCGAGTCGCTGCGTCCGTAGATCACGCAGGAGCCCCGTGGGGTGACGCGGATCCAGTCCCCGTGCCGCCATATCCCCGGGTAGGTGTCGAAGTAGGCGTCCCGCAGCCTGGTGCCGTCCGGGTCGTTCCAGAAGAACACCGGCATGGACGGCATCGGTTTGGTGATCACCAGCTCGCCGACCTCGTCCACGACCTCCCGGCCGGCCTCGTCGTAGGCGGCGACGGCGGCGCCCAACATGCGGCACGAGATCTCGCCCCGCCACACGGGAACGTCCGGCGCCGACCCGACGAAGGCGGTGCACAGGTCGGTGCCGCCGGAAACCGAGCAGATCTGCACGTGCTTGCCTACCGACTCGATGATCCAGCCGAAGCCCTCGGGGGTGAGTGGCGCGCCGGTCGAGCCGACCGCGCGCAGCCCGGAGAGGTCGAACTCCCGGTTCGGATGGAGGTCCTGCTTGAGGCACGCCTGGACGTAGGGCGCGGACGTGCCGAAGTAGGAGACGCGGTGCTCCTCGGCGAGCCGCCACAGGGTGCGCATGTCGGGGTGGCCCGGGCTGCCGTCGTAGAGCACGACCGTGGTGCCCACCAGCAGGCCGGAAATGAGGAAGTTCCACATCATCCAGCCGGTGGTGGTGAACCAGAAGAAGCGCTCGCCGGGGCCGAGGTCGCAGTGCAGTGACAGCGCCTTGAGGTGCTCCAGGACGATCCCGCCGTGCCCCTGCACGATGCCCTTGGGGAGACCGGTCGTGCCGGATGAGTACAGCACCCACAGCGGGTGGGCGAAGGAAACAGGCTGGAACGCCAGCTCAGCGCCTTCGTGCCGGGACAGTAGGTCCGACCATTCGACGACCTGGTGCGGTCCATCGGCGAGGGTCGCGCCCTGGCCGAGATAGTCGATCAGCACGGTGGCGCACAGGCTCGGGATGGCCGCACGCAGTTGCTCGACGGTCGGTCGGACGTCGAAGGCGCGGCCTGCGTAGCGATAGCCGCCGACCGCCACCAGCACCGTGGGCCCGATCTGCTCGAAGCGGTCGGCGACGGCCCGTACCCCGAAGTCCGGGGAGCACGAGGACCAGGTTGCCCCCAGGCTCGCGGCTGCGAGAAACGCGACGAGCGCCTCGGGGGAGTTCGGTACGAGGCCGACCACACGGTCGCCCCGGCGCACACCCAGCTCGACGAGCCCGGCGCGGAAGGCGGCCACTCGCGAGCGCAGTTCCCCGTAGGTGAGGCGTTCGGTGTGTCCGTCTTCCCGCGCGAACACCAGGGCGATGTCCTGGTCGTCCTTGCCCGGACCAGGACGGAGCGCGTGCTCCGCGTAGTTCAGCGTCGCCCCCGGGAACCATTCGGTACCCGGCATGTCCGTGTTTCCGAGCACAGCGGTCGGCCGCTCGTGGAACCGCACCTGGCAGAACCCGGCGACCGCTCCCCAGAAGCCGGCGAGGTCGTCGACCGACCACCGCCACAGCGCGTCGTAGTCGGGCAGGTCGAGGCCGCGGTTGTCGCGAAGCCACCCACGGAACGCCGCGATGCGGCTGCGTGCGACCCGGTCGGGGTCGGGGCGCCACAACACGTCCGGTGCGCCGGCACCGTTGCCGGCCGGGTTGTCGGTCATGCCCTGTTCCTAGCCGATCCGGCGGGCCGGGAGAAGGGGTCCGACGGGGGTGCCCACGTCGGGGGCGTCCGGTCAGCGCAGATGGGAGTCGAACCAGTTGAGGGTGCGCTGCCAGGCGTCCTCGGCGTTGCGGGCGCGGTCCAGCACGGGGTCGACCGGTTCCGGATAGCGCACGACGTTGGTGGCCATCTCGGAGCGCTCGGCCGCCTCGCGCAGCTTCTCGACCTCCTCGGCGGAGATCCTCGGGTCCGCCTCGGTGTAGATGCCGAGCCAGGGGCAGGTCAGCTCGCCGGCCACGTGGACCAGCGAGGGGAGCCCGTCGGACACCGGGGACAGGATTCCGCCGCCACCGATGGTGACCGCGGCGCCGAGCGTGCGGCTGGCGGCCACCACCATGGCGACCGATCCACCCAGTCCGTAGCCGACGACGCCCATCTGGTCGTCCTTGACGCCACGGCCGGACAGCCACACGAACGAGGCGTCGGTGTCGGCCAGCACAGACTCGCCCGACAGCCGGTTGACCTGGTCGCGGAGCCGTTCCTCACCCTCGCTCTCGTCGAGCTCGTCGGCGCCGTCGCGGTGGTACAGGTGCGGGACGACGGCCAGCCAGCCCTCGGCGGCCAGGCTCCGCGCCATGTCGCGAACCGCGTCGGTGACGCCGCGGGCCTCGTGCAGCACGACGAGCCCACCCCGCACGGCGGACTCCGGCTCGCCGACGGTGAGCCGCAGCTCGCTGCCGTCGGTGAGCGGGAGGGTCTCGGTCCGGATCTCCGTCATACCCCCAGCCAACCACGTGGGGGTGAACCCGAGTCAACGTGCCAACTCTGTTGGAGCACTGCCGTGTGGAGGTTCGGGCCGCTACGGTGCGGCCAGGTGAGTGACCTGACAAGGAGTCGCAGATGAGTGTCCGGATCCGCCCCGACCTCGACCGGCTGCCGGGTTACGTGCCCGGCCGCACCGTGCCTGGTGCGATCAAACTGGCCAGCAACGAGGTGTCGCTCGGCCCACTGCCGAGCGTGGTGGAGGCCATTACGCGGGCCGGGACCGAGGTCAACCGTTACCCGGATACCGCGGCGTCGGCGCTGGTCGAGCGGCTGTCGGAGCGGCTGGAGGTGGCGCCGGGGAGGCTCGCGGTGGGGTGCGGTTCGGTGACGCTGTGCCAGCAACTGGTGCAGGCGACCTGTACCGAGGCGAACGAGGTGATTTTCGCCTGGCGGTCGTTCGAGGCGTACCCGATCATCGCGCAGGTTTCCAACGCACGGCAGGTTCGGGTGCCGCTGACGGCCGAGTACACGTTGGACCTTCCGGCCATGGCTGCGGCGGTGACGCCGGCAACCCGGCTGGTATTCGTGTGCACCCCGAACAATCCGACCGGTCCCGCGGTGCGGCGGGCGGAGCTGGAGCGGTTCCTGGACTCGGTGCCGTCGGATGTGGTCGTGGTCCTGGACGAGGCATACCGGGAGTTCGTGACCGATCCCGAGGTGCCGGACGGGCTCGAGCTGGCGCGCGAGCGGGACAACGTGGTCGTGTTGCGCACGTTCTCCAAGGCTTACGGGCTGGCTGGCCTGCGGGTGGGCTATGCGGTGGCGACCCCGGTCGTCGCCGAGGCACTGCGGAAGGTGTACATCCCGTTCAGCGTGAACTCGGTCGCCCAGGCGGCGGCAGTCGCATCGTTGGATGCCGCGGACGAGTTGCTGGCGCGGTGTCAGGGGATTGTCGCCGAGCGGGAGCGAGTGCGGTCGGAGCTGTTGTCGCTGGGGTACGAGGTGCCCGAGACGCAGGCGAACTTCGTGTGGCTGGCGTTGGGTGAACGCACCGAGGCGTTCAACGAGCACTGCCTGGACAACAAGGTCGTGGTGCGGGCGTTCGCGGGTGACGGGGCACGGGTCACGGTGAGCACGCCGGAGGAGAACGACGTGTTCCTCGCCGCTGCCCGGTCGTTCCTGTCCTGATCAGGGGCGCAGTGCTGGGTCGCGGAAGTCGAGGACCGGGACGGGGAGGCCGGCTTCGGCCAATGCGAGCCAGTGCTTGTCGCCGGTGAGTACGGGTAGCTGCTCCGTCCAGGCGTGCGCCAGGCAGCAGATGTCGCCCAGAGACAGGGTGCCAGCGGCCTGCGGGCCCGCTGCTCGCCGGGCCGTGGCGTCCAGCCGCTTGAGCTCGACGAAGTGCTCGGCGTCGGTGGGGAGGACCGGCTGGGCCTGCAGGCCCGTGGCGTCCAGGTCGGCTGCGGCGCGGTGTGGGTCGAGGCCGGCCAGCTCGGCCAGGGTGTGGAGCACCTCGCCGAGGTTGACCGCGGTGATGACCGCGTGGGAGAGCACGTCGTCGAAACGGGCGGCCCGGTCGTCCCCGTCGAGTAGGGCGAGGACGAATGAGGCGTCCAGCAGGATCGGCCCGGACGGGAGCCGGCGGCGCGAGGTCATTCCAGGCTGGTGTCGGCGGAACGGTCGGCGAACAGGCTGGTCTCCAGCCGTTCGTTGCGGTGTCGGCGGCGTTTGCCCTCGCTGACCGCGGTGCGCAACCGGCGCAGAGCGGCGCGGGGGTCCTCCAGCAGGATCCGGCCGGGGGTGTCGACCCGGGCCACCAGCTCGGTGACCTCGGTCAGCCCAGCCTCGGCCAGTAGGCGGGCGGGGAGGGTGGGCCGCCGCTTGCTGTCCAGGACGAGCCGGTAGGTCGCCATGTCGCCCACGGTACGCCTTACGTGGGAAGATCGTGCGTCTTCCCACGTCGGGGTATTCACTTGCACCCTCGGCGACGATCACAGGATGCGACTGCCCCATGGTGCCCTCTCGGATACGGAAGCCGGGATCCTGGGCCCCCACCACCGGATGAGCGGATTCTCAAGACCGTCTTCCACAACGCGGCCCGACAAGTCTGGGGTCGGGTGACCGGCTACTTCCCGTCGAGCAGTCACGCAACTACCACAGGGTCAAGATCGCTCTGCCTCGTAGCGGGGTCGTCGTGCTGGGCCAGGTGTGGCTCCCACTACTCGCGATCGTGGAGCCGAAGGATGAGCATGGGCTGACGCTGCGGTTCCTGGATGTGCCAGCGCTTGCGCAGGCCCTCATGCGGATCTCGCCGTACCGGGTGCTGTCTCGTGCTGTTCTGGAGAGCCCTCTCACGGAGGAGGACCTGGCGACCTTGTCGCGGCACGAGCTCCGGGAGATCCGCTTCTGGCGCCCCGAGACCGTGGCAGAGGTCCTGTTCAACGACTGGGACTGAGGCCGTCGTGGAGTCCAGTCCGCCCTTGTCCCGACGGAGAAGCCAGCCCAAGCGTGTGCACTGGACGCGCCCGTGCGCGCTCAGCCGTGCACTGCTAAGACCACCTCTGACCCACGTTTCCGCAGGCCAGAGGCATTACAGCGGAAGCGGAGGGATTCGAACCCCCGGACCCTTGCGGGTCTCCCGCTTTCAAGGCGGGTGCATTCGGCCGCTCTGCCACGCTTCCAGGAACCGGAGGGTAACCGGCCGGCCCCGCGGATCAGGAGTTGGCATCCCGCAGGTGGTTGGTGACACGTTCGAAGATGCGGGTGAGCATGGCCCGTTCCTCGTCGTCGAGCAGGTCGATCAGGTGCGCGCGAACCCCGTCCAGGTGGGTGGGCGCGGCGGCCTGCAGCAGCTCCCAGCCCTGCTCGGTGAGATGGGCGAACACGCCGCGACCGTCGCTCGGGCACTCCGAACGCCGTACCAGCCCGGCCGACTCCAGCCGCGCCACCTGGTGCGACACCCGGCTCTTCGACGAGGCCACCTCGCTGGCGAGCTGGCTCATCCGCATCCGGTGCTCGGGCTGCTCGGAAAGGCGGACCAGGATCTCGTAGTCGGCCAGTGCCAGGTCGTGCTCCTCGGCCAGATCACGGTGCAGCCGGTACTCCAGCATCTGACTGCCGACTATGTAGGCCCGCCACGCACGCATCTCGTCGTCGTTGAGCCAGCGAGGTTCGGTTCCAGCAGCGGTCACCCCTCCAGGCTAGGCGCTCCGTCCCCGCTCAGGGCTGCTCACGCTGTGTTCACCGCCACGTCTGGTGCCGGCCGCCCTCGCCCGGCACACTCCTGCGCCGGGTGCCCGGAGCTGTGCGGGCGCCGTCTGGAGGGAACTTCATGACCATTTCGTCTCGCCTGCTACGGCGCGCCTCGGCACTGGTGACCGCGCTGGCGTTGCTCGTCGCGCCGGCCGCAGCCGCCGGTCCCGGGCACGATCCCGGCACCACCGAGATCCGCCTGATCGGCTTCAACGACTTCCACGGCAACCTCGAGCCGCCCGCCGGCTCTTCGGGGCGTGTCAGGTTGTCGGACGGCACGGCTGTGGAGGCCGGCGGCGCCGCGTACCTCGCGACCCACGTGCGGGAGCTCCGCGCGCAGACACCGAACTCGCTGCTGCTCTCCGCCGGCGACAACATCGGTGCCTCGCCGCTGGCATCCGCGTTGTTCCACGACGAGCCGACGATCGAGCTGTTCAACCAGATCGGGGTCGACGCATCGGCCGTGGGCAACCACGAGCTGGACGAGGGTACCGCGAGCTGCAGCGAATCCAGTTCGGCGGCTGTCACCCGGTCGACGGGTGCCAGTTCCGCGATCCCTACCGGGGCGCGCAGTGGCCGTACCTCGCGGCCAACATGACCTTCAAGGGCTCGCACGTCCCAGCTGCCCCGCCGTTCACCATCAAGAAGGTGCACGGCGTGCGTGTCGGCATCATCGGTCTGCCGTTGCAGGACCTGCCGAGCGTGGTTTCCGCCGAGGGCATCAAGGACCTCGACTTCGGCCCGGAGATCGACGCGATCGACCGCTACACCGACATCCTCGACCGGATGGGCGTGAAGGTCATCGTGGTGACGCTGCACCAAGGCGACAACACCGAAGGCGGGGGACCGAACGACTGTCGCACGACACCAGGGCCGGCACGGGCCATCGCCGAGAAAGTGTCGCCCAAGGTGGACGTCGTGTTCACCGGACACAGCCACCAGCAGTACGTGTGCACGGTGACCGACCCGGCAGGTCAGCCGCGGCCGATGGTGCAGGGCTTCTCCTTCGGCCGGATCCTCTCGGTGGTCGACATCAAGGTGGACCGTCGCACCAAGGACGTCATCCGGTCGGAGACCAAGGCGTTCAACCACGTGGTGACGCGGGACGTACTTGCCGACCGGAGCGCGCAGACGCTCGTGGACGAGGCCAAGTCCAAAGCGGCACCCATCGCGAACCGTCCGGTCGGCTCCATCACCGCGGATATCCCACGGTCGTCGGTGGCCTCTGGTGAGTCGCCGCTCGGCAACCTCATCGCGGATGCGCAGCTCGAAGCCACCAAGGACACCGGTGCACAAATCGCGTTGATGAACCCCGGTGGTGTGCGTGGGGACCTGGTGTTCGCGTCCTCACCAGCTGGGGAAGGCGACGGCGTGGTGACCTACGGCGAGGCATACACGGTTCAGCCGTTCGGGAACGTTCTGCAGACAATGACGTTGACGGGAACCCAGCTCAAGGCCGTGCTGGAGCAGCAGTGGCTGACGAAGCCGGACGGCACCGTGCAGCAGCGGGTCCTCCAGCCGTCGGCCGGACTGCATTACACGTGGTCGGCCTCTGCGCCCGTGGGGTCGAAGGTGTCCGACGTGACCATCGGTGGTCAGCCCCTGGAACCCACTGGGACGTACCGCGTGACGGTGAACAGCTTCCTCGCCGGTGGCGGGGATGGTTTCACCGAGCTGCGAAACGGGGCGGACGTGACCGGCGGCGTCGTGGATCTCGACGCCTTCGTCGACTACCTGAAGGCGCACCCGGGCCTGGCTCCGCCCGCGACCGACCGCATTTCCCTCGGCTAGTCACGGAGCCGCTGTCTGCGGACCCCCGGCGGTGCCGGGGGTCCGTTCCTTTAGCGACCCGGTCGTGGAGTGTCGCCCAGGTGGATGAGAAGGCGTTGGAGGAGATCGGCGAGGTGGCGTTGATCTGACTCGTCGAGGCCGGCGAGCAGCTGCTTCTCCCGCTCCACGTGGGTGCCCAGCACGGCGTCGACGAGGTCGCGTCCGGTCTCGGTGAGCCGGACCAGGACACCGCGCCGGTCGTGGGGATCGGGTTCGCGCTCCACCAGTCCGCGTTGCTCGAGCCGATCCAGGCGGTGGGTCATCGTGCCGGAGCTGATCATCATGGTGTTCTGCAGCCGGCCCACCGGAAGCCGGAACGGCTCACCGGATCGCCGCAGCGAGGCGAGCACCTCGAACTCCCATCCGCTGAGGTCGTAGCCGGCGAAGTGTTCGGCCAGGCCGCGGTCGACCAGCACCGCGAGCCGGCCGAGCCGATCGATCACGGCCATCGGGGACGGGTCCAGGTCGGGCCGTTCCCGTCGCCACTCCTCCAGGACCGCGGAGATCGCGTCCTCGGCTGGGCTCTGCTGCCCCTTCACTCGTTCGCGCACACTTCTATGTTGCCCCACGTCGTTTTTCTTGACCTCGAGGGAGGTAACGGGTAGAAAGTTTGATGTCAAGAGACACGACGTCAAGGAGTTGTCATGCAGACCTCACTTCACCTGTTCCGTCCGGAAGTCGGCTTCGCGCCACTGGGCCCGGCTACTGCTCGGCTCGCTCGTTCCAACGACCTTTGGGGTGCTGGTCCTCCTGGAGACCTCGCCCGTGGAACGCCTCAACGCCGTCCTCATGCTTGCGGCGGTACTGCTCGACCCACGGGTGCCCACACAAGCCGCGGAGCCAGCTGGGTAAGGGCATCGCTCAGACCTGCCTCGTACACATGCCCGCGCGGGCCATCGGACAAGAAAGACAATGCTCAGTCGGCCGCGCACAGGCGGTTCGACCACGGCGGACGCAGGGGCTCAGCAGCGATCGGTGCCCAGGTACCGCACGATGGCTTCGCCCTGCTGACGGCCACGCCTTTGCCATCCAGGAGACCTCCGCGACGAGGCACGATCCGTGGATCCCCGGGAATGCCGCCCTGCTCGACCCCCGCACCAAGACCCACGGATCGGCCGGGACAAACGGTGGCAGGCCGGGCCGACGCGTTGGCGAGGTCCCGATGAACATCGGGTAACCGGACGACGACCTCGACAATCTTGTGTCCCGAGCAGCTGGCGGGAGGCGAACGACATCCAGCTCGCCCGCGGGGAGCTGGCCACCCTGGCGTCCGTGGTAGCGAACTGAACACAGGACCGCGCAACCAAGTCACCCCACAAGGGGTGAGCGACCACAGCCCCCACAAGGCACTTCGACGCCTGGAGGCGGCCCTGCCGCGCAGACTCCCGATGCACCACTCCCACGACAGTCGACACCACCATCAGCAGGCCGCGCGACCGGCTCGGTGCTTGAAAACTCGACAGAGATGCGAAGCCGCGGACGACCGCCACCACCACGGCTGGCGAGTACGGCGGAGTGGATGCCGTGCGCGTACTCCATATGGTGACCACATATCGTCACCATGGAGTGCCAGCCGGCTGCCGAGTGGGCGAGGCGCCGTCCGGTCAGGTCATGCGACAGGCCGGCGCCTCGCCACCGGGAGTGGGTCGCGGTACCAATGGCTACCGGTGGAGTGGTCTCGCTTCCGGGAGGACGCGGTGCGGTTCAACGAGGACGCAGAGCTCGACACCTCGCAGGTGGACGACCTGCGGGGCGCCGGTGGGATGGGCGTCGGCGGCCGGGTGGCGCTCGGCGGCGGTGGCCTCGGCATCGTCGGGCTGCTGATCTTCTTCCTGCTCGGCCAGCTCGGCGGGGGCGGCACTGTCCTACCAGGCGGCGGGACCGCACTTGATCAGCTGGCACCGGGGCAGCAGGCGGACAACCGTCAGCTCGAGGAGAAGTGCCGAACCGGGCGCGACGCCAACCGGGACCAGGACTGCGCATTGGTGGCGATCATCAACTCGATCCAGAACTACTGGAGCGACCAGTTCGCCCGGTCCGGCAAGACCTATCAGAAGGCGCCGACGAATTTCTTCACCGGCGCGGTGAGCACCGGCGGCTGCGGTGGCGCAAGCTCCGACGTGGGCCCGTTCTACTGCCCCGCCGATACCGAGGTGTACATCGACCTCGGCTTCTTCACGGAACTGCAGGGCCGGTTCAAGGCACAAGGCGGCACCTTCGTGGAGGCGTACGTCCTGGCACACGAGTACGGCCACCACGTGCAGAAACTGCTGGGCACGTCGCGGCGGGTCCGACCGGGCGAGACCGGACCGACCTCCGGAGCGGTGCGGCTGGAGCTGCAAGCCGACTGCTATGCCGGAACCTGGGCACACCACGCCACCAGGACACCGACCAGGTCCGGTAAACCGTTGATCACCGAGATCACACAGGACGACGTGAACCGGGCGCTCGACGCGGCAGCCCGCATCGGCGACGACTACATCCAGAAGAACCTGGGCAGCGGTCGGGTGGACGAGGGCAAGTTCAGCCACGGCAGCTCAACTCAGCGGCAGAAGTGGTTCACCACCGGGCTGAAGAGCGGTGACCCGGCGCAGTGCAACACCTTCGGAACGGCAGACCTCGGCTGAAGTCACGGCACGTTCGGCACCGTACCCGCATAGTCCGCAAGCGTCTTTCTTCCGTGTGTCGCTCTGCCGGGGTGCGTCTCGGCCGCATGACACGCAGGCAGCACGCCGATCAGCCTGGGTTCCTCACCTCAAGCCTGGCCGTAGCAGGGCGGCCGACCACCCGCTCTCGGTCGAGGTCTACGGGGCCCGGTCCGACAGACGACCGGTACCCGGGGGAGAGGCGCCGTCACCGGAGGAAACTTCAGGAACTCGCGTTGCGAGCACCCGGGTAAGGAACGAAAAGTGGTGAGGTGACCGCCGACATCGAGCGGATCGGGGTGCGGCGGCCACGGATTCGAGTCCAGCCCATCGCAAACGACTGACGAATCGACAGCCTGCCTGTCGACAGGAGGTTTCCCAAGCTGGCATGCCCCACCAGGCCACGCTGGTCTTGGGCCGCAAGGCAGCCGGCGCGTGTCCCGGCCGGCTCCCACAGCGTAGGTACACAAGCCCATCTGTGCCCGTGCCACGGAGAACGCGATTCGTCCGCCTATCAACTCGTTGCCAGATCAAACCCGCCAGTTCTGCGTAATGTCTGGGCCCGCCAAGGCACCGCAGCTCCATACCTTGTCCTGTCCCGCCTCACTGAGGCAGGACATGTAGCCCGGTCCCCGACGCGAGGTCCCCTCGGTGAAGGAGGGTCGGCCGCTCCCGCGGCCGACCCTCCTTCACCGGCGAACAGCGACCCAAACAGCGGTCCGATCAGGCTGCTTCGCCGTGCTGTTCTTCGGCCCGGGCCAGCATGGCGCGCTGCTGGAGCGCACGGGTCTCCGCCCGCCTGGCTCGAGGCGGCACGCCATTCACGTCCTCGGTGTCCATCGCGTAGGAGGCCGCGACGAAGGCGATGGCGTCCGCGTTGCGGTCGAGTGCCACACGGTCGACATTGCCCAGGTTGTCGCACTTCTGGTGGTAGCAGGGGTCGTAGGCCTCGCCCGCCTTGCCGCCCCACTTGGCCGCCTGTGCCTCGGTCTTGATGCCCTCGGCACCGGTGAACAAGCCGCCGGCCGGGATGCCCTGGGCGATGAACTCGCCGTAGTCCGAGCGTCCGCTGAAGTCCGTTCCCTCGGTCTCGATACCGCGGGAAGCGAGGTAGTCGACGAACGCCTTCTCGATCTGCGCGGAACCATAGGGACCTGGCCCGGCACCGACCTGGTCGGAATCATCGCCGTCGTAGACGAAGTAGCCGGCGTTCGGCGAGCCCACCATGTCGAAGTTCAGGTACAGCGCGATGTCGAGCTGCTGCTCGAAGTTGAGGTTGCGCACGTAGTGGGTGGAACCGACGAGCCCGTACTCCTCAGCACCCCACCAAGCGAACCGCAGGGCGTTGTTCACCCTGGGCGAGCTACCCATCTTGAGTGCGGTCTCCAGGAGTACGGCCGAGCCGGTGCCGTTGTCGTTGATGCCCGGGCCTTCGGTGACGCTGTCCAGGTGCGCACCGGCCATCACGACGTTGTTCTTGCGACCGGTCCTGGTCTCGGCGATGACGTTTTTCGACGTCCGCTCCTCGGACAGCTCACGCAGGTCGAGGGTGGCGGAGGCGCCGGCCCGCTGCGACAGGGCCTCGCCGTCGACCTTGCTGATACCGCCGGTGGGGATGCGGCCCGCGGACGGGTCGCCGAGGGTGCCGTGAAGCTCGCCGTCCTCGTTGTTGTAGATCACCGCCGCGACCGCGCCCGCATCCGCGGCGAGCTGCTGCTTCTTCGCGAAGGCGCAGGCCCCGCGCTTGATGAGGACGATCTTGCCCCGCACGTCGGTGCCGGCGAAGTCGCCCGCTTCGCAGCCGGGGGTGTCATCCACCGGGATGACGGCGAGCGGCGCGGTGAGCCCGCCCTCCGGGGTGCTGGGCGAGTGCCGCATCAGGTTGATCTTGACGTCGGTGCCGTCCACCGTGAGCCGCTCGGCGATCGTCTCGGTGAACGTGAACGGGAACTCCTGAACCGTCACGTCGAAGCCGGCGCTGCGCAGCTTCCCGGCCACGTAGTCCACGGACTGCTCGTGGCCGGGCGTGGCGGACGCGCGGCGACCGTCATTCCGGTCGGCGATGCGTTGCAGGGCGATGAGGTGGCGGTTCACCCCCGCCACGGTGACCTTGCGGACGAGTTGTCTGGCCAGGGCCGGCCCGTCCGGCGCCGCGGCGGCGGGCGCGGCCAGGGCCGGCGCGACCGGCAGGGTGACGGCGGCGCAGGACGCCACCCCCAGCACGGCCATCAGCATTCGTCT
The DNA here is from genome assembly GCF_014645795.1 of Longimycelium tulufanense. Taxonomy (GTDB): domain Bacteria; phylum Actinomycetota; class Actinomycetes; order Mycobacteriales; family Pseudonocardiaceae; genus Longimycelium; species Longimycelium tulufanense. Next base: position 152,139 of record NZ_BMMK01000013.1, on the reverse strand, counting down.
GGCTGCTGCCATATCTGCTCCCCTCTGGCGGCTGGCGCGGCGCCGGCCACCCCGCGGTGGCCGGCGCCACATGAGGGCGAAGCCTGACCTGCATGGACCAAGGGGTCAAGAGCCGATCGTCGGGTGCCACCCGGAGTAGGCCAGCTCGCGGCCGTCCGGCCCAACCGCCGGAGCCCCAGGGGTCGGCGGTGACGCCCCACACTGCGGACGGGTGCACTGCTCGGCTAGCGTCGACACATGTACGCGATCACGACGCGTGAGCCGGGCGGGCCCGAGGTGCTGCGCTGGTCGGCGCTGCCCGACCCGGTTCCGGGACCGGGCAAGGTGCTGGTGGACGTCGTGGCGACCGCGGTCAATCGTGCCGACCTCCTGCAGCGGCAGGGCTTCTACCCACCACCGCCGGGTGCGTCCAAGGTGTTGGGGCTGGAGTGCTCCGGCCGGATCGCCGCGATCGGCCCGGGCGTGACCGGTTGGAAGGTCGGGGACGAGGTGTGTGCGCTGCTCGCCGGCGGCGGCTACGCCGAGCGGGTCGCGGTGCCGGCGGCACAGCTGCTTCCGGTGCCGCGGGGCGTGGCCCTCGCCACCGCCGCGTGCCTGCCCGAGGTGGCGTGCACGGTGTGGTCGAACGTGGTGATGACCGCCGGGCTGCGGGCCGGTGACGTGTTCCTCGTGCACGGGGGCTCCGGTGGCGTGGGCACGCACGCCATCCAGGTCGGCAAGGCGTTGGGCGCCACCGTTGCGGTGACCGCCTCCGCCGGGCGGCTGGACGACTGCCGGAAGCTGGGCACGGACATCGCCGTCGACTACCGGGAGCAGGACTTCGTGGCCGAGGTGAAGGCCGCGACCGATGGCCACGGCGCGGATGTCGTGCTCGACAACATGGGCGCCTCTTATCTGGCCCGCAACGTGGACGTGCTCGCCACGGACGGCCGGCTCGTAGTGATCGGGTTGCAGGGTGGCCGCAAAGCAGAGCTGGACCTGGCGAAGCTGCTGGCGAAACGGGCGAGTATCACCGCGACGGGACTGCGTGGCCGGCCGGTGGAGGGCCGCAGCAGCAAGGCGGAGATCGTGGCGGACGTCCGGGAGCGACTGTGGCCGCTGATCGCCGAGGGCAAGGTCCGCCCGCTGGTGCACGCGACGTTGCCGATCCAGCAGGCAGCGGACGCGCACCGGATGGTGGAGCAGGGTGGCATCTTCGGCAAGGTTCTCCTGCTGATCGAAAGCTGACACGCCCCGCCCTAGGTGGAAGTGGCTGGTTGGGCGGGAAGCACCTTTTGCTGGGCGGAGTGCCTCCGGCACAGCCGGATCCGGACAGGCGGCAGCTGCCCCGACCTTTCGTGCGGGTGGCACACAGCGTGCTGGCCTGACTGCCGCTGTCCGCTTCGCCGCACCCAAGGCGTGCGGCGAAGGGTGGGCCGAGGGCGCTTGGTCGGCGGAAAGCTCGGCGCTACGGCGTCAGCTGGGCGGCCGCGAGGCCGGTGGACTTGTTGATGTGGAACGTGAGCCCGTACTCCTCGCCCCACCGGCCGAGCAGGGCACGGGTTCCCGGACGGTCGGCGTCGTCGACCAGCACGGTGGCCCCGGGTGCGAGTGCTCCGCGGAGCACCGGCAGCGTTGGCTGTCGGACCAGGTCGGAGGAGGGGTCGGCTGCGGGCAGGCCGGGCAGTGTTGGCCCATATCTCAGGTCGGGGCCGTCCACCATGAGAAGGTCGACCAGACCGAAGCGCTCCACGTAGGCGGTCACCTCGTCACGGGCGGGGCGGGGTGCGTACCAGGGCAGGTTGAGCACCGCGGCCGGGTGCGGGGCGAGCGGCACGTGCACGACCCGGGCCAGGTGGTGCAGTGATTCGCGGCGGAGCTGGAGGTCGACGAACGCGGCCCACTTCTCGTCGTGTTCCAGGGCGAGTAGCCTGCCGAACCCGCGTCTGTCCAGCAGGCGGGCCAGGAGCACGGTCGAGGGTCCGCAGCCAAGCTCCAGCAGCACGGTGCGGTTGCCGACCAATACCTCGTCGAGGAAGGACGCGACGGCGGCCGGGCGTAACGCACGTTCCGGGAACGGCAGGTACTCGGTGAGCAGGGGCGCCAACCGCAACCACGCGGCGAGATCGGCGACCACGCTGGCGAGTGTGTCGTCCACCCGGCCTCCCGCACTACCCCAGCTCTGCCACTGCCCGCACCAGTTGGTCGACTTCGACGGCGTTGGTGTAGTGGGCGAGGCCGACCCGCACCGCCCCGCCCACCTCGCCAACCCCGAGGGCGGCGAACACGCCGTGATGGCCCGGGTCGGAGAACGCACACACGCCGCGCTCGGCCAGGTGCTCGACGGCCTCCCAAGCCTTCACCTCGGAGACGGTGAAGGCCAGTGCCGGTACCCGGCGCATCGCGTCGCCGATCACCATCGCGTGGCGTAGCGCACGCAGCTCGCTGATCAGGTTGGCCAGCAAACCGGCCTGATAGGCCTTGACCGAGCCCAGCGAGGTGACGAGCCGCTCCCGGCGTGGGCCGATCGCCGTGTCGTCCAACTCGGCGAGGTAGTCGACGGAGGCCACCAGCCCGGCCAGCAGCGGGTAGGCGTGCGGGCCGAGCTCGAGGCGTTCCGGGCCGCGGGCGCCGGGCTCCAGGGCCACCGAGGGCAACCGGTCGACCATTCCGGCGTCGCGGAACACCAGGGCGCCCACCGGGGGGCCGCCCCAGGCGGAGGCGGACAGGGCGAGCACATCCGCGCCCATCGCGGCGATGTCCAGGGGCACGAACGGGGCCGCCGCGGAGGCGTCGACCACGACCAGCGCGCCCACCTTGCGGGCGGCGTCGGTGATGGTGCGCAGGTCCGGCCGGGTGCCGACGACGCCGGAGGCGGCGGTCAGGGCGACCACTTTGGTTCGGGAGGAGAGCAGGTCGTCGTACTGCCAGGCGGGCAGCTCGCAGGTCTCGATGTCGATCTCGGCCCACCGCACCGTGCCGCCGGAGCGCTGCGCGGCCCGTTGCCAGGGCGCGATGTTGGCGGGGTGGTCGAGGCGGGAGACCACCACCTCGTCGCCGATGAGCCAGCCGTCGCCGAGGGCGTCGGCGAGCCGCTGCAGCAGGACCGCGTTGCTCGGCCCGAGTACGACCCCGTTGGGGTCGGCACCGACGAGGTCGGCGACGGCTCTGCGGGCGGCGTCCACGATGGCCTCGGCCCGCTGGGAGGCAGGGAAAATGCCTCCCGGTCCGGAGACGGGCGCGCGCAGCGCCGTGGACACCGCGGTCGCCACCTGCTCGGGGACCTGCATACCCGCGGGCGCGTCCAGGTGCACCCACCCGTCGCCCAGCGCGGGGAACAACCCACGTACCCGAGCGACGTCAAACGCCATGGCTGACACCGTACGGAGGACGCCAAGCCTCGTGACGCGCGGGGCGTCCGGTTGCGCTCCGCCGAGGTCCGGGGTGGTTCGCCATACCCGGCCCGGGCAGGCCAGGATGGAGGTATGAACGGAGCAGGCCAGGATCGAGACATGGACCGGGCCGGGGAGGGCGCGGCCGGGCGCGAGCCGGAGCAGCACGTGGTCGTGGTGGGTCCGGACGGCGCCCCGATCGGCACCGCGCGCATCCCCAGCGGCGACGAGTCGGCCGAGCAGGGCGAGGGCGGGGACGTGTCGGACCTGGTCGAGCAACCGGCCAAGGTGATGCGGATCGGCACCATGATCAAGCAGTTGCTCGAGGAGGTCCGGCACGCGCCGCTGGACGAGGCGAGCCGGAACCGGCTGCGCGAGATCCACCACTCGTCAATCCGCGAGCTGGAGCAGGGGCTGGCGCCGGAGCTGCGCGAGGAGCTGGAGCGGCTGACCTTGCCGTTCACCGACGACTCCACGCCCTCGGAGTCGGAGCTGCGGGTCGCCCAGGCGCAGCTGGTCGGCTGGCTGGAGGGGCTGTTCCACGGCATCCAGACTGCGTTGTTCGCGCAGCAGATGGCGGCGCGGGTGCAGCTGGAGCAGATGCGCCGCGGCGCGTTGCCGCCCGGCTCGGGCCAGCAGGAAAGTGGCCACGGCCACAGCCTCGGCCAGTACCTGTGATCCCGAGCCCGGTGCCGTGCGGTGGGCATCGGAAGCCGACCGCACGGCGCCGGGACCTGCCGGGCCGCGCATCACGGCAGGACCTGACGAGCTGGTGGGGCAGGTCAGTGCACTCAGCTGCGGTGCCTTTTCAGCTCCGGTCCATCGGTGCCGGTCCCAGAGCGAGGGCGTGGAGTAGGCGTCGCCGTTCGGGCAGTCGCAGAACGGCGTCGATCCAGCAGCCAACCGGCCGGGCGCGGAGGCCGAGCCGGGTGGCGGCGAGCCACGCCTGGTGGACGGCGAGTCCGGCGTGCACCAGGTCGTGGCGAGCCTGGCGGGGAGTGGGCTCCGGGGTGCCCGCGACGAGAAGAAGGGCGGCCGACTCCGTGGCCTGCGGTTGACCGCAGGAGCGCGGGGCCAGCGCCGCGGCGAGTTCTCGGTGCTCGTCCGGCCGGATGAGCAGTGTGGAGATGGCGTGATCCCGTCGCAGGTGACCGGTGGGACTGGCGGAAGGTGACGGCCTCTCCCCCGCACGTCGCCGGTGAGCCGTGGCAGCTTGCCGCCTCTCACGGACGCCCACGGCGCTTGCCGTGATCGGCAGTTGCTCGACCAGAAACGTGGGAGGTGTCGTGGCGCTTGCCGCGGCACTGCCCGCGGTTGCGGGTGGGTCTGGCGTCGAGATCGAGCGGGCCGCGGCAAGGATGCTTCGCAACGCCTCGTCGGGCACGTTGCCGCGCAGTGGCCAGGCGGCACTACGCCTCGCCAAGAGCGTCTCCGCCCGGTTGTCCACAGCAAGGTTCGCCCGATCAGGTCTGTCGTCCGCCGCCGTGCACAACTCCCGAAGGGCCCCATCTACCAGCGGAAACAGATGTTCTCCAGGCTCGGCCTGTGGACAACTCGCGGTTATCCCCAGCCTGTCCACAGGCTTGTGGACAAGCATGTGGACAACCGCGAGCGGGTACTCGGGGGCGCACCCCGGCCACCGCACCGCTCCGGCGTCCCAGGGAAGTCCGGCGAGCGCGGCCAGGCGCTCGCCGGGAATTCCGACAACCGCGTGGGCCGGGATGTTGCATGCGGTGGCGGCGGCCAGCAACGACGCCACCGCATGCCCGAGATCAAGCAGCACGACCGGAAGGGAGCGTGCGCCGTACCGCCACGTGGTTCGCCGGGGCACGAGTGACAGCACCACACACGCGCCAACAAAGTTCGCTTCAACGTGAACCGGTGCGGCCAGGGCATGTGCGATCGGGTCGTACCGGTACGCCACACCATTGCTCACCACATGGAGGTCGACGGGATAGCGCCCGCCGGCCGAGGGCACGCGTCGCAGTCGTACCCCGCCGCCCACGCGCCGCGGATCGGCCGCCACAGCCAGGTCGAGAAAACCGCCGAGCCCGCGACCCGGCCATCGCGTCAGCGGCACCGCCGGCCCCGGCCAACGCCGGCTCACCGGTGGTCGCTGGGCCGGGTTGGTGCCGCCTGGATCAACACCCGACCAAGCCGAACGTAGTGCTTCCACCACGGCTCCCATCGCACGAGTCCGGCTCAGAGGAACGGCGGTGGGTCGAGCAGGATGCCGCCGTCCCATCCTCGTTCGACGCGGACCCGGGACCACCGGGGCAGGCCGAGGTAACGGAATGCCGCGGGGGCGTTGGGTATGAGGCCGGTCGCACACACCCGTTGCACCCGGAGCGAGGTTTCGGCGATGTCCGGGGTGGTGAGGTCGACGTTCACCACGCGGCAGCCCTGTTGCCGCAGGCTGGTGCGCAACGCGGCCAGGTCGCCGGCCGGGAGCGAGTCCAGCCCGACGATCCGCCGTGGTGCGGTGAATCGCGGCAGGAGGCGGTGCCGCACCCGCGGATCGAGCCAATATTGCGGTTGTGCCCCCAGGTCGCGGATCCGCGCGAGGTCCGGTCCCGCGTCGTCGGCGTAGCCGCGGTCGGTCCGGTGCGGGAGGTAGAGCCCCTCGGCGAGGATCCCGGCCTCGATGGCGGCGAACACCCAGCCATCGGGTTCGAGCAGTCCCAGCGTGAAGACCCAGGTGTGCACGGCTTCCAGCACGGCCTTGACGCAGGCTTCCGCCGGATCGAACCGTGCGGCTCCGCCGCCGGCGACGATTCCGGTCTCCTCGTCGACCACGACAGCGGCGACGCAGGCGACCGGATGCTCGGTGGGCAGCTCGACGAGGTGGGTGCTGAGCCGGGAACCCGCCATCTCCCGCGCCAGTCCCGGAACCTCGTCGAGGGGAATGCCGGTGGTGGGTGCGCCCAGGTGCCACCACAGTTCCAACGCGTCACGTTCGACGAGCTCCAGCAGCCCGCGCCGTATCGCGTCCTCCCCGCCCTCCCCGGTCGCGATTCCGGCGTAGTTGAGATGGTGCAGACGAGGCTCACCTCGACGTTGTCCACTATGGAAGTTGAGGTAGGCCCAGGACGCGGGAACCCAACACGGCTCGCCGTCCTCCACACCGCGGGCCCACAGCAGCTCGAAATCCGTGGTGAACGGTTGGTACGGGAAGCCTGGACGCCCGTACTGGTCCGCACGGAAGAACGGAAGGTCGTCGGGACCGAGCAGGCGCTCCCCCGATGCCATCAGTTCGGCGGCGGAGGCCCGTCGCAGGTCGGTGGGCACGCAGTTGCCGCAGTACCGCTCGACCGCCTCGCCGAGGGCGGCAACCCGGGCCCCGTCGACGTCCCCGAAGGTGGTGCCGAGGCTGACCCGGTCCGCCGGCCAGGCCCCGAGGCGTCGGGCGTCGGCGACCTCGGCGGTCATCCCCCGGTAGCGCGGCGGCATCCCGGGAACGGGTGCGACGTCGACCAGCCGCCGGATGATCCCGGTCATGGGATCGACGAGTGCGCTGTTCGGCAGGGCGGACGTCATTGGGTGACCTCCTCGATGAGAGCGGCGGCGGGAACGGCGTCGGCGCCCTGCTCCCACCACGGCAGCCAGACCGTGGCATCGAGGAGCCGACGCCGGCTGGGACGGAGATCCACGGCGTCAACGGGGTCGACCCCGGTGTGCGGGTTACGTGCGTGTCGGGGCCAGTGATGGCCGGCCAGTTCGAACCGCAGCCGGCTCCCGGTGGGGAGTACCGTGCCGAGCGGGCCGACGGTCAGGGTGATGTCGGTGGGCTGCTCCGGCACGTGCTGGACCCGTTGGATCGCGTGTCCGAGTTGGGGCATCGCCCCACCGGGTAGCTCGGCGGAGACTCGAAGTACCCAGTCGGCGTCCACCGCATCGGCGATGACGCGTAGCCGGGCCGCCAGCGCACCACGAAGTTCCCCGGAGGTCAGCGGCGGGGTCCGGAACAATGCACGGTCCTGGCGTGCCGCGTCGCTTCGGAGATCGGCGCGCGGTCGTCGGGACCGGAACGGGTCTCCCGGTGCGGCGCGGAAAGAATCCTGCTCGATCGTCACCCGAGTGTTCCGCTCCACTCCGGAACCGGGCCACCACCGGCGCCACTGGCCCTGGCCGTCGACCGCGATCCAGCTGCGTCTCCCGGTCAGTCGCCCGACGCAGAGCGCTTCAGTCCACGTTGCGTAGAGCGCGCCCAGCCGCCGGCCGCCGAGCGCGCGGCCGGGAGCTTCGGAGTCCAGCCCGTGGCCCCAGGGGCCGAGGACGAGACGTACCGGCCCCCTCCATACCTTGGCCAGCTCGAGGGTCTGCTGCGCGAAGGGGTCGTGCACGCCACCGACCAGCAGTAGTGGAATGTCCAGTCTGGACAGTTCGGACCAGAGTGGATCCCTGGTGCCCGCCTTCCACAGGTCATCCCAGCCCGGCGGGTTCGTGCCGAGTAACCATTCCATGGTGGAGCGGATGGGAACGCGGGCCAGCAGATCGGTGGTTCGTGGAGTCGGTCGGCGGGGGCGTCGGGCTCCACCGTGCTCGGCCCACCAGCCGATCCGACAGGCGAGCCGAGCCGCTCCGCCCGGCTCCCGGGCCGTTGCCCCGTAGCCGAGGGCCGGGACGGAAAGGATCAGCCCGGTGACGGGGGCGACGTCAGCCAGAGCGGTCGTGATTGCGCAGTGAGCTCCGTACGAGGCGCCAGCCAGGATGACCCGCCCGTCGCAGAAGTCCTGTTCGTGCACCCATCGTAGGATTGCGGCACCGTCGACGCCTTCGTACCGATACGGGTGGAAGTCGCCGGTGGAGTCGAATCGTCCGCGCACGTCACCGAGAACACAGGCGAAACCGAGCCGCGCCCAGGCGCGTGCTTCGGCGAGGTGTTCGTGCCGTCCGTAGGGCGTGCGGTTGACGAGCACGGGCAACCGGTCGGGGGTCACGGGCCGGACGACGGTGACGGCGAGGCGCACGCCGTCCGGCCCGTGCACCCTGTGCTGCTCGACGTGGATCACGGGGCGCAAGGCGGCACCGGAAGCACCGGGTGGTCGCTGATGGCGCCACTGTCCAGGTCGAGGATGCGGACCCGGCGCGGGGGAGGCACCGCGCCGGGGGTCAGGGAGCCGCCGCGCGGCATGTGCCCGAGGGCCCAGGTACGCAGGTCGAGTGCGGTGAGGTGCGCGATGAGGGCTTGTTCGGCGGGATCCGGGCGCTCGTCTCCGGTCATGGCGTCGTGGCCTGACCAGTAGGCGGTCAGATGGCGGTGGCCTGATCCCGCCGCTGCGAGGCGGCGCCGGCGCACGTCGCCATGCCGGACGTCGCCGGCGCGGCCGGCGACCGGTTCCAGCACGACGTGCCGGCCTTCCCGGCTGACGCGTTGCCAGGCGATGCCGCGGCCGGGGAGGTGGTCGAGGTCGAGCCAGTGCTCGGGCGCGGGCCCGTTGGCGACAGCGCAAACGGCTGCAAGCTCGTAGTTGTCCACTTCGGACGGTTTCCGGAGTAGAAGTGGGCGCGCCCCGAAGATGTCCAGTGCGTCGAGGACGGGGAGGGCAAGATGGTCGCCGAGGACACCAATCCGAGCCAGCTCCTCGGGCCAGTGTCGCCGCCTACCGAGGTAGCCGGCAGCGGCGAATGCGGTGAGTGCCGACGGTTCCGCCGGACCCGCTCCCCAGGTGGATCCGTTGACGTTCGGGCCCACCGACCGATGCGGGTGCCTTACGTGATGGTTCCCCTGCCCAGTCGTGCCATCAGCAACGCGGGCCGCGTGGTCTGCCCACTGAACCTGACGATCGTTCCGGTCTCCCCGCTTCTGGTCCGGATCACCGGCACCGCTGGCAGCCTGCTGATCCGGGCCACCAACACTGGTATCCCGCCGAACAGGGTCATCAGCACCGGGGTCCTGCCGTTCGGAACCATCAGCAGCCCGGTCGCCCTGTCCACCCGGGGGATCCGCGCTCCTAGCCCGCTGCGCAACCGAGGCATCGGCGGCACAGCCTGAACCCTCACCGCTCAGACCGGCTTGGCCGCTCGAGGAAACGGCGTCGCCGGCCACTGGCGAGGCCGTGTCGTGAGCTCCGACGTCACCACGGAGGGCGGCGCGCACCGCTCGGCGATCCTCCTCAGGCAACGCGACGTCGTAGAACTCCCCGTCGAGCGCGCGTAGGACGTCCCCGCGCCCCGGGACCGCGAACAACGCCGCGCCCGGCGCCAGTTCTCGAGCCATCACCCTCCACCTCTCGGACCGCTGACGACGCGGTGGTCGCCGCCCCGGGGCTGGGGCGGCGACCACTAGCGAGTCACTCCTGGTCGTCCCCGAAGGGGTTCTCGACCAGCGCGTTGCTGTGACTGGCGGAGTTGTGCGGCAGTTCGCGCTCGTTCTCCACGCGCACAAAGACCTTGTCCATGGCGAATCTCCTTCCACGTTGCCCGACCGTCCGGCCGGCGGATACCAGGAGTACCACAAATGAAAATCATTGCCAACAAGGAATGGGAGGCTCGCTCAAGCCAACGCAACGCACGGAGGACGCAACGCGCGGCGAGGCGCAACACACGGCGGGGAGCACCACGCCTCACGCGAGTAGCACCGGGACCAGCGCAGCGCGGATCGACGCCGACCTCGATCCCGGCTCACCTAGCGATCGAACAGGCGTAGGAGCGTCCATGTTTCTGCACGCCACCGGTGACCAGTGGATCTTGGTTCGACTTTGGGCCAGTGGCGTTGCTCCGGCCTCCCCCGAGAGTGGGGCACGGCCGTGCCCCGGCCTGTGCGCGCCGGCGATCGACCGCGACGTCGGACTCCCCCGGTCGATCAACGTCAACAGCAGCCTCTCCGGGTAACGGGTCGACACGGCCCCAATCGAATATGACAACCGTTCTCGTCTAGGCTGGGATGGCGGCGGCGTCACGAGGTCCGGTGCGGCCCTGCCGTCGGATCCGACATCACCGCGGAGGCGGCGCGCACCGCTCGACGATCCGCACACGCGACGTCGCAGAACTCTGGGACCCACAGGAGGTGTCCGGTGACGACCGCCCTGGAGCACGCCAGACCCACGCGCCCCGTCGCCGACTTCCGCCGTTACCTACTGGCGCGCGTGGTGTCGGTGTCGGGCACGCTGATCACCGCCGTTGCGCTGCCGGTCCTGGTCTACCGGCTGACTGGTTCGCCCGGTTGGACCTCCGCCGTCGCCGTGGTGGAAGCCCTGCCCTACCTCCTGTTCGGGTTGGTGGCGGGCGCACTCGCGGATCACGTGGACCGTCGCCGACTCATGGTGTCCGCGGATCTCGTCAGCGCGGCGCTCCTCGCCACGATCCCGCTTGCCTGGGCCGCCGATGCGGTGACGGCGCCCCACATCGTCCTCGTAGCCTTTGCCGTCCAGTCCTTGTTCGTGGTGTTCGACGCGGCCAACTTCGGTGCATTGCCCTCCCTCGTCGGTAGGGACCGACTCACCACGGCCTACGCGTCGGTCTACGGTGCGACCACGCTGGCCGAGCTTCTCGTCCCACCCTTGGCGGGACTGGTGGTCACCGTGGTGAGTCCGGCGGCGCTCCTTGCCGTGGACGCGGTGACCTACGTAGCCTCCGCCCTACTGATCCGAGCAATAACCCGTGCGCTATCCACACGACGGTCCACTGTGTCCGGTTTCGTCGTCCACGATGTACGGGATGGCTTGACGTTCCTCTGGCGACACGGGACGGTTCGTGTTCTCACCCTGGTCGGGGTGACGCACGCGGTGGGAACCGGGGCGTGGATCTCACTTCTCGTGCCCTGGGCGGATCGCGTGCTCGGGGTAGCACCGTCCGGAGACGCCCGGCTCGCGGTGCTGATGAGCTGCTGGGGCGTGGGGGCGTTGGCGGCGTCCCGTCTGACGCCCCCGCTGGTCAGAAGGTACGGCGCGGCACTCCTAGCCCTGCTCGCCCTGCCTGCTTCGCTCGCGTGCGGGCTGGGGGTGCTCGTCGCCTCCCACTGGCTGATCACCGGAGCGGCGGCATCGGCGTGGGGTGTGACAGCAACGATTGTCGTGATCAACGGGGTCAGCTACCGGCAACAGGTGACCCCTGACGAGCTGCAGTCGCGGGTCAACACGACCGCCCGCATGCTGGCGTGGGGCCTGGGCCAACCACTGGGTGCCATGTTGGCGGGAGCCATGACGGTCAGCGTCGGACCGCACGCCGCGCTGGGTGTTGCGTTGGGCGTGCTCGCGTTGGGCGTTGCGGCGGCATGGTGTTCCCCACTGCGCGCAGAAGCGCACTGGCGCCGCACACCCCCCACCGCTTCCGGCGGCCGATGAGATGCGAGGGTTTCCACTGTGCGTAGGAAGGCGTGGTCGCTGGGGCAAGGGAAGTAAGCGCAGCGGACCTTTGCACCGCCGGACCCAGCGACAGGGGTGGCCGTATCCGCTGCGGTGCGGGGACGTTCGGGGAGCGGCCGCACGACCGGCCCCAGCAATGGGCGGATAGACGTAGCCGCGCCGGGACCAGGACGTACCGGTACCACCCGGCGGGCCGGCGACGAGTCGAGGATCCGACGGGTATGCCCCCGCGCGAGCACCCACGGGCCCGTGTGGCCTGCCGGTGGACGTGTTGCCTGCTTGCCTGCTGGGGTCCTAGTCGCCTCCTACTGGCTGATCACGATCGCGGCGGCGCCAGCCCGGGTGTGGCGCCAACGATCTTCCATTGGCGCTATCGACGAATGTGTCCGAGAAGGCAACCAAGAGCGTGCCGAGACAGCTAGGGAGCCGGTCGGGGCTACGCCCCATCAGCACGAGGAGCTGCCGGCCATTGCCCTTGCGGCCCCTCACCCCTGACGCTGGTGGATGAGACGCGTCGATGCTTCTGCCTGGCCGCGGTTACCGCGCTGGCCGGGCACATCAGGGGACTCGCCCGCACGGGTGCTCCGTCGGCAGCGGAAGCACCAAGTCTCGGCAGGGTTACCCCAACCGGCGGGACGGCAGGAGGTTGGCTAGCTTACGAGCGTGCTTGTTGTGACCGGTTCCACCGGCCGGCTGGGTGGCCGGGTAGCTCGTCGGCTCGCCCGAGCCGGAGTGCCGCAACGGCTGGTCGTGCGTGATCTTTCCCGCGCTCCCCAGCTCGATGGTGCGACAGCCGTCGAGGCGGAGTACGGCGACGGTGCAGCGGTCCGACGTGCCCTGGAAGGTGCCGACACGGTGTTCATGGTGTCGGCTACCGAGAGCCCGCAACGGATGACGGAGCACCGCACCTTTGCCGACGCCGCAGCAGCCGTGGGGATCCAGCACCTCGTCTATACGTCGTTCGCTGGGGCCAGCCCGTCCGCGACCTTCACGTTCGCCCGCGATCACTGGTTCACCGAGGAGCACATCCGGGGAAGTGGACTCCGTTTCACGTTCCTGCGGGACAACCTGTACGCCGACTTCCTAGCCCTGATGAGGGGCGACGACGGGGTGATCCGGGGACCGGCGGGGCAGGGGCGCGTTGCCGCCGTAGCGCTGGACGATGTCGCCGATGTCGCCAGCGTTGTCCTGCGTTCCCCCGACACACACGTCGGGGCGACCTACGACCTGACCGGGCCGCAGTCGCTCACTCTGGACGAGGTTGCCGAAGTCATCACCACGGTGACCGGGCGCAAGACGACCTACTACCCGGAAACTGTTCCGGAGGCATACGACTCGCGTGCCGGGTTCGGCGCACCGGACTGGCAGGTCGACGCGTGGGTGTCGACCTACACGGCGATCGCGGCCGGTGAGCTGGAAGGCGTGAGCAGTGCCGTACCGGACATCACCGGCCATCCGGCGAGGTCACTGGCGGACGTGCTCCGCGCCCCGGGCGAATGAAGGAGAGGCCCGGCCCCGGGTACCCGCGGACGTTTTCGGCCACTCTCCGGCCGCCCCGCCGCGATGGTGGGTCACGGCGCGAGTAGCACAGAGGTGTACCGGATGGTCGGGCACACCGCGGACGGGCGCTGCTGCTCATCCCCACACCTCAGAGAACAGCGTCGTAGACACAGGTGGGCCGGCCGGTCACGGAGTCGTGCCAGACGCGGCCCCGCACACCGAAGACCTCAGCGAGGAGGTCGGAATCCACGACCTCCGTGGCGGGTCCGTCGGCGTGCACCCGGCCGTCCCGGAGGGCGAGTACGTGGTCGGCGAAACGCGCGGCCTGCGCGAGGTCGTGGAGCACGGCGACCACGGTCAGGCCACGCTCGGCGCGCAGCCGGGTCACCAGGTCCAGAACCTCGAGCTGGTGCCGGACATCGAGGTAGGTCGTGGGTTCGTCGAGTAGCAGCACGGGCGCGTCCTGGGCCAGTGCCAACGCCAGCCGGACCCGTTGCCGCTCGCCACCGGAGAGTCGGTCCACGGGCGTGTCCGCATGGGCCCCGACCCCGGTCTCGGCCAGCGCCCGCCGTACGGCCTCATCGTCCCCGGCACGAAGCATCCCGAGCGGCCCACGTACCGCATACCTTCCCTGCCGGACGAGTTGCCGCACGGTCAGGCCGGGCACGGCCGGCATCGCCTGCGGGAGAACGGCCAGCCGGCGAGCCACCGAGCGCCGGGAAAGTCGGCGCAGGTCATCCCCGCCCAGCCGAACCTCGCCGGCCCGGGGTCGTTGCAGACCGGCCAGCACCCGCAGCAGGGTGGTCTTGCCGCACCCGTTGCGGCCCACCAGGGCGAGCCAGTCGCCCGCCCGCACCGAGACGTCCACTTCGGACAGAATGACACGAGGTCCATAGTGGACCGATATGCCGCGCGCCTCGACCGGGTTCACCCACACCCTCTTAGGATCGAACGCGAACTTCGCCGCGCCACCGCGACCAACACCATGGCCCCGACCATTGCCGTGATTGCGCCCGCGGGCACACCCATGCGCTGACCACCCGCCAGCGAGTTCACCGCCTGCGCCAACGCATCAGCACCGGCCACGGCCGCCGCACCGGACATCGCGGCTGCAGGCAGCAGCACACGGTGTTCTGCGCCAACGAGCAGGCGTGCGGCATGCGGGGCGAGTAGCCCCACGAAGGACATCGCGCCGACCGCCGACACCGCCGTTGCCACCGCGAGCACGGCCGCCCCGAGTGCTGCGACCCGCCACGGCCCGACCGCCAGTCCGACGCCACGGACGTGATCGTCGTCCACCGCAAGCAGGTCCAGGGCGGGGCCGAGTAGCGCGAGTGCGGACATCACCACGATCAGCCACGGCCACAACGCGTGCCAGTGTTCCCAGGTCCGGCTGGCGAGGGAGCCGACCAGCCAGCGCGCGACCGCCCCGGCGAGCTGCGGGCGCGCGGTCAGCAACACCAGGCTCAGCCCGGCCAGCACCGCCGACACGACCACCCCCAGCACGGCGAGGCGAACCGGTTCGGCGGCGGTGCGGGCCGCCACCAGCCACAGCACCCCACCGCCCAGCGTGCCGCCGACGACCGCCGCGGCGGCAAGGACGTTCGGGGCACCGGCCGCGCCGAACACGGTCGCCGTCACGGCGCCGAGCACGGCCCCGGAGCCGACCCCGGTCACCTCCGGTGCAGCCAGGGGGTTGCGGAGGACCGCCTGGAGCACCGCACCGGCCAGGCCGAGACAGGCGCCCGCGGCGAGGGCGACCAACACCCGGGGGACCCGCAGCCCACCGACGATCCGTGCGGTCGTGCCGTCGGCCGTACCGAACAGGGCCCGCACCGAGGCCACCGGACCGACCGCGGGCCCGATCACGAGTTGGGCCAGGGCGGCAGCGGCCACCGCGAGAAGCAGCCACGCGAGCTTCCTCATCCCAGGGCCTCCGCGCGCCGCCGACGCAGCAGGGCGAGCCCAACCACCACCGCGACCACCGCGGTCAGCCCGCCCACGGGCAGTTCCACCGGGTACAGCAACGTGCGGGCGACGAGGTCGGCGACGGCAACGACCAGGGCACCGAACGCCGCCGACCAACCAAGCCGTGCCCGGGAGTCCGAACGGAACCGCCGGGCCAGGGCGGGTGCCAGCAGCCCCACCCATGCGATCGGCCCCGTCGGGCCCACCACGGCGGCCACCAGAACGCACGCGATGGCCAGTACGGCGACGCGGGCCGGTCCGGCGCGCAGGCCGACCGCCTCCGCCGTCTCATCACCGAGCCGCAGTACCCCGAGAGCGGGCACCGCGAGCACGGCCAAGGGCAGGGCCGCGAGGAGCCCGGGCACGGCCGCGACCGCCGTCGACCAGGTGGTGCCGGTGAGGGAGCCGAGGAGGTAGCGAAACAGCACCCCCTGCTCGCGCGAGTCGGACATGGACACCGCGACGAGCAGGAGGGCCTGCATTCCCGCGCTGACGGCCGCCCCGGTCAGCAGCGCCGCGGCGGGACCAACGGCACCGCGCACGGCGAGGAGGGTGAGCAGCCCGCCGGTGACACCGCCGGCCAGGGCGGGCACCAGCGGGGCACCTGGAACCGGCAGGGCCCACACCACGCAGGCCCCGACGGCCGCCGCCGCACCGCCGGAGACGCCCAGCAGCTCCGGGACGGCCAACGGGTTGCGCAGCGACTCCTGGAGCAGCAGGCCCGCCACGCCCAGCGCCGCACCGGCCAGCAGGCCGAGGGCGAGGCGTGGGGCCCGCACCTGCACGACCAACGCGTGTTCCAGGCCGGAGCCGGTCAGGGCGTCGGCGAGGCGAACGGGGGACACGAACGGGGTGCCCACGCACAACGTGGCCACGGCCGCGGCCACCAGCGCGCCGCCGACGAGCAGCCGTTCTCTCACCGGGCGGCGGCAACCTTGTCCAGTGCTTCGTCGACGATGGCGCCGAGGCTGCGGGTCCCGCGACCGGCGCCCCACAGCTTGGCGTGCGTCTCGTGGACGTTGCCGTGTTGGACGGCCTTCACCTGGCCCCACACCGGGTTGTCCGCGAGTTGTTCGGACAGCTTCTTGTCGGTGGGGCTGAACAGCAGGGAGTAGACGAACACGACGTCCGGCTGCTTGGCCAGGATCTCCTCGACGCTGTAGGTGCTCGCCGTGTCGGCGTCGGTGCCCCTGGCCGGCCAGGGGTAGCCGAACAGCTCACCGAGCAGCCGGCCGGTGAGGGAGTCGGCGGTGTCGACGCTGATCGAGTCGGCGCTGCCGTACATCACGAGGACCGTGCGGTCCCGCAGGCCCCGCTCCCGGCTGGTGCGCACCGCGTCAGCCAGCTTCTGCCGGAACCGCCGCTCGGCATCGGCGGCCTGCTGGGTCCTTCCCGTCAGTGCACCCAGCGCACGGAGGTAGCCGACGCTTTCCTGCCAGTCCTTCGGCCCCACCGTCCACAGCGGCGCGAACCTGGTGATGGCGGGGCGGAGGGCGTCGTGCACGCCCTCCAGGCCGATGACCAGGTCTGGTCGCATGCCGGCGACGGCCTCGACGTCCTCGCTGCCGAAGGTGCCAGGCACCACCGCTACCCCTGCCCCGGCGGCGCCGAGGAGCGCGGGGTGTGTGAGCAAGGTCGGGCTACTGGTGCCGGCCGGTTTCACGCCCAGTTCGGCAAGGGCGTCGTCGCAGAGACCAGTGAGGCAGACAATCCGCTCCGGCGCCGCGGGCAGGGTGATTTCCTGGCCGTGGGGGTCGGTGACGTGCAGGGCCGGCTCCAACGGTGCGACCGAGACATTGATGCTCGGTGGCGACTGGTTCGGCGGGGCGGACGAGGTGGCACTGGAGCAACTGGCCAGCAGGGCGGTACCGGCAAGGACGGCGGCAGCGCGCGCAAGGCGCATGGGATACCCCCAGGAGGCGGACCGGCAGGACGGACGACGCAGACGAATACGATAACTGTTTTCATTTAACTCGTCCACCGCTCCCGAAGGAGACCAGTGTCGGGCATCACACCAGGCTCACATACGATGACCACGTGGTCACGCGGCGAAAGGACCTCGACGTGCTCCACGAGGCGCTGAACCGGGCCCGCGAGATACTCCGGGCGAAGCTCATGCGTGCGGTGGACGATGTGGTTGCCCGCTACCACCGGCAGCAGATGGACGAGCTGAACGGCCAGCTGGCTGAGCTTCGCGAGCTGCGTGCGGAGGTTCACCGCGAGGTCGAACGGGTGATCCAGGCGGTCAAGGAGTTCGAGATCCGCGCCCGGCGGGACCTGCTGTACGCGGGCGAGAGGGAGGCCGCCACCGAGAGCGCCCGGCTCGTTCGGGAGCGGATGGGGCCGGTGCCGCACTTCCCGCACCCGCACGCCACCCTCGACTACGCCCTGTCACTGGCCGACGAGCAGGCAGGCATGGCGCTGGAGTTCGGCGTCTACACCGGGACCACGCTCAAGATCATCGCCCAGGCCCGGGAGGGCAAGGAGGTCTACGGGTTCGACTCGTTCCAGGGCCTGCCCGAGGGCTGGCGGTCCGGGTTCCCGGCCGGCATGTTCACCGTGGACGGGCTCCCCGACGTGCCCGGCGCCGAGCTGGTGGTGGGCTGGTTCGACGACACCCTGCCCGCCTTCCTGGCCGAGCACCAGGGCCCGGTGGCGTTCCTGCACGTCGACGCCGACCTGTACTCGTCGACCAGGACCGTGCTGGAGCAGGTCGGGCCCCGCCTGCAGCCGGGCAGCGTCATCGTCTTCGACGAGTTCTTCAACTACCCGGGCTGGCAGTGCCACGAGTACCGGGCGTGGCAGGAGTACGTCGCCAAGACCGGTGTCCGTTTCAAGTACGAGGCGTACACGATCGACAACGAGCAAGTCGTCGTGCGCGTGACCGGAACGTGACAGACCGCCGCAAGACCAGCACGGACCCGCCGGTACCCTCGGCTACCGTGCAAGCTCCCAGCACGGTCGAGCAGCCACCCACGCTGCCCCACGCACCGTCCCGCAGCTTCCGGCGGGCGTTCCAGGACCTCGCCCAGGGCTGGCGCCAGCGCCCGCTCTGGGGTCACCTCGGCTTCCAGGACATCAAGCAGCGGTACCGCCGCTCGGTGATCGGTCCGCTCTGGATCACCCTGAGCACCGCCATGACCGCGGTCGCACTGGGCATCCTGTACTCCACGCTCTTCAAAACCGAGGTCCCGGAGTTTCTGCCCTACGTTGCGGTCGGGTTGATCGTCTGGAACTTCATCGCGGGTTGCATCAACGAGGGCACCGAGGTCTTCATCACCAACGAGGGCCTGATCAAGCATCTGCCCGCACCGCTGAGCGTGCACATCTACCGCATGGTGTGGCGACAGTCTCTGTTCTTCGCGCACAACCTGCTGGTCTACGTCGTGCTGATGGTGGTCTTCCCGCACCCGCTCGGGCTGGCCACGCTGCTCGCCATCCCGGGGCTGATGCTGGTGGCCCTCAACGGCGTGTGGGTGGCGCTGCTGGTGGGCATCATCGCGACACGGTTCCGCGACATCCCACCGATCATCAGCAGCATCACCCAGTTGTTGTTCTTCATGACGCCGATCGTCTGGAAGTACGACAACGCGCTGCTCGCGAACACGCCCCGGGCGCAGTACGCCGAGTTGAACCCGTTCCTGCACTACGTGGCCGTCGTGCGCGACCCCCTGCTAGGTCAGCCCGTGGAGCCCCGGCACTGGATCGTGGTCGGCGGCATCACCGTGGTGGGATGGGCTCTGGCACTGATCTTCCTGCGGAATTACCGTTCCCGCGTCTCCTACTGGGTCTGAGTGAGGCCAGCCGTGGTCAGCATCGACGTCCGCAACGCCTGCGTCGACTTCCCGATCTTCGACGCGAAGACCAGATCGTTGAAGAAGGCCGTGCTCGGCAAGGCCGGCGGCAAGATCGGCACCGACAGCAAGGTTCCGGTGATCGAGGCGCTGCGGGACATCACGCTCTCCCTGGGGCACGGCGACCGGATCGGGCTGGTCGGCCACAACGGCGCCGGCAAGTCGACCTTGCTGCGCCTGCTCTCCGGTATCTACGAGCCGACCCGAGGCAGCGCGCGTGTGGTCGGCAAGGTCGCACCCGTGTTCGACCTTGGTGTCGGCTTGGACCCGGAGATCTCCGGCTACGAGAACATCATGATCCGCGGCCTGTTCCTGGGCATGACCCGGAAGCAGATGGAGAAGCGGGTCGACGACATCGCCGACTTCACCGAGCTGGGCAACTACCTGCACATGCCGCTGCGCACGTACTCGACCGGTATGCGGGTGCGGCTGGCGCTGGGCGTGGTGACCTCCATCGACCCGGAGATCCTGCTGCTCGACGAGGGTATCGGCGCCGTCGACGCGGCATTCATGGAGCGTGCCAGGGACCGGCTGACGGACCTGGTGAAGCGGTCCGGCCTGCTGGTCTTCGCCTCGCATGCCGACGAGCTGCTGATCGAGTTGTGCAGCAGCGCGATCTGGATGGACCAGGGGCAGATCAAGATGAAGGGCGGCCTTCGTGAGGTGTTGACCGCCTACAAGGGCCACGATCCCTTCGAGAACCTGCCGCCGCACGTCCTGGAGCGGCTGGGCGATTTGACCGGGACGGGCGGTACCGCATGAGCGAGGAGTCCTCGGCCGTCCGGCCGCCGTTGCCGAAGGGCGCGGTGGTGGCCGTGATCGTCACCCGGCACCGGCGTGAGCTGCTGGCCGACGGGTTGAAGATGATCGCGGCGCAGAGCCGGGTCCCCGACCACCTCGTGGTGGTCGACAACGGCCCGGACCGGCCGGCCGAGGACGTGGTGGCGGACTGCGCGGTTCCGACCACCTACCTGCCGTCGCACCGGAACCTGGGCGGTGCGGGTGGGTTCGCGCTGGGCATGCTGCACGCGCTCGCGCTGGGCGCGGAGTGGGTGTGGCTGGCCGACGACGACGGGCACCCAGCCGACGAGAACGTCCTGGCGGTGTTGTTGGCGGAGGCCGAGCGGCGGGGGCTGGCCGCGGTGTCGCCGATGGTGGTCAACATCGACCAGCCGGACCGGCTGGCGTTCCCGCTGCGGCGGGGCCTGAACTGGAAGCGGAACGTCACCGAGCTGGGAAGCGACTTCCGGGCGGGCATCGCGTCGTTGTTCAACGGGGCGTTGTTCCGGGCGTCCACGCTCGACGTGGTGGGGGTGCCGGACTACCGGCTGTTCGTCCGGGGCGACGAGGTGGAGATCCACCGGCGCCTGGTGCGCAGCGGGTTGCCGTTCGGAACGTCGCTGCGGGCCGCCTACGTACATCCCGACGGTTCGGACGAGTTCAAGCCGATGCTGGGAGGCCGGTTCCACGCCCAGGATCCGGAGAACGAGGTCAAGCGCTACTACACCTACCGGAACCGGGGTTATCTGCTTTCCCAGCCAGGGATGCGGAAACTCGGCCTGCTCGAGGTGGTCCGGTTCGGGTTGTACTTCCTCGGTGTGCGACGTGATCCGAAGGCGTTCCTGCAATGGCTGCGCCTGGTTCGGTTGGGCCAGCGGGAGCATTTCTTCCGCAGGTAGACCGCCGGCATGACGCGGCCTCTCCGGTGTCGGAGAGGCCGCGTCGTCGTTGTTGCCCACTTGTCGGCCGGGCTTGGTTTCCCCGTGAGTATCAGGAGTCCTCGCTGCCGTAGGGGCGGGTGATGATCTCCAGCTTGTGGCCGTTCGGGTCGTCGAAGTACACGCCCCGGCCGCCGTCGTTGTGGTTGATCTTGCCGGGCTCGTTGTGGTACGGGTCGGCCCAGTAGGTCAGCCCCTGTTCGCGGACCCGGCTGAAGATCTCGTCGAACTCGCTTTCGCTGACGAGGAAGGCGTAGTGCTGCGGGGCGATCTCGCCGTCGTCGTGCAGGACGTCGAGACTGACCTCGTTGTCCGTCTCCAGGACCAGGAACGGTCCGAACTCGGCGGGTTCGCGGAAGCCGAACGTCTTCGCGTAGAAGTCTGCCGTTGCCTCCCGGTCACGGGCCCGGACGATGGTGTGGTTGAGATAGACCGCCATGATGCTGACCCCTTCGACGGTGTCCGTTCGTTCTCAACCTCCACGCTAGAACTTCGACCTAACTCGAGGTCAAGGTTGAACGGAGCGGAAGGCGTGGTAGACGGCTGCCATGTCCGCGCCGGTGTGGCCGAGTTCCGCGGCGTACTGGAATCGCTCGTGCAGGGCGGTCATGACGGAGGCGTCGGTGCCAGCCTCCCGCATCGCCGCCGCGATGAGCGCGGAATCCTTGACCGCGCCCTCGAGAGCGAAGGCGGGCTCGAACCGCCCTTCGATCATCGCTGCGCCCTTGAGCTGCGCGTACGGGCTGTCCGTACCGCCACCCGCGATTGCTTCCAGGAACAGGCGTGGGTTCAGCCCGAGGTCCTGGGCAAGCGCCACCGACTGCGCGGTGCCAGCGGTGATGGACAGCACCCACGCGTTGAGCACGAGCTTGAGCCGACTCGCGGATCCCGCCTGCTCGTCCACCCACAGGGTTCGTGACCCGACAGCGTCGAAGACGGGTTCGACGCGCACCCGGAGCGCATCGGGCCCGGAGGCCAGGACGACGAGCGTGCCTTGTTCGGCGGGCTGCCGGGTGCCGAGCACCGGGGCATCGACGAAACCGACGCCGTGCTCGGCGGCCAGGTCGGCGAGCTGGGCGGTTCCCTCGAGCCCAACCGTGCTCATCTGGGCCCAGACGGTGTCCGAGGGCATCGCCCCGAGGACTGGGCGCATGGTGTCGGCCACGGAGACGGCGTCGAAAAGCATGGTGACCACGACATCGGCGCCCGCGACGGCCTCGGCCGGGCTGTCCGCGACGGTGGCGCCGTGCTCGGCCAGTGGCGCCGCCTTGTCCCTGGTTCGGTTCCACACTCGCAGTGGCAGGCCGGTCCGGGCGATGCTGCGGGCCATGCCGGCCCCCATGATGCCGGTGCCCAACACCGCGACGGTTGGCGTGTTGTCAGTTCCCACACGTCGACCCTAGCTTCGCCTGCCGTCGGCAGCGGCGCTCCAGCCTTTCCGCTGACACCGCCCACCCTCCCGGGGGGCGAACCCAGTTCCAGCGTACCGATCTTCACGAGTGGGCGAAAACGACTGTACACAGGAGAAACCGGTTATCCACAGGGAGTCCGGCGCATGTAACGGAGGCCGACCCAGCTGCCGCGTCGGCGCGCCCGGTCCCTGTCGAGCGGAGTTTGTACAGGCTGCAGCGCTTTCGGAGGGAACCGGGTAGCCCAGGCAGATCGTTCGCCGGGGACCGCGGGTTCCGGGTCGGCCGGCGTGTCGCCACCACAAGATCACCTCTGGGGATTACCGTGCGATCGCACGGTAATCCCCAGAGGTGCGTACTTTCTTACGTCACTTCTCCAGGATCGCGGTGACGCCGAGGCCACCGGCCGCGCAGATCGAAATCAGGCCGCGGCCACTTCCCCGTTCGTTCAGCAGCTTCGCCAGGTTCGCCACGATCCGCCCACCGGTGGCGGCGAACGGGTGGCCGGCGGCCAGCGAGCCGCCGTTGACATTGAGCTTGCTGCGGTCGATCGAGCCCACCGGCCCGTCCAGACCCAGGCGTTCCTTGCAGAACTGCGGGTCCTCCCACGCCTTCAGCGTGGAGAGCACCTGGGAGGCGAACGCCTCGTGGATCTCGTAGAAATCGAAGTCCTTCAGCTCCGCGCCAGCGCGGGCGAGCATGCGCGGTACGGCGTAGGCCGGGGCCATCAGCAGACCCTCCTCGCCATGCACGAAGTCCGCGCCGGCGGTTTCGCAGAACGTCATGTGCGCCAGCACCGGTAGCTTGCGCGCCCTGGCCCACTTCTCGCTCGCCAGCAGCACCGTCGAGGCGCCGTCGGACAGTGGGGTGGAGTTGCCGGCCGTCATCGTGGCGTTCTCGCCCTTGCCGAACACGGGCTTGAGCTTGGCCAGCTTCTCCAGCGACGTGTCCGCGCGCAGGTTCTGGTCCCGGACCAGCCCCAGGTACGGCGTCACCAGGTCGTCGAAGAAGCCGCGGTCGTAGGCGGCGGCCAGGTTGTGGTGGCTGGCCACCGTCAGCTCGTCCTGCTCTTCCCGGGTGATGCCCCACCGCTCGGCCGTGATGGCCGCGTGCTCGCCCATGGACAGCCCGGTGCGGGGCTCGGCGTTCTGCGGGATGGCCGGGATGATGTGCCACGGCCGGATCTTCGCGAGCAGCCGGAGCCGGGCCGCCGTGCTCTTGGTGGCGTTGATCTTGATCAGGATCCGGCGCAGGTCCTCGTTGACGGGCAGCGGCGCGTCGCTGGTGGTGTCGACGCCGCCGGCGATACCGGACTCGATCTGGCCCAGCGCGATCTTGTTGGCGACGGCGATGACGGCCTGCAGGCCGGTGCCGCACGCCTGTTGGATGTCGTAGGCCGGGGTGTTCGGGTCGAGCTGGGTGCCCAGCACCGACTCCCGGGTGAGGTTGAAGTCGCGGCTGTGCTTGAGCACGGCACCGGCGACCACCTCGCCCATCCGTTCACCCTGCAGGTGGAATCGGCTCACCAGGCCGTCCAGGGCCGCGGTGAGCATGGCCTGGTTGGACGCCGACGCGTAGGGGCCGTTGGAGCGGGCGAACGGGATTCGGTTACCCCCGACGATCGCCACCCGGCGAACACTCGCGGCCATCGGTGACCTCCATCACGATCCTGTGCTATGGATCCTCTTGCCCCCAACCTACTCCAGAGTAGGCTTACTTGCGAGTAGGAGGCGTCACATGGCAGATCGGTACCAGCAGTTCGCGTCGTCCCGAGTCGGCCGCCAGCTCGTGCGGAGGCTCGGCCTGCCCAACCCGGTCCCGCTGCGCCGCTACCGCCCCGGTGACCCCCTGGTCGCCGGTCCGGTGCTGGTCGCGGGTGGGGGCCGGGTCGCCGACGCGGTCCTCGGCGTCCTGAAGTCCGCGCAGGTGGACGCGAAGACCACCGTCGACGAGGGCACCCGGTACGGCGCGCTCGTTTTCGACGCAACCAGCATCACGGACAGCTCGGGGCTTCGCAGCCTCTACGACTTCTTCCATCCGGTTGCCCGCCGCCTCGTCACGTGCGGCCGGGTGATCGTGATCGGCACGCCGCCGGAGGACTGCACCGACATCCGTGAGGCGACCGCCCAGCGCGCGCTGGAGGGTTTCGTCCGGACGGTCGGCAAGGAGTTCCGACGCGGCGCGACCGCCCAGCTCGTCTACGTCTCGGCCGGTGCCGAGGGCGGCATCGAGTCCACGGTGCGGTTCCTGCTGTCGGCCAAGTCGGCCTACGTGTCCGGACAGGTGGTCCGGATCGGCCCCGCCGAGGTCACCACGCCGGCGGACTGGGCGCACCCGCTCGCGGGCAGGGTCGCCCTGGTCACCGGTGCCTCGCGGGGTATCGGCGAGGCGATCGCCGAGGTGCTGGCCCGGGACGGGGCGCACGTGGTGTGCCTGGACATCCCGGCGCAGGGCCAGGACCTGAGCGCGGTGGCCAACCGGATCGGCGGTTCGACGGTGCAGCTCGACATCACGGCCGAGGACGCGCCCGGAAAGCTCGGCGAGTACCTGAAGGAGCGACACGGCGGCGTGGACGTCGTGGTGCACAACGCGGGCATCACGCGGGACAAGACGCTGGCGAAGATGTCCGAGCAGCAGTGGGACTCGGTGCTCAACGTGAATCTCTCCGCACAGGAGCGGATCAACGATGTGCTGCTCGGCGCCGAGGTGTTGCGCCCCGGCGGCCGGCTGATCGGGGTGTCCTCCATCGCGGGGATCGCCGGGAACATGGGTCAGGCCAACTACGCCACGTCCAAGGCCGGGGTGATCGGCATGGTGCGTTCCCTCGCTCCGACACTGGCCGCCCGCGGCGGCACGATCAACGCGGTCGCGCCCGGGTTCATCGAGACCAGGATGACGGCCGTCGTCCCGCTCTTCGTCCGGGAGGCCGGGCGGCGGATGAACAGCATGGCGCAGGGCGGGCTACCGGTGGACGTCGCCGAGACCATCGCGTGGTTCGCCAACCCCGGTTCGACCGGGGTGAACGGCAACGTGGTGCGGGTCTGCGGCCAGAGCCTGCTGGGGGCGTGATGAGCACGCAGACGCTCTCCACGCCGCCGAATCTCGGCGCGCTGTACCGGAAGGCGGTGCTGACCGGGTTCGGCCGGCACGGCAGGGAGTTGCCCGACGTCGAGCTCGAGCTGCGGGACGTGTCGGTGGACGTGGAGCGGCTGGCCGACTACGACCGCGTCTGCGGATTCACGCTGCGGGACGAACTGCCGGCGACCTACGTGAACGTGCTCGCGTTCCCGTTGCAGGTGAAGCTGATGACGGATCCGTCGTTCCCGTTCCCGCTACCGGGGCTGGTGCACATCCGCAACACCATCACGCAGTTCCGACCGGTGCGTGCCGAGGAGGCGCTGAGCTTCCGGGTCCGGGCGGCAGACCTGCGCCCGCACGAGCGTGGGAAGCAGTTCGACGTGGTCAGCGAGGTGTTCGTCGGTGACGAACTGGTGCTCCGGGCGATCGGCACCATGCTTCGGCGCGGTGGTGGTAGTGGGGAGCGGTCGCGTTCCGCGGCTGCTGAGCCGCCGCCGGCCAGTGCGGTGTGGCGGGTTCCGGTCGACATCGGGCGCCGTTACGCGGCCGTGTCCGGGGACATCAACCCGATCCACATGAACAACCTGGCGGCCAAGGCGTTCGGGTTCCCGCGGTCGATCGCGCACGGGATGTGGACGAAGGCGCACTGCCTGGCGGCGTTCGAGGGACGGCTCCCGGCGTCGTTCACCGTGGATGCGCAGTTCAAGACCCCGATCCTGCTGCCGTCGAAAGTTGCGTTCTGGGCGTCCCGGGAGGGTGAGGGCTGGTCCTTCGGCGTGCACGACGCGAAGAAGGGGAAGCCGCACCTGTCGGGGTCGGTGCAGCCGGCCTGACCGGGCCGGATGTGTCCTCTCGTCGGTTCCCGACGACGGGCCGGGTACGACATCACGGGGTGCCCACCCGTGGCGGCCGCATGACCATGCCGTCGGGAGAGCGCGAGCATGCGCGTGTCGGCGTGGTCCGTTGCTGACGCTTGCCCCGGCGCACTCAGGATGCCGGCGGCGGGGCAAGCCAGCTTGTGGCGCTCGCCTGGCCTGCTGGCAGCCCGTACATGCGCCATACCGAATCACGCGCCAGGAAGCACCATTACGGGCCTGGCGCAACGAGACCAGTGCCGGGGATCCCCCTGGCCGACACCCGCCCAACCAGCCAAGGCCGCACAGGTCCCGGGTCGACGCAGGCTCGGCATTCTCCGAAGTTCGGAGTCCGGGATGAGTCAGGCCCCGGCGCCGGTTCGGCCGAGAGCCTGGCCCCAGGCGTTATGTCGTGAATCGCGCTGCCTGCTGAACACCGCCAGTTCGGGCCCAGAACGGCCCTCACGCACAGCGTGCGCTCGCGCGGCGGGCTTCCCTGCATCTCCCCCACGCCGGCCACAACACCGGCCGGGTCGGGCTGTCAGGCCGGCGTGGGTGTGGCGTCGGCCGGGCCTGCGGGCGGGTGCCACGTACGGCCCTGCACCAGGGTGCCGAAGCCCAGCCAGACCAGGTTCATCAGGCGCAACGCCATGGCCTTGGCGGTCTCGTCCGGGTGGTCCAGCCACCAGTCGGCCAGCGACTCCCCCGCCCCGACCAGGGCGGCGGCGATCGGTTTGGTCTCCGGGACGAAGTAGTCGGGCATGCCCTGGGCCTGGGCGGCCTGCGAGAGCAACGCACCGATGAGGGCGATCACCCGCTTGCGCCCCTCGGCGATCTGCTGGGCGAAGGGGTGTCCCTCCGAGGTGACCTGCCGGTGTAGGACGTTCCAGCTGTCCCGGTGCTCGCCGACGAAGGTGAAGAAGGCCAGCACGCCCCGCCAGAGCTGCTCCTCCGGGGCCAGGTTGGGGTCGACGACGGTGCCCACCGACTCGGTGAGGCGCGTCGCCTCCCGTTTGATGCACGCGGCGAACAGCTCCTCCTTCGAGCCCAGGTAGGCGTACACCATCGGCTTGGAGATGGCCGCCACCTCGGCGACCTCGTCCATCGACGCCGCGTGGTAGCCACGTTGGGAGAAGACCGCTGTCGCCGCGTCCAGGATCTGCCGCTCCCGGACGGCGCGTGGCAGCCGCTTGACGCGGGCCGGGCGGCCCCGCTGCTCGGTCTCCATCACACCCCCTCGAACACTGGTCTGTAGAAGGTTAACGGTCCCCCTTGCCCCATTATCTACTCAGAAGTAGTCTTACTCGTTAGTAGGTAGCGGAGGTGTCCGATGTCGCAGAGCCAGGACCACACGGCCGACGCCATCACCCGGCTCGGCCCCAAGGAGCTGGTCGACGCGCTGAGCCGCCTCAGCCCGGAGGACGAGACCATCGCCGATCTGGACATCGACAGCGTGGCCCGCGCCGTTGACCCCAAGGAGCTCAACAAGGACGACTTCGTCGCCCTGCTGTCCGCAATCACCCGGCTGGCGCAAGGGGGCGCCGCGCTCGACCTCACCCGGATGGCCCCGCAGAACTTCGCGCGCCTGATGTCCCGTGCCGGCAAGGACCAGATCGAGGCCGTGATGGGTGCTCCGGAGCTGCGCGAACCCATCCTCGACGAGGTGTTCCGGCGGATGGAGACGCACTTCCGTACCGAGAAGGCGGGCGCCACGTCGTCGGTCATGCACTTCCGCATCACCGGTGGCCGGGGCGAGGACGGCCTGGACCGGTACGAGGCGGTCATCGAGGACGGGAAGTGCTCGATCAACAAGGGCACCACGCGGGACGCGCGCGCCACGGTCACCCTCGGCCCGGCCGAGTTCCTCAAGCTCGCGACCGGCAACGCCTCGGCCCCGGTGCTGTTCATGACCGGGAAGCTCAAGGTCAACGGAGACCTGGGTTTCGCGGCCGGCTTCATGAGCCTCTTCGACATCCCACACGCCTAACCCCGCCCTTCAAGCCCGGGGGGCACCCGGAGGGGGCGTTCACAGCCGATGTGGCCCCGGCTGTGAACGCCCCCTCGTCATGTCCCGGGGGTTGTGTCGGCGACAGTTATCGATATATCGTCAACGTGTCGCGACAGAGCTTCGTAGGGACGAAGGTGGATCACGACACGATCGGAGGGTTTCATGGGTGCAGCACAGGCCACGCCCTTCCCGGGCGACGCGTTCGAAGACTTGCGGCGCGAGGCGCACCGCTGGCTCCGTATGGCGACGGAGGGCGGTCGCCGCGGACCCCGGCAGCACCACCGGCACGGCCCGGGGCACCGGCACGGCCCGCCGCGTCCGCCGCACCACGAGCACCCGTTCGACCTGGGCCCGGGCGGGCCGTTCGGTCCGGGTTGGCCGTTCGGGCACTGGGGGCGCGGGTTCGGCGGGCGGCGTCGGGGTAAGCGCGGGGACGTCCGCGCGGCCGCGCTGGTCCTGCTGGCGGAGGAGCCGCGCAACGGCTACCAGATCATCCAGGAGATCAAGGCCCGCAGCGACAACATGTGGCGTCCCAGCTCCGGCTCGGTGTACCCCGCGCTGCAGCAGCTCGAGGACGAGGGCCTGATCCAGCCGGTGCAGCAGGAGGGTGGCCGCCGGGCGTTCGAGCTGACCACGGCCGGCCGGGAGTATGTCGAGGAGCACGGGGACGAGCTGGGTGAGCCGTGGGCGGCGTTCACCGAGGACGTCCGCGAGGACACCCAGGATGTCGGGCGCGCGTTGCGGCAGACGTTCATGGCGGTCATGCAGGTGCTGGCCGCGGGGAACGAGCGGCAGGTCACCGAGGCCCGCAAGGTCCTCGACGAGACCCGCCGGTCGATGTACCGCATCCTCGCCGAGGACGACGTGACCAGTGACGCCGCTACCGACGAGGAGCCGGACGAGCGTTAGGCGCTTCCCGGGAAATGGGGAACAGGGATAGGGACGCCCCGGTCACCCGTGTGGGCACGGGCGGGTGACCGGGGCCTTCCCGGCTCCGGCGCGACCGGCGTGCCGGGGCGCTCGTCCGCTTCCCGCCGGGCAGGGTGGGCCGAATGACGACGGGACCGCGGGTGCGTAGGTAGGCGCATCCGGTTCAGACCGCGGCTCTGGCCGATCTCGGGCGGTCGGACCATGTCGACGCCTTCTCGGTTGCCGTCCCGCCGGGTATGACCGCGCCGGAGCTGGCGCGCCGAGCGCTGGCGGCTACGCCCGGCTGGGTGCGTGCCCTGTTGCGGGTGCGCGATATCCTGGTCCGGCCGTTCGGTCTGCACACCGGGTCGCGGGCTCCGACACCCGAGGTCGAGATCGAGGTGGGCCGGGAGCTGGATGCCTTCATCGTGTTGTCGGTGTCCGACGGTGAGGTCCTGCTTGGGCGGGACGACAGGCACCTCAGGTTCCGTACTTCGTTCGCGATCCGGGAGGGCGGCCGGGGTCGCGAAGGCGTGTGCACGACCGTGGTTACCTACAACAACATCTGGGGACGCCTCTACCACAACGCGATCAAGCCGTTCCACGGCCTGATCATCCGCACTGTCCTTGCACGAGGAGCCTGCCTGCCGTGAGCGGGCTCCGGCAAGCCCGTCGCCGTGCCCTGTGGACAACTCGTTTCCCCTGTGGACAGCCGTTTTGGTCCGGTTGCGAAGATCGGTAGGCTGGAACTGGGTTTGCCCCCCTGGGAGGGCGGGTGGTGTCCGCGTTAGGTGCAGAGACGCCAAAACAGCACGGAGTCGCCGGGGGTGGCAACGCCGCGAAGCGCCTGCCACGGTGTTGCCCCGAAGCCGTGGCCCCGGGGCAACACCACAACAGTCAGCTTAGAAGGTCATGGCCATGGCCGGGTCGGAGAGCAGCGCACCGACGTCGGCGAGGAACTGCGAGCCCTGCTGTCCGTCGACCACCCGGTGGTCGAAGCTCAGCGAGAGCTGGCAGACCTTGCGCGGCACGACCTTTCCGTTGACCACCCACGGCATGTCGCGGATCGCGCCGAGCGCCAGGATCGCGGACTCGCCCGGGTTGAGGATCGGCGTGCCGGTGTCCACACCGAACACACCGACGTTGGTGATGGTGATCGTGCCGTTGAGCATGTCGGCCGGCGCGGTCCTGCCCTCCCTTGCGGTCGTGGTCAGCTCCTCCAGCGCCACCGCCAGCTCACGCAACGACATCCGGTCGGCGTCGCGCACCTTGGGCACGACCAGCCCACGCGGCGTGGCCGCGGCGATCCCGAGGTGCACGTACTCCTTGTAGACGATCTCGCCGTCCTGCTCGTCCCAGGTGGCGTTCACGTCCGGCGTCCGCCGGGCCGCCAGGCACACCGCCTTGGCGGCGAAGGCCAACGGCGTCACCTTCACGCCACGGAACTCCGGGTGCGTCCCGAGCCGCTCCCGCAACTGCATCATCGGCGTGACGTCGACCGTCAGGAACTCGGTGACGTGCGGCGCGGTGAACGCGCTCTCCACCATCGCCGCGGCGGTCGCCCGCCGCACACCCCGGATCGGCACCCGCCGCTCCCGGGTGGCCGGGTCGTAGGCCGGCGCCTCGACCCGCGGCACAACCTCCACAGTGGACGGTGCACCGGGCGCCGCCGCGCGTTCCACGTCCTCCCGCGTGATCAGGCCCTCCGGCCCGGAACCCGCCACCGTGCGCAGGTCCACACCGAGGTCCTTGGCGAGCTTGCGCACCGGCGGCTTCGCCAGTGGAACGAGCGCCGCCGGCTCATCCGGAGCGGTCACCTCCGGCCGCGCCGCCGCGGGCCGTTCCGGCACCGTCGGCTCGGCGACCCGCGCCGTAGGCCGCTCCGACTCCGGCACACCACCCTGCGAGGGCACCGCGGTGCCCTTGCGCGGCCGGCGCTTCGCCGTCGTCGAGCGCGGCCCATAACCCACGAGCGTCGCGATCCGGCCGTCCGCCCCTTCCTCACCGATCTTCCCGCCCTCGGCCCTGGCCGGCGCCGGGGCCCCGTTGGCGGTCCGGGCGGCATTGGCCGCGACCTGCCCCGAGGCACACCCGCCGGCGTCCTCCCGCGATGCCGGCGCGCCCGGTTCCGCGGCGGAATCCGCGGAAGTCCCGCTCGGGTCGAGGTCGATGGCGATGATCGGGTTCCCGACCTCCACCGCCTGCCCGACCTCGGCCAGCAGCTCCACCACCCGGCCCCGATAAGGACACGGCAGCTCGACCGCGGCCTTGGCGGTCTCGATCTCCACGATGATCTGGTTGACCTCGACGTCGTCCCCGGGCCGGACGTGCCAGTTGAGGATCTCCGCCTCGGTCAGCCCCTCACCCACGTCGGGCAGGGGAAAGTGCTTCACCTGCGGCATCTGCCCCGAACTCCCTCAGTAGGCCAGCGAACGGTCGACGGCGTGCAGCACCCGGTCCAGGTCCGGCAGGAAGTCCTCCTCCAGCTTGGACGGCGGGTACGGCGTGTCGAAGCCGGTCACCCGCAGCACCGGGGCCTCCAGCGAGTAGAAGCACTCCTGCTGCACCCGGGTGGCCACCTCGGCCGTCACCGACGACTCGCTCGGCGCCTCGCTGACCAGCACCAGCCGCCCGGTACGACGCACCGAGTCGAACACCGGTCCAAGGTCGAGCGGCGACAGCGTGCGCAGGTCGATGACCTCCAGGTCGATGCCGTCCTCCTCGGCCGCGGTCGCGGCGTCCAGGCAGGTCTTCACCGACGGGCCATAGCAGGCAACGGTAGCCGAGCCGCCCTGTCGCAGCACCCGCGAGGAGAACAGCGGGTCGGGGGTGATGCCCGGGTCGAGCTGTGCCTTCTCCCAGTAGCGGCGCTTGGGTTCGAAGAAGATCACCGGGTCGTCGCTGGCGATCGCCTGCTGCATCATCCAGTAGGCGTCGATCGGGTTGGAACAGGCGACGACCTTCAGTCCGGCGGTGTGCGCGAAGTAGGACTCCGGCGACTCCGAGTGGTGCTCGACGGCCCCGATCCCGCCACCGAACGGGATTCGCACCACCACGGGCATCTTCACCTTGCCCTGGCTGCGGAAGTGCAGCTTGGCGAGCTGGCTGACGATCTGGTCGAAGCCGGGGAAGACGAACCCGTCGAACTGGATCTCGCAGACGGGCCGGAAGCCCCGGATCGCCAGGCCGATCGCGGTGCCGATGATCCCGGACTCGGCCAGCGGGGTGTCCAGCACCCGCTGCTCACCGAAGTCCTTCTGCAGGCCGTCGGTCACCCGGAAGACACCGCCGAGCTTGCCCACGTCCTCACCCAGCACGAGGACCTTGGGGTCGGCCTCCATCGCGGCCCGCAGGCCCATGTTCAGGGCCTTGGCCATGGTCACGGTCTGCACCTTGGCGCCCTCGTTGGTCCTGGGCTTCTCCATCGTCGGCGCGGCCATCACCGCTCACCTCCCGCGTGGGCGTCGGCGAACCCGGAGAGGTAGTCCAGGAACTCGTCGCGCTCGCGCCGGACCACCGGGCTCTCCTCGGCGTAGACCCGCGAGAAGATCCGCTCCGGGTGCGGGTCGGGCATGTTCACGCAGAACTCGCGCAGGTGCGCGGCGAGCTCGTCGGCCTCGGCCTGCACCTGGTCGAAGAACTCCTGGTCGGCCCACTGCTGCTTGACCAGGTGCACGCGGACCCGCTCGATCGGGTCCTTCAGCTTCCACGCCTCCAGCTCGTCGGAGAGCCGGTAGCGGGTCGGGTCGTCGGAGGTGGTGTGGGCGTCCATCCGGTAGGTGAACGCCTCGATCAGCACCGGGCCGTTGCCGTGCCGGCACTCGTCCATCGCCCAACGCGTCACCGCCAGGCAGGCCAGCACGTCGTTGCCGTCCACCCGGATGCCGGGGAAGCCGTAGCCGCGGGCCCGCTCGTACAGCGGAACCCGGGTCTGCCGCTCCACCGGTTCGGAGATGGCCCACTGGTTGTTCTGGCAGTAGAAGACCAGCGGCGCGTCGTAGACGGCCGACCAGACCATGCCCTCGTGCACGTCGCCCTGGCTGGTGGCGCCGTCGCCGAAGAACACGATGGTGGCCTCGCCGTCGTCGTCGCCCACCTTTCCCTCGAACCGCTGACCCATGGCGTAGCCGGCGGCGTTCAGGCACTGGTTGCCGATGACGATGGTGTAGAGGTGGAACCGCGTGGCGATCGGGTCCCAGCTACCGTGGTCGGTGCCGCGGAAGATGCCCAGGATGTCGGTGGGCTGGATACCCTTGCACCACGCGACGCCGTGCTCGCGGTAGCTGGGGAACGCCATGTCGTTGGGGCGCATCGCGCGGCCGGCGCCGATCTGCGCGGCCTCCTGGCCCAGCAGCGGCACCCAGATACCCAGCTGGCCCTGGCGTTGCAGGGCGTTGCCCTCGCGGTCCGCGCGGCGCACCAGCACCATGTCGCGGTACAGCCCACGCAGTTCCTCGGGCGTGACCTCGATGTCGAAGGCGGGGTGCGACACCCGCTCGCCCTCCGGGCTCAACAGCTGGACCAGGTCGGCGCCACCCTCCGTGGTCGCACGCAAGCCGGCGATCACCTGCTCCCTCGTGGGCGTTCCTGCGGTTGCCGCAGTGGTTCCTGCAGCGCCGGTCGGCGACCGTTCAGCCGTCCGACCCACCGGTCGGGTCCATTGCTCCGGCGACGACATGCATGTCTCCTCGTCCTCTCGGCCGCCCCGGTCGCTTGTGGCCACCGACGCGACTGCGCCACCGGTCGCCGCCGCGCACCGGTCTGGCGCGGGCGACGGGCCGTCGGCGCTGACGGATCGCTCACTCGCCATCCTGGCACGAAATCACCCGCCTCCGTGAGCCCTGCCACATGTGGCCAGGACCACCCGTTCGAGTTAACCGGTCCAGGGACCGTGGGCCGTTGACCAAGTCCATCAATCAGACCAGGAGCACGGATGCACACGCGAGGCAGACCCCTCATGGGGCTGTTTGCGCTGGTCGTAGCGCTACTTGTGCCGCTGGGCGCGACACCGGCCGTGGCCGCGCCGCCCGCACCGCCGGCGGTTTCGGCCGAGCAGGCCCGGGTCGTCTCCGAACAGCGGGTGGACGACCGGACACTGCTGGTGACGGTCTGGTCGCCAGCAGTCCGCAAGGAAATGACAACGCAACTGCTCCTTCCGGACGGCTGGACGAAGGGCACCGGAAAGCAGTGGCCCACCCTGTGGCTGCTTCACGGATGCTGCGGGTGGGAGAACCGGTACGGAGCGTGGCCGGCCTTCACCGACGTGGAGGAAATTCCGGAGCTGCGCAACGTGCTCGTCGTGATGCCGGATGGCGGGGTCGACGGTCACTACAGCGACTGGTTGGCCGACTCGGACCAAGCGGTGACCGGAGCGCGACAGCGCTGGGAGAGCTACCACTTCACCGAGCTCCTCCCCCTTCTGCTGCAGGAATACGGGGTAGACCGCGACCGGCAGGCGATCGCCGGGCTGTCGATGGGCGGGTTCGGCGCGTTGAGCTACGCGGGCCGACACCCCGACCTGTTCCGTGCGGCCGCCTCCTACAGCGGGCTGGTGCACACCCTCATGCCCGAGGGCGACTTCACGCCGTACCGGAGCGGGTCGGAGTTCGTCCAGGCGATCCTGAAGGCCGCCAGCGACGACCCGAACGGCCTGTGGGGCGACCCCGTCGAGCAACGCGAGATCTGGGCCGCGCACAACCCGTACGACCTGGCCCCGGCCCTGAGCCAAATGCCGGTCTACGTCTCGGCGGGCAACGGACAGCCCGGCCCACTGGACAAGCCGGACAAGCAGTTCGACGGCGCCGAGCAGTTGATCCACGCGCAGTCGGCGGCGGTCGCGGAGCGGCTGAAAGAGCTGGGCGGCAACGTGACAACGTCGCTCAACCAGCCAGGGACCCACGACTGGCCCTACTGGGAGCGGGAACTGCACGACTCGCTTCCGATGCTTCTGAAAGCGATTCGGGACTGACACTGGTTCACCGGTTGTGAACGCTGTTGCGGTGCCCCGGGTGTCTCTCCACCCCCGGGGCACCGCCGCCGTTGCGGGGTGGCCCCGCTCAAAGCCGAATCAGCGCTGGTCACATACGCTCCCGGTGTGGAGGAGCGCTGGCGGTCGTGGGGACGGTGGGCTGTCCGGGAGCTTCCCCGGGGCCTGCTGGGTGCCGTCCTCACGGGGTCATCCGCGGGGCCGAGGTCACGGAGTTGGTGGGTTCGGGTCCTCGCGGTCATCCTCAGCGTTGCCGCCGGGTACTTCGTGGGTGTCGGCACCTTCTTCACCAGCTATGTGGAGCCCGTCTCCCTGCGCCTGACCCTGGCCGTGCTCAGCGCCGTGCCGATCGCGTTCACCTGGTGGTTCCCCCTCCTTGCCTGGCGCGTCCTGCTCATCCTGCTGGTGGTCACACCCCTGCTGCCGGTGAGCTGGGGCGTCACCGGGCCATGGTCGCCGTTCATGCTCGTCAGCGCCCTGGTCGTGCTGTACCTGGTGGCGCTTCGAACCGAGTTCGCCGTCTGGGTCTGGGCGTGGTTGCTGACCGTTGGTGCGTTCGCACTTGCCGCGGCGACGACCGCCGACGTCCTGCAGGCGGGCGCAATCGCGGCTGTCCTCATGCTGCTCGGGGACAGCGTGCGTCGACGCCGGCAGGCCGAGCGGGAGAAGCAGGAACAGGAGGAACGTCGCAGGGCTGAGGAGGCCGCACACGCGGTGCTCCAGGAACGCAGCAGGATCGCCCGCGAGCTGCACGATGTCGTGGCGCACCACATGTCCTTGCTGGCCGTGCAGGCCGACACCGCACAGTACCGGCTACCGGACCTACCCGAATCCGCACGGACCGAGTTCGGCACGATCGCGGCAGGAGCCAGGGACGCGCTCAACGAGATGCGTCGCCTGCTCGGCGTACTGCGTGGGGCCGACGAGTCGGCGCAACACACGCCACAGCCCGGTGTCGACCAGATCGACGCCGCGGTCGATCGCCTGCGCGCCACGGGTGTCGAGGTGACCAAGTCGGTGACCGGTGAAGCGATGCCGTTGCCCGCAAGCGTGGACCTCTCTGCCTATCGGATCGTGCAGGAGGCGTTGAGCAACGTCGCCCGGCACGCGCCGGGCGCCGATGCGCACGTCGAGCTCGGCTACGAACCGGACCAGCTCCGGATCGAGGTGCGCAACGGTCCGTCAACCGGAACCGCCCCGGCAGCCGAGCCCGAGAGCGAACGCGTGCGGCACGGCCTCGTCAACGTGCGGGAACGGGTCGGGGTGCTGGGCGGGGACATCACGGTCGGCCCGACACCCGAGGGTGGTTTCCTGCTGGCCGTCACGCTTCCGTTGAAGGGTTCCGCATGATCTCCGTTCTGATCGTCGACGACCAGATGATGGTCCGGGAGGGTTTCCGCGCGGCGTTGCACGCCCAGCCGGACATCCAGGTCGTCGGCGATGCCGGGAACGGCCTGGAAGCGCTCACCGCGGTTCGCGAGGCACGGCCGGACATCGTGCTGATGGACGTGCGGATGCCGGAGATGGACGGCCTCGAAGCCACTCGGCGGCTGCTCGACGTGCCACCCGGTGTGCACCGGCCCAGGGTGGTCATGCTGACCACCTTCGACCTGGACGACTACGTCTACGACGCGTTGCGCGCCGGCGCGAGCGGCTTCCTGCTCAAGGACGCGCCCATGGCCGACCTCATCAATGCGGTTCGTGTGGTGGCTGCCGGCGATGCCCTGCTCGCGCCGTCGGTCACGCGGCGTCTTATCGGGGATTTCGCCAAGCAGCGCAGGAGCACGATGGACGACACGCGGTTGCGCGAGCTGACCTCACGCGAGGTCGACGTGCTCCGACTCGTCGCCCGTGGGCTGTCCAACGCCGAGATCGCCGAGACCCTGGTGATCGCCGAGCAGACGGTGAAGACCCACGTGGGTCGCATCCTCGGCAAGCTCAACCTGCGCGACCGTACCCAGGCCGTGGTCCTCGCGTACGAGAGCGGCCTGGTCGTGCCCGGCGAGTGATACCTGGGACCGACGTCCCGTCGCCGCATACCCCCACGGGGGTAGCGAGAAGCGCCGCAGAGTGACGAATTCCACCCAATTGAATACCTAGCGTCACCGCTGCCCGGATGGGACCGGGTTTGAGCAGGGAGGCGCCGGGAATGGGTGGGATCACCAAGCCGGTACGGATGCTTGCCGCCATGGGCGCCGCGATGGCGCTCATGCTGGTGGCCCCGCCGCAGGAGGCGGCGGTCGCGCACGAGCCGGCAGGCATCGCGGCGTGGCGGGCCGACTCGGTGCACGGGCGTCCCCTGCCGGATCCAGCCACTACCTCGCCGTCCCAGGTGGCGACGTTCTTCGCCGGCCTCTCGCCGGACGAGCGCGCCGGGCTCGTCGACCGGCACCCGCGGGTGGTGGGGAACCTTGACGGCGCGCCCCTCGATCTGCGATACGCCGCCAATCTGGGGGTGGCGACGAGCGCGATGAGTGTGGGGCGGCAGGTGCTCGCGTTCGATCCGCGAGGGGACGGCGAGGTGGTGGAGGTCCTCGG
Organism: Longimycelium tulufanense; assembly: GCF_014645795.1. Taxonomy (GTDB): domain Bacteria; phylum Actinomycetota; class Actinomycetes; order Mycobacteriales; family Pseudonocardiaceae; genus Longimycelium; species Longimycelium tulufanense. Next base: position 114,640 of record NZ_BMMK01000013.1, on the reverse strand, counting down.
CGACCTGGCGACGGCGCGGCGGGTCGCCGTGATCGTGCCGGGCGTGGACAACACGCTGGCTCGTTTCGACAGGGGCCTCGGCGGGGTTCGGGACCGGGCGCCGGCGGTGCAGGCAAGGCACCTGTACCGGGAGATGATCGACGGGGAGAGGGGCTCGCGGGCGGGCGGGCAGCCGGTCGCGGTCATCGCCTGGCTCGGATATGACACGCCCGAAGGGTTCAGCCCGAGCATGGTGCGGAGTGAGCGCGCACTGGACGGTGCGAACCGGTTCGTCCGGTTCATGCGGGGGATCGAGGTCGTGAACCCCGAGGCCCGGGTGACCGTAATCGGTCATAGCTACGGGTCCGTTGTTGCCGGTTACGCGGCGTCGCGCCTGCCGTCGGACGTCACCGACATCGTGGCGATCGGCAGCCCCGGCATGGGTGTCGCCAACCGGGACGGTTTGCACACCTCGGCGCGGGTGTGGGCGGCGCGGGCCGACGGGGACTGGATGCGTTGGGTGCCGGGAGTCCAGGTGCTCGGGGTGGGGTTCGGGATGAAGCCCGACGACCCGTCGTTCGGGGCTCGTTCGTTCAGCACTGTCGGCGCCGACGGACACGACCGATACTTCGCGGAGGGCACCGAGGCCCTGCGGAACCTGGCCCGGGTCGGGCTGGGGGAGCCCGAGCTGGTGAGCGGGGAGTTGGTCTGATGGTTTCCCTCCGGACGCAATGGCGGACCGCCGCGGAGCGGGTGGACGCGGCCACCCCCGCCGACCGGGAACGGGTGGTGGACGGGCTCCGTGCCCTGGCCATCCTGGGCATCGTTGTCGGCCACTGGCTGGTCACGGCGGTGGCCATGGACGGCGGGATCTCCACCCCGCTGGCCGCGCTGCCGGAGGGAGCGCCGATCAGCTGGGTGCTTCAGACGCTCGGCGTGTTCTTCTTCGTCGGGGGCTGGGTCAACTCGCGCGGCGTGCTCTCGGCCGAGGAGCGCGGGACCTGGTACGGCGAGTGGTTGGCGGCACGACTACGGCGGCTGGCCCGGCCGGTGCTGGTGCTGGCCGTGGTGTGGGTGCCGGTGCTGCTCGTGCTCTCGGTGTTGGGAAGTGCGTGGCTGGGCGTCTTGAGCCCGTGGGTCGGCACGATCGTCTGGGTACTGGGCACGCCGCTGTGGTTCCTGGTCGTGTACGCGGTGCTGACGATGCTGACGCCGCTGGCGGTGGGCCTGGACCGGCGGTTTGGCGCCTGGTCGGCGCTGGGGCCGTTGGGCGTGGTGTTGTTTGCCGACCTCGTCCGGTTCGGCGTGGGTTGGGAGGGGCCCCAGCTGTTCGTGTTGAGCGTGCTGGGTGGGTGGTTCGTCGGGTACCAGCTTGGTGTCGCGCGTGGGCGAGGCGGGCTGGCGGGAACGCGGATCGCGCTGTGGCTGATCGGTGCCGGTGTCGTGGGGATGGCGGTGCTGATCCTGCTGTTCAACTACCCGGCGAGTGCGGTCGGCGTGACGGGGCTGGGGCGGTCGAACCTGAACCCGCCGTCGCTGATCGTGCCGGCACTGACGGCCGTGCAGGTGGGCTTGGTGGTGTTGCTGTGGAACCACCTCGCGCGGCTGTTGCGGAGGCCCGGCGCCTGGCTGGCGACTGTGGTGCTCAACCGGAACATCATGACGGTGTTCTTGTGGCACCAGGCGGCGATGATCGTGGTGACCGCGTTGCTGTTGCCGTTCGGACCTGTGCCCGGGCTGCACACCTCGCCCGACGACTGGGGGTGGGTGCTGGCCCGCCTGCCGTGGCTGGTGGTGTTCGCGGTGGTGCTTGCTGCGATGACAGTGGCGGTGGGGCGGTTTGAGCGTCCAGCCGAACAGCCTTCGCAGCGGTGAGGAGAATGGGCCAGCTCGAAGGGTCAACCGGGTGAGCGTCACTCGGGTGTCGTCCACATCGAGCACGAAACCCGAGATTTCCTCGAAGATCGGCCGGTAGCCCGACGCGTGCCCGTCACCCGGTACAGACCACTCGGTCGGTGCGTTGTCTGATCACCACCCCAGCCTTAGCGTCGGGTGATCCAGGTCACCTGGAGGCACCAATGACACTCAACAGGCTGGGCAGGGCGTTGGTCACCACGCTCCTCCTCACCTCGGCCCTGGCCGGCTGCGGGGGCGGCAGCGGCGACGACACCGACCGCATCCGGGTCGTCTACCAGCGCTACGGCACCGGCATCCAGCTCGACCAGCACCTCCAGCAGGTCAAGAAAACCTTCGAGCAGGACAACCCGGGCACCGAGATCGAGCTAGTCCCGGTCGTCGCGCCGGAGAACGAGTACCTCTCCAAAGTCCAGCTCATGCTGCGCTCGCCCCGTACCGCCCCCGACGTCCTCTACGAGGACAGCTACAACGTCAACGCCGACGTCGCCGCCGGGTACCTGCACCCCCTCGACGACCAACTCCACGGCTGGCCAGAGTGGAACCAGTTCGTCGAGACCACCAAGCAGGCCGGCCGGGCCGTCGACGGCCGCATCTATGGCGTCCCCATGGGCACCGACACCCGCGGCCTGTGGTTCAACAAGCGTCTGTTCACCGAGGCCGGCCTGCCCACCGACTGGCAACCGAAGACCTGGGCCGAGGTGCTCGACACCGCCCGCACCATCAAGGAGAAGCATCCCGACGTCATCGCGCTCGACGTGCCAGCCGGCAAGCCGGTAGGCGAGGCCGCGGCCATGCAAACCATGGAAATGCTGCTCTACGGCACGCCGACGGCAGATCTCTACAACGAGCAGTCCGAGCGATGGGTGGCACCCAGCGCCGGGTTCACCGACGCCCTGCGGTTCGTCCGCGAGGTCTTCCGGGAGGGGCTTGGCCCCACGCCGGCCCAGGTCGCGGACCCGCAATACAGCAAGTCCACCAAAGAAGAACTCACCCGCGACGGAAAGATCGCCATCCGCCTGGACGGCAGCTGGCTGCCCGGAAACTGGATCCCGGGTGGCATGGTGGAGTGGCCGGACTGGGTCGAGGTGATGGGCATGGCGCCCATGCCCACCCAGCACGGCCAGCCCCCCGGCAAGGTCAGCCTCTCCGGCGGCTGGGTGCTCTCCATCAGCGCCCACAGCCAGAACAAGCACGGCGCCTTCGCCTTCCTCACCAAGGCTCTCGACCGCGAAGGTTCACTGGCCTACGCCATCGCGGCCAGCCAGCTCCCGGTCCGCAGGGACGTGGCCGGCGACCCGAAACTCGCCGAGCGCAACCCGTCGACGGCCTTCTGGGCCGGGCTCCTCGACATCACCCGCTACCGGCCGACGCTGGTGGAGTACCCCAAGGTCTCCGAGGAGATCCAGGTGGCGATGGACCGGGTGGTCAACGGCGCGGACCCGGAGCAGGCGGGCCGCGAGTGGGCGGTCCGGGTCCGTCAGGTGGTCGGGCCGGACCGGGTCGAGGAGGGCTGAGGCAGAACGACCTGACACATCGACGACCTGGGACATCGAGAGCTGACGCACCGAGCGGGAGCCACGACATTGAGGAGGGCTGGGACAGGTACCGCGGAGAGAAGAAGGAGGTCCTGGGATGCGTCGCCGGCGGCCTGGTGTGTTCGCGTGGTTGCCCCCCATGGTGCCGACGTTCCTGCTCCTCGGCCTGTTCTTCATCGGTCCGATCCTTTGGGCCGCCTACACCGCCTTCACCAACGCCGCATTATCCGGTCCAGCGGCACGTGACCCGGAGTTCGTGGGGTGGGAGAACTTCCGGCGCGCGTTGCACGACCCGAACCTGGCGAACGCGGTCTGGCTCACCGTCCTCTTCACGTTCGGTTCCGCGGTTATCGGCCAGAACTGCCTCGGAATGCTGCTCGCGGTGCTGATGCAGCGCCGCAACCAGGTCATCCGTGCCATCGTGGGCATGCTCGTCGTGGCGGCGTGGGTGCTGCCGGAGATCGTTGCCGCGTTCGCGTTGTACGCGTTCCTCAGCGGCGACGGCACCCTGAACGCAGTCCTCACCACGCTCGGGATGGAGGGCCAGAACTGGCTCTTCACGGCACCGATGCTCGCCATCATCCTGGGCAATGTCTGGCGCGGCACGGCGTTCTCCATGCTCATCTACCAAGCCGCGTTGTCCGATGTGGACGTCGAGTTGCTCGAGGCGGCGCAGGTGGACGGCGCGGGCCCCCTCCGCCGTTTCTGGCACGTGGTCCTGCCGATCGTACGGCGGACCGTCATGACCAACCTGATGCTGATCACCCTGCAGACCATCGGTGTCTTCACCCTGATCTACGTGCTCACGTCCGGCGGCCCGGGCACGGCGAGCCAAACGCTACCGCTGTTGATGTACGACCGTGCCTTCGAGTTCGGCGAGATCGCCTACGGCACGGCGATCGCGTTCGTCCTCCTCGGCGTCGGCGCGTTGTTCTCCGCGATCTACGCCCGAGCACTCCGCGCGGAGGTGTAAGTGATGACCCGCCGTCGAGTCGCAGCGGCCCTGGCGAACCTCGTCCTGGCAGGTATCGCGTTGGTCTTCGCGGCTCCCCTGCTGTGGTTGCTCACGACGTCCGTCGATGCCGCGGCGGGCCTGCGGGTCCAGGTCCCGGACCTGACCGGCCAGCACTTCGCGTCGGTGCTGGCCTGGGAGTCGGGTGGGCGCGCACTGTGGAACGGCGTCCTGCTGTCCGGTGGCGCCGCGCTTGTGACCATGGTTGCCGCCACCTTCTGCGCGTACCCGCTCTCCCGCTACCAGCTCCGGTTCCGTCGCCCGTTCCTCTACACGGTCCTGTTCGCGACCGGGCTTCCGCTCACCGCCGTGATGGTTCCGGTCTACAGCCTGTTCGTGCGGTTCAACCTGATCGACTCGCGGCTGGCGGTGCTCGTCTTCCTGGCGGCCGCCTCGTTGCCCTTCGCCATCTGGATGACGAAGAACTTCATGGACGGCGTGCCGATCGAGCTGGAGGAGGCGGCCTGGGTGGACGGCGCCTCGCCGATGCGTGCCCTGGGCACGGTCGTGCTGCCGCTGATGCTGCCCGGTATGGCCGTGGTCGCGATCTTCACCTTCATCCTGGCCTGGGGCAACTTCTTCGTACCGTTCATCCTGCTGCTGGACCCCGCCAAGCAACCGGCCGCGGTGAACGTCCTGACCTACTTCGGCCAGGCCGGTCTGGTCACCTACGGCCAGCTGGCGGCGTACTCGATCGTCTACACGGTCCCGGTCGTGGGGCTGTACCTGGTGGTCTCGCGCGCCCTCGGCGGCGCGTTCTCGCTGACCGGCGCGGTGAAGGCGTAACCAGCGGCGTTATCACCAGGCGAGACGACACGAGATCGGTTTCGCACCGTCGCGGTCAGGTCCAGCCATGACTCACCGTTCCCGGCTCGGGCGACCCGATGGCGCCCCGACCGGCGAGGGCGTGCGACGGGAACACCGGACGAATAGCCAGGTTATGTAACTATATGTATCCATTCCCCGGCTGTTATGCCTCATTGAAATGACCTGATTACTCGAATATCGGTCATCTCCGGGGAAAACTCCGCCGGACATCACCCATCGTGTCGACGCCCTGCCCCCAGAAGGGGCAATTCTCCTTGCGCTGGGCGTCGACCCCTGCACACCAGGAGGATGCATGTCCGCGCCCAGCAGGCCGAGGGCACGGCGTCTCGGCGCCGCCGCGACCCTGACCGCGGTGTCCACCGCCACCCTGGTCGTGGCCGGTGCACCGGCGATCGCCGACCAGAGCGCGACACCACTGACCGGGGCCCAGCTCGCCGCGGTCGACCAGCTGACCGCAACTGGGTTGGACCGGGTCGAGGCAACGCGCCGCGTCCTGGCACAGGACGACCAGACCGAGGTCGCCGACCGCCTCACCGCCCGGCTCAGCAGCCGTGCGGTGGGCGCCTACATCGACCAGGGCTCCGGCGGCCTCGTCGTGAACTTGACCGACAGGGCCGCCGAATCCGAGGTGCGGCGAGCCGGGGCCAAGGCCCGCACCGTGCAACGCGGCATGGACGAGCTACGGCGGGCCAAGGCCGCGCTGGACCGGGCCGGGGAGCGGGCCACCGCGGCCGCGAGCTGGTACATCGACATCCCGAGCAACCAGGTCGTCCTGCAGGTGCCGGAGAGCCACGGCGGCGTCACCGACCTGCTCCGGACCGCCGAGCGACTGGGCGACGCCGTGCGTGTGGAGAGCAGCGCGGGCACGCCCACCACGCAGTCCGGCGACCTGTACGGCGGCCAGCAGATCGAGTTCACCAGCAACGGGCACTCCTACGTCTGCTCGGTCGGGTTCAACGCCACCGACAGCGCGGGCAACGAGGTCATGGTCACCGCCGGGCACTGCGCGGAGGGCGTCAGCAGGTTCACGCGCAACGGCACCCACCTGGGAGACGTGAAGGACTACAGCTTCCCGGGGAACGACTACGCGTACTCAACGCTCGACACCGACAACTGGAACCCCAAGGCCGCGGTGTGGAGGTACAACGGCACCGCTGTGTCGGTGTCCGGTCACTCGAAGGCCAGCGTCGGCTCCACCGTCTGCAAGTCGGGCCGCACCACGAACTGGACCTGCGGTGAGATCAAGGCACACGACGTCACTGTCAGGTACAAGATGCCCGACAACAGTTTCGTGACGGTCAGCGGGCTGACCCAGCACGACGCCTGTAGCGAGGGTGGTGACAGCGGCGGGTCGGCGATCGCCGGCACCTCCGCTCAGGGCGTCAACAGCGGCGGCCAAGGGTACGAGGTCGACACCAACGGTGACGGCAAGCCGGACAAGGCCGTCTGTGGGGAGAAGGTCGGCGAGCCCAACGTGTCCTACTACCAGCCGATCGGGGAGGTGCTCAGCGCGTACAACCTCACCCTGACAACCTCCTGAGCAACCCAGCACGGGGAGTCTGTCCCGGGGACCGTGACAGGCGGTGCCCGGGACGTTGCTTACCGCCTCGCGGGCGGTTCGCCTTGTATTTGGGGTCACGGAGAGTCATCGTCGATATATGCCGTCGTGTTTTCGTGAGACGTAGCCGGGTCGGCCGTGGAAGTCACCGTCGAGCCGACCGAGCTCTTCACCGGGCCCGAGGACGCGCCGCTCCAGGTGGTGCGGGTGACGGTTGCGGAGGTTGCCGGCCCGGTTCGGGTGCACGTCGAGGGCCGGGGGCTGGACACCCCGGTGCCCGTCGTGGCAACGGTGCACGGGCGGACCACCTTCGAACTGGGAGTGTCCACATCGGCCCACCGGCCGGGTTCGGTGGTGCCCGGGCGGGTCGTGGCGGTCTCCGGCGACGAGGAGGCGACCGTCGACGTCGACCTCGTCGTGGCCGAGCCCGGTTGGACGATGTTCATGGTCAGCCATTTCCACTACGACCCGGTGTGGTGGAACACGCAGGCCGCCTACACCGCCGACTGGGATCGGCTGAACTTCCCCGACTCGCCGCGAGCCGCCTTCCAGCAGGCCGGTTTCGACCTGGTGCGGGCCCACCTGGAACTGGCGTTGCGGGAACCGGAGTACAAGTTCGTGCTCGCCGAGGTCGACTACCTCAAGCCGTACTGGGACACCCATCCCGAGCATCGCGCGGTGTTGCGCCGGCTGATGGCCGACGGCCGGATGGAGATCATGGGGGGCACCTACAACGAGCCGAACACGAACCTGACCGGGCCGGAGACCGCGATCCGCAACTTCGTGCTCGGCCTGGGGTTCCAGCGGCACGTGCTGGGTGCGGACCCGCGGACCGCGTGGCAGCTCGACGTGTTCGGGCACGATCCGGCGTTTCCCGGCATGGCGGCGGACGCCGGGCTGTCGTCCAGTTCGTGGGCACGTGGGCCGTTCCACCAGTGGGGGCCGGTCGAGGGCCGGCCGGGTGGCAGGGGCGATCCGACGCGGATGCAGTTCCCCAGCGAGTTCGAGTGGCTCGCGCCGTCCGGTCGTGGCCTGCTGACCAGCTACATGGCGCAGCACTACTCGGCGGGGTACTGGATGGACTCCGCGCCGTCGCTGGCCGAGGCGGAAGCCGCCACCTACGAGCTGTTCCTGACCCTGAAAAAGGTCGCCACCACGCGGAACGTCCTGCTACCGGTGGGCACCGACTACAGCCCGCCGAACAAGTGGGTGACGAGCATCCAGCGGGACTGGAACGCTTACTACACCTGGCCGCGGTTCGTCTGTGCGTTGCCGCGCGAGTTCTTTGCGGCGGTGCGGGCGGAGTTGGCCGAGCGTGCGGTGGAGCCGGTGCCGGTGACCCGGGACATGAACCCGATCTACACCGGCAAGGACGTCTCCTACATCGACACCAAGCAGGCCCAGCGGGAAGCCGAGATCGCGCTGCTGCAAGCCGAGCGCTTCGCGGTCTTCGCGTCCCTGCTGACGGGGGCGCGCTATCCCGATGCCGCGTTCACGAAGGCTTGGGTGCAGCTCGCGTACAACGCGCATCACGACGGAATAACCGGATCCGAAGGAGATCAGGTCTACCTGGATCTGCTGACGGGATGGCGGGATGCACGGGACATCGCGGTGGGGGTACGGGACACCGTGCTGCGGACGTTGACGTCCATTGTGGATGCGCCGACGGGTGGCGGCCTTCCGGCGACCGTATGGAACTCGTTGCCGCGCAACCGAACGGACCTGGTGACGATCCGTCTTCCGGACCCGATCGGTGTGGGTATCGATGTTGTGGACGATGAGGGACGTTCGTTGCCCACCCTGGTGGAGCACGACGGGACGAGTGTGACGTTCCTTGCCCGCGATGTTCCTTCGCTGGGATGGCGCAGCTTCCTGTTGCATCCCTCTGCCACGCCTTCCGGCTGGACGCCGGCCGAGGGCACCGAGATCGCCAACGAGTACTACCGGGTCACGGTGGATCCCGGGCGGGGTGGCGGGGTGTCGAGCCTGCGGGAGCTGGCCTTGGACCGCGAGCTGATCGCCGCCGGGCGGGTGGGCAACGAGCTGGCCCTCTATCCCGAGCACCCGAGCCATCCCAGCTTCGGCGAGGGCCCCTGGCATCTCCTGCCGCGTGGGCCGGCGACGGTCTCCGGTGACACCGAAGCGGAGTCGGTGCGGGTACTGCGCTGCGCGTTGGGGCAACGCCTCGAGGTGCGGGGGCGCGTGGGTTCGGTCCGCTACCAGCAGGCGATCACGTTGTGGCGTGGGACGCGACGGGTGGAGTGTTCGACCCGGGTCGAGGAGTTCACCGGCTCCGACGAGTTGCTGCGGGTGCGCTGGCCGTGCCCGGTGGCCGGCGGACTGCCGGTGAGCGAGGTCGGGAACCCGGTCATCGGGCGTGGTTTCGGGCTGGTCGACGTGGATGCGGCCGATCATCCATGGACGCTGGACAACCCGGCCCACACCTGGTTCGGGCTGGGTTCGACGGCCCGGGTCCGGGTCAACGACGTGGTGCGTGCGGTCGGGGTGGCCGAGGTGGTCGTACCGACACGCGACGAGGCCGCACCGTTGGCACGCCGGTTGGTCACCGCGCTGGGCCGGGCCGGGGTCACGGCGACCACCGGGGAGGCCCAGGGCGCGCGGTACGGCGATCTCGACGTCGACTCGAACCTGCCGGACTTCCGGATCGCGCTGGGCGGGCCGGCGGAGAACGGATTCACCGCCGAGGTGCTGGGGCGTGCCGGCCTCGCCTGGCACGAGGAGCTGGAGCGGCAGCTCGCGGCGAGCGGGAGGGCCGTGCTGTGGGTGCCCGCCGAACGCGCGTTGGCGGAGGTGTGGGTGCCCGGTGCCGACCTGCGGGACGCGCGGGCGTTGCCGGTGCTGGTGGTGGCCGGACGCGGCCGGGAGGACCTGCATGCCGCCATCGACGCCGTCGTCGCGGACCTCGACGACCAGGAGATCGTCGTCTCGCAGCAGCCTGGAGTACCGGAGAACTCGGCCGAGGAGCGGACCGTCGCGCTGCTCAACCGCGGGATGCCCGGGTTCGCCGTCGGTCCGGACGGCACGCTGCACGTCTCGCTGATGCGCTCGTGCACCGGTTGGCCCTCGGGTGTGTGGATCGACCCACCGAAGCGCACCACCCCGGACGGCTCCGGCTTCCAGCTCCAGCACTGGACGCACGTGTTCGAGTACGCGCTGGTCAGCGGGGCGGGTGACTGGCGGGAGGCGGGCATCCCCGCCCTCGGCGAGACCTACTCCCAGCCGCTGTTCGGCCTGCCCGTGGAGCTGGCGCCGGGAACGCGTCGCCAGCTTCCGGCCCGGGGCTCGCTGCTGCGGGTGGAGCCGGCCGAGCGGGTCGCGCTCGCAACGCTGAAGGCGGCCGGGAACCCGCTCAGCCGCGGCTCGGGCGAGCCGGTGAACCCGGCGGGCGCACTCACGATCCGGCTCGCCGAGCGGCACGGGGAGAACACGTCGGTGGCGGTCAGCTCGCCGATGCTGCGGTTCATCGACGCCGCGCGGGCGGATCTGTTGGAGCAGCGGGAGGACAGCGTCCCGACCGACGGAGACCTGGTGACGGAGCTGGGTGGCTTCGAGACCGCGACCTTCGTGGCGAAGCCGGAACTGGCCGCAACGTCCATAGTGGACAACGGAATGGTGGTGCCGCTCGGTCCGGAGTCCGAGGTGGCCCAACCCCTCTACGCCCGGTACTGGGCGCACAACAGCGGGCCCGCGCCGCTCGGTGGTCTGCCCGCCGCGATCCACGTCGACCCGGTGCAGCCGGTTGTTGAGGCCGGGAAGGGCGTCGTTCTGCGGGTCACGGTCGCCTCCGACCGCACCGACGGGGATCTGCACGGCGTGGTGCGGCTGGTCGCGCCGGAGAACTGGACCGTGGAGCCGGCCGAGTTCGAGGTCTCGCTTCGGCCCGGTGGGCATCACCACTGGGATGTGCGGATCAAGGAGCCGTCGGTGGGGCAGCTCGCCGCACTGCCGACGCCCGGGCGCTACCCGGTGCGGGCCCAGCTGCGGCTGATGGGCGATGACCTGCCGCCGAGCTGGCGCCAGGTGGTCGAGGACGTGGCGCTGCTGGGCGTGCCCGAGGACTCGACCGGGGTGTTCGGCATGGTCGGGCTCGCGGCGGACGGTGGCCTGGACGAGGCCGGGGCGGTGCCCGGTGAGGTGCTGAAGCTGGTGCAGGAGCCGGAGGCGGTCCGGGTGCGCCGGGGTGGACAGGGCCAGCTCCGGGTGGTCGTCGGCACCGATGCGCATGCGCCGCTGGCGCTGACGGCCCAGCTCATCAGCCCGTGGGGGACGTGGGAGGCGCTGCCGGTCGCGGTGCGCGGGGTCGAGCTGCCCGCGCGCGGCCACGCGGAGGTGACCTTCCCGGTGTGGCCGCCGCCGTGGGCGGAACCGGGCCGGTGGTGGGCGCTGGTGAAGCTGTCCGCGGCCGGTGCGCTCCGCTATTCGCCTGCGGTGCCGGTGGAGGTCGTCCCGTGATCGCCGCGTGGGTGGACGGCACACCGCTTCGGGTGTCCGAGGTGGATCGGGTGGAGCACGAGCTGCGCGCTCGGCCGGGCTCGTCGGTGCTGCCCGCGCACGACAGCAGCGAAGGGCGGCAGCTCCGGCGGTGGCTGGTTCAGCTGCTCACGGCCGCGGAGCTGGTGCGCGCGGAGGCGGCACGGCGCCACCTGGCCGAGCACGATGCTCCACCGTTGCGCGCCATCGCGCGGGAGCGGCACCACCTGTTGGAGTTGGGGAGCGTGGTGGCTGCGCTGTTGCGTCGTCATGCCTTGGCGCGGGCTGTGTTCGACGATGTCACGCGTGACGTCGAGGTGGGAGACGAGGAGGTTGCCGCCTACTACGCACGCAATGCGGACGTGGTGGGGGCCGTGCCGTTCACCGAGGCGCGGGGCGGCATCCTGGACCAGCTGCGGGGCGCGGCCCGGCGCCGTGCGTTCGTGTTGTGGCTGGATGGGCAGCGCGCCCACCGGGTGCGGCTCGCGGCCGGGTACGAGCATCCCGGTGACCCGCGCCAGCCGGACAACACGCACCGGCATTAGTGCGGGCAGCTGGCGAAAACCGGCCATGAACTCGCTTGTCGCCGCCGTGCGGCTGGCGACCGGGTATCGGGGTTGCTTGCGGGCGCGGGGGCTGGCCGGGGTCGGAGCCGTCTGTGGTGGCTCGCGGCCGGTGGTCGCGTTCCGGGGTAAGGCGTCGAGACTGGAGTGGGCGTGAGCGATCTGGTGCTTGCGATCGACATCGGTGGTACCAAGATCGCTGCCGGGGTGGTCGACCGTGACGGCCACGTGCTGCGGTCCGCGCTCCGTTCCACGCCGGTCGACGACGCCGAAGCCGCGTGGGAGCAGGTGCGGTCCGCCGTCGAGGAGGTACTGGCCGGGGCGCCGGCGATCGACGGCGTCGGAATCGGCTGCGCCGGGCCGGTCGACACCACGGCGGGCACCGTGAGCCCCATCAACATCGCCGGGTGGCAGAATTTTCCGCTGCGCACGCGGATGGTCGAGCTGGTGCCCGGTGTACCGGTACGGCTGGGTGGCGACGGGGTGTGCATGGCACTCGGCGAGCACTGGCGGGGTGCCGGCCGGTCGAGCCGGTACCTGCTGGGGATGGTGGTCTCGACCGGGGTCGGCGGCGGGCTCGTGCTGGACGGGCGACCGTATGGCGGTCGCACCGGCAATGCCGGGCACATCGGGCACGTGGTGGTCGAGCCGGATGGGTTGCCGTGCACGTGTGGCGGCCGGGGCTGCGTCGAGACGGTGGCCGGCGGGCCGCGGATGGTCGAGTGGGCCCGGGTGCAGGGATGGCGCGCGCCGGCCGGGGCGGACGCCGCCGCGCTCGCCGAGGCGGCGCGGGCCGGGGACGAGATCGCACGGGCCGCGTTCGAGCGGGGTGGGACCGCGGTCGGGATGATGATCGCCGCGGTGGCGGCCGTGTGCGACCTCGACCTGGTGGTGGTCGGGGGCGGGGTGGCCAAGGCCGGGCCGCTGCTGTTCGACCCGATCCGGCGGGCGCTCGACGTGCACGCGGGGTTGTCGTACCTGTCCGCGCTACGGGTCGTTCCCGCGCGGCTCGGGGCCGAGGCCGGCCTGGTCGGCGCCGCCGCCCTCGTCGTCCCGCCGTTCGGCGGCTGACCTCACCCCCTCCTGACCAGGGCGTCCCTGACCGGCCCACCGGCGCCGGCGAGGGAATACTCGGACACATGGATCGCCGGGAGGAGTTGCGAGAGTTCCTCAAGTCGCGGCGGGCGCGGGTCCGACCCGATGATGTCGGCCTCGCCCAGCACGGTGGCCGTCGCCGCGTGCCCGGGCTGCGGCGCGAGGAGGTGGCGCGGCTGGCCGGTGTCAGCGTCGACTACTACGTGCGCCTGGAACAGGGCCGTGGCCAGAACCCCTCGGCCGAGGTCCTGGACTCGATCGCGCGGACGCTGCGGCTCGATGCGTCGGAGCGCACCTATCTTTTCGAGCTCGTGCGGCCGGTACCCGGTATCGAAGGTCCGGCAGCCCCGCAGACCGTACGGCCCGGAGTACGTCGGCTGCTCGACTCGCTGGCGCACTCGCCGGCCTACGTTCTCGGACGGCGCCTGGAGGTGCTGGCGTGGAACACCATGGCACGGGTCCTCATCGCCGACTTCCCGGCGCTGCCCGCGGGCGGCAGGAACCTGGCCCGGCTCGTTTTCCTCGACTCCTCCGCCCGTCAACGTTATGTGAACTGGCAGCGAAAGGCGGACGACACCGTGGCCATCCTTCGGATGGACTTCGGGCGGCACCCGCGGGATCCACGGCTCAACGCGCTCGTGGCGGAGCTGTCGGCCGAAAGCGCCGACTTTCGTCGAATGTGGTCGGACCGGCACGTGCAGGAGAAGACCCACGGTGACAAGTCGCTCTACCACCCGCTCGTGGGCACGCTCCCGCTGTCCTTCGAAACCCTGCGGCTACCCGATGACCCGGACCAGGCTTTGGTCGTCTACGTGGCGGATCCCGGTTCGCGTGCCGAACAGGAGCTCCGCCTACTCGCCAGCAAGGCTGAGTCGGGAAAGCTGTGGGCCGCGCCATAAAGGTGGTTCCGGCGGTCCCAGTCACGGTGAGCCCTCGGTCCGGTGGAACATAGGAAAAGCCGGTCCTGGTTGCTTTGCTCGAACGAACGCAGCATGGGTGTCGCACGGATACGGCCATCTGGAGGAAACCCGTGACGTACCACTTGCTCGTGCAGTTCGACGTCCCTCCGGCCAAGCGGGAGGAGTTCGTCAAGGCCGCCTTGTTCGACGCGAACGACTCCCTCGCCAAGGAGCCGGGAACGCTTCGATTCGAGGTCCTGCGGGACGAGGACAACCGAAACCGGTTCTACCTCGACGAGGTCTACACCGACCGGGAGGCGTTCGAGGCGCACTGCCAGAACGAGACCATCAAGCAGTTCTACGAGATGATCGACAGCTTCGCCTATGGCCCGAACTTCCTCTTCAAGGGGTATCGCGTCGAAGGGTGAGCGATCGCTTACCGAACATGGGCGGGGCGGGGCCGCGAGCCAGTGATGCTCTGATGAGATATCGCAATGGCGGCGGCCAAGGTTGCGGCACTGGCGCGACGGGGTTCACACGAATCCCGTCCCCGCCACCCACGAGCCGGGAGTGGGGCCGGCCGGCGTGTCGACCGGCCCCACTTCCGGTGCCACGCAGGCCGTCACCGTCCATGGTGGTGTGAGGGAGGAACGAGATCGTGATTTTCATCGTCGTGAAGTTCACCGTCCGTCCCGAGCGGAGCGAGGACTGGCTCTCGCTCGTCGAGGACTTCACCAAGGCTACCCGGCAGGAACCGGGGAACGTCTTCTTCGAGTGGAGCAGGAGCGTCGACAACCCCCACCAGTTCGTGCTTCTCGAGGCTTTCGCCTCGCCGGAGGCCGGCCGGGAGCACGTGAACTCCGACCACTTCAAGGAAGCGATGGCGTGGATGCCGCGGGTGATCGCGGGTAAGCCCGACATCATCAACGTCGAGGTTCCCGGAGACGGCTGGTCGGAGATGGCGGAGCTGGCCCCGTCGCAGGACTGACACCGGTCCTGGGTCGTCGTACCCGTACCGGCACCGCCATACACCGGGTATCGGAGAAACCCCTTGCCGACACGGGGCGGGGTCGGCGAGGGGCGGTGCCGATGTCGGTTTGCGTAACAGGGTTCGCCTGATAGGGTCGGGCCATGTCCGTTGGCAGTCTGTTTCTCTGACGCTCCCCACGGGGAGGCACGTAGCTGGGGTGAGTTCTTCCCCGGCTGTCGCATGTGAACGCAAGCCCGCTGTCGTGTAGCGGTGTGTTGCGTGCTTCTGTGCTCCCCGCTCGGTGCCCGCGTGTCCACTACACCGAGAAATGAGCAATCATGACTGCCTACACCTCTTCTGGTTCTGCCGCGCTTGCCGACTACTTCCGCAAACGAGCCGACGTCTTGCGCACTCTCGACCCCGACGCGCCGCTGGACGACCTGGAGCCGCTGCGGGAGATCGTCGGCGATGCCCGCGTTGTGGCCGTGGGTGAGGGAGCCCACTTCGTCCACGAGTTCGGCCTCGCCCACGCGCGAGTGCTGCGTTTCCTGGCGGAGCGCTGCGGATTCACCGTCCTGGCCATGGAGTTCGGTTTCAGCGAAGGCTTCGCGCTCGACTCGTGGCTCAGCGGTGGCGGTGCGGAGAGCGACCTCGCTGAGCTGAGCGGCGCCCTCAGCCTGGGGCTGGCCGGTGAGCTGCTGCGCTGGCTTCGCCGGTACAACCGGACCGGTTCGCGTCCCGTGCGGTTCGTCGGCGTGGACATCCCCACCAGCGTCGCGATCCATCATGACCTGGTGCCGGTCAGCGACTACCTCAGTGTGGTCGATCCCGATGCGTTGCCCACGCTGGAAACCGCGCGCGGGATTGCCGACCGGATCGCGTCCGGTTCGGCCGTCGTGGGCGCCCTGAGTTGGTTCGAACACGAGCCGGCCGAGCAGGACGCGTTGACCGCCTCGCTGGCACGTCTGCTGCTGCGGATGCGCGCCCTGGAACCACTCTACGTCTCGCGTAGCGACCAGAACAGCTACGACCTTGCCCTACGCCAGATGGAGGCGGCCTGTCACACCGACTACATGTACAAGGCCATGCACGGCATCTTCTCCGGGAATCACGTTCCGGGTGACACCTCGGTCCGTGACCGCTACATGGCTGATTCACTGAGCTGGCACCTCGACCGCCTCGAGCCGGGGACCCGTGTCGTGCTGGTCGCGCACACCAACCACATCCAGAAGACCCCGGTCAGTTTCGGTGATATTACTGCCTTGCCGATGGGCCACCACCTGGACCGGATGCTTGGTGAGGACTATTGCGCGCTGGCCCTGACCCACACTTCCGACACGGTCCCGGAGATGCACTTCCCCGACGAAACCTCGGAAGTTGGTTTCACCGTCGCGCCGGTCAACGTGGCGACGCCCGAACCCGGCAGTGTCGAGGCCGGTCTCATCGACGCCGGACTCGGTGGTGACATCACCCTGACCAACCTGCGCGACGCACCGCGCGACGCGACGGCTTCGGTGGCTCTCAACAGCATCCGGACGCAGAGCGCCGCCATGGTCACGCCCGTTCCGGAAGCGTTCGACGCTGTCCTGTCCAGCCCCGTCGCCAACATGGACGAGACCGTCAAGTTCTAGCGAACAACGGCGATCCTTGCTGTGGGGCCAGCCGGTGCGCGCTGGCCCCACAGCACGCGCCTGTTAGGACGCCGTGACCGCCTACACCGAACCGGCGGCGGAAGCACTGTCCACCAACGACACCATCCGCCCCAGAGACGGATACCCGCTGGTCACAGCCCCCTCCCATCCCGGGGTGGCGCCCCGCGACCAGCCTACTGATCGTCAAAACCGCGTCGCAAGACACGGAGTTGCATCTGTGGACAACTTGACGGGCTGTGGATGAGTGCAATCCACAGAGCGCTTTGTCGACACCGACGCGTGTCGACAAAGCCGCTGATTCCGATCGGATTCCGCTTACCCGGCGTCGCGCGGGACCCGGCCGAGAAGGTGGAACTCCGGGTTGGGCCGCAGCGCCATCAGGTGTGCCAGCCGGTTCGACATGGCGAAGAACGCGGTGATCGCGCCAACCTGCCAGATCTCCTCGTCGGTGAGGCCGGCGGCGCGTGCCGCGTCGAGATCGGCCTCGGTGAGCCGCGCCGAGTCCCTGGCCAGCAGCAAGGCCAGGTCGATGATCGCCCGCTGCCGCTGCGGAAGCTCCGTTCCCCACGGGCTCGCCGCCACGTCGTCCGCGAGATACGGGTCCTTGCTCCGGATGCGATGAATCGCACCGTGCGCGACCACGCAGTAGGCGCAGTGGTTCGCGCCGGAGGTGGCGACCACGACCAGCTCCCGCTCGTCCGGCTCAGGCCGCCCTCGGTCTCCATCAGCGCGTCGTGGTGGTCCATGAACGCGCGCAGCTCGTCGGGTCGGTGCCCCAGCGCCCGGAAGATGTTGGGCACGAACCCGGCCTTCTCCGCGATCGCGTTGATGCGTCCCCGCAGGTCGTCCGGTAGACCATCCGGTTCGACGACCCCGAACCTGCTCACCCGCTCCGCTGCCATGTCACCACGCTAGCGGGCCCACCCGGACGCCGTGGGGGACTCCTCGGGGCGGACCGGCACCCAAGCCGCAGACAACGGAGCCCGATCTCCTATCACAGATCGATAACCGTAAGTCGAACCATTCCATTCCACCTGGTGGCAGATCAGCACAATACTTCCTGGCCAGTAACGCACAGTTCATAGTTAACTAATCTCGGATTTACTTACGAACTGTTCTGTCGCGCCGGGTGGGGGTTCGCCACGTCGTCACTGGAGGTTTCATGCTGCCCGCGTTCGCGGCGGACCGTGTCGCCCGGTGGAAGGTCGCCTACAGCGTCCGCCGAGTCGACCTGAACCGTCCGCTCGCCCTGGCGACCCACGTCCCCCCGCGGCACGGCGACCTGGTCCTGGCCCGGGTCACCGCCGTCGGCCAGCACGTCAGGCTGGAGCTGACGGCCGGCCGGCGCGCCGAGCTCTACCCCGGCGACGAGATCGTCGTGGGCTACGGCACGCGGTACTCCCCCGACCAGTTCGAGGCGGAGCTCCCCACCGACCTGTCCCCCTGCCACCTGGTGGCCGCCGGGGGCATTGCGGCCCTCGTCAACGCCAAGCACAGCCGGATGGCCACCCCCACCGCGCTCGAGCCGGTCGGGCTGTTGGCAACCCCGGACGGCAGCGTGCTGAACGTGGCCGAGGGCGCGCTCCCCGACCCACCGCGGCCGCACCACCGGGTGCCCACCGTGCTCGTCGCCGGCACCGCCATGAACGCGGGCAAGAGCACCACGGTGTCCTCGCTCGCCCGCGGGCTGACCCGCGCCGGACTCCGCGTCGGCGCCTGCAAGATCACCGGTACCGGTGCCGGTGGCGACCGCTACAGCTACGTCGATGCGGGCGCGGCCGAGGTGCTCGACTTCACCGACCTCGGTCTGGTCTCCACCTACCGGGTCCCCGTCCCGCGGCTGGCCGACATCGCGGTCGCCATGCACGGCCATCTCGTCGCCGGCCGGGTACAGGTCGCACTCATCGAGATCGCCGACGGGCTGTTGTGCACGGAGACCGCGGAGCTGCTGGGCCACCCGGCGCTCCACGACCTGGTCGATGGCGTGATCCTCGCGGCCGGTGACGCGGCCGGAACGGTCACCGGCGTGCGGCTGCTGCGGCAGTCGGGGCACCGGGTGCTCGGTGCGTCCGGGTTGTTCACCTCCTCACCGTTGGCCACCCGGGAGGCCCGCGCCGCGCTGGACGTGCCGGTCCACCTCACCCATGAGCTGTCCTCTCCCGCGGTGGCCGGCGAGGTGTTGGCGAGCGTGGCTCCGGGCATCGAGACGTCCTCCGGTGGCGATCTCACCGAGGTCGCCGCGCTCGCGTCCTGATGAGTGCCGCAGTCGTTCCGAAGCCGTTGCACGGGCGCCGTGCCCTGCTCTTCGCCGGGCTGGTCGCGCTCGGCCTCGGGCACGCACTGGCCGCGATCGCCTGGTCGCTGCTCGTCCGCGCGATGATTCACCGGCTCGGCGCGCCGCAGCAGGCGACGGGCTGGCTGCCGGGTGCGGGCAGCACCGCACTCGGCCTCGCCCTGGCCACCGCGGCCATGTTGGGCCTGGAGCGGGTGTTGGCCGAGCGCCTGGGCCAGAGCTGGGTCAATGACCTCCGGGTCACGGTGTTCGAGCACATCGCGCGCACCCCGGTGCGCGAGTACCGCAGGTCCACCGGGGCCACCTCGCTGCGGTTCGTCGGCGACATGACCGCGCTGCGCCGGTGGGCCGCGCTCGGTCTGGCCAAGCTGGCCGTCGCGGTGCCGATGCTGGCGGGCTGTCTCGTCGCGCTCACGCTGGCCAGCCCGCTGGTGGCGGCGACGGTCGGCGTGGTCGTGCTCGGTGGGTTCCTCGGCATCCAAGCCCTCACCCCGCGGCTCTACGAGACGAGTGTCGAGGCCAGGCGCCGCCGCGCCCGGGTCGCCGCACACGTGACCGAGCGCGTGCGCAGCCGCCTGGTGATGCAGGCGTACGGCCAGGAGGACAAGGAACGCCGGCTTCTGCACCGGCGAAGCAGCCGGCTGGCCGGGGCGATGGTGCGGCGTGCCCGGATGGTGGGGGCGGTGCGGGCGACCGGCGAGGCAACCATCATGATCGCGACGGGTACCGCCCTCGTTGCCGCGTTCATCGCCGGGGTGGACGCGGCCGCCGCGGCCGGTGCGCTGGCGGTCATCGGCATCCTGACCACACCGCTGCGTGACCTCACCAGGGTCGCCGAGTACCGGGTGGGCGCGACGGTGTCGATGGAACGGCTCGCGGCGACGCTGCGCCGCCCCATCCGGCCGCGACTGGACAGCGGCGAGGTGGTCGAGCCGCCGGAGGGAGCGGGCACGCTGTCGGTGCGGAATGTCTCCGTTACGGGCGTTCTCAGCCGGGTCAGCGTGGAGTTGCCGGGCGGAAGCACGGTGGCACTGGTGGGCCCCAACGGCTCGGGAAAGTCCAGCCTCCTCACGGTCCTGGCGGGGCTGCTGCTGCCGGACTCCGGCCAGGTGCTGCTCGACGGGGTCGACCTCCGGGCCGTCGACGAGCAGGAGCTGCGCCGGATGATCCGGCTCGTCGGGCCGGACCTGCCGTTGCTGCGGGGGACCGTGGCCGACAACATCCGTTACGCCGCGCCGGATGCCGACGAGGAGGCCGTGGCAGAGGCGATCCGGCTCAGCGGGCTGGACGAGGTGCTCGCCGAGCTGCCGGACGGACCCCGCACCCGCGTCGGCGAGGGTGGCACCGGGCTGTCGGCGGGCCAACGGCAACGCGTCGCTCTGGCCCGCGCCGTGCTCGGTCGGCCCCGGGTGCTCCTGCTCGACGAGGCCGACGCGCACCTGGACCCCACCGCAGCCACGGCCGTGGACCGGCTGATTGCCGGCTTCCCCGGAACCGTCGTGGTGGTCACTCACCGGCCCGAGCGGATCAACAGTGTGCAGATGGTCTGGCGGCTTCGTGGCGGGCAGGTCGAGGTTGGCACCGACGGGTGGCGGGAGCAGCTGACGGCGTGGGCCTAGCGACGCGCCCGGGCCTGCGGCTGGTCGGTCCGGGCTAGCGGAAGATCAGGGTGAACGGGCCGGACGAGCCGGTCAGGCCCTTCTTCGTACCACAGGCTTGTTCGTCCTCGTCCTTGCTCAGTGCGAACCCGCCTTCCAAACTCTTGCCCTGGTGCTCGCCGCCGGTCACCTGGCCGCGGAAGACGAGGGCGGTCACCCCGGACTGCTTGTGGGTCTCCGTCTTGCCGGCCTCGAAGGTGCTCTTCGTGCCGTCGGCCCAGTCGATCTGCCCGGTGAAGCTGGTGTTCCCGCCGGAGCAGGACAGCTGGCCAGGGGCGGCCCGGTTGGAGAAGGTGATCGAGCCGGAGCTCATCTCGCCGCCCTTCTCCATACAGGTCAGCGAGCCCTTACCGTCCACCACCACGGGTTTCTTCACCTTGTTCAGGCCGCCCTCGTAGGTAGTCTCGGCGTTGCCGACACACGCGTGGTCCTCCGCGGCGGCGGTTGCGGACGGGAGCGGGAGGACGAGGGAGGATGCGGCGGCGGCTCCGCCGATGGCCAGCCACCAACGGACGGTCTTGAGTGGTCGAGCGGTCACGGGTTTCCTATCGGCGGCTGACCCACTGGACCTTTGTGGGGGCCACCCGATAGTGCTCCGCCGAATCGCCGGACCCGTTGGCGAGCCGGTGGATCGTTGCCGTGCGGACCGACGGGATGTGTCATCCCTTCGGCTCCGTGGTGGTGCCGTTCGCCCTCGACGCCCAGTCCAATGCCCGCGGCGGACGCGAGGAGGAGGGCGCGCCCCGCGCGTCGCACGCCCTCCTCCGTTCGGGCGGACTAGTGCACCCCGACCGGCTTGAGGCGGGCGTCGCCCTCGTCCGCGTGGTAGTCCGACGGGGACGTCCTGTCCAGGCCGTTGGCGGTCCCGGTACGCCGCAGCACGAGCGTGACGAGCACCGCGACGACGAGGTTGGCCAGCAGGGCGACGAACCCGACGTAGATCTGGGTCCGCACGCCCTCGAAGGGCGTCCACCCGAGGAGGGAGAGCTGTTCCAGCTTGATGGCCGAGCCGCCGAAGTGCTCCTTACCCGCGGCCGGGTTCGGGATCTCGTACAGCATCACGAATCCCCACGCCATGCCGGCAACCCAGCCCGCGATCAGGCCCCAGAGGTGGAACCAGCGGGTGTAGAGGGAGATCGCCACCGCCGGCAGCGTCTGCAGGATCATCACACCGCCGATGAGCTGCAGGTCGATGGAGAACTGCGGGTCGACGAACACGATGAACGCGACCGCGCCGAACTTCACCACCAGGGAGGCGAGCTTGGCCTGCTTGGCCTCCTGCGCCGGGGTCGCATCCTTGCGCAGGTATTCCTTGTAGATGTTGCGCGTCCACAGGTTCGCCGCGGCGATCGACATGATCGCGGCCGGGACGAGTGCCCCGATTCCGATGGCCGCGAACGCAAAGCCGGTGAACCAGTCGGGGAACTGCTGCTCGAACAGCACCGTAACCGTGGTGTTCGAGTCAGGCCGTCCGGTTGCCTGGTTGACGATCGGCTTGACCCCGGTGCTGATCGCCATGTACCCGAGCAGGGCCAGCATGCCCAGCAGCAGTGAATATGCGGGCAGCGCAACCATGTTGCGCTTGATGACGTTGCGGCCCTTCGAGGCGAGGATGCCGGTCAGGGCATGCGGGTAGAGGAAGAGCGCCAGCGCGGAGCCGAGGGCGAGGGTCGCGTACTGCAGCTGGTTGTGTTCGCCGAGCAGCATGCCGTCGGCTGGCGACGGGGTTGCGTCGAACTTCGCTCGCGCACCATCGAAAATCGCACCCCAGCCGCCGAGTTTGGCGGGGAGGTAGAAGACCGCGGCCAGGATCACGATGTAGATGAGCGTGTCCTTGACGAACGCGATCAACGCCGGCGCACGCAAACCCGACTGGTAGGTGTAGAGCGCGAGGATCACGAACGCCAGGAAGAGCGGCGCGTGGCCGAGGAGGCCGGAGCCGTTGAACCCCATCGTGCGCAGGACGGCCTCCAGGCCGACGAGCTGCAGCGCGATGTAGGGCATCGTGGCGACGATTCCGGTGATCGCGACCAGGAAGGCGAGCGCGGAGGATCCGTAACGGCCGCGCACGTAGTCCGCCGGCGTGACGTAGCCGTGGACACGGGAGACCGACCACATGCGCAGCAGTGGCAGGAAAACGATCGGGTAGAGGATCACCGTGTAGGGCAGGGCGAAGAAGCCCATGGCGCCCGCGCCGAACATGAGCGCGGGGACGGCAACGAAGGTGTAGGCGGTGTAGAGGTCACCGCCGACCAGGAACCAGGTGATCCAGGAGCCGAACTTCCGGCCGCCCAGGCCCCACTCATCGAGATGGTCGAGGGTTGCGCCGGCCTTCCACCGCGCCGCGGCGAAGCCCATCACCGTGACGAGCAGGAACAGCAGGCTGAAAACGACGATCTCGGTCCACTGCAGGTTCGTCACCGGCCGGGTCCCCCATCCTGCTCACCGGCATCCAGGTCATCGAGGGCAAGGCGGTCCGGCTTGTCCGTGCGCACCGGCTCGGCCCTGGTCTTGAGGTACACCAGCCCGACGCAGATGACGCCGAGCGGCACGAACAGGAACTGGAACCAGTAGAAGAAGGGCACGCCGAACAGCCGGGGCTCGTCCCGGTTGAACAGCGGGGTGACGAGCATCAGCAACGGCACCAGGAGCAGCAGGTTCCACGCGTTCCAGCGCAGGCCGTTGGGACGGTTGGTCGGCGGTGGGCCAGCGGACATCGCTCCCCCTAGGGCGGCCACCAACCGGCGCGGGCCGTCCGCGCCGGCGCGCCCCGGTTCGGGGCGCGCCGGGCATGTTAAGCGTGGGTGTCGCCTTCGTCACCCGTTCAGGCGCACCTCATGACCAAATCGTGACTACTACTTCCCAGTAGGCGAGAAGGAGGCCGGACCAGGTTACGCGCCCCAAGACCACCACAGCGAGTCACCGTCACCGCTGGTCATTTACTGCGAAGGGGGTGCGGAACGCGGCCCGGGCCGGGGGATGGGGTGGCCGGCGATCCCACCATATGACTCATTCGTGGTTGCCCGACCCGACGGTACGGTGCGCGCAGGCCAAACCGGGTGAGGGAATGCGAATGCTGGTGACGCGGCGCGAACCACGCACGAGTGTTCTGGTCCTGCTCGCGGCCATGCTGGTGGTGCTACCCGCCTGCACGACGGCGGTGGCCGGGCAGCCGACGGCGGCGGTGCGGTTCCCGCACTCCCCTCCGGTGGAGCGGGCCAAGGCGCCGCCCGGGGTGGGGACGTGCCTGCGGTCGGAGACGTTCGACGAGGTTCCGTGCGAGAGCCCGCACGAGGGCGAGGTGTCGCTCAACGGGGTGTTGCCCGACGGCCTGCCGTCCGAGCCCGATGACGGCACCATGTTGCGCGCAGTGCTGCCGACCTGCCGGAAGGCCGCTGTGGAGTACCTGTCCAGCACGGACGCCGATGCGACGCGGTTGCAGGCGTGGGCGTTCTGGCCGTCGGCCCGGGGTCTGGCGGATGGCCAGAGCTGGCTGGTGTGCGCGGTGTTCGAGACCGGGCCCGACGAGAAACCGGCGACGCGCACCGGTTCGCTGCGTGGGGCCCTGGCCGGGGAGGGTTTCGACGAGTACCAGCAGTGCACGGCCGGGTCGCCCGGCCGGGACGAGCGCCTGGTGACGGTACCCTGCGACCAGCCGCACCTGGCGGAGGCGGTGCCCGGGGTGCTGAGCCTGGGGGCGCCGCACGACCCGGCACCGGGTGCGGAGGAGATGACGCGGCGGGCGCAGGAGCACTGCACGGCGGCGGTGGAGGGATATCTGGGGGCGTCGCGGGACGATGTGGTGGTCTCCTGGCGCATGCCCAGCCCGGAGAACTGGGCCGAGGGGTACAACAACGTTGTCTGCTACGTGGAGACGACGACGCCGCTGAAGCAGCGACTGCGGGGTATCGGAACGAACCCGCTACCGACGTAGTCGGGCTTCAGACCCATCGCGGAATGTATCCGACGAAGTCGTCGCCGAGCGCGGCGGCGACATGCTGATGGGCCCGGCCGACGATGTAGGGAAGGGCGAGAACCTCCACGGGCGCGCCCAGGATTTCGAGTTCGTGGAGTTGGCCCGCGAGGGTTGCGGCGCGGTGCTGGTAGGAGCCGACGACGGTGGTGATGCCCTCGGCGGCGATGAGTTCGGCTGCGCTGATGTAGACCTCGGCGCGGAGGTGAGCGAGGTTGGCGAGGGCGGGTTCGCCCTGTGCCGTGAGGTTTCGGGCGTCTCGCATGGCGTTGTCGGCCCAGCGCGCGAGCATCGCGGTGGGTGATCCGCCCGGCCGGCGTCCGGGATAGGGCAGACGGTCGAGGGGCGACGAGAAGGGACAGGAGGTCACGCCCGGCTCCGTCGGGCGGCGCGGTCGAGACGTCGGAGGTACCACCACGCGGACAGCCGGATTATGGGTCGGAGGTGACTGATCTCAGGCCAGAACGCCCCGATCCATGCGCCGAGACACATGGCGACCAGGACCCAGAACACGAACATGACTCACCTTCTCTGTCTGGATACGGGTGGGCTGCGGGCTTTTCCCACAGGGCCGGGGCCCTCCGCAGCCCATCCACAGCTCTGAGCCTGGACTTGGGCCAACGCGCCGAGTGACAACTCGGTGACAACACGTAGGCTCGGCGGCATGGGCGCGGCGACGATGGGTGAGCGAGTGGCGCTCGAGCGGAAGCTGGCTGGCCTAACGCAGCAGCAGCTCGCCGCCCGGACGCACTACAGCACCTCGATGGTGCGGGCTGTGGAGCAAGGCCGGACCGAGGCGTCCACGGCCTTCCTGGCGGCTGTCGCCCGGGCGCTGCGGATCGAGCTCGAGCAGCTCACTGGGCAGCCCTACCGCGAGGAGATGGGGGCCGGCACCCTGCCGGACATCGCGGACATCCGAGCCCTGCTCGCGGAAGGCTCCCGGGTGCGGGCCGTCGATCCGGGAGATCCGGCAGAGCTGGCCGCCGACCTGGCAGAGGTCCGGCGACTGCGACGCGAGGACAAGGGCCGCCAAGCTCTGTCAAAGCTTCCTGTGCTGCTCCGCCGCCTGCACGGCGCCGCACACGCCGGCGGCGAGGTGGAGCGGGGGCGGGCCTACGACATGCTTGCCCTCGCGTACACCAGCACCGCGATGCTCACCTATCGCTTCGGGTTCCTCCCGCTGGCTGCCCTTGCCATCGACCGGGCCGAGACAGCCGCCGAGCGTGCCGCCGATCCCCGGATGATCCCTCATGCCTTGGTGCATCGCGGCCTGCTGCTGATGTCCTACGCCTCCTATGACTCCGCGCGCGACATGATCCGCGAGGCTATGCGCACCCTCGAGGATGTCCCGCGCGACGAAGGTGCCCTAGCAGTGCTCGGTTCGGCACACCTGCGCGGAGCAATCATCAATGCGCGCTCCTTCAACCTCGACTCCGCTCGCGAGCACATCGCCGAGGCGGCGCGGATCGGGCGACATGTCGGGCGCGAGACCACCGCGTATGACACGAACTTCGGGCCCGGAAATGTCGAGCTCCATCGGATCGGGGTCGAACTCGATGGGGGTGATCCGGGGAGGGCTGCGCAGGAAGGCGGCACACTGCGCCTCCCAGCGGACATGAAGCCCACGCGTCTCGGGCACCACCACATGGACATGGCTCGGGCATGGATGCTCGCGGGCAAGCCTGACAAGGCGCTCCGCTCCCTCAACACCATGCGGAGGATCGCGCCCCAGCAGTGCCGGCTCCATCCCAATGTCCGGGAGACAGTCCGGCTGATCGCCGTAACCGAGCGCCGCAAGACAGACAGCCTCACCGCCTTCGTAGGTTGGCTCGGCATGAAGCTCTAGGGAGTGGCTTCCGTCACATCTCCTGTCGGGCTTCCGTTCCCGGTGTCCGGCATTGCACGCTATCCGGACCTCGCCCCGGACATCGCCGTTCACCTCGCGCCTGTAGCGTGCGCGGTCACTCGGCATGGGAGGACGCTGTGCACGGGCCCGACACCTCTACCGCCCTAATCGGCGGTCGCTACCGCCTGGACTCCACCCTCGGCCGGGGCGGCATGGGCACAGTCTGGCGCGCCTTCGACGAGCACCTCCGCCGTCCGGTCGCCATCAAGCTCCTCGACGACAGCCCTGACGACCCCTCGGTCCGCACCCGCTTCCTTCGCGAGGCCCAGGCCGCGGCCAGGCTCTCCCACCGCAACGTCGTCTCCGTCCACGACAGCGGCGAGGACAACGGCCGGCCCTTCCTCGTCATGGAGCTCCTCGAGGGCGACAGCCTCTCCAACGAACTCGCCCGGCGCGGCCCGCTTCCCATCGACGAAGTGCGAGATGTCGCTGTTCAAGCCACCGCGGGCCTGTCCGCCGCCTGGGCTCTGGGCATCGTGCATCGCGACGTCAAACCCGGCAATCTTTTCCGCACCGTGGACGGCACCGTCAAAGTGCTCGACTTCGGCATCGCCAGGATCGCCGACGACGCCGCAACCCGCCTCACCCAGGACGGCACCGTGCTGGGCACCGTCAACTACCTGGCGCCCGAGCAGGCCCGCGGCCGCGCCACCGACGCCCGCACCGACCTCTACTCCCTGGGTTGCGTGCTCTACGAACTCCTCTGCGGTCGCCCGCCCTTCACCGGCGGCATCGCCGAAGTGATGTACGCGCACGTCAACACCCCTCCGGACGCACCGTCAACCCTGCGCCCGGATGTGCCGGAAGACCTCGCGCAGCTCGTCCTCGCCCTCCTCGCCAAGAGCCCGGACCAGCGGCCGGACCCCGACGCGTTCCAGGCCGCTCTCAGTGCCGGCGCCGGTGACGGCACGCTGCCCCTCTCCGCACTCCCACAACCACCCGCGGCCACGGTCAGCTACGCGACGACCCCGCCGACCCTCACTGCCCCCGCGCACCCACCCACCGCGGTACTCACGGCCGCAGAGCCCCCACCGCGCTCCCGCAGGGCACTCCTCATCGCGGGTCCCGCCGTGGTGCTCGTCGGTGCCCTCCTCCTGGCTTTCGTTCTCACGAGGGGTGACAACCAGAGCACCGGCCAGCCAAACGCCGTGTCCGGGCCCAGCGCGAGCCAACAAGCACCCATCAACCCGGTCAACACACCTCCGACGACCACACCAGACGCACCTGAGCCAGCGCCTCCCACCGTCGCGGACATCGGCACCTTCGCCTGGATCAGCCAGCTGGAGGCGGCACTGTCCAGCCAGGAGCAGCAGGGTGGGATCAGTGCGAAGGCCGCACAGGAGATCCGGAAGAAGCTCAACGAGGCACGCAAGAAGCTCGGCAAGAACGAGCGGAGCGACGCTGTGGAGGAGTTCCACGAGATCGCCGAGGACATCGCCGAGTCCCGCCAGGAAGGCAAGCTACGGCCCGGTCCACTGATCGACTTCATCGCCCGGTCCGGCCTCGGCGGGTGACCGCGAAGCGCACTCCCCACGCGTCATTGGTTACCTGTTTCGCTTGAGCAGGCGGGTGAGGCCGGCGGCGACCGTGGTCGCGAGGATCCAGCCGAGCGAGATCATCGCGGCCGTGATCCACTTCGAGAGCCCGTCAGCCCGCCAACGGGACTTGTTTCCCAGATCCACGATGGGGATCAGCTGGTCCACCGTGTACAGGAACGGATCCCATACCGGATGGTCCTCCTCGTTCACCGGCACCAACGGCTCGTGCAAGGCAAACCACACCGTTCCGAGCACCGCGCAGACCACCAGCCACGCGAGCGCGCGGGTCGGCCGGTAGCCGTAGCCGACCATCCACCGCTGCAGCCAGCTCACCAGCCGCACCACCGGACCGAGCCGGCTTCCGCGCGCGAGCGCCGCATAACGAAGCCGCTGCTTCTCGATCAGCACGGTTGTCGCGCCGTCCTCGTGGCCGCCAGCCCGAAATGTTGCCGCTAGCTGGTCGTAGGGCCCCGGCGAGTAATCGGGCATGGCCCGTCCCAGCCATCGCAACCGCACGGCCGCCGACAGCTCGGCGCGCGGATGCAACGTGTCGTAGGTGAAGTCCTCCAGTTCGATCGTGTTGGCCCACAATGCCTCGTTGTCCTGGAACGAGGCGCAGCTCGCGTAACTCAGCACCACCGGACCGCCCGGCGGCGCGGCGAGTGGCACACTCAGTTCCTGGCAGCGCAGGCCGTAGCAGTGCAGCGCGGTCGCTCCGGAGACCGCTCCCAGCGTCGCCCCGTGTAGTCGGACGTCCCGCCCGACCTGGGCGTTCGCCAACCGCACTCCCCCGCTCGCGGTGAAGCCTGAGCTACACACGACATCCCGACCCAGATATCCCGCGCGGAAGTCGAGGGACGGCTTGGGCCACCCGCTGTGCTCGTGGCGTCCCGGGCAGTGCAGCACGGCGCCACGGAGGTTGAGGCTGACCCCGATCCGGGCGCCGGCGAAGAGCAACGTGCCGCAAACGCGGAGCTCGCGTCCGTCCAGCTCGCCTCCGACCGCCACCCGGGGCGCCCACACCGCGTCCTCCCAGGGGTGGCAGAGGTAGGCGGCGGTGAGAAGCAGGCTGCCCTGCACCGCGGTGTTGAGCAGCCGGAGCTGGCCGTGCAGCTCCACACGGGTGGCGTCCAAATCGCCGCGTACCTGGGTGGCATCCAGGCGGACGGCGTGCGCCGCGGCGGGCAGGACCCATGCCTCGGCGACGTCTCCCGGCGCCCGTTGGGTCGTCACGCGGGGCCGGGGTTCGGCAGGGTGGTGGCAGTGGCCCGGCTCGTTGCCACAGGAGTCGTGGTCAACGGCGCGAACCACGGCTTCGGCCAGGCGAAGCGTTCCCTCGATGCGCGCACTGGTCACGCGCAGGGTTCCGGTGCACCGGAATCCCTTGTCCAGTTCGAGGTTTCCCGCGACGTGGATGCGGTCGGCAACGAGTGCCGCGTGCCGGTCGGACAGCTCGCTCTCCACCCGCTCGGCGCCGTCGCTGATCAGCGGACCGGCGCTGAGCTGGGCTCCGGAGAAACCCATGTCACCGGTGATTTCCGCGCTGGGCAGGAAGATCCGTCCCACGGCACGGAACGGCTCGCCGGTGGCGGGTCCCCAGGTGGCGTGGTTGGCGACCAGGTGCCCGCCGACGTGGATTCCGTTGCCGTTCAGGGCATCGCGTCCGGGGTTGTGCAGCCGTGCGCCGTTTAGGGTGAGGTATCCCCCGAGGCGCATCCCAGCCAGACGCAGCTCACCGTCGACCCGGATGCCCGTGCCGACCAGGCCACCGCGTGCGCGCATCCGGTCGGCGAGCAGGGCACGGTGGCCGGGATGGCGCAGGTTGCTGTATTCCAGTCGCAGCGAGCCGTTGATGTCGGAGTCGGTGAGGTCGACAGCGTCGTGGACGCCGGTTTCCAACGACGATCCATCCACCGTGGATCTTGTCAGGACGAGGTCGTTCTCGCTGCGGAGATTCTTCGCCCGTAAGCCGGGAAGCCAGCAGTCAACCAGCTCCAAGCCGCCGATATTCGCCTGCCGCAGGTCGATCGGGCGTTCGAACCGGCATTCCACGAACTCCAGCAGGTGCGGGAGTTCAATGGCACGCAGGCTGAGCTGGCCGACGACGTACGCCCGTTCCAGCCGAATGATCGGGGAACGGAACCCGCGCCGCGAGAACGGGGTCCAGCCGTCGGCCAGGCTCTGCGCGATCACGCGGGCCAGGTACTCGGCCCGGACCCGGTGTTCCGGATCGGGGGTGGGGTCGTGCACCGAGAAGTCGGCGGGCGGCGGCGCGGTGACCCCGTCCAGGCGGCGCTCGGCGAGGCTCAGCGGGGCAATGCCCCGGTCGCGGGGGACTCCGGACATCGGGCCACCCCCTTCGGGCACGTCGTCGTGGCCGCCNCCGCCCCGCGACCCCATTGTGGGTTAGCCCGGTCAGGTGGCGGGGACGTTGGGCCCCTGGTGCGTCGGATCGAGAACGCGGGACAGGAAGGCCCTGGTCCGCTCGTGTTGCGGGGCAGCGATCACCCGCTCCGGCGGGCCCTGCTCGACCACGACACCGCCGTCCATGAACAGCACGCGGTCGGCGACCTCGCGGGCGAACTGCATCTCGTGGGTGACCACGAGCATCGTCATCCCGGCCTCGGCGAGCGTGCGCATCACGCCGAGCACGTCCCCGACCAGCTCCGGGTCCAACGCCGAGGTGGGCTCGTCGAAGAGCATCAACTCGGGGTCCATGGCCAGTGAGCGGGCGATCGCCACGCGTTGTTGCTGGCCGCCGGAGAGCTGGGCGGGCATGGCGTCCGCCTTCTCGGCGAGCCCCACCCGGGCCAGGTTCCTCCTGGCGACCTCCTCGGCCTCGGCCTTGCCGCGCCGGAGCACCTTGCGCTGCGCGATGGTGAGATTGTCCAGCACCGTCAGGTGGCTGAACAGGTTGAACTGCTGGAAGACCATGCCGATGCGGCGCCGGGCAGCGTCGATGTCGACGTCCGGGTCGGTCAGCTCCACCCCGCCCACGGCGACCCTGCCGCCGGTCGGCTGCTCCAGCAGGTTCACGCAACGCAGCAGCGTGGACTTGCCGGAGCCGGACGGACCGATCACGCAGACCACCTCACCGCGCCGAACCTCCAGGTCGATTCCGCGCAACACGTGCAACGGTCCGAAAGCCTTCTGCAGCCCGATGATCTCGACGACCGTCTCGCTCATGCTTTGACCTCCAAGCCGGTGGCCTCCGGTGCACTGACCTTCTTCCCACCTGCCGTGCGCCGCTCCAGCCACCGGGAGAGGAACGACAGCGGGATCGTGATGATCAGGTAACACAGGCCGGCGATGAGGATCGGTGTCATCGACTGGTGCTCGTTCAGCGCGGCCCGGCCGAACTTCGCCAGTTCGTACTCGCTCGTGGCCAGCCCCAGCAGGTAGATCAGCGAGGAGTCCTTGGTTAGCAGGATCAGCTCGTTGGTCAGCGGGGGCAGGATGATGCGGAACGCCTGCGGGATCACGACGGTGACCATCGCCCTGGCCTGGGACATGCCCAACGACCGCGCCGCCTCGACCTGGCCCTTCGGCACCGCCTGGATACCGGCCCGAATCGTCTCGGCCATGTAGGCGGCGCCGACCAGGCCGAGTGCCAGCATCACCGTCGAGTAGATGTCGAACCGGACCTGGAACGCGATGGGGACACCGAAGCCGAAGGCGATGAAGACGAGCAGGGCGGGAACGCCGCGGAAGAACTCGATGTAGATGCTGGCCAGCCACCGGTACGGCGGCACCGAAGACATCCGCATCAGCGCCAGGATCAGTCCCAGCACGAGACCGAAGCCGAAGCCGAGAACGGTGTAGGTGACCGTGTTGACCAGTGCGGTCGAGATGATTTCGGGGAATTGGGCGCGGGCGACGTCGAGGTTGAAGAACGCGCGGCCGATGTTCTGCCAGTCCGCTACGACCGCGAGCACGACCGCCACGACGACCAGCAGCGCGTACTGGCCGCCGCGGACCGCCTGCGCCCGCTTGCGCTTCGACATTGCCATGGGTGGGTGGCTCCTGGTTGAAGGGGCTCGGGCGTGGGGCGGGGCCGGCGCACGGTGGCGCCGGCCCCGCACGTCAGCCGCTCACTTCTTGTCCGGCTTCTTGCCGAACCACTTCTCATAGATCCGGTCGTACTCGCCGCTTTCCTTGGCCTTCTTCAGGACATCGTTGATCTTTCCGCGGAGGGCGTCGTTACCGGTCCGCACGGCGATGCCGTACTGCTCCCCGGTGTCGAACTCCACGGAAACCTCGGTCTCCGGATTGTCCTTGACGAAGTCGTAGAGCACGCCGTTGTCGTTGATCGCGGCGTCGACCTGGCCCGTCAGCACGGCGGTCGTCAGCAGGCCGAGGTCCTCGAACTGGATGATCTCGTATCCGTTCGCATCCTGGTTCTGCTTGGCGTACTCCTCACCGGTGGTGCCGAGCTGGGTGCCGAGCTTCTTGCCGCGAAGGTCCGCGAGGCTGCGGTACGGAGACCCCTTCTTCACGAGCAACGCCTGGGTCGCCTCGAAGTAGGGGTCCGAGAAGTCCATGTTCTGCTCGCGGACCGGGAGGATGGTCATACCGGCCGCGGCCACGTCGCACTTGCCGCTGTTGAGCAGTTCACCGGACTGGATGCCCTCGAACGGGGTGTCGGTGATCTCCTGCTTGACACCCAGCTCGTCGGCCACGAGGTCGACCAGGTCGACGTCGAAGCCCACGACCTTGCCGCCCTCGCTCATCTGGAACGGCTTGTACGGCAGGTGCGTGCAGGTGGTCAGCTTTCCCTCGTTGATCAGGGAAATCTCGCCGGTGGCCGAGCCGCCCGTGTTGATGCTCTCCGCACAGGCGGTCGCGCCGAGCGCGAGGGCGAGCGCGGGGAGCAGGACGAGCACCCGGTGCCTGGTTCGACGAGCCACGGTGTCACTCCTCGTAGCTGGGGTCCGGTCGAGTGGAGGGGATACTGCCACCCAGGTGACGTGATGCACAGCACGTCGCGGTCACGAAGGCCGCAAGAAGCATGGTTCTTGCGTGGTTTGCCCGGTTCTACCGCAAGATGTTGACATGGATGGGCTAGTTCACAACGTGATGTTCACTATTCGTGCACGAGCACGCACGGTGCGCCGCCGACCCGAGCTTCATTACCCAAAGTAACTACGCCGCCAGACCCGCAGCCCTCGCCAGACCGATCAGGACGGATCCACCACCGACCGACCACCCCGCGCACGGGATGCACGAATGGACCAAAGGGACGCCACCATTACATCGGACAGGCCAAGAACTGTGGTGCCAACTCAGCAAACGTTACGAGCTACGGTCTCGAATTGATAGCATTGCGGTCACGGGTGATTCGAAGAAATCGAACTGTTGCGCATTAATCGCACACGTCCCATCGTTCGTTACCGCATCGAACAGTGTCCTTACTCACGCGAAACGAAGTACGCATGTGCGGAACAAATGCGGCATGATCAGCACCCGCATGCCCCGACCGGGGGACGATTCGAGCTGGCGTCGCCCATTCCATGCGACGCCCCGACGATGTCTTGGGGATCTACTGTGAGAAAGCCTCTGGGCCTGGCTGCTGGCGTGCTTGCCGCCGGTACACTGCTTGCCGCTGTCGTCGTGCCGAGTGCGGCGGCCGAGGAGACCAACCCGTCCGCTCCGGCCGCCGAGAGCTCGACGAATGCACCGGCCAAGCAGAAGCCGGGGACCGACAAGGACAAGCCGGCCGACCAGGCTGAGCAGAGCAAGCCGGCCGAGCAGAACGACGCTGACAAGTCGAAGGACCCGAAGCCGGCCGACCCAACCGATTCGGACAAGCCCAAGGAACCGAAGCCGAGCAACCCGGGCGGGACTGACAGCTCCTCCGGTCCGTCGCGCCCGGGCGACGAGGGACCCGGTATGGACGGCGTGTTCCTCGTTGCCTCGCCGGACGGTTCGTTCGTATTCGTCGGCGCGACCTGCGCGGCCGGGAAGCCCGAGGTCTCGTCGCCGGTCCTGGACATCCAGCCGCTGCGCCAGAACGACGAGAACAGGCGCATGTGGGAGGCCGTGGCCAAGCCGAGCGGCAACGGTGACATCACTGTCACCGCGAAGTGTGGTGGCAAGAACTACACCACCACGCTGGCCCGCGCGGACATTGCCAAGGCGAAGAAGGCCGGCACGAGCGTCAAGTCCGGCCAGCCGCAGGCCAAGAACCAGGTGAAGTTCGTGCCGAAGGGTGGCGTCGAGACCGGCTTCGGCGGCACCGCCCAGATCTGACATGCGCATGTTCGGAAGGCGGAGTGGCCGCGGCCTCGTGGCCACGCTGCTCCTCGCGGGTGTGATGGCGCTTGCCGGTTGCGGCTCCTCCGATGCGCCGGCCGCCAGCAACGAAAAGGGCAGTACGGCACCAGCAGCCGCCGCGGAGTCCGATGGCAAGCCCAGGCCGGTGCAGGTTCGAGTACCGAAGATCGGTGCGGAGTCCTCACTCATCCGGGTTTCGATGAACGAGGACGGAACCATGCAGGTGCCCAGCGCCAAGAAGCCGATGCAGGCGGCGTGGTACCGGTTCAGCCCGGTGCCCGGGGAGAAGGGGCCGGCGATCGTCCTGGGCCACGTCGACGGTGAGGGGCAGCCCGGCATCTTCTTCAAGCTGCACGAGTTGAAGGCCGGGGACGAGGTCTTCGTCAAGCGCAGCGACGACAAGGATCTCAAGTTCGTGGTCAAGCGAGTGGAGCAGGTGCCGAAGGACAAGTTCCCGGAGGACGCCGTGTACGGCGACACCGACAAGGCCGAGCTCCGCCTGATCACCTGCGGTGGCGCCTTCGACAAGGCGGCACACAGCTACAAGGACAACGTGATCGTCTACGCCGACTTGGCGGCGTGAGCGCTGTCCGTCCAACGGAACCATCCGCCCCAGTAAGGCGGAAAGCCGCTGGTCACAGCCCCCGCCCATCCCGGGGGCTCACGCCCCGCGTCGAGCTTACTGATCGTCAAGATTTCGTCGCAAGACACGGGACCGCGCCTGTGGACAACTTGACGGGCTGTGGACAAGTGCGGCCCACGACCAGCCTCGTCGGTTGGCCGAAGTGACCAGCGGTCGGCACGGAAGGGGCTGCCGGGATCCCGGCAGCCCCTTCCGTCCTCCTTGCTTCCTTTCGTTCGCTTACCATGGTCAGGTTTTCCGGGGTCGGGTCATCGCCATCAATACCCCTGCCATGATCACGGCGCCGCCCAGCAACTCGATCGCGCCCGGGCGCTCGCCGAGCCAGACGTAGGCGACCGCAATTGCAATGGCCGGCACCAGATAGAGCGCCATCGAGGCTAGCGACGCATCCAGCTTGGCCACCGCGTAGCCCCAGGTCATGTACGCGATGGCGGAGGCGCCGACGCCGAGAAGTAGCACGGCTGTGGTTGCTGACCAGGAGGCATCGCGCATGGCCGTAAATGCGTTGGGCGACAACGGAATCAGCATCAACGTGGCACCCCAGATCGTGTAGCAGGCAACCTCTGGTCCGCGGTACCGCGCGGTGAGCGGCTTGGACACCGCCATGTACGCGCCTTGTGCGATCGCCGCGCCGAGCAACACGAGCGCCGTGAGGTCGATGGTGGCACCACCCTGGGCCCACGCGATCACAGCGGTACCAAGGAAAGCAATCGCCATGCCGGCAGCGCGACGCCGAGTTACCCGCTCTCGCAAGAGGAACGCGGCGAGGATCGCGGTGTAGATTGGCGCGGTGGCGACCATCAGGCTGGCGGTTCCCGATGACGCGTGCACCTCACCCCAGTTGAGGAGGAACTGGTATCCGGCGGTGGCCACGGCTCCGGCACCGATCAGCGGGAGGTCACGCACCCCTGGCCTGCGAATCCCCAGAACTGGGGCCGCCAACAGCAACGCGATTGACGCAACCACCAGCCGAGCGACCGCCAGGTTGGACGGACCGTATTCTGGCAAGGCCACACGAATCGCGGGGAAGGCGCTCGCCCAGAGTGTTGCGGTCGACAGCAACGCGAAATAGGCCCAGCCTCGGCTCTCGCCCACACGCATGCCAGACCCGCTGACGGCTTGCTGTTGATCCAGCACGACGTTTCTCGTTTCATCTGCCGTGGTTATTGTCACTGTCACAGCACATCCCGATCCGTGCCAACAAGATCCTTTTCGGGAGAGCTGGCTGATAGGCCCTGGCCTCGCCCCACAAGAACACTAGTTTCAAAGGCGTGACATGTGTGACCTTCTTCTGCCACGTCAGTGCGCTCAATTAGCATCTTGTGTCGTGGATGCGATTGATCGCGCAATCATCACCCAGCTCCAGTCCGACGGGCGCCTGACCAACGTGGAACTGGCGGCCCGCGTGGGACTCAGCCCGTCGCCCTGCCTGCGCCGGATCCGCCAGCTCGAGGCGTCCGGGGTGATCACCGGTTACCACGCCACGATCGACCCGGACACGATCGGCCGCGGGTTCCAGGTCCTGGTGCACATCACCATGGCGCACCAGGAGCAGGCCACGATCAGCGCGTTCGAGGAGCAGGTGTCCGCGCTGGAGGAGGTCGTCGAGTGTCGCCGCATGTTCGGCAACCCCGACTTCCTGGTGTGGGTCGCCGTGCCCGACCTCGCCGCGTACGAGTCGCTCTACATCAACAAGCTGGTCAGCCTGCCCGGCGTCGCCCGCGTCACCTCGCAGTTCACCATGAAGGTCGTGAAGGAACACCAGGCGCCACCACTGGCCAAGAACACCCGCACGGACAAGTAGCTCTCGCGTACCGAAACCCTACGAAAGTAGGGTGATCGCCCGACGAAAGTCGTAGGCCGAACGAGTTGCGCCCGATATCCGGCTAGGTTGCGCCGAACGGATAGTACCTCGTCCGCTTTCAAGCGGTTGGTCCACATGTGAAGTCTGCGTTAGGGTTCGGCCCCGGGGCCCGCCGGAACCGGACGGCGTGCACTTTCATGTCGTTGTTCCGGAGGGGGAGGAACAGTTGCGCACCCGTGCGTCTGTCAGAGCACTTCTTTTGATCATCTCGACGAGTTGCGCTCTCATCGGGCCAGCCACTGGTGCTGCACTCGCCGTCGAGTCCACGTCGGCCTTCGACAGTCGCCACGCGGCTGCTGAGGAGTCGGCGAACCGAAGGCTCGTCTGGTGGATCGCTCGCCGAGACCCACGCTCAACGGTTCGTGCTGCCGCAATGCGTGCTCTGATCTCCCCGAATGGGGAAGCCGCGCTGGTGAGGTTTCTCAACACCGAGTTCCCCTACGCGAAGAAGCTTGCGGAGCAGCAGAAAGCACGCAACGCGGACTTCGCCCGCAGGGTGTCGGAGACGCATACCGCCGAGTTCGCCCCAGAGGTGCACGCGGCAGCGCAACGTGCTGTCAACGGCACGGACGCGGACCGCGAACGGTTCGCACGCACCGGCTATGCGGAGGCCAAGGAGCGCGACAGGTGGGCCCGAGAAGCATCCGGGGAGCAGACGCGAGCGCTCACCGAGGACGACCGGAACTACGTGCGCAAGCTCGCCGAGCACGCCCCCGGCGTGCAGGTCCGTGCCGCGGCCACATGGGCGGTTCGGCCAGCGGCCGTAGAAAACGATCTGGTCGAGTTCTTCGCCTACGACTGGGCTAGCGCCGCACGGCTTGACCTCGAGGGTCACCGCATGCGGATGGCTGACAACGAAGTTGGCTGGCGCGCAACGGTTGAGAGGCTGATCGGCGAGGCCAAGGCGGCGGAGAAGGCCGCATCAGAGACGGCCGGCGAGGCTGCCGAGTAGGCTCGCGCTGCTGCTGTCCGCGCGTGGCGCAAGGTTGCTGACCACACCAAGGCACCGCGGAGCGCATGGGCCGACGCGGAAAGGGTTGCGCGGGAGCAGGCTGCGAACTGGCGGGCGGTTGCGGCCGCGGCGCAGGACGCCACCGGACCAAACTGGGCGGCGGTCGTCGGTTTCTCGGCAGAGACCGAGAAGCAGTGGACCGCTGAGCGAGAGACCATCACCGAGCAGTCCCGATTCTGGAATTCGCTGTTGGAGCAGGCGCTCGCGGGTGAACAGCGCATGCTCCGGTCGAAGAGCTGACCGGACACCAGTCCGGTCGTATCAGAGAAGGCACCTCGCGTTACCGCGTGGTGGTGTTGTTTTCCCTTGATATGAATGGGGGTTGTTGGTGCGCACTGTCCGATGCGCCCGAAGATTCCTGGTATCACTGCTCGCATTACTGTTGTTGGCCGGGCTGATCGACCCGGCGGTTCGGCCGTCCAGCCCGTTCGTTGCTACGGCTGCCGCCGAGGAGTCCGAGCCTTCCACCGGCTCGGCACGGCCGATGCCGAAGTCGGAGTACCAGGAGTGGAACGGTAAGAGCGGCCTGCCGGACTCCGACCCGCGGCTGCGCCAACTCGTTGCCGACATCGCCGAGCTCGACGAGGACGTCGAGGTCCGGGTCGCGGCCCAGGCCGCATTGGATGCCCAGACCGACGAAGCGGTCATGGAGTTCCTCACCACCGGTGAGCCGGAGGCGAGGGCCCGCGCCAAGGCACGTAAGCAGGAGACGGCCCGGCACAACCGGGCGGCCATCGAGAAGATGGCGGGCACCGGTGGGCCGATCTTCAACGCCGAGGTGGATCGGGTTCTCGCCGGGTCCGATTACGACCGGGCCGCTTTCCTCGACTACGGCGCCGATATCGCCAAGTCGCGCGACGAGGCCAACGCCAAGGCCGAGCGCGAGCGGATGGACCTGCTTTGCTCGCGGGTCCAGATGCTCGCCGGCTCCGGCGGGCCCGAGGTGAAGAAGGCCGCACAGGCCGCGCTCGACGCCGGTACCGATGAAGCCATCGTCGACTTCCTCAAGAACGGCTACCTGCCGGCCGCCGAACGGGACGCCAAGGCGTTCGAGGGAACTCTCAAGCAGCAACGCGAACGCGACAAGGCGGCCGAGGAACTGAGTGAGCTGGCCAAGAAGGCCGCTCGTGCTTCCGAGGCACGCAAGAACCTGCTTTCCGCGCACGGCAAGGGCGTGCGTGCGTTGCAGCGTGCGGCGAATGCGATGGTCTCGGCGGCCAACGAGGCGCGCAAGGCCGCCCAGATCCTCGCGGCGAACTCCGCTGGTGGCCACCACAACGGGTCATTCTCCGAGGTCAAGCGCGAGGTCGCGCGTCAGCTGGAGTACGTCCGCCAGGCGGCCGATGACGCGCACAAGGCCGCCGTCACTGCGGATGGCGAGGCAAAGGTCCTGGTCGAGACCGGTCTGACCTACGGGGCGGACTGGGCCCGGATCGCCAGGGGGATGGCGGATGCGGCCAAGGCGGCCGTTGGCGCGGCCGAGACCGCGCAGCACGCCATCGAAGCCACTGAGGCCACGGACAAGGCCCAGGAAGGGCAGCAGAAGGCCGAGGCCCACGCGGAGCAGGCGCGGCGTTGGCGGGAGCAGGCCGAGCAGCACGCCCGCTCGGCCGAGGCGATCGCCAAGGCCGCTCAGGAGCAGGCGACTGCCGCCCGGAACGCGGCCAACCACGCCAAGCAGGCGCGGCAGGAGGCCGAGGCCGCCGAACGCCGGGCATGGGACGCGGCCGAGCGCACCCGCCAAGCCCGGCTGACCGCCGAGGCCGAACAACGCAAGGCCGCCGAGGCTCGCCAGCGGGCCGAGCGGGAGCGCGCGAACGCCGCTGCGGCAAGGCAACGCGCCCAGCAGCAGGCAGCCATCGCCGCACGCGCCCGCGCGAACGCCGAATACCAGGGCCGCATCGCCGCGAATGCTCGGACCGGCGCCGAGGAACGCGAACGGATCGCCAAGGACGCCCTCGGTAAGGCCCGCGACGAGGAATCCAACGCTGCAACCGCACGGCAACGCGCCTGGGATGCCGAACAGCGCCGGCAGGCGGCTGTGGCGCGAGCGGAAGCGATGGCGGCCACGGCGGCACAAGCGCGGGGCACCGCGCACGAAGCGCAAGCTTGGGACGCTGCCCGGCAGGCACGCGCTGACGCCAATACCGCCACCAACGCGGCGCAGCAGGCCGGGCATGCCGCGCAGGTAGCAAGTGGTGCCGCTGCAAATGCTCGGGCCGCGGCCACCGAGGCGACCCGAGCCGCGGCGCGGGCACGCGCTGCGGCCCGTGAAGCAGAGGCAGCGGCGGCGCGGGCCAACGCCGCCGCCAACAAGGCCGAGGCAGAAGCGGCAACAACCCACGCCGAGGCGGTGCAGGCAAACGCCAAGGCGGCGGAAGCCACCGCTGCCGAGGCCAAGGCAGCCGAGCACGCACGTAACGCCGCAAATCTCGCACGGCAGGCAGCCGACGAGGCGATGCGCGCGCTGTGGTCGGCTCGGCGGACCAAGGCGGAAGCAGAGGCTGCCGCGAACGAGGCAGTATCCGCGGCGACCCAAGCCGGGATCGCGGTTCGTGCATCGCTAGCCGCACGTACCTCATCGCACGGCATTGCCGAACCGGCAAACACCGCAATCAACGTGGTGGCCCCATTCGAGGGCAAGGACCTCGACGCGGACTTCGCCGCTGAAGTCGCGGAGCAGGCCAAGTCGGTAGGGGACGAGCAGGCCAAGGCCGCCCAGCAACGGGCGGATGAGGCGATCGAGGCCGCGCAGAAGGCGCAGGAGGCCGCGGATAGGGCGGCTGCCGAGGTCAAGCCAGCATTTGATGCGGCTGCGAAGGCATCGCAGTCGGCCGCGGCCGCAGCAAAGGCGGCGGCCGAGGCTCAGCGGGCCGCCGCGGACGCGGCGATCGAAGGGGCAAAGGCACGCGAGGCGGCGGCTCGGGCGAATCAAGCTGATGCTCAGGCCCAGGAGGACGCGCGAAAGGCACGGGAAGCCGCAAACGCTGCCGCACGGGATGCGGCCATCGCGGGCAAGTCGGCGGATGCTGCGGAACGGGAAGCGGCTACTGCGCGGTCTGCTGCTAGCGCTGCCGAGCGCGACGCCGCTGCGGCTCGTGCTGCAGCAGCCAAGGCGGAGCAGGACGCAGCCGCAGCACGGGCCGCTGCGGACAAGGCGCAGAAGCACGCCGAGGAAGCGTCCCAGGCTGCCGAGAATGCCCGCCAGCACGCTGCGGAAGCAATCAAGTCCGCCGAACGAGCCGAGGCTGCCGCTCGTGAAGAGGAGCGCAAGCGCCGCGAGGAGGCCGCGAAGCAGATATCTACTGGAGGTACCCCAGGACTCACGCCTGACGAGGAAAGGGTTCTACTCGCCGCAGGTGGGCAGGAGCTCCTGGACCGTTATCGACAGGGACTCGGCGCAGCAAACAAGTCGGTTGTCGACTTTTTGAAGGACGTCGGCGCAGAAATATTTCTGGAAATCACCGGCATTAATGATCTGGGCCGCTGCTTCGGTGAAGGTAACGTCGAAAGCTGCCTGTGGACCATCGTTAATGCCGCATCCCTCGTAGCCATCATCGCCAAGGCTCCCGCCATCGCAGGCGCGATAGGCAAGGTGGCTGGCAACATTGGAAAATTCCTGGAAGGGACCACCGCCGGCAGGAAGACTCTGGAGGCGATTCACGGACTCAAGGGGTGCAAATGCTTCCCGGCAGGTACCGCCGTGGAGACCGCGGACGGAACCAAGCCAATCGAACAAATCAAGGTCGGAGATACTGTTTGGGCACGCGATATCACGAGTGGTGTGTCGCGGCTCCGCCATGTCACCGCCCTGTTCAGCAGAGAGGCGACAAAACTCGTAACCATCACCGTTGGGGACCTGACTGTTGACACCACCCCGGAGCATCCATTCTGGGTTGTAGGATATGGTTGGGTCGAAGCCGGCGAGCTGAAGGTGGGCGACAGACTCCAGTCTCGGGACGGCGCACAGCCGGTAATTTCCAGCTTGTCGACGCGAGACGAGCGGACCAGCGTTTACAACTTCGAGGTCGAAGGAGACCACAACTACTACGTATCCGACTTCGAGCTACTGGTTCACAACTGCGACGCCATCATTGTCGCACTCAGGAAAGCCGTTGACTCTGTCAAGCCCCTCGGTGAAGCATATCGCGGCACAATCATCCCAAAAACTTTCGAGCTGACCACAAAGAACGGCAAGAAGATATACTTTCCGGAGAGCGGGACCAAGCACATGGAGGAGTGGGTAACCGCGATCAAGCCCAGGAACAGGAAAGACTTCCACGACATGATCGACCGGATCCCATTGCACACCGCGCGCGAGGTGGTATCAGAAGCAGTCGAGAAAGGAATCGAGTACGAGAAGAAGGTATTTGTTCAGAACTGTGAGATAATGTTCGGCAAGCCCAGCAATTCCGCACACTCTCCTTACGTTTACCATTTCCTCTGCAAGTGGTGATGCTGGATGGGACTACATGCAACTACTATCGGGAGGCCACTACCCTCCTTGGACAAAAGTGACGAGTACGTCCCGACCTCGATCGAATGGAACACGGGAGAAACCCTAATCGAACCCGCGTACTATTTCATCGAGGACCGACAGGGTGGATCCGAAGCGGGTTATGTTGAAATCGCTGTCGACCTGTCGTCGGGGCTGCTACGTCGAGTTGTGGTCCTGAAGAAACCGACGCCCGGCAAATTCCTACGGGTGGCCGAGCTGCGACAGGTCCCCGTCCTTCGCGGCTCACTCCATGTGCATACGTCGCCATGGACGGAAGACGGACGCTACACCAAGGCCCGAAACTCCCTAAAATTTACAATGATGACCTACGAAGACCAGGGTGATCTTTCGGTATATGACATCGAGACCGGCAGGTATATATCATTTTTCAACCAGCTACCCGAAAAATTCGTCATGTCCGGATCCGCAGGATTCGGGATAAGTTCGGATCAGAAGATCGTGGGTATTCGGATCG
Source organism: Longimycelium tulufanense (assembly GCF_014645795.1). Taxonomy (GTDB): domain Bacteria; phylum Actinomycetota; class Actinomycetes; order Mycobacteriales; family Pseudonocardiaceae; genus Longimycelium; species Longimycelium tulufanense. The sequence goes on along the minus strand of NZ_BMMK01000013.1, from coordinate 72,008 downwards.
AAAAGGTGGAAGAACGTAGACCATGAGTCATACCGCTACGAGATCGAGGCTCAGTCGAACGTTCCTTTTGGCAACGCTGACCCTCGCTACCGCAGGGACGACCGTGCCGACGCTTGGGCCGGCAGCGTCAGCTGTTGCTGGTCCGGCGGTGAGGGCGGTGGCGGGGCAGGCTGAGGCCGTGGTGCCGGAGGCGTCGTTGGAGGACAAGGTCAGGGCTGCGTCCCGGTTGGGGATCGTGGCCGGCGATGATCTCTTGGTCCTCGACGACCGCGACTTCGTGTTCGCGTTGTGGCGGCAGGCCACGGGCGAGGAGGTGCGGGCATCCGCGGAGCTGGCGTTGGCCGGCTCGCCCGCGGACTGCACCATGTGGATCAAGGTGGGGATCCACGAGGCGGTCAAGCGCGATCAGGCCACGGAGCAGCGCGACGCCGAAACCGCACGCCTGGCACGCGAACTCAAGCGCAATGCGGCCATGGTCATCGGCATCGAGCCCACGCCGGAGATGCTCGTCCTCAGCTATAAGGACTTCGTCTACCAGCTGTGGAAGCAGGCCACCGGCCCGAAGGTCAAGGCCGCCGCGCTGGAGGCGTTCGGCCAGGACGAGACCGCCCAGAAGAAGTTCCTGGCCGAGGGGATCCGCAAGGCCCATGAGCAGGACCAGCTCGACGCCATCGAGCAGGACAAGCAGGCCTCCGAGGCCGAGAAGGAACACCAGAAGGCCCGCGCCGCCAAGCAGCGCGCCATGCGCCAGGTACTCGGTGTCGAGCCCACCGAGGGCATGCTCGAACTCTCGGACGACAACTTCATCCGCGAGGTCTGGAACCGCGCCACACCCGACACCGAGGTGCACGCCGCGGCCGTCACTGCCTTGCGTAGCTCCGACCCGGCGGTGTGGAAGCACTTCATCGAGGCCGGCATCTACCAGGCCAGCGACCGCGACCGCGCCAACGCCCTCAAGACGCAGGAAGAAGCCGACCGACGCCGGGTTCTGGAGATCAAGGCAAGGGCAGAAAAGAGCCTGGTACACCCTGCCCTCGTAGAGGCAGCGGAGGCTGCGCTGGCAGCGGGTCCGGATGCCGTGTCCCGCTTCCTGCGCGCCGGGCAGTACGAGGCCCTGCTGCAGTCCGTGGAGGTCACCACGCCCGGCATTCGAGGCTGGTACGTACGGAATGGAGCCGACGGTCCCGCACACGTCAGTCGTGGAAAGGATGTGCCGGAAGACGGTGCCGGTGCGGACGCAACGTGGCGTATCGTGCCGGGTCTGGCGGACTCGAACTGCCACTCACTTGAGGTCGCGGACCGGCCGAACGTCTACCTCCGGCAGGAGAACCTGCGCGTCGTGGTTGCGCCGAGCGACGGCTCGGACCAGTTCCGGCGCGACGCCACCTGGTGCTCCCGCCCTGGCCTGAATGGCGAGGGCGTCTCCCTGGAGTCCCTCAGCACCAACGGTCGGTTCCTGCGCCACATCAATGCCCAGCTCTGGGCAGCCAATGACAGCGGCCAGAACTGGTTCGACAACCCACACCTGTTCAAGGAAGACGCGACCTGGCAGATTCGGGGCGCCAATCCGGTGGTGACCGCCATCGAGTACCGGTGGAGAAACGAGGAAGCCATCCGTGTCCGCTTGGGTAACCCCACCGGAGCCGAACAGGTCGACGGTGATGTGCGCTGGCGGGACTTTGAACGTGGCCGGATGTACTGGACTCGCGAGACCGGTGCGCACCAGATGGGTGGCACGGTCTTCGAGAAGTATTCCAAGTTCGGTGGGCACAAGTCATTTCTCGGTCTTCCCACTACCGACGAGATGACGACGCCGGACGGCATCGGCCGCTACAACCACTTCAGCCGCAAGGATGGCGCGTCCATCTACTGGTCGCCGAGCACGGGGGCGCATGCGGTCTGGGGTGGCATCCGCGCGAAGTGGGCCGAACTTGGATCGGAGAAGGGCCTCGGCTACCCCACCACCGACGAGACAGGCACCGCCGATGGAGTCGGCCGCTACAACCACTTCAACGGTCGCGGTGGCGCTTCGATCTACTATTCACCGAGCACCGGCATACATGCGGTCTGGGGCGATATTCGGGCCAAGTGGGCCGAACTTGGATCGGAGAAGGGCCTCGGCTACCCCACCACCGACGAGACAGGCACCGCCGATGGAGTCGGCCGCTACAACGACTTCAGCAAAGACGCATCCATCTACTGGTCGCCGAGCACGGGAGCACACGTGATTCGCGGGGCTATTCGTTCCGAGTGGGAGAAGAACGCTGGGGAGATAAGGCTGGGCTATCCCACGACGGACGAAACTGCTACGCCTGATGGGATCGGGCGCTACAATCACTTCAGCAAGAATGCCTCAGTCTACTGGTCGCCGAGCACGGGAGCACACGCGGTTTCTGGAGGAATCCGCGACAAGTGGGCGTCCATGGGGTGGGAGCGCTCCAGCCTCGGCTACCCTGTGTCCAGAGTCACGGTAAAGGGGATTCTCCCCGGCAAGGGGACTATTACCTACCAGGAGTTTCAGAACGGATCGATCGAACATAACTCTGCTACGGGTGAAACGATCGTGAAACTGAAGTAGATCCTACTTTGTGAAACAAGGGGGTGGGCCAAGTACGGGCTTGGTCCACCCCCTCCGCAATACGTCCTGATCAAGGCGCTGCCAGACGCCTGGTGCGAGTGAACGTCATCTCAGCTCCGTGAGTGGGCGTCGAGGATCAGGGCGACGCCGGCGGTCACCTTCTTGACGTAGTCCAGGTGCAGCGACTCGTTCGGAACGTGGGCGTTCGAGCCCGGGCCGAGCGCGCCGGTGACCACGAACTGGGCATCGGGGTACGCCTCCGACAGCAGGCCCATGAAGGGGATCGATCCGCCTTCCCCAAGGGTCCGCCACGGCTCACCAAACACGTCCTCACTCGCCGCGTCGAGCGCATCCCGAAGCCAGGGCGCCAAAGTAGGCGCGTTCCAGCCGTTGGCCGCCTCCCTCCGGGAAAGCTCGATCCGCGCGTTGTAGGGCGCATCCGACGTCAGCGTCCGCTCGATCGCGGCCAGCGCCTTCTGCGAGTCAGCGGTGGGCGGCAACCGGAAACTCAAACACAGCCCCGTCGAAGGACGAAGCACGTTGCCCGCGTCTGCCGGCGCTGGTAGTCCCTCCGCGCCCGTCACCGACAATGTGGCACGCCAGGTGCGGTTGAGGGTCAGCTCGAGCTCATCGTCGCTGACCATGCGTACCCCGTCGGTCATCGGGAAAGCTGCGTCGAGCGTGCCTCGCATCACCTCAACCGTGGCCTCGATCTCCGCCATGCGATCCGCGGGAACCTCGACCGCCAGCTCGGGCAGCGTGATCTCGCCGGTGGCCGCGTCCTCGATCCGGTCCAGCAAGATTCGCAGCACCCGGAAGGAGCTGGGCACCACGCCGCTGGCCGAACCCGAGTGCTGGCCAACATCAAGCACCCGCGCGGTGACCTGGATCTGCACCAGACCCCGTAGCGAAGTGGTGAGCCACATCCGCTCGTAGTCACCGGCACCGGAGTCCAGGCACACCACCAGTGACACGCGACCGAGCCGCTCGCTGAGGAGCTCCAGGTACGCGGGCAGGTCCGGGCTACCGGACTCCTCACCGGTCTCCAGTAGCAACACGCAGCGGGAGTACGCGCCTCCATTCACGCGCAACGCCTCCAATGCGGCGACCGCGGCGAACCCGGCGTACCCGTCGTCGACCGACCCGCGGCCGTACAGCCGGTCGTCCCGGATCACCGGCGTCCAGGGGCCCAGGCCCTCGTCCCAGCCGTCCATCGGCGGCTGCTTGTCGAGGTGCCCGTACAGGAGCACGGTGCCGGCGTCCGCACCGTCCGTCCCTGGGATGTCCACCATCAGGAGCGGGCTCCGGTCGGCCAGCTGGATCACCTCGAGGGTGGCCCCCGGCAGGCCACGCGAGGCGATCCAGCGCCGCATCAGGTCGACGGCGGCGTCGAGCTGGCCGTTCTCCCGCCACTGCGGGTCGAAACCGGGCGACACCGCCGGCACGGCGACCAGCTCGGACAGGCTCGGCAGGACGGCGTCGTCCCACAGCCCCTCAACGGTTCGGGTCAGCGCTGCTCGGTCCACGACCCCGATCCTTCCATCCGGTGAACGCCGGCGACGGAACCTGTCCGCCGGTTGCTCCGTCTGATCAAGCGAGTGCCGGACGTGGCGGGCCTGGTGCTGGGGGTCCGGGCCCGCCACGCCGTCGGGGCGGTGCCGGTTCCGCGAGGCCGCCAGCGGGTTGTTCCCCGGCGACACCGCGGAGCGGCCCCGACCGATCTGCTCCGGCGTACCTGCGGTGCCTGACCCGCGGATTACCTCCGTTCGGCCGGAGACAGCGGATCAACCTGTCGCTTAGCGTCCCCGATCGATCACCAGCTGTCACTCTTCTCGGGGGTGCTCATGCGCCGATCCAGTCGCTTCATCGCCTCCCTCACCGCCCTGGCCACGGTCCTCCTCACCCCGCCCGCGCACGCCGAAGGCCCACCCGGTACCGGCCAGCCCGGCGAATACCGCCCCGTCAAAGGCCCCTCCGCCCCGGCGGAGCACAGATACCTGCAGAAGGCTGTCCGCGGCGAAACCCTGCCTCGCCACGCCTACGCCGACGCGGCCAGACAGGCACGCCAACTCCCCCGTCTCGGCGGGCAGTGGCAGTCGATCGGCCCGACCAACATCGGTGGCCGCATCGTCGACCTCGCGCTGGACCCGCATCGTGAGGACGTTCTCTACGCTGCCGCGGCCAGCGGCGGGCTCTGGCGCTCCACCGACGCCGGCCGGACCTTCCATTCGGTGTGGCCGGACGATGCGACGCAGGCGATGGGCGCCGTGGCCACCGGCAGCGACGGCACGTTATGGGTGGGCACCGGCGAACCCAATCCGGGTGGTGGCAGCGTGACCTACGAGGGCACCGGCGTGTACCGGTCGCGGGACGGTGGCGCGACCTGGCAGCCCGTCGGCCTCCGGGACTCGGGCGCGATCGGCGCCGTTCGGGTCGACCCACGGGACCCACAGCGCGTGCTCGTGGCGGCCACCGGTTCCCTCTACAACGGCGGCGGCGACCGCGGCGTCTACCTGACAACCGACGCGGGTGAGACCTGGCGGCGGGTTCTCGCGGTGCCGAACGAGTTCACCGGCGCCGCGGACGTGCAACTCGACCCGACGGACCCCGACCGGATCTACGCCGTGCTCTGGGATCACCGGCGCACCCCGACCGCCCGCACCTACGGTGGTGTCGGTTCCAGCGTGCACCGCTCCACCGACGGCGGTCAGACCTGGCAGCGGCTGTCAGGGGGTCTGCCGTCGGGTGCCAACGTCGGTCGCATCGGCCTGGGCATTGCCGCCTCCGAGCCGGGTCGACTCTATGCGATCGTCGTCGACGCCACCGGCTACTTCGACCGCTTCCTGACCTCAACCGATGCCGGAATCACGTGGACCGCGCTGCCGGCCAGTGCCCGGCTGAAGGACTCCCAATCCAGCTATGGCTGGTGGTTCGGCAAGGTGTGGGTGAACCCGGACAACGCCAGGCACGTGCACGTCGCCGGCGTTCCCCTTGTCACGAGCAAGGATGGCGGCAGGAGCTGGCGGTCCGACGGCTCCGGTATCCACGTCGACCACCACGCGATGGTCTGGGACCCACGGTATCCGTCGCGCGTCTACCTCGGCAACGACGGCGGGGTGTACCGCTCCGATCGCGATGGTGATGGTGGCTGGGTGAAGGCGGTGCACGAGCCCTATACGCAGCTTTACAGCGCCGCGATCACCCCGCAGGACGCGTCCCGGGTCTCTGGCGGCTCACAGGACAACGGCTCACTGCGGTCCTGGGGCGGCGCACGGTTCAACGAGTACCTCGGCGGTGACGGCGAGGAAAACCTGATCAACCCGAAGGACAGGAACAACGTCTTCGCCTGTTACCAGTACGGCAACTGCTTCCGCTCGACCAACGGCGGGAACTCGCTCACTTTCTTCACCCCGCAGACGATCTCCGACCGCCGGAACTGGTTCACGCCGATGGCCTTCGACCCGGTGAACCCGCGGATCCTCTACTACGCCGGCAATAGGCTCAACCGCTCGACCAACGGCGGCGTCAGCTGGACCGCGATCAGCCCGGATCTCACCGGAGGCCCCGGCCAGGACGACTACCCCTACGGCACGATCACCACGATCGCTCCGGCCAGCGACGGCCGGACGATCTGGGTCGGCACCGACGACGGCCGGGTCTGGGTGACCCGCGACCTCGGCCGGACGTGGTCGAAGGTGTTGGAGAACCAGCCATGGGTGACCCGTGTAGTCGTCGACGAGCGTTCGCCGGAGCGTGCATGGGTGACGCTGTCCGGCTACCGGTCCGGCTCCAAGCAGCCGCACCTGCTCGCCACCGCGGACGGTGGCCGAACGTGGCGCGACATCTCGGGCAACCTCCCCAACGCCCCGGTCAACGATGTCGTGGTCGGCAAGAACAACACCCTGTACGTCGCGACCGACCAGGGTGTCTTCACCACCCCGGTGGGCTTCGGTCTCTGGCTCCAGCTCGGTTCGGGCCTGCCCGCGTCCCCGGTGGACGACATCGAGTACGACCCGACCAACCACCGCCTGGTTGCCGCCACCTTCGGCCGCGGCTTCTACGAGCTCCGGGTCAGTTGACCAGGACCGGTTGGGGCGGGCGGATCCTGATCTGTCCGCCCCACCGCGGGCATGGCCGGGTCCCGGCCGGCGGTGGGTTTTTCCGTTCTGCCGAAGTTGACCAGATGTGGGTGCTTTTCCCGAAGCGCGCCATCGGGCAGCATTCGTCGCGCCAGCGGACGGGTGCAGTGCAGGAAGGACCCGCACTATGCACAGGCTCGGACGCCCAGCCGTCGTTCTGGCGCTGGCGGCGTTGTTCGCCACCGTCACGGCGACGGGCGCCTCGGCAACGGACGATCGTTCCTTCGACGTGACCTGTTCGTTCAGTCACGAAGGCCCCGACGACCCCATCGTCTACCACGGCCAACCGGGCGCCTCGCACCACCACATGTTCTTCGGGAACACGTCCACCAACGCCTACTCCACGGGCGAGAGCCTCTACGTCAACGGCGACACCACCTGCGACACGCCCTACGACCTTTCCGGCTACTGGACGCCCGACCTGCGCGTGGACGGGCGGTCCGTCAGGCCGAGCTACATGGTCGCCACCTACGAGGCGCGGGGGAAGAACGACATCGAGCCCTTCCCCTTCGGGCTCAAGATGATCGCCGGCGACGCACACGCGCACCAGCCCTCCGACCCCGCGATCGTCAAGTGGAACTGCGACGGTAACGAAACCGGCGGTTCTTCGTACCAGGTCCCCAGCTGCGGCTGGTGGCAGTACACCACGCTTCGCTACAACTTCCCCGACTGCTGGGACGGCAAGAACCTGGACAGTCCGGACCACCAGTCGCACATGGCCCACAGCCGGAACGGGCGGTGCCCGTCCAGCCACCCGCGAGAGGTTCCCGGAGTGCGGATGGAGTACGGCTACAGCGGAATCAGTAACCCCGGCGGGGTCACGCTGTCCAGCGGCGACCCCAAGACCGCGCACGCGGACATCTTCAACGCCTGGGATCCGCTCGCGTTTGCCGGCTACGTCGGCCTTTTCCTCAGCTAGGCCGCGCGATCAGGAGACGCACTTCGGGTTGCGGCGCTGGGTGTTCTCACCCAGCCCCGCTTCCTTGATGATCAGGCACGCGGAGCCTCTCGGTGTTGCCCCAGTGGTCCCATGGTCGATGTCCATGGGACCACTGAAGGAGTCGCCGCGGCGAAGCCGTACCGGTCAGAGGCCGAAGCGCGACCAGGTGGCCCGGTGGTTGAGGGCCTCCAGGGTCGCCAGGGTGGCGTCCGCGGGTGTACTGGCCAGCCGGGCCGCGGCGCCGCCCAGGCCCAACCGGGCCAACAGCGGCCTGCGTGGCTCGACCACGGTGACGGCGGCGTCCGGCCACCGCTCCTCCACGACCTGCCGGAACGTGCCGATCCCGTCCACCAGGCCCAGCTCGGCGGCCTTCCCGCCGGTCCACACCTCGCCGGAGAACAGCTCCTCGTCACTGCCGCGCAGCCGGTCGCCCCGACGCTGCCGCACCCAGTCGGCGAACTGCTTGTGCAGGTCCTCCTGCAGGCCCGAGAGCCAGGCCACGTCCTCGGGCTTCTCCGGGCGGAACGGGTCGAGCCGCACCTTGTGCTCCCCGGCGGCGTACACGCGTCGCTCCACGCCGAACCGCTCCAGCAGGCCGGCCAGCCCGAAGCTGGCGGTCACGACGCCGATCGAGCCGACCAGCGAGGTGCGGTGGGCGTAGATCTCGTCCGCGGCGCAGGCCAGCCAGTAGCCGCCCGAGGCCGCGACGTCCTCGCAGAAGGCGAGCACCCGCACCTTCTTCTTGTCCGCCAGGCGGCGCACCCGGTCGGCGATCAGCGCGGACTGGGTGGGTGCGCCACCGGGAGAGTTGATCTCCAGCGCGACGGCGGCCAGCCGGTCGTGCCCGAAGGCTCGGGTAAGTGCGGTCTCGGCGGCGTGCAGGTTCACGGTGGCCCTGGCCACCGGCGTCGGCGTAGGAGTGATCACGCCGTGCAGCCGCACGACCGCGACAACGGGGCGCTCCACCCGCTCGCCAAGGCGACCGGGGAGCCGGGAAGCAAGACGCTCCGCGACGCTCATACCCCCACCTTAGAGTGAGCTCAGGAGTCGTCGCGCGGGACGCCGTTCACCGCCCGCAGCACGTTCCCGCTGATCCGCTCGCCGGTCGGCACGCTGCGCAGGACGGGCTGCCGTGCCGGGACAGTGACCCGCTCCCCGATCGGCCGCACCGGCCGCTGCTCGGCAATGTCTTCGAACATCGTCGGCCAGGCGGGTGGCGGGGCGTGCACGCCGGCCCGGAACTTGGGGACCCGCAGGCTGACCTTGGTGCCCGCGCCCAGGTTGGTTTCCACGACCAGGCCGTAGTCGTCGCCGAACGCCGACCGCAGTCGGGCGTCGATGTTGCCCAGGCCGACGTGGGCGCCGGTGAGGTGGGCGTTCACCAGGTCCTCGCGCAACCGCTCGGGGTCCATACCCACGCCGTCGTCCTCGACGCTGATCAACGCCTCGGCGCCGGCGTCCGCGGCGACCACGGTGATCGTGCCGCCCTCCTTCTGGTTCGCCAGGCCGTGCCGCACCGCGTTCTCGACCAGCGGCTGCAGCGCGAGGAACGGCACCGAGACCGGGAGTACCTCGGGCGAGACCTGCAGCTTGACCTTGAGCCGGTCCTCGCCGAACCGAGCCTGCTCGAGCGTCAGGTAGCGCTCGATGTTGTGCAGCTCGTCGGCCAGGGTCGTGAACTCACCGGCGGTACGGAAGGAGTAGCGGGTGAAGTCGGCGAAGTCGAGCAACAGGTCACGTGCCTGCTGCGGGTCCGTTCGCACCAGCGAGGAGATCGTGGTGAGTGCGTTGTAGAGGAAGTGCGGTGAGATCTGCGCCCGCAGCGCCTTGACCTCGGCCATCGCCAGCTGTGCCCGGGACTCCTGCAGCTCGGCCAGCTCGAGCTGGATCGACACGTAGCGGCCGGCTTCGTCCGCGGCGCGCCACAACCGCTTGCCGGTCGTGGCCGCCACGATGGTGAGCGTGCCGGCAACGGAGCCGTCGACGTGCAGCGGGACGACCACGGCGTGCCGCATTGGGCACTTGGGGAAGTCGCACTCCAGGTCCGAGTGGTCGATCATCTCCCGCTTGCGGTTGGTGAGCACCTTGCAAACCGCGTCGGCAAGGTCCGCGTAGTGGTGGTTGGCCTCGCCGTCCCAGGCCAGGAGCTGGCCGTCGCGGTCGGACAACGCGATCGCCACGCAGGCCAGCAGCTCGCGCAGGTGCGGTGCGGCGGCCTCGGCCGTCCGCACGGAGAGCCCGTCCTGCAACGCCGGTGCGGCCTGGGAGACCCGGTGCAACGCGTCCAGCGTGGCGTTCTCCACCGAGGTGCTCACCCGGCGGGCCCGGCACAGCATGAGGAACATGCCGAGCACCGCGACGGCCGCGAGCATCGTGAGCGTCGTCCGCTCGGTCAGCAGCTCGCGCACGCGACCATGCTGCGGTGCGGGCGGTATCCGGGGCAACCGCTGGGAGCACGAGGGACTCGCCCGTTCGAGTGGTGGTGTTGGTCGGATCTCAAGCTGGCCCGCGGGAACACCGAATCCTCGTGGTGGTGGATGATCCCTGTGGCCGCAGTGGGAGCAGGGACAACACGATCGCGTTGTGCGCATCGCGTTCGGGCGGCGTTTCGCGCCCACCGCAACTGTGGTGATCGAGGAGTGACCCACTGTTCGGCTGGTAGCGGACACTTTCTCGGTGACGCTGGCCGGTTGCGGCCAGGAATGGTTGCCCACCATGGCGTCCGATGTGCTGCTTCGAATGCCCGGGCACGCTGCGACAGAAGAGGACGACCGCGGCCGTCCAAAGGGGGAACCGGGAAGTTCGCCTGCCCAGCGGTGTCGTTCCCGTGGCCGGCAACCACAGTCGCTCGGCAACCGCGGGTCTCGCGGGCTCCGATGCTCGCCAGGTTCACCCGACCTCGATGATCCGGTGAGTCAGCGCCGGGTCGTTGACCCAGGAGATGAGGACGTACCGGCCCGGTTCGAGGTCGAGGCCGGCCACGACCCGCCGGCCACCCGCGACGGGAACGACACCTTCCGGCTCGCCGACGAACGGCAGGTACTCCTCGTCCCGGATGGCCTTCGCCAGCTCTTCCGGGCTCGTGTCGGGCCGAATCCGGTTGAGGATCGCCTCCTCGTGCTTCCCTGTCATGTTGTTGACGAGCAACCTGGTGCGAGCCGCAAGGCGGCTTGGCGCCGAGATACGGGTCCCGCCGTCGGGACCGGTGTAGTAGGTGATGGTCTGGTCGCTCCGAGGCACCGTGACGTCCCAGTCGCCCCGGACCGCGATCTCCTGGGACGCACCGGACCGGTCGGGCCCGCCCAGCGTCCGAAGATCCACCAGGTAGTAAGTGCCCGGCTTCAGGAACTGCGTGAACGACTGCGAGCGGCGGTTGAAGACCGAGACGCCACCGAGCATGTCCGCTTCCCGATTCCACTCCGCAACGGCGCGTGTTCTCTCTTCTCCTCTCGTGGTGAGCACGGTCGTCATGTCATCGAGAAACTTCTGGAGTGAGGTGCCCGGATGCAGACGAACCAGTGACACCCAGCGGGCGGTGCTGTCCGGTGTGGTCACCCGGAATGTTGTCGTGCCCGGGTGCAGCGTCCGTGTACTGGCGGTGATCTGGCGCCCGGCGGCAGCGACGACGGACACCGTTTCCGAAGCCGGTGAGTTGTCCGCGCGTGCTTCGGCGGGAACCCATCCGACCAAGGTCGTGACCATACCGGTAACCAACAGCAAGGACGTGCGCCGGCCGCGCGCTCGAAGCGCTGTGCTGATCATGGCGTAAGCCTCGAACCTCGATCATGGTCGAGGTCAAGAATTTTCGTGCACGTCACACTTCGGCTGGCGACGGAAGACCTTCTGTGCCAGGCGTCGTGCCCGCACGTCACATCGTCCGAACAGGACGGCGGCGACACCGGTGAGCACGAGAACACCCGCAGCGATCAACGGAACGACACCGAACTTCTCGATCAACCGCATCGCGAGTCGGCGGCTTTGCGACTCGGGATTGGCGAGAACGGTCACGACGAACACGGCGGCAAGTACCGTAGCCCCACCGAGCACCCAGCGTCCCCAGCGAGCGCCGAGCCCGGCCTTGCGGCGAATGATGTGGCCCGCGCGCAAGATCCGCCTCGCCTGCAGCACGCGCAGCGTGCCCAGAGCCAGCATGAGTCGCAGCACCTGCACCGGGCCAACGGCGAACAGCACGGCCGGCACCGTGGCCCCGGCGACGAGCAACTTCCAACGGTGCTTCCGCACCCAGGCCGCGAGATCACCGCTGAGCAGGAGCAGCAGGAGCGACTCCCCGATCAGGACGGCCAGGGAGGCCCAGTTGAGCACGGTGCCGATCAACGCGGCAATGCCTTCGAGGGCGGTGAGGAAGACCGCGGGTACCGAGGCCGCCGCCGCAACGAGGACCGGGCTGGCCAGCCGCTCCTCCACCTGCTGGGCACGGGCGTTTCGCGCCGCCGCGTCGGGTGCGCTCATCTTGGCCGATACTACGGTGCGTCAACGGCTGGCCGTGGTCACTTCAGCAGTCGCGACATGCGGCGATCGGCGAGGGGTTTGCCGCCGGTCTGGCAGGTCGGGCAGTACTGGAAGGAGCGATCCGCGAAGGAGACCTCGCGGACCGTGTCGCCACACACCGGGCAGGGCAGCCCAGTCCGGCCGTGTACCCGGAGCCCGGACCGCTTCTCCCCCTTCAGCCGCGCGGCATCCTGACCCACGGAGCGCTGTACCGCGTCGGTGAGGATTTCCAGCAGGGCGGCATGGAGGCGGTCCAGGGCGTCGTCATCGAGGCGACCGGCGATTGCGTAGGGCGAGAGGCGCGCCGCGTGCAGCACCTCGTCCGAGTAGGCGTTGCCGACACCAGCCAGCACGCTCTGGTCGGTGAGCGCGGTTTTCAGCCGCTCGGTACGGCCGGCCAGCAACTCGGCGAGCTCGTCGCGCGAGACGGCCAGCGCGTCCGGCCCGAGCCGGGCGATCCCCGGCACCTCGGCGGGATCGCGGACCACCCACACCGCCAGCCGCTTCTGCGTTCCGGCCTCGGTCAGGTCGAAGCCCGGGCCCTCGCCGGGTGGACCCAGGTGCACGCGCAGGGCCAGTGGGCCCTTGCCGGGGCGCGGCGGTGGGGCGGAGGTCGTGTCCAGCCAGCGCAGCCAGCCGGCGCGGGCGAGGTGGGTGACCAGGTGTGGCCCGTCGCAGTCCAGGTCGAGGTACTTGCCGTGCCGGGTGGCGGCCGTGACCGGCCGGCCCACCAGCTCCGACAGCGGCGGGTCGAAGGTCTTCAGCACGGTCACCGAGGCCACGTCCACCCGCGCGACGGTGCGGCCGACCGCGTTCTCGCGCAGGTGGTGCGCCAGTGCCTCCACCTCAGGGAGTTCGGGCACCTGTTCAGTGTGGCAACCGGGTGCCGTGCCCGCCCATCATCGGCTGGGCGGTCCGGCTCACTCCACGGGCTGCAGCGGGCCCACGCCGTCCCGGTCGGGGATGGCGTAGACCTCGATGTTGCGGGCGATGCGGGCCGCCTCCTGCCGGACCCGCCACACCCCACGGACCTGCCCGACCCACCGCTCCGGCGGGTGTTCGTCGAGGTCACCCGGGGTCTCGGCGACCACGGTCCAGGGCCGGCGCAGCGCCCAGCGCACGGGGAAGAACATCACCACGATGAACAACGCCAGCACGAGCCAGGCCGGGACCACGACCACCGAGGGAGTCCACCAGATCAGCGCGACCAGCAACAGGCCGCAGATGCCGGCCATCACCACGCCGGGGGCACTGCCGCCGAGGACGTCGTGTTCGAAATCGTCGGCGGTCGCCGGGTTGGTCCACTCCATCCGGGCGCGGACGGTCCACTGCCGGCCGTCGCCGCCACGCACCAGCCGAGTCATCCCCGCCTCCCCGACCACGAGCGACCTGACCTGTGGTTACGCATGCGTCATGACCGCTCACCTAGCGTGAATCCACGGTACCTCGCCGCCCCCGGGGCCGCGCGGGTGAATCTCGGCTCCGCCGAACCGCCGTCATGACAGCAGACGGTGATCCGGATTGTGCCGGTTCGCGATCCTCAACCGACGAGCGGGTGATTCACAAGTCCTATCCCGGAGCCCTGGCGGATCAAAACTACTTACGAGTAGCTTCACGCCATGGGCTCCCCGCTGAACCTCATCCCGCCGCGCGTGCAGGCGCTGGCCATGCGTGCCCTGATCGGACTGCCCGAACCCGTGCTCCGGGTACTCGCCGGCCGGCCCATCGTGGTCGACGGGCAACGCCTCGCACCCGGTGCCCAACTGATCCTTCGCGTGCAACGCTTGGTCGAGACCGGTTTCTCGGCCGGGCGGGCGCCGGGGCGGGCTCGGGCGGCGTTCGAGCAGCTCAACCGGATACTCAACGCGGCTTGGCAGGGCCGGGTCGACACCAGGGAGTTCTCTCTGCCCGGCCCCGCCGGGCCGCTGCGGGCCCGGCTGTACGAGCCGCCCGGCCGAGCCGCGCAGACGCCGCTGCTGGTGTTCTTCCACGGCGGGGGCTGGGCGATCGGCAGCCTGGACAGCCACGACATGCTCGGCCACTTCTTCGCCGAGTACGCCGGGGTGCGCGTGCTGTCGGTCGAATACCGGCTGGCGCCCGAGCACCCGTTCCCTGCCGCGGTCGAGGACGCCCAGGCCGCCTATCGGTACGCCGTCGCGCACGCGGAGGAGTTGGGGGCGGATCCGGGGGCGATCGCCGTTGGCGGGGACAGCGCCGGTGGGAACCTGGCCGGGGTGGTCGCGGCCACCGTCGAGCCGCGGCCGGCGTTCGCGCTGATGCTCTACCCGGCAACGGACGCAACGACCGTGCGCCCCTCCCGACGCCTCTTCGCCAAGGGGTTCTTCCTCGGCGAAGAGCAGATCATCTGGTTCCGCGGACAGTACGTACCGGACGCGAGCACCTACGCCGATCCACGTTTCTCGGTGTTGAGGACCGAGGACCTGAGCGGGTTCCCGCCCACCTACATCGCCACGGCGGGCTTCGACCCGCTTCGGGACGAGGGTGAGGCGTTCGCGGAGCGGTTGCGGGAGGTCGGTGCTCCGGTGGCGCTGCAGAGGCAGCGGGAGCTTTTCCACGGATTCGCGAATCTTGTGGGTATCGACCGGCGATGCCGATGCGCCATGATGCAGGCGGCGGGCGCTCTACGTGCGGGTTTGGCCTTCGGGAGGGGGCAGTTCGAGACCGTCCCTCAACGTCCGCTAGAGTAGTTGCCGCTCCGGCCGGTGAAGCCGAGCCGGGCGCAAGCGGACGTAGCGCAGTTGGTAGCGCATCACCTTGCCAAGGTGAGGGTCGCGGGTTCGAGTCCCGTCGTCCGCTCCACCCGAGGGCCTGCCGCTCGATCGAGCGGCAGGCCCTTTGTTCGTCCACCCCGTGTTGCCGGCCGAGCCAGGATGGTGGGGTGGATCTGGATGAGGCCAAGGCTGTCGTACGTGAACATCATCGGGCCGTGCTGACGACGATGCGGCAGGACGGCACGCCGCAGATGTCGCCGGTGCTGGTTGCCGTCGACGACGAGGGGCGGCTGCTGGTGAGCACCAGGGAGACGGCTTACAAGACACGGAACGTCCGCCGCGACCCGCGGGTGTGGTTCTGCGTGCTGCCGGACCAGTTCTTCGGGCGGTGGCTGCAGGTGGAGGGCACCGCCGAGGTCCTCTCCCTGCCGGAGGCCATGCCCGGGTTGGAGGACTACTACCGGCGCGTCTCCGGTGAGCACCCGGACTGGGACGATTACCGGGCGGCGATGCGGACGGAGCGGCGGGTGTTGTTGCGGGTGGAGCTGACCAGGGCGGGTCCGGACCGCAGCGGTTGATCAGCCGCAGCAGAACGGGTTCCGGCAGGGGCGCCCGAGCTCACTGCCGTAGGCAACGAAGGACCGCACCGGGGCCAGCGCCTCGGCCGAGACCTCGGTAGACAGCTTCTTGTGGTCGCGGCCGGCGGGGTTGGCCCAGTTCGGGGGCGCGTCGTTGAGATCGAAGCGGCGGCGCCCGTCGACGAACAACGTCCACAGCGGGTGGTCGGGGAAGCTGTTGATGCGCAGCACCCACCACACGCCCTCGACTCTGGCGGCGACCGGGAAGTAGACGTTCCCGGTCTGCCCCCACTCCGGGCGGACTGTCAGTTCGGGCCATTCCACGGCGGAACATCGTGCCTGGCCACCGAAGTGCGACGTGCACCGACCCCACCCCGGCGTCGGAACCGTCACATGCGTTACGCACGCCAGTGCCGGCTGTGCCCCGCCCGGTCGCTTCCGGGCGGCGGGGCAGGTTGGGCTCACCTGCCGTCGCGGCGGAGGACGGTGCCCAAGATTTCGACGGTGTATCGCTCGAACGCATCCACCAGCGGCTCGCCGAACACGCACAGGGTCTTCTCCCAGGGGTGGCCGAGCGCGCCGCATTCGAAGCTTTGCGTCAGGAAGACGCAGTACTCGCCGTCCGGGAACACCGGCAGTGCCCAGAGGTCCCCGGAACTCATCCGATGCGGCCAGAAACGGTACGACTGGGACGGCCAGCTGAGGGCGTAAACCCATTCGTCGGGCTCCACGCACTCGCGCAGGGCGACGAGGCCGAGGAGATTGACATCGAGATCGCGTGCAGCGCCGCCGCTGGGCTGGGGCTCTGCGAGGTCCCAGGTCACCGAGGGTTTCGGCTCCGCGAACCCGGGCCAGTCACGTTCGTCCATGCTGGGCCGGAAAGCGAGCTGCGCGTCGACCCAGTCCCAGGCCACGTCGTGCGCGTCCTGGGGCAGCAGTGCCCACCCGTCGCCGAACAGCAGGCCGCTGCCCGCTGTCGGCTGGGTCACGCTTCGCCGCTGGTCAGTCCGACTGGACAGGAGACTCCCGTTCCGCCGATGCCGCAGTAGCCGTGGGGGTTCTTGGCGTCCGAGAGGTACTGCTGGTGGTAGTCCTCGGCGTAGTAGAAGTCGCGCAGCGGCGCGATCTCCGTCGTGATCGTTCCGTGGCCGGCGGCGGTCAGGGCCTGCTGGTAGCTGGCCCGGCTGGCTTCGGCGGCCGCGCGCTGCTCGTCGTCCGCGGAGTAGATCGCCGAGCGGTACTGGGTGCCGACGTCGTTGCCCTGCCGCATGCCCTGCGTCGGATCATGGCCCTCCCAGAAGATCTTCAGCAGCTCGCCGTATGACGCCTGGGCCGGGTCGAAGACGACCAAGACCACTTCGGCGTGCCCGGTCTGGCCGGAGCACACCTCCTCATAGGTGGGGTTCGGGGTGTATCCGCCGGCGTAGCCGACCGCCGTCGACCACACCCCCGGCGTCTGCCAGAAGCGCCGCTCGGCGCCCCAGAAGCAGCCCATGCCGAACACCGCGGTCCGCAGCCCCTCCGGGAACGGTGGCGTGATCCGCCGGTCGGGGAACACGGCGTGCCGCTCCCCCACCTTCATCGGTTCCGCGCGCCCGGCCAGGGCCGTGTCCGCGGTCGCCATCGCCGTCTTCGCACGACCGAACCAGACCATGCCGCCACGATACGACCGAATCCCAGCAGCATCGGTTCTGTCAGTTCGAATTCATCGGGACGCCCCCACCTGGTCGATCGCGTCTGCACAATGTTGTGGTTCCCGCCTCCCTAGCCGTGGGGACGCGAGCGACGAGGGAAAGGGGTCCGGGTGACCTGGCACGACGAGCTACGGCGTCTGGACGAGGAGCTGGCCGCCGGCCGGCTCTCCGCCGAGGACTACCGCCAGCGCCGCGACCAGCTCATGAAGTCCGCGGACGCCGACACCCCCGGAACTCCACCCGGGGGCCAGCCCGCCGCAGGGGCTGGACAGCCGTCGCAGGGATCTGGGCCCTTCCCACCCCCGTTCCGCTGGGAGAGCAGCAACCCCGACACCACCCAGGTCGTGGGCCAGGGCTCGAGCGAGCCACCGGCGGACGACTCAACTCAGGTGGTCCGGTCGGCGCACGCCAGTGGCGCCGACATCGAACACACCCAGGTCGTACCCAACGCCGGCACCGGCGTTCCCGTCGCACCACCCGCTGGCAGCCCTGGGCGAACGGGCCTTTCCCCGCAGGTCGGTGGGCAACAACCCGCCCAGATGAACCCGCCCGGTGCCTGGCAGTCGCAGCAGCCGTCGTCAGCTCCGCCATGGGCTGGTGCGGACCTTCCGCCGTCCGGCCAGGACTGGTACCGGCAGGGACCCGAGGTGTTCGAGGACAACGGGGGCTCGGGGACGAGGAAGAAAATCGGCATTGTCGCCGGTGTCGTCCTATTCATCGCCGCCGTCTCCTTCGGCGCCTACTGGGTGTGGGGCCGCGACACTGGTGGCGGCACAAGTCGGCCGACCGCGACCGGTTCCACTGGCATCACCCAGGAGCCGAAGGAGCCCCTCGCCATCGCCCCGCTAGACGGCAAGGTGGATCCGCACAGCCGGGTCCAGCAGTTCACCGATGTGAAGAAGATCGACTATCTGACGCCGGAAGAGATCAAGGTCTATGAGGCGGCCGAACCGGACGAGGCGCGGATGGCCGTGGCCCGGTTCGACGACGACCGGCAGATTGTGGTGCTCAACGTCGCGGTCGGCGGCCAGCAGAAGGCGGACGAAGCCGTCAACGAACTCACCAGCCTCCAGCGGCGGTACAACCTGGAGCCGGTGCCGGACATGCCGGTACCGGTCAAGGTGACCCAGGTCGCTCCTCGGGGCAACGCACCGGCCACTATCCGGGGCCACTACGCGGCAAAAGACGTGGTGGTACGGATCCAGGTGAGCGGCAAGGACATGAGCTCGGCGATGGAGGCCTTCCGTCAGACCCTGGACCGGCAGCTGAAGGTTGTTCCCGCCGAACGTTGAGTTCACCACCGGTTCCGGCCGTCTGGCTTCGGCTGCCGGACTCGGATAGGTTCACCGGGCACTGTCACGGCTCGGCCACTTCTTGGTGAAGTGTTCGCGTCCAGCCCGGCCGCTCCTGCGCTGTCAGTAGCGACCTTGGTGCAGGTCACGAGCCGGGTGGTGGATGAGTGACACTTTCGGTGGGCGTACACAATGGGCCGCGTAACCGCGCAGGAGGGAAGGGGGAGCCGGGGTTGGCTTGGCAGGACGAGCTCCGGCAGCTCGACCAGGCGTTCGGTAGCGGCCAGATCACGGCCGACGAGTACAACCGGCGCCGGGACGACATCCTGAGCACGGCGGCACGGTCCGAGACCTCGACACCACCGACGGCCGACAGCCGGCCCGGTGGTGAGGGAGCGAACGAGACCACCGCTGTGATCTCACCGGTACCCGCAGCGACACCTACAAGTCCGCCGCAGGCCGAGGGCTCTGCCGACGCCACCCAGGTGGTTCCTGGTGCGTCGTCAGAGCGGACACAGGTCGTCAGCGGACAGTGGATGACCCAGCAGCCCACCCCCACACCGCCGCCAGGCTTCACCACGCCAACACCACCGCCACCTGCCCCGGGCCAGGCGAATCCCGGCTGGCAACGGGCCCAGGACGTGTCCCCGCCGTGGGCCGAGCAGGAATGGCCACCGCAACAGGGTGCCGGTTGGGTTCGCCAGGGGCCGGAGGTGTTCGAGGTGAGCGGGAGCGGCGGTAAAGGCAAGAAGATCGGCGCTGTCGTCGGCATCGTAGCCGTGCTCGCCGGGTTGAGCGCCGGTGCCTGGTGGCTCTGGGGAAGCGGTCGCGAGGCGAGTTCCACCCCGGCTGCCCAACAGACGACCGCGGCGCAGAACAAGCCGAGTCAGGACCGGAAGCCCGGTGACATCCTGCGAATTGCCGACCTGGGTGGAGAGCAGGAAAACCACGACAGAATCAAGACGTTCGACGACGTCAAGGCTGCCAAGTTCCTCACGCAGGAAGAGGTGAAGCTGTATAACGAGGGTGGTGCGGGTCGGTCCCGTGTCGGTGTCACCACGATGGATGGCACACGCATCACGATCTTCGTTGCACAGCTGGACGGCAGTGACAGTGCCGACCTTGCAGTGACCGAGTTAGGCAAGCTACAGCTCAAGTACGCGTTCAGCGAGTACAAGGCGGTGCCCGCGGGTGTCGTCGCCGACGAGCTCGCGCCGAAGGACAAGACGCGCGCCGCGATTCGCGCCCACTACCGGCACGACAACGTGGTGGTTCGCGTGGAGGTGCGCAGCCAGTCCGCGAATACCGACCCCAACGCGGTTCGGAACTCGTTCGACAAGGTCATCAAGAAGCAACTGGAAGTTCTCTCGGCCAATGCCTGACCCGTTCCGCGAGGCCGTGCTGGGCCCGAACGTCGCGTGCACCGTCGTCGCCAAGAATTACCTGCCGGCGGCCCATGTTCTTGCCTGTTCCTATCTGGAACAGCACCCCAACCACCGTTTCGTGATCGCAGTTGTCGACGGTGACGAGGGCATCGCCGAGGACGGCGGCTACCTCGTGGTCGGTCCGGACTGGTTCGGTATCGAGCGCGACGAATATCTGCGGATGGCGACCTCCTACACGGTGACTGAACTGGCGACCGCGGTGAAGCCGTTCCTGTTGCGCCGTCTGCGACAAGATGCGCACACGGTGACGTATCTGGATCCCGACATCCAGGTTTTCGCACCGTTTCCCGAGATCGCCGAGTTGGCCAGCGAGCACTCGATCGTCCTCACCCCGCACCTCCTCGAACCTCTTCCGCGCGACGGAAAGGATCCGGACGAGGCCGCGATCATGGCTTCGGGCATCTTCAACCTCGGCTTCGTTGCGGTGGGGCCGGGCTCCGAGGGCTTCCTGGACTTCTGGGCCGAACGGCTGCGTCATGACGCGATCGTGGCACCCGAGCAGCAGCTCTTCACCGACCAGCGCTGGGTGGACAATGTCCCGGCGCTTTTCCCGCACTACGTGATGCGGGACCCCGGTCTCAACGTTGCCTACTGGAACGTGTATCAGCGACCGATCAGCATCGACGCCGATGGCGTGGTGCGTGCCGGCTCGGCAATACTGAAGTTCTTCCACTTCAGTGGATACCGACCGGAGAAGCCGTGGTTGCTCACTCATCACTGGGCACGAAGGCCTCGAACGGTGCTGTCGGAAAACCCGGACCTGCGTCGGTTGTGTGATGAGTACCGAGCTGCGCTACTGACTGCCGGCTACGGCGAGTCCCTGGAGTCTGTACCGTACCGGTTCAACAAGCTCCCGGACGGCACCCGGCTCACACAGATGATGCGCCGCGTGTTCCGATCCGGTTGGATCAGTGCGGAGCGCCGGCTGGCCGCGGGCAAACCGGCCGAGATCCCGGCTCACCCGTTCGGTGCGGATGGTGGCCGCGCGTTCTGCGAATGGCTCACCTCACCAGCGGACGAGCAGCAGGCCGCAGTGGGAACGCACCGGTGGGCAATGGCGGTGTGGGCCAGCCGCTCTGACCTTCAGGGAGCCTTCCCCCGCCCGTTGGGCCCGGAGGCCAAGGGATTCCGTGCCTGGTGCCGTAGTTCTGGAGTGGCCGAAGGGGCTATGGCCCGATGGGCTCTTCCGAAGGAACCGGAACCACCCCGCGCGCCGACGGGCGAGTTCGGTGTCAACGTTCTCGGTTATCTCACCGCAGAGTTGGGGGTCGGTGAGATGGGACGGATAGTGCACGATGCGGTCGCGCTGGCAGGAGTACCGGTGACCTCGGTGGTCGAGGAAAGATCGGTGCCCAACCGTACCGCGTTGCCGACGCCGGAGACGATCGGTCGTCCGAAATATCCAATCAGCCTGCTGTGCGTGAACGCGGACCAAACCGTCCACATGGTGAGCACGCACCCGGAGGTCGCGCACGACCGGTACCGGATCGGCCTGTGGGCTTGGGAACTGGAAGACTTTCCGTCCTGGCAACAGGAGGCGTTTGATTTCCTGGACGAGATCTGGACCATCAGCGACTTCTGTCGGGATGCGTTCGCTCGGCACACCGACAAGCCGGTGAAGACGATTCCTGTCCCGGTAAGGGATCCGGGAGGACGCGCCTGCTCTTTGTGGGAACAGGACCGACCGTTCCAGTTCCTGTTCGCGTTCGACTTCAACAGCGTTGCCGAGCGTAAGAACCCTTGGGGTGTGGTGGAGGCGTTCCGGCAGGCGTTTCCGGATCGGGAGGATGTCCGTCTCGTTATCAAGGCCATCAACGGGGACCGGAACCCGGAGAATCGGGAACGGCTACGGGTGACGGTGGCGGAAGACAGTCGGATCGAGCTGATTGAACGCTACCTGTCCGTGGCTGAGTTGAACGAGTTGTACTCGAACAGCCACTGCTATGTGTCACTGCATCGGAGTGAGGGCTTCGGACTGACGGTGGCCGAGGCGATGGCCCGCGGACTCGCGGTCATTGCCACCGATTACTCCAGTACGACCGAGTTCCTTGACTTCAATACCGGTTGGCCGGTTCCCTACCGGCTCGTGCCGGTTGGTGACGGCTGCCACCCCTACCCCCCGACTGCCGTGTGGGCGGAACCCGATCTTGTGCTTGCGGCGCAGGCCATGCGCGAGGTTGCGGATAACCCGGCGGAGGCGGAACGGCGAGGGCGTGCAGCCCGAGAGCACATCCTTCGGGCACGGAGTATGGACGTCGCAGCCAAGTGGGTGCGACGTGAACTCGAACAGGCCCATCGGACATGGCAGGCACGCCGACGCCCGGCAGCGGTTCCCCCACCTCCGCCCGACCCGTTGAGCCCGTTGCGATCGGCGCGGGAGGCACTGCGTTGGCGCGCTGATACGAGCAGTCCGTCACGCGTTCCGCTGGCGCCGGCTCTGCGCAAGGCCGTCCTTCGGGTGCTGGACCACTATGACGTACACCAGCGCAAGGTGCTCGGTCGACTGACGGACGGCGTGGAGAGCACCGTGCGACAGCTCGTCGACCGGTTCGCCGTGGCGGATGCGGAGCGAATCGCGGCAACCGAGGCTGAGCGAACCGTACGTGAGTCCCTCGAGCAACGTTTGGCCAACCTGGAACGTCTCGTGACGCACCTGCGGCGCCAAGCCCCTGACTACGAGCGCACGCTGCGGCGGTTGGAGAGGGACACCTCGGAAGTGCGCCGGGAACTTTCCGTCCGCGATGACGTGCTCAGGCGGGTCGCGGCGTTGCAGGACCAAGTCGACGCCGAGGCGAAGCGGACGTTCGAGATGTTCGTCGACCGGGATCAGCGCGCCGATCAGGAGAAGCTGGAGTTGGCCCGGTTGGGACAGGACCTCGCCGTGCTGCACCAGAACGCGGCGTTGCGCCACACGCCGATGCCCAGCGGCTCAGCGGTAGTCGTCACCGATGCAGGCGCCTTGCTGCTGCCGGCCGATGACGAGGTCATCTTGCCCTGGCTGGAGTACCACCGTTCGTGGGAGACCGACGAGGCAGAACTGATGGCTGGGCTAATCGAGGACGGTGGAACGTTCCTCGACGTCGGCGCGCACGTCGGGTACCACACGCTACGGCTGTTCCGTGACCGCGATCTGTCCCGGGTAGTCACGGTGGAGGCCAACCCGGATACCGCGGAGCTACTACGCCGCAACCTCGACGTGAACCTGCCGTCGCATTTGCGGGACAGGGTGACGCTTGTTCGGGCGGCCGCCTGGGACAGTGAGGGGGTGGTTCGTCTCACCCATCCGGAAGAGCAGAACAGTGGAGATTTCCGGGTGGTTCCAAACGGAGATGGTGTCGAGGTACCAGCGATCCGACTCGATGACGTACCTGAACTGCAGGACACGAGGGTCAGCCTGGTGAAGGTCGATCTACAAGGACGAGACCATCGGGCCTTGACGGGCCTGGCAACAGTGTTGCGCCGTGACCGTCCCCACATCGTCTGCGAGTTCTGCCCGGGTGCCATCGAGGAACTGGGGGACGATCCAGTGGATGTCCTGACCGATTACCGGCATCTTGGCTATGTGGTCCGTGGCGTGGACGGCAGTGAGCTTGCCGAGGTCGAGGCGACCATCGCTGCTGCCCGCGCCGCTACAAGCGGCTTCCTCACGCTTTGGTTGTCCCCTAAGACAACATGAGGCGCACGATGTCCTCGCGGGCTACGCTGCCGCTTGACGCGGCACGCGGGGTCGGCGTTCTCCTCGTGCTCTACAGCTATGTCGTCGCGCTACGACCGGATGAACTCGACGAAGAGTTTCGGCTCGTGTCGTTCGTCCGGAAGTGGGTCAACCAGCCTCTGGGTATCGGCGAGGACTTCGGCTTTCTCGGCCTGGCACTGTTGTTGGTCACCAGTGGCTACCAAGTCTCGGAAGCGGCCATACACGGCACCCGGCTTGTGATCGGTCGATTATTCGTCGTATATCCGCCATTCCTTCTTGCGGTAACGGTTGCTGCGGTGTTGACGCAGGTTGAATCCTCACTTCTGTCTCAGCCGCGGGATATCGACGTCGGGGTTTCCGACTGGCTGGCCAACATAGGTTTTCTGGCACATCTCCATATTTCTCCCGTGCTCTTGCTCGAGCTGACCTGGATCGCATTGGTCGAGATGCTGTTCGTGCTTTGCACGGCAGCGATCTCTCATCTCCTACGGAGCCTCACCTGGCTAGCCATTCTGGTTCAGCTTGCGCTAGTTGCGGCGGTAGTCGCCACTGCAAGGGAAGCGAGTGGGCTGTACCGGGAGGTGGGCCTACTGGTCGTTTTCCTGGTGATACCACTCATCGGGCAGCTCATCTGGTCAGTGCACTACACACGTGTCCCCAGATGGGCAGGGGCGCTGTTGTGCGGCGCGTCTTGGGCAACCCTGGCGTGGGCCGAACGTGAGTATCAGGAACTGAATGGCTGGTGGTATGCGCTGGCCACGCTCTATGCGGTTGTCGGTTTCGCGTTAGCGATCCGCTGGTCGGCCGGACGGATCTCGCCCCGCCCAATGATCTGGCTTGCCGATCGCGCATATGGGTTGGTGTTCCTGCAGGGAGCGGTCGGTTGGCTCGCGTTCGATTTTCTGCACCCGCATCTCCCGTTAAGCGTCGTGGCCGTGCTTGCGCTGGCGGCAACGTTCTCCGCAGCCGAGATCAGCTATCGCTTTGTCGAGCGTCCCGCACCTTTCCTCGCACGTCGACTCGCCAAGCAGTATCGAGGTACCCAGAACGCCCGGGGTGACAACCCGCTGAACGAGGGCATGGTGCGGTCATGATGGCAGGGGCTACGGGCCGGGAGAGGTCGTATGTGCCTGGTGTCCCGCTGCTGCGGATGATCGGCGCCGTGGCGGTCGTGTACACGCATCTGGCCTACTGGTATCAGGCACGTGGGTACGAGTGGTCACTCGCGATGGTCCTGAATACCTCAATCGTCGAGTCATTGCATCTGATCGATCACTTCGAGGCTTTCGGGCTCTCCCTTTTCCTCGTCATCAGTGGCCTGGTCATCACACAGGCCGCCAGCAAGGAGGCACCGGGACAGTTCGGGACACGACGCGCCGTGCGTCTGCTACCGGCGTTGTGGGTCGCGCTCCTGCTCGCCTTGCTGCTGGTCAACACCGGACTGCTCAACCCGGGATCGGGGCGCGGACCGGCCAGCTTCGGCGACCTGCTCGGAAACATGACGTTGATCGAGTTCTTCCTGTCGCCGCACGTGATCCTGATCGGGCCCACCTGGACGCTGGTTGTCCAGATCAGCTTCTACACTTTCGTTGCGCTGATGATCCCCGTCCTTCGAAGGTGGCCCTGGATCGTGCCCGCAGTCGGCGCAACGTTGTCCTCGGTTGTGCTGTCCCTGGTCTGGGACCTCGAGGGCTCGACCCATCTGTGGATCGGGGTCATAGCCGCGTACATGCCGATGTTGTTCATCGGACAGGTCATCATGCTGGCATGGACCGGACGGGTCCCAGGTTGGGCCGCCGCCCTGCTGGGCTCCATCCATTTCCTCCTGTTCGTCCGCGCCGACATGATCGGCCGCTACGTTGCTATCGGTGACGCACGTCCCCGCACCCTGTTCATAGCCGTGCTTCTCGTCTTGGTGTTGCTGAACGCGAGTGGCCGTATCGCACGTCATCGCGCGACCTCGATCTTCGCCGCCCGCACCTACTGCCTCTATCTGCTTCACCAGATGGCGCTGTACCCGGTCCTGGACTGGGCATTTCCGACGCTTGGCGAGATCCCCGCACTGCTCCTCGCGTTCGCCACGACCGCCGTCGTCACGGAGGCGATGTATCGCTTCATAGAGGCCCCGGTCAGCAGGCACTACCGACGGTGGGAGAAGAACAGGAGAAAGCCGGCAACTCCACGGCCGACGGCAGCGCCTGTGCCGAGCTGACGGGCGCCGAGCACCCGTGATCGAAGGTGCCCCAGCCAGGCGTTGTTGGTTGCTCAACGTGACGGCGCGGGTGGCTGGGGCGATGATGAAGACGCTCTCATGTTCGTTTCACGTCGGGTTGGGGCGGCGGGGTGAGCATGTTCGGTATGAGCTCGAGGCGGCGTGCCGCGGTCGTCCTGGCCGCGCTGGTGCTCCCGCTTGCCGTGGCCCTGGTCAGCCAGGCGGTCGTCGAGCGCGTCGACCCGCCCCGCGTGCCCCAGGAGGTCCGGGTGGGGGTCTCGTACACACCCGTCTCCCCGACGCCGACCACCCCGACGGTCAACCTGCCGCCGCCACCGCCGGTGGGCGACGATGACGATGACGATGACGACTGAGCGTCGCCGGAGTCGCGTGACCGCCCGCACCCGCATCATGCTCTGGCTCCTGGCCGTGATGTGCGTGGTCTTCGCGGGCGTGGTGCTGCTGGTCCGGGGCTTCCTGCTCGCCGACGTCGACCGCAGGATCAACGCGGGCCTCGAGCAGGAGGTCGGCGAGTTCCGCGACTTCGCCGCCGAGGCCACGGACCCCCGCACCGGCCGACGGCTGGTGGACCCCTACGAGGTCGTCCAAACCCACCTGCGCAGCCAGTACCCGGAGCAGTTCGAGATCCACCTCGGCCTGGTGCGGCGGCAGGACCGCCTGCACAGCGTCCGGCAGGGCGACCCGCCCTACGACGTGCGGCAGGACACCGCGCTCCTGCGCCGCATCGCCGACGACCCCGCCCCGACCGGGCAGTTCGTCACCCCGGCCGGCCCCCTACGGTGGGCCAAGGTACGCGCGCTCCCGCCGGCCGACCAGCCCGGCCTCACCCCGGCCTGGTTCGTGACCGGCTTCTTCGTCGACGGCGTCCGCGCCCCGGCCGAGAGCGCGGTGCGGCTGCTGCTGATCGTCAGCCTGTTCGGCCTGGTGCTGGCCGCGGCCGTGGCCTGGGTGGTGGCCGGCGAGATCCTGGCGCCGGTACGCGCGGTGCGGCAGGCCGCCGCCGAGATCAGCGAGCAGGACCTGACCAGGCGTATCCCGGTCCGCGGCCGGGACGACATCGCGGCGCTGGCCGAGCAGTTCAACGCGATGCTGGACCGGCTGGAGGAGGCGTTCAACGCACAACGCCGGTTCGTCGACGATGCCGGCCACGAGCTGCGCACCCCGATCACGATCGTGCGCGGCCACCTCGAGGTGATGGGTGACGACCCGCAGGAACGCGCGGAGGTCGTCCGGCTGTGCACGGACGAGCTGGACCGGATGCACCGCATCGTCGAGGACCTGCTGCTGCTGGCCAAGGCCGAGCGGCCCGACTTCGTGCGCCGCGGCCCGGTGTACCTCCCCGAGCTGACCAGCGATATCGACGCCAAGGTGCGGGCGCTCGGCGACCGGCGCTGGGTGCTGGAGGCGATCGGCGAGGGCGAGGTGTGGCTGGACGAGCAGCGGGTCACCCAGGCCGTGATCCAGCTCGCGCAGAACGCCGTGCAGCACACCGGGCCGGGCGACGAGATCCGGCTCGGCTCGGCCCGCCGGGAGGGGCGGGTCTCGTTCTGGGTGACCGACACCGGCCCCGGCGTCCAGCCGGACGAGGTGGAAAAGATCTTCGCGCGGTTCGCCCGGGGCTCGGCGGCCCGGGGCGACCGTGGCGGGGCCGGGCTCGGGCTGGCCATCGTCCGGGCCATCGCCGACGCGCACCGCGGCTCGGTCCGGGTGGTGTCCACGCCCGGGCAGGGCGCCACGTTCGGTCTCGACCTGCCCGAGGGAGAGGACGTGAGCCGCACCATTCCCATGACTACGTGGCCACCTGTCGGGTCCGAGGGTTCCGCACCGACCGAGGAGACACCGTGACGCGCATCCTCATCGTGGAGGACGAGGACCGGATCGCCTCGTTCGTGGAGAAGGGTCTGCGGGCCAACGGGTTTGGCACCACCGTGGTCCGCGATGGCGCGAGCGCGTTGTCGTACGTGGTCACCGGCGATTTCGACCTGATGGTGCTCGACCTCGGGTTGCCCGACCGGGATGGGTTCTCGGTACTGCGGGACATGCGCTCGTCGGGGGTGCAGGTGCCGGTGATCATCCTGACCGCCCGGGATTCGGTGCACGACACGGTGGCCGGGTTGGAGGGCGGCGCGGACGACTACATGACCAAGCCGTTCCGATTCGAGGAACTGCTGGCGCGGGTGCGGCTCCGGCTGCGGTCCGCCGAACGTGCGCCCGAGCTGACGGTGCTCCGGCACGGCTCGCTCTCCCTGGACCTCCGCACCCGCCGCGCACGGGTGGACGACCGCACGGTCGATCTGACGGCACGCGAGTTCGCGCTGCTGGAACTCTTTCTCCGGCATCCCGGCCAGGTGCTGAGCCGGGAGCAGATTCTTTCCCACGTCTGGGGTTACGACTTCGACCCCGGCTCCAACATCGTCGATGTCTATGTGCGGGCACTTCGCCGCAAGCTCGGCGCCGACCGGATCGAGACCCTGCGCAACATGGGATATCGCCTCAAGGACTAAGGATTCCAACGGTAGGAAGGCCGGACGCTTCCCTCTACTGCCTTGACAACCACCTCCCCCTATGCGCCATCTTCGTTGTGTGATCAGAAGATCCGATGCCGGACGTAGTGTTCGGATACCGGTAGCTGTTCCGGGGACTCCGGCCCAAGGCGATTTGCCCGAGCACCAAACCCGCGTGACCAAGGCGCAGCAGTCGCGCCGTGGACGTAGATGCTGAGCAGAACGGTTACGCTCGCGATCAGCATGATTTCCGACGACCTGGCGATCCCAGCCTGTTCCACCACGAGCAACGCGAACAGGATCGAGGCCAGGCCCCGAGGCCCGAACCAACCGAGGAACAGCGTGGTCTCGGCGCGAACCCCGGACCCGATCAGGGACACGGCAACCGCCAGGACCCGAACCACGGCGAGGCTGAGAACCGCGTACACCACGATCGACCAGTCCAGGTCCGCCAGCCGACTTCCCGCGATGACCGCGCCGAACAGGGTGAACGTCAGCATCGCCAGCAGTTCGCCTTCCCGCTCGGCGAACTCGTGGACGTGCGGACAGTGGTCACGCGCCACAGTGCCGAAGCTCAGGCCGGCAACAAAGGCTGCAACGAAACCGTTTCCGCTGGCGAGTTCGCTACCGACATAGACGAGTGCGGCGAGGGCGAACACAGCAAGCCGGCGGTAGGTTGGAGTGACCCATCCCTTCGCATCGAACCAACGCAGCAACCATCCCCCACTGGCTCCCAGCACGACACCAGCGACAGCACCGACACCGATCTGTCGGACAGCGAACCACACCCATTCCTGCGGGGTGCTCATATCGCCTTCCGTGGTTGCGGCCAGCGCGACGAACAACAGCACGAGAGGTAGCGCGATGCCGTCGTTGAGGCCACTTTCCACGTTCAGGCTCTGCCTGATGCGCACCGGCAGCCTGCGGTCGGAGACGACGGCCGCGCTGAGCGCCGCGTCTGTCGGCACAAGCACCGTCGCGAGGAGAGCAGCTTCCCACACGCCGAAGTCGTCGAAGAGCAGCCAGGCAGCCACCGCACCGAGCACGATGCCCAGGGGCATTCCGATTGCCAACAGCCGCAGGGGAAAGTGGTATTCGCGCCGCAGCGTTGGCAGCTCGATCCGGACAGCATCGGTGAAGAGCACCAGAACCAGCGTGGCCTCGGCCAGGATCCGGATCGCGTCCTCGTCCGGTGTGCCACGAAGCCACTCGAGCCCGCCTTCGCCCAGCACCAGGCCGGCGGTCACGAAGAACATGGGTGCGGTCAGCGACGAGCCGCGTAGGCGGCCGGAGACCATCCCGTAACCGAGTACCAGGAACGCCAGGATCAGGAGGTCGACCATCAGCGGTGCTCGGGGTTGTCACTACCGAACCGGCAGCCGGCGTCCCACATCGAGCGCTGGTTGCCGTATGCGGGGATTCCCCCGGCATCTTTGACCATCTTGGCCAGGTGCATGAGGTTGTGGGTCATGAACGTGGTGTTGCGGTTGGTGAAGTCGTTCTCCGGGCCACCCGATCCCTCGTCGAGGTAGGAGGGTCCGGGCCCGGCCTGTCCGACCCAACCCGCGTCGGCCTGGGGTGGGATCGTGTACCCGATGTGCTGGAGGCTGTAGAGCACGTTCATCGCACAGTGCTTGATGCCGTCCTCGTTCCCGGTGATCAGGCAGCCCGCAACGCGCCCGTAGTACGCATACTGGCCGGCCTCGTTGAGCACGCTGGAGCACGAGTAGAGCCGCTCGATCACCCGCTTCATCACCGAGCTGTTGTCCCCCAGCCAGATCGGCCCGGCGAGGACCAGGATGTCGGCGGCCATCACGCGACGATGGATGCGGGGCCACTCGTCCTTCTCCCAACCGTGCTCGGTCATGTCGGGCCACACACCGGTCGCGATGTCGTGATCGATCGCCCTCAGCTGGCCAACATCCACATTTCGTCCACGCATGATCTGGACGCTGCGGTCGATCAGCCCCTGGGTATGGCTCCGTTCCGGGGAACGTTTGAGGGTGCAGTTGATGTAGAGAGCGCGCAGCCCGTCGAACCGGGGTGCCTCGTCATTGCCGCCCTGCGCCACCATCGCTCACCCGCTCCCTTCCGACCCGTGGAAACAGCCTCCTCATCGAGGCGTGCCGAGCCATGGACCAACACGAGGAAGTCACCCGCGCGGCGGCGTGAACCACGTGAGAGACGCACCCGCCGGAGCGGCGCCGTGGGGAGATGAAAGCCCTTTCATGCGACGCTCATGGATGGTTCAGGATCACCACGGAGCCTCGAGGGCATGGAGGGGGAAGCCCGGACCAGGCCCGTCGTCGACTACGCGACCACGCCACCGCACCGCCGGTGGTCACCGACCCGTCCGCTGCCGACGCAGCCACTGCCGAGCGCCAGCCGGCACCGGCGCCGGATCGTACGGAGCGTGGCTGTCGCGGTGTTCCTGCTGCTCGCGGTGCTGTTGGCCGCCCACTCCCCGGGCCTGAGCCCGGCGGGCTACCGGACCCTCCTGGTGTTCGCAGCTGCGGTAGGCGCGTGGACCCTCACCCGGCTCGACGACACGTTCATCGCGCTCGCCGCCGCGGTTGCCCTGGTGCTGGCGGGTGCGCTCACCCCGGACCGCCTTTTCGCCGCCCTCGGTGAGCAGACGATCTGGTTGCTCGTCGCCGCCTTCGTCCTCGCCGCCGGTGTGACGGCCACCGGGTTGCCGGCCCGGGTCGCGGTCCGTCTCGTCGTCCGTGCACGCACCACGCGTCAGCTCGCGCATCTGGTCACGGCCGGTCTGGTGGCATCAGCCCTCGTCATCCCGGCGACGTCGGGCCGTGCGGCACTCGCGTTGCCGGTGTTCTTGGCGCTCGCCAAGGTCCTCCGGGAACGTCGAGCCATCGTGCACGCCCTCGCGGTGCTGTTCCCGACGGTGATCCTGCTGTCGGCCATCGCGACGTTGATCGGTGCCGGAGCGCACCTCATCACCACGCAGGTACTGATCGCGACCACCGGGGAAGGCATCTCCTTCGGCCGCTGGCTCCTGCTCGGCCTGCCCTTCGCCCTGGTCAGCTCCCACCTCGCGGCAGAAGTGGTGCTCGGGCTGTTCACCTCGAAGGACGACCGGCGGCTCCGGTTCCACGTGGAACCCACCGAAATCGCCGAGCAGGCGGGCATCCCTCGTGGCCCGCTCCAGCAGCCGGAGCGGCGGGTGTGTTGGCTGCTCGCGGCCGTTGTGCTGCTGTGGTGCACCGAGTCGCTGCACGGACTGCCACCCGCTCTCGTCGCGCTCGCCGGTGCTTTGGTCGTGGCGTCACCGCGTGTCGGCACGGTAAATCTCGGCAAGGCTCTGGCTGGCGTGCCCTGGTCGCTGTTGCTGTTCATGGCGTCCACCGCGGCGCTGGCGAGCGCCCTCACCTCCTCCGGCGCCGCCGGTTGGCTGGCTGACCGCATGCTCGCGCCGGCGACGGGTACCAAGACGCTTGTGCTGGCCGGGGTGGTCCTGGTCAGTGCTGCCGCACACCTTGTCATCCAGTCGCGGTCCGCGCGTTCGCCGGTCCTGGTGCCGCTGGTGATCCCGTTGGCCGTTGGTGCCGGCCTGAACCCGGTCGCACTGGCCTTCGCCTCGACCGCGGCCGCCGGTTTCTGCCACACCCTGCCGGCATCGGCCAAGCCGGTGGCGATGTTCGCCCGACTCGAAGACGCACCCACGTACGGGCGCGCCGATCTGCTGCGGTTGTCCGCGGTGCTCGGTCCGCTGGTCGCCCTGCTGGTCCTGCTCTTCGCTGTCACGGTCTGGCCGCTGCTCGGCCTGCCGTTGGCCTGATTGACAACTTGGAGGAACTGATGCGTGTCGTAGTCGCCCCGAGCGGTTTCAAGGAGTGTCTGGAGGCACCGGATGTGGCCGCCGCGATCGCTGCCGGGGTGCGACGCGCGGACACGAACGCCACCGTCGACCAGGTTCCTTTGGTGGACGGCGGGGAGGGATCGGCGCGAGCGATGGCTGCGGCGACCGGAGGAGATCTCATACCCGTGACAGTGGCCGGTCCGGTGGGTCAGCCCGTCCCGTCGCACTTCGCCATTCTCGGCGATTCCGAACCGAGAACGGCGGTGGTGGAGATGGCAGCCGCTGCGGGTTTGCGTCTGGTGCCACGAGACGCACGCAACCCCGGGGGAACGACGACGTTCGGGGTGGGAGAGCTGATCCGGGCCGCGCTGGACCACGGAGCACGCCGAATCGTGGTGGGTTGCGGGGATTCGGGCACCTGTGATGGCGGTGTGGGTGCGCTCCAAGCTCTGGGCGCGCGCGTCCTCGATGTTGGTGGCAACGATGTCGGGCGCGGGGGTGACGCGCTACTGGACGTGGCGGAGGTCGACCGAAGCGGGCTGGATCCGCGACTCGACGACGTGGAGATCCTGCTGGCCTGCAATACGCATAACGTGCTGACCGGCGACCAGGGGGTCGCGCGGGTGTTCGGACCGCAGAAGGGCGCCACACCCGCACAGGTCGAACGGCTGGCGCGGGCGATGGACCGCTGGGCTGAGGTGCTGCGTCGCCAGTGCGGCGTCGACACGCGCGAGGTGCCGGGCGGTGGGGCCTCCGGTGGCCTCGGCGCAGGGTTGGCGGGGGTGCTCGGCGCGCGGCTCGTGCCGCGGTTCCAGGTGATGTTGGCGCACGTCGACCTCGACTCGCGGCTGGCCGCGGCGGACCTCGTCATCACCGCGGAAGGGGCGATCGACTTCCAGACCACGCGGGGGAAGGTCCCGGCCGAGGTTGCCCGGCGTGCGAAGCGGTTCGGCAAGCCCGTCATCGCGCTCGCCGGAACCATTGGTGACGGCGCGCAGAGCACCTACGCGGCGGGGATCGACGCCTACACAGGGATCCTCAACGCCCCGGTGCCGCTGGCCGAGGCCATGCACCGTGCGCCCGACCTGATCGCCGACGCCGCGGAGCGGGCCTTGCGCCTGATCCTGGTGGGTGCCTCGCTCACCGCTGCGGCGCCTACCATTCGGCTGCAACCTTTTGCAGCCTAGATACCAGTTGGATGCTGGTGCATTCACGCTATTGACAACGATGGTTGCAATCTTTTTCCTGATCGGACATCCCTGCGCAACACGGAGGTCCGAGGATGCGCCGACGTGTCGTCGCCGCGGCGACCCTGCTCGCCGCGGCGTTTCCAGCCCCGCCCCAGGCAACCGCCGCCCCACCGCCCGGGTCGGACGTGATCGTGCAGCTCTTCCAATGGAACTGGGCCTCGGTGGCGCGCGAGTGCCGGGACTTTCTCGGTCCGCGCGGCTACGGGGCGGTTCAGGTGTCTCCACCGCAGGAGCACGTGGTGATGCCGGGCTTCCCGTGGTGGCAGGACTATCAGCCGGTCAGCTACCGGCTCGACACCAGACGCGGCGATCGCGACGCGTTCGCGTCGATGGTGCGGGCCTGTCACGGGGCCGGCGTGAAGGTCTACGTGGACGCGGTCCTCAATCACATGACCGGCCAGGAGGATCCTGGCGTTGGCAGCGCGGGGTCGTCCTACTCCCACTACGAGTATCCGGGGTTGTACGGGTACGAGGACTTCCACCATTGCGGCCGGAACGGTGACGACAACATCGTCGACTTCCGTGACCGTTACGAAGTGCAGAACTGCGAGCTGGTGAACCTCGCCGACCTCGACACCGGCTCGGAGTACGTCCGGAGCATGCTCGCGGGCTACCTCAGCGACCTTCTTCTCCTTGGTGTCGACGGGTTCCGGGTGGACGCGGCGAAACACGTGCCGGCCGGGGACATCGCGGCGATCCAGCAGAAGCTCGTTCATCCTGCGTACCTGTACCAAGAGGTCATCCACGGTGCTGGCGAGCCGATCACGCCCGACGAGTACTTGGGCAATGGAGACGTATTGGAGTTCCGCTACGGAAACGACCTGGTGAGGATCTTCAACCGGGACAGGCTGGCGAGGCTCCGCACGTTCGGGCCGCCGCTGCCGTCGGCCAAGGCCGTGGTTTTCACCGACAACCATGACAGCCAGCGCGATGGCGATGTGTTGACGTTCCGGGATGAGGCGCGGTACGCGCTGGCGAATGCGTTCATGCTTGCGTGGCCCTATGGCACGCCGCGGGTGATGAGTAGCTACGAGTTCGGCAGCCGGGATCAGGGACCGCCGTCGCCGGCGGACGGACGCACGTCGGATACCGAGTGCTTCAGCGCTGGTTGGCGCTGTGAGCACCGGTGGCGGGTCATCGCGAACATGGTCGGGTTCCACAACGTGGTTCGTGGTGCGGACCTGCGGAACTGGTGGGACAACGGGAACGACTTCGTGGTCTTCGGCCGCGGGGACAAGGGATTCCTGATCCTGAACGATGAGGGACACGCCGTCACGGGGCGTTGGTTCGAAACGTCACTGCCCGCCGGCACCTACTGCGACGTGTTCCACGGCGACTTCGTCGAGGGTCGGTGCACTGGACCGGCGTACACGGTGAACGGTGAGGGCTGGTTCCGCGCTGACATCGCCGCCCAGGACGGACTCGCCCTCCACATCGGCGCCAAGCTTCCCTGACCGAGTTGCCGTGACTGTCTCAGCCCTTACCAGGAGACAGCCCCCGCCCGCCCTGGGCCTGCGCAGCCCACGGCGAGCCTATCGGGTGGCGAAGGTGCGAGAAAAGAGCAAGTTTTGGGGTTGTGGATAACTCGGCGGAGCTGTGGACAACTTGAGGTCGCGAAGGCGGAGCAGGTGCCCAGGTCGGTCAACGGCCGACGGCGTAGCCCTGCATGCCGCGGGCGTTGGCACCGGCGCGTAGCAGTCCGGAATCCGGGTCACGCGAGACTGCCGAGAGGCGTCCGAGCGACCAGGGCCCGGCATCGTGCACCTCGTGCCCGCGCTTCCGAAGCTCCGCAATGGTCGCCTCCCCCAACCGCGACTCCACCCACATCTGGGCGGGATACCAGGAACGTGGGTAGAACGACGCCGGGAACGCCGTCGAATGCCATGCAGGCGCGTCGATGGACGCCTGCAGATCGAGCCCGCCGACCACGTGCGCCAACCAGAAACACAGCTGCCACTGGTCCTGCTGGTCCCCACCCGGAGTACCGAACGCCAGTGTCGGAACGCCGTCCCGCAGGGCCAGCGAGGGCGTCAGCGTGGTTCGTGGCCGTTTCCCCGGTGCCAGCGCGTTCGGGGAGTCCGCGTCCAGCCAGAACATCTGGGCCCGACTTCCCAGGCAGAAGCCCAGCGCGGGGATGGTCGGCGACGATTGGAGCCAACCGCCCGAGGGCGTTGCGGAGACAAGGTTCCCCCACCGGTCAACGATGTCGAGGTGCACTGTGTCACCGCGGGTGGCTCCTGTGCTCTTGACGGTCGGCTCGCCGATGCCCATCGCCGTTCCCATCGGAAGTTCGCCACCGCCGACACCATGTCCCTGGGTGAGGAGACTCGGCAGCCGCGGCGTACGCCCACCGGGAGCACCGGGGCGCAGCTCCGTCGAGGCGACATCATCCACCAGATTCTGCCGCTCGGCGGCGTACTCGCGGGAGAGCAGGTCGGCCAGCGGCACATCCGGGCTGTCGCCGTACCATGCCTCACGGTCAGCGAACGCCAGCTTGGCGCATTCGACGGCCAGGTGGACGGTCTCCGCGGTCGGCAAGCCATCCACATAGGACAGTTGGTCCGCGAAACCCTCAAGCAACAGGAGTTGCTGTACGAGCACGGGCCCTTGTGTCCACGCCCCGCACTTCGCCAGGGTCCAGCCGTCGGCGAGATCGACGGTCAATGCGTCCTCGTAGTGCGCCCGCCAGCCCGCCATGTCCTGACCGGTCAACACACCGGAGTGTTCGCGCCCGGAGTCGTCACGCACCGGAACCCGGCAGAACCGGTCGATCTCCTCGGCGACAAAGCCTTCCGCCCATGCCCGCCGCGCCGCATCGATCTGTGCCTCGCGTGAGGAACCGGAGGATTCCGCCTCCGTCAGCAGACGCTCCCAGGTATCGGCAAGCACGGGATTGCGAAATCGTTCCCCCGCTGCGAGAACGCGACCAGCGGGCAGCCACAGGGTCGCCGACGTACCCCAGTGCTCGCGAAACAGCCGCTCCACGAGCGCGATCATGTTCGTCATCCCGAGTGTCACCGGGAATCCGTCGCGCGCGTAGCCAATCGCGTAGCGAAGGACCTCGCGCAGCGTCCTGGTTCCGTGGTCGCGCAGGAGCAGAAGCCACGCATCCCAGGCGCCGGGGATCGTGGTGGCGAGCAGCCCGGTGCCCGGCACCAGGTCGAGGCCGAGTTCGTCCCGATAGTGGGCGATGGTGGCCCCGGCCGGGGCCGTGCCCTGCCCGCAGAGCACGCGCGGCCGGGGATCGTCCGCCGTGGTGAAGACCGCGGGCACCTCACCGCCGGGACCGTTCAGGTGCGGCTCGACGACCTGGAGCACGAAGCCGGCCGCCACGGCCGCGTCGAACGCGTTGCCACCGTCCTCCAGCACGGCCATCCCGCTGGCCGAGGCCAGCCAGTGGGTGCTGGCGACCATGCCGTGGGTGCCGATCAGCTCCGGGCGGGTGGTGAACACCTGAGCCACCATAAGCAACGCACTCCAGTTGGTTAAGACCGCTAACGACCAACGCCCGAGGTGACGCAGGTACGGGCCCCGACCTGAGACCAGTGTCACCCCTGTTGCAGTCTGTTCCCGCCGCGTCGAAGCGTGGACGTGACCGGCGCTCGTGTGCCGCGGCCGGGCGGCCGCCACACCCCGACGGACCGGTGTCTCAGGAGATCACCGTGCTCAGCAAGCCACGGAGGGACGCCCGACCCCGTGCCATGTCAGCCCAGCCCGGGAGAGGACGTCCGGGTCGAGATGGTTGCGCGTGTCGATGACGACCTTGCCGTTGAGCAGCTCGGCGACCATCGTCCAGTCCAGGGCCCGGAACTCCGGCCACTCGGTCAGCAACACCAGCGCGTCCGCGTCCTTGGCCACGGCGTACGGGTCGTCCACCACGGTCAGCGGACCGGACACCACCCGGACGGCCGGGTCGTGGCCGGTCAGCTCCGCGCCCTCGGCGGCCAGCGCCCCGGCGACCGCCAGCGCGGGTGAGTCCCGCAGGTCGTCGGTGCCGGCCTTGAAGGTGAGGCCGAGTAACCCGATGCGGGCGCCCGCCAGTGACCCGCCTACCGCCATCCGCACCTTGGCGACTGTCCGCGACCGCTGGTGGTGGTTGGTGTCGATGGTCGCCTGCAGCAGTGGAAAGTCCAGCCCGACGGCCGCCGCGACCCGCGCCAGGGCCGCGGTGTCCTTGGGCAGGCAGGAGCCGCCCCACCCCGGTCCGGGCTGGAGGAACGCCTGGCCGATCCGACGGTCGTAGCCGATTCCCTCGGTCACGTCGGTGACGTTCGCCCCGAGCCGCTCGCACAGCTCCGCCACGGCGTTCACATAGGACAGTTTCATGGCCAGGAAGCAGTTCGCGGCGTACTTCACCATCTCCGCACTGGCCGCGTCGGTCAGCACCGTCGGCGCACCCAGCCGCGCGTACAGGGCAGCCACCCGCTCGGCTGCGTCCTGCGCGTCCGAGCCCACCACGACGCGGTCCGGGTTGAGGAAGTCCGTGACCGCCGAACCCTCGCGCAGGAACTCGGGATTGGACACCACCGCGACGTCGTGACGCCCGAGCAGTTCCGCCAGCCGGTGTGCGGTACCGACCGGGACGGTCGACTTGGTGACCACGACGCAGCCGGTGGGCAGCAGTTCCCGCGTCTCGGCGATGACCGACTCCACGGCGGCCAGGTCGGCGGAACCGTCCTCGCCCATGGGTGTCGGGAGGCAGAGGAACACCACCTCGGCGTCGCCGACCGCGCGCCGGGCGCCCACGACGAAGGACAGCCGGCCCGCGGCCAGCCCCTCCGTCACCAGATCGGGCAGCTCCGGCTCGAGGATGCCCACCTCGCCGCGGCGCAGCCGCTCGACCTTGGCCACCTCCACGTCGGCGCAGCACACCCGGTGGCCAAGCGAGGCGAGGCAGGCCGCCGTCGTCAGGCCCACGTACCCCGCACCCACCACCGCGATCCGCCGTGCGAACACCGGCACCACCCCTGACGGTCGACGGCCATCACCCGGGAGGCTGACAGGGCGAGGTGGCCGGACCGCGACCGCGCGGTGAACCATGGCTCACAAGGTGTTGTCCCGTGGTCACCACGGGCAGTTGGCTGGTGACTCGGGGCTGATCATCGACGTAGGGTCTGGTGCTCGTGGAGCTGCGACGCCTGGGTGCTTCGGGTCTGGTGGTCAGCGCGGTCGGCCTCGGCTGCAACAACCTCGGTCGGCCGGGGACCGCGACCGAGTCGCTGGCCGGGACGCGCGCGGTGGTCGACGCCGCGCTGGAGTCCGGGGTGACGTTCTTCGACGTCGCCGACGTCTACGGCGCCCCGCGCGGGCGCAGCGAGGAACTGCTGGGCCAGGCGCTGTCCGGCCGGCGGGAGTACGCGGTCATCGCCACGAAGTTCGGCATGGACATGCAGGGCGCCAACGGCCCGGACTTCGGCGCGCGGGCTTCCCGCCGGTACATCAGGCGCGCGGTGGAGTCGTCGTTGCGCCGGCTGGGCACCGACTGGATCGATCTGTACCAGCTACACCGGCCGGACCCGCACACGCCGCTGCAGGAGACGTTCGCGGTGCTCGACGACCTGGTCACCGAGGGCAAGATCCGCTACGTCGGGCACTGCAACCTGGCGGGCTGGCAGATCGCGGATGCGGCGTGGAGCGCGGAGACGAGCGAGGTCACGGCGCCGATTTCGGCGCAGAACCACTACTCGCTGCTGGAGCGGGAGGCCGAACGGGAGGTGATTCCGGCGTGCCTGCGGTTCGGCCTCGGGCTGGTGCCCTACTTCCCGTTGGCCAACGGGTTGCTCACCGGGAAGTACCACCGGGACGCCGCGCCGCCGCCGGGATCCCGGCTCGCCGGGCGGGAGCGACTGCTCGCCGACGCGCCGTGGGACCGCATCGAGCAGCTCCGGATGTTCGCGGCTGAGCGCGGGCTGACCATGTTGGATGTGGCGATCGCGTGGCTGGCGAGACAGCCGGCCGTGGGCACGGTGATCGCGGGTGCGACAACACCGGAGCAGGTCCGCGCGAACGCTGCCGCAAGCCACTGGAGCCCGACGGAAGACGATCTCGCCGACATCGACGAGATCTGCCCGCCCGGACGCCGCTGACTCCCCACGTGTGCCGGTCACGCGGTACACGGGCGAACACCACACTCCGCACTGCGGACAATCACGCCACGCCTCGAGGACGTCGTCATCCTCGTCCGGGGCGCATAGTCCTCGTCCCTGCCGCCGATGGCCCGGTTGGGGGCGCCCTGCCGCCGGTGCGGCGCCATGCAGCAGCCGATTCGTGAGTACTGGGCTTCGCTGCGACGCAAATCAGAGCGTCAGGAACAGGACACCTGGCTCCGCAGCGGGGAACAGTTGGCTTCGCTCCCGCGACACCCGCACTCTCGGTCCAACTCACCTTTGAGCCCGCTCGCAACGGCCGAGATCCACCTCAACGCTCCCGAGCGCCACTCCCCTGCGGGTGATCTACCCGGTCGGTCCGCTCGTGGGTGGGTTACCGGGTGCCCACGCTCCTCCCGGAGGACGACCCGCGTCCGGCCCAGGTGCCACGACCGAACGGTTCCCGCGGCCGACGCGCGCGGCGGGTGCCGACGACGAACCTGGTGCACATGGAGCTGATGGGAATCGCGCTGCTGTTCGTCGTGCTGGTCCTGGCCGGAACGCTGCCGCTGGTTGTTCTCCTTCACACCACGGGGCGGCGGGCACGCCCCACGCATTAGCCTCGGCCCCCGAGCCGGCGGCGTGACCTCGGGTGGGCGCGCCACGCACCGGCTTCCTCGACGGAGAGGGGAGCAGATGCAGATCACGGACACCGCGGCGATCGTCACCGGTGGTGCGTCCGGGCTGGGTGGAGCCACCGCCCGGGCACTGGCCGCCAGGGGCGGCCGGGTCTTCGCCCTCGACCTGGCACCGGCCATCGAGAAGGCCGAGCAGGTGGAGGGCGTCACCTACGTGGCCGCCGACGTCACCGACCCCGAGCAGGTCCAGGCCGCGGTCGACCAGGCGGCCGGCTCGGGCGTGCCGCTGCGGATCGTGGTCAACTGCGCCGGGGTCGGCTGGGCCGGCCGGGTGCTCGGCAAGCAGGGCCCGCACGACCTGGAGCTGTTCCGCAAGGTCGTCGAGATCAACCTAATCGGCACGTTCAACGTGCTGCGGCTGGCCGCCGAGGCCGTCGCCAAGACCGAGCCGCTGGTCGACGACCAGCGCGGCGTGGTCATCAACACCGCCTCGGTGGCGGCCTTCGAGGGCCAGATCGGGCAGATCGCCTACTCGGCGTCCAAGGGCGGGGTGGCCGCGCTGACCGTGCCGGCCGCCCGCGACCTGTCCTCGGTGGGCATCCGGGTGATGACCATCGCGCCGGGCATCGTCGACACCCCGATGCTCGCCACCGTCAGCGACGAGTTCCGTGCCGGCCTGGCCGCCGGGGTTCCGTTCCCGAAGCGGCTCGCCCGCCCGGACGAGTACGCCCAGCTCGCCGTCTCGATCGTGG
The DNA here is from genome assembly GCF_014645795.1 of Longimycelium tulufanense. Taxonomy (GTDB): domain Bacteria; phylum Actinomycetota; class Actinomycetes; order Mycobacteriales; family Pseudonocardiaceae; genus Longimycelium; species Longimycelium tulufanense. Next base: position 31,121 of record NZ_BMMK01000013.1, on the reverse strand, counting down.
AGCACGACTACCTCAACGGCGAAGTCATCCGCATGGACGGCGCCCTGCGCATGGCGCCCCGCTAGCCGGAACCGCCGAGGGTCCGCGAAGGCCGCCCACCACCGGGTGGGCGGCCTTCGCCATAGTTCAGCAGCCTTGCCGAACAGCGTCAGAGGTCGCCGACGTAGGGAATGCGCTCCGCGCCGCCGTCCGTGATCCAGTTGCGCAGCGTGTAGGTGGCTCGGACGTCGTCCTCGTTGTACCGCAGGAGCCGGGCACGCTGGCTCTCGTCCGGTGGCTCGCCGTCCATCCCGGCCGCGGCCCGGTACCAGCGCATGGAGTTCTCGCCGCCGGCCTCCGGGTCGCGGTAGGTGAATCCCGCCGCCGGGGCGATCGTCTTCAGGCCCCTGCCGTGCGCGCACAGGAACTGCTCCCGCACGACGCCGAACAGGTCGAACCACTGCGTCGAGCTGATGAACTCCTGCACGGTCGTCACGTCGGGGATGCCCGGCTTACCGGCGAAGCGCTCCGCGGAGGCCAGCAGCCAACGGTTCTCGGCCAGCTCGTTGTAGCAGTAGGCGCGGAAGGTCAGGCCGCGGGCGCGCGCCCGCAACCGCACCGAGGTCAACCAGGTCCAGAACTCGCCGAAGGAACGCGCCTCGTCGTCGGTGGGCAGCGGGTCCCAGGTGACGAAGGCCCGGTAGCCGGCGGGCTCACCGATGTCGGCGCCGGACAGCCAGCAGCCCCACATGTAGGCGCCGGAGTCGCCGAAGCTCTCCATGTCGACGTCGACCTCAACGTCCGCCCGCGGCACCTCGACGGAGCGGCTGCGGCGGACCAGCGAGCGGTCGTGCAGCCACGCCCGGGCGAGCAGCACCGCGTCCGGGTAGGGCATGCCGACCATGGGCACGGGTGGCTCGGTGGTCGGGTCCAGCTCCGCGAGCTTGTCGACGGTGTCGATGCCCGCCGCGCGCAGCGCGACGGCGTCCTCGCCCCGCAGCACCAGGCTGACGTCGCGGGCCCCGCGCAGTGCCGTCTCACAGATCGGCCACCACGGGCAGGTGCGGCACTCGACGATGCGGGACGGGCGGGCCAGCGGCTCGGCCCCGGCGGCGGCGGCCGCGGCCACGGCGAGCCGGTCGGCGAACCGGGAGTCGTACTCCTGCAGCGCGGTGCGGCCGCCGGGCCAGGTCGGGGCCTCCAGGTCGTGCCAGAAGACGACGTCGGCGTCCAGCCCGACCACGCCGCCGGTGGCGCGGCCGAGCGCCATCAGGCCGGCGGCCTGCAGCATGCGCACGGCGTGCGCGAGCCGGAGCTGGTCGCGGGGCTGGGCCCGGCCCTTGCGCAGCGGGTCGGTGCGCGCACCGTCGGGGAAGGGCTCGGACAGCGGGCTGGTGCGGGCGCCGCTGCCCGGGTCGGTGACCTTGTGCCGGACGACCAGTATCGGGACGTAGCCCTCGCCGACCCGGACCAGCAGGTCGACCGAGCCGCGGCGGCCTCCCGTGGGGTCGGTGGGCAGCTGCGGCGCCCAGACGAAGCGAGCGCCAGCCCGCACCACGGCGAGCGTGGCGCGCTCCCGGTCGGCCGCGGGGGCGTTTCGCGGGATCTCGGTCCAGTCCGGCCCGACGAGCCGGGCCATCCGGTCCGCGATGGCGCGGCGGTGGGCGGCGGCGTCGGCCTTGCGTTGCTCGGCGGTGGGGTCCGGGGGCGCCTTGGGGACGTCGGCCATGGTGGGGTCGTGCTCGAGGTGCACGCGACGCCGGCAGCGGGAGACCACGCCGGCATCGAGCAGCACCGTAGAGCTCATGCGTACGAGCCTAAGTGCTGCCTACGACGTTCGGGGTAGGCCGGTCTGGTGGATCTCGAGGCGGCGTGCCGGTGCTGGTCGGGGCGGTCGGGGTCCTAGTCTGGGCGCGGAGGTGGGGCATGGCGCGTGGCAGGCGGTTGCCGAAGCTCACTCCCGGTCGGGTGAAGCACCTGCTCGGGCTGGCCAAGGTGCTGGGGCCGGCGTTGGCGCCCTTCGCGCTCCGCGCGGCCGCGGTGGCCCGGGAGGGCTACGACCGTGCGCGGGCACGGCGGCTGGGCGTCCCGGTGGATTCGTTGCCGGCCTTCTCCGGGAAGGGTGGCGCGCTGCACGCGCGGATCGCCGGCGTGGCGAACACCCTGGCCGAGCTGCGCGCCCGGCACGACGACGCGGAGAAGCAGCGCTTCGCCGACGACGCCGAGCGGCGGCTGGCGGACCTGGCCGCCGCGGTCCGGGCCGCGGAACGCATGCCGACCGCGCGCCGTCGTGCGGTCCAGCGCTCGGTGGACGCGGAGCTGACGCGGGTCGAGCAGAGCCTTCTCCGTCACCTCGGTGTTGAGTAGCCGATCGGACGCGGCCAAGAAGTCCGCGGCCACTCTCGGTGCGAGGTCGGAGCTCCACAAACCGTGCTGGGCGCAGTCCCCGAATTTACCCTCCCTGGGGGCCGACGCCTCGCGTCAGGGCTACTGAGCTGGGAAAACGCGAGTCACAACGCACTGGCAGGGTCGGCTGTCCACGGCGAACCGGTGGGCACGTGACCAGGCCCGTGGTGGGCCGCGCTCCGGCGAATCTCAGTCTTGGTTCCGCCGCGCGACCAAGGCCACCGAGCGGCCCCTTTCGGCCCGGGCGCGCCAGTGGCGGACGTCGACGAACCCATGCCTGGCGAAGGTCTCCGTGGTGTGGGCGGCCCACTTTTCGACGTCCATTCCGGTGCGGCGCCGGATCGCCCAGTCGTGGGTGACCGAGACCAGCCGGGCACCGGGCCGCAGAACCCGGGCGACCTCGGCGACGCTGCGGTCGAAAGGCTGCCAAAGCTGGATGGTGTTGACCGTGAGCGCGGCGTCGAATGCCTGGTCGGGGTATGGCAGGGCCGCTGTCGAGCCCGATCGCAGCTCGACCCGGCCGTGCCGGATGGCCGGCCGGTTGCGGCGGGTGGCCTCGCGCAGCATCACGGTGGACGGGTCCACACCGGACACGTGCCCGCGGGGCAGTCGCTCGGCCAGCAGCGCCACGCCCAGGCCGGGGCCGAACCCGATCACCAGGACGTCGGCGGCGGGGTCGGGGGCCAGCTCGAGGACCGCTTCGGTCTCGGCCGCCGCGTTCATCCTGACCATGACCTTGGCGGCCACCCAGCCCAGCGGCCCCTCGTACGTTGGCACGTTCCGCAGGGTGCCACCGCTCCCGGCACCCCACCAGCCGGTGCGAGTGGGCGAGACGGAAGGCCCCGTCGGGGAAGAAGCGGGTGGGCGCTCGCCATAGGGAGAGACACGACGAACGCCCACCCGCTGAGCGGTGGCTCACTAGGGCTTACGAACGAAGCCCTCCCGGACGAGCCAGTCGCGAGCGACGTCGGCCGGGTCGGCACCGTCGACGTCCACCCGGGCGTTGAGCCGCATCATCGTCTCGCTGGTGATCCGCTTCGACACCGGTTCCAGCACCTTGGCGATGTCCGGATACTTCCGTGCCAGCTCCGACCGCATCGTCAGCGCGGCGTTGTAGCGGGGGAAGAAGCGCTTGTCGTCGTCCAGCACCCGCAGGTTCAACGCCAGGATTCGACCGTCGGTGGTGAACACCTCGCCGAAGTTGCAGGTGCCGGCGTCCTTGGTGGCCTGGTAGACGGCACCGATCGCGAGCACCTTGATGTTCTGCGGCGGGACGTCGAACCCGTACGCCTTCTGCACCCCGGGAAAACCGTCGTCACGGTTGGCGAACTCGGTGTCGACGCAGAAGGTCGCCGCCGCAGGATCCGTCTTGGCCAGACGTGCCACATCGGACATCGTCCGGACCCCGTACCGTTCGGCCACCTGCTGGTTGACGGCAAGCGCATAGGTGTTGTCGAGCTGGGTCAGGTTGGTCCAGGTGACGCCGTTGCGTTCGGCATCCTCCTGACGCACCGCCTCGAACTGCCGCCGCTCGTCGGGAATCGGCTTGGTGTGGCCCAGGTAGTTGATCCACCCGGTGCCGGTGTACTCCCACATCACGTCGACCTGGCCCGCCAGCAACGCATCCCGCCCGCTGTTGGAACCGGTGATGTTGGTGAGGTCGCGGACCTTGGCGCCAGCCGCCTTCAACGCGAACTCCGCGATGTAGCCGAGGATGATCTGCTCGCTGAAGTCCTTCGAACCGACCGTCAGCTCGACGCCCCGCAGGGATGGGACCGGCTGGATACTCGCGGGCTCGACGTCCAGCGGCACCGACGAACCGGCGCTGAGCCCACAGGCCGACAGTGCCGACAGCAACGCCCCAACAACCCCCAGGGTGGCGCCCCGCACCATCCACCATGGCCGCCTCATCGCAGCCCCCTCGGCCCGAGCAACTGTTCCGCCATCGCACCGAGCCAGTCCACGAGCAGGGCGAGCGCTACCGACAGTACGGCGCCGACGACGAGGACCGGGGTACGGCGCAGCTTGTACCCGGTGTCGATGAGCACGCCCAGACCACCGCCGTTGACCAGCACAGCAAGGGTGGCGACACCGACCGCGAGGACGAGAGCGGTGCGCAGCCCAGCGAGGATGTACGGCACCGCCAACGGAAGTTCGATGCGCCGCAGCACCGACGAAGCGGACATACCGATGCCCCTGCCCGCCTCGACGAGCGAGCGGTCAACCTGCCCCAGGCCGACCATCGTGTTGCGCAGCACGGGAAGCAGCGCATAGAACGCGGTCGGCAACACCGCGGTCCAGAAGCCCGTCTGCTTGGTGAACAAGAAAAACAGCACCAGCAGGCCGACCGACGGCGCCGCCTGCCCAATATTGGCCACCGCCAACACAGCCGGTGCGGCGGGCTTGGCCCACCGTCGCGTCAGCACGACACCCAACGGAACAGCGACCACGACCACGATCGCGGTCACGACGAAGGTGATCTGTACGTGTTCCCACGTCAGCAGGGCGATCGTGCGCGCGTTGATGCTGCGCTGCTCGATGTCATCCAGGTCGAGGCTGAACACCCACGCGAGCACACCGACGACGAGCACCAGCACCGCCGCGGGCTGGATCAGCAACCGCAGCCGCTCGACGCGGAGCGAGCCCGACTCGGTGGTGAACGCGGTGCTCACGAGGGTGTCTCCTCGTCGGCGCTGCCCTCGTGTTCCGCACGCAGTGCGCGGATCGTGGCCATCACCGTGTCGATGCCGACCACACCCGCGTACTCACCGCGGCTCTTGGCCACCACCGCAACGCCCTCGTCGTCGGTGAGGATCGCTTCCAGCGCGTCGTGCAGTGTGGAGGCCGGCGACACGGTGTCCACCACGGGGCGGCCAGCATTGCGCAGCGAGGTCACGCCGCGCAGCTCCACGGCCGAGACCAGCCGCACAGGGCGCCTCCTGGCGTCCAGCACCAGGCCGAACTGGCTGCGCCCGTCGGTGAGTCGGCGTCGGAAGTCCTCCGGCGCCTCGTCGACGCGCGCGGTGGGGACCTCACCGAGCTCCACGTCACGCACCCGCAGCAACGCGAGCTGCTTCAGCTTCGCGCCGGCACCGACGAAGCCGGCAACGGTGTCATCGGCAGGGTTGGCGAGGATCGCCTCCGGCGTGTCGTACTGCAGGATCGTGGAGCGGGGACCGAGCACGGCGATCCGGTCGCCGAGCTTGACCGCCTCGTCGAAGTCGTGCGTGACGAACACGATCGTCTTGCCCAGCTCGGCCTGCAGCCGCAGCAGCTCGTCCTGCAGGTTGCCCCGGGTGATCGGGTCGACCGCGCCGAACGGCTCGTCCATGAGCAGCACCGGTGGGTCGGCGGCCAGCGCCCTGGCCACGCCGACCCGCTGCTGCTGCCCGCCGGAGAGCTGCCGCGGGAAGCGGTCGCGGTACTCCGCCGGATCCAACCCGACCAGGTCGAGCATCTCGTCCACCCGGTCGGCGACGCGGCCCGACCTCCAGCCGATCAGGCCCGGCACCACGCCGACGTTCTCGCCGACGGTCATGTGCGGGAACAACCCGACCTGCTGGATCGCGTAGCCGATCCGGCGCCGTAGCTGGTCCGGGTGCAGGCTGTGGGCGTCCTCGCCACCGATGGTGATCCGGCCGGAGCTGGGCTCGATCAGCCGGTTGATCATCTTCATGGTGGTGGTCTTGCCGCAGCCCGACGGACCGACCAGGGCGACCGTGTTGCCGGCCGGGATGGTCATCGTCACCGACTCGACCGCCGGCAGCGCCTGGCCGGGGTAGCGCTTGCTGACCTCCTCCAGGCGGATCTCGACGCCGCTGACGGCGCTGCCGCCCGACGCGACGTCGCGATCGTCGGGCCGACCCTCCCGCCGCCCGACCCCGGTTCCACTGTGGACCTCGTTCTGGCTCAACGGATCCCCCTGGGCATGGTGAGGCGGCCGAGGAGCACATAGGCCGCGTCGAGGAGCAGGGCGAGCAGGACAACCCCGAGCGTGCCGGCGACCGCCGCGTTGATGGCGTTGGCGCCGCCGACCCGCTGCAGCCCGGAGAAGATGAGGTTGCCGAGCCCGGGTCCCTTGGCATAGGCGGCGATGGCCGCGATGCCCATCAGCATCTGGGTGCTGACGCGCATCCCGGCGAGGACCGCCGGCCAGGCCAGGCGCAACTCGACCCTGGTCAGCACGCCGAGCCTGCTCATCCCGATGCCGCGGGCCGCGTCCCGCACCGACGGATCCACGGTGGACAGTCCGACGATGGTGTTGCGCACGATGGGAAGCAGTGCGTAGAGCACCAGCGCGGTGACGGTGGGGCGGACCCCCAGGCCGAGCACCGGGATGAGCAGGCCCAGCAGGGCGAAGGAGGGAATGGTGAGGATCGCGCTGGTGAGCGCCGTGGCCACCGTCGAGCCGATCGGGCTGCGGTAGACCGCGACCCCGACCAGCACCCCGATCACCGTGGCGACCAGCGTGGTCTGCACGACCGCACTGGTGTGCAGGTAGGAGTCGACCAGCAGCTGCTCCCAGCGCGATCCCACGTACTCCCAGAAGCTCATTCCTTCGCGCCCTGCCTCTGGGCCTTCTTCGCGTTCTGGATCCGCTTCTTGGCACCGGGCCTGGGCGCCACCCCGGCCCGTGCCGCCGACGCCTTGTCCAGTTCCTCGACCAGGCGGACGAGGTAGGACGCCAGGTGGCCGGCCACCCGCTCGTGCTTGCCGCCGGCCTTCTCCACCTCGGTGGCCACGTGTTCGACCACGGCCGCGACCTGCTCGCGGCGCACCACCATCGGGTCGCTACGGAGATCCCTGGCCAGCGACACGCAGAGCAACACCATCACCACCGCGAACGGCGCGGCCGCGATGATCGTTATTCGTTGGATACCGGACAGCGCGTCCTCACCGCCGAGGGTGAGCATCACGGCGGCGACGGCACCCGTGAGAACGCCCCAGAAGATCACCACGGACCGGCTCGGCGCGATGGAGCCGCGCTGCGACAACATGCCCATGACCACGGACGCGGAGTCGGCCCCGGTGACGAAGAAGATCCCCACCAGGAGCATGACGAGCAGGCCGCTGACGGTGGCCCACGGGAAGTGGTCCAGCACGGAGAACAACCTGGCCTCCGGGCTGCCTTCCCCGGCCACGTCCAGGCCGCTGCGCTGCAGGTCGATCGCGGTACCCCCGAGCACGGAGAACCAGATCAGGCTCACCACGCTGGGCACCATGATCACGCCCACCACGAACTGCCGGATGGTGCGGCCGCGGCTGATGCGGGCGATGAACATGCCCACGAACGGCGTCCAGGAGATCCACCACGCCCAGTAGAAGACGGTCCAGCCGGCCAGCCACTTCGCGGTGGCGTCGCCGCCGGTCGCCGCGGTACGGGCGGCCATCCCCGCCAGGTCGCGGAAGTAGTCACCGATCGCGGTCGGGACCATGTTGAGGATCAACACCGTGGGGCCGACCACGAACACGAACAGCGCCAGCATGATCGCCAGCACCATGTTGATGTTCGACAGCCACTGGATGCCCTTGGCGACGCCGGACACCGCCGACGCGACGAAGGCCATGGTGAGCACCGCGATAATGACGACCAGCAGCCCGGTACCCACGTCGCTGGTGATCCAGCCGGCCGACTTCAGCCCGCTACCGATCTGCAACGCGCCCAGGCCGAGCGAGGTGGCCGAGCCGAACACGGTGGCGAAGATCGCCATCACGTCGATGGCCTTACCGGCCGGACCCTCGGAACGGCGGGTGCCGAACAGCGGCGCGAACGCCGAGGAGATGAGCTGGCTGCGGCCCCGGCGGAAGGTGCCGTAGGCGATCGCCAGGCCGACCACCGCGTAGATCGACCACGGGTGCAGGGTCCAGTGGAACAGCGTGGTGGACATCGCCGTCTGCACCGCCGCCGGCGACTGGGCATCCACCGTGCCCGGCGGCGGCGACATGTAGTGCGACAGCGGTTCGCTCACGCCGTAGAACATCAGCCCGATGCCCATCCCGGCCGCGAACATCATCGCGATCCACGAGATGGTGCGGAACTCCGGCTGCTCGTCGTCCTGGCCCAGCGGGATCCGGCCGTAACGGCTGAACGCCAGCCAGAACGCGAAGATCACGAAGCCGGTGGCGGCGAGCACGAAAGCCCAGCCGGCGTTGGTGATGATCCAGTCGAGCGCGGTCTTGGACACCCCGGCCAGCGACTCGGTGCCGAGCACGCCCCAGACGATGAAGGCGAGCACGATCAGGCCGGTGACCCCGAAAACGACCCAGTCGGTCCTGCCCGGTTGCTCGGCGGTGCGGGCTCCGGGGGTGGGTTCGGGTTCCTGCGGTTCCCCGGGGAGCTCGGTGGGTGGTGCGGTCTCCTGGTTGTCGCCGTGGTGGTTCGTCGGTTTTGTGTGTGGGGACTCCGTCACACGACTACCGGCGCCCGTGCCAGGCGCCGCCTCCTTTCCGAAAGGGAACACCTATGGTTCCCGGCGGCCGAGCAAGATGGCGGGCCCCAAACGGCGCGAGCCACCGCGCGGAACACGTTCGTCGACGTCCCGCTGCCGCGGGCCCCGACCGCCGACAACCCTCCAACCGTGACCCATTCGGGCGAACAGGGTCAACCTCGAACCACGACCCGTGGCCGAAGAGAGACCGTTTGACGGGATAATCGTCACACAAACAGCAGACCAACGCCTCCGCTAGGGGGAGCTATCCGCCGCACCCACCCAAATGGTTGAGTTGGCATCTACGCTCCCGACTCGTGGTGGTGACGCAGGCCCCGACGCGTGGCACCCCGCGCGTCCTGCGGGGCGCGACACTCGCGTTCACCTCCGCAATCCTCGCCGGGACCGGACACGCGGCAGCCGGCGGCGGCCTGCCCGACGCCGAGCTCACGGCGGTCCTCACCGTGGCGCTCGCCGGCATCAGCATCGCGTTGGCCGACCGCAGGCGCGGGTTCGGCGTCATCTTGCTCACCCTCGGTGGGTCGCAGGTCGTGCTGCACACCCTGCTGCAGGTGTTCTCCGGACACGTGCACCACACCGCGCCCCGGTTCGACTCACTGCAGATGGCCGCCGGCCACGCGGTGGCCGCACTGATCACCGCCGTTCTGCTGACCGGCGCGGAATCGGCGATCTTCGCGGTGGTCGCGGCGCTGTCACGACTGCTTCCGGTGTGGCGTACGCCACCGCCGGCCACCGCACCCCCGCGCTGGTGCTCCATCCCCGGCCGGCCGGCGAGGACCTTCCTCGGCGTCCTACTGCGCCGGGTGTGTGGCCGACGCGGCCCACCCACTTCCTCCTGATCCCTCGTACTCCCCCATGACGGCCACGTTTCGGGTGGCCGCACCCCCTCGTGTTTGGAGATCAGGAACATGTCGAGAACCTCGCTGGCGCGCGCGGCCGTCCTCACCGCGACCGGCCTGACCGCCCTGCTCACCGTGGTCGGCACCGCATCGGCCCACGTGACCGCACAGCCCGGTGAGGCGGCCAAGGGCGGCTTCGCCAAGGTGGCCTTCAAGGTGCCCAACGAACGGCCGAACGCGGGGACGGTCAAGGTCGAGGTCGACCTGCCCAAGGACAAGCCGCTGCGCTCGGTCAGCACCAAGCCGGTACCCGGGTGGAAGGCCGAGGTCACCAAGACCAAACTCGACAAGCCGCTGGAGTCGCACGGCAAGAAGATCGAGGAGGTCGTCTCCGCGATCACCTGGACCGCGGAGCCGGGCCACCGGATCAACCCCGGTGAGTTCCAGGAGTTCGAGGTGTCCCTCGGCAAGCTGCCCGAGGACACCGACCAGTTCGTGATGCCCACGGCCCAGACCTACGACAGCGGCGAGGTCGTGAAGTGGGACGCACCGCCGCCGGCCGAGGGCGCCGACGAGCCCGAGCACCCGGCGCCGGCGCTGAAGCTGGTCGCCAAGAAGGACGGCCACGGTGGCGGGTCCACCGCGGCCGCCGGTAGTGACGCCGCCGCCATGGATTCCACCGACAACACGGCCCGCCTGCTCGGCGGTGCCGGGCTGGTCGTCGGCGCGCTGGGCCTCGGCCTGGGCGTCGGCGCGACCCTGCGGGCCAGGAGGAAGGCGTAGATGCGCAGGAGCCTGACGGCCCTGGCGCTCGCCGGGCTGGCGCTGATCCTCGGCGCCGGCCCGGCGCTCGCGCACAACGCGCTGGTCAGCAGCGACCCCGCGGACGGGAGCACGCTGCGGGGCGGGCCGAGCAAGGTCTCGCTCGTGTTCGACCAGGACGTGTTGGAGGGCGGAAACACCTCGTTCAACACGGTCACGATCACCGGACCGGACGGGAAGCACTACCCGACGAGTGACGTCAAGGTCGAGGGCACCACGGTCACCGCGAACGTCGGTGCCCTCGGCCCCGCCGGGCAGTACACCCTCGGCTACCGGATCCTCTCCGCCGACGGCCACCCGACGCCGGGCGCGGTGAAGTTCACGGTGAGCAATGCGGGTACCGGCACGCCGGTGGAGCCCAGCGCGACCTCCCAACCGGCGACCACGGCCGCCGACCAGGGTGACTCCGGCGGGATGCCGGTGTGGCCATGGATCGTGGGCGCCGTGGTGTTGCTGGGCGCCGGTGTGTTCGCCGCACTCCGGTTGGGTCGCGGCGGCAGGTGAGACCCCGTTGGCGAACTTGGGGTGGCGGCCGGGTGGCGCTGGGCCACCGCCCGCGAGGTACCTGCTCCGCAGCCGCGATCGAGGTCTCGCCAACGGGATCGGCAGGTGAGGGCCGGCCACGGTCCCGGGTGCAACAGCGAACCCGGGACCGTGGCACCTGCCTGCTCGCGAGGAACGCCGCCAACCCCGCGACACGCCACACTCGGACGGGATGGGGCGGCCGGCGGTCAGTCCTGCTCGGTGAGCTGCTCCGGTGGCGATGCGGCCGGCCGGGACCGGCGGAGCTGGTCGAGCCGGGCAACCGTGGCCCGCGCCCGCTCGTCGAGCGTCCTGCGGTCGATCCACCCGGCCGCGTAATGCCGGTACGCCTGCGCCAACATCACCAGCTCGGCCAGGTAGTCGGCCGAGTGCCACCGGGTCGTCTCGGGCAGGGCGGCAACCACCGGAAGCTGGCTGTCCACCACCCGGTCCAATAACTGGGCGGCGCGCAACGCACGTCGCGCGCGCCACGGCGTCCTGCGTCGTCTGCCGGTTCCGAACACGTACCGCCCACCTCGAAAGTGCACCCCTGCCGGCGCGCGGGCCGTGCCCCGAACCCGGTTCGCGCCGGTGTCGTCGTTGCTGACGTCGTTCCCCGGCCGGTCCGCGTTACCCAGCGCGTCAAACGAGTTCGGCCGGACCGGGGATACGGCGCGCCTCCGGACGAGTTCCGCCCCGCGGAGCAACCACCGCCCGGTGTCATCGGTACGGGGTCCACCGCACGGAAGTGTCCCCGGAGCGGAACGACCGGAGGCGTAACTGCAGCTCGGCACGAACCTCCGGGTTGCTCCGCGACACCGGCAACACACTCGTCACCAGCTTCAGCTCGCGCACGGCCCGGAACACCGAAAAACCACTCCAGCGAGTGATGTCGAAGCCGTACCCGGTCGCCAGTTCCCGGTGGGCCGGCGTGCGACGGAACCGCAGCTGCCCCACGGCAACCGGCGTCAGGTCCCACTCCCGCGGACCCACACAGGTGGAGTCGAAGTCGCACAACAACGGCCCGTCCGGAGTGGGAACCAGATTGCCCAGATGGGCGTCGCCGTGCACCGCACCCGGCGGCAGTGCGCACTCCAGCTCGGCCAGCTCCTCCTCCACCTCGGCGCACCGCCGTTCCAGGAACGCACGGTCGTCGCGGGACAACTCCTCGGCGTCAGCCACCCGCCGCCGCACGTCGTCCAGCGGAGTCCAGGCGGGCAGCGGGAACGACGGCGGCGGCAGCGCGTGCAACCGTTTGAGCAGCGCCGCCAGGTCGGCACCCGTGGGAGGGCGTCCACCTGGCGGCGCGGCCTGCCACAACGTGGCCACGTGCGGGCCGACCCGCACCGGCTGCGGCAACCCGGGCAACAGGCGTACGGCCGGAACGTCGTGCTCGGCCAGCCATTCGGCCACCCGCACCACCTTGACCGCGCGGAACCGCATCGATCGGGACGCCACGATCCGCACCACCACGGGATCGCGCCGCAGCGTGAACACCGCGTTGTTCGTGACCTGCAGAAGGTTTGCCCCGGCCGGGTCCAGCCCCACGACCGAACAGATCTCCGCGAGTACGGCGGTCAGCTCGGCCCGGCTGAACCGGCCGCTTCCCGGATGTCGGACCGGCGGCCCGCCGCAGCCCCGCCCGGTCCGGCGCTCGCTGCCGAGGTGCCGTCGTGCCCAGGCACCCTCGTTCATCGAGCGAATCGGCTTACGCCGCCCGGAACCGGGCGATCCGTTCGGCGAGCTCACGCGCATTCGGGTTGGCCGACCGCACCACCGCCTCCTGGTACAGCGGTTTCATCCGGTCGGCGATGCGCGCCGACTTCACCCCGTCGCTGGACTCCAACGCCTTCTGCCCGACCTCCAACGCCTTGTCGGCGTCGCCCTGCAACACGTGGTTGAGCGACAGCGAGGTCAGGTTGAACGCCCGGCTGCGCGCCATGTCGTGCCCGTAGCCGCCGATCGCGCTGGTCAGCTCCGGAATGGCGATCTTGGTGTACTTCCTGGCGTCCACCCGGTGCGCGAGAACCGTGTGCACGGTTCCCACCATCGCGTGAAAATCGTTCTGGTCGAAGAACTTCAGCCAGATGGGGACCGGCTCGTCCTGAGCCTTGTCGAACCGGTCCCGCGCCATCCCCACCAGCTTCATCGCCTGCTCCTCGCGCCCCATCAGGGCATAGGCCCAGGCCTCGTTCATGCACAGCAGGGAAATCGTGCGGTCCGACGCGGTCTCCTGCGCCGCGATCTGGCCGAGCTGGAACATCTTCAACGCGTCGTCCGGGGACTTGTAGTGCAGGTACACCCGGCCCATCCGGTACAGCAGGTTGGCCACCAGCGTGTTGTCACCACCCTGCTTCGCGAACTCCAGCGCCCGCCCGTAATGGTCGCGCGCGGAGTCCAGCAGACCGGTGTCGAACGCCGTCCACCCGGCGAGCCCGTGCATATCGGCCAATGCCACGAACAGGCGATCCTTGACCTTGCCCTGGGCGCTGGCGTGCAGCAGCTGCTGCGCCCAGGACAGCTGGGCCACCACGGCGTCCCGGCAGAACCCGCCGCCGTACTGGTAGTCGAGCGCACGCAGCGCCCGGGTGGCGGCCTCCACCTGTCGGACATCCGTGAAGCCGATACGCGCGGGTGCCGGAGTGTGGGCCGGGCTGGGCACCCACGACCCGCTGTCCGCGCCCAGCACAGCCGCCCCCATCGTTACGGATGCCGCGTGCGCGAGGAACCTCCGACGCTTCACCGACTCTTCCTCCTCGGCCTGGGAGTCGCCGATCCGTTCGGCGACCCTCACCCGTGTGGCCTCGTCGTAGGCGAGGCCCATGTACCCCCTCGGGATGCACAGCCCGTCGGCGATCCGGGCGAGCACGTCGTAGGCCATGACCTGACGGCCCTTGAGGATCTCCGAGACCTCGGACTGCGACTGGCCCGTCAGCGCGGCGATCTGCCGCTGGGACACGCCGACGCGGCGCAACAGCCGGTACACCGTGCTGACGTCGCGTTGCGCCAAGGCGTCCCGCATCTCCCGCTGCTCCCAGACCTTCGGGTCTGGTGTAACGGAAGACGCCTGGGAACCGATGACATTCATTTGCGGCTCCTCCCGAACTGACGGGCTCAACGGCAGAGTAAGGGGACTGCTCCAGGTGGTGAAGTGTTGATCGGTAGGTCTGATCGGCCGGACCGAACTCCGTCGACCGTTCGTCGTGGCCCTTGCGCCGATCGGCGCGTTGAACTCCCCACGCCCCGTTCCTCGGCGCAACCTTGGCAACCGTAAGCGCTCGGCATCACCAAGTGATCGAGCACGGATTGCACCATAGAGGGCACGGCACGAGAGGAGTCCACAGCGTGGAGCTGGCCAAGCCACCCGCACCGGGGCCCCGCGTGGCCGGGACGTACTCCCGGCCGGGTGCGGGTGGTCCGGGAGCAGCGGGCCGGCCCGGCCGCGCCACGCGGCGCCGGAACCGGTGGCGCATCCGCTGCCGGGACGTCGCCAACCGGCGGTGCCACCTCACCGTGCTCGTCGACCGGAACAGGGTTGTGCTCGTCGGTCCTCCCGGCGAGACCGCGGTGCTGTCCAGCGGCCAGCTCGGCCAGCTGCGCACGGCGCTGCGCGAAGCCGCCGAACAGGCGGGAAGGTGACGGTGACGTTCAGGTGGACGAGATATTGGGTCAGGTGTTGCGGAACGCGGTGTGGGAGCGACTCGATCTGCTGACCGAGCTGGCCAACCGCGCCGACGCCCCGTCCCTGCTCTCGGTTGCGCGTTCCGAGCTGCCCCGGCTCACCCAGGGCTGGCGCGCGGTGCTGGCCGCGCACGAGCCCGACGAACGGGGCCATTGCCCGGAATGCTCCACCCGGTGGCGGCAGCAGAAGGCACCGTGTGCGGTGTGGCAGGCGGCCTACGAGCACCTGGTGGCGGGCGGGCTCGCGCCCCGAACCGAGCCCGCCGAGCCGTCCGGACCCACCGGCAGGCACCGCTGGGCGGCCCCCGGACCGCGCGCCACGGGTGGTGCGCGGGGCCGGTCTTCGGCCCACGCCGCGGTGCCGCGCTGAACCGGCGGCCTCGACCCCGGGGCGCACCCCGCCCGGACGACAGGTCGAGCAACCGCCACGTGGTCGGCGGTCCGGGCCGGGCGAACCCCCGACCGCTCCGGAACGGACCGCCGGCCACCCCGGCCCCCGCCGGGTCGCACAACTGAACAGGTGAAGCTTCCGCGGGCCGGTGCTGCCGCACTCCCCTCCCCCCCGACCAGCGTCGGTCCGCGGAGTCCACGTCGCGGTGGTGCCCGTGGCCCCGAGCGGGCACCACCGCGGTACCACGCTCCCCCATCCCCCGTGGTCGGCGCCCCGACCACATACCCCGAAGGCGCGGCCGACCCGTCCCGGCCCCACGCCCCGGCGCCCCACCGCCAGGGCCGGTGACGGGGCCGCGTCACCTCCCGGTGAAAGGGAAGAGAGAACCGCCGGCCGCCCGCCTCCCCACCCGCGGCCGGCGGTTCTTCCCTTCCCCGGCCGGCCGACGGCCTCTGGTGGACCCGGCTCGGCGCCTGGCGGCGCTTCGCCAGGTCGACAGTCATGACGATGGGGGGCCGAGCCCCCCATACCCCCGACGGTGCCAGCTTCTCCCGCCCCAGCGTGGTCCGGCTTGTTGTTGACCAGCGTCCGAGCGTGGTTCGGATGCCGAGTCGTCGGGTTCCCTGCCAGCGGCGGAAACCGTTGAACCGTCCACGACATAGGTCAGGGGCTACACCCGATCCGGCCCGCGCGCCAGCAACTTTCACTCTGCGGTGGGACTCCAGGCCCCCGTACCGGAGGATCTCTCCGCCATCTTTGCGATGGTGTGGAATACCAACCGCCAGTGGGATTGCCGTCGCGAGGTGTTTCCGGCCCGGGGCACGTCCACGATGGACGATCGGCACCAGATCCGATGGGCGGGTGGCCACGCCCGTCAGGCTCGGGTTCGCGTCGGGTGGGTCCACTGGTCCGCGCCTGGTCGTGTTCAGCGGCGTAGCGCCCTCAGGGCGTCGCCGCGTCCAGGATCGGGATCAGCTGCTCCTCCTCGTAGGTCAGATGGCCTTCGACTTCCGTCGTGAGCCGCTCGACTTCGGACAGCACCAGTTGGGTGTCCGCACCTTCCGTGGAAATGACCTGCTGCAGCTCGTCGAGGAGGGCGGCGAGCCCGCGGTGGCCGCCGGAGCCCGCTGCGAGGCAACCCGAACCTGGCGCCGGATGCAGCGTGTTCCACTCGGGATGCCGGCGATGCAACCTCGGCATCACACCCAAACGATCAGTGGCGTGACCGGAGGGCGTGTTCCCGCCGACCGCCTGCTACGCGCCTACCGTCACGCCGTCCCGGCAAGCTGCCTACGCAACCAGTGGTACGACGCCTTCGGCGTTCGTCGCTGGGTCTCGAAATCGACGTGCACCAAGCCGAAACGCTGGCCGTAACCCTCGGCCCACTCGAAGTTGTCCAGCAGCGACCAGATGAAGTAGCCGCGCACGTCGACGCCTTCGTCCATCGCCCCGCACAGGGCTGCGACGTGAGCGTGCAGGAAGTCGATGCGGTCCTGGTCGTCGATCGTTCCCTCGGCGGTTGCCGGATCCGCCGTGCTGCAACCGTTCTCCGTGATCAGGATCGGCGGCAGCGCATCCCGGTAGCGCTCGGTGAGACCGACGAGCGTCTCGCGCAGCCCGGCCGGTACGACCGGCCATTTGGAGGCGGTGCGTGGGTAACCGGTGATCTCGACGAGTTCGAACGGCAGTTCGCTTCCCGGCGCGGCGGCCCGGATGCGCGCGGGGCTGTAGTAGTTCAGGCCGTAGAAGTCGAGTGGCTGGGCAATCGTCGGTAGGTCGACGGCGGCCTGCTCGGGCAGTCCCCGGTCCAGCCACCGCAGGTCCGGGTAGGCGCCGGTGAGCAGTGGATCGGCGAACAGCCAGTTGTAGAGGTCGGCGAAGGCGGCCGCCGCCGCAACGTCCTCGGAGTGCTGGGAGTCCGCCCATACCGGCATGTGGTTGTTGGCGATGCCGACATGTTCGGCACCGGCGGCACGCAGGGCCTGGGTTGCCAGGCCGTGGCCGAGAAGCTGGTGGTGCGCGGTGGGTAGCGCGCCGAGCATCAGGTTCCGTCCGGGGGCGTGTGTCCCCAGGCCGTAGCCGAGGAGTGTGACGATCACCGGTTCGTTGAGCGTGATCCACCAACGAATCCGGTCGCTGAGGGCCTCGGCCGCCAGGGTGGCGTAGTCGGCGAAGCGGTGTGCGGTGTCCCGGCTCATCCAGCCGCCGGCGTCTTCCACGGCCTGTGGGGTGTCCCAGTGGTAGAGCGTGGCGACGGGGGTGATGCCCGCGTTGAGCAACGCGTCCACCAGGCGGTCGTAGAAGTCCAGCCCCGCGGGGTTGGCCGGGCCGGCTCCGACGGGCTGGATCCGCGGCCAGGCCAAGGAGAACCGGTAGTCGCTCACGCCGAGATCGGCCATGAGCGCGATGTCCTCGTGGTAGCGGCGGTAGTGGTCGCAGGCGATCTCGCCGGTCTCGCCCCGGGCGGTTTTCCCCGGTGTGGCGGCGAAGGTGTCCCAGACGGAGCGTCCGCGGCCACCCTCGGTGACCGCACCCTCGATCTGGTAGGCGGACGTGGCGGTGCCCCAGCGGAAGTGGGCGGAAAAGCGCGGGAACCGGGGCTGCAGGCCGTCGCGTCCGGCACCTGCGGCAAGATCAGCCACCCGATCCCCCTTCCGCGAGCGGGCCGAACGCGAATACATTTCACAACCTACGCCGGTTGGGGCTCACACGAAAGTGGCTCGCGGTCGTGACGTGGATGATTAGGAGTAACGCACGAACGAGGAGCCGCCCGTGTCCACCGCAGCACCGCTCCGACGACGCCCGGTCCAGCAGCGCAGCGCGCAGCGGGTCGAGCGGATGCTCGACGCCTGTGCCGAACTGATCGACGAGCTGGGCCACGACGGGGTGACCACGACGCTGATCGCCGAACGAGCCGGCGTCGCCGTGGGCTCGCTGTACCAGTTCTTCCCGGACAAGCGGGCCGTGGTGCAGGCGCTGACCCTGCGCAACCTGGACCGCTTCCTGGCAGCGGTCGTGGAGAAGTTCGAGGCCGGTGGCTTCGAGCACTGGTGGGACGCGGTCGACGCGGTCATCGACACCTACATCACCATGCACCGCGAGGTGCCCGGTTTCGGCCGGTTGCACTTCGGCGACGTGGTCGACCCGCGCCTGCTGGACGAGCGCAAGGACAACAACGCGGTCATCGCCGAGCGGATCGGCGGCCTGCTCACCGAGCACTTCGGCCTGCCGCCGCGGGCGCTGGAGCTGCCCCTCGCGGTGGCGGTGGAGGCCGCCGACGCCGTGCTCAACCTGGCCTTCCGTCGCGACCCCAGGGGTGCGCCGGAGATCGTGGCCGAGGCCAAGGCGCTGGTGCGTGACTACCTGTCAACCAGGATCGGCGAACCCGGCGGCACGCCGAACGGCCAGTCACACCGCGGGGAGGAGCTGCCCGAGGACTGAGCCGACGGCTCGACCCGGCAAACAAGTCTCGCGACTGACGGCTCGACCGCTGTCCCGCTGGTTCAGCCGAACGCCTGGCCGGCGCCGCGGTATGTCGGCACGGAGTCCACGATCCGGTCGCCTTCGACCAGGTGGTAGGTCGGGAAGTGCTCGGCGAGCTCGCCCGCCTTGGCGTGGCGGAACCAGACCCGGTCACCGACCCGCAGCGCGGCGGCGGCCCGGCCGCTCACCGGGGTCTGCACCTCGCCGGCGCCCTCGGACCAGGTCAGCCGGAGCCCGCCGGGTAGCACGGGGACCGGGAGCCGGTCCTCGCCGGGCACGCCGGAGGCCACGTACCCGCCGGCGAACACCGTCGCCACCCGCCGGCCGGGCCGGCGTACCACCGGCAGCGCGAACACCGCCGCGGGCCGGGGCCGAAACGCCCGGTAGTGGTCGAACAGCGTGGGCCCGAGCAGCCCGGACCCGGCGGTGAGTTCGGTGACGGCCCGGTCGGCGGCGGTGAGCTCGAGGCTGCCGGTGCCGCCCCCGTTGACGAACTCCAGGTCTGCCACCTGCCGCAGCGCCTCGACCGTGGCCGCGCGCCGCCCGGCCAGCTCACGCATCGACCGCTCTCGCATCAGGCGGAGGGCGGCCCGGTGCAGCGGCTGGCCCGGGGGTGCGTCCCCGACCCCGGCCACCTGCGCCTCGTAGGACATCAGGCCGACCAGCCGGAACCGGCGGGCGTGCACCTCGCGGGCGAGCGCTCGCGCCTGCCGGGCGGTGCGCACCGGCGAGCGCAGCACGCCCACGTGCATCCCGGGAAGCGGCCGCCAGGACCCGTCCAGCTCCAGGCAGACACGGAGCCGGGGGTGACGTCTGCCCAGGGTCGCCTCGATCAGGTCGAGCTGGGCGACGTCGTCGATCAGCAGCGTGATGGCGGAACGGGCGGCCTCGTCGGCCGCGAGGTCGCGGAGGGCGGCTCGGTCGGCGGTCGGGTAGCCGACCAACGCATCCCCGGTAACCTCCCCCTTGACCAGCCATAAGGCTTCCCGCAGCGAGTAGCACAGGGTGCCGGCGAAGCCCGGGTGGCCAAAGGTGCGGCGCAGCAGCTCGGGGCAGCGGACCGACTTTGTGGCCACCCGGATCGGGCGGCCGCCGGCGCGGTGACACAGTTCCGCGGCGTTGGCGGCGAAGGCGTCCAGGTCGACGACGGCCAGCGGCGGGTCCAGCTCCGCGGTGGCCGTGTCGTAGCGGACGCGGGGTGCGGTCACGGTTCTGACGGTAGCCCGAATCCCGGGGTAATGTGAATCAACTTCACATCTGGCCCGGTCGGCCCGCCCGGAGGTGATACGTGTCCCAACTGGTGACAACGTGGCGGAACTGGGCTGGGACGGTGACGGCGACCCCGGCGGGATTCGCACGTCCGCGTGATCTCGAGGGCATCGTCGACGCGGTGCGCGCGGCCGGGCGGACCGGTGCCACGGTGCGCCCGCTGGGCAGCGGGCACTCGTTCTCCCCGGCCGCCGTGGCCGACGGGATCGCCCTGGACCTGCGGTCCTACACCGGCGTCGTGCACGCCACCGGCGAGGAGGTCACGGTTCGGGCCGGGACCCGGCTACGGGAGCTGAACGCGGAACTGGACCGGCTGGGCCTGGCCATGCCCAATCTCGGCGACATCGACGCCCAGACCGTGGCCGGTGCCATCTCGACCGGCACGCACGGGACGGGTGCGCGGCTGGGCGGCCTGGCCACCCAGGTCACCGCCCTGGAACTGGTGCTCGCCGACGGCTCGGTGGTGCGGTGCTCGGCCGACGAGCTGCCGGACCTGTTGCGTGCCGCCAGCGTGGGGCTGGGTGCGCTGGGGGTGATCAGCACGGTGACGTTGCGGTGCGTCCCCGCGTTCACCCTGCAGGCCGACGAACATCCGATGCCGTTCGCCGAGGTGGTCGACCGGCTCGACGAGTTCGCCGACGACAACGACCACTTCGAGTTCTACTTCTTCCCGCACGCCGACACCACGCTGGTGAAGCGGAACAACCGGTTGCCCGCGACCGAGGCGACGCAACCGCTGCATCCGGTACGCCGTTTCGTGGAGTACCAGCTCGTCGAGAACACCGTGCTCGGGCTGATGTGCCGGCTGGGCCGGGCGGTGCCCGGGCTGGTGAAGCCGTTGAACCGGGTGGCCGGCGGGATGCTCTCCACGCGCCGCTACAGCGACCGCTCACACCAGGTGTTCGTCAGCAGCCGGCAGGTGCGGTTCGTGGAGACCGAGTGGGCGGTGCCGCGGGAAGCGATCCGCGACGTGCTGACCGAGCTGCGGGCCGCCGTCCCGCATCTGGAGCACCCGGTGATCTTCCCGGTGGAGGTGCGGTTCTCAGCCGGCGATGACCTGTGGTTGTCACCGGCGCACGGGCGGGACACGGCGTACGTTGCGGTGCACCAGTACGTGGGGATGCCCTACCGCCACTGGTTCGACACGGTCAGGCGAATCTGCGGTGGGATCGGCGGACGTCCGCACTGGGGCAAGATGCACGACCTCGGTGCGAACGAACTGCGCGAGCGCTACCCGCGTTTCGAGGACTTTGTCTCCCTGCGCGAAAAACTCGACCCCGAGGAACGCTTCCGTTCCCCCTACACCGATCAGGTGCTGGGCACGGGCACCAGCACCGACTGACGTCCGCCCCGCCGTTGTTGCCGCTACGGCTCGACTTCCACCATCCGATTTCGACGCAGTCACGGCCGTTCCCATTGTGGCTGGACTTCCGCCAGATCAAGTTGGTCATGAGGATGTCACCTCCTTCCGGATGCGAGTGATGATCGCAGAAGCCTCATCGGGTCGTGCCGCGCTCATACGAAGCTGGTTCATGATCTCCGTGCACCGCTCGATCGTCATCCGGAAGGTCACGAGAGCACCGCGTGGAAGCTGTGGCCCACCGGCATCACCTGCGACGAACGCATCCGCCTGTTGCTCAACATTCCGCTACTCGGCTGTCACGACAGCACTGCGGTTCCGGTCGTCGTTGCCGCCGCGTGAGCGCACACGAAGCGCATTCTCGTTCCGAACAAGAGAAACGGCTGCCGCGGGTTTCCGGGGAACCCGCGGCAGCCGGGAAATCGTCAGCTGACGGCCGTGGCGACCGCGTCCACGATGGGCACGTCGCCCGAGACCAGCTCCAGCGTGTGACGAATGCTGGCCGGCTCGTCGAGCAGTTGGAGCAGCACCGCCGCGACGTCGTCCCGCGGAACCTCGCCGTACTGCGCGGACGCCCCGAGGCGCACCAGGCCGGTACCCGGTTCGTCGGTGAGCCGGCCGGGGCGCAACACGGTCCAGTCGAGATCGCGGGAGCGCAGGTCGTCCTCCGCGGCCCTCTTCGCTTGCAGGTAGGCGGCGAACACCTCGTCCATGCCGGGCTGCTCGGCCCGGTCCAAACCCATCGAGCTGATCAACAGGTAACGCCGTACGCCGGCGACCAGGCAGGCGTCCGCGAGCAACGCCGCTGCCGCGCGGTCGACGGTGTCCTTGCGGGCCGCACCACTGCCCGGCCCGGCGCCCGCGGCAAACACCACCGCGTCCGCGCCGGTGATGTGCGCGGCCACCTCGTGTACACCGGCCCGCTCCAGGTCGCAGACGATCGCATCCGCGCGAACCGCATGGAGGTCCGGGGCATGGGCCGGGTTACGCACCAACCCGATCGCGGCGTCGCCCCGCCCGGCCAGTAGCCGCTCCAAGCGGAGCGCGATCTTCCCGTGCCCTCCGGCGATCACCACGCGCATACCGTCACCGTAAGCCCAAGATCGACCGCGCGCAGCGCAAGGAGAGGCTCAACACCCGGCCGGTGCGGGCGTCTCGGCGAGCAACCGCTCGTAGAGCACCTCGTGCATCCACCGCACCGCGGCCGACGACGCGAGCTCGGCGGCGCCGCTCGCCTCGTCCGTCGCGCTACCCGGCAGCTCCAACTCCACCGCGCCGTCGCACGCGGCGGTGAGGACCGCGACGCCGTAGAGCCGGGTCCGCAGCAAGCAGTTGTTCTGGTAGTCCTCGCTTCCGGTCACCGTGGCGGGCAACACCACCGCGGCCGGACACAGCTTGGCGAACGGGCCCGCACACGCCAGCGCGGTGCGCCAGTGCCGGGCCGGGGCGATCACCCCGACGAGCCGCACGGCCGGCGACGGCACCCGGTCGGCCAGCTCGGGCCAGACCCAGGTGGACACCGCGGTGCGGTCCGTCACCGGGCCACAGTCCCAGGACAGGCGCTCGGCGTGCCGGTCCGTCAGCAGCTCCACGACCGGAACCACGCGGCGGCCCAGTAACGACATCGGCGGCAACACCGCACCCCGCCAACCGAGCAGTTCGGCGGCGCGGGCCGCGAGCAGCTCCGCCGGCGCCGGCAACTCGGGCGGGAGGGCAGTACTCACGGGCACGGTACGGACGTTCTGGACGGCCGTGCGCCCTGGTACGCGGGTCACGAACCTTCCACCTCCCCTCCGACGTTCCGCGGCGACGATCGCCGCGGCGCATCACTGGCGTACCAGTCCCCCGCGGGAAGTGCCCCGGTTGCCGGGTTGGGAAGCGGTCGGCGGCGCGGCATGGTCGGTGACCGGTCGACGACCGGTTATCGGACTTCGGTCCGACGGTGCGGCCATTCGTGTGAGCGACGGGGCGGGCGGTACCGGACCGCTCGGAAGGTTCGTACGTTTCTCCTTCTCCGCACCGGAGTTGTCCACTTCGGAACGGACGCACCATGCAATTGCCGTCGGCAGTGATCGCCGCGAACCTCGCTTCAACGTCGTAGGCGGACAGGTTGAGCGTGTCCTACTCGTTACTTTTCCCGGGTTCGAGTAGGCGCGCTGAGGGAACCGTCCGTTCGGGTGGCACGCGCCACGTTGTGGCGACTGGACCATGCGGGGAGACGTTGCGGCAGCGGATGGTCAAGAGGCGCGTGTCCAGCAGGCGGCGGGATCATCTCCGCCGTATCGCTCGGCAGATCCCGCGCGGCCGCTGATCGTTCGTGCCCGACCTCCGGCCGACGACGCATTGGCCCACGCCGAGTGTCACGATTAAGAAACAGCTTGTGCCCAAGAGAACTAGTGCCCCACCTGGCACACTGGAACAATTCTGGCCCGCCAACCGCGACCCGGAGACCGATCTCATGAGCCACGACCCGCCGCTCACGCCGACCGAGCAGGACCTCTACAACAACATCGAGTCGCTGGGGCGCCAGGTCGGGGCCATCCGGATCGACCTCACGGACGTCAAGCGCGTCCAGGAGCAGCACGGCAAGAAGCTCGATGAACTCAGCGGCGACGTCCGAGAGCTGCAAAAGGACGTCCGGGGACTGCAAAAGGACGTCACGGGGCTCAAGACCACCGTGAGGCGGTTGGACAACAAGGTGGACCAGCTGGGCACCGAGATGTCCGAGATGAAGGGGATGCTGCGGGAGCTCCTCGCGCGCTGACCACCTCCGCGATCACCACAATCCAGACAGAGGGGGCAGCCCGTGGGGCTGCTCCCTCTTCGTGGCACCAGCCGGCTTCCCGGAACTCCCCTCCGGCTCCCGGCTCGTCAGCTGAGCACGTCGGTAATCAGTTCGTAGGAGCGGACCCGGTCGGCGTGGTCGTGCACGATCGTCGTCACCATCAGCTCGTCGGCCTCGGTGCGCTCGACCAGGTCGAGCGCCCCCTTACGGACCGTCTCCGGCGAGCCGATCACCTGGCTGCCCCAACGTTGCCGGATCAGCTCGCGGTCGAGCTCGGTGTACGGGTAGGCGGCCGCTTCCTCCGGTGTGGGCAGCACCTCCGGCCGTGACATGCGCAGCTTGAGCATGGACAGCGCGGCCGGCCCGGCCAGCCATTCGGCGCGCTCGTCGGTTTCCGCGCAGATCACGGCCGCGGCGACCATCGCGTAGGGACGCTCCAGGCCCGACGATGGCCGGAAGCTTGAGCGGTAGATCTCCAGTGCCGGCAGGGTGTTCTCGGCGGCGAAGTGGTGGGCGAAGGCGAAGGGCAGCCCGAGCAGCCCGGCGACCCGGGCGCTGTAGCCGCTGGAGCCGAGCAGCCAGATCGGCGGTCGGTTGCCCAGCGCGGGTGCCGCGGCGATCGCGTTCTTCCCGTCGAAGTACCGCATCAGCTCGGTGAGCTGCTGCGGGAAGTCGTCGGCGGACAGTGGTCCGGTGCTGCGGCGCAGCGCCTGCGCGGTCCGGGTGTCGGTACCGGGGGCACGTCCGATGCCGAGGTCGATCCGTCCGGGGTGGACGGCCTCGAGGGTGCCGAACTGCTCGGCGACCACGAGGGGCGGGTGGTTGGGCAGCATGACCCCGCCGGATCCGATCCGCATGCGTCGCGTCACGGCGGCGAGCTGCGCGATCAGGACGGCGGGAGCCGCGCTCGCGATACCCGGCATGTTGTGGTGCTCGGCGACCCAGTACCGGTGGAAGCCGAGTTCCTCAATCCGGCGCGCCAGCTCGAGGGAGTTGCGCAGGGCCCGCCCGGAGGTCGAGCCGCTGCCCACCGGCGCGAGGTCGAGCACGGACAGCCGAAACGTGTCAGTCAGTGCCACTTTGTTGCCAACCCACCGGGAACTCCGGGTCTTCCCGCGAGTAACGGCGGTCACACCCGCCTTCGGGCGAGGCCGGTCTCGGGTGATCGGCCGGCCCGGCGGAGGTGGCCCACGATCTCCTCGCCGGGTGAAAACGGCAGCCGCGGTGGCAGCAGCAGCCAGCGGGCCGGACGGAACTAGGTGAGAGCGACCAGATCCGCCACGAAGGTGTCCAGTGGTGGCAGCGCCACGATGCTGCGCTGCAGTGCCCGCGCGGCCATGAGGTAGCGGGGCTCGCCGAGGACCTCGGCACAGGCGTCATGGATGGCCGTGGCCGTGGCTTCGGACGGCTGGGTCACCTGTGCTACCCCGAGTTCCTGGCAACGGGCGGCATTTTGTGGCTGTTCCGCCGAGCGTGGGACGGCCACCAGGGGCACCCCGGCACGCAGGGACTCGCGCACGCTGTTGAACCCGGCGTGGGTAAGGAAGAGATCGGCGATCTCCAGCATCAGTGGCTGGGCGATCCACTCCACCACGCGTACCCGGGAGCCGGGCACGTCCTCGCCGGTGAGGTGTTTCCCCGCCACCAGCACGGCGTTCACGTCCAATTGGTCCAGTGCCCGACCGATGCGGCGCAGCAGAGCCGGTGTCTCGGACATGTTGTCCCCCGTGGTGCCGAGCGCCGCCAGCACCACGGGGCGTGCCGGGTCCAGGTCCGCGACCCACTCCGGCAGTCGCTCGCCCAACCGCCGGGGCGAGGTCTGCTGGTAGAAGCAGGCGTTGGGGATCGTGGCCTCGCTGGGGTCGAAGGCCGGCGGCATGAGAACACCGTGCAAATACCGGTAGAGCACCGCCACGCTGGGCTCGACCAGGACACCGAGGGCTTCGTGGTGTTCGCCGAGCCTTACCAACAACGCTTCGTTGACGATCCCGGGCGTGCCACCGTTGGCCGCGAGCGTGACGTGGGGCAGCCCGAGCAACTCCGCGGCCAGGTAGCCGCCGAACTCGGTGGGCTCCCGCACGATCACCTCGGGCTTGAACTCGGAAGCCAGCCGCACCAGGTCGGCCGCCATCGCCGGGGCCGGACGGCCGGCGAACCCGTGGTGGTGGACGGCGTGGACTCGTTCCTCATGGGGCAGATCCGCAACGGGCCCAACGTCCTCCAGCACCGCCTGCCGCATGTCGAGCCCGGCCGGTAGGTGCGCCACCCCGTGCGCGGCGACCTCGGCCGCGGCCGCCTCCGGCGCCGCGAGTGCCACCGTATGGCCGTGTTCCGCCGCGATGCGCGCGGCGGGGACCAGCGCCCGCACGTGCCCGACGGAACTGTGTGCCGTGAACAGGATCCGGGCCATCGCCTGCCTCTCCCCTCCGCCTCTCACCCGGCAGGGACGGGGTCCGCCGGCGCGGGTATCCGCGCCCCCCAGCGGCCTGGACCTGCCGTTCTCGTGACCACGCGAGTCGATATGAGTACCCTACGGGTTTGCCCACGAAGAACGTCCGTTCACTCCGTTTGTGGGCGGCGTTAATCCCGTCACTCCGCGCCGACGCGAATCTCGGGTCCACAGGTCAGATGGCCTGCCGCGGCTGCCACCCAGCCGCCACCACCTCTTCGCGCCGAACCCGCGCACCGACTTCGACGGATTGCGGCGGACTTTTGGCCACGCGGCAACAACCCTTGCTCGCACCGGGACAGTCCGCTCTGGCCGGTGTCTCCGTGCTCGGGCACATGGGCCACCGGCCGTCATCGAGTCTCGCCGTGTCAGCGATGCCTCAGCGATAACGAGGAGCGGCTGGCGGGAACGTTTTCTCCCGCAGTCCCTCGTGGATCTTCTTCATCGCCTCGAACCAGGTCGGTGCCGCGAGATCACCGCCGAACGCACCGTTGACCGTGCTGGTACCGCAGGTCCGACCGTTCTTGCAGACCGTCTCCGGCCGGTCGCTGTCGGAGAAGACAAGGACGGCACCCGCGTACTGCGGCGTCGCCGCGAGGAAGCCGGAGGACTTGTACTCCTCGGTGGTACCGGTCTTGCCCAGGATCTCCCGGGTCCAGCCGGCCGCGCCCGCAGCCGTGGCCGAGGTGCCGCCGGGCTTGTCGTCCTTGCTCAGTCCCTGCGCGAGGGAGTTGGCCAGGTCCTCGTCGACCGCCCGCTCGCAGGACGCCTCCTTGACCGGAACGGGCTTTCCGTCGCGGTCGGTGACCTGCTCGATGGGCGTGGGCGGGCACCACATGCCGCCGCTGGCGATGGTGGCGGCGACGTTCGACAGTTCCAGCGGGCTCACCGGTGTCACGCCGAGGGTGAACGTCCCCAGGTTGCCGCGGACCACGGCGTCGAGGACCGAGGGGCCGTTGGAACCGTCGGGCTTGAGCGGCTTCCCCTGCATGTTGATGCCGCGCATGCTTTCCCGGAGGCCCAGCTTGTAGGCCATCTCCGCCGCTTTCTCCAGCCCCACCTTCTCCTGCATCCGCACGAAGGCAGTGTTCGGCGACTGCGCCAGCGCGTCCTGCACGGTCATCTGCGCCGGATACGTGCCGGCGTTCTTCACGGTGTACGGGGCGTTACCGTTGCCCTTGTACACCCGTGACGTGTAGGTCTCCCCTACCGGGATGCGGTCGCTGATGCGCCCGCCCTGCTGCAGGTAGGCGGCTGCGACGAAGACCTTGAAGATCGAGCCCGCGCCGAAGCCGACGTACTGGGTGGGCAGGTCGAACGCCCGCTCACCCTTCTGCTTGTCCAGCCCGTAGTCGCGGTTGGCCACCAGGGCGCGGACCGGGTGCCGCCCGGTGCCGGGCTCGATGACGGACATGACGTTGGCAACGCCCGGCCTGGTCTGCGGAATCTTGTTCGTGGCCGCTTCTTTCGCGGCTTCCATGGCCTTGCGGTCCATGGTGGTGCGGATGGTGAGCCCGCCGCGGTTGAGCTGTTCGTCGGTGAAACCTGCCTTCTTCAGGTAGTCCACCACGTACTCACAGAAGAACCCATAGGTGTGGTCCGGTTTTCCCTCGGCGTCGACCGCGTTGAGGCAACCGCGGGGCCGGGCCGCGGGCCGAGCCTTGTACGCGAGCTCGATCTCGGTGTTCCTGTACTCCTCGGCCAGGCGCTTGTTCTCCTCCGGACCATTCGGGGAGAGCATTCCCTGCTCCGCCATCTGGTTGATCACAATGTTGCGGCGGCGCTTGGCCTTCTCATAGTTGGCGTAGGGATTGTAGAGCTGCGGGTTGTTGACCATTGCCGCGAACAGGGCGGCCTGCGGGACCGTCAGCTTGTCGGCCGTGGTGTCGAAGTAGGCACGCGCGGCCTCGCCGACGCCGTAGATGTCGTACAGGAACGGGACGATGTTGAGGTACCGGGTGAGGATCTCCTCCTTGACCTGCTTGTGCGACATGCCGGACTCGGCGAGCCGCCGTTCCAGGTCGAGCGCGAGCCGTACCTCCTTGATCTTGCGGGACGCCGACTGCTCGGTGGCCTTCCGGTAACCCTCCTTGACGTCCTTGGACACCACGAAGGCGAGGAAGTTCTTGACGTACTGCTGGGTCAGGGTGGAGCCACCGCCGGCGATGCTGCCCTTGATCAGGCCCTTCAGCCCGGCGCCGACCGTGCCCTGAAAGTCGACCCCGTTGTGGTCGTAGAAGCGCCGGTCCTCGATCGCGAGGATGGCGGCCTTCATGGCGTCACTGATCTGGTCCGGGCGCAGGTTCACCCGGTCCTGCTCCCACAGGTACGCCAGCGGCTTGCCGTCCTTGTCCTGGATGGTGGTGACCGCCGGCGGATCGACATTGGCCAGCTCGACCGAGGTCTGGCCGACCGCGGCGACGACCTGGTTCGACAGCAGGCCGAGGCCCCCGGCCACCGGGAAGAACAATGCGGCGCTCAGAACTCCCGCCACCATGCTCAGCGTCAGCAACTTCCCCAGCGCAGCACGCAATGCCCGCACTCCCCTTTCCCCTCCGGGCCCCGCGGGAGCACGCCCCCGCGCACAGTCCGCCTCCCCGCGGACAATGCGACCCCACCACCAGACGCCCCGAACAAGTGGTGAGTTGTCCGCGGTGGGCGACGAGTTCTGTCACAACGCCCGCCCGGACAGACCCCGCACGCCGGGCGGGCAGTCGCCGCGAAACCCCTCCCATCCACGTCTACCTGCCAGACGTGGCGCACTCACCACTATTGCCAACGAATTTCGTGATGCTCATCACGCAAGATCGGGGCGAACGCACGAGAACACCCGAGACGGTTACGAAGCCGCATCGGATCAATTCGGAGTGAAACGGACGCGCACGCGGCCGGCGATCACCCTTGCGCGGCCGAACATGCTCCACTCACTGATCCGGACAGTGGAGCGAACGCGTCATTGGACAGAATCCGCGGTGCCCGCACGGCCGCCGCCGTGACCGCGGCCCTGCTCGCCGCACCCCTGGGCGTCGCCCACCCTGGGAGAACCCTGTCCCGGTGTCGCGATTCCTGGCCCGGACTGGATAGCTACACCCCGGGGTTGTTCCTGCCGTTTGTCCGGCGGGCGACGTGAACACACGGTCAGCGGGCTGGCCGCCGGAAGGGCGTCATGTGAGGGGGAGGGCTGCTGCCAGCTCGAGCCATTGTGAGGGGGCAGGGCGGTGCTGTCGGTGGTCACTACCTCCAGGCAGACGTGGTCGACGCCGGCGTCGCGGCGGGCGGTGACCTTGCGTCGTGCCGCGTCGGCGTCGCCGAGCGCGAAGGTGTTGTCAACGAGGCGGTCGCTGCCGCCGTCGCGGAAGTCGTCCTCGGTGTAACCCAGGCGCAGCAGATTGTTGGTGTAGTTACCGCGAGACCTACACCACCCGGGTCAGTTCCCGCCGGCCCTACGAGCTGCGCCGCAAGGCTGGTTGAGCGCGGGGTTGCGCATGCATCGCGTGGTGGATGCGGTCGGCGACGGTGTGCAGGTGGTTGAGGACGTCGGGGTCGGCGTCGAGGGTGTAGTCGGCGTCGAGGCTGGTGAGGAGGACGTCGATGCGGGGTAGCGAGTCGCCGGACAGGTCGACGGCGCAGGTGTGCTCGTCGATGGGGGGTGGCGCGGCCGAAGACGTCTCCGCCGATGCGGGACCGCACGGTGGCAGCAGCGGCATGGACCGTGGCGATCGCCCGGTAGCGGGTGGGTGCCGCCGCGATCCTGGCGATCACGTAGGTGGCGGCGTCCAGCGCGGGCAGCTCCCGTGGGGGAACACGACGCCCGGTGGGGGTGGGATGGGTCAGCCGGTCCAACCGGAAGATGCGCCAGTCGTCGCTCTCGGTGTCGTAGGCCACGAGGTACCACAGGCCGGCGCCGGAGACCAGGCTGTGCGGTTCGGTGCGGCGGCGACCGGTGCCGCCGCGGCGGGCGGTGTAGTCGAAGGTCAGGATCTCGTGGTCGCGGCAGGCGGCTGCCACCACCGCCAGCGTCGCCGGGTCGGCTTGGGGGCCGGCAGGCAGGTGGCGCGGAGGGCTGATGGCCTGTTGCAGGGCGGCGACCCGGCCGCGCAGCCGGGCTGGGAGGAGTTGCTCCAGTTTGGCCAGCGCCTGCGGCGCGGTGTCCTCCATCCCGCTCAGACCACCGGTAGTGGTGCGCAGTGCGACAGCGATCGCGACCGCCTCCTCATCGGTGAGCACCAGCGGCGGTAGAGCGGTGCCCGAGACGAGGGAAATCTTCGGCGCGATCGAGCGGGTGTGTTTGGATCACCACGGCAAAATCATCCACGCCGAACTGCAGATCGCCGACTCCGTCGTGCTGTTCTGCGACGAACTCCCCGAGGCCGGCATGCGCAGCCCCGCCAGCGTGGGTGGTTCCCCCATGGCGGTCTCCGTGCAGGTACCCGACGCGGACGCCACCTACCAGCGGGCCGTGCAGGCCGGCGCCACGCCCATCCATCCGGTGGAGACGTTGTTCCACGGCGCCCGCGTCGGCGGCTTCACCGACCCCTACGGCCACAACTGGCAGGTCCTGACCCACATCGAGGACGTCCCGCCCGAGGAGATGCAACGCCGCATGGCCTCAGCCCTGGGCGGCTAGACGAGTAAGTCCTAACTGGTCAGTGATCGAACGAGATCAGTGACCTGGTGACAGGCTGG
>NZ_BMMK01000012.1:68117-167641 GCF_014645795.1 Longimycelium tulufanense | reverse complement strand
CCATGATCAACCACGAGGCCGTGCCTGCTCCTCGTGACATGAAACGACTTCGCCGGAGCCCTGCAGCCCTCTGGGGGCGCTCAGCGGCAGCGTGATGTACGTAAAGAGGAGTTGCCCCTCGCGCTTTCCCCTACTTCGAGACAGCGCGAGGGGCTTTCCGGTTGATGTGGAGCAATAAAACGATCCTGGGGAAATGTGGTGGTTAGTATACGGAAATCGCGTAAACCAACCTGCCTAGTATGCTATTCCCGCCGGCAATGATGACTAGTGCTTGGTTTGCTCGCGAATCCAGTCGAGGATGTTGTCGACGCGGGCTTCGATGGCCCCGTTGCGGGTCTGGTCGACGCCGATGCACCCATGCTGCCACGAAGCGCCATGGATGGCGACGAGTTCGTATTTAGGGCTGGGGGGCCGAGCTGTCGTGGGGTCCAGTCCGACGGTAGGTATTTGTCGGTAGGTGGGTCCCCCGGCGTCGCCCTTGCAGGTGCTGGCCTGTCCGGCGATGCGGATCGTGGTGTCGGTGATCTTGGTTACCGAGGCCTCGCCGATTTGGTGGTCCTTCGGGACCCATTTGTTATGGGTGCGTCCCCAGCCTGCGATCTGCATTTTTTCGCCGATTCGTGGCGTTGTGTCTGCAAGCCTCGCTGGCAGGCCGTAGATAAGTTTCTCTATTTTGGCAAGTACCAGGTCGCGATCGCTTCGTGGAACGAGTTGGACGATCTTGACGCCATTGACTGTGGTGAACTTCTTGGGGGGTCCCGGCGGGATGTGAAACCCCTTGGTGGAATCATCGGCGAAACAGCTTGCAGCGGTGATGAGCCACTGGTCACCGAGCCAGACGCCGGAGCAGCCACGGTCCCCGTAGTCAATATTGATCTTTACCGTGGCCCATTCGGGTTCTGGGTATTCCGAGTTGGGGGTGCCGTTGGCGATGGCGCGGGCAGGGCTCCCCGAGGCCAGGGCGGCAAGGATACTGCCCAAGAGCCCTGCGGCGGCGACTTTGAAACGACGTGTTCGAGACATGGGCTGTTCTCCTTGTAGGCAGCGCTCTAGTTACTCCACGGTGTGACCACTCGAATCTCCAGGAGTGCGGCCGGATCCTTGCCAGCTCCTTCTCCGACCGGGGTCCACCCATTGCGTTCGATGTCGTAGGTTTCCTTCTTGCCGTTGGAGGTCATGGTGGCCCATACCTCGTTGTCATCGCCCTTGATGATGTAGACGTCGGGAATGCGCATCTTGAGCCAGGCTTCTGGCCTGGGCGGTGGTCGCAGGGTTGATGTGCTGGCCCCGGTGGTTGCGTTGTTGTCCGGGAGGGCAGGCGTAGCCTTGAAACAGATCAGTCCTTTTTCTCCGCTTCGGACTTGGATAAGCCCGGAGGGGCCGCACTCGACCATCATCATGTTGCCATCACCTTTGAGGAGAGTGATGCCACGCTCGGTGAGGATCCGCTCAGCGCCGGGATGGACGAAATCCTCCACGATCGACGGTGGTGTCTCGTCGTTTTCAGATGTCGGGGCTGATGTTGGTGTGGCCTGTGGACGGGGAATTGCTGAGGAGTGAACCGCCCCCGCTGGTAGTACAACGGCTAGTACTACTGCAACGGTGAGTAGACGGGTTTGGACACGCATCTGAGCTCCCCTCGCTCATGGGTGTGTTAGTAGTCGTATATGACCCGCTCGGATGCGAGGGTTAGTAGAAGGGCGTTGGCAAGGTCTCGGCAATAGTCCATCTAGCCGATTTACTCGTCTGTGGCGCTGCCGCTAGCGTCTGCTGCCACGAACAGAGCGACTGCTTTTGGTTGGCGTGTGACTAGACCAAACGGGGGCGGGCCTTGAAACAGTCGGGATTACGCGTTGTCGTTCTCGTAATTGCTGTCATCGGGTTGATCGCGGGGTTGGTGACCGCCCCTACAGCGGCTCCGCCACCGGCAAGCTCCTCCACAGGCCCAACCGATAAGCGTCGCCAAGCCGTCGAGCTGATGAAGTCCGGTGGATCGAGAGTAGCCAAGGCGGCTGAGGCCGCACTCCTCGGCTCGGCGGAGGAGCTTCGGCAATTCCTGACCACAGGACAACATACAGCCGCCGAAGAGGACCTGCGGGTCAAGGTTGCTCAAGTCCTCAGCGCCGGCGGGCGCAGGGTCCGTGAGGCGGCACAGCGTGCACTGGATGGAACCGTCGGTGACCTGCTCGCTTTCCTCGATACCGGTTGGAAGAAGCCGTGGGAGGAGGATCTGAGGACGCAGGTCTCCCAGATCCTGCCCTCCGGTGGGCCCAAGGTGAAGGCAGCGGCACAGCGTGCGCTGGATGGCTCCACCGACGATCTGTTGCGTTTTCTGCAGTCGGGCCATCAGCAGGCTCGGGACGAGGATGACCGGGTACGGGTAGCGCAGCTGCTGTCCACCGGCGGACCCAAGGTTCGTGAAGTGGCTCAACGCGCGCTAGATGGTTCCATTGAGGACATTCGCGAGTTCTTACGCCTGGGTTATCAGGTTGCTGCGGCTCGGGATCAGGAGACGATGTCGGTCGCGGAGCTTGCGGAGCTGGCAAGAGAGGCCGGAGCGCGGGCGTCGGCGCAAACAGAGGCGGCCAAGGACGCTGCTGATCGAGCCGTGGATGCCGCACGTCTAGCACGGCAAGCCACCGCCAAGGCAGCGGCGGAGACCAAGGCGGCGCGAGACTCCTCGGTGCGGGCTGCGGACGCGGCCGGCCGAGCTGCGGATGCTGCGAACCGGGCCGCGCAGGCGGCCCAGACCGCGATCGCTGCCGCTGAGGTCGCCAACGACGCCGCACGCGCAGCAGCAAACGCCGCCAGCCAGGCTGCGACGGCGGCTGCAATGGCGGGGCAGGCAGCGACTCGAGCGAACCAAGCAGCCCAGGCCGCACACGAAGATGCACGCCGCGCTTCGGAGGCACGTCGGGCGGCTGAGGACGCGCGCAACGTGGCGGCGGGAGCCAGAAAGGCTGCGCAGGCAGCCGAGGCCGCCGGACAGGCCGCATTGGCTGCTGGTGAGGCCGCGGTGGCAGCGGCCCGCGCAGGCGAGCAAGCTGCCGCAGCCTCAGCAGCAGCGGCTGAGGCCGGTGACTATGCCCGGCAGGCGGGCGCCAGCGCGGCGGCGGCCCAGGCTGCTGCATCTCGTGCCAAGCGCGCCGCAGAGGAAGCCACCCGCGCGGCCAGAGTGGTTCAGGAGATCGCCAAGGAAGCCGCCGGTCACGCTCAAGAAGCACGGAATGCGGCCAATCAGGCGGCAGCGCATGCCGAGGCGGCTGCGGCGGCAGCGGACGATGCCGCGAAGCATGCCGGCGAGGCGGCTGGGCAAGCCGACGTTGCTGCGGCGCACGCTGCTGAGGCCAACCGGGCCGCTGCTCAGGCGACACGTGCCGCCGAGCAGGCGCGCCGCATTCATGACACCGCGCGCAAGGCCGACGCTGAGAGACTGGCTTCCTGGCAGGCCCAAGCCGTAGCCGATGCCGAGCACGAGGCACGCGCCGAGGCCGAACGCCAGGCCAGGGCCGAGTGGGAGGCCGGGGAGAAAGCGAAGCTGGAGTCCGACACCGCTCGCCTACTCACCGAAGCCCGAGACCCAGCCACACCAGCGGCCGACGTTGTTATCAAGGGACGGATGGTAGCCGCCCGCCTCATGAAGACTGGGGGTCCCTGGGTGAAGGCCGCCGCCGAGGATGCGTTGGCTGGCTCGCCCGACGACGCCATCGCCTTCGTGCGCACCGGCCTCGACCTAGCCATCGAGCAGGACGACCGCGCCAGCGTCCAGTACCTGGCGGACACCACCGACAAACCCAAGCTGCGTGAGGCCGCTCTCGCTGCCCTGACCGGGACACATGACCAGGTCAAGGAGTTTCTGGTAACCGGGCAGCACGAGGTCCAGGCGGATGACTACCGCATCCAGATTGCGCGGATCATGCACGCCGGTGGCCCCCGGGTGAAAGCGGCGGCCCAAGCCGCGCTCGACAAGAACACGGTCCAGGCGCTGCGCGACTTCCTCCGTACCGGACAGCACAAGGCCCGTGAGGAAGACGACCGCATCGACGTCACGAAGATTCTGCACGAGGGCGGACCGGAGGTGAAAGCAGCGGCGCAGGCCGCCCTGTCCGGACCAGCCTCCTACCTGCGGACATTCCTGGAGACCGGCCAACACAAGGCTCGGCAGCGGGACGCTGACGCCGCAGCGCACAACGCCGAAATCGAGGCGTACCTGGCCGGAGCCGCGCGTTGGGCAGCGCAGGCACGACAGTCTGCGGCAGAAGCCAACGAAGCTGCGGCCCTCGCACGTGGCGCCGCTGACGAGGCTGCCGGCTACGCACGCCAGGCCCGCAATCTCGCCAACCAGGCCAAGCAGCACGCACGGGACGCCAACCAGTCCGCGGAACGTGCCCAACGGTCGGCCGATCAGGCCGCCAACTCGGCACGCCTGGCCCGTGAGGCGGCCACCTCTGCACAAGCTGCGGCCCGCGCTGCCGCCAAATCCTCCGCACAGGCCATCGCATCGGCCGAACGGGCCCGCGTCTTTGCCGACGAGGCCTACGACGCCGCCCAGCGTGCCCGTGCCGACGCCATTCAGGCAGGCAAGGACGCCGCTGCAGCCGCCCGCGCGGCGACCGAGGCTGCCCGTATCGCTGCGGAGAAGCGACTCCGGGAAGAGTCGCAGAAACGAGATGAAGATGCCCAGCGTCGCAACGATCTCAACAACGGCGTGGGTGGAGAACCGGACCCGGGAGCGGTGGACCCCGACGACGACTACCGACACCTCCGCAGCGATGAGGACATCCTGCGAGCCGAGGGCGGAGACAGCCTCGTCAATGACTACCGCACCGCCCAGGCAGACGCCCGCAAGGACGTACTCGACTATGTCCTTGCCAACGGGGGGCAAGTCATCCTCGACCTGATCGGTTGGACCGACGCTAAGCGCTGCTTTACCGAGGGCTACATCAGCAGCTGCCTGTGGACGGTCATCAACACTCTCGGTCCACTCAAGCTCATGGCAGTCGCGGTGAAGCTTCCCGAGGCAGGAGTCGTGATTTTCCGCATCGCCAAGGGGATCGGAAAGTTCCGACAGACCGTCGCCGCAGCTCGCAAGCTGGTGGAACACACCCGCAACCTCATCCAGGACATCTTCCGCCAGATCAAGAATCCGTGCGCAGCCAACAGCTTCACCGCAGGAACACCAGTCCTCCTCGGTGATGGAACCAGCAAACCCATCCAGGACGTCCAGATCGGCGACCAGGTCCTGGCCACCGACCCAACGACCGGGCAAACCCAGGCTCAACCCGTCATCGACCTGATCAACAGTGAGGATACGAAGACCTTCGTGACCGTGACGGTCACTGACGGCCATGGAGTTGCTGGCGCTGTCACAGCCACTGATGGCCACCCCTTCTGGGCCGACCAACCCGGCCGATGGGTCGATGCCAAGGACCTCAAGCCCAACGACCGACTCCGCCTGCCCGATGGCCACTACGTCACCGTCACCGCCACCCATACCTGGAGCGAGGAACGCCGGGTCTACAACCTCACCGTCGCCAGCTTCCACACCTACTACGTGGCGGCCGGAGACCTCGCCGTACTGGTCCACAACTCCGGCAAGAAGATCTGCGCCCTCGGCCAAGCGGGTGAAGCCGCGGTCGGCCGGGCAAGGGGTGGCGAGGTCAAAAACACCGAAGTCCTCAGCATTAACGGGCGCGAACGCATCCCCGACTTCCTGAACCGGGCCAAGAAGGAACTCGCTGAGGCCAAGAACGTCCGGTACCAGTACCTGTCCACCCAGCTCAAGGACTACCTCCAGTACGCCCAGGCCAACGGTCTAAAATTCATCCTGTACGTTCGTACCGGGGGCCGCACGAAGCTCTCCCGCCAGCTTCAGGAGCTGCGCGACCGAGGAGTCATCCAGGTGCAGGAGATCATCCCGTGAGCAGCAACTGGAACGAGCCGTGGACGAACTCCGAAGGCATGTCTCACCGGGAGATCGTCGAACGTATCGCCAACGACCCTGGTATCCGGGAGCGTGTTGAGGCCACGCTCGCCGAGGACCCAGAGGTTCAGGAGGGCCGGCGGCTGTACGCCGAAGCCGCTGGTCCCCTCCTGGCCGAACTGCAGCAACTCGTGCCCGACTTGGAAGCCATCAACCACAAGCTCGAAGGCGTCGGAGACCTCTACCGTGTCCAGGTCCGACACGTCGATGAGGATGGCAACGAGACCTCGCGCCGACCGCTCGACTACCGCGCTGCTGTCCCAGTGCTGCTGGAGTGGCTCCCCAAGGTCCGCTACGCGCCCTTGGCTGAGGACATAGTGTCCGCTCTCTCTGCGCCTTTCGCCAAGAAACAGGCACGCCCCCTCCTGCTACGCCTCTTCCGGGAATCACTCCCTGTAGAAAATCCCCAACGACCGGACAACACGGCCTACTTCAGGGAACAACTCCGCTGGCGGATCGGCGAAACGCTCGGGAAGTTCTCCGACCCTACCGTGGCCGATGACATGATCGAACTCGCTCGGGACCCCTCCTTCGGCCACGCCAGGTCACAGATCGTCAACCCTGGACTGGCCAAGACCAAAGACCCCAGAGTTCCTGAGATCCTGCTGGACCTCCTCGAGGACCCCACCGTTGCCCCCGCCGCGGCACAGGGACTCGGCCGGCTGCGCCATACCCCCGCCCAACCCCATCTGGAACGAGCTCTCCACAGCACCGACGAGAACCTGCGATACCAAGCCAAGAAGGCACTCAAACGCCTCACCTGATGGGAGGTCCGGAATCCTACTGGAATCTCCTCGTGAGGCTTCAGCAGGGTTGGGCGTACTGCACGCTCGGTGGGGAACCCGTTGCCAGCAGGACGGTGAAGGCGTTCCACGCCCGGAATGGACCCGTTGGACAGTTCCTTGTGAAGGGTGGTTGTCGCCCATACGCGGGGCCAAGGGCGGGAGCAGCTTCGATCCAGCTAGCCTCGCGCTTTCGCGCGACCAGCAGACCGGAAGTGACCTGGTGTAGGTGATCTGTGGTCGTCAGCTCGTCGTCGCTTGCCGGTGGGAGTCCGGTCTGGGTAGCTGCCAGGAGGCCCGGCACAGAACCAGGTCTCGCTGTAGATCACGATCGAACTTCGAGGGGAACGAGGGATCTATTCCCCAAAGACCTCTGGATCGGTAGCGGGCCGAGACCGCGCCTCCCAGGGACAGTTCCCGGGTGGTCCCGCCCGACGCAGCGGTGGAACCCGCGGCGGGGGTCGCTTGTGGCGACGTTGCCGAACTCGTCGAACCACAGTTCGGCGTCTTGGTTCGGGGGGAGCGGTGTACGTCGAGCGCGCACAGTTTGTCGGAGGCGAGGACGGTGACCAGGGTGCTGAGTAGTGCCAGGCCAGTAACGAGGACTGCGCGTTCCTGGCGTTGTTCGGGTGTGTGGGAACGCAGGAACCAGAGACCGCCGACGAGTGTAGTGAATACGGCCACGGTGAGGAAGAATGGTTTTGTCGACAGGGGTACGCACGACGGTGTGGTCGTCATTCCGGGCAGAATGGTGAGAACACTCCGTCGGCAACACCGCTGACTGGAGCAATTCGGTGGTGTGTTGCGGGAATGTGCGTGGTCGTGTCCTCATTGTTTTGTGGGTAGTGTTACGTATTGAGTCTGTCGGGATGCCGTGGGTAGCGTTTGTCGGACTCACCCGAGTGTGGGTGATGTCGGAATCTGTTGTTGTGGAGGGGAAACATTTCATGGCACAACGCGTACGCCGCTGGGTCGCCGTGGTGGCGGCCACGGGTGCGGCGCTGGGTTTCGCTGTCCCTGGTGCTCACGCCGCGGAGAGATCCAGCGACGGTGACACCTACTGCGACGTGGTCTACGGCAGGGCCCCGGCGCCGGAGGCTGACTCGCCGCTGTTGTTCCGCACGTGTGCGGGCAGCGAGGCCGAGTCGAAGGCCCGGGTGATGGCCTGGTTTGGTCGGCAACGTGCCGCCGGTCTGGCCCCGGGCGACCCGGTCACGATGATGTACTGGTATGAGCACATCAACTACAACCGGGATGCTCGCGGTGACATGACCAGGATCTGGGGCAACGACGGGCCGTGTGACAGCGCCGGCTATCGAGTCGAACCCAACAGTGAGTGGGCCGGGAAACTGTCGTCGATCCTGGGGGACAGCGGCTGCACCGAGATGACCATCTACAACCGGGCACTCACCCACCGCAGGGAGGGCTGGAGCATCCGCTACCAGTCCCCGGTGGGCATGTATCTGCACGAGTTCAACGACAACGTCGGCCGGATCCAGGCCCACGCCTGACACCTTCGTGACGGTGTGGCCCCCCTCGTGTCCTGGAGGAGGGGGGCCACGTTCCGGTGCGGGTGGGCCGAGGAGGATCGGTTAGAGGGGTTGGCGTACCTGCTCGACCCAGCCGCCCCGCTCGAACAGGGTGTAGTGCACGGTCACTGGGGTGGCCACGCGGATGCCCAGGGCCTGGGCGTCGGCCGCCAGGGCGACGTGTTCGAGGGCCAGGGGGAATCCGGTGGTGGGGTCGATCAGCAGGTAGCGGCGCTGGTGCGGGAACCAGCCGCGCCCGAGGGTGACCTCGGCCGAGACCGCCACGGCGGCACGCCCTGCCCGATCCGTGGTGGTGCCGGCCACCTGCAGGCCATGGCGGTCGGCCAGGAAACGCAGCACCGCTGCCGCCGTCGTGGGGTCCCCCGAGCGCTTAACCCAGGCGTCGGCCACGTCGTCCAGGAGCTCGCCGACGGGCTTGCGGGCATCCAGGCGGTCCACCACCGCTGAGCCGGCATCCCGGACCGGGAGGTCCCGCAGGTCCGGGGGCACCGGCCCGGTGGAGTGCGCGGGCGGGTCCGTCTGAGGCGCCACCGTGTCGGCGGTGTCGAACGGCAGTTGCCCACCCTTGGTCGTGCGGTAGCCGGAGCCATCCGGGCGCTCCCACAACTCCACGGTGCCCTCGCGGATGTCGGTGCCGATCGTGTCACCGCGGGTGGTGGCGTCGGTGGTGAACGACCACGTGCGGGTCTTGGCGTAGTGCACGCTGCCCGAACCCACGACCGCCTGACGTTCGGCGACGTCGGCCAGCTCGCGCAACAGGTTCTGCGGGTCGCTGGCGGCGGCAGGCTGGTACTCCAGCAGCGGGGGCACCTGCACGTCGGTGGTGCGCTGGGACCAGGCGAGGACGGAGGCAACGCCGAGAACGGTCACCATCGCGGCGGCAGCGGCGATCCACGGACGCCGCCACCGCCGGGTGCGCGGCGGGTGCAGGGCGGGCGGGTCAACCTCGGGCGGGTCGAGGCGATGCCGGCGCAGCACCTGGTCGGCCTGCTCGGGTCCCATCGTCATGGCGTGACTCCTTCCACAGTGACGGTCTGGAGGGCGTCGGCCAGCCGGGTGCGTGCCCGGTGCAGGCGCATGGCCGCGGCGTTGTACGAGCAGCCCAACACCGCGGCGATCTGCCCGGTCGAAAGCCCATCCCACGCCGAGGCGAGCAACAGGTCACGATCGGCGGCCGACAGCCGGGCCACGGCGTGGAACACCGCGAGGCGTTCGGCCACGTCTGGCTCGGTAGCCACCGGGGTGAGCTCGGCCAACGCGACGGTGAGGGCGGTGCGATGGCGGCGGGTCCGCCACGCGGTCATCACCAGGTTGCGGGCCGTGGCCAACAGCCACGGCACCGGGTCGGCGACAGGCACCGTGTCCAGGCGTCGCCACGCCGCCAGGTAGGTCTCGGCCACAACGTCGGCCACGTCATCGGGTGGGAGCCGACGGTAAACATAGGCGTGGACCGTGCGATAGGTGTCGTGGTACAGCGCAGTGAACCGCTGGTGGTCGACGCGCACGGGCCGCCCTTTCACCTCGGCATGGATCCCTCACTCTGTCTGTTGCAGCACCGGCACCGATTTCACCCGACAACTCCGAAAAAGCCTTCCAGATCCCAAGCCGCGGCTCTGACCAGGGACAACGTGGCCCTGCCCCTCGTTGCCGGCGACCGCGCACCCCGAACTGGGGAAACGGGCGCGAGCTCGCACGGCCACCCGGCTTGTCCACTGTGGAACTTCGGTGTTCCCCCTGGTCAGGGACGGTGCGGCGAATTCTTCGGCGTCGCCCTGGCGCTCGTGGCCCCCGGGTCCCACTAACAGTCCGTCGTGCGCGCGAGGCGGGCCGCCCCCGGTCGCCGAAACACCACCGGCCGACCGCCTTATCCGTGGGTGAGGGTCCAGTGGTGGGGGAGGAGGAGATCGGCGGCGCCGGTGTCGGCGTGCCGGAGGGTGACCGACCATGCGGTGGCTGGGGGCCGTCCGGCGTGGTGCCAGTCGGTGACGAGTGTGGCGAGGTGGTCGCGGAGGTGGTCGGCGCCGGCAAGGGTGATTCCGCCGGACGAGCTGTGCCGCGCCCGCTCCGTCGCTGGGACCCCTGGAGTAATGGCGAGATCACCGACGCCGACATCGACGACCTAGGCGGCACCGACCGCTACACCGTCACCGCGCTCGCGTTCCTGCAACGAACCTTGGAAGCCCACCGCTCGCCCTGATACTGCCCGCCCTGTCCCCGGGCGGGCCTTCGTCCACGCCTAGCGGCGGGCGTGGACACACCGTGCCCCTCGCGCTCCCGCCCTTTCCCCAGGCGGTTGAGCGCGAGGGGCACCTGTTTTCGTTTGGCTCAGCGCTCGGTGACGCTCGGTCCTAGACGGTGTATTGCCGGACATTTTTCGCAGCAAAGGACATTTGGTTAAAAACTCTGATATGCAACATGGAGTATCGAATTGGACGCGTCTTGGCGGCGGGAGTGGGAAAAACTTTAAGAATGGCATGTAGGGTAGGGGTTCCTTTCGGTCTGGTCTTGATGCAACGAAAGTTACAAAAATCCTTTCAAGACTGCTTACTTTCGTTGTATGGAATGTCCTTGTGTTGTTTTCTGCCCGTGTGATAGGACAGATTCCATCCTTGAATGGTCGATGCATCGGCTGTTTCCGATTGGACGATCCGAGGGCTAGTACTCAACTGCGAGGTAGGACATGCGCAAGAAGAACAGAACCGTCCGAGCTACGCTCGTCGGTACTGCTGTGGTCGCCACCCTGCTGACTGGGGCGGTGACCGCCAACGCTGCTCCAGCGGGCCCCGAACCGGTAAGTGCAAGCTCCCCTGTCGAGGCCGGACACTACGCGCTGCAACTCCTGGGGCACGACGGCGCGACCACGCACTTCAAGATTACCTTCGGGGGTGACTATGCGCTGGACCTGGTCGGCGGTCACCTGCGCATCCTCGACAAGTCGGGCAAGGTTGTTGAAGACATCTCCCCGAAGATCACCACTCCCGACGGTCGGCAGCTAACCGGGCACTACTCACTGAAGGGCGACAACCGGTTCGACTTTACCCAAACCAGCGAAAAGAAGGTTATGGCAACCTTCTTTGACTGGGGAAGCTTCCTCTGCGGCGCTGCAGGAACCATTGGCGGAGCAGCCCTTGGCGGCATCATTGGTGGTCCGATCGGGGCCGGTGCAGGAATCGGCTATGGGCTCGCGGCCTCGGCGACGTGTTCCTGACCCAACGAGTAGTAGGTGAGGTGCAGGTGTGGCGTGCTGGCCAGCCAGCACGCCACACCTGCTGAATCACGGTTTTTCGATTCATGATGCTGGGAGGATCGGTGCATACGGGACATCAGTCGCATTCTTCCTAGTGATGCACCGTTCCAATCCAGCTTTACGGCGCCCCGGCCAGCTACTCAAGCATACCCGGGTAGGGGTAGGGTGTCCCATGTACCGCAGTATCGGGAGGTGGGCGCATTGACGCAGTCCCAATCGTTGTTCTTGCGTCGTCTGTTGTGGCAACTGCGTCGGCCAGTGTCCCGACGCGAGCGACGCGCCATGGTCATGGCCTACACCTTCTTGGCTATCGGCACGTTCCTACTGGCGACGCGACTGGTGCCGCTCACTATCTCGGTTCCAATCTTTGTTATTGCTGCAGTCACGGTAATCACGTGTAGTGCATACTGGTACCGCAAAGCTCTACGCAAGGAGAACCTTTCCTAGCTGGGATAGTGTTCGGGGATCGGTACCCAGCGGAACTCGGGGCAGAAGCGGGCGTAGACGACGAGTTTCCAGGCTGCGTAGTCGTCCATGCGGCCTGCCTCGCGTAGTAGATGCTTGACCCAGGTGTGGGCGATCGTCGCGGCTCATGCGGTGTCGATGTGGTCGAGCATTCGGCAGGCGACGGTGAAGTCGGCTTCGGTGAGTGCGGAGACATCGATCTCCACGCCGTGGAGGGTGAAGGAGAAGACGAGCCTGGTGGTGTCGAACCGGGTGCGGCGTTCTC
Organism: Longimycelium tulufanense; assembly: GCF_014645795.1. Taxonomy (GTDB): domain Bacteria; phylum Actinomycetota; class Actinomycetes; order Mycobacteriales; family Pseudonocardiaceae; genus Longimycelium; species Longimycelium tulufanense. The sequence continues at coordinate 155,349 of NZ_BMMK01000012.1, read as the reverse complement.
CTGCGAAGGAGGCGTGGGGAGTCATCACGGTGATGAGCGCGTCGCGGGCCTCGGCGGGGTAGCCGATGCCGAGGTCGAGGTCGAGGTCGCTGGATTCCAGGTTGGTCTGGATGCCGAATGATCCGACATCGCGAGGTTGCCGGCCGGTCCACGAGCGGATGAGACGGGCGGCTTCTGCCCGTACTGCCCCCAGGCGGGTGTCCTCGGCGCGACTGGCGAGCCAGAACTGTTCGGCACGGGCGAACTCTTCCCGGGAAAAGTGCTCGGGGTCGGCCCATCCGGCGGCGAGTACGGCGTCCAGGTCCAGCATCGGGGTCCTTCGTGTGGGCGCGGTGTATGGCTGCGGGTGGGGACGGTAGCGGCGTGCCCCAGCCCCGGTGGTTGGGGCACGCGGCAGGTGGTGGGCGGGTCGCCCGGTTAGGTGGCGCAGGCGTTGGCGGCGTTGATGAGGCGCCAGCCGCCGGTGTCCGACCAGCGTCGGTGTTCGTGATTCAGGATTCGGGCCGTGTGGCCGGGCAGTGTGCTGCGCAGCTCCTGGACGGTGTTGGCGACCGCGATGCGCAGACGATCCATGTGCTGGTCCATCACGGCGAGCAGGGCCCCGCGCATCATCGGGGCTTGGCTGGGCTCGTCCAGGCTGTGGGTGTCGATGAGGTTGAGCATCGCGCCGAGCAGGTCGAAGGCGGCTTTCTTCAGCACCACTCGGGCGGAGCGGGTGCGTTCGCGGGGTGGGCCGTCGAGGATCTTTTCCAGGCTTTTGAGGGCGTAGTCGAACGCGAGGTGCCGGTCGATCCACAGTTGGGCGCCGTCGGCGCAGATGCCGATGCGCCAGTCGGCGAAGTCGGCGTCGATGCGGCCCATGCTGGGCCGTGGCGTGCGGGTCAGGCCGGCGGTCTTGAGCCGCTGGGTGTAGGCGGCGCCGATGAGAGGTTCCATGACGACGAGCATGTAGGAGATCGCGGTGTAGAACGGTTGACCGGTGGCGTGGGCCGCGATGAAGGCGGGGTCGCGGACGCCGTCGACGATGTCTTCCGCGTTCAGATGGGGAAGGGGCCGGAGGAGGAGGTCGCGGCGTCCTTGGAAGGTGTAGGAGGCGCGCAGCTCCTCGGCGGTCATGAGCTGGTCGAAGGTGATGTAGGTGTATCTCGTCGGTATCCCCAGCGCCGAGAGGGTCCTGATCGCGTGGGCGTTCTGCCCGCCCGTGGTCTCCTTGTGGAACCGCTCCAGGATGCTGGTGACGCCGGACTCGATCCCGAACAGGCAGCGTCTCAACCCGAGGCTGAGAAGCCGGCGCCACAGGCAGACACGGTCGATATGCCAGCCGCGGTCAAGGTTCGGCTGCACCACCTGGTCGATCCGGCAGGACGTCTCCCAGCGGAAGCCGGCGGCGTGGAGGGTGTCGGCCACAGCCAGGGCGCGCTCAACGGCACCGATCCCGCGGCCGATGAACTCCTCATCCACGAGGTAGAGCACCCGGGCAATCTCGGGGTGCCGGTCGAACACGTCGCCCATGGCGTCGAGGATCCAGGGAAGTTGTCTCGGTGTGCTGCCGAACCAGGTTCCCTTGTGGCCGCGGGGGCAGAACGAGCAGGTGTTGGTGCAGCCGCGGGACGTTTCGAGTTGGGCGACACCGCGGTGGGCGAAGGTCGCGTCCAGCAGATCCAGTTCGGGGAAAAAGTCGGTGGTGGCCCGGTTGGGTGTGCTGGCGGTGCGTCGCCGACGGCTGAGGGCCAGGGTTCCCGAGCCGTAGGGGGCGCCGGCGTAGCCGAGGCCACGGACCTGCTCCAGCTCGAGGTCATGGTGCCAGTAGGCCAACAGGTCTGCGATCGTGGGTTCGCCGGCGCCGCGGGCAATCAACAGGTGCGGGTAGCGCTCCAGCAGCATCCGCTCGTTGCGCACAGTCAGGCTACCGCCGGCGATCACCAGCGGTGGGTTCTCACGTTCGGCGACGGTGTCGAGCAGGTGGGTCAGCAGGTCGTGCTGACCGAAGGTCGCCGACACTCCCAGGTTGTCGAAATGTTCGGTGCTCACGGCGGCGACGATGTCGGCCAGGCTCGTGTCGAGCTGCATGTCCATAAGCCGGACTTGGCCGCACAGGGTGGCGCGGGCGGCGCGGGCGAGGTCGGAAATGCTGAGCGGGAACCGGGGGAGCGGGAAGTTCTCGGGGTGGTAGAGCGCAGCCAGAAGCACCCGGGAGCGTGTCAGTCGGTGCACCGCTTGGGCGGTGAGGTGCGCGGGGCTCAACCACTCCTCGGGCCGGTGCAGATGAATCTCGGTGCGGACCCAGTCGGGCCATGCCCGCGTGGCGTGCGGTTCACCAGTCAGGTCGGCGATAGTCCATTCAGGACTTTTTGGAGTGGATAACGCGAGCAGCCGACGGTCCAGGGTTCCCGTGACCACGACTCGGCTGGACTCGGGAAGAACGGAGGCAACAGTGGCACGAAGGGCGTTCGGATCGGTCGTAGACACGGCGGCGATGGCGTCGATTTGATCGGGGTCGGGTGGGATTCCCGCCGCCTGCAGGGTCGCGACGATGTGGTCAACCACGCTGCCTGCGCGGATACGGGTCATGACGGATGACCTCCTCGGGACACGACGGTCACGGGTGGCTGGGAAAAGACATCCCATCGGTTTGGAGGTCAAGCGGCGGCGGTGTCGGTGTGGTGTGACCGGGCGGTTGTTTCGTCGTAGAGGGTTCGGGTGGTGAGGCAGCCGTGCAGGATCCCTACGAGTCGGTTGGCCAGTTGGCGCAGGGCGCCGGGGTGGCCGGCGCCGCGGGCGCGGAGCCGGTCGTAGTAGGCGCGTGCACCTGGGGAGACGCTGAGCGCGGCGAACGCCTGGTGGGACAGGGCGTCGATGAGCCGGTCGTTGTGGACGTAGCGGGCCAGCACGGTCTTCTTCTTGCCGGAGGCGCGGGTGATCGGACTGGTGCCGGCGTAGTTCTTGCGGGCCTTGGCCGAGGTGTAGCGGTCGGGGTCGTCTCCGAACTCGGCGAGCACCCGGGCGCCCAGGATCATCCCTAGACCGGGTTGGGACAGGATGATCTCAGCGTCCGGGTGCCGCCCAAAATGGGCCTCCACCTCCCCCTGCAGAGTCTTGATCTGCTCGTTGAGGGTGGTCAGGATCGCGACCTGGGCGCGCACCGAGGCGGCGTAGGCGGTGGTGACCACCGCCGGTTGGCTGAGCTGCTCACTGCGCAGCGCGGCCTGGATCGCGGTGGCCTTCTCGGCGATGTTGCGGCGCCGGGCCCGCTGGAGTGCCTTGCTGATCTGCGGGATCGTCAGCCGGGCCGCCGAGACCGGGTCCGGGGCCTTGCCCAGCAACAGCAGCGTGTCGAGTGCGGCCAGATCCGTAAACGCCTCCAGGGCGGCGGGGAAGTAGTCCCGCAACGCGTGTCTGAGTCGCTGACTGTGGCGGGTGCGTTCCCAGATCAGCGTCTTGTGCGCCCGCGCCACCACCTTGATCGCCTCGGCCTCCGCGCTGTCACCGGCAACCGGCCGCAACTGGTGGGCATCGGTGCGCACCATGTCGGCCAGGGTGTGCGCGTCCGCCGCGTCGCTCTTGGCACCGGAGACGTTGTGGCGTTCCCGGAACCGGGCGACCTGCAGCGGGTTGATCGCGAACACCCGGTATCCAGCCGCGATCAGCGCGGCCACCCACGGGCCTCGGTCGGTCTCGATCCCGATGACCACCTCGGCGGCGTCGGGGTCCTCACCCACATGCTGGCCGATCAGCTCGTGCAGCGCCGCGATCCCCGCAACGCCCTCGGGCAGTCGGGCTCGGGCCAGCCGCCTGCCCGCCGCATCCATCAGCTCAACATCGTGATGGTCCTCGGCCCAGTCATCGCCGACGAGCAGCACCGCATCTCCCCTCACCCAGCTCGCACGCACCTGGGCAGCTACCGGGAGAACCGTCAGCGACCTAATGATCAAGTGCTCACGCCAGGGCGGCGGGCACGACATCCCATCAGCGATCACGTCTCCCGGCTACCGGTGGGGGCACGATCTTTTTCAGGCCTCCATGCTGGGCCTGGGGGAAGGAGTGCTCACCCACCGGCAGCTACCGGACCGAGCCTGCCTCACGGCAGGCCCGCAGCACTCATTAGGGGACGAGGCGACCGGCCCGAACCCCACCGACCGCGCCAAGACCGGCAGCAAGCACCACCTGATCTGCGACGGCGACGGCAACCCGCTGGCCACCCGGGTGAGGCGGGGCGAACCGCAACGACATCACCCAGCTCATCCCCCTGGTAGACGCCATCCCACCCGTGCGGGGCCGACCGGGACGGCCGCGCCGCCGCCCCGACACGGTGGTCGCCGACCGGGGCTATGACCACGACACCTACCGCGACCAGCTCCGCCAGCGGGGCATACGGCCACTGATCAGCCGCCGCGGCACCCGCGACGACAACAGCCTGGCCCGCTGGATCGTCGAACAAACCCTGGCCTTGCTCCACCAGTTCCGCCGCCTCGCGGTGCGCTGGGAACGCCGACTCGACATCCACCAGGCACTCCTGACCCTCGCCTGCGCCCTCATTTGCTGACGCCGACTCCCCCAGCGAATCTGTTAGGAGCTCTAAGCTAGATCAAGCGCTGAAGTGGACTCCTTTACTCGGGCGAGTACGCTCAGGGCCGACCTGGAGGAACGGGGCTGAAGCAGGCCGCTGGCAGTAGCCGCTGCTGGGGGTCAAGGGGTCGCAGGTTCAAATCCTGTCGTCCCGACCATCGAGGAGCCCGCTGGCTCTGGGCATCAGCCCAGGTCGGCGGGCTTTTTCCTGCGTGGTTGTGGATCATTTCGGATCGTCCCTTGTGGACTGAATGGTGATCGTTGGGGGCGTCCAGGAGAAATTCTGGAGTTGTTGATCTTGGGCTTTGACGTGGGGGTCAAAGGGGGTCGCGTTCTGTCAGGGCGTGGGGTCGTCCGATCTGGTGGTTGTTGGTGGTCTGTCAGCCGGGCGGCATCGAGGTGGCGGTCCTGACAGGGTGGTTTCGACGTGTGATCCCGGACACCCAATTGTGGGGAAGTGGCACCGCCTGTCGGGGTCGTGCTTCGGCAGAGGCGAGTGTGGTGTCGGTGGCCTGTCCACGAGGGCGGTCAGCAGGCGGGCCTCGGCTTCCGGTGCGGTACGGGAGCAGGGTGTGTTGGATCTCGCCGGGGATGCGGTCGCCGAGTTGCCGGGTGTGGGCGATCTTGAGGATGCCGTCAGCGAGCCAGGCCGCTGAGCTTGTTGGCGCAGCGCTCGGCGGTGTTGCGCTGCTTGTACAGGGCGGGGTCGACATTGGGGGCCGGCCGCCCCGGCTGTCCTTGGCCTTGCGGTTGCGGACCTGGTCGGCCGGTTCGGGGATCACGGCGGTGATCCGGCGGCGCCGTAACGCCAGCCGGACGGCCCGGTTGGCGTAAGCCTTGTCCGCCAGCACGCTCCCCGGCCGGGTCCGGGGCCGCCCACCACCGGCGCGGCGGATCCGGATCCCGGCCATGACCTGCTCGAACATCTGGCTGTCGTGCCGCTGGCCGGGGCTGGTGGCACGTGAGAGCAGGCGGCATCGGGCGTCGGCGGCCAGGTGGATCTTGGTGGTCCATCCGCCCCGGGACTTGCCCAGGGACTCTCTGCCGTCAGCATCCTGCCTGGCCAGCAGCCTGCTTTTGGGTCGTACCCCCGGGGTGGGGCCCGCCGGGCACCGGCGGCGTGTTGGTGGGCCCGCACCACGGTGGAGTCCACCGCCGCCGTGAATTCCTTGGCCTGGCCGGTATCGGCGTCGATCCGCAGCGCGTCGGCGACCCGTTGCCATGTCCCGTCTGCCGACCAGCGACGATGTCGCTCATAGACGGTCTTCCATTTGCCGCAGCGGCCGGGCAGGTCCCGCCAGGGCACCCCGGTGCGGACCCGGAACAAGATCCCGTTGACCACCCTGCGGTGATCGGCCCACCGCCGCCCCTTGTCGGGGATGCGGCGGCATCAGCGGCTCCAGCAGCGCCCACTCCTGATCGGTCAGCTCGTGTCGTCCCACCACAAGCCCGGCATACGCCCAGCAAACATCAACAGCAATCAAGATCTACCGGACACGACCTAGACCGGGTTGGACAGTTGGAGCCGTTCGGCGTCGGTGTGGCAGGCCCGCCGTGGCCTCATCGGTCAGGCTCGCCGACCCCGAGCGGACCTCTGCGACAGGTCATCGGGAACCTGCCTTGGGGACTCCGCCTGCCCACCGTGACCGAGGACTATGTCACGGCAGGCCGCGAGGGTATAGCTGTCCAGGACGCCCAGTACCGCGTCTTCGGCCTGTCGGTTCAGCTGGGCGAAGAACGCGCGTCCGCGACCGGCGTTGAGGTGGCTTTGGCAGTCGGCGCCTCGCCTGTCCCACATCGGTTTGTCGCCCACCGCGGCGACGTGGATATCACGCAGCGTGATGTGTTCCGGTGGTGTGGTCAGTTGCAGACCGCCGCGCCGGCCGTGGATGGAGGTGATCAGCCCCGCGCGGATTAGCGGGGCCGTGATGCGCCGGACCAGTACTGGGTTGATGTCGAGCGCTTCGGCCAGTTCGGAGGAGCTGCGCATCGGCCGGCCGTCCCGGTAGGCGGTGGCGAGCAGCATCATGAGGTCCAGCAGCGTGGGAAACCTCAGATCCGGCATCTCCGACCCCTCCTCTTCCCTGTGAAGTGTAACTCACAGAGTAGCACTTTCACCGAACTTATCTGTAACTCTGACAGTGTCATATATTGGTCGGTGTGTCGGAGGAGAAGCATGAAAGCGGTCGGTTTCACCACGTTCGGCGGACCCGAGGTGATGCGAGTCCTGGAGTTGCCACAACCGGATCCGGGTCCGGGCCAGGTGCGGATCAAGGTCGTCGCCGCCGACGTCAACCCCTCAGACCTGATGATTCGATCCGGCCTGGCGCACGAGATCCTGCCGCTTGCCGAGGTGAACGTGGTCGGGTCCGACGCGGCCGGTGTCGTCGATGCGGTCGGCGAGGGTGTGCGGCCAGACCTGGTGGTCGGCACGGAGGTGATCGCGCTCCTGCGGCCGCAGAGGAACCAGGGGGCGCAGGCCGAGTACGTCGTGGCCCCGGCGGAATCAGTGGTGCGCGCGCCCGCCGGCGCGACCCTGGTCGAAGCGTCCACCCTGTTGATGAACGCGTTGACCGCCCGGATGTCCCTGGAGACAGTGAACCTCGAGCCGGGAGCGACCGTCGCGATCATCGGTGCGGCCGGCGCGGTCGGTGGCTACGCCGTGCAACTGGCCCGAGCCGACGGACTGACGGTGATCGCCGATGCCGCTGACCGCGACCACGACCACGACCTGGTGGCCGGGCTCGGCGCCGACCACATCGTGGCCCGCGGTACCGGGTTCGCCGACCACGTTCGCCGGATCCGGCCGGAGGGGGCGGACGGGGTGATCGATGCGGCACTGCTCGACGACGCGGTCGAACCGGCCGTCCGCGACGGCGGAACCATCGCCGGGCTCCGGGGGGCACTCCAGGGGCACCGCGACACCACCGAACGGGGCGTGCGCTAGACGTTCCCCGTCGTCGGCGACCGGTTCACCGACACCAGAACCCTCACCCGGCTCCGCGACCAGGCCGAGTCCGGCGTGCTCAGCCTGCGCGTCGCGAAAACCTTCCCCGCTGATGAAGCAGCCGAAGCGCACCGCTACCTCGCCGCTCGCGGCGTCCGCGGCCGTCCCGTCCTCACCTTCTAGCCGTGCCCGCTCAGCACCGGCCGCGTCAGCATCGAGGTGAACCCAGCGAGCACGGACGACTGACCGGCACCGATCAGCTCGTACAGTGCCCGGCGTCGACCCGCCGCTTGGTTGGTGACCTACCGCCTCCTGTCGAATCCTCCGGGATCCGGCAGGACGTGAAGTGGGAAAAGCGTCGGCCCGATCGGCGCGAGCCTGAGCCTCATGGGCTAATTAGCCCTCTTGGTGCTACCCCTGACGGTAGGACGAGATGTCGGTATCGCCTACTCGGCGCCAGCCATATGCGTCGGCAATGCGCTGTGGCATGCGATGACATACGAGGCCGTGGTCTTCGTCCTGGCAGCGGTCTTCGCGGTCGGTCTGGTTGTCGAGGGCCGGTTTCCTGCGATAACGGCTCTTATCATAGGAATCGCGGGGGTTTCGGGTCTCGCGACAGCCAGGGCTCCGAAGCACCGGGCCGGGACCAGGCTTGGCGATGCTCTGACCGTTCGCATCCGTTCGGCGATCGCGACCACGCGGGCATCATCGGAGGTGCCCAGCGGCAGGTCGCCGTACTTTTCGATCAGGTCGGCGGGTCGCGCCGATCAGCGTCGGTCAGCGCTAGGACCTGCATCTGGTCGACGCGGTCATTGGCGCGGTCAATCGTGGACCGCAGGAACGCGGCCTCCACCGCTGGTCCACACCGCGTGCCCAAGCAGGAAGCCGATCTCGCTCAGCAGTGGTTCGGGCGGCACCAGCCTCGACAGCTGGTCAACATTGCCCTTGATCACTCAACTTTTGACGGAGCCGAAACATTCACAGTCTTCCCGTTCATCGGTATTCCCAGCGCCGCACACCAGGGTGAACAGCTGGTTGCGCCGCTGCCGGTAAATGGTGAGCAGCGCCTGGCCGTCGGGGGCAGCGTCTGTTTCGACCCATTCGCAGAGGGCGGAGAGCCAGACGGTGCCGAGGATGTCGAGCAGCAGCCGTACCCGAGTGCGGGCGGAAGGGGGAACGCAGGCCAACAGCTCGGCGCGCTCGACCTGACTGGCCGCCATGATCTGGGGTGACGCGACGATGACCCGATAGGATCTGGCCAGGTCGTCGGCTTGGTCGTTGTCGATTTGCGCGATCAGCCGAACCATGATCGCCTCGATGTCGCGCAGGTGCAACTCGTCCGGGTCGGCGCGAGTCAGAAGCTCAGCGATCGCCGCGTGGACCCCCAGCTGGTCGTAGACAAGGGCGCGGTCCTTGGTCGGAAAATACCGGAAGAACGTGCGCACTGACACTCCGGCACGTTCCGCGATGTCCTCGACCGTGACCTTTTCCATGCCCTGCTCAGTGGCCAATGCCACCGCGGCGGAATGGATCTCCTGCTGAGCCTGCAACCGTCGGCGGGTTCGCAGATCGAGGTGCTGTTTGCCGGCGACCGAGCCCCTGTGCGGCATCAGGACACCCTATCAGATGTGACAGTCACCGCAACTATGGCATTAGATGTCAACATGGCATAGTATGACAACGAGGTCAGGCGGCTCACTCCTACCACTGTTGCTAGCGGCAATGGCCTGGCTTCTCCACCACCCGAATCAGCGAGGCACTGCCATGACGTCACAACTGCTGGTGCGGCCACTGGCACCAAGCGAGGCGTGGTTCTTCCCGGTCGGCGCCTATGTGGGGTACTCGACGCGGGTACGAGGTCACCTCGACACCGCCGCGTTGTCGCAGGCGTTCGACGACCTGCGCCGGGCGTATCCGATCCTGTCGAGCCGGCTCATCCCCGATCTCACCGGTCAGCCGGCGATCGCGGACGCTTCCGAACTGCCTGCCGCCTTCACGGAGTGTGCTGGCAATGCCGACGAGTCGATGGCCGGTCTGCCGGAGTTGGACAACCGCACCGCGGCCGTGCACGTCGTTCGCGACGAAGACGACACCGCGGCGGTGACGTTGCTGACCCACCACGCCGTCGCCGACGGCCACCACTCCCTGCATGCGCTGAGCGAGCTGTGGACTTTCTACACCGCACACGCCGGCGGCACCCCCCTCCGCCGGCGACGCCAGGACTATCCCCACTCCCTGGAACACGCGCTCCACCAGCGCGGAATCAGCGTCGACGTCGGAACCCCCGAGCTTCTCGGCGCAGACATCGCAGACATTGAGTACTTCCGCGGTATCCCGCGCTACGCCCGTACCCGCCTGAGCGCCGAGGACACCGCAGCCCTCACCGCGGTGGGCCGCCGTCACGGAACCACGGTCAACGGGCTGGTCTCCGCGGCATTGTTGTCCGCCACCGCACACACCATGGGCACCGACACTCACGCTGTGTATTACAGCTACGCCGTCGATCTGCGCACACGGCTTACTCCACCGATCGGTTACCCCGAGGGCACCAACATTCTGGCAATGGAGACCTTCATCGCCGACCCCGGCAGCGACCGCGACCCGATCGCGCTGGCCCGGTCCATCACCGACAAGCTCCGCGACGACATCGCCACCGGCGCGATCTACGACCCCAGGCAGGCCGCTAACCCCGGAGACCGCACCACGATGCTGGCGGCGTCGAACTGGGGGATCATTCCCCACCTGCCCACGCCGGCCGACCTCACCATCGAAGATTTCCACCCGACCGGCACAGGGCATCCGAGCCCCCGTGACCGCTACTCGCTCGGCACTCACATTATCTTCACCTTCGACGGGCAACTCACCGTCGACAGCGTCGCCACGGGCATCAACATCACCCGTCCCCTGTCCGAAAGCCTCCGCGCGCTGGCCCGGCACGCCGGATAGTCGGGCAGGGCGTGCACGAATTTCCGTGCACCGAAGTTGAGGCGGTGATCGGACCCACTCACGCGGAACTCACCCCGCCTGCGAGCAATGACCACGAACCGAAGGGTTGGCAACCATGGAATACACCTACCTCGGCCGCAGCGGCCTGTCCGTGTCCCGGCTCGTGCTCGGCACGATGAACTTCGGCGGGGAAACCTCCGAAGAGGACAGCCAGGCGATCATGGATCGCGCGCACGAGCACGGCGTCAACTTCTTCGATACCGCCAACGCGTATGGCTTCAAGTTGACCAGTGTGGACGCTTCGACTGTGATGGGTTCGGGCCTCACCGAACAGATCATCGGCCGGTGGTTCGCCACGGGTGGTGGGCGGAGGGAAAGGACCGTGCTGGCCACCAAGGTCTACATGCCGATGGGCACCTGGCCCAACGAGAGCCATCTGTCCGCGTTGAACATCCGGCGTGCGGTCGACGCGTCCCTGACGCGGTTGCGGACCGACTACATTGATGTGTACCAGATGCACCACGTCGACCGGAACACGCCATGGGAGGAGATCTGGGAGGCGTTCAGCGTCCTGCGTCAGCAGGGGAAGGTGCTCTACTTCGGCTCGTCCAACTTCGCCGGGTGGCACATCGCCCAAGCACAGGAGGCCGCCCGGTCGCGGCACTTCCTAGGGCTGGTCAGCGAGCAGTCGGTGTACAACCTGATGAGCCGCTGGATCGAGTTGGAAGTGCTGCCCGTCGCTCGGCACTACGGGCTGGGCGTGATCCCGTACTCGCCGCTGTCCGGCGGGCTGCTCGGCGGGGTCCTGCGCAAACAACAGGAAGGCAGCGCTTCCCGCAGCATCTCGGCGCGGTTTTCGGTCGCCGCGCTCGCCGCACGCCAGGAAGCCATTGCGGCGTACGAGAAGTTGTGCACGGACCTCGGCCAGGACCCGGCCCACGTCGGGCTGGCGTGGCTGCTCACGCGGGACGGCGTGACCGGGCCGATCATCGGACCCCGCACCGTCGAACACCTCGACAGCTCACTGCGCTCGCTGGAGATCACTCTCGACGACGACACGCTCGCCAAGCTGGACCAGCTGTTCCCGCCGCCCGCGCCGAACGGCGCCAAACCCGCGCCCGAAGCGTACGTCTGGTGAAGATCAAGAGGAATTCGATGAAGATCGCAGGCAGGGCATCGTGAGTGAGCGCATCACCAGCCCATGCCGTGGTGTGGAGACCGTCCGCGCGCTTACGGCGTCGATGAGGGTGCGGGTGCCGCAGGCCAGCAACGCGACCAGCAGGATCTGGTGGTGGCAGGTGCCGCTGTGGTTGCCGCGTTGTGTGGTGAAAAGGGTGAGCATGCGCGGGGTGTCGGGCACGGTCAGGGCGGTGCCGTCGATCGCGCAGACCAGCAGGCCGCGCCACCATGTTCCGGGCCGTCGCGGGGTGGCTACGGGGCCGCGCAGCAGGTCGAACAGCCATCGCAGGGGCGCCACGCCGACTCGGCGGCGTGCCTGGGCCCAACGCGCTGACGGTTGGTGTCGCGGTGGGGATGCCCGCCAGCACGGCGGTCAGTTTGCGCCAGACCCGAGATAGCCGACTTCGGGAAACAGGCGGGCGGCCAGCAGCAGGCAGTCCACGACGCGGGAGGGCAGATCCCGTAACCGGTGCTGCGTGGCGCGGGTGGCGGTCAAGGCTTCATCGACCGCCTCAAAGGGCAGCAATTGGGTGAGCTCGCCCAGGTGGCCGGGGGCGAACCGGCCCCCGGCCACGGTGATCGTGCGGATGATGACAACTGGGCATCCAACGGAGTTCTTGCTACTTGGCGATCTTGGTCGCTCGGACACGTAGTTGCCACACGAGCCCAGGTCTGTGTCCTGGGCTTTTGTTTACTGTCACTCGTTCGACGGTGTGGCGGGGTGTGAGTGCGACCTTCCCAGTAGCGCAGGTGATCACCAGTTGATGGTTCCGGAGATAGGTGTCCAGATGGCGCGGGCTGGGTACGGCTGCCTGTTCCCGCTCCATCAGGAGTGTTCTGATCTTGCCCAGTAGGTGGTCTTCTCGCCAGCAAAGGATCTTTTCGCTTCTTCTCCGGTGGGGATGGGTGCTGGTGTAGCCGTGCCGGCACCTGTAGCAGGGCCGCTCATACATCCAGTAGGACTCCAGGTACCGCCCACAGAGGCCGTAATGGAGGAGTCTCGCCAGCTGGTAGACGCGGACGCGGGTGTTGCCCGCTGTGGTGGGGTCGGGCGGGGCGTAGGGCCTGGACGGTGACGAAGTCTCCGTCGCTGACCAGCGCTGGGTGGGCTCGACGACGGGAGACGGCCCACTGCTGGCACCGTCTTGGCCCGATAGCCGTTCCGCGAACTGCCCCCGGTTCTTACCGGACGGATCGTGCCGTTCGTAGCCCAGGTGGGCGGTCATCACCCCGTCCAGAGCGGACTCCAGCAACCCCGGTGAACTGCAGCCCCTCAGCCAGGGCACGAGCCACCAGCTCGTCGATCAACTGCCGGTCCACCGCCGGCGAGGGCTGCGGCCCCACCGCCCGGCTGGTCTCGGTCACGTTCTCACTGCTCATCGGCGCATCCTCCATGATCAGGAGTTACACCGATCGTTCTACAATCCCGTCCCCACGACCGGGTAACGGCCTCGTGCATGGTTGGTGGAAGGGTGTGTCTGGTTGTGGTGGGACTGTGGGGTTCACGTGGCTGGGCATGCGGTGAGGTCGCGATCGGCTGCCGTGGGTGGTGGGTGTGTTGGTGGTCGGAGAGTCGGCCGGCGACGGCGCGGATGGTGTCGCCGGCAGGGTGTCGCGGCGGCCGTGGTGGTGGGTCAGTGCTCGCCAGTTCTTCAGATGGGCGATGGCGTGCTCGACGCGGATCCGTCTCGCTGCGTGGGCTTTCCGTTGCGTGGCACGAAGCTTCGTGATGTCGGGCATGCGTTCCCGTCGTTTCTTGTGGGACCTCACGGTGGGGGTGATGACCTGGCCGGCGGTCTGTGCTCCGAGTCCTGGGTAGCCGGCGTCGGTGAGGATCTCCACCCCGCAGGTGTGCTCGAGCCAGTCGACCCGGCCAGCCTTCCGGGCTTGGGTGATGTCGGGGGTGCTGCCCCGACACCACGCCCCGCAGAACAGCAACCGTCCGTGGGCATCGCCGGACTCACTCTCGGCGGGGGAATGGGGTGGTGGGTCGAAAGTACGGGCTGACCTGTGATCGTGTCGTGTCGATGAAGGTGGTGACACCAGACGGTCACCTGCGCACGGTGTCACGGGTGTGCGAGCCAGAGCTGTTCTGGGCGCTGCGCGGGGGCGGTGGCGGCAACTTCGGCATCGTCACCTCGTTCATTTTCCGTACGGCGCCTGCCACGAACATGGTCATGTTCTCGCTCTCGTTCCCGATCCAGGCGTGGGTGCGACGCTTGCCGCCTGGCAGGACTGGATTCCTACGCTGCCCGACGATATGTAGGCAATTTTGGGGGTCCCGGGTGGTGGATTGACCTTCTCCGCCGAGGGTTGTTACGTGGGTGGTGCGCGCGAGGCGCGGCGGTGGGTCGACGACCTGGCCCGGCGGATCGGTACCCAGCCGCGCGAACGTATTGAACACGAGTACACCGCGCTTCAGGCCATGCAGCATTTTGCCGGCTGTGCGGAGCTCGGTGGGCCCAGCTGCCGACCGAGCTGGGGCGGTGAGACCGGGGGCTACGAACGCGGTTCCTACATCGGAGCGTCGCGGATGTTGATCGAGTCGTTGCCGGATCCGCAGGCAGTAGCGGAGCTGATCAGCGAACCATCCGGGCTGTACACGATCGTCGACACCTTCGGTGGTGCGGCCGCCCGGAGCGACTCGGCCTTTCCGTACCGCAATGCTTTGTCGAGCATTCAGGTGCTGCACGACGTCGGGGGAGCGGCCGGTGATGAACGGACGGTGCGGCGCACCGTGAGGCAGGTACGGAACGAGCTCGCCAAGCACACCGGCGAGACCGGGTACGTGAACTACATCGATCCGGAGATGCCGGACTGGGCGAGCGCCTACTACGGTGCGAACCTGCCCAGGCTGCGCCGAGCAGCCCGACGCTACGACCCGGACGCATTGTTCCCTTTCCCGCAAGGACTTGCTGGATAACCACGAGATTGTGGCATCCCAGGTTCGCGGGTTAGGGCAGCCACACGTCATGTGTGAAGTTTCCGGCTGCCGGTGACGTGTCGAGCGACAGGCGGGCGCTGGAGGACCACCTTCTTCGGTATGTGGACAAATGATGAGTTCGGCGCATGGGGATCGTTTCGGACGATTCGGGTATCGGATGGTCAACAGCGTGGTTTAGGTTGTCACCGTCCATCGTCCACTGAGGAGGGCAAATCCCGATGGGCCGTACCGCTCTCACCAACGTCGTCAAGATCGTCAGTGCGGCGACGCTGTCCGCGTTGCTTGTGGGGGGAGCAAGCGCCCTCGGGGCGCCCGCCACCGAAAGCTCCACCGGCCAGGAGCCGCCGAACCTGGGTCTGGCCAAGAAGGACGTGATGGCGTACTACGGCGACTACCTCGACCCGTCCGGGCACCACCACGCATCGGACACCAGCGCGTGGGCGGACGCCACCCGGCGACAGGTTGCCGATGCCAGGAAGTACCTCGAGCAGCGCCTGGTCGACGGTGTGAAGAACCCGGCGATCGTGCTGGACATCGACGACACCTCGGAACTCACCTACGGCTGGAGTGCGGACAACGATTTCGGCTTCGACTTGGAGAAGCAGAAGGAAGCGATCGACGAGGGCCGGTACGAGCCGATCAAGCCGACGCGCGAGCTGGCGAACTGGGCCAAGCAGCACGGCGTGAAGGTGTTCTTCCTGACCGGACGCAACGACAAGCTTGCTTCGGCGACCGTACGTGACCTCGGCGACGAAGGCTTCCCCACCCCGGACGGGGCGTTCTTCAAGCCGACCACGCAGGCACCCGACTACCTGGCCTGCGGGCTGAACTGCAACACGATCCAGTACAAGTCCGGAACGCGGGCACACATCGAGTCGCTGGACAACACGATTGTGCTCAACCTGGGTGACCAGTTCAGCGACCTGGAGGGCGGTCACGCCGAGAAGGCGGTGAAGCTGCCCAACCCTATGTACTACCTGCCCTGACGGTTACTTCACACTCGATCCGGTCGGTTGCACGCCAGGCGCGACGGCACCGCGGACGTGGTGAACGGAACGGTGGGGCCGCACCGTGACAACGTTCTCTGGCCATGAGGCACCGCGATGCGCGCGGGCAACCGGTGGTAGCCAGGCGGGATCGGGTGGATTCCCCTCGATATGGGGGGCGGCGCTTCCGGCCGTACAGGGCTGGGGGACGCAGGTGAGCGGGCCCGCCGTGTAAGGGTGCTTCCGACTCGCGAACGGCTCCCGCACGGGGCCGCTCTCCACAATGCGGCGGGTGTACATCACCGACACCCAATCTGCCCCAGCAGCCAAAGGTCCAGATCACGGCTGGTCCTCAGCATCGCAAGCTTGTGGTCGACGGATCCCGTGGGGGGCCGGGCTGTTGGCGATGTGGGCACCGACTCGCAGGAACGGGTTGAGTGCGGTGATTGGCCCCTGGTAGATCACGGCGGGCGGTACCGGAGCCAAGGATCTCCGGGCGATGTCGCTCATCCAGTGGCAGTGCGGTCATCGCCACGAATCGCGATTCGACGACTGAACACCTCCACGCGATTGGTCAACCACACGGATGCGCAGAATTTCTGCGCCAGCTACCCATGGTTTCGCCAGCCGGCCCGCTCACCCTCGGCGAGCGGATAGCCCAGCTCTACGCATGAAGAAAACTGCTGCGGCATCAATGCTCGCAGGACTGCAGCGGTCTGGTGGGCTTGGTCAGTGCGTGCACGTCGGCCAGCTGCAGTCCCACACGCAGCTGGGGATCGCCGTAGCTCCCCGTTCGTAACAGTCACAACGATCTTGGCTTTCGGTGAACCGTCAACGAGAACGATTCGGATGGTGAGAACTCTCACCCGTCATCGGCTGTCCTGATATGGTTTCCGCGTTGCGGTGGGGGATTGTTGAGTATTCTCGGAATTCCGAGGGCGGGGGATCGTCAGTGGGGACTCCGAGCTGTTCAGCTCGCGGCGAATGCCTTCCGGGGCCCGGGTGTCGGCCGGCCGGGGCTCGCCGATCCCAGGTGAGTTCGCCGCGCCCCGGCTGCCGTGACTGGTTACTCTTCGGCAACCAGCCATGCCGAGCGGTCGGCCCAGGTCAGTCGATGCGGTGATCGCACCGGCACCCGGGCTCACCGCGCACGGGGGAACAGATACTGGCCGGGAGCGGCTGCGGGGGAGGTCTAAAGGGTGACGGAGCTGGCACGGCCAGCCCTGGTGGGACGTGCCGCCGAGCTGCAGATGGTGGACGAGCTGATCAGCGAGGTGTCGGCCGGCCAGGGGCGTGCCCTCTGGTGGGAGGGTGAGCTCGGCATCGGCAAGAGCGCGTTGCTGGCGGCGATCGCCGAACGTGCGTTCCGGCAGGGGTGGCGGGTGCTCGTCGGGGCCGCCGAGGAGCTGCACCAGAACGTGCCGTTCGGCACGTTGGCGACCTGCGTTCCGCTGGCGGTGACCGACTGCGATCGGGTGACGGCCCCCACCGCGGCCGATGCCGAGGCGGCGTTGTCCGAGGTTTTCCTAGCCACCATCGACGATCTCTGCTCGGCCGGGCCCACCGCCCTGTTGATCGACGACCTGCACTGGGCGGACCCGGCCAGCCTCGGTACCCTGCGCGAGCTGACGCACGCGATGCGGCAGCTCCCGATCTTCCTCGTGTTCGCGACCGACTCCTCGGCGCTGCACCGCGACGCGTGGGCCGCGCTGCGCGAGGGCCTGGTCGGCGGCGGTGCCGTCGTTCGCCAGCTCGCGCCGCTGGACGCCGACTCGGTGCAGGGGTTGGCCGGGGCGGCACTGCAGGCGCGGCCCGGACCACGGCTGACGCACCTGTTGCAGGCCACCGGCGGCAACCCGCTCTATGCCCTGGAACTCCTGGACCGCCTCACCCGGCAGGGCGAGGTCCGGCGGGACGGCGGGATCGCCGAGGTGGACGACGCGGCGGTGTCCGCCCCGCTGACCGCAGCGATCCTGGAACGCCTGGAGGCGCTGCGGCCGGGCACCCGACCGGTGCTCGAGGCGGCCACCCTGCTCGGAGCCGAGTACCGGCCGGAGGACGTCGCCACGGTGGCCCGCCGGCCGCTCGACGAGGCACGGCGGGCGCTTTCGGACGCCGTCGAGGCCGGGTTGCTCGTCCGGCACGAGGATCTGCTCGCCTTCCGGCACGAGGTCGTGCGACGCGCGCTGCTGGAGATCATCCCCGAGACGACCCGCCTGACGATGCACCTGGACGCCGGCCTGACACTGGCCGGGACCGACGCGCCCGCCGAACAGGTGGCCGAACAGCTGGCGCTGGGCACGCCCACCGCCGATCCCCGGGTCGTGACCTGGCTGGACGACCATGCCGAGTACCTCACCGCCCGGGTGCCGGACCTCGCGCTGCGGCTACTGCGCAACGCCGTGGAGTTCGGCGTTCCCGGGGACCGCACGATCGAGGCGCTCCGGTTGCGGCTGGCCGCCGCGCTGCTGCGCTCCGGTGAGGCCGGGGAGACGGCGACCACCGCCCAGGCGGCGCTGGCCCACAACGAGGATCCGGCCCAGGAGGGTGGGATCCGCTGGCTGATCGCGCAGGCGCGCTACGCCGCCCTGCAACCCCACCTCGCCTACACCGAGGTCCAGCAGGCACTGGCGACCGGACGGCTCACCCCGGCCGAGACCGCGCGGTTCCAGGCGCTCGGCTCGGTCGCCCTGCTCACCATGGGCGACCTCGACGGAGCCACCGCACTGGCTCATCCGGCGGCCGAGGCCGGCGAGCGCCTGGGCGACCCGATCGCCATCGCCGACGCATGTCAGACACTGGCGGCGGACCAGCTGGTCCACTGGCGCATCACCCCGGGGCTCGACTACGCCGACCGGGCGCTCCGCCAGCTCGGGGCCGAGGAGATCACCGGCGACCGGCTGGTCTCGCTGCAGATCATCCGGGCGAACGCCCTGTGGGCGCTCGGCCGGTGGGAGGAGGCGGATCGGGCCGCGCGGACCGCGCTGCGGCTGGCCGAGCGCAGCAACGCCAGCCGGCGCCAGCAGTGCCACCTCACGGTGGCCTTCGTCCTGTTCGTCGCCGGGCGGTGGGACGACGCGGAGGCCGAGATCCAGGCCGGTCTCGGGCTCCCGGCGGACTGGACCACGCCCCATCTGCGCGCGATGCTCTCGGCGATCGCGATGCACCGCAACGACCTGCGCACCGCGCAACGCCACGCCTCGGAGATGGCCCTGTCCGGGTCCTCCGCTTTCGGCGATTTCTACGGGTTCGTCTCCTTGTGGGCACGCCAGCTGCTGGATGTGGCGGAGGGGGAGCCCGAGCGCGCGGCGCGACGCTTCCTCGACCTGATCGAGCGGGTCGATTCCCCGCTGGTCATGAGCCCGATGGTCTCCCACGGGCCGCTGTCGGTTCGCCTCGCGCTGTCGGTCGGGGACGAGGAGATGGCGAACCGGATCGTGTCGGCCATGGAACGCCAGCTTCCGACCATTCCGTCTCCCGATCCCGGCGTCGCCGACCTCGTTGCGCACTGTCAGGGGTTGGTCCGGCGGGATGTCGCGCGGGTCCGGCAGGCCAGGTCGTACTACGAACGCACGGCCTGGATGATCATGCGCGGTCACTACCACGAGGACATCGCGTCCCTGCTTGCCCAGGCGGGGCAGGTGAGTGAGGCGCGCCAGGAACTGGACGAGGCGCTCGGCATCTACGCGAGCCTGGACGCACGGTGGGACGCGGCACAGGCGGAGGCACGGCTGCGGCGGTGGGGACTGCGGCGCGGGGTCCGCGGCCGTCGTCCCCGGGAGCGGATCGGCTGGGAGAGCCTCACCCCGACCGAACTCCGGGTCGCCGGTCTGGTCAGTGAGGGGCTGTCCAACCCGGCCATCGCCGAGCGGCTGTTCGTCTCCCGCCGCACCGTGCAGACCCACGTCTCGAACATCCTCGCCAAGCTCGGCATCAGCTCCCGCACCGAGCTCGCCGCGGCGATGGCGGTACGCCAGCAGTGAGTTGCGGGTTCGTTGGTCGGGCGCCGCGGGCCTCTTTTCCGGCGATCTCCCCGATCCCCGCACCACAAGCGGGGAGTGCGTGATCTTCAGCTCGCACTCGGAGAAGTCGTAGGCCGTCGTGATGAGTGGCGCGACATCGGCAGGCTCGGCGACCTCGATAACCACCGCCGTGGGGGCAGAGTCGCCGTTGGCCTCGCGCAGGCACGAAGCGTGGCAAATCATCCGGTGTCCCCCGCGGCGGGTACGGAGGCGGGCACGCGCGGATCCGCGCGGTAGCCGTCGCGGAGAGCGGGACGACCGGGCTAGCTACGGCGGGAAAACGGAAGACGGTGTGACTGCTGGGAACCGGAGCGAGGTAGGCGGGTCAGCCCGATCCGGTGCGGCGGGCGTCGTCCGCCTGCATG
Source organism: Longimycelium tulufanense (assembly GCF_014645795.1). Classification (GTDB taxonomy): domain Bacteria; phylum Actinomycetota; class Actinomycetes; order Mycobacteriales; family Pseudonocardiaceae; genus Longimycelium; species Longimycelium tulufanense. The sequence continues at coordinate 135,394 of NZ_BMMK01000012.1, read as the reverse complement.
AGGTCGTCGCGCGCCCTCGCGACACGGGAACGGACAGTGCCTACGGGACATCCGCAGATCGCGGCGACCTCGGCGTAGGACAAGCCCAGGACCTGGGTGAGCACGATGGCCTCGCGTCGGCCGGGCTCCAGCCCCTCGAGCAACAGGTTCACCTCCACAAGGTCCTCGAAGCCGGCAACGGTGCCGTGCGCCCGCACCTGCCGGGTGTCGGCGGTGGCGGCCCAGTCGGCGCTCGTGGTGCTCGGCCGGCAGGCGGCGGACCTGATGTGGTCGACGGCGACCCGGCGGGCGATCGACAGCAGCCAGGTCCGCGCGGAGGAGTGGGCCCGGAACCGTTGGAGGCTGGGTAACGCCCGCAGGTAGGTCTCCTGGGTAAGGTCGTCGGCGAGTTCCACCCGGGTCAGGTGGGCGAGGAACCGCCACACGTCGCGGTGGGTCGCGCCGACGAACGCCTCCAGCGCCCGCCGGTCGCCCGCGCCGGCGGCCAGCGCCCACTGGGTGACCTCGTCGTCGTCACTCCGCGCTCGCATGCGCAGGACGTTATCCGCTAATCGCACATTTGGGTTACTGGTAGGTACACCACGTGGGGTAGTTATGGGGTGAGACTTGACAGTCCGTGTGGCTCACAATGTGGGCGTGGATTGCTCGACCTGCCGTGAGGCCGTGTCCGCCCGACTGGACGGCGAGTCCGAGCCCGTGCCGGCCCGCGACACCGACCAGCACCTGGAGCGGTGTCTGGCCTGCCGTGCCTGGCAGGAACACGCGGTGGCGACGTCGCGGGCCCTGCGGGTGCGGAAGGTCACGGCTGTGCCCGATCTCACCGCCGCCATCGTGGCCTCGGCCCCCGCCCTGCGGCCAGGCCGCCACCGTTGGTTGCGACCGGCCTTGGCCGGGGTCGCCCTTGCCCAGCTCACGCTGGCGCTGACCCAGATCCTCGGGCTGGGCACCTCCGCCCACCGGGTGGGTCACCACGCGATGAACTCGGTGGCGAGCCACCTGTTCAACGAGAGCACGTCCTGGAACCTGGCGCTGGGCATCGGCCTGCTGTGGGCCGCCTGGCGGCCCCGTTCCACCACCGGGTTGATCCCGGTTCTCAGCGGGTTCATCGTGTTGCTTTTCGCGTACTCGGCACATGACCTGATCACCGGTGCGGCACCGGTGTCGCGGGTGCTCGGCCATGGGTTGCTGGTCGTCGGCCTGGCCTTGCTGATCGTGTTGCACCGCACCAGCGCCACACCCGACCCGGGACGTGGCGACGTGCGGATCGGCGCCGCGGGGAAGGCGCCGGACGAGCCCACCCACCCCTCGCGTACCGACGGTGCGGAACCACGCCCGCGCCGGTCGCTGCGGGCTCGCCTGTGGCCGGTGGGCAGGCGACGCGCCGCGTAGCCGTGCCGGAAACACCGGGAACTCAGCTCGGACACCGAACGACCCCTCTTACGTGTCATCACGCGAATGCGACGTGACCGTGGAGGGAGGTCGCGCGATGGAGGGTGCCGAGACACCTTCCGGCCAGCGGAACCGTTGGGAAATGGTCGCGGTCGCCGGAATCCTGGCGTTCGTCGCCATGGTGGACATGGGCATCGTCACCCTCGCCCTGCCCGACATCGGTTCCAGCCTGCAGGTGGCACCGCAGGCCGCACAGTGGGCGGTGCTGGGGTACCAGCTCGCGGTGGTGGCGTTGCTGTTGCCAGTTGGTCGCTGGATGGACGGATCGGCCGTGCGACCCGTGGTTCTCGGCGCCACGGCGGCATTCGCCGGGTTCAGCGCTCTATCTGCCGCCGCGCCAGGGTTGGGCTGGCTGGTTGCGGCACGGGTTGGGCAGGGCGTGGCGGGTGCCGTCCTGTTCGTCCTGATGCCGGTGTTGGCTGCCCAGTCGGTTCGTCCCGAACTCCGCGGGCGGGCGATGAGCGTGCCGGCGACGCTGGGACCCTTGGGCGCCGTGCTGGGCCCCGTCGTGGGCGGGGTGTTGCTGGACTGGTGGGGCTGGCGCACTGTCTTCCTCGTCAAGGTCCCCTTCTGCATCCTGGGGTTCGTCGTCGCATGGAAGGCCGCACCACGGCGTGGTGAACTGCGTCGGCCCAGCGTTTCCGTGATAGCCGACTGCGCTCTGATCGCAACTGCGGTCGTGGTGGTTCTGCTCGCGCTGACGTTCGCGGTCGAGGCACCGTTGGCGCTGCTGCTCGGCTTGCTCGCCGTCCCCGCGTTCGTCCGCTGGCTCGGGCGGGAGAGTGGACAGCGGGTACGCGCCACCCTCACCGACAGCCGGACATGGGGCGTCAATGGGGCCGTGCTGGCACTGGCCGCGGCCCTGGCCGGGGTGCAGTACCTGGTTGCCCTCCACCTCCAACACGACACCGGGGTCTCGGCAACAGCGACCGGCTTGGCGATGCTGGCCCTCCCGGTCGCCATGGGACTCGCGGGCCCCCTGGGTGGGCGGCTTGCCGACCGGTTCGGGCATCGCCGCATCGCCACGGTGGGAGCAGCGGTCACGGCGATCGGACTCCTTCTCCTGACCGCGGGACAAACCGGGGCGCCACCGGATATCGCCTGGCGGATGGCGATCGCCGGAATCGGTATGGGCCTGTACGGCGGCCCCACCCAGGCCCTGGTGATGGCCAGCACGCCACCGCATCGGATGGCCACCGCGGGTTCGGTGACCCAGACCGCGCGCAGCCTGGGCTTCACCCTCGGCCCGGCGCTCGCCACGACGGCCTGGGGCGTTGCCGGCGGCGGCACCGTCGGCACCACCACGGGGCTGGCGATGGCGGTCATCGCCGCCGTTCTGGCGACGGCCCTGCTCTCCCGCGGACGGCCGCTCGCGTTGGTCACCCGCTGAGCCAGCAGCGATCGAGTCAAGGATCGAATCTAGGGGAGCCCGACGCATGTGCGGAATCACCGGCTGGGTCACCTTCGGCAGGAATCCGGCGGCCGAGCCGAACGTCATCGAGGCCATGACGGCGACCCTGGTCCGCCGGGGACCCGATGACGGCGGTACCTGGAGCGGCCCGCACGCCGCACTCGGCCACCGCAGGCTCTCGGTGATCGACTGGGACGGCGGGAAACAGCCGATGGTTTTCCCCACCGACGACCGCGAGCTCGTCCTGACCTACAGCGGCGAGGTCTACAACCATCATGAGCTGCGGCGCGAGCTGACCGCGTTGGGCCACACCTTCCGGACCCGAAGCGACACCGAGGTCGTCCTTCGCGCCTACGAGCAGTGGGGCGAGTCGTTGGTTGACCGCCTCGTCGGAATGTATGCCTTCGCGATCTGGGACGGCCGACACGAACGCCTGTTACTGGCGCGCGACCGGCTCGGCGTCAAGCCACTGTTCCTCGCCCGGGTCGAAGGCGGTGTGGTGTTCGCGTCCGAGCCGAAGGCGTTGTTCGCCCACCCCGAGGTCTCACCCCGTATCGACATCAACGGACTGCGCGAGGCATACAGCCTGCTGTTCAACACCGGTCCGACGATGTGGTCGGGAGTCCATGAGGTTCAGCCCGGCGGAATCGTGACCGTCGACCGGCAGGGAGTGTCCGAACGTCTGTACTGGCAACTCACGTCGGAGCCGAAGCAGGACGATCTGGAGACGGCCATCGATGACGTGGGCGTTCTGCTCGATGCATCCGTCAGGAGCCAGCTCGAGTCCGATGTCCCACGATGCAGCCTGCTCTCCGGTGGGATCGACTCGACGGTCCTCACCGGGCTGCTTGCCGACGAGCTGCGCCGCATGGCGGGACAGGATGCACGCATCCGTTCCTACGCGGTCGACTACAGCGACCAAGCCGAGCAGTTCACCGCCGACGTCCTACGCACAGGTCACGACACGCCCTTTGCCGCCGAGGCAGCACGCTACATCGGCACCGACCACAGCACCGTCATCCTCGACCCACATTCCCTACTCGACCTCCAGACCCGCCGCGCGGTGGTGGAATGCCGCGACTCACCGATCGGGGTCGGCGACATGGACACCTCGCTGTACCTGCTGTTCGGCCAGATTCGCGAGCATTCGACGGTGACCTTCTCCGGCGAGGGCGCTGACGAGGCATTCGCCGGGTACCCGTGGTTCCACCGCCCCGAGGCACGAGCCGCCGCAACTTTCCCGTGGCTGTTGGTCACCAGTGATGAGGCGGCAATGCCGATCCATCCCGACCTGGCGGCCGAGCTCAGGATCACCGAGTTCCAGCAGGACACCTACCGCACGTCACTCGCTGCCGTCCCGCAAACCGACAGCCCGGATCCTGTTGAACGACGCCAACGGGAACTTCGTCACCTGTCGCTCACCCGATGGCTTCGGCAGCTGCTGCATCGGAAGGACAGGCTGAGCATGGCGAACGGCCTGGAGGTGCGGGTTCCCTACTGCGACCACCGGCTGGTGCAGTACCTGTTCAACACGCCCTGGCCGCACATGAGCCACGATGGCCGGGAGAAGAGCCTGCTGCGGTCGGTGGGTCGGGGGCTGGCGCCCAAGTCCGTCTTGTACCGGCCGAAGAACCACTACCCGGCCACCCATCACCCGAGTTACAACCGCGGACTGCAGGACCTGGCTCACGACGCGCTTACCGCGCACGGAGGCGTGGTGCGCGGCCTGGTGGACGAGACGGTTGTCAAGCCCTGCCTGGACATCTCCGCGGACGAGTTGTCCTGGGAGCATCGCCTGCGCCTGGAACGTGTGGTCGACCTCGCCCTGTTTCTCGACATCCACCGCCCCGAACTCGCCATCTGAGGCCGGCACGGAAGGACCCCGATGACCCCGCCTGAGCCAATCGCACTCTATGGTCGCGATTACAAGCGTGATCCCTACAAGCTGTATCGGAGAATGCGGGACAGTGGTCCCGTCCACCGAGTGCGGTTTCCCAGCGGGGTCTGCGCGTGGCTGGTGACCGGCTACGCCGCCGCGCACGAGACGCTCAACGATGACCGGCTCGGTAAGAACCACTCCCTGGGCAACGAGAAATGGCGTAGGCGCGCGTCCATCATGCCCGAGCCACAGCACTCCCAGTTACAGGTGCACCTGCTCCACCAGGACCCACCGCGGCACACGATGATGCGGCGCCTCATCACCGACGCCTTCGCCCCGAGACGGGTCGAGGCGATGCGTCCGCGTTTGCAGCAACTCGCGGACGCACTGGTCAACGCCCTGCCTACCCGAGGGACGGTGGACCTGGTGGCGGGTTTTGCCGCGAGGTTCCCCTTCCAGGTGCTCGCCGAGGTCATCGGACTTCCCGCCGACCTGGCCGTGCGGTTCCGTCGCGAATGGGGAAAGGTGGTGCAACCGGTGGGCCCGACCGATCCGGCACGGCCTGCCTACGAGGCGTTGCTGCGTGGTTTGCAGGGCTACATCGCCGAGGTCGTCGCGCACAAGCGTTCCGAGGCGGGGGAGGACCTGCTCAGCAAGCTCGTCCTCGCGCGGGACGCAGGTGAGCTGTCCCAGGAGGAACTGGACTCCATAGTGTTCCAGTTGCTGGTCGCCGGGCAGGAACCGGTGACGAACCAGATCACCACGGCGCTGATGACCCTACTACGTTGTCCTGCGCACCTGACCCATCTGCGGGACCACCCCGAGCTGCTGCCACGGGCGGTGGACGAGCTGCTTCGCTACGACAGTGCGTTCGAACTGACGACGTGGCGATTTTTCGCGGAAGACTCCGACCTTCACGGCACCACCGTGCCGGCGGGTGACTCGGTGATCGTGTCGCTGTGTGCGGCGAACCGGGACAGCCAACGTTTCCCGGACGCCGACACCCCGGACTTCGACCGGTCGCCCAACCCCCATCTCGCCTTCGGACAGGGCATCCACTTCTGCCCGGGGGCGGTACTGGCCCGTATCGAGCTTCAGGTCGCCATCGGAACCCTGGTCAACCGACTTCGTGGCCTACGGTTGGCCGTCCCCGACGAACAGATCGAATGGATACCGGCCGTGCTCGGACGTGGTGTCCACGACCTTCCGGTGTTCTACAACGAACGCGCTTGACGCGATCCCGCTCAATCCCTTCCCCAACCCAGAAACGTCCCCACACGTCTGCCCCTGCTTGTGATGGGGCTGTCCCCTGCTGCGTGAATCCACGATGCCGACACCCACATTTTCTTCAGCCGGCCATCAGGCCGAACAGCGACCCGCCGAGGACGCGCAGACCTGTGCCGCGATCTTGGATCTCCTCCTGCCGCTGAGACGGGCCGCCGATCCCGATACGCCCAACACCCCATTCGCGTTTCCAAAGCAGATGCAACAGCTTGCCGCCTTCGTCGCGGCTGGTGAGCCGATCCTGTTCACATTGCCCGGCTTTCCGTGCAAGTCTCCGAACCCCGCGAAGGTTCTCGGGCACCTGCCGGACGAGGCGGAGCGGCAGTCGTTGCACTTTCTGGACCAGATGTGCGCTGCTGTCCAGCAGGTCTACCAGCCAGGGGCATCCGTGGTGATCTGTTCCGACGGCCATGTCTTCAGCGACATCATCGGTGTTCCCGACGAGCACGTGGATGCCTACTCCGACGAGCTACTGGACATGATCGCACGTGAGGGGCTGTCCCGGCTGTCTCTGTTCGATCTCCGCAACGTGCTGGGCGACCTGTCCTACGACGAGAAGCGACACCTCGTGTCCGAACGGTACGCACCGACGGTCACAGAGCTGCGCGAGGAGGTTCGGATGGGAGGGGAGACACTGCGACTCTACCGCGGTATCACGCGATTCCTAGTCGATGACACCGATGGCTGGCAGGGCACGAAGTCGGCGTTGCAGCGGGAGTGTCGTGCCCGTGCCTACCAGGTGGTCGCCCGTAGCCGGGCCTGGGGAAGGCTGATTGCCGAACATCACCCCCGCTCCGTTCGGTTGTCCATCCATCCGCAACCGGCAGGGTCGGAGAAGTTCGGTATCAGGCTGCTCAATCCTGCCGACACGTGGACCACACCGTGGCACGCGGTGCTCGTGCACCGCGAAGGGGAACCGGGCAGGCTCATGCGCCGGGTCGAGGCCGAAGCTTTGGGTGAGGTGGTCTTCGTGAACGGGCGGCCGAGCTATGTGAAGGTGCTGGCCTCGGTGGATGACCAGTCGGGTTCGCTGAACTCGGCCTACGCATGGTTCTGACCGGCGCGGGAGGCCGTGCCGGTCAGAAACCGAAATGGGTGATGTCTGGCCGAGCGTTGCTAGCTGATCGTCGCGGACTCGGCGGGTGTGTTGTGGTCGAAGGCGATCAGCGGGTCACCGGTCAACGGATGTTCCACGACCGCTGCATGCACGCCGAAGACCTCCGCCAGTAAATCCACGGTGAGGACCACCCGTGGAGCGCCGGATGCGACCACCACTCCGTCACGGAGGACGTGCAACCGGTCGCAGAGCGAGGCGGCGGCATTGAGATCGTGCAACGTGATCACGGTGGTGCGTCGCTGTGCCCGCAAGAGCGCGAGAAGCTCGATCTGGTGGCGCATGTCGAGATGGTTGGTGGGCTCGTCCAGTACCAGGACGTCGGGTTGCTGTGCCAACGCCCGGGCCAGCAGGACCCGCTGCCGCTCGCCACCGGACAAGGCCGAGAACGGTCGGCCACCGTGATCGACCATGCCCACCTGCTCCAGCGCGGTGGCAATGATGTCCCGGTCGCTCGTGTCGTCTCCGGAGAAGGCCCGCTTGTAGGGAGTACGGCCCATCGCCACCACCTCCCGCACGGACAGCTCGAAGTCGGTGCCCCGCTCCTGGGGGAGTGCGGCCACGTGCCGGGCGGCCCGCGACGGGTTCAGCTTCCGGATGTCGCGTCCGTCCAGCAGCACCCGGCCCGCGGCGGGCCGCAGGTGACGGTAGATCGTCCGGAGCACGGTGGTTTTCCCGCTTCCGTTGGGGCCCACCAGACCAACGATCTCACCCGGTTCCGCCACGACGTCGACACCGCAGACCACCGCGCGGCCGGAGAACGAGACGACGAGGTCCTCGACGGCGATCCTCAACTGCGCTCCAAGCGTCGATCGAGCAGGTACAGCAGGGTGGGCGCACCGATCAGCGCGGTGACCACACCGATGGGGACCTCCTGCTGGTCCAGCGCGATCCGCGCCAGGATGTCCACCACCACGAGAAGCACCGCGCCGGCCAGGGCCGAGATCGGGAGCAGCCGACGGTGGTCACCTCCGACCACCAGGCGGCACACGTGGGGAACCATCAACCCCACGAAACCGATCGCTCCGGAGACCGCAACCAGGACGCCGGTGAGAACACTGGTGACCACAAGGAGTTCCCGACGCAGCCGGGTGACATCCACGCCGAGTCCGGCTGCCGTCTCGTCGCCCACCAACAGCGCGTTGAGCGCTCTCGCCCTGGCCTGCAGCACAACGAAGCCGAGCACGACGGCGACGGCCGGTAGTACGACGACCGACCACTGCGCACCGTTCAGGCTGCCCATCAACCAGAACAGCACGCCGCGGGTTTGCTGCTCGTCGGAGGTCCGTAGGACCAGGTAGCTGGTGAGCCCGGCAAGGAACTGACCGATCCCCACGCCGGTCAGGACCAGCCGTAGCGGGGAGAACCCGTTTCCCCGCCGGGCGAGTGCCCACACCAGGGCAAAAGCGCCCAGCGCGCCGAGAAACGCGCCCGTGGACAACCCCAGCCCGAGCAGGCCGCCCGTGCCGGCACCGAGCACGATCACCGCGACCGCGCCGAGTGAGGCACCAGACGAGACACCCAGCAGGTACGGGTCGGCCAGCGGGTTGCGAACCAGGGCCTGGACGGCGGAGCCAACCAGGCCGAGCCCGGCACCGACCACGGCGGCGAGAAGCGCTCGCGGCACCCGCAGTTGCCATACGATCAGATCAGGGGTTCCGGGAGCCGGAGCACGGCCCAGAAGGTGGCCGGCCACGATCGACCACACCTGGCCGGGCGGCACGAAGGTCGAACCCACCGACACCCCGAGCACCAGCCCGACCAGCAAGGCCACCGTCAGCAGCAGCGCAACGACCGTGGACCTGGCCCCCACCACGACAGTGCTGTGCTCGCGCCGCACCGCGGTTGTTGGCGTGCTACTCACGATCAGCCGTCAGCCTTGACCAGGTCGGGGTGCAGCGTCGACGCGATCTGCACGACGGTGTCGGCGTTCCGGACGCCCGGGATGGTCGTCTGCTCGGAGCCGACCCGGAGGAACCGGCCGCGCTTGACTGCCTCGAGGCCCGCCGTCGCCGGGAACTCCCGCAGGAACTTCTCGGCCGCCGCGAAGGCCGCCTTGTTCGCCTCGGGGTTGCCCTTGTCGCGGATTCCCAGCTGGATCCAGTCGGGGTTGCGGGCCACCACGTCTTCCCAACCGACCGGCTTGAAGTCGGCATCGCAGTCGGCAAAGACGTTGCGTGCGCCGGCCAGCGTGATCACAGCGTTGGCGACCTGCTTACCGCACGCCGCGATCGGCTGGTTGGTACCCGCGTTGAAGTCGAAGAAGAAGTAACTCGGCTGCTTGTTCTCCGGGACCGAGGACAGGGCGTCACGTACCTTGTCCACCTTGCTGCGCATCCCCTTGACCAGCTCGTCGGCCTTGGCCGAGGTTCCGGTGGCCGTCCCCAGCCGCTTGATGTCGTTTTCCACCGACGACAGGTCGGTCAGCGGACCGGACGCCTCGGACGCGCACGCCGTCGACTTCAGATAGAGGTGCTTGATGTTCGCGGCGGCGAACTCCTGGTCCGTCGGCGGCCCAACCGCACCGCCGCCCATGTTCATGCTCGCGAAGGTGTCGATGTAGAGCTCCGCGCCGGAACCGAGCAGCTTCTCCTTGGGGATGACCGAGTCGGACAGCACCGGCACCTTCTCCGCCGCCGTGGCGAACGAGCCGGGCAAAGTGCCCTTCCCGGGTGGGAAACCGGTCCCGATCACGCGGTCGCCCGCGCCGAGCCAGAACAACATCTCCAGGGCCGAGGCGTTGCTGGTGACGATCCGTTGGGGCGAGGCGGTGAACTCGACCCGCTTGTCCCCGCAGTCATCCACTGTCACGGGGAACCCCGCCGAGGCACCGGAGGTGGGTGCCTGTGCCGCCGGCCCCGCCTGGCCTCCTCCACAGGCGGCCGCCAGCACGGCGGTGCCCACCGCGAGGGCGCACATCACACGAGAGCGCATACCCAACTACTCCCTGATCTCGATCCTGTCGGCCCGGTCGCTCTGCGGCCCGTGCACCTAGTCGGGGCGGCGCACACGAAAGTTCCCGGCGACCACGAGATCAGTTGGCCGGGTTGCTGGGGAGCTGTTCCCCGGCAACCCGCCTGCCTGCTGGTCCAACCCCCGCCTGCGGGTGAGCCCCATCCCTGTCAGCGGAATTCGAGACACGCGTCACGTGACCAAGCTGCTACTCGCTCGCGACGCCATCAACCCGCGTTATAGCGGGTTGGCGAGCTACTCAGGACGGTGATGTCGACCGATGAGTCTGTTGGCCTAGATATCGAGGTACTCGTACCTGCTGTCTGCCCGCGAGATGAAGACCTGGCCGTCACGGACCTGCCACTCGCTCATGCCGTCCACCTCGTGGCTGGCAAGGAACAACCCACGGACCAGGTCGTTGTCCGCATCGGAAGCCGGAATCCCGGCAATTTCCCGAAGTTGGTCCAGTAGCCAGTCGACGGCCTGCTCGCGAATATCGGCGGAGTAGAAGATATAGCTAGTCCAGTTGACGGCTCTCCTCGGCGTTCCCCACCCACCGGAATAGTGGTCGTCGTCATGAGACTGGATGATGGCCTGAATCGCTACAAGCTGCTTTTCGTCGCACTCCAGCCATCCTCGGACCCCGACATACACGCCCATGAAGCATCCCCTGCATGGTCTGGGACAACGAAACCTCGGGACACGGTAGAGGAAAGCAGTGGTGGAGGCCACAGGTTTTCGATCCGCTTCGGGTGGCCGGCCGACGGTTACGGTTGGATCGGTTGAAGAACCTGGAGGGTGGATGACCAGCGTTGGGATGCCTGGGCCGGCAAGGGCGGCCGAACAGCCGCCTGTTTCTCGACGCGGACGGTTCCGCTCCTCCGTCCTGCTTGTCTGCGCGGTGGCGCTGGCGGGCGTAGCCGCGCTGGTGATGGTCCGACTGACGGGACTCGATGCTGGCACGTTTCTTGCGATGCCGGTTGCCGCGTTTCCCCTTGTCGCCGTGGGCACCGTTGGACTTCTTCTCGCCGTGCTGGCGCTGAAGGCCAGGTGGCTGGCTGTGACGGCGGTCGTACTGGTGGTGACCGAACTGATCTTGCTGGTGCCCCGGTTCGTTCCCCGAGACGTTGTCATCCCCGCCGACGTGCCGAGGTTGCGGATCGGCACCAGCAACACCTATGTGGGCCAGATCGACGCCCGTGCCCTCGTCGAGCTGGTTCGTGCCGAGCGGTTGGACGTCCTTGCCGTCCAAGAGCTGACGCAGCAGGGAGTACGTGAACTCGACGAGGCGGGTCTGCGCGAGCTGATGCCCTACCGCGAACTGCACCCCGAAGTCGACTCTTCGATCTACTCGCGGCTGCCACTCAGCCGTGGTGGACTTCTCGATCGTCCGACGACCTGGCCCCAGACCACAGCGGAACTGAGGGTTGGCGGTCGTGCGGTGAAACTCGTCGCCGTACACACCTTCTACCCGGCAGGTGATCCGCAGCAGTGGACGGTCGATCTCGAGGCACTGCGGGACGAAGCCGCCGCTGCGGGGCGGGACATGGTGGTGCTCGGGGACTTCAACGCCACGCTCGACCACGCACCGATGAGGTCGCTCCTGGCCGCCGGCCTTGTCGATACCCACGCTGAGCTCGGCCGTGGTTGGGCGCCGACCTGGCCGGTGGGAAAAGCTTTTTTGCCTCCGTCGTTCCAGATCGATCACGTGCTGCACGGCCCGGGACTGGTGGCGGTTTCGGCGCGTGAGCACACGATCGCCGGAAGCGACCACCGGGTTGTCACCGCGGAGCTTGCTCTCACCTGAGCCGACGCCATATGCCGGGCTCGTGACGCCTGGTCCACTCCAGGGTAGGTCGAGCCCTGACAGCCCGCTCGAGCCCAGCAGGTCGCCGAAACCCTTGAGCGCCCGTACTCCCCGTCGCGCCGAGCCGCAGCGGTTCCTGCACCACCTGTTCACCGACTGAACATCCGGACTCACTCCTTGGAGCTGCATAGCGGTCCCGGTACCGGGTAACCGGGGCCTACCAGCGCCGGTGGACCCGCGGGCGGAGTCGCATCGACGCCGGATCGTGCGGACTCGGCGTCCCTGGCGGCCCCCGCATGTCGTCCGGGCAGCGTTCCGCCGCTCGACCACCGGCGTTGGCTCGCAGGCAACCTTGGCCTGCGACTACTCGATTGGACGACGGAGCCGGCGATCTTTGCTCACCCCGGGTTGTTGACCTGGCAATGGTGCTGGGCCGTAAGGTGGAAGCTCCAAGGGTGAGTGGGTGCGGAACGTGATCATTGGTCCGTGCTCGGCAGGTCCTCGGCTCCATGTCGTTGTCAGGACGTGGGGTGGTGCGGAGGTGACGTGATGGACCTGGACCACTGGCATCGGGTCGAGTACTGGGTGGTCCGACGCGGCCAGCTCCAACTCGTGCGGACCGAGGACATCAACGATCACGGCTTCTACGTCGGAAGCAGCGCGCAACGCCGGGCCGGCACCACCGCGCCGGACTACGCCTGCGCGCTCGCCGAGGAGTTCTTCGACAAGTACCGGCAGCCGCCCGGCGAGCGGTGGCGGGTCAAGGTCTGGCGGATCACCGGCTTCGGCGGGGACAAGACCGATCCGGTGTGCGAGGTCGAGATGCGGTCGGGCGGTACGCCGGAGCCGGCCGCGAACGCCCGCACGTGGACCGGAGTCGCCTAGGACGTCGATACCTGTGCCGAGTGCGGTGACGGCCCGCGCCAGCGGTCAGCGCTGGGTGTTCCGCAGTGTGTCTCGGGTGGGCGCGATGCGTTCGACGGGCAGCCCCTCGGCGGGGGTTCCCGAGGCACCGGTGATCAGCGCCGCGGCGAGTCGGGCCAGCGCCGGCGCCATCTGGATGCCGTAGCCGCCCTGCCCGGCCAGCCAACAGAACCCGGGCACGTCCGCTGCCATTCCGACCACGGGGTTGCGGTCCGGGGCAAAGGTCCGCAGCCCCGCCCACGCGGTCCGAACACTGCGCAACCCCAACGTGGTCGCCGCGTTCACCCGCTCCAGTGCGAGGGCCACGCCGAGCTCGTCGGGCCGGGCGTCACCGGGCTGGTCGGGTGTCTCGTCGGCCGGCGAGACCAGCACGCTGCCACCCTCCGGACGGAAGTAGAACTCGTCATCGACGTCGCAGACCAGCGGCCAGCCCCGCGGGTCGACCGCCACCGGGCACACCGCCGCGGTCCGCCGGAGCGGCCGCAGCCCCACGGGCGCAACGCCGAGCCGTTCGGCGACCTGGTCGGCCCACGCGCCTGCCGCATCGACCACGACACCCGCGCGCACCTCGCCGGCACCCGTCTCGACCTGCCACCGGCCTCCGCGGTACTCGCCCGCGAGCAGCGTCGCTCCCTTCCGGATCTCAGCCCGGCCCGAGCGCCGGGCCACCGCGACGTAGTGCTGGTGCAGGCCGTTCACGTCGATGTCGGCGGCGGAATGGTCCACTGCGGCCCCCCCGACGTAGTCCGGCCGCAACACGGGGCACAGCTCCAGCGCCTCCCGGACGTCCAGCGGCGCCAGTCCCGGAGCCGCGCTGATCTCCTTGGCGAGCCGGTCCTCCTGGTCGGCCCGGGCGACTTGGATCATCGGCCGCGCCGAGAGCAGCGGGTCGGTGCCGGCGGCCTCGATGATCGGTCGGCTCGCGCGGGTCAGCGCGCGGACCTCCGGCGAGCCGTAGCTCTCCAAGAAGACCGCGGCGGAACGACCGGTGGTGTGCCGGGCGAGCTCGCCCTCCTGCTCCAGCAGCGCGACGCTGCCGAACGGCACCAGCTCGGCGGCCACCGACACCCCGGCCATGCCCCCGCCGACGACCAGAAAGTCCACGTGCACAATGCCCTCCCCGCAAGCAACCTGACCGACCCTAACTCCGCCGTCCCCGGGCAACCACGGAGTTCCGCTGGCAGCATTGGCCACTCCCGTCGTGCCCACCAATGAGTTGCCACCACAACCCGCCCGCGTGCCATCGGATCGATCACACGTCTGAACGGAGGTATTACCAAGCCCGGATCACGATCCGACGTCGGCGGGACGCTGTTCACCGCGGTCTTTGCGGTGGTTCGTCGAACGACATGGGTAAGTGCGAACTTCGCGACTCCATGCAGCCAGGCTGGCCCCGGCAGGTTGCACGCCCCGCGACCCGAACATGAAGGGAACGCAAATGATCAGGGGGCTATGAAAGCCTTGTACACCAAGAGAAACCAACGCCGTAGGACACCCGTCGGGTTGCCGGCGGGGGAACCGCGGTCAGCCTCCCTGCCCGAAAAGGGAAAGCAGATCGTCCCGGCCGAACATGCGTGCGGTGTCGACAGCTGACGGCTGTCCGGCGTACGGGTCGGCACCGCCGTCGAGCAACGCACGCACGACCTCGACCTCGCCCTTGAAAGTGGCGCCGGCAATGGGGGTCTGGCCCCGATCGTTGGGCCGGTCCGCGTCGGCGCCGCGCTCCAGCAGGGCCTGCACGGCACCCGCGTGCCCGTGGTAGGCGGCGAGCATGAGGAGGCTGTCGCCCTTCTCGTTGCTGAGGTTGACGGGCACGCCAGCGTCGACGTAGGCGGCCAGCGTGGCGCTGTCCCCGGAGCGCGCCGCGTTGAACAGCTTCGTGGCGAGCTCCTGTACATCGGGGTCCTGAGCCGGGTCCGTCGTCACCCGGCCAGCCTCGCACACCTGCCCTCGAGGCGGCCACCGCAGCGTCCGGTCAGCTCGGGCGCAGCACCGCCACCGGGCAGGTCGCCCGGTTCAGCACGGCGTGGCTCACCGATCCCAGCAGGGCCCGCCGCACCGCACCGCGGCCATGGCTGCCGACCACCAGCAACGCCGCCCCGTCCGCCCGCTCCAACAACGCGTCGACCGGCCGCTCGGTCGTCACCACCCGGTGCAGCGGCACGTCCGGGTAACGCTCCTGCCAGCCGGCGAGGGACTCCGACAGCAGCTCCCGCGCCTCCGAGCGGACCTCCTCCCAGTTGAAGTCCCACACCCGCACCGGTGCCAGCGCGTCCAGCGGCAGGTCGGCCCAGGCGTGTACGGCAACCAGCTCGTGCCCGTGCCGGGAGGCGAAGTCGAAGGCGAAGCCGATGGCCCCGGAGCTCACCCGGGAGCCGTCCGCCCCGACCACCACCTGGCCGCCGGTCTCCGGGCCCTGGTGCTCGGCCTCACCGCGGACCACGACCGTGGGGCCGGTCGCGTGCCGGACCAGCTCGGCCGAGGTGGAGCCGAGCAGGGCCCGCGCCGCGCCGGTGATGCCCGAGCGGCCGACCACGACCAGGTCCGCCTCCTCGCTGGCCTGGGCCAGCGTCTCGACCGGGTCGCCGGCCTCGATCTCGGTGGTGACGGTGAGGTCGGGGTGGGCCTGCCGGCACTCCTCGGCGGTGTCGGCGAGAATGCCCTCCAACCACTCCCGGACCGGCTCCTCGGCCAGCACGCCCGCCGGGAGCCGCACCTGGACCAGGTCGACGAACGGCCAGTGGAAGGCGTGCAGCAGGTGCAGCGGCCGGTGCCGGCTCGCTGCCTCCCTGGCGCCCCACAACGCGGCCCGGCGCGCGACCTCGGATCCGTCGAATCCCACCACCACGGCACCATGCCTGGGCATCGCGACCGCACCTCCCGAGCGTCGAGGCGACGGGCCCATCGTCCCGCCGCCGGGCGCGGTGCGCAGATCAGGCGGGCGTGGGGGTGACCGCGGTGAGCCGCCCGTCGTGCATCTCGACGACACGGTCCACCCGGTCGAGCTGCTCCCGGTCGTGGGTGACGAGCACGGTCGCCACCCGGTGGTGCCGCGTGACCTCGGCGATCAGCTCGACGATGCGGCGGCCCCGCTCGTGGTCCAGCGCGCTGGTGGGCTCGTCGACCAGCAGCACGCTCGGCTCGTTCATCAGCGCGCGGGCGATGTTGACCCGCTGCCGCTCCCCACCGGAGAGCTGGTGCGGCCGCCGGTTCGCCCGGTGCGCCACGCCGACGGCGTCCAGCAGGTCCAGCGCCCGACGGCGCCGGTCCCGCGGCCGGTGCCCGGCGAGGTGTGCCGCCACCAGGAGCTGGTCTTTCGCGGCCAGGGCGGACAGCAGGTTGGGCTGCTGGAACACCAGCCCGATCCGGTCGCGACGCAGCGCGGACCGTTCGGCCTGGCCGAGCCTGGTCACATTCGTCCCGTCCACCAGCACCAGCCCGGAGTCGGGGAGCAGCAGGGTGCCGGCCACCGCGAGCAGGCTGGACTTGCCCGAGCCGGAGGGGCCCACGACGGCGACCAGCTCCCCGGCCGACACCTCCATGCAGACGTGGTCGAGGGCGGTGATCGTGGTGTCGGCGTCGGTGTAGCTGAGGTTGACCTCACGCAGGACGAGGCTCATCAGAACTCCATTCGGCTTCCAGAACCCGGCCGAGGGCGCGGCGCGGATGACGTCAGCGGGCGGCACCCAGGGCGATCAGCGGGTCCACCGCCGTGACGCGGCGAACGGCCAGTGCGGCGCCGCCGGCTCCGAGCAGGATCATCACCAGCACCGGTAGCACCGTGGTCGCGGGATCGAGGACGAACGGCACGGCCCGCCCGGCCAACGCGCCGAGTGCCGCACCGACGAGCCCACCGAGGCCGGCACCGGCCACGAGCACCACGACGGCTTGCGCAAGGGCGTCGCGCAGTACGTAGCCCGTGCTGGCACCGAGCGCCTTGAGCACGGCGATCTCCGGCTTCCGCTGGATCGTCCACACGGTGAAGAACGCGCCGATCACCAGCGCGGAGATGACGAACAGGAAGCCACGCATGGCCTGCAGCGAGGCGTTTTCCGCGGCGTAGGAGCCAATCGCGGTGAGCGAGTCGTCCAGCGCGACGGTGTGGGTACCGATGCGGGCATCGGCCGCGGCGATGTCGGCGCCGGGAGCATCGAGCGCCACGACCGTGGCGCCTCCGGCGGCCCGCGGGTCCAACCGGTTCCAGTCGTCGAGCGTGAGCCAGATCCCGGGGGTGTGGCTGTAGTAGGCATCGCCGCCCACGGCTGCCACCCGGAAGATGCTGCCTGCGCCGAGGGTCACCTCGTCGCCGACGGTGATGCCCTCCTCCGCCGCGAGGGGGGCCGACACCACGACCTGTCCCGGGGCGAGGCCAGCCGGTGCGAGTGGGCTGCCCCGGGGCACGCCGAGTGCGGTCGCGCCGGCGGTGCGGTCGGCCACGGCGAGCCGGGTCGGGCTGATGCCGAGGGGATGCGCCCACTCCACGCCGGGCACCTCGGCCCAGCGCCGCCAGTCCTCCGGCCGGACCCGGCTGTCGGCGAAGGAGAGCTTCTCGCCGTCCGGTGGGGCGGCGAACGCCAGGTGCGTGGCGGGCAGCCCGGTGACGGCGGACACGTTCTGCTCGGCCAGCCCGGCGGTGAGCCCGGACAGCAGGGTGACGAGCAGCGTGATCAACGCGACCACGGAGCCCATGAGGGCGAACCGGCCCCGGGCGAAACGGAGATCACGCAATGCGACGAACACGATTGAGCCCCCTGGCGGTGTCTCGGGTCTGCACCTCCCACGCTCGCCCCGTCCGGCCGTGCCGGCATCGCTCCTCGGATCGGACGGGCGACGACGTCCGATCGACACCGGGGTCGAACTTTCGATTGACCCCCACCCCCGCGGGCAGACCTAAACTGGCTGTCGAATGACTGACCGGCCGTTCTCCTCGACCCTGGGACTGCTCCGTGCCGCCGTGCACGGCGTGTTGGTGACCCTGCTGGTGGTGGGGGTCGTCCGGTCCCTGGCCCGTGAGGACGCGCCGGCACCGGCGGTGCTCACCATCGCGGCATTGTTCGCCGCGACCTACGCGGTCGGCGTGGTGTCCGAGCGGCGGCTGCACACCCCGCGCCGGGGGCGCGTCTGGCTGCTCGCCGTGACCGCCGCGTGGGTGGGGTTGGTGTTGACCAGCCCCGACTTCGCGTGGGTCGCCTTCCCGCTGTTCTTCCTGCACCTGCACGTCCTGCCGCTGCGCTCGGCGATGCCGGCGGTGGTGGCGTTGACGGTCGCGGTCATCGCGGCCATCGGCTGGCACGAGGGGCGGCTCGCGGTCGGCTCCGTGCTGGGGCCGATCATCGGGGCCTCGATCGCGGTCCTCATGGCCACCGCATACCGAGCCCTCTACCGGGAGAGCGCCCGACGGCAGCAGCTGATCGACGACCTCGTCCGCACCCGGGACGAACTGGCCGTGGCACAGCGGAAGGCGGGCGCGTCGGCCGAACGCGAGCGGTTGGCCCGGGAGATCCACGACACCCTGGCGCAGGGCTTGTCCAGCATCGTGTTGTTGCTGCACGCCGCCGAGCGGGCCGACGACCGGGGCACGGCGCTGGGGCATGTGCGACGGGCCCGGAAAGCCGCCGAGGAGAACCTGGCCGAGGCGCGGCGTTTCGTGCACGCGCTGACGCCGCCGGCCCTGGTCGGCGGTTCCCTGTCCGAGGCGTTGGAGCGGCTGTGCCACACGACGGCCGAACGCATCGGCGCGCCCATCCGGTGGCATGTCGACGGCGAGCCGTCCCCGCTTCCCACCGAGCACGAGGTGACACTGCTCCGCATCGCGCAGGGCGCATTGGGCAACGTGGCCCTGCACGCACGGGCCGGTTCCGTGGGGGTGACCTTGTCCTACCTGGATGACATGGTGGCGTTGGACGTGGTCGACGACGGCATCGGGTTCGACCCCGAGAACCTCTCGCTCCGCAATGGTGAGGGCGGTGGGTTCGGGCTGCGGGCGATGCGTGGCCGGGTCGACGCGCTGGGCGGCACCCTCACGCTCGAGTCGGCACCCGGTGACGGCACCGCGGTGGCGGTCACCCTGCCCGTGCCCGGGGAGCCGTCATGACGGTAAGGATCCTGCTGGTCGACGACCATCCCGTGGTGCGCACCGGGCTGCGGGCGATGCTCGGTACCCAGCCGGACCTGGAGGTGGTCGGCGAGGCCGAGAACGGTGAGCGGGCGCTGGCGCTCGCGGCGACGCTGCGCCCGGACGTGGTCCTCATGGACCTCCAGCTGGGCGCCGGCATCGACGGTGTCGAGGCCACCCGCCGGATCGTCGCGCTGCCGGAACCGCCCCGCGTCCTGGTGCTGACCACCTACGACACCGATGCCGACATCCTGGCGGCGGTGGCGGCCGGCGCCGCCGGTTACCAGCTCAAGGACACCCCGCCGGAGGACCTACACGTCGCGATCCGCACCGCCGCGGCCGGGGACACCGCCCTGGCGCCCCGTGTCGCCTCCCGGTTGCTGGGCCGGATCCGCGCTCCCGGCACCCAGCTCACCGCCCGCGAACTGGAGGTGCTGCGGCTGGTCGCCGACGGGCTGTCCAACCGCGAGATCAGCCGCACGCTCATGCTCAGCGAGGCCACCGTCAAGACCCACCTGGTTCGGATCTACGACAAGCTCGGCGTGGACTCCCGTACGGCGGCGGTCGCCGCCGCCCAGCGCAGCGGGCTCATCCGCGACCGCTGACGCGCAGGGGCACGGTTTCTACCTCGCCCCCGCGACGGATCGTCACGACCGTGGACGGCGGCACCTCGATCCAGTGCGGTCCGTAGTGCAACTCCAGCGGCTCGGAGACGACGATGACGGCCTTCTCGGGAATGGGGATGCGGTCACCGGCGCAGGTTCGCAGGGCCTCCGGGCCCGCGTTGTAGTAGAGCGTCTTGGCGGTGTCGTCGGTCGCGTACCGCCACGCGTAGATCACCTCGCCGTCGGTGGTGGCGCCGGTGCACCGGAAGACGCCGTCGACCCCACGGTCCCGCTGTGCCCGCTCCACCCTGGCGATCGTGCGTTCGATGGCCCGGACAGGGTCCTCGGCGAGGCCGTAGGTGAGGGCGAGGAAGAAGCACGTCTCGGTGTCGTTGTTGCCCTTGATCGACGGGTACAGCTCCGGCGCGATCTCGAACCGGAGATCCCGCACCACGTGCTCGAACTCGTCGATCTCGCCGTTGTACTGCCACAACCACCGGTCGTGTTGGAACGGGTGGCAGTTCGTGCGGGTGACCGTGCCCCCCATCGCCGCGCGGATGTGTGCCAGGAACAGGCCGGAGCGCACCTGCTCGGCGATCCGGTGCAGGTTGGCGTCGTTCCACGCCGGCCGGACGTCCCGGTACACCCCGGGAACCTCGCGCTCGCCGTACCAGCCGAGACCGAAGCCGTCGCCGTTGGTCGTGACCGCCCCGGGGTGCTTGGCGTGCGCCATGGGCGAATGCGGCAGGTAGTTCTGCCGGGCGTACATGCTCTGGTCGATCAGCGAGTGGCTGGGACGCACGACCAATGTGTCCATGAAGATCGGCTCACCCGAGTACGCCAACCATCGACACATGACCCGCCTCCGATCACCGTTGGTGACCAGTGTGGCGTGCCGGTGTCCGTCCTGCCTGTCGTCCACGGAACTCGCGATGGGTGGCTGGGTTGGTGGCGGGGGCGAATCACTCGCGACCGAAAGGTGACGACGAGGGGAACGGCGGGTGTTCTCCAGGTGTAGAAAACGGACCGGGTGCGTGCGTTCGCTTCTACTGTTATTCCGTCTCCCGGAAGGGGGGTGAAACGCGTGGAGATCCTCGTGCGATTAACGGCGCTGGGGTTTGCTGTCGCGTCCAATGGGGGCGGAACCGAACAACACAACCGGGGCCGGTGGGCGGGTGGCATCGGGGTAATGGAGGCGAAGGCACGCTCCGTTGCGTCCGGCGTGGTGGACCAGTGCATTGGGAAAGTTCGGGTCAACCTGCATGATCGCTCGATCTTTCCGACCAGGCCCCTACGTGACATGCCTGCCGCGGCGCGCCGCCAGCCGGCTGCCCTTCCACCACCCGGTCAGGCCGACCGCGCCACGGCCATCCGCATCGACCTGTTGACGTGGGCCAGTTCCGTCGCCACGTCCTGGCACCGCGGGCACTCGGCGAGATGGTCCTCCACCCGGGCGGCCTCCTGCCCGTGCAGCCTCCGCCGGGCCCATGCGCCCAGGCGGCCGGCCGTGCCCCGGCACGCGTGGGCACCCACCGGGGCGACGTGGGCCTGCAAATACGCCTGGCGCAGCTTCTCCCGTGCCCGGTAGGCCAGCGCGGACACCGCGTTCGCGGTCATCCCGAAGACCGCGGCGGTCTCGGCGGGGGAGCGGCCCTCGATCTCGGTGTACCAGAGCACGGTGCGCCAGCGCGGAGACAGCCGGTTGAACGCGTCGAGCGCGAGCCACCGTTCCACGCACCGGCCGGTCTCGTCGGTGACCCCGTGCGCCCCCGCCACGGACTCCAGGTCATCGAGGTACACCTCGCGCTGCGACCTCCGGTGCCGTTCGTGGATCGTGTTGCGCACGGTGACGAGCAGGTAGCCGCGGAAGTTGGCGTCGGGGCCGGCCCCGGCGGTCAACAGCGCGAACACCTTGGCGAACGCCTCGGCGACGACGTCCTCGGGATCCTCGCCCGAGAAGCACAGCTGCGCCGCCAGACGGCGCGCCGCGCGGACATGACGGTGGTAAAGATCGGCGAACGCCTCGGTCGTACCCCCTCGGACCGCATTGATCAAATTCTGGTCGTAGCCGTTCGGGTCGGATGGGGCAGTTTCGGTTTGCTCCGCCGTCACGCTTCATCTCCCTCGTGCTGTGCCCACCTTGGTCGAGAGAGGGGGAAACACGCAGAGCATGACACCATTACCGCGTGGATATATGGGTGAGCGGAGAAGTGTCTCACGTGGTGGAAACTCGGAGGGTCTCGTTATGGTTCCGGTTATTCGTCGAGTACTGAATATAAGCTCGGTGGCGGCGACACCCCCGGCACCTTATCGGCTACCGGGATGGCCGGCTGGCCGAAACCGCTCAGCGGCCGGGAGCCGATGTCCTCACCAGTCCCGTGGCTCCGCTGGTGGCGGTGACGCGGGAGGAGCGATCGGGTGAGGACGAGAGGGTTGCGGGAGGCGGGTCGTGAAGTACCGGACGCTCGGGGCCGGTGGGCTGCGGGTCTCGGCGATCGGACTCGGTTGCATGAGCATGTCGGTCGCCCACGGTGTCGCGGACGAAGCGGAGTCAGGTGGTCCTGGCGATGAAGTTCGCCTCCGGCACGATGCGGACAGCGGGCGGGTGAACGATGTGGACACCTCGCCGGAGTACGTTCCGGTCTCCCGTGACGCGTCGCTGTGTCGGCTCGGCGTCGACCACATCGACCTCTACTACGTCCACCGCCGCGATCCCGAGGTCCCGATCGAGGACACCGTCGGTGCGATGTGAGGAAGCCGGACGATCCGGGCCCCAACGCGACGAATCGCGCTGGGGTGTTGCGAATGTGGTCGGCAGCACTGACATGGTGGGGAGGTGCTTCGCCGCAAGGCAACGATCTGTGCTGATGTGCGTGCGGCTAATCCGCCGTAGCGCTCTCGCTTTTCCCACTGTTGAGCCAGATCGCGTGGTCCGGCGGTAGAAGGCCATCGCCGAGCGGGCAGCTGACCAACAGCGGCTCGCTGCCTTCGGGGAGCGGGAACGGGTCGGGGGAGAGGTTCACCGCGCACAGGAAGTTCGGATCCCGAGCGAAGAGCAACACGCCGGAGGGTGCCTCGAGCCACCGCAGCGTGCCACCGCCGAGCGCCGGGTGTTCCCGTCGGATCCGGAGCGCGGCCCGGTACAGCGACAGCATCGAGTGCTCGTCATCGGCCTGCGCCTCGACGGTGTAGTCCTTCCACGCCACCGGTTGCGGCAGCCATGGCCGCGCGCCCTCGCCGGGGCCGAAGCCGAACGGTGGCGTATCCCCGGACCAGGGAAGGGGAACCCGGCAGCCGTCCCGACCCCGCACGGCGTGCCCGGACCGCTCCCAGGTCGGATCCTGCAGCAGCTCCTCGGGCAGATCCTCCACCTCCCACAGCCCCAGCTCCTCGCCCTGGTAGAGGTAGGCGCCACCGGGCAGGGCGAGCATCAACAGTGCCGCGGCCCTGGCGCGCCGAACCCCCAGCTCCAGGTTCACCGCCTCGAGCAACGCCTCCCGGCGCGGACCGTGGCCGCTGGTGTGCGGCCGGCCGTAGCGGGTGACCTGCCTGGTGACGTCGTGGTTGGCCAGCACCCACGTGGTCGGGGCACCGACCGCGTGCAGCGCGTTCATCGTGGTGTCGATGACCTCGCGGAGCCGGTGCGGGTGCCACGAGCAGCGCAGGAAATCGAAGTTGAACGCGGTGTGCAGCTCGTCGACCCGTACGTAGCGGGCCAGTCGGGCCGGGCTGGCCACCCATGCCTCGGCCACGAACATCTGTTCACCCGGGTACTCGTCGACCAGCCGTCGCCACGAGCGGTAGATCTCGTGTACCGGGTCCCGATCCCAGTGCGGGTGGTCCAGCCGGTCCGGTGGCTCCATCACGTCCTCGTGGTCGACGCCCAGGTTCGGGAGGCCACGTTGCTTGACCAGCCCGTGCGCGACGTCGATCCGGAATCCGTCGATCCCCCTGTCCAGCCAGAACCGTAGGATGTCGAGGAACTCCGCACGAACGTCCGGGTGTTCCCAGTTCAGGTCCGGCTGCTGGGGCGCGAACAGGTGTAGGTACCACTCGCCCGCCACGTCGTCGGGCGCTCGGCTCCAGGCCGGGCCACCGAACACACTGCGCCAGTCGTTGGGCGGCAGCTCCCCGTCACGTCCCCGGCCCGGGCGGAACACGTAGCGGTCCCGTTCCCGGGAACCGGGTTCCGCGGCCAGTGCGGCCTGGAACCAGGGATGGCGGTCCGAGGTGTGGTTCGGCACCAGGTCGATGACCACCTTCAGACCGCACTCGTGGGCCTCGCGGATCAGGGCCTCGGCGTCGGCCAGCGTGCCGTAGGTGGGATGGATCGAGCGGTAGTCGGCGACGTCGTAGCCCCCGTCGGCCATGGGTGAGGGGTACCAGGGGGTGATCCAGACGGCGTCCACGCCGAGGTCACGGAGATAGGACAGGCGCGAACGGATCCCGCCGATGTCGCCGGTCCCGTCACCGTCAGCGTCCGCAAAGCTGCGGATGTAGATCTGGTAGATGACGGCACCGCGCCACCACGCCGCATCGTGCACCAAAGGCAGCTCGTCCATACCGGATACTTCTACGGGCGGGGTTCGGTCTCGGGAAGGACGGCGGGCCGAACCGGTCGTAACCCGATCAGGTTGCACTGAACATGATCAAGCACGTACGGCGGGCGATTCTCGCCTCGGCTACCGGGAACTCGGGAGGCATCTGATCCGACACGTCGGTCAGGAGGTGGTGATGGCAACCGAGCCGAGGCGCCCGCGCCCCGATCTCGTGCACCTCAACCTGGTGGACCCCAACTCGGGCGGGTCGCGGCGAGGGACCATGTTGGACCGCACCGGCCAGCGGCACGCGAGCAGGCCGCCATGGCGTCCGATCACACCGTGGATCCACGTCGTCGCCCCAGCCCGCGGCGGTCGGCCGGGGCGGCCCGGCCCCCGCCGGTCACCGCCTGGTGATCTGGATCCTGCGCGGCTTGGCCCCCTCGGCCTTCGGGATCCGCAGTGTCAGCACGCCGTCGGCCAGGTTCGCCTCGATCCGCTCGGCGTCCACGTCGTGCGGCAGGCTCGTGCGGTACTCGAAGTGTCCGGTCCGCCGGGTCCGCCGGCGGACCAGGCCCTCCCGTCGGGTCTCCCGCAGCTCGCCGGTCACGGCCAGCTCGGTGCCCACCATCTCGACGTTGAGGTCCTCCTCCCGCACCCCGGGGACCTCGACGTCGACGATGTAGGCGTCGTCGGTCTCGCACACGTCGGCCAGCGGGGACCAGCCCGCCGTCGAGGCGAGGTTCGGCCCCAGGACCGACTCCCACAGCCGGCCCATCTGCGTGTAGAGGTCCTCGAACTCGCGGAACGGATCCCACCGGGTGGTCGGGTGCTCGGAGCGTGGGGCAGGCAGTGTCGTCATCGCGTCGGCCCTCCTCAACTCTTGCCGTCGGGCGCGAGCCGTCGCCGGGGCTCGGCGCCCCGTAACCCCGGTTACCCCGGCCCCCGCGGCGCTAAGCAGGCCCACCCTCGTCGTGCCGTCGGACGGGAGGAGCCCTCCGAGACGTCGCGCACCCTCCCCGAACCGGGCGGCATGCCCAGCGCGTCGACAGGTGACCGAGGACACTCTTATCCCTACCCCCCTAGGGTATAAGGTCGGGCACGGGAAGCGCCGAAAGCGCTAGGGAGGCGGCAATGCGCGGCTACACGGCTGACAAGGACGACTACCTCAAACGGCTACGTCGCATCGAAGGTCAGGTCCGCGGTCTCCAGCGGATGATCGAGAACGACGAGTACTGCATCGACGTGCTGACGCAGATCTCGGCGGCGACAAAGGCATTGCAGGCGGTGTCGTTGGGGCTGCTCGACGAGCACCTCCGGCACTGCGTCGCGCAGGCGGTCGCGGAGGGCGGCGAGGGGGCCGAGGCCAAGGTGCGCGAGGCCAGCGCGGCCATTGCCCGGCTCGTCCGCTCCTGACAGGAAGTTCCACCGAGGGAGAAAGAGGATCCGATGTCCCAGAGCACCTACACCGTCACCGGGATGAGCTGCGGGCACTGCGCCAACGCGGTCACCGAGGAGCTGGGCAAGATCGCCGGCGTGTCCGAGGTCGCGGTGGACGTCCCCGCCGGACTGGTGACGGTGACCAGCGCGGAACCGTTGCGCGAGGAGGACGTCCGCGTCGCGGTCGAGGAGGCGGGCTACGAGCTCACCGGCGTCAACTGACACCCGCCGACGCCGAGTCCGGACACCGGAGTAGAGCGAGGAGGACGCCATGAGCTCGGCGCTGTACGAGCGGGCCGGCATTCCCAGCCGGGTCGAGCTGGCGATCGGCGGCATGACGTGCGCGTCCTGCGCCGCACGCATCGAACGCAGGCTCAACAAGCTCGACGGGGTCACCGCGACCGTCAACTACGCCACGGAGACGGCCCAGATCGAGTGCCCGGCCGGCATGGACCCCGATCAGCTGGTGGCCCAGGTGCAGGCCGCCGGCTACACCGCGACCCCGCGCCGGCAGACCGCGGACTCCGATGCGGCCGAGGGGGCCGTGCCCGGGGACGAGACCGCCGATTTGCGTCTTCGGCTGCTCGTCTCGGTGGTGGCCGCCGCGCCGGTCATCGCCATGGCGATGATCCCGGCGCTGCAGTTCCCGTACTGGCAGTGGGTGTCGCTGATGCTGGCCAGCCCGGTGGTGCTCTGGGGCGGCCTGCCGTTCCACCGCGCCACCTGGGCCAACCTCCGGCACGGCAGCGCCACCATGGACACCCTCATCACCATGGGCACGCTGTCGGCGTTCCTGTGGTCCTTCTACGCCCTGGTGTTCGGCTCGGCCGGACGGCCCGACCTCACCCACGGCTTCGAGATCACCGTCCGGCGGATGTCCGGGGACGGCAACATCTACCTGGAGGTCGCCGCCGGGGTGATCACCTTCATCCTGGCGGGTCGGTACTTCGAGGCCAGGGCCAAACGGCGCGCCGGTGCCGCGCTGCGGGCCCTGCTCGAGCTCGGCGCCAGGGACGTGGCCGTGCTGCGGGACGGCCGGGAACAGCGGGTCCCCATCGGCCAGCTGGCCGTGGGGGAGGTGTTCGTCGTGCGGCCCGGCGAGAAGATCGCCACCGACGGCATGGTCGTTGACGGCGGTTCCGCGGTCGACATGAGCATGCTGACCGGGGAGTCGGTACCGGTGGAGGTCGGCCCGGGCGACCAGGTGGTCGGCGCCACCGTCAACGCCGGCGGCCGGCTGGTCGTGCGCGCCACCCGGGTAGGCGCCGACACCCAGCTCGCGCAGATCACCAAGCTGGTGACCCAGGCGCAGAACGGCAAGGCCGCGGTCCAGCGGCTGGCCGACCGGATCTCCGCGGTGTTCGTGCCGACCGTCCTCATCCTGGCGCTGCACACCCTCGTCGGCTGGCTGGTGTTCGGCGGCACCCCGGCTGAGGCCTTCACCGCCGCGGTGGCCGTACTGATCATCGCCTGCCCGTGCGCCCTCGGCCTGGCCACGCCGACCGCGCTCCTGGTGGGCACCGGTCGCGGTGCGCAGCTGGGGATCCTCATCAAGGGGCCGGAGGTGTTGGAGTCCACCCGGCGGGTGGACACGGTCGTGCTCGACAAGACCGGCACCGTCACCACCGGACGGATGGCCCTGATCGAGGTGCACGCGGCCAACGGGGTCGAGGTGGCCGACGTACTTCGGTTCGCCGGGGCGGTGGAGTACGCCTCCGAGCACCCGATCGCTCGCGCCATCGCCGAGGGTGCCGCGGCACGGGTCGGGGCCCTGCCCCCGGTCACGGGATTCGGCAACATCGAGGGTCTCGGGGTGCGCGGCATCGTCGACGGCCGCGCGGTGATCGCCGGCCGGGTCACCCTGCTGGAGCGGTCGGGAGCACGGATGCCGCGCACGCTCGACCGGATCAGGCAGGCGGCCGAGCAAGCCGGCCGGACCGCGGTGGTGGTGGGCTGGGACGGCGCCGTGCGTGGCGTCCTGGTCGTCGCCGACACGGTCAAGCCCACCTCGGCCGAGGCGGTCCGGATGCTCCGCGATCTGGGCCTCACCCCGGTTCTGCTCACCGGGGACAACGCCGCGGTGGCGCACTCGGTGGCCGCCCAGGTGGGCATCGACCAGGTCATCCCGGAGGTGTTGCCCGCCGACAAGGCGAACGTGGTCCGGCAGCTGCAGGCCCAGGACCGGGTGGTGGCCATGGTGGGCGACGGCGTCAACGACGCGGCGGCCCTGGCCCAGGCCGACCTGGGCCTGGCCATGGGCACCGGCACCGACGTCGCGATCGAGGCCGCCGACCTCACCCTGGTCCGGGGTGACCTACGGGCCGCGGCCGACGCGATCCGCCTGGCCCGCCGCACCCTGGGCACGATCAAGGGCAACCTGTTCTGGGCCTTCGCCTACAACGTGGCGGCGCTGCCGCTGGCCGCCCTCGGCCTGCTCAACCCGATGATCGCCGGCGCGGCCATGGCCTTCTCGTCGTTCTTCGTGGTGAGCAACAGCTTGCGGCTGCGCAGTTTCCGCGCCGCGGCCTGACCGGGTTCGCCTCGACACCCCTCACCCAGGTGGGGGTGTCGAGGCGAATTCGCCTTGTGCGCAATGCCACGGACGCGCTGATCGCGCGCGGTTGTGTGCCGTCGACACCCGTCGTCGGACCCGGCGGCTTCGGCGACAAAAACGCAGCGGAGCCGGCGGGTCGAATGTGCGGTGAAACCGGCGTGAAGGAACTCGGCGCCGGATTGTGACCCACCGTTATTACCCCACTGGAGGTAGCGCAAATCGGGTGAACCTTGTTAGTCTCGCCGCGAGATCGGTTCCTTCTTCGGCTAGTGTTCACGGTACACCCTGTTGTTTTGGTGTCGGTGGTGGTCAACGTGCGGGTTGTGTTACTCGCGGTGCTCCTCATGGGGCATCTGCTGAGTTGCCTGGCCGCCGTGCCCGACCCCGGGGTGGCCACCGGCGCCCGACCGCTCGCCGCGTCGGTGACGGCCGATATCGACTGTCACGGCAGGCATCTTCCGGACCGGCAGGGGCACGCGCACACGGGTTGCGACGTGGTCCGCACCGCCTCCAGCGAGGTGTCCGCGCCGTTGCCGGGTCCCGGCGCCGAATCGTTCGTGGTGTCCGCCGAGTCCGGTGTTCCCGGCTCGGTTCGTGCGGCTTCCGATGAGAAGAAACCGGCCAAGAAACGGCCGCAGTGCGTCCTGTGCGTGTGGCGGAACTGAACCATTCTCGGCCGCGGTACGTGTTTCACCCGACAGCTGATCGCCGCCCGGCGGTCGGTGACCCTGCGTGCCGCAATTCGCCGCTCCCCGCATTCACCTCTTCCTTTGCGCACGAGCGCGCCCGAACCAATCGTGAGGACGTCAATGACCAGCGACGCCGTCAATGCTGTCACCCTCGCCGTCGAGCGGGGCCGGTCGTCGATTCCGCTCACCACTCCCGCCCGCCTCGTCCCCTCCGCGTGGTCGGCCTGCGACACCCCGGCCGGACTGGTCGGCAACACGCCGGTGCTCTGGGTTGGTGAGCCGCTCTGCCCGCCCGGACGCGGCTTCTGGGCGAAGCTGGAGGGGGCCAACCCGGGCGGGATGAAGGACCGGCCGGGGCTGCACATGGTCCGCTGCGCCCGAGAACGCGGCGACCTGCGCCCGGGCGCCTCGATCGTGGAGTCCACCAGCGGCACCCTGGGACTGGGCCTGGCGCTGGCCGGCATGGTCTACCGGCACCCGGTGCACCTGGTCACCGACCCCGGACTGGAGCCGTCCGTCGAGGGCCTGCTCACCGCCTACGGGGCCGGCGTGCAGCGGGTGACCGAACCACACCCGGTCGGCGGCTGGCAGCAGGCCCGGCGGGACCGGGTCGCCGAGCTGCTGGCCGCCGAGCCGGACGCGTGGTGCCCGGACCAGTACCACAACCCGGACAACGTGTCCGCCTACGCCGGGCTGGCCACCGAACTGGTCGCCCAGCTCGGCCGGATCGACGTCCTGGTGTGCAGCGTGGGCACCGGCGGGCACTCGGCCGGTGTCGGCGCGACCCTGCGCCAGTTCTTCCCGGACCTGCGGGTGGTCGGCGTGGACACGGTGGGGTCGACCATCTTCGGCCAACCCGCCAGGCCGCGGCTGATGCGCGGGTTGGGAAGCAGCATCCATCCCCGCAACGTGGCCTACCCGCTGTTCTCCGAGGTGCACTGGGTGGCTCCGGCCGAGGCGGTGTGGGCCTGCCGCACGCTGGCCGCCAGCCACTACACCTCCGGTGGCTGGAGTGTGGGCGCGGTCGCCCTGGTGGCGTCCTGGCTGGCACGCACGCTCCCGCAACAGGTTCGCATCGCGGCGGTCTTCCCGGACGGGCCGCACCGCTACCTGGGCACCGTCTACGACGACGACTTCGCCGGTGAACACGGGCTGTTGGGCGTCGAGCCGGCCGCGGACCCCGACGAGATCGACCATCCACTGCACACCGAGGTGCGGCGATGGGCCCGGTGCCGCACGGTTGTGGATCCGGTCGCGGAGGGGCAGCGGTGAGGGCCACGCTGACCCAGTACCGGTCGTTCGACCGTGCGATCCGGTTGCTGTTGCTCAACCAGCTCGGTATCAACCTCGGCTTCTACATGTTGATGCCCTACCTCGCGGATCATCTTTCCGTCGGGCTCGGCCTCGCCGGCTGGTTGGTGGGGCTCGTGCTGGGTGTGCGCAACCTGTCGCAGCAGGGCATGTTCCTCGTCGGTGGCAGCCTGGCCGACCGGTTCGGCTACAAGCCGCTCATCGTCGCGGGTTGTGCCCTGCGTACGGCCGGGTTCGGGTTGCTGGCGGTGGTGGATTCGCTGCCGGCGTTGGTTGTCGCCTCCGCGGCCACCGGGTTCGCCGGAGCGTTGTTCAACCCGGCGGTGCGCGCCTACGTTGCGCACGATGCCGGGGAGCGTCGGGTGGAAGCGTTCGCGTTGTTCAACGTCTTCTACCAGACCGGGATCTTGGTGGGCCCGCTCGTCGGGGTCGCACTGACCAATGTGGACTTCCGTGTCACCGCGGGGGTCGCCGCCATCGTGTTCGCCGGCCTGACCGTGTTGCAGGCCAGGGAACTGCCGTCCCGCCGCGCGGAGTCCGGTCGGGCGGAGCGGGTGCTGACCGAATGGCGCGCGGTGCTCACCAATCGTCCGTTCCTGTTGTTCTCGTTGGTGATGATCGGTTCCTACGTGCTGCAGTTCCAGGTCTATCTGTCGCTGCCGCTGGAGATCCGCCGGTTGGCCAGCAACGAGACGAGCGCGACGGCGGGTGTGGCCGCGTTGTTCGCCACCTCGGGACTGCTTGCGGTGCTGTGTCAGGTGCGTTTCACCGCCTGGCTCAAGCAACGGGTTCCGCCCTCCCGCGCCATGGCGTTGGGCTTGGGCCTGATGTCCGTGGCGTTCCTTCCTCCGGGGCTGGCCGCGGTGCTGCCGGAGGTGGGCACGTCGGGCTGGTGGGGCACCGTGATCGCGTTCGCGCCGGTGGTGTTGTGCGGCCTGACCCTGACCATGGGAACGCTGGTGCTCTACCCGTTCGAGATGGACACCATCGTGACTCTTTCCGGGAACCGGCTGGTCGCCACCCACTACGGGCTCTACAACACGCTGTCCGGTCTCGGGATCACACTGGGCAACCTCGGCGCCGGCGGTGCACTCGACCTGGCCCGGGACTGGGGCCAGCCCGGCCTTCCGTGGCTGACGCTCGGCGTTGTCGGTGTTGCGTGTGTAGGTGCGCTGGCATTCCTGGAACGCACGGGACGGCTCACGGCGGACGTGACGGCGAAAGCACCCGTCGTCTGACCTTGGCCGGGGCCACCCGTCACCCGGCGAGTGGCCCCGGCCTGGTGGTCCGCCGACCGCGCGGTATCGAGGATGAAGCTTGTCGTGGGCGAAGTGAGTGATTTGCCTGATCCGTCAGAGCGGGCGTCCGGGCGGTGTCAACGGTTGCCGAAGAACAGCGGGCGGCCGATGCGGGCCTCGATCCGTACGTACCGCCACAACCGGTGCTGGCCGACGCGTGTTTCCCGCACCAGGTCACAGATCGCGACCACGGTGTCCATATCCGGTGCGTCGACGAGCACGTAGCTGGTCCACGGCCAGGAGGTGTTGGCACCCACCGAGACCCGGTCGTCGTCGAGCGTGCCGAGCACCGTCACACCGAACCGGTTCGTGAGGTTGGCGAAGGCGTGCTCCAGCGCCTCGGCCACGGCCGCCGACTCCTCGTCCGGCGCGTCGAAGAAAGCCTGGGTCGCGCCCAGGCAGAACAACACGCGCAGCGGCGTGGTGGTGGGCACCGACACGTCCCCTCCCAGTCGTGATCGAGCCGGGTACCCCTCCGAGCCTAGATCGACATCGCTGAGACGGGTGACATGACGTCCCCATTCGTCGCGTTTGGTTGCGTCGATCGTCCGGTTTGCCGGTATGGCGTCGCTCTCCTCGGAGCACAGCCCCCCGATCGGATGACCAAATGGACGAGCCGCGTCGTCCCGGTTCCACCCGATCGACCGATGAGC
Organism: Longimycelium tulufanense; assembly: GCF_014645795.1. Taxonomy (GTDB): domain Bacteria; phylum Actinomycetota; class Actinomycetes; order Mycobacteriales; family Pseudonocardiaceae; genus Longimycelium; species Longimycelium tulufanense. Next base: position 103,371 of record NZ_BMMK01000012.1, on the reverse strand, counting down.
GGGCCCGACGGGCGTCGGAACGTCGAGAGGGGAGGGGCGCACGGGCCGCCGTGTGCCGGCGGTGTGCTGGGGAGGGAAGGGAAGCCTTGGAGAACGAGATCGCGCCGCCGGCGTCCCGCCCGGCCGCGTTCCGTCGCCTCGAGCTGGCCCTCATCCTGCTGGCCGGCGTGGTCGTCGCGGGGGCGCTCGCGCTCACCGACGCCAACCTTGGCCGGGGCCTGTCCACGGCACCGCTGGAGCTGGCCGGCGGGTTCCTCTGCCTGTTCCTGATGGCGCACGTCGCGGTCCGGTTGCTGGCACCGCACGCCGACCCGCTGTTCCTGCCGTGCATCGCCCTGCTCAACGGCCTGGGCATCGTGCTGATCTCCCGCATCGACGCCAGCGTGGCGGACCGGGCCGCCCGGCTGGGCCAGCCGATCCCGGCCGGCGACGCACCCAAGCAGCTCGCCTTCACCGCTGCCTCGGTGCTCATCTTCGTCCTCATCCTGGCGTGGGTCCGCGCCCCGCGGCAGCTGCGCCGCTACGGGTTCGTCTGCGGCCTTCTCGGGCTGGGCATGGTCCTGTTGCCGGTGCTGCTGCCCAGCGCGTTGTCCGAGGTCAACGGAGCCAAGCGGTGGGTGAAGCTGGGGCCGGTCTTCCTCCAGCCCGCCGAGCTGGGCAAGGTCGCGGTCCTGGTGTTCGTCGCGACGTTCCTCGCCCTCAAGCGGCAGCTGCTGCTCACCGTCGGCCGGCGGGTGATGGGCATGACGTTCCCCAGGGCCCGGGACCTCGCCCCGGTGCTGTGGGTGTGGGCGGTGTGCATCGGGGTGGCCGCTCTGGGCAAGGACCTCGGCACCGCCCTGCTGTTCTTCGGGACCGTGCTCGCGATGCTCTACGTCGCCACCGAGCGGGTGCGCTGGGTCGTCGTGGCGCTCGGCGTCTTCGTCCTCTGCTGCGTGGTGGCCTACCACGTGTTCGCCCACGTGCAGGTCCGGGTGGAGGCGTGGTCGGATCCGTTCGCGCACTACGACGGCGCCGGCTACCAGATCGGCCAGGGCCTGTTCGGTATGGGTACCGGCGGGGTGCTGGGAACCGGGCTCGGCCTGGGACGCCCGGACCTGGTCCCGTTCGCCCGCACCGACTTCGTCACCGCCGCCCTCGGTGAGGAGCTCGGACTGGCCGGCCTCACCGCCGTACTGCTGCTCTACCTCGTGCTGGTGACCAGGGGGCTGCGTGCCGCGATCGTGTCCCGCGACGACTTCACCACACTGCTGGTCACCGGGCTCGCCTTCTCCCTGGGGTTCCAGGTCTTCGTCGTGGTGGGTGGCGTCACCACCCTCATCCCCCTCACCGGCATGCCCATGCCGTTCCTGTCCTACGGCGGGTCCTCGCTGATGGCCAGCTACCTCGTTGCCGCGCTGCTGGTCCGCGCCTCCGACAACGCCCACCGGCCAGCGCCGGAACGGCCACCCCAGCGTGCCCCGCTCCAGGAGGCGGCAACACACCTGATGCACCGACCGAGCAGGAGTGCCAGATGGAGAACGGTTGGAGACCAGCCCGGCAGCACGACCGGGTCCCGCCACGTCCACTCCCACACCCCGACACCGAGGTGACCCGGCCCATCGGGCGGGTGGACGGCCGGCGGCACCGGTGGAACCAACCGGTCTCCGGCACCATCCGGCGGCACCCCGAACCGCGGTCTACGCGCGGATCCGCGCCCCCTCGTCGCGCGACAGCCCGGCGCGGGCGGGGCGGGTTCCGGCGCGCGGCGAAGATCGTGACCGCCCTGGCGGCGACCACCGTGCTGGCCACCACGGGATTCGCCTGGGCCACGCTGCGCGACCTCCAACGCGGACTCCTCACGTCCAACGCGCTCGGTGACGCCGCCGCGGCGCCCGGTGCGCCGATGAACATCCTGCTCATCGGTCTGGACAGCCGGCGGGACCAGCAGGGCCGACCATTGCCCCGGGAGGTCCTGGACCAGCTGCACGCCGGAACCAGCGACAACGGCGGCTACAACACCAACACCCTCATCCTCATCCACGTCCCCGCCGGCGGCGGCAAGGCACGCGCGTTCTCCATCACCCGCGACAGCTACGTGGACGTCCCCGGCGAGGGAAAGCGGAAGATCAAGGAAGCCTACGGACTGGCGAAGTTCCGGACCGAACAGCGTCTGATGGCGCAGGGCGTCGAGGACCAGGCGACAGTGGAGCGGGAAGGCCGGGAGGCCGGCCGCAAGGCCACCCTCACCGTGGTGCGCAACCTCACCGGGGTACCCATCAACCACTTCGCCGAGGTCAACCTGGCCGGCTTCTACCAGCTCGCCACCGCCTTGGGCGGCGTGGAGGTCTGCCTCAACAACCCGGTGCACGACAGCTTCTCGGGCGCGAACTTCCCCGCCGGCAAGCAGACCCTGGGCGGCGCGCAGGCGCTCGCCTTCGTCCGGCAGCGGCACGGGCTGACCAACGGCGACATCGACCGCACGCACCGTCAGCAGGCGTTCCTCGCCTCCGTGGCGCACAAGCTCCGGGACCAGGGCGCGTTCACCAACCCAGCCACCCTCCAGCGACTCCTCGACGTGGCCAAGCAGTACGTGGTCATCGACAGGGGCTGGGACCTGCTGTCCTTCGCCCGGCAGGCACAGAACCTCAGCGGGGGCAACATGTTCTTCGAAACGTTGCCCATCGAGGGTTTCGCGAAGATCAATGGTCAGGACGTCAACCTCGTCAATCCCGACAAGACCAGGAAGATCGTGCGGGAGGCGTTCGGCGAGAAGGTGGGTGACAAGGCCGCACCGACACAGGGACCGGGCGCTGCCCCCGCACTCCAACCCGGCACAGGCGCACCCGGAGGGAACACCACGGGAGTCGTCGAGCCCAACGCGGCCGTCGCGGGACCCACCACCTCCGACTCCGAGGGCGAGGTCGTCAAGGTGGACGGGATCCCCTGCGTCGACTAGCGGTTCCCGCGGCGGAGGAACGACGGTTCCCGTGGCGCGGCGCTCACCCGCATCCGCGTTTCCGTGGGATGGCCGGTCCGGCAACCGCGTGCCCGGGCCTGTCCGATCCACCGTGCGGACCGGCCACCGCCGGGCCATCACCCGGTGCGGTGAGCGCCGGTGAGCGCCTTTGCGGACTGCTTCCTAGCCTTGGTCCAGCCCGTCCGGGCACGGTGGCCACCCCGGGGAGGAAGCCATGCGGTGGGGCAGGTGGCTGGCCAGTGGAGTGGCCGCCATGCTGGCGTTAGCGATGGCGGTCGGCCCGGCCGCTCAATGGCGTCCCGCCGCGGCCTCCTGGCACGAGGACGATCGTCTTGTCCGGCAACGGAACGCCGTCCCACACGGCGGGGTGCGGACCGTGATGTCCGGCGGCAACACCATTGGTGCCTGGCTCAGGGAGGAACAGCCACGGGCCGATGGCTTCCGGCACATCGACAGTCCGGCCATGGTCTCGCGGTTGAAGGCACTCGGCGTCACCACCTACGTCTTCACCGTGTGGGAGGTGCGCAGCGACTGGGACGACCTTCGTGACGAGTTCGCGCCGCTGGCCCAGCAGAACGATCTCGACATCTGGGTCTACCTGGTGCCGCCGAGCGAGTGCTGGTCGCCCGAGGGCAGGTGCTCGTACCCCTACGAGCTCGACTTCGTGGCGTGGGGTGCGGCCATCGCGGAACTGTCCCTGGAGTACCCGAACATCACGGCCTGGGCGATCGACGACTTCAACTTCAACGAGGGAACGTTCACCGAGACCTACGTCGAGCGGTTTCTGGACACGCAGCGGGAGATCAACCCCGAGCTGGCCTTCTACGTCACCGCCTACTTCGGCTCCGCCACCGATGATCGCTTCCTGAACAAGTACGGCGCACATGTCGACGGTCTGATCTACCCGTACCTGGGCAACCACAACAACGTCCAGGATCCCGACCACGTGCGGGCAAACGTCGAGCTGATCCGGAGGAAGACCGAGCCGCGTGACCTTCAGCTGATCTTTCTCGTCTATGCCAACAGGTTCCTGGATGCACCCCGGCCGCCCACCGAGGACTACGTCGACAAGGTCCTCACCGATGCGATGTCCCTGATGGCAAACGGGGATCTGGCCGGTGTGTTGGCCTACGGCACACCGCTGGACGAGGCACCGCAGGTCAACACCGACCACGAGGCCCGCAGCGGTAACGGCAGGGTGAGCCTCCTCACGCAGGGACCGACCGACCCGGACGACTACGCCGAGGTGTGGCAGGAAGCGACCGTGGAACCCGACGCGTCCAGCCACCGGATCTCCTTCTTCCACCGCGACCTTCACCTGTGGAGCGCACCTGAGATCCGGCATCGGAAGGAGGTGCTGGTCAACAACGTCGTGGTGTGGTCCGAGGACGTGACCGCGACCGATGACGAGTGGCAGGAGGTCATCGTCGATCTCACCCCACTGCTCAAGGGCAGGAGCCAGGCGCGGCTGGCGTTCCGGTTGGTGGAGCTGGAAAGCGCGCACGGATGGGACATCGATGTCGAGGTTGCCTTCGAGCACGTCACCGCAACCGGTCTCACCCTCACCGACCCCGGCTTCGAGACGTCCAGCGCGTGGCACCCCTTCAGCAGCCGCCCCGGCCGGCTACTTCCGTCGATCGACAGGTACCTCCCGGACCGTCCGCAGCGGATATTCAACGTGGTTGCCAACCACTTCGGTGGGGACGAGGCCGAGCTTCCGGACCATCCGGCCGTGGCCGGCGCTGCGAACCGCTCGATGTATGGCAGGGGCTGGCTCCGGCTCGCCATCGACGAGAACACCTGGCTCGACGCCGGGGTCTGTGCCTCCGCCACGCAGTCGGTGCCGCTCGACACGCAGGCCGAGCGGTACGAGATCTCGTTCTGGCACCGTTCCGGTCGCCGAAGCATGTCCGGGCATCTCCGTAAGGAGGTTCTGGTCAACGGGCACCTGGTCTGGGCGGAGCACACCAACGGCCCGTGGGCACGCCTCTGGATGAACGGACACATCCTGCAAGGGCCCATCGACATCACCGAGCAGGTCGGGACGAGGGACGTCGTCGAGGTGACGCTGCAGGCATGCACGGTGGCCGAGGGACACCACGCGCCCCTCGATGTCGGCTTCGACACCATCGAAACCGTCGGACTCGACCTCCGCAACGCGGACTTCGAGACCGCCGACGGGTGGGTCACCACCAGCACCCATCCCGCGATGAACTCGGCCGTGCGTCGAGCCGACATCACCGCCTACCCGCTCGACGAGGTGTCTTCGCAGTGATCTGGTGCCGGTCCGGCCGGTGAATGCCATGCCGTGTCCGCAACGGACGCTGCCGACATCGCCGGCGCATCGCGGCTGACTACCCAGCCTGACGGGCGGGTGATCCGCCGCCGCCGCCCGTCACTGTTGCGCGGCCGTTCCATGATCTGCCGAGGTGCGGTTGAGCACGGCCGGCCCGCTGTCCCCATGGGGCCGCCGTTGTCCCCCGGGCTACGCCCAGCATTCTGTCGCTGACGTTTCTCCGGGCATGGGGGAGGGGCAGCGAACCGCGAACTCCTCCCTCGTGGACAACGCCACACCGCGAGGCGATGGCTCAGGACACGTTCTTACACGTTTCCTGAACGGTTGCCCGTGATACGCCGGTAGACCGCGTGCACGGCGGAGATCCGGCTCTCCACCGCCGCCACGTGCCCGTCCGGACGGACCAGGCACACCGAGTTCGGCGGGCATCCCAGCCGCGTTGCCACCCGCCCACCCGGGTCCAGCAGCAGCCTGCCCCGCAGTCCCGAACCAGGTGGCACATCCCACCGGGAGACCAACCAGTGCGTGTACGTGGGGGAAGAGGCGGGGAGAGAGGGGCGGCGGCGCGCGTCGCCGAAGTGCAGCGCCACGAAGCAGTCGTGCGCCAGCTGGTGAATGCTCACCGGCCCGTCCGGGCCGCGTAGCACGGTATCCGGCACGCGATCGCCGACCCGCACCGGCGGCGGGCTGTCCTGGGTGCGCAGCAGGCTGGACCGGCCCTCGCTGTCCAGCCGTACCCCCAGCAGCGAGCGGGTGCTCACCGTGCCCCACGACCCGGACACCGTCCGTGAGCCACGACGCGCGATGAGCCGGCGGGCCGCCTCCGCCAGCTCCCCCGCCCCGTGCGCGGCCAGCGGGTGCTGCTCGACCTCGTAGCCGTCGAGCAACTCCGCACTCGCCCGGTTCCGCAGCACCCACGCCAGCCGCCACGGCAGGTTGCTCGCGTCCAGCACCCCGACGTTGAGGCCCAGTGACCACAGCGGGCTGACCGAGTGCGCGGCGTCGCCGAGCAGGAAGACCCGGCCCACCCGCCAGCGCTGCGCCACCTGGTGGTGGGCGGTGTAAACCTGGCTGTCCAGCACGTGCAACCAGTCGATCTCACCGAGGAAGCGGCGCACCCGGGCCGCGATGCCCATCGGCGTCGGCGGTGGTGACTCGGGCGGCACCGGGTAGATCAGCCGCCAGTACTCGGGAAGCCGGACCAGCACCAGCCACTCCGCGGGGTCGACGAAGTAGCTGAGGTAGGGGTAGTCGCGCGGGTTGGCCAGATCGAGGTCGATCTCCACGTCCACGATCGCGTGCGACTCCGGCGGGGTGGTGCTCGGCGCGGCGACCCCGATCAGCTGACGCACCGTGCTGCGGGTGCCGTCGCAGCCGAGCAGGTAGGGCGTCTGGAACTGGTACTCGGTTCGCGCCGTGCGCACGGTGGCGGTGACCCCGTCGTCGCCATCGCGGAGATCGGTGAGCCGATGGCCGGTGCGCAGCTCGCCGAGGCCGGTGCGGAGCAGCACCCCGGCCAGCAGGCTGGTGAGTCGGTGCTGCGGGAGGTTGGCGAGGAAGGGAAACCGGGTGTCGCCGGCCAGCAGGTCGAACTTGACGGTCTGGGTGCGGCGGCGCGTGAACCGGTCGAGGTCGCCGATCTCGTCGACCCGTAACGCCGCGGAGACCACGTCCTCGGCCGCGCCGTAGCGGTCCAGGACCTCCAGGCTGCGCGACACCAGCACTCCGGCCCCGGCCCCGGTCGGCAGGTGTTCGTCCGCCTCCAACACCACGGAGCGGATGCCGTACCGGGCCAGGCCGAGCGCCGTGACCAGCCCGATGGGGCCGCCGCCGGCAACCAGCACCGGCCCCGCCACACCGCTGCCCGGACGGTGACCGTTCACGACTCCATCAAAGGGCAACGGGCTGCCGTGTCACTCCGCCATCGGGGCTACAGCACCCGGGAAACGGCTCTGTTGGCTATTTTTCTTCGTCCATCCGATGATGGCGACGGGGTCACGGACGGGTCACGATCCGGGTGGGAAGAAGCTGGCTTCCGCCGGTGGAGTGTTCGATGCGGGCGGAACCGGTGGGGTTTCGATATTCGGTCCGGACGGTGGGCTCACCCTCCGGTTCGACGCGTGGAGGATCCGTGCCCGTTCCCGCGGCCCGGACACCGCCGGTCGCCGCCGTTCTCCGGCGGCACACGGTGTGAACCTTCAACCGTTCTCCGGGGCAGTTGTCCGTGCTCGCGGGAGCGGCCGCCGGTGATCGGCTCGGGGACGTGATGTACCCCGCTGATGCGCCGCGGCCGGTTCCGGCCGTCTTTGTCCGGTGGAACGCGTGTGGCGAATCTGTTTCGTATCAGCCGTCGCGCCCCGGGTGGTCCACGCGCACGCCTCCTTCGGCGCGCTTGATCCCCGCCGGCAATTTCGCCCCGCGATGTGCTCGATCAGGTGATCAAGGTCGACGACGGCCTGGACCAGCGACGACGGCCGTGGGGATCACGACCGCGACGCGGTTGTCTCGTCACCGGTGCGGATCACCTCATCACTCTCCAGAAGTGCGGACGTTGATCGGAACGCAGTGCCCGCAACGCGGCTCGGGTGAGCAAGATTCGGCCGATTGGTGCGCTCTGCAGAATCGCGTGCACCCCCGGTAATCATCTGCTTCCCGATCGGTGTTGCCGGCGACCGGGGTCGGTTCCGCGTCCTCGGTTCCGCCATGCGGCGTGCCCGCCCCGCGCGAGCGGAGGTCCGAAAGTTCCGCCGGCGTTGCTGCGGTCGGGGGTTGACATCGCCCCGCCAGTCGGCGCATCCGGGAGAAGGAGGGGGAATATTTCACAGGGAGCACAGTTCGCTCCCTCTTTCGATAACGCCTGGTGGTGTGCTGGCCCCGCGTCGCGTGGTCGCGACTACTGGCGTGGCGGGGGCGGTCGGCCAAAGGGTTCCCCGTTCCGGCAGAAATGCGTCATAATTGCGATAGTTGGGGTCTTCGGAGTAAGGTGAGAGCCCCGGCATGGAAGACGTGGTTTGAATGCGCGGTATCGGGGAGGACGAGGTATATGGCGCAGAAGGTCACCGTGGAACTGGTCGACGACTTGGACGGCACCCGCGCCGAGGAGACGGTCGAGTTCGGATTGGACGGCATCAGCTACCAGATCGATCTGTCGAAGAAGAACGCGAACAAGCTGCGGAGCGCGCTGGAGAGCTACGTGGCGCAGGCGCGGCGGGCCGGTGGGCGCAAGCGTGCCGGGGCCCGGCGGGGCGGTCGGATGGCCGCCGCGGACCGGGAGCAGAACCAGGCGATTCGGGAGTGGGCGCGCAAGCGTGGCATGAAGGTCTCCGAACGCGGCCGTATCTCCACCGAGGTTCTGGAGGCGTACCACGCGGCGAAGAAGTAACGGTCGCGGCCGAGCCGGCGCCGGACTGAACCGGGTCGAGCCCGGATCCGACCGCTCCGGGTTCGACCCGCCGGCGCCGGCCGCGGCCTGCCCTCCCGTCCTGGCGATGCGTACCCTCAGGTGGTGGTCGCCGGAGAGGGGAGGAACGTGAGCCCGCAAACGTATCTCGCCCGCTTTGTGGGCGGTCCACTGGACGGGCGGTGGGAGACGTTTTCCGCACCCGCCGGGGCACCCCTGCAGACCGTCACCCACGTGTACCTGCATGGTGGACCGAAGATCCTGCACCACTACGATCTGAGCTACAGCGACGAGCAGGGTTGGGAGTACCGGCTGCGGGCGGCACAATAACGTCCCGCCCTCTTCCTCGCCCGGCCCGGTGGTGCCCGAAGGTTCTCGCCCGGCGATCTGTCGAAACGCCCGCCGGCCACCGCCGCCCGTGGTTCTGCAGTCCGGTTAGCCGTCCGCCTTCCTTCGGTTCAGATGGTGGGATCTCGTGGCGTACGTCAACGCGGGTGGGCGACAGATCTGTCGGTCGCCCCGGTACGCTTCCCGTCCGGATTGACACCGGGTGTCATCATCCGCGGTGTCCTCAATCATGGGGCTCGGGCCGGTGGCGTTGTTGGGCTACCACCGAGGCAGCTATGCCCGCCAGATCTCTGTCAAAAATCCACCGAACAGAGCTGCCCGCCGTGTGGTTGTGATCAAGTCCTTCGGGTCCACCCACCCGGGCCGGGTGCGACGCGTTGCCGGGCGTTGTTTCGCCGGCTAATCACAGACCCGGGAGGCCATGGACCGGCGGAATTCGACCCGAACGACGCGGCGCCGATGAGTGCGCATCGGGGCCCGGGCCCCGGCGGGAGCCCGGAGCAGGAGGCACCCGTGCGGTCGAGGCGATCTGCTATCCCGAGGCAGGTCGATGCCGGGCAGCCCTCCGGTCGCGACCGGTGTCCTGGCCCGCGCGCGGAGGGAAGGTCCCGGGCCGACCCGATTGATCGCTCGATCTCGGCTGCCAGCGGTCCACCTCTCGTGCTACAGGCCCCGGTGGCTGGTTACCCCTCAAGGCGCAAGCCTCAGGCGCGTTCCCAGCGAGTGCCGGGAAGGTCGGGGCCAGTCGTGGCCACCCGGTTGCGACTCATCCGGCCATACCACCCGCACCGTCCAGCCACTCGTGGCCGGTCCCCGCGCCCTCCAGCCGTTGCCACGCACGCAGCCTGAGTTTTAGGAGTTCCTCGACGTAAGGAACTTGCGGCCGCTCCCGCACAGCGCAAGCGCATCAACCGACCCGCTTGTCCCTTCGGACACTACGTCCCCCATCCGCCCGCGCGTCCCGTTTGTCGCCCAACCGGCTGTGTGGATACTCACTGACGGCGCAGGACTTGTTGCGCCGGGTGGGTGCCCCAGGTGAGTTTGGGTCCGGTGCGGGCACGCCCCGCCGACCCCGCCGTGCGCTTCGCAACTCCCCCGCGAAGGCCGCCGCACCCGCGCGAGGAGGACGCCGATGCCAGCCACCCGCACCGGCCCGCCCCGCCACCGCCTGGCCCCCGCCGGGGGCGGTGGTGCGGCCCGCTGGACGGTGACCGGCCTGTTGCTGGTGGCCTGGCTCGTGCTCGGCGTGTTCGGGGCCCCGTTCCTGAGCAAGCTCAGCGACGTCCAACGCAACGACGCGGCGTCGTTCCTCCCGGCGAGCGCGGAGGCGACCGAGGTCAGCGATCTGCAGAAGCGGTTCGCCGAGCGCAACGTGCTCCCCACGGTGGCCGTCTTCGAGCGTCCCAGCGGCCTGACCCCGCAGGACAGTGCCGCTGTTGCGGCCCGGGTGGCGGCGTTGGGCGGCGTCGCCGGGCTGGCCGGTTCGGTGCCCGCACCGATCCCGTCCCAGGACGGGCAGGCGGCGCAGGTCGTCGTGCCGGTCGACGGGCAGGACGGTGCCCGGGCCGGCAAGGTGGCCCAACACGTCCGTGAGGTCGTCGGCCACGACCTCCCGGACGGGTTGTCGGTGCACGTCACCGGTCCCGGTGGCTACGCGGCGGACCTCGGCGAGGTGTTCGCCGGCATCGACGGCAAACTGCTGATCGTCACCGCGCTGGTCGTCGCGGTGATCCTGGTGATCGTCTACCGCAGCCCGTTGCTGCCACTCGCGGTGCTCGTGGGCGCCGGTGTCGCGCTGGCGTTGGCGTCCCTGGTGGTCTATCCGTTGGCCAAGCACCAGATCGTGAACCTCAACGGCCAGACCCAGGGCATCATGCTGATCCTGGTGTTCGGCGCGGGGACGGACTATGCGCTGCTCATGGTGGCGCGATACCGCGAGGAACTGAGTCGGGTCGGTTCCAGGTGGATCGCGATGGGGCGGGCATGGCGCGCTTCCCTCGAGCCGATCGCGGCTTCCGCGGGCACGGTGATCGCCGGCATGCTGTGCATGCTGTTCAGCGATCTCGGCTCCAACAAGGGCCTCGGCCCGATCGCGGCGATCGGCATCGCGGCCGCGCTGTTGTCCGCCCTCACCTTCCTCCCGGCCGCGCTCGTCCTCTGTGGACGGTCGGCGTTCTGGCCGTTCCGGCCGGAGTTGCGTCCGGAGGACGAGGCGGCCGGACCGCGGACGCTGTGGGCCAGGGTGTCCCACCTGGTGGGGCGCCGGCCCCGGGCCACCTGGCTGGTCACGGCCCTCGTCCTGCTCACCGCGGCCGTGTTCGTGCCACAGCTCAAGGCGGACGGGGTCGCCAACCACGATGTCTTCCTCCAGCGCGCCGACGCCGTCACCGGCCAGGAGGTGCTCAGTCGGCACTTCCCCGGCGGGATCGGCACTCCTGCCGTGATCGTGGCGAAGACGGACGCCGCGCCACAGGTCCTCGATGCGGCCAAGAAGACCGACGGCATCGCCGATGTCGTGATCACACCGGAGAACCCAGCCGACCCCGGTACGCCCAAGACCGTGGACGGACTGGTGGAGATGACCGCGACCCTGCGGGCGTCGGCGGACTCCGAGGAAGCGATCGACACCGTGCGTCACCTGCGCGACGCGGTGCACGCGGTGCCGGGTGCGGACGCGAAGGTGGGGGGCGAAACCGCCAACCAGCTGGATGTACGGGACACCGCGCTACGGGACCGCACCGTGATCATCCCGATCGTGCTGGTGGTCATCTTCGTGCTGCTGGCGCTGCTGTTGCGCGCGATACTGGCGCCCCTTCTGCTGATCGCCACCGTGGTGTTGTCCTTCGGCGCGACGCTCGGCGTCGCCGCGCTGGTCTTCAACCACGTGTTCCACTTCCCCGGCTCGGACCCGTCGGTGCCGCTCTACGCGTTCGTCTTCCTTGTCGCGCTGGGCATCGACTACAACATCTTCCTGATGACCAGGGTCCGTGAGGAGGCCATGACCAAGGGGACTCGGGAGGGCACGTTGCACGGGCTCTCGGTCACCGGTGGCGTGATCACCTCGGCTGGGGTGGTCCTCGCGGCCACCTTCGCCGCACTGTCGGTGCTGCCGATCCTCTTCATGGCCCAGATCGCGTTCTTGGTCGCCTTCGGTGTCCTGCTCGACACCCTGGTGGTGCGCTCGCTCCTGGTGCCGGCGCTGTCGGTGGACGTGGGCCGACGCATCTGGTGGCCCAGCCGCCTCGGCCGCAACCGTTGACCGGGCGCTTGGCTGGCATGTCAGCTGGCGGGCTGGTGACTGCCCTGGCTGGTCGCCACCGATGCCGCTGGTCGCCGCGAGGGCGGGAGCGTCGCGGCGATGAGGCCGGCGAGCATGATCGTGGCCGCGGCGACCAGGAGGCACGCGGTGAGCCCGCTGAGAAACGCCGAGTGTCCCGCCTCGACGACCTGGCTCGCTACCGCGGTCGCGGTCCCCGGCGGGATCGGGACGGTTCCCTGCGCGATCGACGAGGCCGCACCCATCGTGGGCCCGCCGAGGACATCGGGCACGGCGAAGTCCCGCAACCGCTCGGGAAGAACGTCCGCGACCCGCCAGGACATCACACCGCTGAGCACGGCGATGCCGCACACCCCACCGAGCTGGGTGGCGACCTGCTGGACGGCGGAGGCCAACCCGGCCATGGTGGTCGGGGCGGTGCCGACGATCGCCTCGGTTCCCGCCACCAGGGCCACACCCGCACCGAGACCGCAGAGCAACGCCGAGGGCACGTAGTCCGCCAATCCGGTGTCGGCGGACAGGCGGGAGAGACCGAACAGCCCCACCGCGAGTACCAGCATCCCGCCGGCCGCCGGCCATCGCGGACCGAACCGTCCGGTAAGGACACCACCCAGCGGGGCGCTCAGCACGACCACGGCGGTGAGTGGCAACAACCAGCCACCCGCGCCGATCGGGTCCAGCCCACGCACGTTCTGCAGGTAGAGGGTCAGGAAGAAGAGCAGCCCGAAGATCGCGAAGAAGCTCAGGCCGATCAGGACCGTCCCGACGCGGACGGCGGGGAACCGGAAGAGGGCGCGCAGCCCGCCGCGTTGGCCTGCCTCCGAGCGTGACTCGGCGACCGTCCACCACGCCAGCCCGAGGGACAGCACCGCGAGCGGCGCGTTCAGCAGGAACACCGCGGGCCAACCGAAACCCTGTACCACGACACCGCCGACGAGTGGACCGCCGGCGATCGCCGCGGCGTTCACCGCACCCCACACCCCGAGCGCGAGATCCAGGCGCTCCTTGGGAAACGCTGCGCGCAGCAACGCCAGCGCCGCGGGCTGCAGGAGTGCACCGCTCACGCCCTGCAACGCACGGAGCACGACGAGTGCGGCCACGCTGCTGGAGAACGCGATTCCCAACGACATCAGGCCAAAACCGGCGACCCCCACGAAGAAGATCTTGCGCCTGCCGACCCGGTCGGCCAACCGCCCCGCCGGCAGCAGACCGACGGCGAGCGTGACGAGGTAGGCGTTGGCGATCCACTGCAACTCGCCCAGGGAGGCGCCGATATCGCGGGCGATGTTCGGACCGGCGATGGCCAGTGCCGTGCCGTCCAGGCCGACCATCACCCCGCCCACCGCCACGGCGACCAGCGTGGCCCACGGCCGTTTCGGGGAATTCAACCGGTGATGGTTCGTCATGGAGCCGCCTTTCGCCGTGGCGAAGGACCAAAAAAGCTACCGACCGAACCCAATCCTGCCGGTCTCGGCCCGGACCCGACTATGACGTACGTCTCACCGGAAGGGAATCGCGATATTGCTCTTCTACTGTTGTTCGCACCTCGAGGGGTGGTGGAAATGCGTTGTGCGCCGCCGTCGTCGACGGAAGTGGTCGCGGAGAGCTGGCTTGATGATCGCGTTCTCGAGCTGAAACTGCGGTCGGCCAGCCTGCAAAGGGTGGTGACCGTTGCGCTGCTGACCCCGCGCGACTGGAATGCGCGCGGGAACCGGCGGTGGCCGACGCTCTACTTCCTCCACGGCGCGGATGACGGCCCGGACTGTTGGATCCACAAGACCGACCTGCCGGCGCGGGCCGCGGAGTTGGACGCGCTCGTGGTGCTGCCCGAGGCCGGCCCGATGGGCTTCTACTCCGACTGGCTCGGCCCGGACTCGCACGGCGTGGTCCCGCGTTGGGAGAGCTTCCACCTCGGCGAGCTGCCCGCCGTGCTGGCGCAGCGGTACGCCGCCGGCGGCCCCCGCGCCGTGGCCGGGGTGTCCATGGGCGGCCACGGCGCCATCCGGTACGCCGCGCGCCACCCGGGGCTGTTCACCGTCGCGGTCTCCTACAGCGGCCTGCTCCACACCACCCGTGCCGGCATGTCGGCCCTGATCGGCTGGCTGATGGTGCGGCAGCGGGAGCGACCGTTCGCGCTGTGGGGGTCGCCGTGGCGGTCCCGCCAGCGCTGGCGGGCGCACGACCCGTACCACCTGGCGTCCGCCCTGCGTGGCACCCGGGTGCTGCTGACCGCCGGTACCGGCCGGCCCGCGCCCGGCGACCCGCGGGTGCGCGGTTCCGGGCTGATGGAGGCGGTGGTCGCCGCGAGCACCGCCGACCTCGCCGGCCGGCTCGCCGCGCTGGGCATGCCGGCGCAGTTGCTCCGCGTGCCGGGAACGCACGACTGGCCGACCTGGCAGCGCGCGCTGGAGCGCTCCTGGCCCTTCGTTGCCGATGCCCTCAAGGTCGCTTGAACTCGCCCGGCAAGATTAGAACGTTTTTTTAACGACCCTTTCCTGTGCGGTAACTGAAACAGATCGAATTGGGTGCTGAGCGGGTCGGTGCGATGCTTCACAGATCGTAACAGTTGCGCTTCGTTTTGTTCGCTGGTTAGTCTCTCGGCATCCGTCCCGACGGATCAGTTCCTGGGCGATGAGGCCCGGCCATACCCGCAGTCGAGATCATTTCCGCCGCGCCGCCGCCGGAGCCCGGAAATGGTCGGCGTGCCGGGGGAATGGGCCGCCTATTTCTCCGTGCGCTGAGAAACCGTTGCTCCAACCTTCTTCCCCCGAGGTGGGTGACCATGGTTTTCCCCGACACCGCCACATCCAGCACCGCAGCCACGCCGGAGCCGTTGACCACCAGCATCGCCGGTCACGCCACATCGGACACGGTGGCGTTCACTTTCATCGACTACACCACGAATCGCGACGGTGTCGCGCACAGCTACACCTGGCGGCAGCTCGACCGCCGGGCGCGGGCCGTCGCCGCCCGGCTCAGCCAGGTGACCACGCGGGGGCAGCGGGTCGCGGTGCTCGCTCCCCAGGACCTGGACTACGTCGTGGCGTTCCTGGGTGCGCTGTACGCCGGAACGGTTGCGGTTCCGCTGTTCGCCCCCGAGGTGAGCACGCACGGCGACCGGCTGGTGGGAGCGCTCGCCGACTGCGATCCCGAGGTGTGGCTGACCTCCGAGCAGGCCCTGGACACGGTGCGCCAGCTTGCCGACGGCCAGCCGGTACCGCGCCCCAAGCAGATCATCGCGGTGGACAGCGTGGACCCGGCGCTGGGGCGGGACTTCGAGCCTGTGTCGGTCTCCCTGGACGAGCCCGCCTACCTGCAGTACACCTCGGGCTCCACGCGCCGGCCGGCCGGGGCGGTCATCACCCACCGCGCCGTCGCGGCCAACGTTGCGCAGGCGCGGCATGCCTACGGTGTCGACGAAACCACCACCTTCGCCGGCTGGATCCCGTTCTTCCACGACATGGGCCTGGTCCTGCTGTTGGCCCTGCCGCTGGCGGTGGGCGCACACTCGGTGTTCACCACGCCGTTCGCGTTCCTGCGGCGTCCGATGCGGTGGCTGCGCCAGCTCAGCGACTACCCGAATGTCGCGACGGCGGCACCGAACTTCGCCTACGAGTACGCCGCCGCCAAGGTCAAGCCGGAAGAGCGGTCCACATTGGATCTGTCGAATGTGCGGGTGGCGTGCAACGGTAGCGAGCCGGTGCGGGCCGGCGCGATCGAGGGTTTCCTGGCCGCCTTCGGCCCGCACGGCTTCGCCGCACAGGCACACCGGCCGTCGTTCGGGCTCGCCGAGGCCACCGTCTTCGTGAGCACCACGCCCGCCGGGCCGCCACGCATCACGAGCTTCGACCGCGAGGGGTTGGGCGTGCGACGTGCCGACCCGGTGGCCGACACCGCCCGCGGCGCGGTGAGACTGGTCTCCGCCGGGGTGCCGGTCGGGCAGCACGTCCTGATCGTCGACCCCGACACCGGAGCCATCCGGCCGGACAACACGGTCGGCGAGGTGTGGATCCACGGCCCGAACGTCGCCGACGGCTACTGGCAGCAGCCGGAGCGTTCGGCCGAGACCTTCGACGGCCGGCTCGCCGACGGCCCGGCCGACCTGCCCGCGCGGGGTTGGCTGCGCACCGGGGACCTCGGCGTCTACCACGACGGCGAGCTCTACATCACCGGGCGGATGAAGGACCTCATCATCGTCGACGGCAAGAACCACTACCCGCACGACATCGAGGCCACCACGCAGGAGGCGCACCCGGCGATCCGGCGGGACCACGTCGCCGCGTTCGCCGTGGCCGAAGGTGATGCCGAGGCCGTGGTCGTGGTCGCCGAGCACTCCCGGCACGCCGAGCCCGACCAGCTCGACCCCGCCGAGGTCGCGCGGGCCGTGCGGCTGGCCGTCGGCGAGCACCACGACCTCGCGCTGCACGACTTCGTGTTGACCCGTCCGGGCGAGGTGCTCCGCACCTCCAGCGGCAAGATCGCCCGGGCGGCGACCCGGAAGCGGTACCTCAGCGGCGCCTATCGCGACGAGGAGGGCGCCCGATGACCGACACCGTCACGCCGGCCTGGCTCCGGCAGTGGCTGGTGGACCAGGTCGCCGAGCTGCTCGGGCTGCCACCGGCCGAGATCGACCTGCACCGGCCGCTGAAGGAGTACGGGCTGTCCTCCCGGCACGCCGCCGGGCTCGGCGGTGAGCTGGAGGACCTGCTCGACCGGACGCTGCCGGCGACCCTGCTGTGGGAGCACCCCACCATCGCCGCGCTCACCACCGCGCTCGCCGGGCCCGAGGAGGAGCCGGCCGAACCACCCGTGGCCATTCCGGCTTCGGGGGGATCGCGGCCGGACACCGAGCCGGTCGCCGTGATCGGTATCGGCTGCCGGCTGCCCGGCGGTATCGCCGGCCCCGAACAGTTCTGGCGGGCGCTCGTCACCGACACCGACCTCGTCTCCGAGGTGCCCGAGGGACGCTGGGAACAGTTCGCCGACTGCTCCTCCGCCGCGGACACCCTCGCCAGGACCACCCGGTGGGGTGGTTTCCTCGGCGACGTCGCGGGTTTCGACGCGGAGTTCTTCGGGATCTCGCCGCGGGAGGCCGCCAGCATGGACCCGCAGCAGCGGATCCTGCTGGAGGTCGTCTGGGAGGCGCTCGAGCACGCCGGCGTCGCCCCCGACCGGTTGCGCGGCAGCGCCACCGGTGTCTTCGTCGGCATCAGCGGCAACGAGTACAGCCACCTGACCTTCTCCGAGATCGACCACATCGACGCCTGGAGCGCGACCGGGGCCGCGATGAGCATCGCGGCGAACCGGCTCTCCTACGTGCTGGACCTGCGCGGGCCGAGCATGTCGGTGGACACCGCGTGCTCGTCCTCGCTCGTCGCCGTGCACCTGGCCATGCACAGCCTGCGGATCGGTGGCAGCGACCTCGCGCTGGCCGCCGGTGTCAACCTGCTCCTCGGTCCCGGCGTCACGGTCAACTTCGACCAGATGCAGATCACCGCGCCCGACGGCCGGTGCAAGACCTTCGACGCCTCCGCCAACGGAATGGTGCGGGCGGAGGGTGCCGGCGTCGTCGTCCTCAAGCGACTGTCGGATGCCCTGCGCGACGGCGACCGCGTGCTGGCCGTGCTGCGTGGCTCCGCGGTCAACTCCGACGGCCGCTCCAACGGCCTCACCGCACCGAATCCGGAGGCGCAGGAAGCGTTGCTGCGTCGGGCGTACACCAACGCGGGCGTCGATCCCGGCGAGGTCGACTTCGTGGAGGCGCACGGCACCGGAACGCTGCTGGGCGATCCGATCGAGGCCAGGGCGCTCGGCGCGGTCCTCGGCAAGGACCGCCCCGTCGACCGCCCGCTGCTGATCGGCTCGGTCAAGACCAACGTGGGCCACCTGGAGGCGGCCGCCGGCATCACCGGCCTGATCAAGACCGTGTTGTCGTTGGTACACGGGCGAATTCCGGCCAGCCTGCACTTCCGAGCGCCGAACCCGCACATTGACTTCGACGGGCTGCACCTGGCGGTGGCCGCGCGGCAGCAGCCACTGCCCGCGCCGGCCCGGCCGGCGCGGGCCGGAGTCTCCGGGTTCGGGTTCGGCGGCACCAACGCGCACGTCGTGGTCGAGCAGTTCGTCCCGGATGACGCCGCACCCGAAACGAATGACCCGCGCCCCGCGGGGTCCCCGCCGGCCCGGGAGTTCGTGCTCGCCAGCACCGCAGCGGACCGGTTGCCCGATATCGCGGCCGGGCTGGCCGACTGGCTGGCCGGCCCGGGCCGCGACGCCGATCTCGGCGACCTCGAGCACACCCTGGCCCGCCGGGCCGCCGGCCGCAGCCGCGCGGTGGTCGCCGCGTGCGACCACGGTGGCCTTGCGGCCGGGCTGCGCGCCCTGGCCGCCGGCATCGCCGCGCCGGGCGTGTCCACCGGCACCACGGGACGGATCGGTCGCGGGCCGGTGTGGGTGTTCCCCGGCCAGGGCTCGCAGTGGGCGGGTATGGCCCGCCGGTTGCTGGCCGACGAACCCGCCTTCGCCGACGCGATCGACGAGCTGGATCCGTTGCTGCAGGCCGAAGCCGGCTTCTCGCTGCGCGAGATCCTGGTGCAGGGCGTGGAACCGGCCGCCGTGGAACAGGTGCAGCCGCTGCTGTTCGGCGTCCAGGTCGCCCTGGCAAGGCTGTGGCGTTCCTACGGGGTCGAGCCGGCGGCGGTCGTCGGCCACTCGCTCGGCGAGGTGGCCGCCGCGGTGGTGGCCGGGGCACTGTCCCCAGCCGACGGGGCGCGGGTCATCGCCAGCCGCTCCCGGCTGGTGGCCAGGGACGCCGACAGGGGCGCCATGGCCGTGCTGGAGCTGCCCGCGCAGGACGCGGCGGCGCTGCTGGACGGCTACCCCGGCGTCGAGATCGCAGTGTTCAACGCACCGAGCCAGACCGTGGTCGCCGGCCCGCCCGACCAGGTCCACCAGGTGGTGGCCGAGGTCGAGGCGCGCGGCATGCTCGGCCGGCTGGTGAAGGTCGACTACGCCTCCCACCACCCGGCGCTCACCGGCGTGGCCGCCGAGCTCGCCGCCGAGCTTGCGGGCGTGACGGGCGAGCAACCCGCGGTGCGCTGCTACACCACGGTGCTCGACGACCCGCGCCGGACTCCGTCCTTCGACGCCGGCTACTGGGCCGCCAACCTGCGGCAGCCGGTGCGGTTCCGGGACGCGGTGGCCGCGGCCGTCGCCGACGGCTTCACCACGTTCGTGGAGATCTCGCCGCACCCGGTCCTGGGCCACGCGGTCAGCGAGAGCGCGACCGTGAGCGGCGCCCGCGACCCGCTGGTGCTCGGCACCCTGCGCCGCGACCATGACGACGTGCTGCAGTTCCACGGCCAGCTCGGCGTCCTGAAAGCCGCGGGTCTGGCCACGCCGCCGACCTCCGGCCGGATGCTGGACCTGCCCACCACGCCCTGGCGGCACACCCGGTACTGGGTCGAGCCGCGCCGCGCCGCGACACTGGCGCCGGACGGCGACGCGCACCCGTTGCTCGGTGTGCACCTGGAGGTGCCGGACGACCATCGGCACGTGTGGCGGACCGATGTCGGCGTCGCGGCCCTGCCCTGGCTGGCCGACCACCGTGTGGACGGTCGGCCGGTCATGCCCGCGGCGGCCTACGTCGAGATCGCCCTCGCGGCGGCCATCACGGTGTTCGACGTTCCGGCGGAGCAGGTGACGGTCGGCGAGGTGATGTTGCAGCAGCCGCTACCGCTGGACGAGCACACCATGATCACGACGACGTTCAACCCGACCGGGTCCCGGGAAGGCCGGATCACCGTCCACACCCGGCCCGACGGCGGGGAGTGGGTGCTGCACGTCTCGGCCACCGTGACCGCCCTTGCCACCGGTACCGGGACCGCCGACTGGCGGCCCGAACGACTCGCGGACGCGACCGAATTGGACCCCACCGACGTCTACGCGGTGCTACGCACCATCGGCCTGGACTACGGCCCGGCCTTCACCGGCATCAGCAGGGTCTCTGTCGGTGAAAACGCCGCCGTCGCCACCGTGGGTGTGCCGGCCGAGGCCGGTGGCCATCCGGCGTTCGGGGTCCACCCTGCACTGCTGGATGCTGCACTGCAGGCATTCGGCGCGATGCTGTCGGCACCCGGTACGGACGATGACGGCACGCTCTACCTGCCGATGCAGTTCGGTCAGGTGCGCGTGTTCGCTGACCCGAGCCAGGGTGTGCAGGCGCACGTTCGCGTCGCCCCCGCCGCGGCCGATGCCGGGGGCATGCTCGGCGACCTGCGCCTGGCCGACGCCGAGGGAACCGTGCTGCTGGAAGTCACGGACGTGTTCGTCCGCCGCGTCCAGCGCCGCGAGATCGCCGCGCCGCTGTCGGAGCGATTGCTGGAGAAGGCATGGCGGCGCACGGACCTGCCCCGGGCCACTTCCGGGCTGGGCCGGTACCTGTTGCTGACCGACGGCACCGCACCGGTCGACGAGGTGTTCGAGGCGGCGGCCACCGAGCTCGTGGGCGGCGGCCACGAGGTCGACGCGGTGGCGCCGGACCGGCTCGCCGAGGCGCTCGGCACCGGGGTGCCCCCGGTCGGTGTCGTGCTCGGTGTCGCCGACGCCGAGCCCGGACCGGTCGATCTCGACCGGGCACAGCAGGCCGTCCTCACCCTGGCCAGCGTGGTGCGGACCCTGGTCGAGACCGGCGGCACGCCGCCCCGGCTGTGGCTGGTGACCACCGGCGCCTCCGGGGTGCTGGCTGACGAGCCGGTCCGGCCCGGACCGGCCGCCCTGCGCGGCGTGCTGCGCGTGCTCGGCTACGAGCACCCGGAGCTGCGGGCCAGCGGGGTCGACCTGGACCCGGCCAACCCCGCTGCCGAGGCGGGGGCGCACCTGGCCGCCGAGCTGACCGCGGGTCGCGACGACGAGGTCTCCTGGCGGTCCGGGCAGCGGTATGCGGCCCGGCTGACCCCGGCCGAACCGCCGGAGTCCGACGCCGTGGTCGTGCGCCCCGGCGACGCCTACGTCATCACCGGTGGCCTCGGCGGTCTCGGGTTGTTCCTGGCCCGCTGGCTGGCCGACCGGGGCGCCGGACGCATCATCCTCAATGGACGGTCGGCACCACGGCCCGAGGCTGCCAGCCAGATCGCCGAACTGACCTCGGCCGGCGCCGACGTCGAGGTGGTGCTCGGCGACATCGCCGAGCCCGGGGTGGCCGAACGGCTCGTCGACACCGCCCGGAACGGCGCGGAACTGCGGGGCGTGGTGCACGCGGCCGCGGTGTTCGACGACCGCACCGTGCTCCGGCTGGATGCCGAGACACTGGCCCGCACCTGGCGCGCCAAGGCGTACGGCGCGTGGCGGCTGCACGAGGCCACCGCCGGGCTCGACCTGGACTGGTGGGTCGGCTTCTCCTCCGCCGCGGCCCTGCTCGGCCTGCCCGGGCAACCCGCCTACGCCTCGGCCAACGCCTACCTGGACGCCCTGGTGGCGATGCGACGCGCGCTCGGCCTGCCCGGCACCACCATCGCCTGGGGCACCTGGGCCGAGGTGGGCGCCGCGGTCGGGGTGGACGTGCCGTGGCTGCACCCCATCGACCCCCGTGAAGGGCTGGAGGTGCTCGAGGGCACGCTCGCCTCGCACCGGGACGGTGTCGGCGCCATGCGGCTGAACGCCCCCCGCCTGGTGGGTGCGTTCCCGCAACTGGTCGAGACACCGTTCTTCGCCGAGATGTTCGCCGACTACGCCGCGGCCGAGCGGGACAGCGCGGACTGGCGGGGCATCGCCGCCGTGCGCGAGCGCGAGCCGGCCGAGGCCCGTCGCCTGGTGACCGCGCAACTGCGCGCCCGGGTGGCCGCGGTGATGGGCTTCAGGACCGAGGAACTGGACGTCTCCACCCCCCTCACCGCGCTCGGCGTCGACTCGCTGCTAGCGGTGCGGATCCGCAACGTCGTGCAACACGACTTCGAGCTGGTGTTGCCGGTCGCGTTGATGCTGCGCGGGGTGAATGTGGTTGAGCTGGAGAAGTGGGTGCTGTCCGAACTGGGACTCGGCCCCGTCGAGCCAGCGACCGCACCCGCCCCGCCCATCCCCCGGCAGGGCAGCCAGCCGGTCCTGGTGCCGCCCCGGGACGCCGCCGAACGGCTGGTGCTCAGCGTCTGGCAGGACGTGCTCGGCCACCGGGTCGGGGTGACCCAGAACTTCTACGAGATCGGCGGCGACGCCGACCGGGCCGCCCAGGTCGCCGCCCTGCTGGCGCAGCGCGGCGGGTACGAGCTGCCCGTGTCGGAGCTGTTCCGGCACCCGACCATCGAGCGGATGGCCGCCCACTTCCGGGAGCAGGAGTCCACCGGCTCCCCGCTGCGGGTGTTGCGGGACGGCGCCGGCCAGCCACCGCTGTTCCTGTTCCACCCCGGTGGTGGCGACACCGCCGTCTACCGCCAGCTCGTCGAGCTGCTCGACCCGCGTCTGCCCGCCCACGGCTTCGACCGGATCGAGGGGGCACCCACGGTGGAGGACCGAGTGGACCACTACCTGCCCGAGCTGCGGCGGGTGCAGCGCGGCGGGCCGTACCGGCTGGCCGGATGGTCCTTCGGCGGGTTCCTCGCCTTCGAGGTGGCGCACCGGCTGCACGCGGCAGGGGAGGAGGTCGAGCTGGTGGGGCTGATCGACCCGATCCTGCCGCTGCCCACGCCGGAGCTGCTCGACCCGGTGCAGATGCTGCGGACCCGGTTCGAGCGGTTCGGCGAGTTCCTGCGCGACAGCTACGGGCGGGACGTGGAGCTGCCCTACGAGGAGCTCATCGGCCTGGACGACGAGGGCCAGGCCGAACTGGTGGTGCGCACCATCCGATCGGCCGGCCTGGTCAACGAGGAGGTCAGCGAGGCGATCCTGCGCCACCAGCGCACCTCCCTGCTGGACGCGCTGTCCCAGGAGCGGTACGACCCGCCGACCTACGAGGGCCGGGTCGTGTACTACAGCGCCGCCCAGGGCGTGCCCGGTGGGTTGCGGGACCCGCGGTACGACCGCCAGGACCCGGCCCGCGGCTGGGATGAGGTCTGCCCCAACCTCGAGGTCATCACCGTGCCGGGGCACCACCTCTCGTTGCTCGACCCGCCCAATGTCGACGTGATCGGCCAACACCTGCGTCGGGTGCTCACCGGCGACCTTCGCCGCGTGGCCGCCTGACCCTCCCTGGAAAGGAGAGCCGCCGCCCACCGCGCCGGGCGGCGGCTCTCTGTGTCCGGCACCGGTATCCGGCACTGCGGTGCCCACTCGTCGGCACGGGGGCAACAGCTCCGGTGCCCGGTCCACCGCGGTGACCGCGGCCTGTGGGGAAGCGCCCTGCCAAGCGGCCGGGACGCAACACCGGCGATATTCCAGCCGCCACGGGCTGTTTTCGTTCGGGGTGCGACCAACCCGTGCCGGGGAGAGGATGGGTGCTCGCAGCGCACGCTGTTCGGCCCCCGTTCGCCAGGGGCACCGCCAACCCGGGAGGACCCGATGGCCACCTGCGAACATCTCGCCGCCGCACCCTCGGACGCCGAACCGGCGCCCCCAACGGACGGCTGTGCGGAATGCCTTGCCCAGCACCGCCGCGACTGGGTGAAACTTCGGATGTGCCTGTCCTGCGGTCACATCGGCTGCTGCGATTCCTCACCGGGCAGGCACGCGACCACCCACTTCCAGGACACCAGCCACCCGGTGATGCGTTCCTACGAGCCCGGCGAGACCTGGCGTTGGTGCTACGTGGACGAGGTCGTGAGCTGACCCGGACGGGGCGGTGTCGGTGGCCGAGGGGGATCCCGGACACCGGCGAGCCAGTGCGGGCTGGGCCGCACGCTCATCACGGTGCCCGGCGCGAGTGTCCTGACCCAACGGAAACCATCACCTGCTGAACAGGTGTGCGAGGTCGAGCGGGCTGCGGGTGGGATGGCACCGGCTCCGGCAGGGTGCCTGCGGCCAGCGCGCCGGGCCGGTGCCGTCCCCTCTGTCAGTCGCCGTCCCCGCAGGCTATGCCGTCGCCATTGCGGTCCAGCCCGTGCCGGTCACGCCCGTGCACACGCAGCGAGCCGAAACCGCGTTCCCGCAACCACTGACAGCCGTCGGCCACACGGTCCGGGAAGTTCCATGGCACGCACTGGTTCCGTTCCCCGTAGGTGTGGTCGCATCCGTCGTTGTTCGCCGGCACCGGGACAGCCGCCGACGGCGCTGGTGGACGTCCCGTCGTGGAAGTCGGCTTCGCACCTTGGGCTGACGGCACGGACGGCACCCGTGTCGCCGGCTGGCTCATCGACGCAGCGCCGCTTTCCATGGAGGGCTGGGCGAAAGGCAGCACGTGTGGCTCGGCTCGGCCGGAGGCCCCAGGGGCCCCGTGTTCCTCGCTCTCGGGGTACAGCACGGTCGCGATCGCCACCACGATCCCGACGGCGAGCACGGACGCGAGCATGATCGCTCGGTTCCGCCGCGAGTCCCTCATGTCAGATGCACCCACTTCGCCACCGACGGAACGCCCTTGTCGTTGGTCACGAACAACATGTACCAGCCGGGAGGGGCCAGGTTCGGGTTGCTGGTGACGTTGAGGTCGATTTCGTTCCCCCGCACGGTCATCGGCAACGCGACGTACCGCTGGTTGGGATCCGAGGAGTGGGTCACCGCTGCGGGTCGGATCAGGGCGGCTCGGCTGACCTGCTGGTCCACCGTGATGTGCTGGGTGCTGCCGTAGCGCCACTCCTGGCTGGCCAGCTCGGTGATCCGGGGCCGCGGCCCCTGGAACAGGTAAGGCGGCGAGTAGAAGGACAGCCGTTGGTCGAAGGAACCGTCGCCGGGATTGTTCCCCACCGCCATCACCCGGCCGTCCGGGAGCAGGAACGCCGAGGAGTGGTACCCCCGAGGCACCGGGTCGGTCGCCATTCCCGGAGTGAACGTGTTGGTGAGCGGATCGAACATGGACGCCTCGAACACCTCGTCAGCACGGTTGTGCAGGGCACCGCCGGTCTCGAACACCTTGCCGTCCGGCAGGAGCACCGCCGAGATGTACATCTTTCCCTGGTGGTCCTGCTGCGGGGAGCCGTCGGCGTTGTGGCCCAGCGGGATCCGCGGACCGGGCTCATATCGGGGGTTGGCCTGCTTCAGGTCGATGATGTCGGTGTGCCGATTGGCATCCACGTTGGAGTAGATGTTGCCGCCACCCAGGGTCAGCACCCGCTGATCCTGCGCGGGAGGCAGGAGCACGCTCATCGACTGGTCGCGGTTGTCCTTGTCCTGCAGCCCGGGGACGTCGTGCACCTCACCGCTACGGTGGTCGTAGATCGAGGCACCGGTGCCGGGCAGGCCATTTCCGAACACGTGGCTTCCGGTATAGAACAGTCGCCCGTCCTGCATGAGGATCATCGCCGGGTACAGCCCCCAGAACTTCCAGTTCTGGCGAATCTCCCCGGTGCCCAACCAGCGGCCTTGCTCGTGAGAGTAATGCTCGACGGTGACGCTGCCGTCGCCCCGCTCGTTGAGGCCACCGAGCGACAGGACGTCACCGTTTCCGAGCGCGGTCGCCGATGGGTACCAGTGTCCATCGTTGAGGTTGTTGACCCGTTGGTAGGCGTTCGTCTTCGGGTCGAACACGTAGGAGCTGCGCAGGCCCGTGTAGCCACGGCTGCCATCCTCCGTGGGGTAGGCACCGTTGCCGCCCATCACCAGCACGCGCCCGTCCGGAAGCTGCGTGTGGCCAGCACAGAACAGGTCCTCCGGAGTGTCCACGGGAGTGAACTCGTGCGTGGCCGGGTCGTAGACCGTGGTACTGAAGCTGCCGGCCGCAAAAGCGGACGGATCGTTGCCCGATCCCGCGATCAGCAGCACCTTGCCCGTATGCAACAAGACGGAGTGGATACCGCGAACCGGGGCCCGGTAGGAGGCAACCTCCCAGGAGCCCTGCGCACAGCCCTGTTCGGCCGAGCAGGGCTGCGGCTTCTTCCTGTCCTTCCTCACCTCGGTCGTCGAGTAGTCGTCGGTGACCAGCTCCCCCGGACCGTAGATCGCTACACCCCAGGCGATGTGGTCGGTTCCGGCAGGAACCGCAGGAGTGCGCACGACCGCGGCTCGATAGGTGTCGCTGACCGGGAGCGTGGCCAGGTCGGTCCAGTACTGCCAGCCCTTCTCCACATCGTGCCGGAACGCGGTCACGACCGTGTTTGGCGTGGTCGTCATGTACCACACGCTCAGGTCGTACTGGTGGCCTGCGGTGACCTTCGGAGCGCAGGTGGCGTTCTGGCGCTGCAGGAACTTCCGGTCTCCACTGGTGCGCTCGGTCAGCGAGACCCGTAATGCGTTGGATCCACCGTGGGCCTGCGAGCTCAACCCGGCCGAGTAGCGGTTGTCACCCCACCCCACGTCCTCCCAGCAGTCGGCGGCACCGTTGTCGACGTTCTCCACGCCGGGGTTGCGCACCAGGTTCTCCTCGGCGGCGGCCTGGGTGGCCAGGGCTGGCACGAGGGCGGTGACCAGCACGGCCAGCCCGCCCAGCGCGGCCAGTCGCGATTGCGGTCTGCTCCGTGTCATCGCGCTCCTTTCCGTTCGTTCTGTTGGACACGCCGGATCTCGACGCGGTCCGGGCCGGTGCCGAACGTGACGATCACGTAGGAATGCTGCAGCGCCGCGGTGACAGTGGGCAGGCCGCGGGTGTTGGCGCGCATCATGGGGGTGGAGACCACGAGATCGAGGTCCTGCCACCCGCCGGGGAGCGCCGCACGCACCGCGGGGTCGAGGTCCAGCTTGTAGAACCAGATCGCCCCCAGGCCGGGGGCGTAGCCGGCACGTACCGCATCAAGCCAGAGCGCGTCGTCGACGACGATGCGCTCACCATGGTCGGCAGGCGGGTGCTTCCGTAACCAGGAGGCGGCTGCCAGGTAGTCGTCATTGGCGGCCGATGTGAAGGTCGAGGCGTTGGCCGTGTACCAGGAGGGGGTGATCGCGATGCCTGCCGTCATTGCCCCGCACAGCAGAGCGGCGCCAGCCACCCTGACCGATGGGGACCGGTACCGTAGCAACCGCTTACGCACCACCTCGGTGACCAGGAAAGCGGTGCCGGCAAGCAACAGAGCGAGAAATGGCAATGCCTGCACCACGTACATCGCTGGCAAGTAGCCGTTGGGACGCAGCGCGACCAGCACGAGCAACACCGCGGCCAGTGCCGCCGGGCGAAGCCGTCGCACGGCGAGACCGACGGCCGCCCCCACAAGGCCGACGATGATCAGCACGGCGTCGTACTGGAACCAGATGGAGACTGTCTGCTGCGCCGCGCTTCCCTCGGTGAACACGCTCCCGGATCCCGCACGACCGACGAGCTGGAAGCGCAGCGCACCCAACAGGGAGACGTGGCCTTGGCCCGCGAACAGCTCGCCTTTCAGCAGCGCATAGAGTGGATAGAAGACGAGGACCAGCACGAGGCCCGCGCAGTAGCCGGCAAAGGAGAACTTGCGTGTGCTGGGGTGGGTGCCCTGACGGAGTGCGAGCAGGACCGCGGGAACGGCAACCGCCATCGTCTCCTTCGACAGCAGGGACACCGCCGTGCAGGCACCCGCCGTGATGTGATGCCAGAGGTGTCGTCGTGGAGAGAGCGCGAGCACGAAAGCGGCGAGTATCCACACGACCGCCACGTTGTCCAGGTAGATCTGTCGATGGAGCACGACAGCCAACGGGGACCAGGTGAAGACGATGACGGCGAGTGCCGCTGCCCATCTGGGCAGGGCCATCCGCCGTGCCAGCAGGTACAGCAGCGCGTTGGCGACCAGACCCACGACGACCATGACCAGCCTGCCGTTGGCGACCACGAGCCCATCGGAGCCCAGCAGGTCGGGCAGCCAGGACAGCAACGCGAGCTGGATCCAGCCGAGCGGAGGATGGTCGTACCAGTACGTGTAGTGCGTCAGGCCGACACCTTCCCGGACCGCCCATGCCTGGGCGAGGTAGGTGCCTTCATCGGTGCCGATTCCGGGGAAACGTGTGATGTTCCACGCCAGCGCCGGCAGGGAGAGAACCAGCAGGGCGGTGATGAGGAGTGTGTCGTTGGGGGAGCGTGGTCGGCGACGGGGTCTCGGGGGCGGGGTGGGTCTTGTGGACGAAGGTTTGGTGAGGACAGCGGTCACCGTGATCTCCAAGGAGCCGGGGGACGGGCGGGGCCGGGGCGGCGCGGTCAGTTGAGGTGCGCGCCGACGTGCCGGGTCAGCTCCCAGTCGGTACGGCCGGTGCGCTCCCGCCACACCGCCCGTATTGCCGCCGCAGCCAAGATGACCATGTACAGGGGCGCACCGAGCACGAGCTTGAGGTAGTGCACGACATGGACCCGGACGCCGTACTGGCTGCCGAAATCGTGCAGCCCGACCGCCTCGAAGGCCAGTGTGGCCAGCGTGGGGACCACGGGCAGGAACGCGACCAGCGTGACCGACACGGGAACGTCGAGGAACAGTGCGATCCCGAGCCCGAGCGGTATCGCGATTCCGGTGAACGCCTGGACGAAGGGGGAGGACAACGTGTACCGGGCGAGCACGCGTTGTCGGAACGACGGCAGGCGGCGCCAGTCTCCCTTCCGGAGCACCTGGAGGAACCCCTGGTTCCACCGGGTGCGTTGCTTGAACAGGCCGCGCACCGAGCCCGGGGTCTCCTCCCGGGTCACCAGGAGGGAGTCGTATGCGACGACGACCTTGCAGCCTCGGCTGGACAACCGGACACCCAGGTCGCAGTCCTCGGCCAGGCATCCCGGGTCCCAGCCGCCGGCCTCGCGGAGTACGTCGGTGCGGACGAAGACGGTGTTGCCGCCGAGCGGGATGAAGCCCTTCTGTGCCTGGAGGTGGAGCCGGCTGCGGAACCAGAAGAAGTACTCCAGGCAGTTGCGCAGGCTGTACCAGCTGGAGTGGAAGTTCACCAGCTGCACACCTCCCTGGACCACGTCGGCGCCTGTGGCCCGGAACGCGTGGTCGACATGGGTGAGCAGGTCGGGGTGCACGATGTCCTCCGCGTCGAACACACCGACGATGTCGCCCTCGCAATGGGATAGGGCGGTGTTGAGTGCCTTTGGCTTGTTCTTGGTCTCGTGATCGTCCACGACCACGGAGACGCGGTCGGGGTGGCTTTCGGCCATGCGTTGCGCGACCGCTGCGGTCCCGGGGTCGTCGTGCCCGACAATGATGAGAATCTGGAAGTTGGTATGTCTCGACTGAAGTAATCGCTTGATCGTGTGTTCCAGGACACGTTCCTCGTGCCGTGCTGGCACCAGGAGCGAGAACGTGAGCTGGTGATCGCCGTCGGGCTCGGCGAACCGGGTCGACTGCAGCGTCTCCGGCGTACGCCAGGCGTGCAACATCCACCAGAGGGTCAGCGCCGCTGCGATGCACAAGCCCAGAGACAGCAGCATGACTACGGCAGGGATCACGGGAGCTCCAGCGTGGGTCGAAGGTGTCGGACCGCCCGAGCGGACGGCCAGCCACTTCTCGGCACGCCCCGGACCCCGAGGCCGGCAGCCCCGTGCCGCACATCGGGGACTGGCGTGCTTGTGTGGCAGAAACGGCGGGGGAGGGGCAGGGGCAGGACCGGGGGACTAGCGGGAGGCACGCGGTCTCGGTGCCTGAGTCCGGCGCCCGCTCATGTCGACCACCCCCTGCTGACTACCGCAATGTTGCTTGCGTTTGCGGTAGCGACCGCCTGACCGCCACCTGCTGTCTGTTCGTACCTCGTCCGGGGTTGGTGACGCCAAACGCACGATGCGAGATGACTCGGTGAAACGTGAACATGATTCCGTTTGGTGAGCGCGTGCTGGGCCGTTCAGGTGCTCCATGTCGTCGGCGACAGTCAGGATGGTTGACGGCCGTCCCGGCGTTTGGCCCTGTCATCCGACTGCCGAGGAGGGGAGCGTCAGTGACGCTCCGCCAGCAGACCCAAGTCGATCACCATTTCGGTGGAAGTTTCGCGTTCTGCGTCGTTCCGTGGGCACCGCACGCTGGAGGAAGCACGAACCCACCGAAGCGACCCCGGCGGCGAGGTCCCGCGCCGGGAGCGTGGGCATCCTCGTCACGCGAGGAGAACGTCAGGGAAGCACGCCCAGGTCGTAAAAGAGTTGGTAGCGGTCCGGGTCGTCGGGCAGGACCCAGTGGAAACCTTCC
Source organism: Longimycelium tulufanense (assembly GCF_014645795.1). Lineage (GTDB taxonomy): Bacteria > Actinomycetota > Actinomycetes > Mycobacteriales > Pseudonocardiaceae > Longimycelium > Longimycelium tulufanense. The sequence goes on along the minus strand of NZ_BMMK01000012.1, from coordinate 72,957 downwards.
AGGGCGAAGACCGCCACCGCGTTCGCGGCGACGATCACACCGAACAGGCCGAGCACCGCCCAGGACACCGAGCCGAACTCGACGCGACCTGGTGCGAGTTCGCGGGCGAAGAGAAGAACCAGACCCGCGGCCAGCAACATCACCACGAACGTGATGAACGCCCACGTGTACAGATGCAGCCCGAGGACCGCAGCGCCGTAACCGGGATCGGGTGGCTTGATGTGCAACAGGATCTGGCGCGCAGAGATCGTCGCGCCCGCGACGGCGGCGACCACGCTCATCCCGTAACCGGTGGCGAGATCGGCGACTGTCACCTCACCACGCCGGGCCCGGGCGATGACGTAGCCGGGGCCGAGTGCACACAACACCATCGCCGCCCGCTGCAGCATGCACAGCGGACACGGGTACTCCCATCGGCCGAACTGGACGAGGAACCCACCCAACAGCACGCCAGTGTAGGCGAGGACGACCAGGTGCGAGAACCAGAAACCCAGCTGCCGCCGCATCGTCCGCCCCTAGAAGTTCAGGTCCAGCGGGCTGGTCACGTGGTGGTCGAAAAGCAACAGGGCCAACACGAGGGACACCGCCCATACCGTGAGTACCACCCAGCGACGACCGCTCCAGAACAACAACGCCACCGCCGCCGTCAGCAGGAGGAAGATCACGGTGTCCACGGCCCACCTCCGACTCGGCGCGACGCCCTCCCCGATCATCACCACCGCCGGTCGCCCGCGCATCCGTAATGACGTCACCCGTTTGGGCGGTGTTGATCTCCGGTTGACCGCTGTCGCAAGGTGATGCCGGCACCCGCGGTGTGTGTCACCGTGAGCGCGGGGACATCGAACGGAGGCCGACCATGCCCGAATCTCCCGGCTTGCCCGACCTTTCCGGCCTGGTCGCCCTGGTGACCGGCGCGGGCGGCAACGTGGGCCGGGGCATCGCCCGCCGGTTGGCCGCCGCCGGTGCGGCCGTGGTGGCGCACTACTGGTCCAGCGCGGACAGTGCGCGGAAGCTGGCCGAGGAGATCCGCTCCGCGGGCGGCGCGGCCGACTGGGAGCGCGCCGACCTGCGCGACCCGGCCGATGTCGACGCGCTGGTACGGGCCGTGGTCGAGAAGTTCGGCCGGGTGGACGTGCTGGTGAACAACGCCGGCGTGCAACCGGTCTGCCCACTGCCGGAGATGGGATTCGGTCAGTGGCGGGACATGTTCGGCGGCAACGTCGACAGCACCTTCCTCACCACCCAGGCCGTCGCCCGCCAGCTGATCTCCCAGGGGCACGGCGGATCGATCACCTCGATCGCCTCCATCGAAGCACTCCAGCCCGCGCCCAACCACGCCCACTACAGCGCGTCGAAAGCGGCCGTGCTCATGTACGCGCGAGCCGCTGCGCTCGAGTACGCCCCGCACGGCATCCGCGTCAACGTGGTCTCGCCCGGCCTGATCGGCCACGAAGGGCTCGACGAGGAATGGCCGGACGGCGTTGCCCGATGGGTGGACGCCGCGCCGCTCGGCCGACTCGGTACACCCGAGGACGTGGGCAACGCCTGCGCCTTCCTCGCCTCGCCACTGGCCGGCTGGATCACCGGCCAGAACCTGGTCGTCGACGGCGGCGTGTCCGCCCGGCCCACCTGGTGAGCGCGATGCACCCGGAAGCGGCCGCCCTCGTCGCCGCGCTCGGCCTGCAGCCACTGCCCGTCGAGGGCGGGCACTTCGCGGAGACCTGGCGGGACGACAACGGCTCGGCCATCTACTACCTCATCGCCGCGCCCGACTTCTCCGGCATGCACCGGCTCACCCACCCCGAGGTGTTCGCCTACCACGCCGGCGCGCCGGCCCGCATGCTCCTGCTCCACCCGGACGGCAGGGTCGAGCGCCCGGTGCTCGGCCCGAACCCCGTCGCCGGTCACCGGCCCCAGGTCGCCGTGCCCGCCCACACCTGGCAGGCCACCGAGACCACCGGGGCCTGGAGCCTGCTGGGCACCTTCATGGCCCCGCCCTACCACGACGACATCGTGGAGTTTGGCCGCACCGAGGACCTCGCCACACGCTATCCCGCGCACGCCGAACGGATCCGCCGGCTCTGCCGGCGCTGAGCGCCGGGAACCTGTCAACCTCTGCCCTGCGTCGTCCCACGTCCTGGCACCGCTCTGTGCCGCGGGTGGCGGCTCCCGCCGCGGTGGGTAGGGTCGATCAGGTGACCGGTTCGCCCGGCCAGCCAGGTCGGGCGTCGCAAGAGGGAACCCGGTGCGAATCCGGGACTGCCCCGCAGCGGTGAGCGGGAACGACCGCCGTCATCCGAGCACTGGACGCGTGCGCGTCTGGGAAGCGACGGCCAGTAGGACCGGCCGGCGAACGCCGGCCCCGCCCGCGAGTCCGAAGACCTGCCGGTCGCCCGCGTACCGCCGGTGCGCGGACGTCCACGGCCTCGGGGGAGGGCGCGGGACCGGGAAGCCACCCCACCTGGCGACCCCTCCACACGGCCCTGGACGCGATGGCACGGCCTCGGAGGGAAGGAGCGCCATGAAGTCAACGGTCCTCGGCTACCCGCGTATCGGTCCGGGCCGGGAGCTCAAGCGCGCGGTCGAGCGTTACTGGGCGGGGGAACTGGGCGAACGGGAGCTGCACGCGGAGGGTGCGCGGCTCCGTCGCACGGTGTGGGAGCAGCTCCGGGACGCCGGGTTGAGCGAGATCCCCTCGAGCACGTTTTCCTTCTACGACCAGGTGTTGGACACCGCGATGCTGTTCGACGCGGTCCCCGAGCGGTACCGCCGGCTCGGCCGGGGTGCGCTCGACACGTCCTTCGCGATGGCCCGCGGCACTGCCGAGGTGGCGCCGCTGGAGATGACCAAGTGGTTCGACACGAACTACCACTACGTCGTCCCCGAATTCGGCCCCGGTACCGCGTTCCGGCTCGCCGACGACGCTCCCGTCCGCGAGGTGGCCGAGGCACGGCAGCTGGGTGTCACGCCCCGGCCGGTGCTTCTTGGCCCGGTGAGTTTGCTGTTGCTGGGTAAGCCCGAGACCGGCGCCGGCCCCGAATTCCGTCCGCTGGACCTGCTGGATGCACTCCTGGAACCGTACGCGGAACTGCTCGCCACGCTGGCCGATGCCGGAGTGGAATGGGTGCAGCTCGACGAACCGACCCTGGTTGCCGACCGCACCGAGACCGAACTTGCGGCGGTCCAGCGTGCCTACGACCGGCTGGGGTCGTTGTCCCGCCGCCCCAAGCTCGTTGTCGCCAGCTACTTCGGCGATCTCGGCGACGCGCTGCGTGTACTGGCACGGACACCCGTCGACGGCCTGGCCCTCGACCTGGTTGCTGGGGAACGGAACCTGACGCTGCTGACCGACCAGGGCGGGTTGGGGAACAAGACCCTCTATGCCGGTGTGGTCAACGGCCGCAATGTGTGGCGGACGGACCTGCGCGCAACGCTGTCGCGATGCGTGCCCCTGCTCGGGCTGTGCCGGGAACTGGTGGTGAGTACCTCGTGCTCGCTGTTGCACGTCCCCCTGGACCTCGAGCTGGAACTGACCGGTGCCCCTACCGGCCTCGACCCGCTGTTGCGCCCCTGGCTGGCATTCGCCCGGCAGAAGGTGGACGAGGTCATCATCCTGGCGCGGGCCCTGGGCGAGGGCGCGGCCGTGGTGGGTGGGGAACTCTCCGACAACGACGCTGCCTTGCGTACACGGCGCAACGCCACCTGGTCGGTCGTGCCCGAGGTGCGGGAACGGCTTGCGGCCCTGCGACCGGAAGACAGCCGTCGTGCGACACCGCACGAAGAGCGCGCCAGGCTGCAACGCGAGTCGCTGGGACTGCCGGAGCTTCCCACCACCACGATCGGTTCCTTCCCCCAGACCAAGGAGATTCGCCGGACACGTTCGGCGTTCCGCTCCGGTCGTATCGAGCCGCAGGAGTACGAGCGCCGCATGCACGCGGAGATCGACCACGTGCTGGAGCTCCAGCGACGCGTGGGGTTGGACGTGCTGGTGCATGGTGAGCCGGAACGCAACGACATGGTGCAGTTCTTCGCAGAGCGCCTCGTCGGGTTCGCCTCCACCGAGCACGGTTGGGTGCAGTCCTACGGCACACGGTGCGTGCGCCCGCCGATCATCTTCGGGGATGTGCATCGCCCGGAGCCGATCACGGTGGAGTGGACCCGGTACGCGCAGAGCCGCACCGACCGGCCGGTGAAGGGGATGCTGACCGGGCCGGTGACGATGCTGCTGTGGTCGTTCGTGCGCGACGACCAGCCGCACGAGGCCACCGCACGGCAGATCGCGCTCGCGTTGCGGGACGAGGTGGCCGACCTCGAGGCGGCCGGCATCCGGGTGATCCAGGTCGACGAACCCGCACTCCGTGAGGGACTGCCGTTGCGGCGGGACCAGCAGGCCGGGTACCTGGGCTGGGCGGTGGGCGCCTTCCGCCTGGCCACCAGCGGGGTGGCCGACACCACCCAGATCCACACCCACATGTGCTACTCGGAGTTCGGCGAGATCGTGGCCGCGATCGACGACCTCGACGCGGACGTCACCACGGTGGAGGCGGCCCGCTCGGGGATGAGTCTGGTCAAGGATCTGGGCGGGTACCGCCGGCAGATCGGCCCGGGCGTGTACGACATCCATTCGCCACGCGTGCCCGACGTGGCGGAGATCGTGGCCCAGCTCCGCCAGGTGATCGAGGTGGTCGGCCCGCACCGGGTGTGGGTCAACCCGGACTGTGGACTGAAGACCCGCGGCTACGCCGAAGTGGAGCCTGCCCTGCGGAACATGGTGGTCGCGGCGAAACAGCTCCGCGCCCGTGTCACCGTCCACTGAGGACACCTGCGGGCGGGACACCGG
>NZ_BMMK01000012.1:0-68089 GCF_014645795.1 Longimycelium tulufanense | reverse complement strand
TACCGCGCCCCTCGACCCCCGAACCGGGCCGTCAGGAAGGGACGCGAGGGAGAGACGACCCGGAGCTCAACACACCGGGCGTGGTCGGCCACATTCTCACCGAGCCGGATGGTCGCGGTGCGGTGGGCGCGTTTGGCCGGCGGGGAAGAAGCCCACGCGCACCGCGGTCACCGGCCGGCGGTCACACCGTCGCCACGGCCGCGGGCTCCCGGGAGGACAGCTCGGGCTCGCGGCGTGCTCCCGCCTTCACCTCCACTTCGCACACCCGGCTGACCTTGTTGCCGTCACAGCCCGTCAGGCGCCAGACCCGGACCAGCCACCGGGGGTCGACCAGCGGCTGCCGCTTGGCCACGAACTCCTCGAACAGGGCGCGCGCGTAGTCCTTGGCCGTGGTCTGGTTGAGACGCTGGTCGGTGCGGCCGACGTAGAAGCCGTGGTCGTTGATCTCCTCGGCGTGCACGAGGGCCCGTTGACCGCGTCTGATTGCCCAGTACTCGACTCGGTGCCAATGGTCCAAGTCCATGAGGCTCGCCTTCTCCATGTGCTGGTTGCCCCGCCGGATGGCGCTCGAAGCTACAACCAGGACAACCGGCGGGAAATCCCCTGACCGGGGAGATCGTGCTCCGAACGAGCGGGCGGGTTGACCCGGGTGCCACCGGGGCAGCGGCCGGACGGCGGCCATCGTGTTCCCGGTCTTGCCTGCACCGCGAGGGCACTCCCTACACCGGTTCGTCAAGTACGCGAGTGTGCACTGTGGACAACCGCGCCTGGCTGTGGATGCCCGTTTGACTCGCGTTTTTCCAGCTCAGTAGCCTTGACGCGGGGCGTCAGCCCCCGGAGAGGGCGGGGGCTGGGCTTCGGGTGGGCCTCGGCTCCGGGAACCGCTGGAACAGCTAGGGTTCGCACACCGCCGCGGTTTCCCCGCGGGCGGCGTCGCCGTGAGAGCGTGCGCGGCGTGCGAACCACCAGGCCGGTTGCGCCAGGATGCTCCGGGCTCGGTGGCAGGTTGCCGGGTCGCACGGGACGGACTCCGAAACGACAACCGCCCGGCCCCCGGGACTACCGGAACCGGGCGGGCTGTAGGTGACGCGGCTCAGGCGCGCACGACGTGGACGACGAGGCCCTGCCGCACCGTCGTGAGCGTGACGGGACCGGTCAGCTCACCGACGGGAAGACCGTCGCGCACCAGCCGGTAGCCGCCGGTCACCGGCTCGATCGTGACCTCGTCGGTCAGGTACTCCTCTTCAATGTCCGGGCTGGTCACCCGCACCCGCAGTTCGTGCTCCTTGAGCCCGGCGCCGACCTGGGCGCCCCGCACCACGTGCCGCGTGCCACCGACCGTCAGCGAGACCTCGGCCCGCTCCGGGTCCTCCGGAAGCAGCGTGACCTGCGAAAGCGCGAAATCCGTCTGCTCGGCAGCACGCACGTCGATCAGGTCCCAGTGCCGCTGGTCGACCTCCGCGGCGGCGCCACCGGCGGCCTCGTCGAGCGTGAGCAGCGGCACGCGCAGCGTCGCGGCGATGCGGTGGGCGTCCCAGGACCCGGCGCCGGCCACGTTCACCACTGCGGCCACCGCGAGGCCGGTGCTGTCGGGCGTGGGCCAGCTGTCCGGTGCCGGGGTGGCCTCGACCGACCGCACACCCAGCGACGACAGGTGGCCGCGCACGGTCCGGGCGCGGCGCCGGCTCTCCCGGTCGAACCCGCGTACCACCGTCACGACGTGCTCGCTCACCGCCGCGGTCCGGGCAGCGGCCTCGGCGAGGACGACGAGCGGGGACCACGGGACCGCCGCGGCAACGCGGTCCGGCGAGGTGAAGGGTCCCGTGGTCGTCGTCATGGGTGGGTCTCCCGAGGTTCGGTCAGGACGTTGGTGGAACGTCGGTTGCAACGTCGATCTGGACAAACGGTCGGACGCTGTGGCCGACGCTGGTCCTGCCCGAACCCTAATCCGGCGTGAGAGTTCGTCGCATGCTCAAGTGGCCTTGATCCGATGTGAAGAACATCGCTTTCGGTAACGGCAACTCGGCGGCGACCCCGTTCGTTCTCTCTGGCCCGGGTGAAACCGGCAGGTCACGCGAGGGTGTGGTTTAACCGATACAGCACGTGGTACCGACGCAGTAGAAAGCGTTCGATGCTCACCAGAGCAGCAGGAGCGGGTGTCGGGTGTGGAGCACCGCGACGACCGTCCCGGCCGCCGTTTGTTCCGCATCTCGGCACGTGGTACGGGTGCAGCACGGTCTGTCGCACGCGAGCCTTCCCGGTCCGAGCGGATGGAGAGCTGCGTCACCGGCGTGCCCTGCGGCCGGAGTGGCCCGTGCGGGTGCGTCCGCCGGGACGTATCCGCTGGTCCGGCAAGGGGTTTCCGGGGCGTTTGGCTGGACCGGTCGGGTGGTGGGCGACGGGAGGTGTACCCGGTAGGGCGCGGGAACCTCTTTTCCAGCGACCCCTGTATTAAAAGGAGCTGAGTGGGGATGAGCAGCATGACTGCTTCGCGGGAGGTCCCCGACGCCGACCAACTCTGTCACCGCCACCTGGCCCTGCTGCGCGCGGTTGCCGCCGGCCGGGCCGAGCTGACCTGCAGCCAGGTGCCGTACCTACGGGTGGACGGCTTCTGGTGCGACCACACGACGGTCGCGGACCTGGTGCGCCGCGGGCTGATCCGGCCGGCCCGCCCGGGCCCGGTCGACGAGCTGGTGCCCGCCGAGATCACCGACCCCGGCCGGGAGGTGCTCCGCAGCCGGGAGGCGTCGTCCGACCCGTCCCCGATGGCCGGTTGATACCCACCGGCACCTCGCCGAAACCTCGGGTGTGCCCCGGCGCGACTCCCGGGGCCCACCCGACCCCACCGCCCGGATCCGGTTCATAGTGACTAGCCTGCCGGGGAAGGTCGTCCCCGAGCCCGGGCAGGACAGGTGAGCCACCTCAGCTACGGCCGGAGCCGCACGACTGCCCTGCGCCGCGAAGTTCCCGGTTTCCTCGTCGCCCGGCAGACCCGGCGGAGGTGGCATGTCCCGGGGAGCTCCCTGCCCTGTCTCGTTCCACCGCCTCGGCGGTGGGTTTGGTTCGGCCGGTCCGGGTGGCGATCATGGAGCCCAGCCCGGTCAGGCTGGCTCCACGTCGGTGCCCGGGCGAGGACGGCGGTGCCGGCGGAGAGGAGTGCGGGTGAATCCTTCACCAGTTGAAGTGCATCGGGAGAGCAGCGGCTTCTTCGTCGCCACCAACGCGCGTGGTGCCCGGATCAGGATCGGGCGGGTGGCCGACGGCGCGGACTTCTCCCCGGTGGAACTCCTGCTCGCGGCGCTGGGTGCCTGCGCGGGGCTGAGCGCGGAAGGCGTGGTCGGTCGGACCGTGGGGGAGGAAGCCCCGATGGCCGTGCACGTCGCCGGCACCAAGGACAAGCCGACCAACCGCCTGGACACCATCCGGATGGCGTTCGACGTTGACCTTTCAACCCTCGACGACGACGAACGCGCCACTTTGGCCATCAAGATCGTTCGCGCGGTCGAACGCGGTTGCACGGTCAGCCGCACCGTGGAACCCGGAACGTCGGTGGAGCTTGCTCCGCTGCCGGGTGGACCTGGCAGTGCGGGGGAGCCGCGTTCCTGACGCTCTTCGGTGGACGCCGTCATCACAACCTTCGTCCGGCTCGGCGTTGGGCAGGTTGCCTTTCACCAACCGGCCGATGGACGCGGTGGTCCTCGAACCACCCTCTATAGGAGTGGTTTGCTTGCCACCAAAGGAAATCATCGCTACAAAAGCTCTCGTGTCATCGGGCCGGCGCAGGTGACCGGCACCGTGCCACGGTCGCTGTGGTGATCACCTGTGGCGGGGTCGTTACCAGGTTGTCAGGGCGATAGGGCAGGCTTCGGCCGCGAATGATCAGCGTCTTTCCTTGAGGAGAACCGTCATGCCCCGACCGCGTCCGTTGTCGGAGGAGGAACTGGAGCAGCTCCGGGCGGAGCTGTCGACCGGCCGGGAGCCGAGCGTGTGGTTCACGTCGGCAGCGGTCGGCGTGGAGGCTGGCCGCTCCGGCCGGGTCGTGGCCCTCGGCGACCCGGCCGACGGCGACTACATCCAGGTGCGCCCCACCGGCTCGAAGGATGTGTTGGCCTTCTCGGCCACCGAGGTGACCACCGTCAAGCCGCCGCGGAAGAAGAAGGCCGCCGAGCCGCCGACCCGCAAGCGGGCCAGCGCCCCGGTGGCCGCCGCCAGCACACCGGCCGCCTCGGTCGCCGCACCGGTGCGGCCTACCCACACCGCCAAGGCCGAGCCAGCCACCGAGCGGCCCGTTGCCGCGCCGGCGTCCACCCCGCCCGCGCAGCCCCCGGCCAAGCCCAAGCGGGGTGGGCGCAAGCCCGTGGACCCGCCGGCCGTCGTCGTCACCCTCAGCTCCACCGCCGAGGGGGAGTGGCTGGTCGAGGTGGTCACCGGCAAGAAGCGCACCGTCCGGGGGCTGTCGGTCAGCCCCGGGGCGGTCGCGCAGGCGGCCCGAGCCCTGCACCCGGACGTTTCCGCGGCCATCGAGACCGTGCTCGACGCCGCCCGCGAGCGGCAGCGGACCCGGGTTGAGCAGCTGCAGGCCGAGCTGGAGGCCGCCCGCCGCATGTTGTCCGAACTCTCCGAGTGACGGTCGCGTGATGGCTGCCCCGGCGGCGGCACCACCGCCCGGCGACGCCCGGGCGGCTGGCCGCCGTTCGGGGAAGCTGATCAGTCCTCCCGGTCACCCGGCTGCCCTTCACCGACGGTGACGAGCCGGTCGGCGCGGGGCGGGCCGATTTCGCCATACCCCACGTCACCGCCGGTCCACAATCTGTCATCTCGGCTAACGCAATACGAGTGTCGACCGACACGCGTGACGGAGGTGTAGTCAGAGATGAGCGCCAAGACCGCGACCGCGCCCGAAGAAGACACAGCCAGCGACACCGCGGGGGTGACGGCGAGCCTGCCGACCGCGCTGTGCAGCGTGGTGTGGAGCGGCGGTCACCCCTACGTGCGAGAGGGCCACAACGGCCGGGCCCGCTGGGTGGGACTGGACGACCGGGGCCGGCCACTCACCCTCACCGACGCCGAGCTCGCCCGCCGGGGCTGGAGCCGTCGAGCGAGTGGGTGAGCGACGGGGGACGTGTGTCCGCGGAAAGCGCGGACCATGCCGCTCGTCCTGTGTTCTGTGAGGGCCGACGCCCCCACACCCCAGCCGGGGCAAGCCCGGACCCCCTCCGTTGGTTACTTGGCGAGTTCTGGCTGCGGTCGGCTGGCTGGCCTCTCGTTGGCAGACACTGATTCGGCTTGGTTCAGCCATTGGGCGGTGTGGCGGTCGCGTCGTCTTGATTGAGTTCGTGGGCCGGTTGGACGGTGCAGCTTCGTCTGCGGGAATGTGCCGGCGGCGGGGCTGAGAACGCGGATGGAGCCGTGCCGGTCCTGATGGCCGCTTGGTCGGGGTTCCGGGCGTGACCGATGCGGATGGGTTCGTGGCGAACCCTCGCCAGCTCGACCAGGCGCAGCGTCGTCTGCGCAAGGTGTCGCGGCGTTGCTCACGCCGCCGTGGCCCCGATCGCCGTACCGGGCAGAAACCATCTCGGCGTTGGTTGAAGGCCAACGCCCACCGGACACGGCTGCCTCAGCGGGTGGCCAACCTGCGTCAGGATGGCCTGCGCACGTTCACCACCGCACTCGCGGCCCGGTTCGGCACCGTGGTGGTCGAAGACCTCAACGTATCCGGCATGCTGGCCAACCGGTGGCTCGCGCGGCACATCGCCGACGCCCGTTTCGGTGAGGTCCGCCGACAGCTCGACTACAAGACCCGCTGGCGTGGTGGTCGACTGGTCGTCGCCGACCGGTGGTATCCCTCCAGCACGACGTGTTCGGACTGCGGCGCGGTGAAAGCCAAGCTGCCGCTGCGGGTCCGGGTGTTCACTTGCGACGAGTGCGGCCTCGTGCTCGATCGTGACCTCAATGCTGCCCGCAACCTCGCCGCACTCGTGGACGAGGTCACGGGCAGCACGTCCACGGCGAGTCGCGTCGGGACGGTAAACAGGCCCGCTGGAAACGCTGGTAAGACCCACCTCGTGGGCACGGGTACCGCCACGGAAAGCCCACGAGGGCAACGCCGCGCCGCAAGGCGCAGGCTCGGGACACGTTCCTACACGTTTCCTGAACGGTTCCCTGGTCCTTCCGGGGGTGGTTGGTCGCGGTGGTGTCTGTGGGTGGACCGGCACTGATCGGGAGTGGATGCCGATGTGGCACCCTGTCCACACGGGACGCAGGACGTGGATCGGCCGTCGTGCCGGTTCGCCGCGTGCCCGGCAGGGGAGGAGAGTTCTACGGTGGCGCAGGGTCCGGGGGAACAGGCCGGGAAAGCTGCGGCCTCGCGAGCGGTGGCGGTCGACCAGACGGTCTCCGACCGCGTGTTCACCGTCCCCAACCTGCTGAGCGTGGTCCGGCTGGCCGGGGTTCCGCTGTTCCTCTGGTTGCTGCTGGGCCCCCACGCCGACGTGTTGGCGCTGGTGGTGCTGGTCGTCAGCGGCATCACCGACTGGCTGGACGGCAAGCTCGCCCGCCTGCTCAATCAGTACAGCCGGCTGGGCGCGGTGCTGGACCCGGCCGTGGACCGGCTCTACACCCTGGCCACCCTGTTCGCCTTCCTGATGCGCGACATCGTCCCGTGGTGGGTGGTGGCCGCGCTCGTCGGCCGCGACGTGGTGCTCGGGGTCTGCCTGTTGCTGCTGCGCCGGCGCAACATCGCGCCTCCGGAAGTGCACTACCTCGGCAAGGCCGCCACGTTCAACCTGCTCTACGCCTTCCCGCTGTTGCTGCTGGCGCAGGGTGGATCCACGGCGGCGGAGATCGCCCGGCCCATCGCCTACGCGTTCACCACCTGGGGAGGCGCCCTCTATGTCTGGTCCGGCGTGCTCTACGTGATCCAGGTGGTGATGGGCGTGCGGGCGGCGCGAGCGGGAGTCGCGGGAGCCGCGGGTGCGTGACGAATCCCGGAGCGATCCCGCCGTACCCGAACCCGACCACACCGGCACGCGGTCGGCCGGACCGGAGCCCGACCGGCGGATGGACTTCGCCGCCTCCCTGCTGCGCGGCCTGTTCGTACAGCGCCTGGACCCCGGCTACGAGGAGGCGTCGCGCCGGCGGGGCGGTCGCCCCGCCCGCGGTCCGGCCCAGCTCGCCTGGGTCGTGATGGGCGCGCTGCTGGTCGGGGTGGTGTTCGCGGTGGCCGCCCTGGACGCGGCCCGGAGGGCGCCGGGTACCGAGACCGCCCAGCGCAGCCTCGCCGAGGACGTGCGGGAAGCCCGGGCACAGACCGACGAGCTGGGCCGGCGCGCGGCCGAGCTGGCCCGCGAGATCGACGCGGCGCGTCGCTCCGCGCTGCGGGCCGGGCCCGGCCAGGCCGAGCTGGAGCGGCTGGCCGAACTCGAGCAGGCCACCGGGGCGACCGGCGTGACCGGGCCCGGCCTGCGGGTGACCGTGGACGACCCGGAGGGCCGCAACGTCCTGGACCGCGATCTGCAGGTCCTGGTCAACGCGCTGTGGTCGGCCGGGGCGGAGGCGATGTCCGTCGGTGGGGTGCGGCTACAGCCCAGGGCGACCGTCCGGCAGGCCGGGGGCGCCATGCTCGTGGACAACCGGCCGATCCGCCGGCCCTACGTACTGGAGGCGATCGGCGCCCCGGACCAGATGCACACCCGGTTCGTGAACACCGACGGCTACGGCCGGTTCAACGCCTTCACCCAGCTCTACGGGACGACGTTCGCGGTGGAACGCGTGGAGACACTGCGCCTGCCCGCCGCGAGTCCCGGGCAGCCCCGGGTGGCGGCCGAACCCGGCGCGACGCCGCCGGACGTACCCAGCCAGGAGGGACCTCGGTGAGGACGTCGTTGCTCGGCCCGGTCATCGGACTGCTGGCGATGGCCGTGGGCGTGGCGGTGGGACTGTGGCTGGACCCGACGGTGCCGTCGGGGCTGCAGCCCTACCTCCCGATCGCCGTCGTCGCCGCGCTCGACGCGGTGTTCGGCGGCGCGCACGCCCTGCTCGACGGCCGGTTCGACGCCAAGGTCTTCGTCGTATCGTTCGTGTCGAACGTGCTGGTCGCGGCGTTGATCGTGTTGCTGGGCGACGCGCTGGGCGTGGGCGCCCAGCTCACCACCGCGGTCGTCGTGGTGCTGGGCATCCGGATCTTCAGCAACGCCGCGGCCATCCGTCGCCACCTCTTCAAGGCGTGAGGCCATGACCGGCTCCGCGAAGCACCAGCTCGACCAAACTCGGGAGGCCGAGGTCCGGCCGGCCGGTCTGCGTGTGCACCCGTTGCTGTCCGGCGTGCTCATCGCCCTGCTGTGCGTGGCGTTGGGGGTCGCGTTGGCGACGCAGGTCCAGCGCACCCGTTCCGGCGACACGCTCAACGAGCAGCGGCCGCAGGACCTGGTGGTCCTGCTGGACGGTCTGCAGCAGCGAGAAGCCGCGCTGCGTAAGGAGATCGCCGACTCCGAGGCGACCCTGCAGCGGTTGCGGGCGGCCGGCGACTCCTCGGCCGCGGCCCTGGAGGAGGCACGCCGCCGGGCCGCCGCGCTGGCCGTGTTGTCCGGCGCCTCGCCCGCCGTCGGACCGGGGGTGCAGGTCGCGGTCGCCGACCCGGCTGGCAAGATCGGGCCCGACGTGCTGTTGGACGTGCTGCAGGAGCTGCGCGCCGCGGGGGCGGAAGCGGTGCAGGTGGGGGAGGTCCGGGTGGGAGTCGACTCGGCCTTCTCCGGTACGGCCGGCGATGTCCGGCTGGACGGGGTCGCCCTGTCCGCACCGTTCCCGGTGCTCGCGATCGGGGATCCGCCGACGCTGGCCGCGGCGTTGAACATCCCGGGCGGGGTGGTCGACACCGTGGAGCGCGTCGGCGGGACGGTGCAGCTCCGGCAGGTCGAGCGGGTGGAGATCAATGCCTTGCGGCCCGTCCGAACGCCCAAATACGCTCGGCCGACCGGTTGAGGAGTGAGGAGAAACCGCTGGTGGTTCCAGAGGAGCTGAGGTACACCGAGCAGCACGAGTGGGTGGCTCGGACCGGCGATGACACCGTGCGGGTGGGCATCACCGACTATGCCCAGGGGCAGCTCGGCGACGTGGTGTTCGTGCAGCTTCCCGAGGTGGGCCGGAAGGTCACCGCCGGCGACTCGCTCGGCGAGGTGGAGTCCACCAAGAGCGTGTCGGACATCTACGCCCCGCTGTCCGGCGAGGTTGTGGCCGTCAACGAGGCCGTGGTGACGGCACCGGAGACGATCAACGAGGCGCCCTACGGCGACGGGTGGCTGGTGGAGGTCAGGCTCGACGACCCGGCCTCGGTGCAGGGGCTGCTGGACGCGGCGGGCTACCGCGACAAGATCGGCGAGGTCTGAGGAGATGATCTTCGGTTTCGGCTCCCGGAAGAGGCGGGAGTCGGGGCGAACGCGCCGTGACCGGCACGGTACGTTGGGACACATCGTAGGAACCATCAGGAGGAGAGCTCAGGTGAGCACGAACGAAGGGCCCGGCGTCCCGCCGGAGAAGGCGGCGGAGAGCACCTCTGTCTTCCGGGCCGACTTCCTCGCTGACGCCGAGGGCACCGCGGCTCCCGAGTCGGAGGCGACGGTCTCGGGCGTGGACGCGCTGCCCGCCGGCTCCGCCCTGCTGGTGGTCAAGCGTGGGCCCAACGCCGGTTCCCGGTTCCTACTCGACCGGGACACCACGAGCGCGGGGCGGCACCCCGACAGCGACATCTTCCTCGACGACGTCACGGTCTCCCGACGGCACGCCGAGTTCCGCCGCGAGGGCGGCGAGTTCGTGGTGGTGGATGTGGGCAGCCTCAACGGCACCTACGTCAACCGGGAGCCGGTGGACACCGCGGTGCTGGCCAATGGCGACGAGGTCCAGATCGGCAAGTTCCGCCTGGTGTTCCTGACCGGCCCGGGCAACGGGGGCCAGGGGGCGCGGTGACCGCGGCCGGGCGGTCCCAGCGCGGAGGGATGAGCATCGGGGCGGTGCTGGCGCAGCTTCGCCCCGACTTTCCCGAGGTGACCATCTCCAAGATCCGCTTCCTCGAGTCCGAGGGGCTGGTTCACCCGGCGCGCACACCGTCCGGTTACCGGCAGTTCTCGGCCGCCGACGTCGAGCGGCTGCGGTTCGTGCTGGCCGCGCAGCGGGACCACTACCTGCCGCTGAAGGTCATCAAGGAGCAGCTCGACGCCATGGACCGGGGCCTGCCGCCGGGCGCCCCGGCGGCGAAGCTGCCCCGCGGGCTGGTCGCGGTGGACGGGCTGCCCGGGCCGGGGGAGTTCGCCGGCGCCGAGCCCGCCCGGCTCGGCCGGGCCGAGCTGCTGGCCGAGGCCGGCGTGGACGAGCCGCTGCTGATGGAGCTGGAACAGTACGGGTTGGTGCGCCCCGGCCCGGCCGGCGGCTACGACGCCGACGCGGTGGCGGTGGCGCGGACCGTGAAGGCCATGTCGGTGTTCGGGATCGAGCCCCGGCACCTGCGGGCCTACCGGGCCTCGGCCGACCGCGAGGTCGGCCTGTTGACGCAGATCGTCACGCCACTGGCCCGGCAGCGCGATCCGCAGGCCCGGGGCCGGGCGGAGGAGGTCATGAGGGAGCTGGCGGCACTGTCGGTGTCGCTGCATACCCTGCTGGTGAAGACCGGGCTGCGTACTGCCCTGGGTGGGTGAGGGTTAGGTCACTCGATCGGGGCGGCGTGCGGAATGGCCCGCTCGGGAAACCGGGTCCGGGCTGGGATGCACGCTCGTTCCGTGACGAACGGGTAACCAAAATGCAGCCGAACAGGCGAAGGGCGGCGTTCCACGCCCCGGACGGGTAGCGTCGGAGACGACGGTACGCGATCCTCGTCGGTACGGGGGCGCCACGGTTGCGTGCTGGAGGAGGCGAGACCGATGAGCAGCGAGATGCGCGTCGTCGGCGTACGGGTGGAGCTGCCCGCCAACCAGCCGATCCTGTTGCTGCGCGAGTCCGATGGCGACCGGTACCTGCCGATCTGGATCGGGACCATGGAGGCCAGCGCGATCGCGCTCGAGCAGCAGGGCGTGCGGCCGTCCCGGCCGCTGACCCACGACCTGCTCAAGGACGTGATCGCCGCGCTCGGCCGGGAGCTGCGCCAGGTCCGCATCACCGACCTCCAGGAAGGCACGTTCTTCGCCGAGCTGATCTTCGACGGTGACATCCGGGTCTCGGCCCGGCCCAGCGACTCGGTGGCGCTCGCCCTGCGGGTCGGGGTGCCGATCCACGCCGAGGAGGGCGTGCTCGCCGAGGCCGGCCTGGTGATCCCGGACGAACAGGAGGACGAGGTCGAGAAGTTCCGGGAGTTCCTGGACTCGGTCTCGCCGGAGGACTTCCGCGGCGCCGATACCTGAGGCCGCGCTCGCCGGCCCTGCTCCAGCACGACGTCAACCCACGGCGCCCCTCCCGCACCACCCACGGGAGGGGCGCCGTCGTTCGGTCCGGTCCCAGCCCGCGGCCGAGCGCGGTCGATGGCCCGCCGATCGGGTGATGCCGGGGGCGCTTCGGGGGCCGCCCCGGCGGCACCGCAACCTACCGTAACCCTCAACTAGAGCTTTATGTTCTGGCCCGCCCGCGCGTCGCGTTGACCGGCCGGACAGCCGGTCTTACCGTCGAGGTCGAGCGAATCGCGCCGGTGTGATTCGGCGAGATCGCGGATTCCGCTCGCGTCCCCCGCCCGCCGGGTGGGCGGGCGCGGTCGTCGGCCGTCGGGCCGGACGAGGGGAGGCAGGCGTGGTCGAGGAAACGCCCAACCGGGACGGTGCCGGTGCGCAGGGCGAGTTGTTCCCGGACACCGCGCTGCCGGACGAGCTGGTCGGCTACCGCGGCCCCGCGGCCTGCCAGATCGCCGGGATCACCTACCGGCAGCTCGACTACTGGGCCCGTACCGGCCTGGTGCAGCCATCGATAAGGAGTGCGTCGGGCTCGGGGAGCCAGCGGCTGTACTCCTTCAAGGACATCCTGGTACTCAAGGTCGTCAAGCGGCTGCTGGACACCGGTGTCTCGCTGCAGAACATCAGGGTCGCCGTCGACCACCTGCGGCGCCGCGGCGTGCAGGACCTCGCCCGCATCACGTTGTTCAGTGACGGCACGACGGTCTACGAGTGCACCTCCCCCGAGGAGGTCGTCGACCTGCTACAGGGCGGCCAGGGCGTGTTCGGGATCGCGGTGAGCGGCGCCATGCGGGAGATCAGCGGGACCATCCACGAGTTCCCGGCCGAGCGGGCCGACGGCGTGGAGATCTCCCCACCCACCGACGACGAGCTGGCCAAGCGGCGTCGGGCCCGGCGCACCGGCTGACGGCCGTGACGCAGCACACCTCGGGCCGCCTGATCCGGATCCGGCGGTGGACGGGGTAACCTGCGCGTGTAGTCGCTGACCCCATGCGGGAGAGTCCACCGCCCCGACGGCGGTGGCGCCGAAGGAGCAACTCCTCCCCGGAACCTCTCAGGCCGCCAGGACCGCGTGGGCGAGATGCCTCTGGAAAGTGGGCGCGCACCCGCGGGCGCGTGACCCCGCCGACGGTGCAAGCCCGGCCGGGCCGGGTGAAGCTCTCAGGCGTCCGCCGGGTGCGGGCACGGACAGAGGGGGAGGGCGCGGAGCCGTCGTTCCGCATGCCCGTCCCCCGACGCCGGAGGCGCAACATGACGCAGGCGACCAACCAGCTCCGAGCCGGCCACACCCCGTTGGCCGAGCTGGAGAGCGGCACCCCGTTCGTCGACCGCCACGTGGGCCCGCGGCCCGCCGAGCTGGCCAGGATCCTGTCCACCGTGGGGGTCGGCTCGCTCGCCGAGCTGGCCGATCGCGCGGTACCGGAGGCCATCCGGGAACGCGGGCTCACCATGGCGTTGCCCGAGCCGGCCAGCGAGGCCCAGGCGCTGGCCGAGCTGCGCACGTTGGCCGACCGCAACCGCCGGGCCGTGCAGATGATCGGCCTGGGCTACCACGGCACCGTGACGCCACCGGTGATCCTGCGCAACGTCCTGGAGAACCCGGCCTGGTACACCGCCTACACGCCGTACCAGCCGGAGATCTCGCAGGGCCGGCTGGAGGCGTTGCTGAACTTCCAGACGGTGGTCGGCGACCTCACCGGACTGCCGGTGGCCAACGCCTCGATGCTGGACGAGGGCACCGCCGCGGCCGAGGCGATGACCCTGGTGCGGAGGGCCGGCCGCTCCCGGTCGGCGCGGTTCGTGGTGGACGCCGACACGCTGCCCCAGACCCTCGCGGTGCTGCAGACCCGCGCCGAGCCGCTGGGCATCGAGATCGTCGTCGCCGACCTGTCGCAGGGGCTGGAGGGCCTCGGCCTGGGCGAGGACTTCTTCGGCGTGTTGCTGTCCTACCCCGGTGACTCCGGCGTGGTGCGTGACCACGAGTCGGTCATCGCCGAGGCGCACGCGCGCGGGGCGATGGCCGTGGTCGCCGCCGACCTGCTGGCGCTCACGTTGCTCCGCCCGCCCGGCGAGATCGGGGCCGACGTCGTGATCGGCACCACGCAGCGGTTCGGGGTGCCCATGGGCTTCGGTGGCCCGCACGCCGGGTACATGGCGGTCCGCCAGGGCCTGGAGCGGCAGCTGCCCGGCCGGCTGGTGGGCGTGAGCGTCGACGCCGACGGCAACCCCGCCTACCGGCTGGCACTGCAGACCCGCGAGCAGCACATCCGGCGGGAGAAGGCGACCAGCAACATCTGCACCGCACAGGTGCTCCTCGCTGTCGTGGCCGCGATGTATGCCGTCTACCACGGCCCTGAGGGGCTGCGCACGATTGCGACCCGAGTGCACCGGATGGCGACCGTCCTGGCCGCCGGGCTGTGCGAGGGCGGTGTCGAGGTCGCGCACGGCGACTTCTTCGACACCGTGGTGGCCCGGGTGCCGGGCCACGCGGATGAGGTGGTGGCCGCGGCCCGGAAGCTGGGCGTCAACCTGCGCGCGGTCGATGCCGACCATGTGGGGATCTCCTGCGACGAGACCACCACCCGGGAGCACCTGGAGCTGGTCTGGCGGGCCTTCGGCGTCACGGTCGGTGATGTCGACGGACTGGACGGCGACACCGCCGACGCAATCCCGCCGGAGCTGCGCCGCACCTCGGAGTACCTGACTCACCCGGTGTTCCACCAGCACCGGTCCGAGACCGCGTTGTTGCGGTACCTGCGTCGGTTGGCGGACGCCGACATCGCGCTCGACCGCAGCATGATTCCGCTGGGCTCGTGCACGATGAAGCTCAACGCCACGGCGGAGATGGAGCCGATCACCTGGCCGGAGTTCTCCGAGCTGCACCCGTTCGCCCCCGCCGAGGACGCGGCCGGGCTGCTCCAGGTGGTGTCCGACCTGGAGCGGTGGCTGGCCGAGATCACCGGCTACGACGCGGTGAGCCTGCAGCCGAACGCCGGGAGCCAGGGCGAGTTCGCCGGCCTGCTGGCGATCCGCGCGTACCACCGCAGCCGCGGCGAGTCCGGCCGTGACGTCTGCCTGATCCCCTCCAGCGCGCACGGCACCAACGCCGCGAGCGCGGTGATGGCGGGCATGCGTGTGGTCGTGGTGCGGTGCGACGACAACGGCAATATCGACATCGACCACCTGAGCGAGTTGGTCACGACGCACGCTGACGACCTCGCCGCGATCATGATCACCTACCCTTCAACGCACGGCGTGTACGAGGACACCGTGCGCGAGGTGTGCGGCTTGGTGCACGACGCGGGGGGCCAGGTCTACGTCGACGGCGCCAACCTCAACGCGCTGATCGGTCTGGCCCAGTACGGCAAGTTCGGTTCCGACGTCTCGCACCTGAACCTGCACAAGACCTTCTGTATCCCGCACGGCGGCGGCGGTCCCGGTGTCGGCCCGATCGGTGTCCGTGCGCACCTGGCGCCGTTCCTGCCCAACCACCCGCTGCAGCCGGCGGCCGGCCCGGAGACCGGTGTCGGACCGATCGCCGCGGCCCCGTGGGGTAGCGCGTCGATCCTGCCGATCTCCTGGGCCTACGTCCGGATGATGGGCGGTGCGGGGCTCACCAAGGCCACGCTGACCGCGGTCGCCGCCGCGAACTACATGGCCAGGCGACTCGAGCCGTACTACCCGGTGCTCTACACCGGTGCGGGTGGTTTCGTGGCCCACGAGTGCATCCTCGACCTCCGGCCGATCACCAAGGCCACCGGCGTGACCGTGGACGACGTGGCCAAGCGGCTGGCCGACTACGGCCTGCACGCACCCACGATGTCGTTCCCGGTGGCCGGGACGCTCATGGTCGAGCCGACCGAGAGCGAGGACCTGGCCGAGCTGGACCGCTTCTGCGAGGCCATGATCGCGATCCGGGCCGAGATCGACCGCGTGGGCTCGGGCGAGTGGCCGGCAGACGACAACCCGCTGCGCAACGCGCCGCACACCGCCGCGTCGTTGGCGGGCAAGTGGGACCACCCGTACACGCGGGAGGAGGCCGCTTTCCCCGCCGGGCTCGACAAGCCCAAGGCGTGGCCGGCGGTGCGGCGGATCGACCAGGCCCGCGGTGACCGCAACCTGGTCTGCTCCTGCCCGCCGCTGTCGGCCTACGAGAGCTGACCGGACGGATCTGACCACATCGGAAACCACGAACGCGCCCGCCGGCGGAATGCCGGTGGGCGCGTTCTTTCGTGGCGGGTTGGCAGAGACAGGATTGCCGGGTGACCGGGATCCACCCGAAAGCGCCTGCCCCGGCGCCTAGTGCGTGGCGGTTTCGGCCCAGCTCTTGGGGAGTTGCTCGGCGACGTCCCGGGGGAGTGCAGGGACCTGTGTGCCCAGGGGCTGCCAGCGCAGGCCGGGGGAGGAGGTGGGGTGGTCGGCGGTGGCGCGCACCCGCAGGCCGGCCGACGCGAACAGCCGTTGCTGGGCGTCCTCCCGCAGGAACTCGCGGAACTTCTGGGCCGCGCGCAGCTGCACCTCGTCGTCCTGCCCGCCGGAGCTGGCGAGGCCGACGAACGGGAAGTCGGCGACCGGGCTCGGCCCATCGGCCAGCAGGCCGATCAGCGGCATGGACGGGCGCGGCGCGCCGTCGGCACCGATGTTGCGCCGGTACAGATCGATCTCGGTGGCCGGGACAGCAACGAACGGGGTAGCGGCCATGTCCTTCTGTTCGGCCAACTTGACCAGCGCGTCCCGGGTGGTGCCGGGAACCTCAGCCGGCTGCGCCTTCGCGAGCTGGCTCAGCGCGTCGGAGACCGGTTGCGAACCCAGCACGTCGGCGGTCAGGGGTCCCGCGGCGTTCGGCCCGGCACCCGCGAGCGCGGCCCCCACCGCGAACAGGCTCGCGGGGTTGGCGGCGGGGTCCGGGACGGCCACGGTGAAGCGGCCCCACTCGGGCTTGCCGAACCGGTTCCAACCGTCGGGGGCGGCGGTGAGCCCAGGGAGGTCGGCCCAGCGGAACCGGTCCTTGTCACCGCCGACTAGTGGCTGCGCCCCGGCGTCCGGGACCGCGAGCAGCACCGGGCTGGTGCCAACCGACTCCGGCTGCGTGGCCACCGCATTGCCGTCCTGTGCGGCCAGCCGGTCGACCCACAACGTGGAGTCCGGCAGCCAGGCATCGGGGCGCGGACCGAGCTTCGCCTCGTCCCAGGTTCCGGTGAACCCGTCGAGCACCGCCTTGGGCTCGGCCTCGGTGACCCGCACGGTCACGCAGTGGTCCTGGATGACCGGACGCTTCGTGGCCCACTCGCTGGCCGCGCGGCGGACCGGCTCGGCCACGCCCGGGGTGACCGCCACGGTCAGCGTCGCCTCGCCGTCCACGCAGGTGCCCGCCTCGGCCGCGGCCCGGCGTTCCAGCAGCCCGCCGAGCCAGCTCCAGCCCAGCCAGCCGACGACGACCAGCAGCACGAGGCCGAGCACCGCGATCGGCCAGCCGGCCACCCCGCGGCGGCTCGCGGAGCCCAGCGCGCGGTGTCGACCCATCGGACGCTCCCTTTGCCTGCAACCGGCGGCCTGACTGCACGCCGTAGTCGTTGCGGGTGATCGGGCCGGCGGATCGACCCGGATTCCCGGCGTATCACGCTAACAGGGGATCTTATGTGGTCAATCGTGCTTACATTCAGTTAGCACCGGTGTCGTGTGGCTCACGGCGGTGTTGAATCGCTCGCCGTCGGGCTTCGCTGTGCGCCCTCTCGCCGCGCGTTGCAATGCTCGTCGCCCGTCACCTCGCGTATGCCAGCAGCGCACGGCACACCTCGACCAGCCGGGCACGCAGCGGCGCGGCGCGCTCAGCGAAGTCGGCCTGCTGCCGCGCGTACTCGGCCCGCCCCTCAACGGTCTCGATCCGCACCGGCGAATACCCCAGGGCGGTGAGGTCGTAGGGACTCGCCCGCATGTCCAGCTCCCGTACCCCGACGGCGAGTTCGAAACAGTCGGCCACCAGTTCCGAGGGCACGAACGGGTCGAGCTTGTAGGCCCACTTGTAGAGATCCATGTTGGCGTGCAGGCAGCCCGGCTGCTCCAGCCGGAGCTGGTCCTGCCGCGTCGGCTGCAGCGTGTTGCGCGGCCGGGCGGGCGGGGTGAAGAACCGGAACGCGTCGAAGTGGCTGCACCGGATCGGCAACGACTCCACGACCCGGTCGGTCCCGCTCGACCCGAGCCGCAGCGGCCACCCGGCGTGCCGGACCTCCTCCTGCGACGACCGGTACACCATGGCCCACTCGTGCAGGCCGAAGCAGCCCAGCCGGGGCGGGCGGGCGGCGGTCGCCGTCAGCAGGGCCAGCACGAACTCGGCGGTGCGCCGCCGGTTCGGGGTGAACGCGTCCGGGTCCAGCTCGACCCCCGCCGCCACCTCGCGGTAGCCCGACCAGCCCAGGTACTCGCGAGCGGACTCCCCGGCGAGCACGACCCCCGGCCCGGGGTGCCACCGCTCCAGGCGTGCCGGGCGGTGCGAGTAGTAGGTGAAGAGGAAGTCGAGCACCGGATGCTTCTGGCCGTCGGCCCGGCGGCGCAGGTGCGGCTCGGTCCACCGACGCATCCGCCGCACGTGCTCGTCCCGCCGCGCGCGCCAGGTCGCCTCGACCAGGACGACGGGACCGGCACGGCGGTCGGTCTTGGGAGTGAGCAGGTCCGACACCACCACCCCACCACCGTACGGTGGCCCGACGCCAACGGGTGACCGGGCACCCGTGCGTCAGCGCCGCTGGCCGTTGACGTGCGTGCCGTCCCGCACGGTCCCCACGTACTCCTCGAGCAGGTCCTCCAGCGCGACCACACCGCGCAGCTCACCGTCCGGCCCCACCGCGCGGGCGAGGTGACTGCGGGAGCGGCGCAACGCCGACAGCGCCTCGTCCAGCCGGGCGTCGGCCGGCAGCTCGGGCAGGCCCCGGACCCTGGTCCGCGGGACCGGCGTCACCGGGTCCGCACCCGCCAGCTCCAGCACGTCCTTGACGTGCAGGTAGCCGACCAGCCGGCCGTCGCCGGTGCGCAGCGGGAATCGGGAGAAGCCGGTCTCCGACACCGCCCGCGCCACGTCGCCCACGGTCGGCCGGTCCGGCACGGTGGTCAGCCGGTCGACCGGGACCAGCACGTCGGCGACCGTGCGGCCGGCCGACGACAGCGTCTGCGCCAGCCGGCGGTGCTCCGGCTCGTCGAGCAGGCCCTCCCGCCGCGCCTCCCCCAGCATCTCCGCCAGCTCCGCACTGGTGTAGGCGGTGTCCAGCTCGTCCTTGGGCCGCACTCCGAACAGCCGCAGCGTGCCGTTGGCGATCAGGTTGAACAACGCGATCAACGGTCGCACCAGCCGCACCACCGCCACGTGCGGCGGCACGAGCAGCAAAGCCATCCGTTCCGGGCCGGCGATGGCGATGTTCTTGGGCACCATCTCGCCGAGCACGATGTGCGCCACGGAGAAGATCGCCAATGCGATGACGAAGGCCAGCGGGTGCACCACCGCGCCCGGCACGCCGAACGGGTGCAGCAACCGTTCCATCTGGTGGGCGATCACCGGCTCGCCCAGCGCACCCAGCCCCAGCGAGGAGACCGTGATGCCGAACTGGGCGCCGGCCAGCATCAGCGAGATGTTCTCGCCGGCCCGGATGACCGTCCGCGCCCGCTGGCGCCCCTGCTCGAGCAACGCCTCCAGGCGGTCCCGGCGCGCACTGATCAGGGCGAACTCCGCGCCCACGAAGAAGGCGTTGGCCGCCAGCAACAGCACCGCGATCGTCAGCGAGACCAGATCGCTCATTGCACTGTCTCCCGCGGTCGCCGCTGCTCGGGCGGAGTGGCCGAGAGGTCGGCAACGCGCGCGACACGCAACTCGGCCACGCGGTGCCGGTCCATGCGCATGACCGTCAGCCGCCACCCGGCGTAACGCGCCTCGTCGCCGACGATGGGGATGCGGCCCAGCCGGGCCACCACGAACCCGGCGAGCGTCTCGTAGTCACCTTCGGGGATCCGAAACCCGGTCGCCTCGGCCAGCTCGTCCCCGCGCAGCAGGCCCGACACCATCCAGCTGTGCCGGCCCAGCGGCCGAACCGGGGAGACCTCCAGCGGATCGTGCTCGTCCCGCACGTCGCCGACGATCTCCTCGACCACGTCCTCCAGGGTCACCAGCCCGGCGGTCCCGCCGTACTCGTCGACGACCACGGCGATCTGTAGGCCGGAACCGCGCAACCGGTCCAGCAGGGCGTCCCCGTCCAGCGTCTCCGGCACCGTTGGCACCGGGCGGGTCAACGCCGAGACCGGGGTGGTGCCGCGCTGCGCCACCGGAACGGCGAACGCCTGCTTGACGTGGACGATGCCCTTGATGTCGTCGAGGTCACCGGCGTGCACCGGGAAGCGGGAGTAGCCGGTCCGGCGGGTGGCCTCGATCAACTCCAGCACGGTGTCGTCGGCCCGCAAGGTCTCCATCCGCACGCGCGGCGTCATCAGCTCGCTCGCCGTGCGCTCCACGAACCGCAGCGAACGGTCGAGCAGGGTGGCGGTGCCCGGGTCGAGCGTGCCGTGCGCGGCACTGGCCCGCACCAGCGACCCCAGCTCCTGGGGTGAGCGCGCGGACCGCAGCTCCTCGGCCGGCTCGATACCCATCCGGCGCACGATCCAGTTGGCGGCGTTGTTCAACGCGTTGATCAACCAGCGGAACGCGGTGGAGAAGGCCGCCTGGATCCCGGCGACCGCACGCGCGGTCGCCAGCGGCCGGGCGATGGCCAGGTTCTTGGGCACCAGCTCGCCGAACACCATCGACAGCCCGGTGGCCAGCAGCAGGGCCACCGCCAGCGAGACCGGCTCGGCAGCAGCCCGGGGCAGACCGATCAGGGTCAGCCCGGGCTCCAGCAGCCGCGCGATGGCCGGCCGGGCGATGAAGCCGGTGACCAGCGTGGTGATGGTGATACCCAGCTGGGCACCGGAAAGCTGGAAGGACAGGGTGCGGTGCGCCTGCCGGACGCTGCGCGCCCGCCAGTCACCGACCCGCTGGGCGTGCGTGTCGACCTGGCTGCGCTCGAGCGCGGTCAGGGAGAACTCGGCCGCGACGAAGATGGCGGTGCCGAGAGTGAGCAGAACGACGGCAAGCAGGCCGAGCACGCTGAGAAGGACCCCGGTCACCGAATGCTCCCCAGGTCGGTGTCCGGGTCAGGATGGCAGCCGGGTGATCCCGGCTCGCTACTGCAACCTGGCGACTGGGCGTCGCACACGGAACGTGTCACTCCTTGAGCTGCGGTTGTTCGTACGCATCAGTGTATACGGGGAGTAAGGAAGGAGGACGATCTCCCGTAAGAAAGCCCCAGTCAGGTTGTAGCGGGCGACTGGCCGAGTGAATTCCCCCGGTGCCTCGGCCGGCGCCGGTAGGTTGCCCTGGTCACCGGCGGTTGTTGACGATGCCGTCCGGCCCCGGTTCGGGTGGCCGGGCACCCCGACTTCCTCCCGCTTCACCGTCTGTGCGGGTTGCCGCTTGCGCGTTCCGGATAGCGGTTACCCGCCTTCCGGCCGGGGGCCACGTGAGCAGATCCCGCAAGCGGTGTCACCTCGCCCGCGCGAGCACGCACCGGGAGCACCACGTCCTCCGGAGCGGACAGGCCGAATCCTAGGCGCCAACGACCAGTCGATCAGCTCGTCGAGGCCCGTCTTTCCCGCGTCCTCAGTGCTTCGGCGCGGGCTCGCGCCCGGCCAGCGCGAGCAGCTTGGCCTGCAGATCGGCCGAGCCCGCCACCGTCACCGCCGGCGCAAAGACGCCGGCGGCCCGCCAGGACTCCGCCTGTGGGCGCAGGACCAGGTAGACGACCTGGACCAGTTCCTCGTCGAGCCGTTCGTCGGCGCCGACCGCGCGGGCCAGGTCCCAGGCGTGCACCGCGAGGTCGATGGTCATCTGCCAGCCGTACTCGCTCGCCGGGAGCAGCCCGGAACTGGTATGGACCTGTCCGTCCAGTGCCCCCGGCTGCCGGAAAGCCGCCCCGGCGCCGGAGGCGGCTCGGTCCCAACTGGCGACCGGGTCCGAGCCGAGTTGATCACCGTCGAACCGGTCACCGACGTCGGCCAGCGTCGCCCCGCGCAGCAGCCACGGCGCCCACAACTGTTCGGAGACCAGGTGGTTGACCAGGTCGTGCACCGTCCACTCGGTGCACGGCGTCGGCGCCGGCCACTGCTCGTCCCCGACCGCGTGCACCCGACGGCCGAACTCACCGAGGGCCCGTTCGTGCGCCGTCAGGAGATCCATGTGACGAGTACAACATTGTCCGGATCGGACCGCGCACCGACCCTGGAGCGAGCGGCCGCCGGGAGGGTGTGGTGTAGACCACGGCGGCCCTTGTTTGGTTTCGGAGTGCTACCAAAACCGGCGTAGCCTCCGGCCGTCGTGCGCGGACGGTAACCCCCGGACGCGCGGTCGAGGGGAAAGAAGGGCAACTCAACGTGAGCGCTACGGCGAGCGCGGCCCCGGTCAGCGAGGATCGGGGCTTTTTCGGGCACCCACGCGGGCTGGCCACCCTGTTCTTCACCGAGATGTGGGAGCGCTTCTCCTACTACGGGATGCGCGCCATTCTCGTGCTGTTCTTCACCGCCTCGGTGGCCGACGGCGGCATGGGGATGGAGAAGGGGCTGGCCAGCTCACTGGTCAGCGTCTACGGGGCGGCGATCTACATGTCCGCGCTGGTCGGCGGATGGCTCGCCGACCGCATCCTCGGTGGGCAGCGGTCGGTCTTCTACGGCGGCGTGCTCATCATGGCCGGGCACATCTGCATGGCGCTGCCGTTCGGCGCGACCACCGTCTACCTCGGTCTGCTGCTGATCATCCTCGGTACGAGCCTGCTCAAGCCGAACATCTCCGCGGTCGTCGGCGGGCTCTACAGCGAGCAGGACCGGCGTCGTGACGCGGGCTTCTCCATCTTCTACATGGGGATCAACATCGGTTCGTTCGCCGGCCAGATCATCACCGGCTACCTCGGCGAGGAGATCAACTGGCACCTCGGGTTCGGCGCGGCCGCGGTCGGTATGGCGCTCGGCCTGGTCCAGTACAGGCTGGGCGGGCGACACCTGAGGGGCGCGGGTGCGACCCCGCCGAACCCGCTCACCACCGAGGAGCGGAGCAAGGCGTTGGCCCGGTTCGGGCTCGCCGCGGTCGTGCTGGTCGTCGTCGGTGCGGCGCTGTATTTCCTGGGGCGCCTTGACGCCAAGGGCGTCACCGACGTCATCAGCCTGGCGTCGCTGCTGCTGCCAATCGCCTACTTCACGATGATGATGCGCAGTCCGAAGACGACGAACGTGGAACGGGACCGGCTCAAGGCATACGTCCCGCTGTTCCTTGCGGCGGTGCTGTTCTGGTTGATCTTCGAGCAGGCGGCGAACGTCCTCAACCTCTACGCGCAGGGCCGGGTGGACCGGAACCTGGCCGGGTTCGAGATCCCCGCGTCCTGGTTCCAGTCGGTGAACCCGCTGTTCATCATGGTGCTCGCGCCGCTGGTGGCCTGGGTGTGGATCAGGCTGGGTGACCGGCAGCCGTCGACCCCGCGCAAGTTCGCCATGTCGCTGGCCGTGGTCGGCAGCTCGTTCGCCGTGCTGGCCCTTGTCTCCGTCATCACCGACGGCAAGGTGAGCCCGCTGTGGCTGCTGCTGGTCTACGGGATCCAGACCGTGGCCGAGCTGCTGCTGTCCCCGGTGGGCCTATCCGCCACGACCAAGCTGGCCCCGGCGGCCTTCACCTCGCAGATGATGGCGATGTGGTTCCTCGCGACCGCTGCCGGCTACGGCATCGCGGCGCAGGTTGTGCCGTTCTACTCCCCGGAGAACGAGCTGCCGTACTTCGGCATCCTCGGTGCCTGCGCGGTGGCGCTCGCCGTCCTGGTCTGGATTGGGGCGAAGCGGATCAGGGGCTTGATGCACGGCGTGGGCTGAGCCGCCTTCTGACCCGTGGGGCCAGGGTGCGCTACGGCGTACCTTGGCCCCATGTGGTTGGGAGAGCTGTTCTCGTCGGGTGCGCGGCACCAGCGGGAACACCGTGAGTGGTCGCTGCTCTACCGGCGGGGGCAGTACGAGGCCGGTGCAGACCCGCTCGACCTCGACTCCGGCGTGGTGCGCCTGGAGAGGCGCCGGCCGGCTGAGGAGAGCGACTAGTCGTTCCGGCCACACACCCGGACCGTGGCGGCGGTCCAGGCCCGTTGTGCAGGAAGCCCCCATAACGCCCCGTAACCCCTCTGACACCGACAAGACGGCGACTAGGCCAGGACCTCGCGGCGGCCGGCGATGCACCGGACGGGGAGGCTGCCGACGCCGTGGATGAGGCGCGAGGAGCGGGGCCGTGGCGCGCCGGCCAGCTCCAGCGCGGGGAATCGTTGGAACAACGCCCGCAGCGCCACCGCACCTTCGATCCGCGCCAGGCCCGCTCCGAGGCAGTAGTGAATCCCGCCGGAGAACGACAGGTGGTCGCGGGCGTTCTCCCGTCCGATGTCGAAGCGGTTCCGGTCGGCGAACACAGCCGGATCCCGGTTCGCCCCGCTCAGTAGCAACAGGACCGGTGTGTGGCGGCGCAGCAACGTACCGGCGAGCGTGACGTCCTCCTTGGCCACGCGCATCGTGAACTGCACCGGCGACTCGTAACGCAGCACTTCTTCGACCACGTTGTCGGCCAGGTCGGGGTTTGCCAGGAACCGTTGCTTCTCCCGGGGATGGGACAGCAGGGTGAGCACCCCGTTGCCGATCAGGTTCACGGTCGTCTCGAAGCCGGCGACGAGCAGGAGTTGAGTGGTCGCGACCAGGTCCGCCGGCCCCACCGGCGCACCGTCGACCCGCGCCGCCAGCAGGTCGCTCATCACGTCGTCGCCGGGGTGTTGTCGTTTGTGGGCAAGCAGTTCGTCGAAGAACGTGCCCATTTCCGCCACGGTCTGCTGGAGCCACCGCAGCTCGCGGACCGTACGTACCCCGTCGAGGGTCCGCCCGAGGACCTGACCCCACCGGGCGAACCGCTCGTGCTGTGGCTCGGCGATGCCGAGCAGGTCGCAGATGACCTGGATCGGGACCCGCACCGCGAACTCGGTGATGAGGTCGATGGGCCGTGAGGTGTCCAGGCGGTCCAGGTCCCGCTCGACGACCTGCTCCACCCGTCCTACGCGTTCCCGCAAGGCACGCGGGGTGAACCATGGTGCCGCCAGTCGACGGAGCCGGGTGTGGTCCGGCGGATCCTTCGACAGGAACGAGTCGTTGATCGGGTGGATGGACGAATCGGTGGACAGCGCCTCGCGTGGCCGCAGCCGGGTCCACGGGTCCTCCGGCAGCGGTACCACGCCGAAGCGGTTGTCCCGAACCACCTCGCTGACCACGGGGTAGCTGGCGCTCGCCCACAGGCCCAACCGACTCCGCACCACCGGGCCCGCCTGACGGACCGCGTCGTACCACCGCGGCAGCGGGTCGGTGCCGGGCTGCAGCACCCGGGCGACCGGATCGCCGAGTCGCGCGTAGGTCCAGATCGCCCCGCGGGCGGTGAACAGCGACAGAGCCATGCGGAACCCGGTGCTGGCCGTCATCGCCACCTCCCTTGACGGGGCGGTCCGGGCGGCACCGGCACCACCCGTATCCACGATCGCGCCGTGGTCGGAACGGCGTAAGACCCAGGAGGGTGAATAATGTTCACCTTTTTCGCCGGGTGGATGCCGCACCACCGGGTGGTTGCCCTGCCCGGCACCGCGTCATGATCGCGGTTGCC
Source organism: Longimycelium tulufanense (assembly GCF_014645795.1). Taxonomy (GTDB): domain Bacteria; phylum Actinomycetota; class Actinomycetes; order Mycobacteriales; family Pseudonocardiaceae; genus Longimycelium; species Longimycelium tulufanense. Next base: position 42,937 of record NZ_BMMK01000012.1, on the reverse strand, counting down.
GGGTGCTCCCGTCCTAGCCTGGCCAGATGGCATCCCTGACCGACCGATCTCTGCAGGGCCGGCGGATCCTGGTGACCGGGGCATCCTCCGGCATCGGCGAGGCGGTGGCGCGGGCGGCGGTGGCCGCCGGCGCCTCGGTCGCCGTGCTCGCCAGACGGGCCCACCTGCTGTCCGCCCTCGCCGAGGAGATCGGTGCCGTGCCGGTTCCCGCCGACGTCACCGACCACCCCGCGGTGGCCGCCGCGGTGGACACCGCCGCCGACCAGCTCGGCGGGCTGGATGCCCTGGTCAACTCCGTCGGGATCACCTGGTCCGGGCTGCCGCTGAGCACCGACCCGGCGGTGTGGCGCCGGCTGTTCGACGTCAACGTCGTGGGCACGCTCGCCGTGACCAAGGCGGCCGCGCCCCATCTCCTCGCGGGGGTGGCGCCCAGCGTCGTCACTGTTTCATCCATGTCGGGCCGTCGGGTAGCCGGGGCGAGCAGCGGGGTCTACGCGGCCACCAAGTTCGCGTTGCACGCCCTCGGCGAGGCGTTGCGGATGGAGCTCCAGCCGCGTGGGGTGCGGGTCACCACGCTCGCGCCGGGGCTGGTGCGGACGCCGATCCTGGACGACGTGCCGGACAGCCCGTGGCGCGCGGCGCTGGCCCGACGCATCGCCGAGCTCGGGCTCGACCCGGCCGAGGTCGCCCGGGCCGTGCTGCACGTGCTGTCCCAGCCGCCCGAGGTCACTGTGGTCGAGTACGCGCTCATGCCCACCGCACAACGCGACCACGGCTTCCTGGAACCATCCACCGAATAGACGGGCGGCGTCAGGCGGGCGCGCCGTCGCAGACCGGACCCAGCGGCTCGACCCGCACCACCGGCCGGAACCTGGTCCGGGCCGCAGCGTCGAACCCGCCGGCCAGCGGGTGGAGCACCGCGGCGGCGGACAGCGCGACCGCCTCCCGCAACAGCTCCGGCCACGGCACGCCCTCGGCCAGACCCACGGCCAGCGCGGCCACGCAGGCGTCCCCGGCACCCGTCGGGTTGCCGGCGATGCGCTCGGGCGGGACCGCACGCATGGCCAGCCCGTCGGTGACGGCCAGCAGGCCCTTGTCGCCGAGGGAGGCGACGACCGTGCGGGCCCCGGCCTGGCGGAGTCGGTGCACGCCGGTGAGGGGATCGTCGGTGCAGGCGGTGCCGCGCAGTTCCGTGGCGTTCGGTTTCACCACGTCGGGCCGCGCCGTCAGGGCGAGCCGCAACGGCTCGCCCTGAGCGTCGACGATGGTGCTCGCGCCGTGCTGGGCGGCGCTGCGCACCAGCTCCGCGTAGGCGTCGTCCGGCACGCCCGGCGGCAGACTCCCGGACAGCACGACAACGGAGGCGTCGCGGGCCAACACGGCGAAGCGCTCCATGAACAACGCCCATGCCTCGGCGGGGACCGCCGGACCCGGCTCGTTGAAGACGGTGGCGTCCCCGACCGCGGCGGAGACGACGGTGACGGTCCGCCGGGAGTCGCCGGGAACCTCCACGAACGCGTCGACCAGCCGGGACCCGAGGCCACCGCGGATCGCCGCGCCGGTGGGGCCACCGGCCAGCCCGGTCACCACCGTCGGGTGCCCCAGCTCGGCCAGCACCCGCGCGACGTTCACGCCCTTCCCACCGGCCCGGTGATGGACCTGTCGCACCCGGTGCGAGTAGTGCGGCACCAGCTCGTCGACGGTGTAGGTCGTGTCGAGCGCGGCGTTGAGCGTGACGGTGACGATCACAAGGAGACTCCGGACGGCTCGGGAGACAAACTGTCTACTCGGCGATCGTAGGAGCAGACGGCGGGTACGCACGCGCGCGCATGACCACCCAGCCCACCGCTGCCGCGGCGACCTGCGCAATCGCCACCAGAATCAGAACCGGTCCGCTTCCCCAGACAGGTACGAGGAAACCTCCCGTGGCCGAGCCGAGGGTGGCGGCGCCGATCTTGAGGCCCGCGCCGGTCGTCGAGACCTGGGCGAGCAGGCGGCCGGGCGTGTACCGCTGTCGTGTTCGGATGAGTGCGGGCAGTGTCGGTCCCTCGGCCACCCCGGCGATCAGGGCGCAGGAGGCGAGGAGCGGCACGGACGGCGCGAAGGGTCACAACATCAGCCCCAGCCCGTAAAGCGCGGTTCCGACGTACGCCACGCGCTCCGGTCGGCTTTCCGCCAACCGCGGCGCCACGGCCAGCGTGCCGACGAGCGCACCGATTTCGAGCGCGGCCAGGACCAGCCCCGCGACGCCCTCCTCGCCGCCCAACCTCGTCACGTGCAAAGGGAAGGGAGTGTGATCGCCAGCATTCCCACGGCGCCGAAGCCCAGCATGGTCGTGAGCGTGGCGCCGAACAGTGGAGGTGTGCACCAGAAATGCGTGATTCCGTTACGGACGGCGGCCAGGATCCCCGGACGCGCGTCGTTGTCGGTCCGATCCACGGTCACCGGGAGCAGGCCCGTTCCGAGGAAGCCGGCCAGTGCGAATCCCGCGATCGCCACCATGGCCGTCTCGGGGCCGAGGATGGCTGCGAACGTTCCCGACAGTGCCGGCCCCGTGATCGCGGCGGCCTTGAACGTCGCGGCGTCCCACGCCGTGACCCGAGGCAGCGACTCCGGAGGGGCCAGCCGTGGTAGCAGGCTGCTGAAACCGCCACTGGTCAGGGGGATTCCCGCACCCGCCAGCGCGGCGAGCCCGAGGGGAACCCATGGGTTCCGGCCGGCGAAGAGCAGTAACCCCAACGCCACCAGCGCCAGCACGATCTGGTTGGCACCAAGGGCGAGTCGGCGGTGCCGGGTCCGGTCCAGCCAGGCGCCGACGACCGGCCCGGACAACACGGCGGGCAGCGTGTAGGCCGACAGCGTGATCCCGGCCACCGCTGGATCACCGCGTCGCAACATGAGGGACGTGACCGCGAGCGGGGCCATGTCGTCCGCAAGCCGGGTCGCTCCGGCCGCGAACAGATACCGGGGCACGCCGCGCGTTCGGGCCGGTGCCTCGATCGCCAAAACTGGCTCCCCTGGTCGGAAATGCTCCGCAGGCTGTCATCTGACCATCAAGGGCCGGCTACCGCGCGAGTTTCCATCCCTGGCGCCGGATGAAGGTTGGTCGGGGAGAACCGGAACCGTGGCGGGAAGACGCTGCGGTGGGTGGACTGTCTTTGTCGGGGCGGATTTCAGCCGGAACGCCGGTGCCGGCGTACGCTCTCCTCGACGAGATCGAGGACGGGGTCGAGGTCGTCCGCGGGTAGGCCCATGGCCAGGTGCGAGACCAGGCCCTCCATGACCAGTTCCAGATACGCGGTCAACACCGGGACCTCGACGTCGTCCCGCAGCTTGCCGGCCTCGCGCTGCCGCTCCAACCGGGCCCGGGTGGCCGCGGTGAGCTGCTCGGAGCGCTCGGCCCAGCGCGCCCGGAAGTCCGGATCCGTCCGCAACCGGCGGGACACCTCCAGTCGGGTTCCCAGCCAGTCCGCCGGGTGCTCGCCGACCGGCTCGGAGTGCTCGGCCAGCAGGTTACGCATCACCTGGACCAGGCCCTGCTCCGCCACGACGTCGGCCATCCGGCGGGCGTCGTCCTCGGCGAGCGCGAGGAACAACGTCTCCTTGTCCCTGAAATGGTGGAAGATCGCACCCCTGGAGAGCCCGGTAGCCTCTTCCAGGCGGCGCACCGTGGCGCCCTCGTACCCGTGGCGGGCGAAACAGGCCCGCGCACCGTCGAGAATCTGGCGGCGGCGCGCGTCGAGGTGGTCCTGGCTCACCCGGGGCACACGTCGATCGTCCCAGGCGGGCCCGCAAGATGCAATCCGTACGTACGTCTTGGGGGAACCCGCACCCATCCTCGGTTCCGTGGTTTCAGTCCCCACCAAGAAAGGTCGGGTGGGGGACAGCTCGGGTGCGCGCGTGCGTTCGCGGGCGGTATCGAACGGTGGGGCGCACACTTGTCGGAGGGGTGCACAGACTCCGCGAGTTTGTGTAGCGTCGGGCGAACCGATCACAGGGGGTGGTGGCGTGACCGCGCTGCGTGCCGCCGACGCCGCCGGTGCCGGGTCACGTCGGCTCCGCACCCGGGCGGAGGCGGAAGGCTACGTCGCCTCCGTCTGTTTCAAGCACGGCCCTCCGCGGCTGGTCGGCGTCGAGCTGGAGTGGACCGTGCACCACATCGACGACCCCCGCCGGCCCCTCGACGCCGCCGTGCTGGCCAAGGCCCTCGGCCCGCACACACCCACGACCCTCGTCCCGGACAGCCCACACCGCCCGCTGTCGAGCGGCTCCCTGGTCACCCTCGAGCCCGGTGGCCAGGTCGAGGTCTCCAGCCGGCCCCATCCCACGCTGACCGGACTCATCGACGCCGTCACCGCTGACACCGCCGAGCTGGCGGGGCTGCTGCGCGCGGCCGGGTTGTTCCTCGGCGAGCGCGGCATCGACCCGCACCGGCCACCCAACCGGCTGTTGATGACCCCCCGCTATGACGCGATGCAGACCGCCTTCGACCGCATCGGACCGGACGGCATGATCATGATGTGCAGCACGGCCGGGCTGCAGGTCTGCCTGGACGCGGGGGAGACCGCCCGGGTGCCGGCGCGGTGGGCCGCGATCCACGTGCTCGGCCCGGTCCTGACGGCCGCCTTCGCCAACTCGCCCGTGCGCGCGGGTGTGCGGACCGGATGGGCGTCGGCCCGGATGGCCGCCCTGTTCGGCACCGACCCGCCCCGGACCAGGCCGGCGGTGCTCAGCCCGCAGGATCCGGGCACCAGCTGGGCGCGCCGGGTGGTGAACACCCCGCTGGTCTGCGTGCGGCGGCCGGACGGGCCGTGGCACGCCCCGCCGGGCATCACCTTCGCCGACTGGATCGCCGGTGCCCTGGTGACCCCGCCGACCGTCGACGACCTCGACTACCACCTCACCACATTGTTCACACCGGTGCGGCCGCGCGGATACCTCGAGGTCCGCTACCTGGACACCCAGCCGCTGACCGAGTGGGTGGTGCCGCTGGTGACGTTGGTGACGCTGTTCGCCGAAGAGTCCACTGTGGACGAGGTGTTGCGGGTGGCCGCACCGGCCGGCTCGCGCTGGGTACAGGCGGCCCGGCACGGCATGGCCGACCCCGTGCTGGCCCGTACCGCGCGGGACCTGTACGCGGTGACGGCGGCCGCGTTGCCCGCCATGAAGCTCCCGACCGACCTGGCCGAGCACGTGCTCGACCGGTTGCAGGAGAAGTTCCGACCGACCCGAGGGGCGGGCTCCGACCCGTGGAAGGGGTAGGCCGATGGCACTGGAGGACATGCCGACCGAACGGCTGCGCGCGCACGTGGCCGCCGAGCTGGAACGCACCCGGGCGCGAAGCGCGCTACTCACCGACTCCGTCGACGAGACCGACCTGGTCCGCCAGCATTCGCCGCTGATGTCGCCACTGGTGTGGGACCTCGCGCACATCGGCAACCAGGAGGAGCTCTGGCTCGTCCGGGACGTCGGCGAGCGGGCGCCCGTACGGTGCGATATCGACGAGCTCTACGACGCCTTCAAGCATCCTCGGCGCAAACGACCCGACCTACCCCTGCTCGGCCCCACGGAGGCGCGTGACTACGTCGCCGAAGTGCGGGACAAGGTGCTCGACATCCTCGACCGGGCTCCGTTGGAGGGCAGGAGGTTGGTCGACAACGCGTTCGCCTTCGGCATGATCGTCCAGCACGAGCAGCAACACGACGAGACCATGCTGGCCACGCACCAGCTCCGCACCGGTTCACCCGCGCTCGACGCGCCAGCACCACCGTCCGCCCCGGCCGATGTGCGTAGCCTGCCCGGCGAGGTGTTGGTTCCCGGCGGCCCGTTCACCATGGGCACCTCGACCGAGCCCTGGGCACTGGACAACGAGCGGCCGGCGCACACGGTGGACGTTCCGCCGTTCTTCCTCGACACCAGGCCGGTGACCAACGGCGAGTTCATGGAGTTCCTCGCCGCCGGTGGGTACGACGATCCCCGGTGGTGGAGCGAGCAGGGCTGGGCACACCGGCAACGCGCCGAGCTCGGCGCGCCACAGTTCTGGGAGCGCGATACCGACGGCACGTGGTGGCGCACCCGGTTCGGCCGCGTCGAGCGGGTTCCGCCGCAGGAGCCGGTACTGCACGTGTGCTACTACGAGGCGGAGGCGTACGCGCGATGGGCGCGGAAGCGGCTGCCCACCGAGGCGGAGTGGGAGAAGGCGGCCCGCTTCGACCCGGCCAGCGGACGGTCCCAACGTTACCCGTGGGGCGACGCCGATCCCACCCCGGAGCACGCCAACCTCGGCCAGCGCCACCTGAGCCCCAGCCCGGCCGGCAGCTACCCCGAGGGTGCCTCACCGCTGGGAGTGCGCCAGCTCATCGGTGACGTGTGGGAGTGGACGAGCGGCGACTTCCACGGGTATCCGGGGTTCGTCGCCTTCCCGTACCGCGAGTACTCGGAGGTGTTCTTCGGCCCCCGCTACAAGGTGCTGCGCGGCGGGTCGTTCGGCACCGACGGTGCGGCCTGTCGCGGTACCTTCCGCAACTGGGACTTCCCCATCCGCCGGCAGATCTTCTGCGGGTTCCGCTGTGCCCGCGACCCGCGCCCGGGTGAGCTGGAGTAAGTCACGTGTGTCGGCATCTGGCGTACCTCGGCCCACCCGTGTCCCTGGCTGAGTTGTTGCTGCAATCAAGTAACTCGTTGTTGCGACAGTCGTGGGCACCCGGCGACATGCGCGGCGGCGGGACCGTCAACGCCGACGGTTTCGGCGTTGGCTGGTATCCGCCCGATGGCCGGGAACCCGTGCGGTATCGCGTCGACCGTCCGATGTGGAGTGACGTGAACTTCGCCGCACTGGCCGAGGTGACCCGTTCCCCGGCCGTGCTGGCCTCGGTACGGTCGGCGACCATCGGCATGCCCGTGGTGGAGACGGCCGCTGCGCCGTTCTCCGACGACGGGTGGCTGTTCGCGCACAACGGAGTGGTCCGGGGCTGGCCGGAGTCGGTGGCCCACCTCGCCGGTGAGGTGCCGGTCGCCAACCTGCTGACGATGGACGCGCCGATGGACTCGGCGTTGTTGTGGGTGTTGTTGCGGCACCGGCTCCGCAAGGGGGCGGACCCGGCCGAGGCGGTGACGAGCCTGGTTGCGGACGTGGCGGAGGCGTCGCCGATGTCGCGGCTGAACCTGCTCCTCACCGATTCCGAACAGATCGTGGCGACGACGTGGACCCACTCGCTGTGGACCCGGGTGGGCCCGGGCCGGGTGGAGGTCAGCTCCGAACCCGGCGACGACGATCCGGCCTGGACCGAGGTACCGGACCGTCACCTCGTCCTCGCCCGACCGTCCGAAGTGGATCTCCGCCCGCTGGCCGAGGCGGCCGGCGGCCCGACGACGGGAGCGAGATGACCGAACCGCTGCTCACCGTGCACTTCACCGAAGCCGACGCCTCGACCGCTCTGCGCTCGGAGGCTCGCGCGGGGCTCACCGACCATCCGAAGTGGTTGTCCCCCAAGTGGTTCTACGACGCGCGCGGCAGTGAGCTGTTCGAACAGATCACAACGTTGCCGGACTACTACCCCACGCGCGCCGAGCGCGCCGCGCTCACCGCGCACGCCGCTGAGGTCGCCGCATTGACCGAGGCGGTGGAACTGGTCGAGCTCGGCTCGGGGTCCTCGGCGAAGACCAGGCTGTTGCTCGACGCCCTCACCGTCGGTGGTCGGCTGCGCGGTTTCGTGCCGTTGGACGTGTCGGCATCGGCGTTGCGCGGTGCGGCGGACGCGGTGGCCACGGAGTATCCCGGGCTGGCTGTGCACGCTGTCGTCGCCGACTTCACCGAGCATCTTGCGTTGCCCACGGCTGACGGGCGGCGGCTGGTCGCCTTCCTGGGCAGCACGATCGGTAACCTGTTACCCGAGGAGCGCGCCGCGTTCCTCAAGGGACTCCGGGACCTGCTGCGCTCCGGGGAGTTCCTGCTGCTGGGCACCGACCTGGTCAAGGACTCTGAGGTCCTGCTCCGCGCGTACGACGATCCGGCCGGGGTGACCGCGGAGTTCAACCGCAACGTGTTGCGTGTGCTCAACCGCGAGCTGTCGGCCGACTTCGACGTGTCGTCCTTCGACCACCTCGCGGTGTGGGACGCGAAGCGGGAGTGGATCGAGATGCGGCTGCGTGCCCGCCGCGACATGCGGGTCCGGTTGGACGTGCTGGCCCTGGACATCTCGTTCGCCGCAGGGGAGGAGATGCGGACCGAGGTCTCCGCGAAGTTCCGGCCGGAACGGGTGCGGGAGGAACTGGCCGCGGCCGGGTTCGTGGTACGCCGGTTCTGGACCGACGAGAAGGGCCTGTTCGGCCTCTCGCTGGCCGAGGCGGTGGGATAACCCCGGGCCTCGCGGACCGAGACTCCGGTCGTCGGCCTTCCGGCCCCCTAGACCGGGCGCAGCCGGTCCCGCCCTGTCCGGCTGCGCAGGGGACGCCATCGTGGTATGACCTGCAGGACAGGGGTACGTCAAACCGAGAGGTGCGGGTAGGACGTCCGAACCGATTGCGGCGCCAAGAAATTCCGGCACCGCAACCGGGGGCAGATCATGGGCCCGCCGTGCCTGCCGGCGTGCCATCGGGCGACAACACACCGCATCCGGCGAGGCGGAAACCCAACGCCATCCGGGAGTTGGTGCCATAGCGCTGTTGCAGCCCGGACACCACGGTACGCACGGTCCGTGCGCTCACACCCAGCCGGGACGCCACCTGGTGATCGGTCGCGCCCCGCACGAGCAGGCTCGCCACCTGCTGCTCCCTGGCGGTGAGGCCGGAATTCTCGTGAAATGTTGGTGGGAATCGCCGGGAATTGGCCCACAGCTGCGTGAACAGGTGGAGCCACGGGGTGGTCAGGGGGTGACGCAGCAACAACCCGCCGCCCCCCAGGCCCACACCGGCCAACGGAACCACGGCGTACCGGTCGTCGAACAGAATTATCCGGTGCAACGGGTCCGGGTGGACCCGGACACGCACCATCCCCGGTGCCGCATCGGCGAACCGGGAGCGCAGCGCGAAGCACCTTGCCGCGATCGGGTCGATCAGAACATGACTCACTTTCCCCGGTGTGATCTCGGGCAGTGCCGTCTGGTCCCGGTCCTGCTGCTCGTCGCCACCGCCAACCGTGCTGCGCATCATGGTCGCGGTCGCGGCCAGCTGGCTGATCCGCCGTGCGACCAGGGTGGGATCGAGCACCTCGACCAGATCGGTGGAGTGGTGGAGCCGCCGCGTCGAGGTCTCCAGTAACACGTGGTTGTCGCCCCTCATTCGGTGCGGCCGGGCAACGCGGCGCACATTCGCCTGATGCGGCCTGAAGAGAACGCTGCCGATGATGACATCGCCATCACTTGTAGCAGAATTGCCTGCACCGCCCAAGCTTCCGTTGATTCGGCAACGATATGCGAGTGGCCTATTGATCATCCTGTGATCTGAACGGGTGAGCTATCCGGCGCAATGCCGGTCCACCGCCGCCGTGGGGTCACCGAGTGACTCGCCGCCCGCGCGAGCCGGTGCCAGCCGACCCTCGGCCAGATCGCGGTACCGCGTGCTCGTCGCCATCAGCTCCTCATGGGTGCCGGTCACGGCCACCCGTCCACGGTCCAGCACCACGATCCGGTCGGCCCGCCGCACTGTCGACAACCGGTGCGCGATCACCAGGAGCGCACATTCCCGCCGGACCTCGGTGATGGTCGCGGCCAGCGCGGCCTCGTTGATCGCATCCAGCTGGGAGGTCGGCTCGTCCAGCAGGAGCAGGGAAGGGCGCGTCAACAACGCGCGTGCGATCGCGACACGTTGCCGCTCCCCACCGGACAACAGGATTCCGCGTTCTCCCACCACTGTGGACATTTTGTCCGGCAACCGGGACACCAGACCGTCCAACCGCACCAGCCGCAGGACCCGCTCGATCTCCGCCTCGTCGGCATCCGGTACGGCATAGGTGATGTTGTCGCGCAGGGTGCCGTGCAGGACCGTCGCTTGCTGGTCCACCAGGGCGATGCGGGAACGGCAGGCCGCCCGCCCGAGCTCGTCGGCGGGTCGGCCATCCAGCAGGATCCTTCCCCGGTCCGGATCGTAGAACCGGGCAACCAGGTTGAAGACCGTGGACTTTCCCGCACCCGACATGCCAACCAGGGCGACGTGCGAGTGGGGTGCCACCGTGAACGAGACGCCCCGCAGCACACCGCGTTGGTCGTACCGGAACCACACGTCGTCGAACTCCAAGGCTACGTGGGCGTTCCTGCCCGTACGCCCCGGCCGCACCGGGGCCGGGGCGTCGGTCTCCACCGGCAACCGGAACACCTCGTGGACACGTTGCAAGGCGCCCAGCGCCCGGCCGAACGTGCCGGTGGCCTCCAACACCGACGCCAGCGGCATCACCAGGTAGGTGGCGTAGAGCAGGAACGCCACCAGGTTGCCCAGGGAGGTCGCCTCGGCGCCGACCCGGATGCCACCCACCACCAGGACGAGCAGGAACGACCCGTGCATCGCCAGCTCGACCGCCGGGCTCATGACCGAGGCCAGCCGGGCCGCCCGTACCCCGGCCACGTAGGCGTCCCCGGCCCGCGCGGTGACCCGACCGGTCTCACGATCCTCGGCGCGGTTCACCCGCACCGTCCGGATCGCGCCCAGCGCGCGTTCCAGCTCCGCGGTCATGGCACCGACACTGCCCTGCGCCGCCTCACTTGCCGACCGCAGGCCGGAGAACACCGACAGGACCAGCAGGGCGGCAACCGCGACGACCGCGGCGACGACCAACGACAACACCGGGTCCAGCCACACCATCAGGGCGATGGTTCCGACGGCCGTCATCGCACCGCTGACCACGTCGACGAAGCCCTGCGCGACCACGTTCCGCAACGCGGTCGTGTCGGCGCTCACCCGGGAGACCAAATCGCCGATCCGGTGCCGGTCATAGACCTGGATCCGCAGCCGCAACAGGCGATGGACCAGACGGCGCCGCAACCCGAGGACGATCCCTTCCCCACATCGCTCCAGCAGGAAGCGGCCGAACGCGTTGACCGCGGCCTGCGCCGCGAACAACGCCGCCAGCGCGCCGAACAGTGGCCACAGCGGCGGGCCGGTGCCAGCCCGGTCGATCGCCTCCCGGGCCAGCAGCGGCTGCATCAGCCCCAGGCCGGAGCCGAGCAGGGTGAACAGGACTGCCCCGGCGATCGCCACCCGCTGGCCGAGGACCAGCCGTACCAGGTCGCGCCACCCCGCACGGTCACGACCGGGCGGCTCACCCTGGCCGGAGCTCACCGGGGCGGCACCGTGATCAGCCGGCTGAAATACGTGGCCGGCACCTGTTCCCCGACGAGTTCGCCGTCCGCCTCGACCCAGGCGTGCGCGCCGAACGGCGGGACGATCCGCACGCCGACGCACCAGGTCGGCCAGTACCCGGACCACCGGCACAGCAGTGTGGTCGCCAGCGACCGTGGCAGGCAGCCGCGCGGCCCGGCGCAGCTCAGGCTGACGGCCTCCGCCGCATCCCGCGCCCTCTGCGTCTCCGCTGCCGTGGCCGGCCGGGCACCTCGGCGGAGCAGGTGGAGCACCGTCCGGATACGACGGGGCGGGAGCAGGGCCAGCAGCTTCGCCGCCGTCACCGCCGTGCGGGCCCGCAGCCGGGTCCCCAGCCGCAGGCCGCCGGGCCGGTTCAGCGCGCCCGGCGTCGTCACGACGTCACCAGCCCCGCCGCACGCAACCCGTCGACCAGGTCGGTCACGTCCCGCTGCGCCTGGTCGGCGGTGACGTCGAACTCGGTGGCCAGGGCGAGGGCGGCCTCCTCGGTGCTGTCGCCGGCGAGCAACATCCGCACCACCAGGGCACCGGTCGGGTTGAGCTGCCAGTACCGCCCGTTGCGCTCGTCGAGCAACACCGTGCCGTACTCCGTCTCCGTCGTGGAGACGTGCGCGCGGAACCGAAGGCCCAAGGCGGGTTCTCCTAATGAGTCGGGGCCGCGGGTGCCGGAGCGGTGCGGGACGATTCCAGCGCGCGCAACCAGACCTCGCAGGCGATGGTCGAGTACAGGATCGCTTCCTGAAGTTCGGGGGTGTCCGGGCGCTGCGCCAGGGCGCGGAGCCGACCGGCGTCGACCAGACCGAGCTCGGCCAGCCGGGAGTCCGTCCACAGCGCGAGGAGGTCACCCCGGTGCTCGCGCAGCCCCTGGGCCGCGTCCATCGCGGCCTGCGCCTTGCTCCGCCGCCGCAGGCACTCGTCCGGCACGATGCCCCGCATGGCCGCCACCAGCAGCGGCTTGTACTGCCAGGGCGTGACCCGCTCGTCCGGCCGCACCGCAAGGGCGGCCTCGACGACCCGGTCGTCCAGGAACGGGTGCGCCATCGGCAGCCCCACCCGCGCGGCCATCTGGTCCCACTGCCGCAGGATCCGGGTACAGCCCAGGATCTGCTCCAGGTCGACGTGCTGGCCGTGGCCCTCGGCAAGCGGCTCGGCGGCCTCGGCGGCCGCCAGGATGACCTCCCGGGCGGCCCGCTCGGCCTGCGGGGTGACCCAGTCGAACAGCCGTGGCGGCATGCCCCACCCGAGCGCCACCTGGACCGAGGACGGCCGCTCGGCCCGCAGCGTCCGCACCGAGTCGGCCAGCCAACGGCGGTAGGAACGGCCGTCGGACAGTGCGCGGAGCATGCCCGCCGTTGGCCAGGTGAACAGCGCGCGGAACCCCCGCAGCTGCCGCAACGCGAAGCCGGGTTGCCGTCTGACCAGGTCGTGGTAGTGCGCCTCCGAGCACCAGGCGATGTGGTCGCCACCGATGCCGGTCAGGTGCAGCCGGCTGCCATGAGCAGCCAGCCGGGGAAGATGGCAGAGCACCCGCGCCCGGTCCATCACCCCGATCGTCGGCTCGTCGAGCCGGTCGTCGATCTCCAGCAGCCCGGCGTACACCAGCGGGGACTCCTCGGCCGGCCACACCAGGTGCTCGACAGCGGGCAGGTGCGCCGCGGCCCGGCGGGCCCACGCCAGGTCGTCGTCGGCCGGGTCCCGGCCGGGCCACGTGCTGGCCAGCACCCGGGCGTCCCGACCGGCCAGGAAGCAGATCGACGTCGAGTCCAGGCCGCCGGACAGGTCGCAGCTGAGGGCGCCGCCGGCCCCGGCGCGAACACGGACCGCGGTGGCGAGCGCCTCCCGCAGGCGTGGTGCCCCCTCGGCGAGTGCGATCGTCGGCTCCGGCGGATACCACCAGCGGGAGACCCGGGTCGTTCGGCTGTCCGCCGCGACGGTCACGCAGCAGTCGGCCGGAACCCCGGACACCCCTCGCCACAGTGGGGTCTCCGGCAACGGGTGGGGGGCGGGCCACAGCAGGCGGGCCGCGATCTGCCGCTCGTCGAGCGCCGCACCCGCCAAGCCGCCGAGCAGGTCGGCGCGGTCGGAGAGCACCGTGATATCGCCGACCATGGCGTGGAAGACCCGCCGCAGGCCGGCGGCATTGCCCTGGGCGCGCAGCCGTCCGCCGTGCGCGGCGAGGAGGTGGAAGGTGCCCGGGAGACGCCGGGCCAGCCGGTCGAGGTCGGCGAGGTCACCGAGCCGCTCGGCCTCGTACCGCAGCTCCTCGGCGGTGACGGGGCAGCAGCCGAGGACGGCCAGCCGGGTCGGGCCCGTCTCGGCCACCCGCAGTGAACTCTCGCCCCAGCGGCCCACCAGCCAGGGCCGGCCCGACGCATGGGCCACGACACGGGGTGCCCGCAACGACGGGGCCACGGCGAAGGCGGCCTCGTGGTCCGGCAGGACCACGAAGTACTCCTCGCCGTGGCCCGTCGCCTCGTTCCGGACAGGCATGGTCTGCGGAGGACCCGCTCAGTTCTTGCTGAGGATCAGCCGGTCGTTGCCGTTCTTCTGGAGGAGTCCGGTGGCCTGGCGGAAGGAGCCGACCTCGATGAGCACCGGGGCCTCGTAGACCTTCTTCTCCATGCTGTTCCCTTCGTTTGGCGGGTTGGGAGCCGACTGGCGTTCCCGGCTGGTGGTGCACCGCAGCCGTCACCGAACGTAACCGCGGCCTGATCCGCTGGCCAGGCACCGGGGCCTTCCGGAAGTGGCAGCTGCCGCAACCGGAAGACGAGGTTTGCCGGCCGGTGGCCGCGTCAACAGCGGCCACCCGCTGCCCGGTGGGAGGCGTGACCGAGGCCGGGAACCCGGCACGCACCATGGCGGAAGCGGACGTCAGGGGCTTCAATGAACGCCCATGAGCCTGTTGATGAAGCTGGGCCAGCGACTCGGCCAGCAGGAGTGGCTGGCCTCCGTGGGGCGCAAGCTGGTTCCCCTCGACCTCGTGGTGCAACGCCGCACCCGCGGCAGGGTCAGCCTGCTCGGGCTGGTCGGGATCCCACCGGTGGTGCTGACCACGACCGGGCGCCGCAGCGGCAAGCCCCGAGAGGTGCCGTTGCTGCCGGTAAAGTTCCGCAACGGCTACCTGGTCACCGGCTCCAACTGGGGGCAGGCACACCATCCCGCGTGGAGCGAGAACCTGCTGGCCCACCCCGATGCCGAGATCCTGTTGCGGGGCAGGCGGATCCCGGTGCGCGGCCGGCTCCTCGAGGGTGCCGAACGCGCCGAGGCGTGGGCGGCGATCACCAAGGTCTGGCCCGGCTACGACACCTACGACGAGCGCAGTGGTGACCGGCAGATCCGGGTCTTCCTCCTCGAGCCGCGATAAGCGACCGGTAGGACTCCACCGGGAGAACGGCGCCCGAGACTCCGTGACTCCGTGGTGCCGGGACGTGTCCTGGCAGTGGGACGTTTCTCGCTGCCGCCGGTTGCCCCCTCCCACCGGGGCGGAACCGCCGCCCCGGCAGGGGGAGAACCGCTCCCTCTTCTCACCCGGCCTTGGGAAGACCGACGAGGATCCAACGGTTCTGCGGGGCACTGGTGTCAATCGCACCGCAGGAGACCTGAACGATTTGCTGCTGCGGGCTGACGTTGCCGCCGGCGGGCGCGACACACTTGAAGTGCACCGAACCGTCGGGCTGTCGGTGCACCACCTTGAGCACGACGTCGTTCCCGTTGGGAGACTTGTCGAACAGGGCGATCTCGGCGCTGTCGTTCGACGAGCCGCACGGCACCTGCGACAGCGGGGTGTTGTCCGCCAGGTTCTTGCCCGGCACGCCGTAGCACATGCTCCGGTCACCGACGTTGCGCGGCTTCAGGAAGGCCGTCCGGGAGTCCTCGGGGTTCACGCAGATGTCCATCTGCTGGTGTTGACCCCCGCCGAACTTGGCCAGGTTGGCCTTCCCATCCGGGCCGATCTCGGTGACCAGGTGGTGTTGCTGGCCGTCGGCCGGGTCGGTCCACGGCTTGGCGCTGGTGAGGATGTCACCCTGCGGGGAGCACTGCTGCCGGTCCTGCACCCCGGCCCCGACCCCGGTGCCCGCCGACGCGCCCTCCGGCCCGGACTCGGCGGCGGTCGCGCCAGTCGTCGGGAGAAGGGCGGCGGCGCCGAACAGGAACGTGAACACCAATCCCTTGCGGGCCAGGGACGTCGACTTCTCCAACTAGCCTTCTCCTTTCTGGCTTTCCCACGTCCGGCAGCCCCGAACCGGGTGCCGTGTCGGCAATGGCGACCGCCGGGAGCCGCGCGGAATTCGGTGGGGAGGACGCGAGGGTTCCGGACTGTACGGCGGTGATCGTCGGCAGGTCCAGGTGAGGAAGCGCCGGCGACCGATAATCAGCCGGTTGTGGGATCACCGCCCCGGGCTGCGGTTGGGGCCACCGGGACCGAGACTGGTCCGTCATGGGTCAGGATCGCCTGGGGGAGATCGCCGACGAGGTCTACGGGGCGTCGCCGGAGGGGTTCGTGGCGGCCCGTGACCGGCACGCCGACGCCGCGGCCGAGGCGGGAGAGACGGAGCTGGCCGCCGACGTGCGGCGGCTGCGGAAGCCGACCCGGGCCGCCTGGGCGGTCAACCTCCTGGCCCGGCAACGCGGCGACCTGCTGGACCGCCTGCTGACGCTCGGCGAGGAGCTGCGGGCCGCCCAGCAGGAGCTACGGGGAGAGGCGTTGCGCCGGCTCAACCGGCAGCGGCACGAGGTGCTTTCCGGGCTCACCCGCCAGGCGCGGCAGCTGGCCGCCGACGCCGGGCATCCCCTCTCCGGCGACGCCGTACGGCAGGTGGAGCAGACTCTCACCGCGGCCCTGGCCGACCCCGACGCCGCCGCGGGGGTTCGGTCCGGCCGGCTCGACCGGGCGCTGGCCGGCGATTCCGGGTTCGGTGCCCCGCCCACCCGACCCGCTCCCCGCGCCGGAGGAGCAAAGCCCCGGTCCACCGCGACCGGCGCGCGGAAAGCGCCAGCATCGGACCGGAAACGAGGCGGGGACGAGCTCGACCGGCAACGCCGCGGGCGGATCGAGACCGAGCTGGCCGAGGCCCGGCAGCGGCTGCGCGACGCCGAGGCCGAGGTGGAGCGGGCCCGTAGCGAACTGGCGGAGCGGGACGCCGAACGCGAGGAGGTGCGGCGGCGTCGTACCGAGCTGGTGGCCGAGCTGGGGGAGCTGGCGGAGGAGCTGGCCGGTATCAGGGACCGGCGGCAGGAATCCGAGCGGCGCGTGCGGTCAGCGGAGCGCACCGCCGGCACGGCCCGCAGGCGGGTGGACCAACTCGCCGGGCGGCTCGGCCAGATCTGATCCAGCAGCCACCGGTCCACCCGTCGTACCGTCTTGGAACATGGTGCGCAAACACGTGATCGTGTCCGGCCTGGTCCAGGGCGTCTTCTTCCGGGACACCTGTCGGCGCACGGCCATCGAGCACGGCGTGTCGGGGTGGGTGCGCAACCTCCCGAACGGGGATGTGGAAGCGGTCTTCGAGGGCACCGACGACTCGGTGGAACGGTTGGTGGGCTGGGCCCATCACGGCCCGCGCGGCGCTGACGTCCGAGAGGTCGAGGTCCGCGAGGAGGCGCCTGAAGACCTCCGTGGCTTCGAGATCCTTCCCACACCGCGAGGCTGGGCCTAGCGAGGGCGAGTGGCTCGTCGGCCCGGACAACGGGCATGCCCCTGGTGGGCAACGGCGGAGGTCGGAACGGCTCGCCGGTGGACGTCCCGGGAGACATCCACCGGCGAGCCGGTCGGGGCTAGCGAAGGTTCGGCCGGAGGTCCTGGGACTGGGCGGCGTCCGGCTTGGCCGGCGTGGTCTTGCCGCACACCGCCAGGTTCATGATCTTCAACACGGGGGTGAAGAACTTGGCGGCCGCGTCGGGGTTGTCGAGGTCCACCGCTCCCGTGGTCACGGACATCTGGAAGCGCTTGCTGAGGTCGGCGTTGCCGTACAGGAACGAGACGTACCCGTGGATGCCACCGCCGTGGCCCAGCATGGTCTCTCCGCACTCCAGACCCAGCGTCGTCTCGGCCAGGCCCAGGCCGTAGCCCTCGACGGGATTGGTCGGACGCATCCTGCGCATCTCGGCGAGCAGGTTCGGCGGAAGGAGCTTGCCTCCGAGCAGCGCGGAGATGAAGGTGTCGAGGTCCCTCGTCGTGGAGATCACCTCTCCCGCGCCGTAGGCCCACGAGGGGTTCAGCCTGGTCGCGTCGACGACCTGCAGCTCGCCCTCCCGCTGGAAGGCGTGGTAGCCGTGCGCGTGCGGGCCGGGAATCGTGGTGCGCGTGCCCGGAAGGCTCGTCTGCCACATCCCGAGCGGCCACAGGATGCGGTGTCGCATCTCGGTGGCGTAGGACCTGCCGGTCACCTTCTCGACCAGCAGCCCGGCCAGGACGTAGTTGGTGTTCGAGTACGACCAACCCTGGCCCGGCTCGAACCGGGCCGGCTTGGACAGTGCGAGCCGCACCAGCTCGTCGGGCTGGTAGGTGCGGAACCGGTTGTCCACGAAGTCCTGGCCGAACAACGGGATCCCGGGCTCAACGGTGCCGTCCTCCTTCGACTCGCCCGTGTAGTTGAAGATCCCGCTGGTGTGCTGCAGCAACATGCGGACGGTGATCCGCACGTCGAGGCCGAACCGTGGCAGGTAGCGGTCCACCGGGTCGTCCAGCCCGATCTTTCCCTCGCCGACCAGCTGCAGCACCACGGTGGACAACATGGTCTTGCTGATGCTGCCGATGCGGAATCGACCGTCGGTCGGTACCTTCCCACCGCCGCGAAGAAGGCGCGTTCCCTCGCTGCCGGTCCAGTCGCCCCGCTCGTTGTGCACACGCACCTGCACGCCGACCGCTCCGGCCGCGACCAGCTCGCGCATGGCCTCCCGTAGCTCGGAGCGGTCATGCGTGGCCTGCTGGCCTACACCGGTCGCGTCGGGTGCTGCGACGGCCGTCGTCACGGACACACCGGTGAACAGCGCGGCGGCCAGCACCGCGCCGGTGAGCCGCCGAATGCTCAGTCTCAAGAGATCTCCTCCCCAGTTCGATGTGGCCAGATCATGACCCCCATCGAAAGCATCATCGATCACTGGAGCGCACGGCGCATCCCCTTTCAGGAGGAGGTCGTGTCATTCTTCGGAGCAGGAGCTCCGTCAATCGGGCTAAGGGAAGAAAGAAAACGGGGACGTCCACAGTGGACGTCCCCGCTCCTCGATGCGTGTGCCGGAGGTCAGCTCCGTAGCATCTTGCGCAGCACGTACTGCAGGATGCCACCGTTGCGGTAGTAGTCCGCCTCACCCGGGGTGTCGATGCGGACCACCCCGTCGAACTCCACGGTGGAGCCGTCGTCCTTGCGCGCGGTGACCTTCACCGAGCGCGGCGTCTCACCGTTGTTGAGCGCGGTGATGCCGGCGATGTCGAAGGTCTCGGTGCCGTCCAGGCCCAGCGAGACGGCCGACTGGCCCTCCGGGAACTGCAGCGGCAGCACACCCATGCCGATTAGGTTCGAGCGGTGGATCCGCTCGAAGGACTCGGCGATGACCGCGCGCACGCCCAGCAGGCTGGTGCCCTTGGCGGCCCAGTCGCGGGACGAGCCGGAGCCGTACTCCTTGCCTGCCAGCACCACCAGCGGGACGCCGGCCCTGGCGTAGTCCGTCGCCGCGTCGTAGATGGTGGTCTGCTCGCCGCCGTTGAGGAAGTTGCGGGTGAAACCGCCCTGCACGTCGTCCAGCAACAGGTTGCGCAGCCGGATGTTGGCGAAGGTGCCGCGGATCATCACCTCGTGGTTGCCGCGGCGGGAGCCGTAGGAGTTGAAGTCCTTGCGCTCCACCCCGTGCGCCTGCAGGTACCTGCCGGCCGGCGAGTCGGGCTTGATGGCGCCGGCGGGCGAGATGTGGTCGGTGGTGACCGAGTCGCCCAGCAGGGCCAGCACCCGTGCGCCGGCGATGTCGGTGACCGGCTCCGGCTGGTCCTGCATGCCCTCGAAGTACGGGGGCTTGCGGACGTAGGTGGAGTCGTCGGCCCACTCGAAGGTGTTGCCACTCGGCGTGGGCAGCGAGCGCCACCGCTCGTCACCGGCGAACACGTCGGAGTAGCTCTGCGTGAACGCACCCGCCGACATCGAGGAGGTGATGACCTCCTGCACCTCCTGCGGCGACGGCCAGATGTCGGTCAGGTAGACCGGCTTGCCCTCGCGGTCGGTGCCCAGCGGCTCCCGGGTCAGGTCCAGGTCCATGGTGCCGGCCAGCGCGTAGGCCACCACCAGCGGCGGGCTGGCCAGGTAGTTCATCTTGACGTCGGGGTTGATCCGGCCCTCGAAGTTGCGGTTGCCGGACAGCACCGACACCACGGCCAGGTCGGTCTCCTGCACCTTCTGCGAGATCTCCTCCGGCAGCGGGCCGGAGTTGCCGATGCAGGTGGTGCAGCCGTAGCCGACCAGGTGGAAGCCCAGCTTCTCCAGGTACGGCAGCAGGCCGGCGCGCTCGTAGTAGTCCATGACCACCTTCGAGCCCGGGGCCAGCGTGGTCTTCACCCACGGCTTGCGCTCCAGCCCGTGCTCCACCGCCTTCTTGGCCAGCAGCGCCGCGCCGATCATCACCGACGGGTTGGAGGTGTTGGTGCAGGAGGTGATGGCCGCGATCGCGACCGCGCCGTGGTCCAGCTCGCAGGTGGTGCCGTCCTCCAGCGTCACCAGGGTCGGTGCGCTGGGCCGGCCCTGGGTGTCGACCGCGGCGGAGACGTACGGGCGGGGCTTGCCGGCGCCGTTCTCCTCGTGACCGTAGGTCGGCGAGTCGCTGGCCGGGAACGACTCGGCGGAGGCCTCGTCGACCGGCGAGTCCGACGGCTGCGTGGGCGCGTGCGCGACGTAGTCACCGAGTGCGGCCCGGAAGGCCGGCTTGGCGTCGGTCAGCGCGATGCGGTCCTGCGGCCGCTTCGGTCCGGCGATCGAGGGCACCACGGTGCCCAGGTCCAGCTCCAGGTGCTCGGAGTAGGCGGGCTCGGCCTGCGGGTCGTGCCACAGGCCCTGCTCCTTGGCGTATGCCTCGACCAACGCCACCTGCTCCGGGCTGCGGCCGGTGAACCGCAGGTAGTCCAGGGTCTCGCTGTCGATCGGGAAGATCGCGCAGGTGGAGCCGAACTCCGGGCTCATGTTGCCGATGGTGGCCCGGTTGGCCAGCGGCACCGCGGGGACGCCGGAGCCGTAGAACTCGACGAACTTGCCGACCACGCCGTGGTTGCGCAGCATCTCGGTGATGGTCAGCACCAGGTCGGTGGCGGTGGCGCCGGCGGGCAGCTCGCCGTGCAGCTTGAAGCCCACCACGCGCGGGATGAGCATGCTCACCGGCTGGCCGAGCATCGCGGCCTCGGCCTCGATGCCGCCCACGCCCCAGCCCAGCACGCCCAGGCCGTTGACCATGGTGGTGTGGCTGTCGGTGCCGACCAGGGTGTCGGGGTATGCCTGGCCGTTGCGGGTCATGACCACGCGGGCCAGGTGCTCGATGTTGACCTGGTGCACGATGCCGGTGCCCGGCGGGACGACCTTGAACTCGTCGAACGCACTCTGGCCCCAGCGCAGGAACTGGTAGCGCTCCTTGTTGCGCTCGTACTCCAGGTCGACGTTGCGCTCGAAGGCGTCCGGCCGGCCGAAGATGTCGGCGATGACCGAGTGGTCGATGACCAGCTCGGCCGGGGCCAGCGGGTTCACCTTCGCCGGGTCGCCGCCCAGGGCGGTGACGGCTTCGCGCATGGTGGCCAGGTCGACCACGCACGGCACGCCGGTGAAGTCCTGCATGATGACCCGCGCCGGGGTGAACTGGATCTCGGTGGCCGGCTCGGCGGTGGGATCCCAGTTGGCCAGCGCGCGCACGTGGTCGGCGGTGATGTTCGCGCCGTCCTCGGTGCGCAGCAGGTTCTCCAGCAGGACCTTCAGGCTGTACGGCAGGCGCTGCGCGCCCTCGACCGCGCTGAGCCGGAACACCTCATAGGAGGCGTCGCCGACCTGCAGCGTTCCGCGCGCGCGGAAGCTGTCCTTGCTCGCAGGTGCAGTCACGTCTCACTCCATCTCGCGACGGGCCGCAAAGTCCGGGAACTTGCCTTCGGGGCGAAGTCTCGCGCACATCGTGGGGATGTGCTTGCGGGTGCCCACTCGACCCAAACAGTACGCTTGTCCTGTATTGGTGTTCAAGTAGGGGTGCCCGCGTGTTGGGATACCTCCCGGCGGGGCATCGTGCACATCCGGTGGCCACCTGCCTCGGCCTAAATCGTTCTACATCTCGTCGTGGCTGGCCTGACCAGGGCGGACGCCCGATTGATCGGGTCCACTCACCGGGTCACGCTCTGTCCACTGTGTCCGAGACCACTGGGAATTGCGGCGTCCCCCGGAGATGTCCCGGGGGACGCCCTGCCGGTTTCGGTCACTTCGAGAGCTTGGCCAGTTCCTCGATGTCCTTCGGCTGGAGGCCGCGCAGCACCGACAGCCACACCTCGTTCATGGTGCGCCCCGGACTCACGTACCACCTGCCGTCGATCTCCACGGTGACCAGCCCCACGTCCGTCAGGCTCGTCATGATCCGGTCGACCATCTCGCGCACCGCCTTCGGCGGGCGCTTCCGGCTGTTCTTCCCCATCTGCTTCGCCACGTCGGCGGCGCACACCCGGTCCCGCTGACGGCCCAGGGTCACGTCGTAGCACTCGCCGTCCCGCACGAAGGAGACGCGCTGGCCGTCGGCCTCCGCCACGAACTTGTTCGGCAGCAACGAAACGCCGCCGGGGACGTCCTTGCGCTCCACGTCCAGCTCGACCACCTTCATGCTGCCGCCACCCGTCGGCAGCCCGGCCGCGGCCTTGTCGACCAGCAGCGGGCCGACATCGTGCAGCACAGCCATCTCGTCCGGCGGCAGCAGCTCGATCAGCCGGCGCACGTCCGCCTTGCCGGCGGCCTCGACCATCGCCCGCAGGGCCGCCTCCGGCGAGTCCGCGCCGTTGGCCGGAATGCTCTGCGTGGGCCACTTCTCGCCCGCGTCCAGCAGGGCGTGGTCGGCGATCGTGTAGAACAGGCTCGGGTACCAGCCGTCGTCGGTCCGCACCGTGGCGATCCGCACCGGCTCCCCCTTCTTGCGGACCTCCTCGGCGATGTCGACCGTCTCGCTCTCCCTGGTCCTGGCGGTGCGGTCGAGCTTGGTCAGCGTGAGGAACCTGTCGGTCAGTGGGAGCTGGTTCAGGTCGGAGTTGATGGTGATCTTGCCCTCGACCAGCTTGGTGATCGTGAGATGGTCGTTGACCACCTCGGCCGCGGCATCGTCGAACCGCAGGCCCTCGACCGTGACCTGAAGCCCGCCGATGTTGGCGGGGTCGGCCTCCGGCTTGAGGATCTCCAGCCGCTTCAGCTCGTCGACCGTGCCGCCCAGGCTCTCCCGGGCCAGTGCGGCCTCGGCCGGCGCCAGCCCGTCCATCAGGCCGACGACGTCGTTGTTGCCGACCGCGGTCAGCAGCCGGGTGGCCGCGGCGGTCGGGTTCTCCTCACCCGAGGCGGCGGCCTGCCGCAGCGCGTACCACCCGCCGACACCGCCCGCAGCCAGTGCCACGACGGCGACCAGCGCGCCGACCAGCAGCCCGGTCCGCTTCCTCCTGGGGGCGGGCGGCGGCGCGGGGTAGGCGTAGGGCGGCTGCCCGAACGGGGGCTGCTGCCCGGCCGCGGGGTCGGGTCCCCAGCCCGGCTGGGGCTGGGGCGGCTGCGGCGCGCCCGACCAGCCCTGCCCGGGCATGGTCGTGGGCGGGTAGCCGGGCTGGCCCGGCGGGGGAAAGCCCTGCGGGTTGGGCTGTTGGGGCGACCACTGGTCGCCGCCACCTGGGTTGCTCACGGTGCCCCTCCTGATGTGCTCGGATTCCTGCGGCGGCCGGCGAGGAGCGGGCCGAGTACCCCCACCACGGCCAGCGCCGCGCCCGAGGCGGTCGTGGCGGGACCCCATGGCAAGACCCCGACCATCGCCCCCTCGGCGGCACTTTGGACGAAGGCGACACCCGATACGGTTCCCGTCATTGCTGACAAAAGCACGATCGTCGCGGCGGCGGTCCTGCCGTAGCCGAGGATGAGCAGGGCCGCGCACGCTGCGGCCCACGGGCCGACGAAGGGCCAGGCCGCCAGGAGGGTGCCCGCCGGACCATCGCCGGCGCTGGTCAGCCGGTGCAATGCGCCGAGTGCCTGGTAGCTGTCCCGGGACACGCGGCCCGAACGCAGCCAGGGCAGGAACGTTCCGGCCACGGTGAGGAGCAGGCCGGTGAGGGTGAGCGCCAGCCACGGCGGGCGGGGTCGGGTGCGGGGCATGCCTCCTCCGACCCTCGCGAGCAGCTCCCGGTTCCCGCCGGGTTGCAGGCGCTGCTGAGGCTCCGCCGGTCGGTCCGCCCGAGATCGTGTCGGGCCGGGCACGAACCCTGGCCGCGGCGAGGTCCCGCGGGTCGGCGAGGTAGCGGTCAGTCGCGGAGGTCGACGAAGGCCAGATCGATTCCGCCCAGGGCCTCCGCGGTGACGTTGAATACCCGGTCGCTCCACACCGCGTGTCCGTGGGCAGACCACAGCGGGATGACCGGTAGGTCCCGCAGCAGCTGGTTCTCGGCGAGCCGGGAGAGCCGGCCGATCTCGGCCGGGTCGGTGGTGGCTTCGGAGGCGGCGAGCATCTGGTCGAAGCCCTCGTCCGCGTACCCCGTGGGCCCCGCCAGCCCGGACAACGCCTCGTACGGGCTTGGCGACCACAGGGTTCTGGTGATGGTGAACAACCCGTCCGAAGGCCGGTTCGCCAGCAGGGCACGGAACTCCGGGCCGGGCAGCGAGGTCGGCACGATCTCCGGGACGCCGGGGACACGGCGAAGCTGTTCGGCCAGTGCCGGTGCCCACTGGCCTTGCGCGGAGTCGGCGTCGAACCGCAACGGCACCGGACCGGTGAGACCACCGGACTGCTCCAGCAACGCCTTCGCCGCCTCCGGGTCGTGCGTGCACGGCCGACATGGCCCGGAGCGTTGCGTCAACGGCACCGCGGGCGGGGCGAGACCCTGCGCGAGATCGACTTGGTATCCCAACGGACCTCGCTCGAGCTCCTCCCGACCGACGGCCAATGCCAGCGCGTGCCGCACGGCGGCCTCGGCCAGGCGGGTGTCCGCAACGGCGATCCCGAGATAGCTCACCTCCGAGAGCGGCCACAGGACATGGCGGTCGGGGAAGTCCTTGCGCATCGATTCGTGTCGTGCCTTGGGCACCTGGGTGGCGAGGTCCAGATCACCCGAGCGCACCTGGTCGTACTGGGCCATCGGATCGTCGATCACGCGTAGCGCGATGTCGCGCACCTTGCCGGGTCGGCGGCCGCTGTACGCGTCGAAGCGAGTGAGCCGTGCACCGTTGCCAGGGCGCCACGCCTCGGTCATCTTGTACGGTCCGGTGCCTACCGGGTGACGCGCGAAGCCCGACCAGTCCCGTGTGGACAGGACGGACTCCGGGAGCGGTAGCAACGCGGGCGAAGCCAGGACGAACGGAACCTGGCCGAAGGGGCGGTCGAGCACGATCTCCACCGTGGTCTCGTCCGCGGCGCGCATCCGCACGGGACGGAGCACGTCAGTGAGCACCCGGGACCCGGGCCACCGCTCGGTAGCCACCGCCTGCCAGGTGTCTACATAGGACTTTGCGGTAACCGGGGTTCCGTCGTGGAACCGCATTCCCGGGCGCAACCGCACCGTCCAGTTCACCTGGTCCTGGCTGGTAACCGACTCGGCGGCCACCGGCTCCACGCGGTCCTGGTCGACGGTGACCAACGGCGTCCACAACGCGCCGACGATCGTGCGCTGCGCGACCGTGTGGGCCTGGGCCGGCAGCAGACTCCCCGGTTCGCGCAGGCCCACCGACAGCACGCCGGGTTCGGCGGCTTCCCGCCCGCTCCCGGAACATCCGGCGAGCGTGGCAACCAGGACCGCGACGAGCACCGCAATGCCGCCCCGCATGGCACCTCCGTTGATCGTCTCCGGTCGAACCAGGGCCATCGCACCAGAAGCCGGCGGCGACGGCAGGCCCCGTCCGGGGGAGGGGCCGGGGGCCGTTCGTCGGTTGTTGCACCGCCGTGACCCGCCCTAGCGTGGAGCCGCGCTGCCGCGCCACCGCACGCCGGGAGGTGGACGTGTCTACCCGTAGCTGGTTCCTGCGTTCCGGTCTCGCCCTCGCCGTCGCCGCCGCGTTGACCGTGACCACGATGCCCGCCGACGCCTGCGACCCCGACCACGCCACGGGTGAGGGCGGGCACGACGTCACCACCCGGGCGGCCGACAGCGGTACCAGCTCGGTCAAGGGTGTGCAGCACGTCGGCAGCGTGCCCGACGCCCAGGGCGCGATCTCGGTGAACTTCCTGCAGTACGGGCAACGGGACGTGATGCTGGTGTCCGGCCAGTTCGGGCTGCGGGCCTATGACGTCACCGCGGACCCGGCCCGGCCCAGGCTCGTCGGCCGGCTGTCCATGCCGGGGATGTGGGAGACCGAGGACACCGAGGTCGACCCAATTCGAAAGCTCGTCTTCCTCGCTCGTGATCCGCGCGCGTTCGGCGGCAACACGCAGACCGGTGAGTCCGGCGTCTACGTGGTCGACGCCAGCAACCCGGAACGGCTGGAGGTGCTCAGCTACGTGAAGGTCCCGGCGGGCCACACCACGAGCTGCGTCAACAACTGTCGCTACCTGTGGACCGGGGGCCCGGCGAAGGCGGCCAACATGCCGGCGGACTGGGGCGGCCGCCCGGTCTGGGTCACCGACATCCGCGACCCGCGTAACCCCAAGGTCTTCCCCGAGCCCATCGACACCGGCCGCAACGACGGCAAGACCGACTACGTGCACGACGTGCAGGTCGATGACGCCGGCATCGCGTGGGTATCCGGGCGGGGCGGCGTGCGCGGGTACTGGACCGAGGGCGTTCACCGCGACCCGGTGAGCAACACCATGCGCCGGGCGACCCCGATCGAGCCGGTGCCCTACGCGGGCGGCGGCATCGACGAGGTGGCCGCCCCTTCCAAGTTCATGCACAACAGCTACCGGCCGGTCGGGCGGCGCGCGGCGGACGGCGGGCAGCCCGCCGGACACCGGGGTCGCGGCGACATCCTCTACGTGACCGAGGAGAGCTTCCTCTCCGGGTGCGCGGGAGACGGTGTGTTGGTCATCTCCTCGCTCGCCGGCTCCTACGACGGCCAGGGCTGGCGCTCCAGGCCCGACAAGCCGTTCCGGCTGCGCACCCTGGGCACCTGGAGCGTCGCCGGCCAGGAGGGCAGCGACCCGAACAGCGGCGACTGCTCCGCGCACTACTTCGACGTGCGTGGAAATGTGCTGGTGCAGTCCTTCTATGCCCAGGGCACCCGGTTCCTGGACGTCAGTGATCCGACGAACCCCACCCAGATCGCCTACTTCCGGCCGCGTGACGCGGCGTCCTGGCAGCCAATGTGGCACCGGGGTCTGGCGTACGTGGCCGACAACAAGCGGGGCATCGACATCCTCAGCCTCAGCAGGTGATGCCGCGGGACCGTCGCCGCGACTTCTCCTGCCTTGACGTGCTTCGCGCACTACTTCGACGTGCGTGGAAATGTGCTGGTGCAGTCCGCCCAGCAGGTGACCGGCCGGTAGAACCCGGCGGTAACCGGACTGCTATGGAGCGGTCCACGATGTCCCGTACGGTGGGGCCGTGCATCCAGGCGGTACGGACACCGGGGCCGAGTGGGCGAAGGCGGCGGAACTGATCGCCACGGCCCGCCGGATCACCGTGCTCACCGGCGCGGGGGTGTCCACCGACTCCGGCATCCCAGACTTCCGCGGGCCGGACGGCGTGTGGACCCGGCAGCCGGAGACACAGCGGCTGTTCACGCTGCATGCCTACGTCGACGACCCGGAGGTCCGCCGCCGGGCCTGGCGCGCCCGCGCGGAGCACCCCGCCTGGCACGCCGAGCCGAACCCGACCCACCTCGCCCTGGTAGAGCTGGAGCGCAGCGGCCGGCTACGGGCTCTGCTGACCCAGAACATCGACGAACTGCACCAGCGCGCCGGTTCCGACCCCGGGTTGGTTGTCGAACTGCACGGCTCGTTGTTCGGCACGGTGTGCCTCACCTGCGGAGCCCGTGGCCAGATGAGGGATGCGCTGCGCCGGCTCGCCGAGGGCGAGGACGACCCGCACTGCGAGGGCTGCTACGGGATCCTCAAGTCGACCACGGTGTCCTTCGGGCAGCCGCTGGACCCGGACGTGCTCCGCCGGGCGCGCGAGGCGGCCCTGGACTGCGACCTGCTGCTGGCCGCCGGCACCTCGCTCACCGTGCAGCCGGCCGCCGGCCTGGTGGGGCTGGCCGCCCAGGCGGGCGCCGCGGTGCTCATCTGCAACGCCGAGCCGACGCCGTACGACCCGTTCGCCTCGGCGGTGCTGCGCGATCCGGTGGCCACGACCCTGCCCGAGCTGGCGCGGGTTCCGGTACGGGATCTTCCCCGGCTGCGGATGACGACGTGGGGCGATCCGTCCACCTGGGACTGATCCCGGTCACCGCGTGCGCCGCGATGCGGACATGACGACCCGGATGCCCGGCAACGCAGGGACTCCTGCGCTCGGGCGGCTGAGGGAACCTGGGCGGACTCACCGGAGCCACGTTCCTTCGCTTAGCAGACCGGCCCCGTCGCTGGCTAGGTCGTCTATCCACTGTGGATGTCTACTCCGGACTGAACTGGTCCGGTGGATCACACCGCTGCGCGCGGACGTCCTCCCTCTTTCGGGCGATGGCTCCCCGGGTGGATCACTGGGATGTCGTAGCGCGTCCGGGTCCCACCCGGCGCCGCCGGTAATCATTGTTGCCGAAAATTGGTCCTTCCCGGCGAATTGCGGGGCATTTCTGGTTGGGTGTAAACACGATTACCGGATTACCTGTTGGTAGCTTTCTCGATTGTGAAACTTCTTGCCGTGGCACCGGTTTCTGGTCCCCGTGAGGGGGCCATGAGGCCGCCGGTGCTGGGCTGTTCGAACCAAGATTGTGTACTCCTTATGGGTCAGTGCACCGGTTCGTTATTGCTCTGTTCGGGTGGAGAGTGCTGGCCGAACGGGAATTTGTTGCCAAGCGCGTAATGACACGCCGCGTGGTGCGCGATAGTCGGGGCGTCGCTCCCGTGTGGCGTGTTCCGCGTGCCACGCCAACCCCTGTCGTCCATCGATTGGAGGCTCTGTGAAGCAAGTGTCCTCTTAGCAGAGTTGCCCTCGTGCTCGGGCACGGCCACCGCACCCACCGGCCGTCCGCCGTGACCACCGAGCCCTCACCACGTCGGCCAGACGGGCCAGACGTTTTTCCTTGACCGGATCCCTCGTCGTGTCCCTTGCTTACCCGTTCCCCACGGCGCCAACGGGAACCGGCGGGGAAAGAGTCAGACGTGGGCCAAAACCCGGCCTCCCCCGCACTCCATGGCACATGCCTTGTCGTCGCGGATAAGCCTGTCCGCCAACGGTTTCGCCCAGGTAGCACCGAATGGAGATCGCCGCTGATGCCACCTGCCGTCCGGTCCCGGTCGCTCATGGCCGCTGTGCTCGCCGCAGCGGTCACGATGCTCGTCGGTGCACTCATCCCGGCTTCCGCGCCGACCGCCCCGGTCTCCGCCCCGACGGTTCCGATCGTCACGTCGACCGATGGCCCCCGGATCGACCTGCGCGTGCTCCTCGTCACCAACGGCACACCACCGGTCGAGGCGATCCGTGCGGCCCTGGCCGACGAGGGTGTCCCCACCCAGGTCGTCGAGCTTGCCGACGGTGACCGGCCGGTCATCACCGACGCGTTCCTTGCCGACACGGTGGAGGGGACGGAACGGGCGAAATTTCAGGCGGTCGTGCTGCCGAGCGCGATGCCGAACGGGCTCGCCGAGACCGAGCGCACCGCGATGCGTGACTTCCAGCGGCGTTTCCGGATCAGGGAGGTTGTCGCCTCCGAGCGCCCCGGCGCCGGGACCGGGTTGGGTGCCCCGTGGTTCTCCGGACCGCTCGACGGAACCACCACCCAGGTCACCACCAACGGTCTCGCCGGAGCGTGGCGATACCTACGGGGTCCCATCCGCTTCGCCGACAACGACGCCTCGGTGCCGGAGACCTACGGGCACCTGGCGAATCCGCTGCCCGCCGACCCAACCACCGGCCGAAGCTTCCTTCCGCTGCTGACCGCACCGGCCCCCGGTGGGGGCCAGACGGGAGTGCTGGCCGGTGTCCACCAACACGACGGCCGTGAGCAGCTGGTACTGACCTTCTCCTACCACGCCCACCAACCCCACTTCCGGTTGTTCGCGCATGGCCTCATCAGCTGGATGACCCGCGGCGTCCACCTGGGACACTGGCGCAACTACTTCTCGATGCACGTCGATGACGTGTTCCTGCTGAACTCCCGCTGGAGCGTCACCGGAAACTGCACACCGGGGAGCGACTGCCCGCCCGACGTTGCGCCGACGAAGAAGATCCGGATGACCGAGTCCGACGTCGCCGCCCTCAGGGACTGGCAGAGCAGGAACCGGTTCCAGCCCGACCTGTTGTTCAACGGCGGCGGCAGCGACGAGGCGATGGCCAAAAACGGTGCGGACCCGCTCACCGACGCCTTCCTGGAGTCGAGGCCGGAGTTCCGCTGGACCAACCACACCTACTCGCACCCGTATCTCGGGTGCGAACAGGATCACTCGACGATCCCGTGGACCTGCGCGACCGACTCCACCGGCAGGACCCGTTGGGTGAGCGAACGCATGATCAGCGAGGAGATCAGCAAGAACATCAAGTGGGCGATGCGGAACGGTTTGTCTATCCGGCCGGACGAGCTGGTCACCGGCGAGCATTCCGGGTTGCGGGTCCTGCCCCCGCAACCCGCGGACAACCCGAACCTCGCTCCGGCCTTGGAGGCCAACGAGATCCGGTGGTTGGGTTCGGACAACTCGCGTGACCCCGGGCAGCGCCCGGTGGGCGGGACACTGACCGTTCCCCGGCACCCGGTGAACCTCTTCTACAACGTGGGGACCGAGGTCGAGGAGGTCGACCAGTACAACTGGATCTACACCTCGCGTGCTGACGGCGGTAGTGGCCGTTGTGAGGACAACCCGCAAACCATGACCTGTATCGAGCCCCTCGACCCGGCGACGGGCTACCGGTCCCACATCGTGCCCATGGAGACGCGTATCGCCCTTCGGCACGTGCTTTCCAACGACCCCCGGCCGCACTACACGCACCAGTCCAACCTGGCCGAGGAACGCCTCCTCTACCCGTTCCTGGACTCGGTGCTGCAGGAGTACCGGGACGTTTTCGCCGGCAACGCCCCACTGGTGAACCCGCGACACGGCGAGGCCGGCCAGATGCTGCTCCGCCAGGCTAGGTGGCGTGCGGCCCTGACCAACGGCTCCGAGATCGTCGCGTACCAGCGGGGCAACCTCGTCACCGTGCGGGGACCGGACGGGCTGGAGGTTCCGGTCACCGTTCCCGAGGGCAGCTGGCTCACCAGCCCCGTCGCGAAGGTCTTCGGCGACGGCTACGCGGGCGAGCGCTCCGGATACCGGACCGCCGCATCGACCGTGGCGATCGTGCTCCCAACGGAAGCCTGATGGGGGTGCGACAGATGGAGGTCGGGTTGATCACCGAGGGCACCTACCCCTATGGCTTCGGGGGCGTGAGCGTGTGGTGCGACCAGCTCGTGCGCGGGCTGTCGCAGTACGAGTTCCACCTCGTCGCCCTGGTCGGTACCGGCAGCGAGAGCCTCGTCTGGGAGATACCGGGCAACGTGACCACCGTGACCCCGATCCCGTTGTGGGGACCGGTGCCGCCGAGCCGGGTCGGTCGGCGAGCCCTCCGCCAATTCGCACCGGCACTGCAGCTACTGTTCGACTCCCTGCTGGACCCCGACGACCACGCACAGGTCTGGTTCGCCCAGGCACTGCGCGCGCTGTACGAACACGCGCGCCAGGAAGACCTTGCGGTGGTGATGAATGACGAACTCGCGGTGCGGATGGTGCTGGAGCGGTGGCAACGCGACCCCCGTATTGCCGCAACGAAACCGACCGTCGGCGACGCGGTCACCGCAATGCGCCTGCTCATGGCTTCTCTCCGCCCTCTCTCCGTGCCTCCCCCACACGTCAGAATCGTGCACTGCGTCGCCAACGGGCTGGCCACGTTGGTGGCGTTGGCCGCCCAGTGGGAGCACGGGGCGCGGCTCCTGCTCACCGAGCACGGCATCTACCTCCGCGAGCGCTACCTCGCGCTGCGCACCGGTCCGTACCGGTGGCCCGTGAAGTCCCTGCTGCTGGCCTTCACCCGCCGGCTGTGCATGCTCGCGTGCAGCTCAGCCGTGCTGGTCACCCCGGGAAACCGCTACAACCAGCGGTGGGAGGAGCGGCTGGGCGCGAACCCACGACGCATCCGCACCATCTACAACGGCGTCGACCCACAAGCCTTCCCACCTGCCGCAGAGGAGCCGGCGGTACCCACCCTGAGCTGGGCCGGGCGCATCGACCCGATCAAGGACCTGGAAACGTTGATCCGTGCCTTCGCCCTCGTGCGGTACCGGCTGCCGGCGACACGGCTACGCATCTTCGGTGGCACGCCCAAGGGGAATGAGGGATACCTGGAACGGTGCCGGAACCTGGTCACCGAGCTCGGCCTCACCGAGTCGGTGACCTTTGAGGGCCGGGTGGAGAAGATCCGGGACGCCTACGCGGCCGGCAACGTCGTGGTGTTGTCCAGCATCTCCGAGGGCTTTCCCTACACCCTGATCGAGGCCATGACCTGCGGGCGGGCCACGGTGGCGACCGATGTCGGAGGTGTCTCCGAGGCGGTGGGGGACACCGGGTTCGTCGTCCCGCCGCGCGATCCGACGGCCATGGCCGAGGCGTGCCTGCGACTGTTGCGCGATCCCGTGTTGCGGACACGGCTCGGCAGAGCCGCCCGCACGAGGGCCCTGGGCCAGTTCACCGTGGACAAGGCCGTGTCGAGTTTCGACGAGATGTACCGGGCCCTGGGCTCGGATATGCCGTTGCCGTTGCAGCCTTCCCCGGCCCGCTGGTGGGAGCTTCCAACTAGGCCGGTGATCTCGGCATGAGCGCGGGAACCGTTCCCGAGGTGGCACCGGCGGGCCTCGGCACGGCCGACGGGCCGACGGTCCGGGTCCTGGCCCCCACCGATCCCGCGCACCAGCTTGCCCACCAGATGGAGCAGACCTGCGCCAACGCGGTTGACCCGCTGGAGATTGCGGCCGCCCTCGAAGCCGATGGGATCAACGACCGTTCAGCGCGGGAGCGGTTCCGCCGTCCCGATGTCTTCGCCCTGGCCCGCGAGCTGTTCGCCGTGGTACCGAGGAACCCGGCGGAACCGCAACGGGAGCCGTGCCCGTGGCAGGTCCAGCCCCTCACCCACATGACCAGGGGCGTGCTGTTCGCCCTTCCGGGAGCGTGCTATGTGGCGCTGACCCCGCTGTTCTTCGGGCCGGTGCAGCTCACCCTCCTCGTCGTGGCGCTGGTGGCCTCGTGGTCGGCCGGGCAGGGACTGGCCTACCTCGGATGGTCACGGTTGGGCCAGCTCGACCGCGGTGGCGCCATGCTCGTGCTGCGCAAGGGGTTTCTCCTGCTCTCCGGAATCCTGGTGACCGGCCTGGTGGGAATGGCCGCGCTCACCGGTGCCGAACTCGGGGTGGTGGCGCTGGCCGCCGGGCTCGTGGTGTACCTCCTGGCCGCCACGGTCCTGCTTGTCCTGGGTGCCGAATGGCAACTGATGTCGGTGCTCCTGCCGCTCGTGGCGGTCTGTCTCACCTACCTCGTGCTGGGGAGACCGTTCTCGCTGTCCGGTTGGGTCGGGGGTGTGTCGGCCACGTGCCTGATCGCGATCGCGTTGCTCGCGTTACGGAACACCAGGGGTGGACCGCCGGCCAAACGGGGCTCGTTGAGAGCGCGGGACTCCGTGCGTGCGTTGCCCCACGTGTTGTTCGGTGTACTCGCGGCAGGAATGGTGTTGTTGGCAACCGGTGGTCTTCCTGCGGCTGATGGGCCCTCTGTTCCCAGCACGGCGGTGTCGTTGTCGTTGAGCATGGGTATCGCGGAGTGGTTGTTGACCGGGTACCGGCAACACACCTACGACCTACTGGGACGTTGTCAAGGAATTGGAGAATTTTCCCGGCAGGCAAGGGTTTCCTTGCTCACCGTGTGGTTCTACTATCTGATGTCGACAGTCTCACTCACCGCGCCGGTCCTCGCGCTGCGGTGGGAGCCGGGCGTCGATGAGATTGATCTTGCGATTCGGGGAGCCGTCCCGGTTGTCGCCGCTGCCGCGCTCTTCATCGCCCTGCTGTTGCAGGCGATGGGAGTCAGTGGATTCGTGTTGGCCTCCTGTGCGGTGGCGCTGATCGTCGACGTCTTCATCCTGTACGGAGCCGAGATTCTCGCCATGGTGGACATCTTCATTCCCCAGCCGACCCCGATCTGGCTCGACCCGATCGAGGCCCAGCTCGGCACGTTCGGTGCGCTCACCGTCGCGCTACTGATCTACGGCGGGGTGGTCGTGGGGCGAGTCTCGCGTCACGTCTAGGGAAACAGACAAGGAGTGTCGAGGTGACATCCGTTGTTGCGGTGACCGGAGCCGAGGGGTTCATCGGTTCCCACCTGGTCGACCTGTTGGTGCGCTCGGGGAACCGGGTACGCGCCATGGTGTGGTACAACTCGTTCGGCTCGTGGGGGTGGCTGGAGTCGCTGCCGCACGAGGTGCTGGCCGAGGTCGAGACCGTCATGGGGGACGTCCGTGACCCGTCCAGCGTGCGCGAGCTGGTGGCGGACGCCGAGACGGTGTACCACCTCGCCGCGCTGATCGCGATCCCGTATTCCTACCGCGCTCCGCGATCGTATGTGGACACCAATGTCACTGGAACGCTCAATGTGCTGGAAGCGGTTCGGGAGGCGCAGACCCCGAGGCTGGTGCACACCTCCACCAGTGAGACCTACGGTACCGCGCGTACCGTCCCCATCGCCGAGGACCATCCCGTCCAGGCGCAGTCGCCCTACGCGGCATCAAAGGTCGGCGCGGACAAGCTCGTCGAGTCCTACCACCTCAGCTTCGGCCTGCCCGCGGTGATCCTCCGGCCGTTCAACACGTTCGGGCCCCGGCAGTCGGCCCGGGCGGTCATCCCGACCACCATCAGCCAGCTGGCCGCAGGGGCCCGGGAGCTTCGCCTGGGGTCACTGCGCCCCACCCGCGACTTTCTCTACGTCGAGGACACCGTCGCGGCGTTCCTCGCGGTGGGGACGGCACCCGCCACGGCCGTGGTCGGCGAGCAGTTCAACGCCGGTACCGGTGAGGAGGTCTCCATCGGCCAGCTCGCCGACGACATCGCGCGCGTGATGGGACGCGAGGTGTCCATCGTGGAGGAGGCGGCCCGGGTCCGCCCCAAGGACTCCGAGGTGATGCGCCTGGTGTGCGACGCCAGCAAGCTCCGCGAGCGCACCGGGTGGCAGCCGGCCCACAACCGCGACGCCGGGCTGGCCGCAACCATCGAATGGTTCGTCGACCCGGCCAACCTCCAACACTACAAGCCCGACCTCTACAACCAGTGAACCCAGAACAGGAGGGACGCCGTGCACGCTGTGGTTCTGGCCGGGGGCAAGGGGGTCCGGTTGCGGCCCTACACCACCTGCCTGCCCAAGCCCCTGGTCCCCATCGGGGAGGAGCACTCGATCCTGGACATCGTCCTGCACCAGCTCGCCAGCTGTGGATTCCGCAGCGCGACGCTGGCGATCGGACACCTGGGCCACCTCATCCGCTCCTACGTGGGCGACGGGAGCAGATGGGACATCGAGGTGGACTACGCCCAGGAGGAGTCCCCGCTGGGCACGATCGGTCCGCTGCTGGCCCTGCTGGACCGGCTACCACGCCACTTCCTGGTGATGAACGGGGACGTGCTCACCAACCTCGACTTCGGCGAGGTGCTGCGGCAGCACGTGGCCGAGGACGCCCCGCTCACCGTGGCCACCAACCGGCGCCAGGTGAAGATCGACTTCGGGGTGCTCTCCTCCCGCGAGGGGCGGATCGTGGAGTTCAGCGAGAAGCCGACACTCGAGTACCGGGTGAGCATGGGTGTCTACGGCCTGTCCGCGGACACGCTGCGCGGTTACGAGCCCGGGCTGCCGCTGGGGTTCGACGAACTGGTGGTAAAGCTGCTGGCGGCGGGAACCCCGCCGCGCGAGCACGCCTTCGACGGGTACTGGCTGGACATCGGCCGTCCGGACGACTACGACCGCGCCAACGCCGAGTTCACCCTGCTCCGCCCGATCCTGCTCGGAGGGCACGCGTGACTCGCTACCTCCTTCTCGGCGCCTCGGGATTCCTCGGCCGGCACGTGTGGGACCGGCTGGTCACCGACCCCGAGGCGCGGCTGCTGACCGCGGGCCGCCGGCCGGTCGACTCGGGCCAGGCGCACCTCCGGCTCGACCTGGCCACCGCCGGCGTACGGGAACTGGGTGACGTGCTGGCCGCGGCCAACCCCGATGTGGTGATCAACGCGGCCGGCATGGTCGGCGGCACCCCCGCCGAGCAGGCGGCGGTGAACACGACCGCGGTCGGGAGGCTGGCCGAGGCGATGCTGCGCACCCGGCCGACCACCAGGTTGGTGCACATCGGCTCGGCCGCCGAGTACGGCCGTGTCCGCACCGGAATCGCGGTCGCCGAGGACACCCCGGCACACCCGGTGGCGGCCTACGGCGTGACCAAGCTCGGCGGCACCCAGCTCCTGCGGCTGGCCCGGGTAGCCGGGCTGGACGCGGTGGTGCTGCGGGTGTTCAACCCGGTCGGTCCGGGCATCCCGGAGGGCAGCCTGCTCGGCCGGCTCGTCCGCCAGCTGCGGGACCGCGAGCCGGAGATCCGGCTGGGTCCGCTCGGTGACCACCGCGACTTCGTCGACGCCCGCGACGTCGCGAACGCGGTCGTGGCCGCCGCCCGGGTCAGCACCCCCCGGTGGTTGATCAACGTGGGTAGCGGCCGGGCCACCCAGGTACGGGAGCTGGTGCGCGCCCTGCTGTCGATCGCCGGTCACGACGGCCCGCTGCACGAGGCCGAGCCGCCCCCGGACCGCTCGGCACTGGTGTCGTGGCAGGCGGCGGACCTCACGGTCGCCCGCCGCGTCCTGGGCTGGCGGCCGACCCGGACGCTGACCACGACCCTGACGGACGTGTGGCGGGAGGTGGCGTGTCCGTTTCCGTGATGCCCAGCGTCGTGCCGGCCTACTTCCATCCGCTCACGGCTCCGGCGGACTGGCGGCGGTTGGCGGCAGCGGGTGACCGGCTGCGCCTGGTGGTGCTCAACATCGCCGACGGGCCGGGGGAGCGGCGGGACCCGGAGTTCGCCGGCGTGGTCGAGCCGCTCCTGGCGGCCGGGGTGCGGGTCGCGGGGTACGTCGACACCGACTACGGCCGCCGGCCCTGGGACGCCTGCCTGCGGGACGTCGAACGCTACCGGGACTGGTACGGGGTTCGTCGGGCCTTCCTCGACCAGGTGGCCGCCGAACGCGCATGGCTGCCCTACTACGCGCGCCTCGGCGCGGCGATGCGACGCGCAGGCGCGACGGAGACGACGCTCAATCCCGGCGTCTACCCCTATCCGGGTTACATGGAGCTGGCCGACCTGCTGGTCACGTTCGAGGGGCCGTGGCCCGCCTACCGGTGTCTCACGGTGCCGTTCTGGGTCCGCCGCCATCCGGCGCACCGCTTCTGCCACCTGGTCTACGCCGTGCCCCCGTTGCGACGCTGGCTCGTGGCGCGCCTGGCCGCGCATTACCACGCCGGGGTCGTCACCATCACCGAGTTGGGTGGCGCCAATCCGTGGCAGGGTCTGCCACGACATATGACGCTAGGTGCGTGACATGTTTCCGGACACTGCCGTTCCTGCTCGCGGTGGCCATCGCCGTCCCAGGGTGCACACCCGCGCTGGAGCACGCCGTGCCTGAGCCCAGGGGCACGCCGCCCCCACCGACGCAACGCTGGGTGCCGACACCGGGCGTCGCCTGGCAGTGGCAGCTCGAGGGCACGCTCGACCTCGACGTCGATGCCGCCGTCTACGACGTCGATGGGGTGGAGACCAGCGCGGAGGAGATCCAGGCGCTGCACGACCGTGGTCGGCGGGTCATCTGTTACGTCAACGTCGGCGCCTTCGAAAACTTCCGACCGGATCGGTGGCGCTTCCCCCCGGAACTGCTCGGGCGTCCCAACGGATGGCCGGGTGAGCGGTGGCTGGACATTCGGCGTGTCGACGTGTTGGAATCCCTGATGGCCGAACGGTTCGACGAGTGCCGACGCAAGGGTTTCGACGCGATCGAGGCGGACCTGGTGGACGGGTACAAAGCCAACACCGGCTTTCCCCTGACCGTTGGACACCAGCTCACCTACAACCGGATGCTCGCCGGACTCGCGCACGACCGCGGACTGTCCATCGGGCTGAAGAACGATCTCGACCAGGTCCCGGAGCTGGTCGACGCGTTCGACTTTGCCGTGAACGAGCAGTGCTTCGAGTTCCGCGAGTGCCACAAGCTGCTTCCGTTCATTCACGCGGGCAAGGCCGTGTTCCACGTGGAGTACAACCTGCGCAACGAAAAGTTCTGCGCACGCGCCAAGGAGATGGGGTTCAGCTCGATGCGGAAGCGGCCCCAACTCGATGCCCCGCGTTGGCCCTGCTGAGACCGCTGTTCCCGCGCGGCTTTCTCGCTTAGGGTGAGGACCTTTCTGCCAGCAGTTCGCCAGGAGGTGCTCCGGATGCGCGTGCCGCTCACCGTCACCGATTTCCTTGACCGGGCGGAGACCGTCTTCGCCGACAGCCCCGCGATCGTGGACGAGCCGAACCAGCCCGCCCCACCCGTGCCGACGACGACCTACGGCGAGGTGGCGCGCCGGGCGCGGGCCTGG
Organism: Longimycelium tulufanense; assembly: GCF_014645795.1. Classification (GTDB taxonomy): domain Bacteria; phylum Actinomycetota; class Actinomycetes; order Mycobacteriales; family Pseudonocardiaceae; genus Longimycelium; species Longimycelium tulufanense. The sequence continues at coordinate 4,690 of NZ_BMMK01000012.1, read as the reverse complement.
CAGGCCGGGCTGGACGCGCTGGGCCTGGCCGAGGGCGAGCGGGTCGCCGTGGTGAGCCACAACGCCGCCCGGCTGCTGGAGCTGCTGTACGCGGTGCCGGCCGGCGGGCGGGTGTGCGTGCCGGTGAACTTCCGGCTCCGGCCCGACGAGGTCGACTACATCGTGCGGCACAGTGGCGCGTCGGTGCTGCTGGTCGACCCGGAACTGGACGAGTCGCTGCGCGAGGTCGAGGCGCCGAAGCGGTTCGTGCTCGGCGAGCAGACCGAGACCGAGGTGATGCGGTTCGACACCGAGCCCCGGCCGTGGTCCGCGCCGGACGAGGACGCCACCGCCACGATCAACTACACGTCGGGAACGACGGCGCGGCCCAAGGGCGTCCAGCTCACCCACCGCAGCATCTGGATCAATTCGGTGACCTTCGGCCTGCACACCCGGACCTGGGAGCGCGACGTCTACCTGCACACCCTGCCGATGTTCCACTGCAACGGCTGGGGAATGCCCTACGTGCTCGCCGGGCTCGGGGTGAAGCAGGTCGTCCTGCGCAAGGTCGACGGCGCGGAGATCCTGCGGCGCGTCGAGGGGCACGGCGTGACGCTGATGTTCGGTGCGCCCGCGGTGTGGAACATGGTGCTCGACGCGGCCGAGAAGTGGGAGGGGGAGATCCCCGGGCGGGATCGGGTACGGATCGTGTGTGCCGGGGCGCCCCCGCCCACGCGCACCATCGCACGGATGGAGGCCGAGCTGGGTTGGGAGTTCCAGCAGATCTATGGCCTGACCGAGACGAGCCCGCTGCTGACGTTCAACCGGACGCGGCCGGCCGACCTTGGGCTGCCGGCAGAGGAACGCGCCCGCAAGCTGTCCCGTGCCGGGGCGCCCTCGCTCGGTACCCGGCTCCGGATTTCGGAGAGTGGCGAGGTGTTGGCCCGGTCCAACACGGTGCTGGAGGGGTACTGGTGTCACGAGGAGGCCAGCCGGGAAGCGTTGGCCGACGGCTGGTTCCACACCGGCGACGGCGGCCACCTCGACGCGGAGGGGCACCTGACGATCTCCGACCGGAAGAAGGACGTCATCATCAGCGGTGGGGAGAACGTTTCCTCGATTGAGGTCGAGGACTGCATCTTCAGCCACCCCGCGGTGGCGGAGGTCGCCGTGATCGGCGTTCCGCACGACCGGTGGGGGGAGACGGTCAAGGCCCTGGTGGTGCCGGTGAACGGCGTCGAGGTGAGCGAGCAGGAGATCATCGCCCACTGCAAGGCCCGCCTGGCCGGTTACAAGGCGCCGACCTCGGTGGAGTTCCGCGACAGCATCCCGCGCACCGCCACCGGAAAGGTGCAGAAGTTCAAGCTGCGCGAACCCTACTGGCGCGGCCGTTCCCGCCAGGTCAACTGACCCCGGTGCTTCGCCGACATGCCCAGCTTCGCGATCACTGATGTTGCTGGCCAGCCAGTCGATCTCACGATGGCGCTGCGCGGACTCGCGGAAGCGTTCGGCCGACGTTTCCCGGAGCACAACGAACCCCCGCACCGACTGGGCCGGCTGTGCGAGGAGGTGGGGGAACTGGCCGAGGAGATCCTGCGTGTGGCGGCCGACGGCGGCCAGCGCGCCCGTGTGCGGGGGAATCTGGTCAAGGAGCTTCGCGACGTGCTGCGAGCAGCCTTCGCGCTCGCCGGGCACTACCACCGGGATGTTCGTTTTCGGATGCCGGGCAACAGTGAGAGGCAGCCGTTGGTTCTGCTGGCCCGGTTGACCGCGGCCACCGGCGACTGCGCGCGCTGGGTTCACCATCATGCCGGGATGGGGGTGAAGGTCGAAAAGCACGGTGCGTTCCGGCCGGAGCGCCTGGGCGCCGCCGCACAGTTGGTCATCGACCTGGTGGCCGAGGTGACAGCGTACTTCGCCCTGCATGAGGACCTGCGCGTCTCCGTTGAGGAGACCTACCGCAGGTACCAGCGCGGTGGCTACCTTCTGCCGGAGTCGCCGCGGTGACGAGAGTGCGTCGCTGCCCACGTCCCCTGAGTCGTGGTCGACATCGGGGAATCGCAGCGGTTCACGAACGTCGTCGACGTCCTGCTCGACCGGGACGTCTGCCTCAACCGTGACCAAGCGGACAACTCCAGACCACCGAAAGCGCTAAGCGATCCTGGCCGTTTCCTGCCGTACCCGAAGCGGGGCTTCCCGGGGTTGCGGACGGTGAGCACCGTCCTCGTGGCACGCGAGGGCCGGGGACGGCCGGTCCAGCCCCTTCGGTCGGTGCAGGACAGTTGATCACGGACTGTGGCTACTCTGCGTATATCGGTGTTACTCTTGTGGCTGATGTGGTCAGTGTTTCAAGTGGCAAGGCTGTGACCCCGGTGGCACAGTTCCTCTGAGTACTTATATGCCTCCGTTCGGCTGAAAAGTTGTCATTCAAGTGGCCGTGCGGGGTTTCGGGGCCTCGGGTGTGGACCCGTGGGGAGGTGAGCGTCGTGGCGGTGCGGTGCTCGATGCGGAGGACGGTGCGGGGAGTCCTCGCCGGTGCCCTGACCCTCGCGGTGGCGTTCGCGGTGCCCGGGACCGGCGCCGCCGTCCCTCCACCCCCACCCAATCCCAGCGACAGCGAGATCGACGCCGGCCACGCCGAGGTGGAGGCCACGGCCAGGCGGGTCGGCGAGCTGACCAACCGGCTCGCTGAGGCCGAGGCCCGGCTGCAACAGCTCGTCGACGAGGTCGCCTACAAGATGGAGCAGGCCAGCAAGGCGTTGGTGGACCTGGAGCGCGCCGAGGCGGCCGCCCGCAGGGCCGCCGAGGACGCCCGCGCCGCCCGGCGCGAGGCCGATGCCGCCGACTCCGCCATCGAACAGGCCCGCAAACGCCTCGACGAGTTCGCCGCCGCAAGCTACCGGCAGGGCAGCACCGTGGGCTCGATCACCGGTTTCCTCGGCGTCAGCGGCCCCAAGGACCTGCTCGACCGAGCCGAGATGCTGGATCTGGTGAGCCGCTCCCAGCTCGACGTGCTCGATGACCTGGAGCGGGCCCGGGTGCACAAGACCAACAAGGACTCCCTGGCGCGCAAGGCGCTGGAGAACGCCCAGGCCAAGCGGGCCGCGGCCGAGGCGGCCAAGCGCGCCGCCGACGCCGCCAAGGCCGCCGCCATCCAGGCCCGCAGCCAGCAGCAGCGCCAGACCGAGCGGATCGAGAACACCAAGGCCGAGGTGGAGCGGGAGCTGGCGGAGGCCAGGGAGAACGTGGCCGCCCTGGAGGGCCAGCGCCGGCGGTACGAGGAGTGGCTGGAGGCCAAGCGCCGCGAGGAGGAGGAAGCCCGGCGTCGGGCGGCCGAAGCCGCCGCTGCGGCAGCGGCAGCGGCCGCAGCGCAGAACCGGCCGGTGCCGGCCGGATCTCCGGTTCCGGGGATCTCCGGCCGGGGCAACATCGAGACGGTGATCGGGCGAGCCATGTCCCAGCTAGGCGTTCAGTACGCCTGGGGCGGTGGTAACGCCTACGGCCCCACCCTGGGCATCCGCGACGGCGGCGTGGCCGACGCCTTCGGCGACTACGCCAAGGTCGGGTTCGACTGTTCCGGCCTGATGGTCTATGCGTTCGCCGGGGCGGGTGTCCCGCTGCCCAAGTACAGCGGTTACCAGTACAACACCGGAATGCGGGTGCCGCTGTCCCAGGTGCGGCGGGGAGACATGCTGTTCTGGGGCCCCAACGGTGGAACGCACGTCGCGTTGTACCTGGGCAGCGGCATGATGGTGGAGGCGCCGTACTCCGGTGGTGTCGTGCGCGTCTCGTCGGTCCGCTACGGCGGCATCCAGCCGTACGCCGTGCGCATTCTTTGACCACCACCTGTTTCGACACTGTTCCGGGTCGGATTTCCTCCCCTCGCTGCTGATCAGCCGTGCCCCCAGGTATCCGTCGGATCCCTGGCGGAGGATGATGGTCCGCGGAACCTGCGAGGATCAGCCCCGCTGCCTGGCCCGAGCTCACCAGGACAGCACGGCCCACCAGGCGGTGTCGCGGTCGCGTGGTCGCAGGCGGAAGTACGTCGAACCCGCGGAGGGGGCGAGGACAACGTCCCACGGAACATCCGGAACCGCCTGGGCCGCCATCGTGCTGGCCGGTGGAACCGGGCGGCGCCTGGGCGGCGTGGACAAGCCCGGCCTGCGGGTCGGGGACCGAACCCTGCTCGACCGGGCACTGTCGGCGGTGTCCGGGGCCGAGCCCGTCGTCGTGGTCGGCCCCTTCCGCCCGGGGCTGACCGGCGTCGTCCAGACCCGCGAGGAGCCACCCGGGGCCGGCCCGCTCGCCGCGCTGGTGGCCGGCCTGGCCCACGTGCCACCCACGGTCCGGGAGGTGGCCGTGTTCGCCGCCGACCTCGTGGCGGTCGCACCGAGCACCGTCGAGCGCCTACGGGGCGCGTTGCGGGACGAGACCGACGCGGACGGCGCGGTACTCGTCGACGAACACGCTGCGGTCCAGTGGTTGATCGGGGTGTGGCGGACCGACGCGCTCCGGGCCGCGCTCCCGGATCGGACGGCCGGGCATTCGCTGCGCGCCGCCCTGGGCCGGATCACCCGGGTCGACGTTCCCGCATGGCCGGGGGAGGCCCTCGACGTCGACACCCCGGAGGACCTCGCGCGGGTCACCTAGCTGTACTGCCCATAGAGGTTGGTGACGGGCACGACAGCCTGATGATGTTGGAATGAGGGAG
>NZ_BMMK01000011.1:46303-199628 GCF_014645795.1 Longimycelium tulufanense | reverse complement strand
TCCACAGGAACCGCAAACACCGCAGTCACGTGATCTTCTCCCGTAAGTCAGGGACCCACGGGCGAGCTGGACGCGATGACCCGCACGCTCTACGCTTCAAGAAGCGCAGAAGCCGCCAAGCTTGCGCACGGACCTCGCGGGTAGCCGCCCGCTAAGTCCACCTCTCGGCCCGGTCGGGGTAGCCGCCCCACCGGGCCGTTTTGCTGTCACCGTCACCAGCACCAGGAGCGATGTCTAGCGACACCTCTAATACTAGAGCTGAAATAAGATCCGTCAAGGTCTTTCGCGTACTCTGTTCGAGTGATGACACCAGGGCTAAGATTGGAGCTGAAACCATCGAGTCAGGGGAAGTCATGGCGAAGGACTGGCAAGCTGTAGCCGCCGCGATGCAGAAGCGGCTAAGCGACCTCGACATGACGCAGGCCGAGCTAGTGCAGCGGGCGCGAGTGGCCCCGATGACGGTCCGCGAACTGCTGTTCAACGAACGCCCCCGCCGGCGCAGCCCCCGCACACTGGCTGCCATCTCAGAAGCTCTGGGCTGGTCCTCTGGCCACCTCGCCGCTATTCGCGACGGCACGCAGCCGACCGACCCGGACGACGGAGACCCGATCCTGACGGAGCTGGACACCATCAAGGAGCAGCTCACGGCGCTCACCCAGCGCCTTGACGCCGTCGAGAGGCAGCTAGCTGCCGACGACGAACGGTCATAAGTCGTTCAACCCGTCTGACCAGGTGATATGTACAGTCCTGTAACTCGTGTAAGGCGAACGCTGGCCGCCGCCTGACGACGGAAATCCGCCCCTGACTATCGGCGCGTGCTCTGACTGCTCCCATGCCATCGAGCATCGTCGATCAGTGACCCTCGCCACAGTGTCGCGAGTGGTGTCACGGTGATGACATGGTGATGCGCTCACGTCACCAACGCAGCACCTTCGCCACGAGCCATGCCGGTGAGAGACTCAGCACCGGATGCCCCACCACGCAAGGGGGAGAGATGGCCCACGAGTTTCCTGTTTGGTCGCAGCGCATTCGGTCGCTGCGGGAGGCGCGCGGGTGGTCGCAGGCCGAAGCTGCGGAGCGAATGCGTACGCACGCGAAGAAACCTCTTCCCGACACAGACAACCTGTTGCGCCGGTGGAAGGCATGGGAACTCGGCGAGAACAAGCCAGGGAACTTTTACGCCCCGATCATCGCGGCCACACTCGGTACGGTAACAGCGGCCCTGTTCCCTCCCGCTCAGGAAGCCGGAACCGTCGATCTAGAACTGTTGAGCGCAACCGGCATGGATACGCTCGAAATCGTCAGCCGACTGAACGCGTCCGCGGTCAATGAGGCTACGCTACAGGGTGTCCGCATTACCGTTGAGAGGTTGTGCTCGGAATACGCATCAAGCTCAGCGCACGAGCTAATCATAGAGGGCAGGCGATGGCTTCGCAGGATCGCCGAAATGCAAGAGCAGCGTCTGAGTTTCCGCCAGCGGCGCGAAACGCTCGAACTAGCCGGATGGCTAGCATTGCTGGTCGGATGCCTCGAGTATGACTCGGGTGACCGCCGAGGGGCTGAAGCGACAAGAAAAGCGGCGCTCAGTCTAGGGGAGGAAGTCGGCAGCGCCGGAATTCTCGGCTGGGCACACGAGATGCGTGCATGGTTCGCGCTCACGTCAGGTGACTACCGTGGTGTGATCGCAGCCGCCGAAGCTGGTCAGGATGCCGCCGGAAGCCACAGCGTCACCGTCCAGTTGATTGCACAGGAGGCAAAAGCCTGGGCGCGCATGGGACGACGGGCAGAGATGGAAAACGCACTCGAACGCGGACGCTCGCTACTCGAATCGCTGCCCTATCCGGACAACATCGATAACCATTTCGTTGTCGATCCCACGAAGTTCGACTTCTACGCTATGGACTGCTACCGACACATCGGAGAAGACCGACTAGCGCGCACACTCGCAGACGAAGTGATCAGAGTTGGAACCGATTTCAACGGCTACGAACGGTCACCAATGCGCATTGCCGAAGCTCGGATTACTCTCGGTGTCGCCGCCGCACGCGAAGGAGACCTAGAGGAAGCTGTGACGCACGGGCGCAGAGCAATCGTAGGCGACAGAAAGTCGCTGCCATCACTTGCAATGGTCTCTCAAGATCTAGCGACAGTCCTCAAAGTGGAGTATGGCCGTGAAGCCGAGTCACGTGCTTTCCTTGAAGAATTGAACGCGATCAGGCGAACCTGATCAAAGGCAAGGAGCACATGCCGTTAAAAGTGAGCGAAATTCTCAAAATCCTCGAAGCAGACGGGTGGTATCTCGTTGCCACCCGAGGAAGCCACCGACAGTACCGTCACCCTACGAAGCCAGGTCGAGTCACCGTGCCGGGCAAACCCAGCAAGGTGTTGCCGATCGGCACCGAACGAAGCATCCTGAAACAAGCAGGCATCGACCGGAGGTCTGTGTGATCACCTACGCGATCATCATCGAACGCGCCGAGGACGGCGGTTACGGCGCGTGGTGCCCAGATCTGCCCGGATGCGTCGCACTCGGCGACACCGAAGCCGAAGCCATCGCGGAGATGAGGGAAGCCATCGCGTTCCACCTCGAGGGCTTGCGCGAAGAAGGCTTGCCGATCCCGCACCCGAGCACAGTCGCCGCGACCACGGTCACCACCGACGCAGCCTGACCCGCCCGACCCTGGCGCACGTCGTGAGAACTTTCTCTACCTGGTCAAGGCGGCCCGCCTGCGGCGGGCCGCTCGGCCGGCACGCCAGGACCCGCCCGCGCAGCCCGCTCGGCCCCAGTGTCCGAGTCGCCCCGGCAAGCGAGCGTGCGGCCTCCGGCCGGTCTCGCGCCGGGGCGACGGAGCAGGACCGGCGGGCGCGCGGCCGGGACAGGACGGCCGACGTCCCGCCGGTCGGGCCGCAACCAGAAAAGAAAGATGCCCTCGCCGGGCCGGCAGGTCTCCGGGATGGCCCGAGCGTCGGAGCGCTGCGGTTCGTGGTGGCCGCCCTGGCGCACCATCCCGTCGACCTCCCGAAGGGCTACCACGCCGCGTCAAGGGGGCGGTTCGGCGCCGAGGCTGCGGACTCAGCGCAGGTGCCCCCTTGACACGGCGTGGTCGGGCGCTGCCAGGTCGACGGGATGGTGCGAGCGGCCCCCACTTTGATGGGAGGAGACAGCCCTGGCTCGCGTCAGCAGGAAGTCAGCAGGCCTGCTGCCACCAGGCGACACAGAACAACACTCGTCGACACAAAGCCCAGCACAGACAGCACACCGCGTCACCGGCCGATCTCGGTAGACAACCCGAAACCGCGTTGACACGGTAGAGGTCACTGGTTCAATCCCAGTATCGCCCACGCGCCCGGGGAGACGTGTGTTCGCGGAAAGCCCGAACCGGCTCGTGCCTATGTGTTTTGTGGGGGCGAAGCCCCCACACCCCACCCGGGGCAAGCCCCCGGACCCCCTCCGCTGGTTGCTTGGGCAGGGTTCGGTTGCGGCATGTTGGGGTGCGGCTTCCGCCGTGGTTGCTTCGGCAGCACTTGCGCACCGGCTCCGTTGGGCCCGGACACTCGCCGTCTGTTCGACAGGGGCATGGCGCCACATCACGCCGTCCGTGGTGTGGCAGGCACACTCCCCGGAACCTGCCGTCGCGCCTGGACAGGTCCTGCGCACCACATTTGGCCGTGTCCGGACGCACGATGGCTGTTTGGCAGGACAGCGCCGGGTATCGAAGTGGTTTCCGTTCAGGCTCGCCGCGCGGGGCCGCCTGTTGGTGACGCCCCGGCTCGGGTTGCCCGCCCCGCCAGAACCGGGTTGCCCGAGCCGGGGGTCCCGCGCGCAGCGCCTACGCTCGCTGGGCCCGAGCGGAGGCGTCAGTGCGCGCCGTGGTGGGCCACTGCCGGCAGCCCGCCGGCCTGCCGCTGCCCGTCGGCCTTGCGCAGGATGGCGTCGGCCATCACGTCCCGCCCCGGCAGGTTGAACGGGCGCCCGAGGGAGCGCATCAGGGAGTTCTCGGTGGGCCGGTAGACCCCGCGCCTGTGGTAGTAGGCCCCCTCGAAGGCGCCCACCAGCCCGCCGTCCGGTGAGGGCCGGCCGATGTAGCGGTGCCACTTGAGCCGACGCTCCTGCTGCGTCCTGGCGTCGTGGATCGAGACGTTCACCTCCCGCGGCTCGGTGCCCCGGTACAGGTCGTTCGGGTAGTCGTACTCGTCGGCCAGCCCGCCCAGGGAGTGGCCGAGCTCGTGCGGAACGATCTGCCCGGCCTGCTCGTTGCCGCCGGACGACGTCGCGACGCGCCCACCGGCACCGCCGTACTTGGTCGTGTTACCGAGCGCGACCACCTGATCCACCTCGGGCGCCAACGCCGCGTACCACTGGGCCCTCCGCTCGTCGACGCAGAGCAGCCGCTCCAGCCCACCGCACCAGAAGCCCATGTCGAGCGTGGTGTTCCGGCTGATGCCGCGGACCGGGTCGTTGTCCACCCCGGACTCCGGCGAGACGACGTTCACCTGCCACACGTTGAACCGGTCCTCGAGCTGGCCGAAGGGCACCACCTCGAGGAGCTGCTGCCATCGCCGCACCACCTGGTCGTGGTACTTGCCCAGCTCGTCACGGGTGTACCCGTCGCCGACGAAGACCAGGTCCAGCCGCTGGTTGGACGGTCCCGTCCAGTGGATCGGCACCACGTCGGCGGAGGGGATCCCGAGCGGTTCGGCGGTCGGCCTCCGCTTCGGGATCCGTACCCGGGTGATCGAGCTGTCCGGGGAGAACACCTCGCGAACCTCGGTGTCGCCGGACGCCGCTGTGCCGTGTCCCGGCGGTGCGATGGCCACGAGCGCGCCCAGGGTGGCCACTGCCACCGCGAGCACCGACAGCCGTTGCCGAGCGGCCACGGTCCACCCCCTCGTGATGTTGTTCCCTGGCAAGGGAACCTGCCATCACTGTGAGGTGGTCGGGATCATTCGAAACCGCCATAACATCGCGATGACCTGGCGGCTTTACGCAACGAGCCGCGCACCGCGCGTTCAGCGTGCGGTGGTTGCTGCGCGGGTCTTGTCGGTGAGCTCAGGGAGGTAGCCGTTGGCGTGCCCGTCGAGATTCGGGTGGTACGACTCGTTCACCGGCCAGCTCAACCGGTTGATCCACTCGTTCTGTGAACACACACCGTGCCCCGCGAAGCGCGCCCGGGCGTCCAGGAAGTCGAAACCGGCGGCTGCGGCACGACCCCCGACAACCCCGGCAAGCGCGTCCGCAACCTCGTTCAGTCGGGTGCGCCGCGCCTCGCTGATGGCACCGAAGATGTTGCAGGGGCCCATCTCGAACAGCCGCGGATAACCGACCACGACCACACGCGCTGCTGGCGCGCGTTCCCGGATCGCCGCGTAGACGGTGTCGAGTCGGGAGGGAAGCTCGTTGCGGATGAACTGTTCGGAGTTGTCGACGGCACGGTTGCACTGGACGTCGCTGCCGATCTGGCAGGTGGTCATGGTTTCGGTGAACCCGGCGTCGGTGCCGCCCACCGAGACGGTGACGAGGCCGGTGGCTGAGTTCAGGGCATTCAGTTGCCCCGTCCGCACATCGTTGGCGGTGGCGCCGGAGCACGCGACGAACTCGAACGACGTGACGCCGTTGTTGCGCGCCCACAGAGCCGGATATGCCTTGGTACTACGGCGACAGTCCCCGCTCTCGGGGATGTAGTCGCGCGTGCCGAGGCCGGAGGAGAACGAGTCACCCAACGCGACGTAACGAACCTCGACGGCCTGCGCGGGCGCGGCCACCAGTACCGAGGCGGCGGGGACGAGGAGAGCCAGGGACAGACGGAGGACCGAACGGATCGATCGCATGACGACCTCCGGGCAGGGGATGGTCCTCATCCTCGCCGCCACCGGTCACGGCGGCAAAGCGGAACGTTCTCAGTCCGGAATCACCAGGCAGGAGGGCGCCCGGGTCGCCAGCTGCGCGCCCGTGGCGTGCAGCTGACCCGTGCGTGCGGTGACCTTGAAGCAGACCACCGAGTGACCGCGCTCGTTGCACGCGTAGAGATGCCGGCCCGAGGGGTCCAGGGCGAGGTCGCGTGGCCAGCTCCCGCCGCTGGGCATCGTGCCCAGCAACCGTGCCGAGGCTCCCCCGTCGCTCAGGGCGAAGGTTGCGATGCTGTCGTGGCCGCGGTTGGAGACGTAGCAGAACCTGCCGTCGCCCGAGACCACGACCGCGGCCGGGTAGTTCCGGCTCCCGATGGTCTCCGCGACGGTGGGCAGCGTTCGTTCCGGCCTCAGCTTCCCGTTCTCGGGATCCCAACGGCAGACAATGAGCGTCGAGTCGAGCTCGCCGACCAGGTAGGCGAATCGCCCGGTGGGATGGAAGGCGAGGTGTCGGGGACCGGAACCGGGCCGCAGCCGGGCGCCCGCGTGCGTGTGCAGCCGGCCCCGCCGTGGATCCAGCCGGTGGACCAGCACGCTGTCGCTGCCGAGGTCGACCGCGAGGACCCAGCGGCCGCTGGGATCGCCGAGTACCTGGTGGGCGTGTGGCCCCTCCTGGCGCTGCGGGTCCAGCCCGGACCCGGTGTGCTGGACCAGGTCCGTGGCCTCCCCCAGTCCCCCGTCCGGGGCTATCGGGTGCACGACAATGCTTCCCGAACCGTAGTTGGCGGTGAGCAGGAAGCCCCCGCTCGGGTCGACGCTGAGATGGCACGGTAGGGCGCCCAGGGTCGGCTGCACCCCCAGCGGGCGGAGCCCGTCGGGGCCGAGCCCGAGCGCCGTCACCAGGCCGTCGTCGACCTCGTTCACCGCGTAGAGGGTCCGGCCGGACGGGGCCGGCGCCAGGAAGGAGGGGTTGGTGCCCAGGTCCACGACCCGCTCCTGCCGTGGCTCGCCGGTGCGGTGGTTCAGGGCCAGGACCGCCAGGCCGGGGCCGCCGGCGTCGCCGGTGGTGTAGCCGCCGAGGTAGGCCCGTAAGTCGGTGTGCTCCCGCCTCATCCGTCCCCCAGGGCCGCGCCGCGCCGCGAGGCGACGGGCGAAGCGAGCATCGCAACGCGGCGACAGGACGCGCGGCGAAGCCCGGAGCCGAACAATCCAACGTCCGACATGTCTACGCCAATCCGGTAGTTGTCCTCAACGTGGTCGATCATGGCGAAAAAGAGTGTCCGGCGTCCCCGCAACGCCGGAACGGGGTGCGCCGGACCGGCCGGCAGGTGACGCGCGGTGAGCACCGGAACCGGTGTACGCAAAGGATCGCCACCGCATCGGGTAATCACGCAACGATCAGCGCGTACACGCAACGCCTGGCGGATGAAACCGCTGGCACGAGCCCCTTAGCCTTGCGACATGACCGTGACCGACGACCGTCCCGCCACCGGCGCGCCCCTGACGGCGGCCGACTACATCGCGCTCGACGAGCAGTGGAGCACGCACAACTACCACCCGCTGCCGATCGTGATCGCCGATGCCGAGGGCGCCTGGGTGACCGACGTCGCCGGGCGCCGCTACCTGGACTTCCTGTCCGGGTACTCGGCGCTGAACTTCGGCCACCGGCACCCGGCCCTGGTGGCCGCGGCCACGGAGCAGCTGGGCCGGGTGACGCTGACCAGCCGGGCGTTCCACCACGACCAGCTGGGCCTGTTCTGCCGGGAGCTGGCCGAGCTGACCGGCACCGAGATGGTGCTGCCGATGAACTCCGGCGCCGAGGCCGTGGAGTCGGCGATCAAGGTGGCCCGCAAGTGGGCCTACCGGATCAAGGGTGTCCCGGAGGACACCGCGGAGATCGTGGTGGCCGGCTCGAACTTCCACGGTCGCACCACCACGATCGTGTCCTTCTCCACCGACGACACCGCCCGCGCCGACTTCGGTCCCTTCACCCCGGGCTTCCGGGTGGTCAGGTACGGGGACGCCCAGGCGCTGGCCGCCGCGATCACCGAGCGCACCGCGACCGTGCTGATCGAGCCGATCCAGGGGGAGTCGGGCGTCGTCGTGCCGCCGTTGGGCTACCTGCGCACCGTGCGCCGGATCTGCGACGAGAACAACGTGCTGATGATCGCCGACGAGATCCAGTCCGGGCTCGCCCGGACCGGTGACCTGCTCGCGCTGGACCACGAGGGCGTGCGCGCCGACCTCTACACGCTGGGCAAGGCGCTGGGCGGCGGCATCATGCCGGTCTCGGCCGTTGTCGGCCGCGCCGACGTGCTCGGCGTGCTGCGCCCGGGCGAGCACGGCTCGACCTTCGGTGGCAACCCACTGGCCTGCGCCGTGGGCCGGGCGGTGGTGCGACTGCTGGCGACCGGTGAGTTCCAGGAGCGCTCCCGGGAGCTGGGCGCCCATCTGCACACCCGGCTGCGCGACCTGGTCGGTCAGGGCGTCGCCGAGGTGCGCGGCCGCGGCCTGTGGGCCGGTGTCGAGATCGCGGCCGGTGGGCCCACCGGGCGGCAGGCGTCCGAGGCGCTGGCCGAGCGCGGCGTGCTGTGCAAGGAGACGCACGACACCACGCTGCGGGTCGCGCCGCCGCTGGTGATCAGCCGCGAGGAGCTGGACGCCGGCATCGACGCCATCGCCGGCGTCCTCGCCCGCTGACGCGGGCACGGAGCGAGGCCGGGGCGCAGGTTCGCCCCGGCCTCACCGATGTCCTGCCCACGTACGGTTCCTACCGCGCCATTGCGGCCATCTGCTGGCACATGTCGGCGCACTTGCGGCACATGTCGGCGCACTCGCGCATCATCTGGTCGTCCATCTTGCCGCACATGTCGGCACACGAGCGACATACCTCGGCGCACATCCGGCTCATCTGGTTCGCCATGTCGGACTGGCGCATCATCATGTCGGCGTTCATTCGACACGTCTCGGCACAGTCCACCAGCATCATGATCACCGGCCGCTGGGCCATCTGCCCACCCTGCTGGAGACAGTGGTTCATCGCCTGCTCGCACATGGTGTGGCACTGGTTGCACATGTCGATGCACTGCCGCATCTGCTGGGACATCTCGGCCATCTGGGTCATCGCCAAACCTCCGTTGTCAGGCCGCCACGCCCGCCGGACACAGGGCGGGATGAATCCCAGTCGACTCCGGACGCCTGATGAACGCCACCGGAGGAGCGCCTAACGGGTGACCTCCTGGTACGGACAGCGGAACCGAGGCGCTCCGAGGTTCGGCATCGTCGCCCGGCCCCGTTCGCCCGGATGGTCCGAACCGCTCGACGGTCCTCGTTGGCTTCTCGGCTCTGGCGTGGTCGCTGGCGGGCGCGGGCCGGTGGTCAGGCCCGGACGGCGTCGCGGGACAGCGCGACCAGGCGTGAGACCGCGCGCAGGTACTTCTTCCGGTAGCCGCCCCGAAGCATCTCCTCGGTGAACAGCGCGGAGAGGGACGCGCCGGAGACCGCGACCGGGATCGCGGCGTCGTAGAGGCGGTCGGCGAGGACGACCAGCCGCAGGGCCACGTCCTGGTCGGGTGCGGCGTGCACGCCACGAAGGTGCACGGCGGTGACCCCCTGGACCAGGCGCCCGTAGCGGGACGGGTGCAGCCGTCCCAGGTGCGCGCACAGGTCGTCGAAATCGTCGAGGGTGGCGCCCCCGATCCCGGCGGCACGGCGCGTCAGCTCGTCGTCGGAGACCGGCTCGGGCGCGTCCGGCAGGCCCCGGTGCCGGTAGTCCGGCCCGTCGACGCGCACCACGCCGAAGCGGGACGACATGGCGTGGATCTCGCGCAGGAAGTCGTCGGCCGCGAACCGCCCCTCGCCCAGCTTGTCGGGCAGCGTGTTCGAGGTCGCGGCGACGAACACGCCCGCGCCGGTCAGCTCGCTGAGCAACCGGGTGACCAGCATGGTGTCGCCGGGGTCGTCCAGCTCGAACTCGTCGATCGCCAGCAGCCGGTGGGTGGAGAGCCGATGTACCGCCTCGGCGAAGCCGAGCGCACCGACGAGGTGGGTCAGTTCGACGAACGTGCCGTAGGACTTCGGTCCCGGCACCGCATGCCAGAGGGAGGCCAGCAGGTGGGTCTTGCCCACCCCGAAACCACCGTCCAGGTACAGGCCCGGCTGGGCGGGCGCCGGGTCGGTGCCCCCGAACAGCGACCGCAGCCACGAGCGGCGCGGCGGGCCGGCGGCGACGCCCTCGGCAAAGCCGCGGCAGGCGGCCAGTGCCGCGGCCTGGCTGGGCTCATCCGGGTTCGGCAGGTAGGTGTCGAACCGGACGGCGCCGAACCGTGGTGGCGGTGTCATCGCCGCGACCAGCTCGTCCGCGCCAACCACCGGCGCGCGGTCGGTCAGCCGCGGGATGCTCATGGCGGTGAGCCTAACCTGGGCCGGTGCACAGCCTGTGGCCCATCGAACTGATCTCACAGCCCGCACTGGACGACGCCGCCCTGGAGCGCGTCTACGCCTACCCGGAGCCGCTGGAGCGGCCGTGGGTGCGGGTGAACTTCGTCTCCAGCCTGGACGGCGCGGTGTCCGTCGACGGGCTCTCGGCGGGCCTGTCCACCAAGCCGGACAAGCGGGTGTTCGCCCTCCTACGGGACCTCTGCGACGTCGTGCTCGTCGGCTTGGGTACCGCCCTGGCAGAGGGCTACCGCGGGGTCAAGCACACCGAGGTGCGGGCCGAGCGACGCCGGCGGCTGGGCCTGTCGGAGGTGCCACCGATCGCGGTGGTCACCCGCACCTGCGCGCTGAGCTCGGACTCGCCGCTGGTCACCGACGCGGTGGTGAAGCCCGTCGTGCTGACCTGCGCGGCTGCCCCGGCCGAGCGCCGGCAGGAGCTGGCCGAGCTGGGGGTGGACGTGGTGGTCGCCGGGACCGACGACGTGGAGCCGGCGGCGGCACTGGCCGCGCTCGCCGAACGCGGACTGCGGCGCGTGCTGTGCGAGGGCGGGCCGGCGTGGTTCGGCACGTTGATCGCCGCGGACGCGGTGGACGAGCTGTGCCTGACCCTGTCCCCGCTGCTGACCAGTGGGGACGCCGGTCGGATCGCGCGGGGTCCGGCTCCGGCCACGCCGCTGGGCCTGCGGCTGGCCTCGGTGCTGTACGCCGCGGACACCCTGCTGCTGCGATACCTCCGGACGACGGGCTGACGCGCCGCCGCTTCACCACTACGAATGAAGCCGGCGTGATGATCCGGGACGGTTCCGGGCCACCGGGCATCCGATTCTGTGTCCGGTGCCGGTCGAACGGCCGGTGGTCGGGCGCGGCGGAGATCGGTCCAGGGTGGCGGCTCGGGGTCCGGCAGGCGGCTGGCGGATCGGGAGGGAGCCCGCGGCCCGCGTGCGGTGAGGAGGCGGGAGGCCATGAGCGCTCCCGGGGAGCACCTGGTCGAACTCGTCGCCCGGGCGGTGCGCGAGCACCCGGCCGTCGCCCGGTTGGACGGCGGGCCGGACGGTACCGTCGTCTCGGAACTGCCCGGCGGCCGGGTCCTGGGCGTCCGCGCCGACGAGCCGGGTCACCGGGTGCGGATCGCCGTGGTCGTGCGGTGGGGGCATCCGCTGCCCCAGGTGGTCGACGAGCTGCGGGAGCGGGTGCGTGCGCTCGCCGGTCGGGTACCCGTCGACGTCACCATCTCCGGGGTCGCGGCTCCCGTGGACGAGACCGACGGGACCCTCTCGTAGGCCGGGTCACGAGCCAGCGGTCACCCACCCGCACGCCGTCGGCGCACCGACAGGAGGTGGATCCATGAAAGCGACCCATACCGGACTGCTGGCTGGTCTCATACTCGGCGCGGCGGGCGCGATCGGCGGTGTCGTCGCCTTCCTGATCGCCCTGGTTGTTGGCCTGATCGGCCTGGTGATCGGGCGGGTGCTGGACGAGGAGCTGGACCTCGGCGAGATCTTCAGCCGGCGCCGGCGTTCCTGAACCGCACCTGTGGCACCGGAGGCTGGGCCGCGGGTGAGCGGGTACCGACCGGTGCCGATGCCCATGCCGGTCGCGGTGCGGCTCGACCTCGGCGCCCACCGATCGGAGAGATCGCGAATTCGCCGGGCACGGGCGGTGCCGGCACGGCAGGATGGCCGTCGTGGCGCTTCCGATCTCTCCTCCGGTGAAACCGATCCTCGCCACCTCGGTGAGCGGAGTGCCGGAGCGTGCCGACCTGGTGTTCGAGCCGAAGTGGGACGGCTTCCGCTGCCTGGTCTTCGCCGACGGCGACGAGGTGCTGCTGCAGTCCCGCAACGGCCGGGACCTCGCCCGCTACTTCCCGGAGGTGGTCGAGGCGGTGCGGGCGGCCGGGATGGTGCCCGCCGTGCTGGACGGCGAGCTGGTCGTCGACCGCGGCGCCCGGCTGGACTGGGACGCGCTGACCGAGCGCGTGCACCCGGCCGCGAGCCGGGTGCGCAAGCTCGCCGCCGAGACACCGGCCCGCTTCGTCGGCTTCGACCTGCTCGCCCGGGACGACGAGGGGTTGCTGGAGCAGCCGTTCACGGCGCGCCGGGACGCCCTGCTCGAGGTCGTGCCGGAGGGTGCCGACCGCGTGCACGTCACGCCGGCCACCTCCGACGTCTCCGTGGCACGGAAGTGGTTCCACCTGTTCGAGGGCGCGGGGCTGGACGGGCTGATCGCCAAGCCGGTCGGCAGCACCTACACCCCGGGCAAGCGCACGCTGCTCAAGATCAAGCACGAGCGGACGGCCGACTGCGTGGTCGGTGGGCTGCGCTGGCACATCAACACCGAACCCGGCACCGCGGTCGGCTCGTTGCTGCTCGGTCTGCACGACGAGCGTGGCGTCCTGCACTTCGTCGGCGTCGTGGGTGCCTTCCCCGCCGCGACCCGCCGGCGCCTGGCGACCGAGCTGTCGCCGCTCATGGACGGTGGCGAACGGGACCATCCCTGGCTGGGCGAGCAGGCCCGGGACGGGCGCCGGTTGCCGGGCGCGGTGAGCCGGTGGCGGACCACCGAGCAGGAATGGGTGCCGCTGCGCCGGGAACGCGTGGTGGAGGTTGCCTATGACCATACCGAGGGCGGCCACCCCGCCCGGTTCCGGCACACCACGCAGTTCGTGCGGTGGCGGCCGGACCGGGACCCGGCGTCCTGCGGCTACGACCAGCTCGAGGAGCCGGCGAGCTACGACCTCGACGCGGTACTGCACGGCGACGTCCGGCCCCGGTCGACATGAGAACCAGCCTGCCGACGACGTCTCGGCTTTGGACGGAATTCCCGATGGTCGCAAGGGACGCCGGCATCCCCGCCCGCAGCGCTGGTACGCATGCGCGTGCCATGGGTGGGACCGGGGTCGCGGTGGCGGGCTACGCGAAACCGCCACCCCCTCACCCGGGCCTCACCGGCGTCGTGTCAGGCTCCCCAGCACCGTCCTCGACCAGGAAGTGAGGAGCAGCCGTGCCGCGAGCCGCCATCCGGGCCGCCGCGCTGCTCCTGCCGGTGGCGCTGGTCGCCCTGGTGAGCTGCACCGTCGGCCCGTCCCGTGAGGTGCCGGTGGGCCTGCGGGGCGACGGCCCCGGTGCGCAGGCCCCGCCGCCGACCGGGAGCGCGGCCCGGCCCGTCCCCGAGCTGGAGGAGTCGACCGCGGACCTGATCGACTGGTCCGACTGCACCGAGCTCACGAAACAGCGACTCGGGAACGACGGGGGCGGGGGCGCACAGTTCCGCTGTGGACGGTTGTCCGTCCCGCTGGATCCGCCGGAGCGGCCCGGCCGCGGCTTCATGCGGCTGTCCCTGCTGAAGGTGGGCAACGGGCGGGTGCCCCTGCTCGTCGTGAACGACACCGACGGGGAACCCGGGACGCTGCACGCCGCGCGCCTGGCCAGCCGCATGCCCGAGGAAATGCTCCGGCGGTTCACGCTGGTCGGGGTGGACCGGCGGGGTACCGGCGGCTCGAACGCACCGGAGTGCGTGCCGGACGAGCAGCGGCACATCATCACCTCCTTCGACCCCCTGACGCGTGACCCGGAGCGCCTGCAGGACCTGCTGGACGCCTTGCGCCGCGGTACCCAGCAGTGCCTGCTGGACCTGGAGACCAACCTGTCCGCGTTCGACGCGTGGCGTGCCGCGGGTGATCTGGACCGGGTGCGGGAGGCGCTCGGGGTGTCGCGGGTGAACGCGCTCGCGTCCGGCACCGGTTCCCGGGTCCTCACCACCTACGCGCACCGTTTCCCCAGCGGGGTGGGGCGCTTCGTGCTCGACGGCGTGCCGGATCCGACCACCGACGCGGTCGGGCGGGCCGAGGCGCGGGCCGCGGCCGCCGAGCGGGCGCTCGACGAGTTCGCCCGGGACTGCGTGGCGCGGGGTTGCCCATTGGGTGGGGATCCGAAACGGGCCGTGCACTCCCTGCTGGACCGATTGCGGGGTGCGCCCAGTTCCGCCGGTGACGTGCCGGTGACGGCGGGCACGGCGATCCGGGCGTTGCTGGCGGGACTGGCTGACCGCCCCCGGTGGCCGGGGCTCGCCGAGTCGTTGGCCAAGGCCGGAAACGGGGACGGCTCCGGGATCGCGGCGGCGGTGCAGCCGCTGGTCATGGGCGATGGCGAGCGGGCGCCGACACTGGACGGCATCTGGATGAACTCGTGCAACGACACCCCGACCCGGGTGTCGTTCGACCGGATCTCGGCGCTGGCCGGGGAATGGCAACAGAAGTACCCGACGTTCGGCGGCTATCTCGTGCAGACGTTGATGGCGTGCTCGGTGTGGCCGCAGGCGAAGCCGTTGCCGCCGCTACGGAGCGTCGACGCGCCACCGATGGTGGTCGTGGGCACCGCCGTGGACCCGGTGACACCGCTGCCGGGTGCCACGCACGCCGCCGGTGAGCTGGCGGGCTCGGTTCTGGTGTCCTGGCAGGGCAGCGGCCACGGTGCGTTCCCGACCAGCCCCTGCGTCACCACGGCCGTACAGCGGTTCCTGCTCGACGGGACGGTGCCCGTGAACGGGATGAACTGCCCGCCGTAGTCGACGCAAAATCGGAAACGCGGCCGTGGCCGCGAGGGTCGTCGTTCAGCGGCAGCTTCCGCAGCAACCGCACGAAGGTCCGGTGCACGTGCTGCAGCAGCCGCAGCCGCCCTGGGCGCGAACGTCCATCGGGAACCTCCTTTGGTCCGGTATCAGGGACGCGACCAACCGTATGCAGATGTGCGCATGCGTGACAGCTCCGTGCGAGCGACGCTGACATGGCATCCCGGTGATCCCGCCGTCACCGAGCGAAACCAAACCACCGGAATGTTCCCGCGCGGCCCTACTCGGCCGGGTGGATCGGGCAGTCGGTGACCGCCTCCACGTAGACCCACCACGGGCCGTGCACGGTGTACAGGGAGCGGCCGGCCTCGACCACCGCGAGGTTCTCGCCGACCAGGCGGTCCCGGTCACCCTCGTCGAAGGTGGCGGCCCAGCCCCCGCCGCCGATGAGCATCACCGGGCGGCCGGCCCCATGCCGGGCCGCGTGCTCGTCCAGCCAGTCGGCGACCTGGTCCGGCGTCCAGAGCACGGCGACCGGCGTCGAGCGCAGGCGCGCGGTGCGGTCCGTGGTGGGACCGTCGCGGGGCTCCCGGTAGACGTGCCAGTGGATCTGGCGAATCTGCCAGGTGTCGTTGACGATCACACTAGTTACTGTCGCGCGCGCAGCCACGAAGACCGGTGAACCCCACCCGATCCGAACGGGTGAGCTGGGCAGATCAGCAATGGAACGTCGGCGCCATCACCCGCTTGGTGCGAGCCGCCGCGCGGTGCGAACATGGTCGGGTACCCCGACCGATGACGACCAGGAGACCCGGTGAGCGAACTCGACGACCTCGCCCGCCGCATCACAGCTCTTGAGGCCCGTATGAAGGAAGTCGCACGGGATGCTGGTGCCGCACGCGTGCTGGCCAGTGGGGCGGACGGCGACGTGTCCGAGCTGCGGGCGGTTCTCCGGTCGCACACCTCGGTACTCAACACGATCCGCTCCGACCAGCTTCAGTTGCGCCTGGAGCTCACCAACCGCATCGACCAGCTCGAGGCGAGGCTTGATGCCAAGGTGGATCACCTGGAAGCCAGGCTCGATACCAAGGTGGGGCAACTCGATACCAAGGTGGACCAGCTCGACGCCAAGGTGGACCAGCTCGACGCCAAGATCGACATTAAGGTGGACCAGCTCGACGCCAAGATCGACACCAAGGTGGACCAGCTCCGCTCGGGACAGGAGGAGATCCTTCGCCTCCTGCGCGAGCGTGGCTGATCACGGCTCGCGTCCGGACACCGTCACGTGCTTTCTTCCTCATCGGTGTTCCTCCGCCGCTTCGAGGGCTGGACGCGTGGGGGCTCCCCGGGCATCTTGGGGTACTCCGGCGGGTAGGGCAGTTCGCCGCCATCGCCGTTCCGCTCGTCCCGTTCGAACCACTCGAGCAGTGTCTCGATCCCGAATGCCGTGCTGTCCAGGGACTCGTGCGCGTCACCGTGCTCGGCAAGAATCGCCGGCACGGTGCGCACGTCGAAGTCGTCAGGGTCCACTTCGGACATTTGGTCCCAGGTGACCGGCATCGACACCGTGGCACGCTTCGTACCCCGCACCGACCAGGCCGAGGCGATCGTGCGGTCCCGCGCCGCCTGGTTGTAGTCCAGGAAAACGCGGCGCCCGCGTTCTTCCTTCCACCAGGATGTCGTGGCCTGGTCCGGCATTCGTCGCTCAACCTCCCGAGCGAGCGCGATGACGGCGCGCCGCACGTGGACGAAGTCCCACTCCGGACGGATACGGACCAGCACGTGGATGCCACGGCCGCCCGAGGTCTTCGGGTAGCCAACGACGTCCAGTTCGTCCAGCACTTCCCGGAGCACCCCAGCCACCCGCACCGCGTCCCCGAAATCCGTTCCCGGCTGGGGGTCCAGGTCGACGCGGAGCTCGTCCGGATGGTCCACATCGGACCGTCGTACCGGCCAGGGGTGCACCTCGAGGGTGCCCATCTGCGCGGCCCAGGCGAGCACGGCCGGCTCGGTGGGACAGATCTCGTCGGCGAAGCGGCCGCTGGGGAACCGGATCCGGACGGTCCGCACCCACCCTGGTGCGCCCTTGGGCACCCGCTTCTGGAAGAAGTCCTCCCCGTCCACTCCGTCGGGGAAGCGTCGCAGCATCGTGGGCCGCTCCCCCACCGCGCGCAGGATGGCGTCGCCGACCGCCACGTAGTAGTCCACGACGTCCCGCTTCGTCACCCCGACGTCGGGGAACACGATCCGGTCCGGATTGCTCACCCGGACCACCCGCTCCCCGACAGCGACCTCGACCGCAGGAGCTTTCATGCGGCCACGTTATGCCGTTCCGGACGGCGGCGCTGGGAGAACGGGCGCACGCACCCGGTGGCCGGTCCCGTCCGGGGACCGGGCGGTCGCGAACGGCGCCGGCCGATGTCGGCTGCGCCGCAGACCGGCGCGGTGGCCCGGGTTGCCCGCTACCGTGGAGGCGTGGTGGACCGCGACGAGCGCCGCGAGCCGGACCCGGCCGCGCCGGCCGGGCTGTTCGCCGACGAGCTGCTGGGCCTGGACCCGGACGATCCCGAGGCCCGGGCGTTCGCCGAGCACCTGGAACGGATGCGCCGGGTGCGGCCGAGCTACACCGTCGAGGGCTACCTGGCCGGGGTGAGCGACTTCGCGGAGTCGGCGAACCGGGCCCGGGGCCACCGCCGCCTGGTCGCGGTGGTGCTGGTCGGCCTCATCCTGCTCGGCGTGGCGTGGGCCGTCTGGGAGGCGCTGATCTTCGTGTTCGGGACCTTCCTCGCGGCCTCGGGTTAGCGTGGAAGGCGTGGAAAGTCCCGGAGGAACCCCGAAGATCGCCAAGTCCGATCAGGAATGGCGCGAGCAACTCAGCCCGGCCGAGTACCACGTGCTGCGCGAGGCCGGCACCGAGCCGGCGTGGACCGGCGAGTACACCGAGACCCGCACCCGCGGTGTCTACCACTGCCGGGCCTGCGGCGCCGAGCTGTTCAGCAGCGGGACCAAGTTCCAGGCGCACTGCGGCTGGCCGGCGTTCTTCTCCCCGCTCGCCGGGGACCGGGTGATCCTGCGCGAGGACCGCAGCCACGGCATGGTGCGCACCGAGGTGTTGTGCGCGGCCTGCCACAGCCATCTCGGCCACGTCTTCGAGGGCGAGGGCTACCCCACCCCTACCGACCAGCGGTACTGCATCAACTCGATTTCCCTCACGTTCTCGCCGGTCGAAGACTAGATCACTCTCTCAGCGTAGTCGCTGGCTACGCGGAGCTACACGGTAGCGCAGCTCCCCTTGCCGGGTCGAGCCGGGCTCCGTGTCCTCACCCCTCCCTGCGGCCCGCGGCCCCCGTCGCGCCTGCTCAGGCGGTCTCGGTGCCGGACGGCCAGGATCCGCCCCCCATGTGGTCCGACGCCGAGTGGGGCATCAGCTCCCCTCCTGATGGCACCGCCGCGGTCCATGTCGATGAGGACTGGGCGAACGCCGGGGACGAGGAGTGACCGCCATGGCACGCCCCGTGGGCGCAGACGCGTTGGAACGCGACCGCCGCGAATGGTGCACCTGTGGACACCGTCGCTGGTCTCACGGCTCCTATGACATCGACGGTGAATTCCGGGGCGTCGGCGGCGCCACCTGTGGCATGGAGAGATGCTCTTGTGCTGTCTTCGAGCTGAGGAGGAACTGAGGATGCTGTCAAGCATCGAACGCGCCCGTCGGTTCGCGGTGAAGTTCAACGCTGACGCGCCAAGGCTCATGCCCACCGACGAGACCATGGCGGACACGTTTCGGAACTGCACCCGGCCGCCTAAGCCAGAGATGTACGACGAGATCCGCAACCAAGTCATGGAGCTTCGCGTCGAGCACAACGAATACTGCGGTTGCGACATCTACGAGGGGGCGTCATGAGCCGGATAAACGCCCCACAGGACAGTGGCAGTACGTCATGAACCATCTAAGATACGCCACCGAAGGAACCCGCCGTGACCATCAACGTCCCGCTTCTGCGTAAGGCGCTTAAGCATGTCACCGCACGTCCCGAGGAATGGGATCAAAGCACGTGGGCGTTCCGTACATCGTGCGGAACCGTTTACTGCCTCGCCGGGCACATCGCCACCATGGCCGGTTGGAAACCAGAGTGGAATTCGTTGTGGGAAGCTAGAGTCTTCACCAAGGACGGGGCACGGAGATTCGCTCCGGATGTAGCAGCCGAAGCGTTGGGCGTGGACGAACGAACATCACTCGTCAACGTCGAAAACAACGAGTATCTTTTTGCCGCCGGCAACTCACTTGATGACCTGTGGCGCATCGCGTCAAAACTGACTGATGGCGAGATCGAAGTTCCCGAGGATCTGCCGGAGCTTTGACATGGCCCGTCTCACCGTCGCCCAGCACAACGCGATCATCGAACGCGTCCGCGAGGTTGCCGTGTTGACACGCCAGACACCGCCGTTCAGCGAGTCTCGGATGCTGCTCATCCGTGTCGCCAACGACGTCCGCAACGGCGAGTCCTACGCCACCATATGCGGATACCTCGACAAGGCAGAACAGATCGCACACGACGAAATGGAGGTGTCGCCATGAAGGCACACGTGGCACGCCGGGTGCGTTGCACGTTCCTCGGTGACGACCGAAACACGATCGTGGCGTTGGAGGTGCGCTACCACGCGCACGACCCGTGGGTGATGCGATTCCACTTCCGCTACCCCATCCAAGAGTGGACGATCGGGCGGGAACTCGTCGACCAGGCCGTCGCCAACCGCGACATGCCGGCCGGCGAGGGTGACGTGGTGTTCCAAAACGCGGGACCGGAAGAACTCATGCTAACCCTGCGCTCCCCGTCAGGTCGGTGTCGGCTGATGCTCAACCGAGCCAATCTTCGGCAGATCCTGAGCGCGTCCTATGCGCTGGTCCCCGCTGGCGAGGAACATATCGACTGGGATGAGGAATTCGCGCGGCTGGGGGCGCTATGACGCCCTTCCTCGCTGACGTCCTGGCCCGTGTCCGACGCGGCACGCTCACCGGACAACCCGAGCTGTTCGCCCGATACCGCGGTGACTCCAGTTGGCAGCCCGACGGATGTGGGCGCGACACCGCGTCGGCACTCAACCGGCTATGGCGAATGCGGCTCATCGAACCACCACCCGAGTGGCGCACCTACGGACCCTACACACCCACAACGGCGGGATGGCTCGCATGAACGACTACGGCCTGACGGTTCCCCTGGAGGGGGAACCGTGTGTCTACTGCGGACGGCCCGCATCCGAAATGGTGTTCGGCCCCACTGACGCGTGGATCTGCCACGACGACGGCGTCACACCCGCCTGTGTCCGTGCACGCCACGAACCCGCGCCTCACGAGGTGGCAGCGTGATCCGCCGGCACAGCACCGCCCAAGGGCGTTTCTATGTCGACACCGACACCGGAGAACGATGGCCCAGCGTTACTACCGTGCTGTCCGCCGTGAAGGTCGGCACCAAGGACAAAGCGTTGATGCGCTCCTACGCCACCAAAACGGCGTGGCGCGCCGTCGACAACGTCGAGGAGCTGTGGGAGCGCATCCACCGCGACGGGAAGGACTCCGCCGCGAAATGGCTCTCCGCCGCACCTGAGGAACACATGCAACAGGCGCGAACGCGCGGGGACGCGCTGCACACCATCGTCGACCGTCGTACCCGCGGTGAACACGCCACAACCACCGATCCCACGGTGTCGCGCATGGTCGAGCAGTGGGAACAGTGGTGTCGAGACTGGGGTGTCGACATCGTGGCGCCCGAGGCCGTCGTCATCAACCGCACCACCGGTTACGGGGGGACAGCAGACTGGTTCGGCATCTGTCACCAGCTCGACGACGCCCTGGTGATTGGCGACTACAAGACCGGCACATACGGCCCATATCCCAGCGCGGCGCTTCAGCTTGCCGCTTACGCCTGGGCTGAGTTGTGGACCCCCGGCGGTGACCTCAACAGCCTGGAACCGTTCCCGTGGGCGAATCCGGATGTCGGATACATCGTCAAAGTCCGCCCCCACGGTGTCGAGATGTACCGGACCGTGCAACCGCTCAGTGATCTGTTCCGCACCTTCACGGCCATGGTTCACGTGCATCGATGGGGTCAACTCGACAAGAAGGACGTGTTTGACCTCGTCGACAACGAGGCCGCCGAACGTCGGCGGTCATTCCACCCAGAGGAGATCAACTGACATGACAACCACGATGGACATGACCGAGGCCGTTGCGCTCGACCTCGGCCCCGGCCAGATGCCCGTCAAGCGGCGCGGGCGGATGCCGCAGCCGAACCCGTTCACTGACGTTGTGGCGGTCGCGTTCGAAACAGGCACACCGCGCTACACGTGGCTGGAAGGCGTAGACGTTAAGAAGCAGCGGGCGCTCATCCACAAGGCCGTGCGTGTACTGAACAGGGATCACGGCACGAGCCTGAAGGCCAGGATCGAAGTCGTTGAGTGGGACGGCGATGATGGCCGCGCTCTTGTGTTTGAGCTGTACGCGTACGAGCCCGAGCCCAAGCACTAACCATGCGGGTGTCTCGCGGGACGTGCGACAGGTGCGCGCAGTGGTGGTACGGCGCAGATAGCCCCCACTGCTGCGCGTGCCGACGCACCTTCCGCACCGTCGCAGACTGGGACTGGCACCGAAACCACGTACCCGACTGCAACCGAGCACGAGCCACCTACGACCCGGTAATCCGCGTCTGGGAACGCATCCCCTACTGAGACAGGCAGATATGGTTGACGCACTAATCAGCTTCATTATCGTGTTTCCTATCGCCTTCCTCCTATTCTATTGGATATGTAACAGAAACAAGTAAGCTGAGACCGCCCTACCTCTTACGCGTGTGGCACGTCGGTCACAAGGGCAAGAAAGGCACAACCGTGACCGACCAATTCGACGGACCCGGCAGCGCGTCGGGCATCGACTGGAACGAGTACAACGGCCGACTGCTCCTCATCGCGCCACTTTCGCGCGAGGAAGTCAACACCCAGAACTACGGCGTAAAGGAAGCCATTCGCGCCGACGTCATCGTTCTAGACGGCGACGACGCGCCCGAAGGCTACCCCGACGTCCTCATTTTCCCGAAGGTGCTTCAGGGACAGCTTCGGTCGAACGTCGGCAAAGGCCGCATGAACCTCGGCCGCCTCATGCAAGGCGAAGCGCGTAAGGGGCAAAAGCCGCCCTGGATTCTCGCTGACCCCACTGACGCGGACAGGGAGAAGGCGCGCGCGTACCTCGCGTCACAGGAAGAGCCGCCGTTTTAAGACTCGCCGTGGTCGACCTCGCGGCAACGACCGAGGCTATCGCGCTAGGCGAGGACTGGGCGCGGACTTCGCCAATGTCCCCGGTGACCACGCGCAGCTCTTGTGAAGGAAACATGCAATGACAGCACCACCGTACGCGGAAGAGGACGACCCTGCCGAGTGGCAGTGTGACGTGTGCCTCTCCGATGACGTCATCTACTTGAAGTGGTGCGCCAACGGCCGCATCGCATCAGCGCTCTGCGAACGCTGCGGACGAGAGGACAAGTAATGCGGCAACACATCCTGAAGCTACGCATCGAATGGTGCCGCATCCGCGAGGCGTTCTGGGGTATCGCCATCGACGTTCTACGCAACGTCAACGCACGACTGGCCGTGAAGGCCGCCGACCGCTGGGCTGATGCGTGGGTAACGCGACTCCTTCTTGAGGAACGACTGCGCGACGCCGGGGGGACGGAGTGAAGCGACTTCGCTTGACAGGTCTCACTGTCGGGATACTTGCTGCCGCTATGATAGCGGTGGCATGCGACGAGCCTCCTGTATACGTAAACTCCTGGCTCAGCGCTGAACGACTAAACTACGCCTGCGGCAAATTCGGCGGCGTGAAAACAATCCAACCCGCCGAAGACGACAGCGGAGTGCCAACGATCGTTACATGCCAAGACGGCAAGGTAGCCGCTCTTTATACCGGCCATAGCGTTCACCGCGATTACGTCTGGGTGGAAGCACGGTGAGAATCTTCGGCACGTGCGTCCACTGCGGCAAAGTCGCCAACGGCGAGGACATCTCGCAGCATGACTACTGCGTCGACCCACAGTGCCAAGCATGGTACAACGCCGTGCTCGACGGGCATGACGACGATGCGGCGCGGCTCGAACGTGAAATCGACGCGCAGTGGAACGCGCCACCGGCGCTAGCGGCCGCCGCTTGCTACTACGCCCAGCACTACGGGTGGCCCGTGTTTCCGCTCAAGCCTGGGACGAAGGAACCTGCCACACCGCACGGATTCGAGGACGCCACCACCGACCTGCGTCACATCTCCGCGCGGTGGCGACGCAACCCCAACTACAACATCGGCACGCCCACGGGGATTACGTTCGACGTGTTCGACGTCGACGAAGGAGCAGACCAGTGGTACCAGCTCCGGCGTCACCAACACTCCGACGAGGTCTATGACCCCCATGGCATCGCCGAAACACCGCGGCACATCGGGGGGCTACACGTTTTCCTCCTCCCCACAGGAGGCGGGAACTGGTCGAAGCGACTGCCGGGCTGCGACTTCCGCGGCCGGGGCGGGTACGTCGTGCTCGCCCCCTCCGTGCTCGACGAGTACGACGGCCGCCGCTACCGGTGGCGCTTCAGGCCGTCCGATCAGATCAAGGTAAGGAAGAAGGCATGAAGCAGGGGGCACCGCTACCGAGGCGGATGAAGCCGTCGTCGGAAATCACTGGAAATGTGACGGCAGCGTGAAATTCCTCATCAAGCTTGAGCCGACAGACCACGTCGAAAAGAACACGTACAGGTGGCGCGTCGCTGAGCGCTTGCAAAAAGATTGGGGTCTCGACCATATGCACTGGCTGGCCAGTGGTTACGCAATGGACAAGGAAAGCGCGCAACGAGCCGCCGAAGAGTTCGCAACCGCATGGGCACGCGGACAAGTCGCATATGAATACGAGGTGCAGGCGTGACCCAGCCCTGGGGCGAAACCCCCGAAGACAACATCCGACGCGGCATGGAATTCGTCCGCCACCACAGCCCCATTCTTAACGACTACCACCAAGGAGGACGCATCACCGTGAACAAGCCGAAGCAACCCACCCAACTCGACCGCGTAAGCGTCGCCGTCAACGTCACCGCTAACACCCTCGGCGTCTCCGCATGGGTATGGCTCGGTGACTGGCGCTACGCCCTCACCAGTCTGCTTGCCGGCGCCAGTGTCGCCACCGTCAGCAAGGCACTCCGCGAACGAAGGAAGAAGGCGTGAACGAGCTGCCCAAGGTCGGTGACAGGGTGCGTGCAGCTCGCATCACCGAAGGTGTTGTCGAAGAATTCTCGGGAAACGAATTCTTTGTCAAGGCCGACGCCGACAATGTCGACCTTGACGCGTGGGTTTGGGGCGAACGTGGCTGGACATGGGAAATCCTCCTACCCGACCCCATCGACGATCCGGTAGGGACCGTGCGGATAGACGATGACGTCAACGTCGATGCCGCTGCCGTCGACTTCTACACCAAGGTCAAATCCAACGTGTGGTGCCGGGCTGGTTACGCCACGTTCTACTCCGACAACCACGTAGCCAAATACCGCATCCTCGCCCGACCGGAGGTAGACGCGTGAAACCACTGCCACACGCGGCATATGACCCTGCCGACTACCCGTGCTGGCGAGACGCAAACTGCCACCATGGCGGCAACCACCACTGCGACGGCTGGTACACGGCAGCAGGAAGCCCTTGGCGACACTGCTGCGCATGCGGCACAGGACGAAATGACCCTCACAGCTTTCAGTGGAAACTGGAGTCTACCAGGTGATCATCGGACTGTCTGGCTATGCCCAAGTCGGCAAAGACACCGTCGGCAGCATCCTTATCGAACACGCCGTATTCGAGCGTGTGTCGTTCGCCGACAAGGTGCGCGAGGTGGCGCTAGCGATCAACCCTGACATCTGCTTCGACTACTGGCATTCCAACTTGCGGCAATTGGTCGAAACAAAAGGCTGGGAAGAGGCCAAGAAGATCGAAGACGTTCGCCGCTTCCTGCAACGCCTCGGCACCGAAGCCATACGCGAGCATCTCGGCGAAGACGCATGGGTAAACGCCGCGCTACCCGACTATCGCGAGTATTGCTCCTCTCATGCAGGTGTCGTTGTCACCGATGTGCGCTTCCCCAACGAAGCCGCGCGCATCAAAGACCTTGATGGCGAAGTGTGGCGCGTCGAACGCCCCGGCTACGGACCAGTCAACAACCATCCTTCCGAAACCGCCATGGACGAGTGGCCTTTCGACCGGCACATCCGCAACGACGGCAGCCTGGAAGACCTCAAGTGGTCAGTTTTCCGCGCGTACATGGAGATGCGATGAACTACGACTGTGTGCAGCTCTGCCAAAGCTGCCTCGGCAGTGGCGTTGACATCCACGTCACACCCAACGGTGTCGCCACTGTCAACGACTGCCCCGACTGCGACGGAAACGGCCTGCAACGGCAGCAGGAGACAGAAGCATGACCACCCGCGCACCCTTTAGGCCGCGACGGAGATTCAGCCCACCGCCGACGCGGTCAGAACTGCTGTGGGATGGCGTCGACTTTGACGGCACCATCTGCAACAACAGCGGCCCCCCGGACTTCCAGCCCCTCGAACCGATCTGGGACAACGTCAAAAAGATCCAGCGGCTTGTCGACGACGGACGAAAAATCTGGATCTTCACCGCGCGTCCGTGGGCCGACTACGAACTCATCGAAGCGTACCTCAATCACTACGGCATCCCCTTCCACGGCATCGTCTGCGGAAAACTACTCGTCGCGCGCCTCTTCGATGACCGCGCCTTCAACGCGGCGCTAGAGGACTGGTCAGCATGCAACCCTGGCTGAGAATCGAAATCATGCGGAGGCTGATAGGCATGGAACGGTGCGACGTGTGCGGCGACCTTGTCGAAAACCTCAACGACTTCTTCGACCACCTACGCCGCGAACACGCAGACCTCTACAACAGACAGACACCGCCCGGGGACGACCGATGACAGACTACGACGACTTTGAGATAGCCGGCCTGCGCGTCGGCGCGTTCCTCCGCTGCCGGCGCTGCGGCAACAACGCCTACGTCGTCACCGACTGGAGCGGCTACGCGCAAACCCTCGGCGAAATGGTCACCGAAGCCGACTCACACCAATGCGGGGATCCCACATCGTCGCCGTGCTGCTCCGTAGGCATGCCCAACATGAGGAGCAGAAATGACTGAATGCTCCCGCCCCCACTGCAACCGGCCAGTGCGGTCACGCGGCCTGTGCTCCTCACACTACGCCGTGTTGCAGCACGCCGGGGCGTTCCGCTTCTACCCCGTTCAACCCGTGCGACAACACGTCCAGGCGCTCTACCGTCTCGGATGGTCCGCGATCCACATTGCCAAGGCCGCCAACACCACCGAAAGCCACGTCATCAAAATACTCGAAGGCAAACCGCGGCATACACGCAAAGAAACCGCTCGTGCCATCCTCGCGCTGCCGCTCGTGCCCGGCGCCGCCGAACGTCAACACCACAACCCCGTCGGCACCGTGCGTCGACTCCACGCACTCATGCGTGTCGGATGGTCAGCGCACACCATCGCGCAACGATGCGGAAGCACACTAGCCACCATACGCGGCGCCAGCCGAGGCATCGTCTCCTACCGCACAGCCTCACTCGTAGCACAGGTGTACGAAGAGTTGTCCGGCACACCAGGGGACAACCCCAACACCGCCAAAACGGCACGCGTCCTCGGCTACCCGTCCCCGATGGCCTGGGACGATGACACCATCGACGACCCCAAGGCGAAACCTCGGGGGATAGCGAACAAACCCGCCCCCAAACCACACAGCTACGTCGACGGTTGCGTGGTGTCACGGCTCATCATGGGACAACACCAGGGCCTCAGGCCGTCCCGCGCTGAACGCGACGCTGCCCTACTCGCCCTAGATCGCGCCGGACTCAACTACGCCGCTATCGGCGGACGCCTCGGGATGGACACCGACTCGGCGGAGCGCGCGTTGATGCGCGCAAAAGCACGCCAACGTCAAGGCCAACAGAAGGGGGCGGCGTGATGCACCTGTGTCAACAGTCTGGCTGCACCAAGCCGGCGGGTATCTACACGCGCGGCTACTGCAAAAGACACTACCGGAAGCGACTGCTGTACGGCGAATACGGCTACCGAGATGCCGAATCCGCACGTGCGCACGTGCGTCAACTTCGTGCGCTGGGCTGGACCTATGAACAGATAGCAGAAGCCGCTGGTATCTCTGCCTGGGTCGCACACCATCTTGACACTAGACCGAAGCGGCACGTGAAAGCAGAGACCGAACGTGCCCTTCTCGCCGTACCGCTCGTGCCGCGTGCGTCGCATCGACCGGTGAGCCACATCGGCACCCAGCGACGTGTTCGCGCGCTCATGCGGATGGGATGGACCACCGAGGAAGTAGCACGACGAGCCGGCATCAAAGTTCGCACCCTACGCACCGTCATCAGCCGAGGCGGCATGTCCTACAACATCCACCTCCGTGTCGCCCGCGTCTACGACGAACTATCACACACCCCTGGACCATCCGGCGGCGCAGCAGGCAAAGCACGCCACCTCGGATACGCGCCGCCGCTCGCATGGGATGACGACACCATCGACGACCCGAACGCGACACCGCAAGGCGTAGAACGCGACAGCGGCCGAACCCCATCCGCAGAATTGTACGAAGAAGTCAAGCACCTCGCTGGTTACGGTCTCAGCTCCCACGAAATAGCTAAGCGACTGGGCTGGACAGTTGTGCACGTCAACCGGATCAAAGCCACATACGCGACACCTACCGATTGGGGTGCGAGGAGCGCATGACACATCCGAAGCTGGACCGCATTCCCTGCTTCGACGAACGAAGCCGCAACTACGGCGTGCGTCGACTACTCGCCACACGCCCCGTCAAACGCAAACCCACAGCGTGGGTGCCGTGGACACCGCCACTTGACCAAGGCCGTGAAGGCGCCTGTGTGGGGTTCGCCTGGGCACACGAACTCGGCTGCACACCCGTGCCCGTCAACGTCAGCGACAACTACGCCCGAATGCTGTATCAAGCAGCACGAAGCGAAGACAGACTCATGGGCAACGACTTCCCTGAAGGCGCCTCACTCCTCGCCGGGGCGAAGTCTTGCCAAGCGCTAGGGCTCATCAAGTCCTACTACTGGGCGTTCAGCGTCGACGACGTCATCGACGCCCTTGTGGCACAAGGTCCCGTCGTGCTCGGACTCCCCTGGTACAGCGGCATGTACCAGACCGACAAGGACGGCATGGTCGACGTCACCGGCCACATCGTCGGCGGACACGCCCTCCTCGCCACCGGGTACGTACCAGACGCCCCGAATGGTGACCTCATCGTGTGGCAAAACTCCTGGGGACCCGACTACGGCAACAACGGGCAGGCGTTCATCCACGTGGATGACCTAAAACGACTTCTCGCCCAGGATGGGGAAGCATGCGTAGCAACCGACGTGAGCGCCTAGAAAGCCACAAACTATGAAAACCATCATCCACGTCAACCAACACATCATCCGCGCCAACATAAAAACAGGTGCACGAACACCACCCCTCACGGTCAAGACATACAAGTCGAACACCAAAGCTTCAGAAGTCACGATCACAGATCCAGCGTCGGGTGCTGTCGTCGCCAGGGTAGTTTATCGCCCCGATAACCCACTACCCTGTGGTGCTGTGTGCTAGATCGAGACGCACATGGACATAGAGGAGTAGAAGTGACGGCACTATGGCTATTGCTGGCCCTCAGCTTGATCGGCACTGTTGTCATCGTGTTCGAGGACAAACTAGCGCAGTGGATCGCGGTCCTGATGCGGCCGGTCTCGCTGCTGCGACGGATGCGACGCCGTGACCACTGAGCACCCCTTCATCCAACGCCTGCCGCCTGATCTGAGGCCGGCGCCGTCGGCGTCCTCGCCAATCGTCAACGGCGCACCGCCAACGGCGACGGCAACCGACACCGACATGCGCCGCTACGCCCTCGTGGCCCTGGAGAACGAGGCCGCAATCGTCGCCAGCACATCCGAGGGCGCCCGCAACGACGCGCTAAACAAGGCCGCCTTCCGCATGTACAGCAAGTACGTCACGGCTGGCCATCTCACCGGCGACGAAGTGGAGACGGCACTACTCAACGCCGCCGCACACTGTGGCCTAGGCGTGACCGAAGCCAGCCGCACCATCCGCAGCGGCAGGGACGCCGGCCTGAACAGCCCCAAGGAGGTGCAGCCGCAACCACGCAGGCATACACACACGGCACACACCATCGACGCCCCAGAATCACCGGGGGCCGCGGAAAACCGCACCCCCAACCCCGAAGGTGGCCGAAGTCTCCACGTCATCCGCGCCAGCAGCATCACACCGCGCCGCACCAAATGGCTATGGCAAGACCGCATCCCCCTCGGCGAACTCACCATACTGGCCGGACGAGGCGGCATCGGCAAATCCACGCTACTCGCCGAATGGTGCGCATGGATTACCACCGGCACGATGGAAGGCGAACACGAAAACACACCCCGAGACGTGCTCTACGTCTACAACGAAGACGACCTCGCCAGCACCATCGTGCCGCGCCTCCTCGTTGCCGGAAACAAACTCAACACCGACCTCGACCGCGTACACCCGGTACGCGTCCGTGAAGGCGACACCTGGGACCGCGTCATGCTCCCCGCGGACTGCGCACTCATCCGCGACGCCATCCAACACACCGGGGCGGTCGCCGTATTCATCGACCCCCTATCCAGCAACCTCACGGCCAAGAACAACGACCAGAAGGAGATGCGCGCCGCCCTCGAACGCGTCCGGGGCATGGCCGAAGACACCGGCGTCGCCATCGTCGGACTCGCCCACCTCCGCAAAGCACAGTCCACGAACATCGTCGAAGCGATGATGGGATCCGTCGAGCTGGGCAACGTCGCCAGGGCCATCCTCGGCGCCGTTCTCGACCCTGACCAGGAGGGCACAGCCATCCTGTCACAGGAGAAGAACAACAAAGGCCGCATGGACCTCTCGTCATACCGCTACCGAACAGCCGAAGTTGTTGTGCCGGGGGTCACAGATGGCGGTAGACCCATCACCACATCGAAGATCCAGTGGGAGGGCAAGGCCGACATCACGGCATCCGACATCATGCACGACGCGGTAGCCAGCGGACTGGTCGGGAAGTCCGCCCTCAAGGAAGCCGCCACCTTCCTCATCGACTACCTGTCGATGCCTAACAACGGCGGAAGCGCAACGAAGCGGGACGTCCTCAAGGCCGCCTACACGGAAGGGCACTCTAAGTCAACAATCGAACGCGCTGCGGCACGACTGGGGCTCGAATCAGTCTCTTCCGGAACCGGGCCATCTCGCATATGGCGCATCCCGATCAAGGTCGAAGCTCCTCCACCTCCTCAGTACTGGGAGTGAGGCGTTGAGGGAAGTGAAGCAAATGGAAACAGACAGTAGTCGCTGTCACAGAGAGTGATTCTTTGCCTCAGTGTTGAGGAGAGGTGAAGAGAATAAAAGACCAGGTAGATATATATATTCTCTCTTCTCCTCTCCTCCTCACAGGGACACACTGAGGCGCATCTACTTAACACAAGAGTAGGGAAGGGTGACCTAACCACCATGGACAGGTTTGAACTAGTTCGGCACTCCTACAACCAACGGCTGCTCTGCCTCATCGACAACCAAGAACTTCGGATTACATGCATGACCATCGACGAAGCCTTCGAGTTGGCCAGCATCATCGAGAACGGCGCCATGCGAGCCAACTCGGCTAGAGCCGACCAGGACGTGGCCCGGTGAACACCGTCGACGTTTTCGTGCCCGGCAGGCCCGCTCCGCAGGGTTCTAAGCGGCACGTCGGCAACGGCGTCATGGTCGAATCGTCGAAACACGTCAAACCCTGGCGTCAGGACGTGCGAGAAGCCGTACTCAACGCCATGGATGGCCAAAGCGGCTGGGCCAGGGGCGTACCCCTGTGGGCGCGGATCGAGTTTCTGATGCCCAGGCCGTCCACTGCCCGACGCGGCGACGCGTGGCATGTGAAGCGGCCCGACCTCGACAAGTTGGTTCGCGCCGTTCTCGACGCTGTTGGGTCGGCCGGGCTGTGGGCCGACGACTCACAGGTGGCGTCCCTATCGGTGTCAAAGATGCTGGTGCGAAACCACGATGCCAGCGGTTGTCATGTGATTGTTGGTGAGCTGCGATGAACTTCCCCGGGCTGTCTGGATGTGCGCATTCGGATCTCGCTCCCCTCGGCCTTTACACATGCCTCGAAGGTGTCAAGATGCAGCGTCTGGGTGAGGATGGTAAGCGGACGCAGATGCGCCTGTACGTGTGTCTGACCTGCAATGCGGTGATTGCTGGCGAGGTGACCTCGTGAAGGACTGGCGCGTACATCTCCTGCACCCGCGTGATGGGGATGTATGCCGCGTGTGGGTGTCGGTCGGAATGGTCGCTGACGTGCTCACGCCCCCGCAGGCCCGTGAATTGGCCCTGAGGCTGTCAGAGACGGCCGATCGGGCTGAAGACGAGGTGCTGGGGTCATGACTGACCTTGGGCGGCTCTATGACGAAATCAGGGTCTCAATCGGCCGTTTGATCGAGCCCGGTGAAAGTGTCATCGAGCATGACGACGGGAGCACCGCAACTTACCTTGTGCCGAGCCTGCTGAATCAGCTCAGGCAGGCCGTCTACAACGGCCGAGACCCCCACGGCCGGCGATCCAGCGGCGTCGCCGCACCACTCAACCTCGACGCCGTAGACCTGCTCCAAACGGTCCGCTCAGGCGCGTGGGACATGGCTACTCGGTGGGACTACCGCGGCATCATCCGCATCGAGGACCAATTGGCGCACGTCCAGGTCGAGGCGTGTCGATGCGCCGAGCCTGACACCGTGTCCTGGGTCGCCTCGACAACGGCCGGTTGGGTGAAGTCCATCGGAGGCTTTCTTGACCCGCCCCGGCCACTGGAACTGGTGGCTCCGTGCCCGGCCTGCGGGGTGCGGACTGTGTATCGGCCTGATTCATCGGGGGAGGCTGTTCGTGTGGCCGCGTTGTCCTTGTCGCCAGATGGTTGCATCTGTTTGGCGTGTAAGTACCGGTGGCCGCAGACGCACTTTCGACACCTGGCCACAGTCCTCGGAATCAAATTCGAGTGGGATCTGTCACATTCCGAGGAAGGAGGTTGAAACGTGGCCCGACATGACCGATACTGGCAACTGCCCCACCAGACGTGTGTCTTCCGCCCGCACGATGCAGGTTCAAATCCTGCCCCCGGGGCCATCCGGAAAGGCGGTGAACCATGGCGAAGAAGACCCAGAAACACCGCCCCGAGCCTGAAGCCGCCAAGAAGCCTCCTGTCGACATCGTCCATGAAGCGCTCGCCAAGGCCGAGATCGACGACCGCCTACGCGTCGTTGGCATGACCGGTGTGATACAGGTGCTCACTCCGCAAGGATCTCTGTTGTGCATCCCCGCCACCGTCGGCATGAGCGAGTGGTCAGCAGAGAGCATGTTGCGCGCATATCTAATGCAGTTGGAGGACGACAACAGACTCGACTTCCCTGTCAGCGTCGATGAGGACCTGGATTCGCTCGACGACGACGAGGAAGACGACGAGTGAAATGTCGGTGCGCACGATGCCGGCGTGGCGGAAGAGACGTGAAGAACGTCCCGAGTCCTTCACCGCGCTCGACGAACTTAGCCGCGCACTTGACGCCACAGAGTTTCGACTCAACGCCGCGATAGATGCTCGCAAGTGGGACATCGCCGTTGAGCAGCTAGTAGAAAAGCGTCGACTACTCGCGCAGCTAGAGCGGTACATGGAAGGTTGAGCATGTCTAGTCCTTGGGATTTGGACCTCAACACGTGGGGCTGGATCGTTTGGGGTATGGCCTTCGTCGTTCTCGAAGGACACGCGCTACTCAAGGGCAACAACGAGACACTGAGCGAACATGCGTGGAGTTTCCAGCGCATCCGCGAATGGATGACCGCGAAGAACCGCCGCCCCGGTAAGGGCAAATCTAACGGCCTGTCATGGCGCCGCATCGTCATGGGTGTGTTCATGACATGGCTGTGGATTCACATGTTGTTCGGCACGATGACGTTGTCGAACCCCCTCCCTTGGTGAGGTTTCTGTATGTCCCTTGCGGACAGGCTCCGTGAGCCAACAAAGCGTCCTAGGTCGCAATGCACGTTCGGTCTCTTGCTCGGCAGACTTGAAGGCGCCGACAGGAAGGCACTAGACACCGCTCTCGCAGACGAGCGTTACACGTCGCGGAACATCGCAGAAGCCTTGCAGGCAGAAGGCTACGACATGCGGGCGGCAACGGTTCGCCGGCATCGACGCGGAGAGTGCTCCTGTGAGCATCAGAATAAAGAGCACTACCAGAGTCGCATGAAGGCCAGTCCCTCGCATGGGTAATCTCGCTGACCGGCTTTCGCAGCCTACGCAGCCTGATGCGAAACGGCCGCGGGCTTCAGCACCCAAGGGGTTTGAACCCGGTGTCAGGTATGACGCGACCGGGCCGGTAGAAGTCACTGTCCAGCTCGACGAAATTCCCGAGGATGAGCAGCACTGGCGCGACGAGATCCAACGCGTAGTTCCCAACCTGACGATCCCGTCAGACAAACGCGTCGTTTTGACCCAGGTAAGATTCTGGGGAGACCCTGGG
The DNA here is from genome assembly GCF_014645795.1 of Longimycelium tulufanense. Taxonomy (GTDB): domain Bacteria; phylum Actinomycetota; class Actinomycetes; order Mycobacteriales; family Pseudonocardiaceae; genus Longimycelium; species Longimycelium tulufanense. The sequence goes on along the minus strand of NZ_BMMK01000011.1, from coordinate 166,095 downwards.
TCGCCGTCGGTCTACTGTCGCTTCGCCATCGAGGATCGGGATTCTGGTACCTCCGCCACCCTCGACGTCAACGATATCGTCAAGGTCGTCAAGGCCACCAGGCGTAAGCAGACACCCAGAGCAGCCGGTACGGGTCGTGCTCTCGTTGTGGCGTATGCAGACCTACAGGTCGGCAAGGTGGGATCTCGTGGCGGCAGCGAAAAGCTTGTTGACCGGATCCTGGCCAAGCTCGACGCACTGGACGAGTACACCAAGCAGAATCCCTGCGACTCGGCCTATCTGATCGACTGCGGTGACTGTGTCGAATCGTTTGAGAACACGCCACAGCAGTCGTTCACCAATGATCTGTCGTTCCCCGAGCAGTTGCGGCTGGCGAGACGGCTCTTCACCGAGGCGGCGACGCGGCTTGCAGCCCGCCACTCTCGCGTCGTGTGTGCCGGTGTGCCGAGCAACCATGGACAGTGGCGACGGGGCAAGGATCGACTTGGTCGACCTGGCGACGACTACGGCCTGGAGACTCTGACCGCCGTCGCCGACGCGTTCAGCCTCAATCCCGACGTCTTCGGACACGTGTCGTTCGTCGTCCCGGACATGTGGCAAGAGACCATCGCACTGGACGTGCACGGAACCATTCTCGCCGTGACACACGGCCACCAGGTCACCCGTCCCGAGCGCATCCCGCAGTGGTGGGCTGGACAGGCGCTCGGTGGACAACCGGCCGCAGATGCCGACCTGTTGTTGACAGGGCATTTCCATCATCTTCGGGTGCAGCCTGTTGGGAGATCGCAACACACTGGCCGCTCCCGGTGGTGGATACAAGCACCCACGATCGACAATGGGTCGGACTGGTATCGGCTCAACAGGGGGGAAGACTCAGATCCCGGACTGCTGGTGTTCACCGTCGATGAATCGGGCTGGGACGGTCTGAAGGTGCTGTGATGTACCTGAGTGCTGAGCAGTTGAGAGAACACGTTGAGCGGTTGGGTCTTCGGGAGGCGATCGTACGCATCCCCCCGCACTGGATTGACTCAGGGTGTTTCAAGTCGGATAGCCTACGTGCGTACTGGGCGGATGCTCGATGCAGGCTTCTGCTGGAGCGCCCGATGTTCCAAACCGACGAGGAGCAGATCGTTTACCTGTTGCGACTGAGCAACAAGGGGAACGATCTGCAACATTCGGGGGACTCAAACAGCACGGCCCACTTCTCTGCTTAGGGGTAGCTTCCTTTTGGGGGACACTCTTGTTATTGCGGGCCACGCTGCTTACGGACTACGTGCACAGCACCGCCCTGAGCACCGACGTTCATGGGTAGTAGATGCAGACACATCATGAGTCACCTGTGTGTACTCCTGATTGGTTGTTGCTATGACAGACAGACGTGGTCGCTCTGGTCGTCCATTTGAACGCTTGAAACGACAGCTTAAGCTCGAAGGTTTCAACATCTGTTGGCTGTGCTCAAAACCAATAGACCTGAGTCTGCACTGGACCCACCCATGGTCCTGGTCCCTGGACCACGCAGTGCCGCTGTCCCGTGGTGGTGATCCGCTGGATATGGCGAACGCCCGTGAAGCGCATCGTAGATGCAATGTGTCTCGTGGCATTAAGCCTCCAGAAGAAGTCATCAATCCGAAGAATAGCAGGATTTGGTAACACCACATACGATATGGCATCTGGTGTCCTGTTCCTACGAAGCTATCGATGTTCTTAGGAAGGAACAGGAGAGCAGGATAGGGATATATCCTCCGCTTAGGGGACCTAGGGGGGTACCCTTTAGCCCGTTTGAGTGAGCGGCAGGAAGACCCCGCCCTCTTCCTTTTTTCTCTCTCTGTTTTGAGCACTTCGCAGTTGATGTTGGTCGTTGTATAGCCGCAGGTCAGAGGCCGTGTCGGCCATGAGCAGGGATGAGCTATGGCTAACGTGATCACAGACCTGCGTAGCGGTACGCGTTCGTTCGTGGTGCTGCCGTCGGAGGCGCGTACCGCGTCGCCTGACACGATGGAGTTTGAGGGTCTTGGGCGCGCATCTGGTCTGGTTGTGGTTGTGGATGTGACGGCCGCTGACTTGACGGCGGACATCATTGTGAAGCTTCAGGGTGTAGACCGCGTGGCAAGCGGTAAGACCTGGGACATTTTGACGTCGGCATCGCTGACTGCTGCTGGTACGACGGTGCTCCGCGTGCGACCCGGCATTACTGGGACAGCTAACGTCGCTGCTTCTGAGCCGCTGCCTTCTGTTGTGCGCATCTCTGTGACGCACGCGGGTTCGGGCAGTATTACGTATAGCGTTTCCGGCCACCTGGCATTTTAGGAGTTTAGGCTATGAGTACGTGGACCCCTGACCCGCGCGACCGAGTGCGCGCTCCCCTGTCATGCGGTGAGTTCATTATCGCGCCTGCCCTGATCGCCCGCTATGGCGCGGAGTCCTCAGACGTCTTCGAGGTGCGCGTTCGACCGGTCGAGGACCAGGACGACGTTTAGGTCTGCTGATGTCTGACTTGGGCAGCTTCATCAAAGATCCGGACGAGGTTTTGACTTACGTGTTCGACTGGGGCGAAGAGTACCTCGCCGTCGACGAGACGATCACAACCTCAAAGATGAAGGTGACTGGGCCTGCGGGTATTAACGTCGACTCGGAGACCAATGACGCCACTACGGCAACGGTGCAGCTCTCGGGTGGGGTTACCGGGTTTACGTACCGCGTTTCCAACAAGATCACAACGTCGAACGGCATTACCGCGGAGCGCAGCATCTCTATCACCATCGAACAGAGATAGCGAGGGAGGATGATCCTCCTTGGCTACCACGTTCGTCGGTGCTGCTAACACGACAACAGACAACTCTGCCACTGTTCCCACGGGCGTTCAGGACGGGGATATCTGTCTCGTCTTCTGCTACCGGCAGGATACCGGCGGGTCGACGGGAACCGGGTTCGCGCAGGTTTTTACACGGGACCTGACCTCGTCGAGTATTACCGTCCTCGTCAAGGAGGCGGCTGGCGAGGGAACGTCGTGGACGACCACTGACACGAACGCTACAGTCTCGATCGCGTTCCGCAATGCACGCATCCCGGCTACGTGGAACCAGGTTAGCGCCGCGAGCGGTGACACCGGGACTTTGACCGGTGTTACCGCGGGTTCGACGCTGCTGGACGTGTTCTCTAGCTGGAACACGACTGGTGCGGCGTCGACTCATAACACGCCGACGAACTACACCGCACCGGCTGATGGTTCGGTGACCGAAGAGCACGGCGCCGGCAACATGCGTGCGTCGACGTTCTATCGGTTGGACGCGCCAGCGGGCGACCATTCGGTGTCGAACACCAACACGTCGACGGTCAACGGTAGCGGCCTGATCGAGCTGCCGGCCGTCACCGATGCTACGGGCACGCTGGATGCCACAGCACCGGCCGCTAGCTCCTCGATGTCTGGCGCCGTCATTGTTGCTGGCGATCTCGCCTCGACCGCCCCGGCGGCAACCTCGTCTGCGTCTGGTGAGGTCACTGTTGCCGGCGATCTGTCACCAACGGCACCGGCCGCAACTGCCGCGTTCGAGGGCGAGATCCCCACGGCTGGCACGCTGGACACAACAGCCCCGGCCGCCAACGCGTCGATGTCTGGCACGGCCCAGACGATTGCTGCGACGGGCAGCCTGTCTGCCACTGCTCCGGCGGCTTCGTCGTCGTTCGAGGGCACGAAGATCGTCCCTAGCCCGCGCACGATTGTTGTTCCGGCTGAGGACAGAACGTTCGCTGTGCCTGCCGAAACGCGGCGCGTGGTGGTTCCGGCGGAGAACCGTGTGTACGTCGTCCCCAAGGATAGACATGCCTGAACTGCGTGACGAGATCGCGTCCGGTGACAGACGCCGTGCCCTGGAGGCGCTGCGCGACGAACTGGCCGACGCGATCACCCATATCACGGGTGCTATGCGGGACAGCGCCGGCCTGTGTCGACGGTGCAAGGGCGAAGTCGGCATGAGTGGTCTCGCGTCGATGGTGAACCAGCTACGCGGCGTTCTCGACTCACTGGACGCGATCCCGGACACGACTACGCAGAGCACGCAGGATGAGCTGTTGGCTAAGCGGTTGAAACGGGGCCTGGTCGTCGGTGAGGTGGCCGAGGGTGACCCGTTCTCTGGGAAGTCTTCGCCTCGTAGGTCTGGTTCGCGTCGACCCGGTGGAGGCCGTAAGCCGAAGGCCGGCGCGTGATATTCGGACACCAGCAGCCGAGGATCTTCACTGCTCCCACGCAGCGTGTCCGCCCCGCGGGTAGTGAGTGCCTGGAGTTCTTGGACTCTGTCGGGGTTCAGCTCGACCCTTGGCAGGCGTTTTTGGTGCAGGAGGCGCTTGCAGAGTCGGATGACTACTACGATCACCCGCTGTTCGGGCTGCGGATGCCGAAATACGCCGCTGCTGAGGTCGGCATCATGGTGTCCCGCCAGAACGGTAAGGGAACTGTGCTCGAAGCGTTGGAGCTGTTGGGACTGTTCCTACTGGGTGAGAAGTTCATCGTTCACACTGCACACGAGTTCAAAACGGCCGAAGAAGCTTTTGAGCGTCTGTGCGGCAGGATCGACAGCAATCCGGAGCTGAAGAAGAAGGTTTTGCGGGCGCCCAAAGGCAACGGCAAAGAGGGTGTCATCCTCCGCAACGGACAGAAGATCCGTTTCGCGACACGCACCAAGAGCGGTCTTCGTGGTTTCGCTGAAGTGGACCGCCTGATCTTCGATGAGGCGATGGTGCTGTCGCCGATTCAGGTGCGGGCCTCGATGCCCACGATGCGTGCGGCGCCCAATCCGCAGCTTGTCTACACGGGTAGCGCGGGCGACAAGGATTCAGTCCAGTTTGGCCGGGTACGTTCTCGCGCACTCAAGGGTGGCGAGCCACGCCTGATGTACGCGGAATGGTCAATCGATCCGTGCACGGACTTTTGCCCGCCCGACTGTGCCGATCATGATCCTGTGTATGACGTCGAGTCGTACGCTAAGGCCAATCCTGGACTTGGCTATCGGGTCACCGTCGAGCACATCGAACTAGTTGAACGCCCCTCTATGGACGAGGAGTCGTTCAAGCGCGAGTTGCTGGGCGTCGGTGACTGGCCGGTTGAGGGCGAGGCGTGGCGCGTCATCAGCGAGGAGCACTGGCAGTCGTGCCTCAACGAAGTATCAGCCCCACAGTTCCCCGTCGTGTTCGCTGCCGACGTTACCCCGTCCCGCTCACATTCGTGCATTGTCGTTGCTGGCCTCAACGGGGACCAGGCGCACACCGACGACTGCCGGCCTGGCGCATGTGACTGCCCACCCGTGGTGCACGTCGAGATCACCGGGCCACCCGTGGACCACAAACGGGGTGACAATTGGGTCATTCCGCGCCTGGTTGAGTTGTGTCAACAGCACCAAGCCCATGGCGTGGCGATCGACAAGGCCACTCCTGCGGGATCGTTTGTTGACGAGCTGGAAGCCAAGAAGATCAAGATACTGACACCGACGTTGCGTGACTACGCCCAAGCCTGTGGCTCGTTCTACGCGGCCACACGCCGACCAGTTCCCACGCTCGCACATCTCGGCCAGGCGACGTTGACGAGCGCGGTTTCCGGTGCCGACAAGCGCCATGTTGGCGGACTGTGGGCATGGGATCGCGTCAACACCAACGTCGACATTTCTCCTCTTGTTGCCGCCACCTTGGCGTACTGGGGCGCCATGAAGGCAGTAACGAATCCCCCGACGGAAGTTGATTTCGCGTGGGGCGCCCCAATGGGAAGGTAGGCAGCCTGTTGAATCGAGTGTTGCGCGCCCGGCTTCGCGAGACAGTAGTGGTGTCTCTCAAGTCCCGGGCCACCTTCCGCGGCGTACTCATGGACGCAGATTCTCACGCCCTGGTTCTGCGCAACGTAGAGGCGTTGCACGTCGAGACCGTCGATAGTGATCCACCCAAGCTTGACGGAGAGCTCATCGTCCTTATTAAGGACGTCGACTACATTCAGCGGACGGGAACGTGAGGTGAGTCGTGTTCATCTCACAAGGCCGACCTGTCCGCACATACTCTCATAATACTGAGGCACGAGGGTTCACAACATCCTTGTGGGATCTGTTCACCGGTCCCACACTCGTCTCTGACCGCGAGCTGATCAGTACAGACTTCTTGTCATATGTGCATGGCGCGTTCAAGGGCAACGGGCCGATCTTTTCGTGTATCGCCGCGCGACAAATGGTGTTCAGCGAGGCTCGGTTTCGTTGGCGTCGCTTCGAGGGTGGCCGACCCACTGAATTGTTCGGTAACCAAAGCTTGCGTATCCTGGAGCGGCCTTGGCGTAACGGTACCACCGGTGAACTGCTGGCCCGCATGGAGCAGGACGCAAGCCTTGCCGGCAACGCGTACTTCACGATCCGCGGTGGCGAGATCAAGCGTCTGCGTCCAGACTGGGTCACGATCGTTGTCGGTGTTCCCGGCGAAGAGGATTTGCCACCATCCGAGCGGTCTTCGCCGTTCGACTTGCGTGCACGCATCCTCGCCTACGTCTATAACCCTACGGGGTTGCAGGTACCTAACCTTCTTGGGCCGCAAGTATCGGACGTGACGGAAGGCGAGATTCTGTTTCCGGAAGAGGTGTGCCACTACTCGCCGATTCCTGATCCAGAGTTCAACTTTGTGGGCATGTCGTGGTTGACACCTGTGGCTAGGGAGATCGAGGCGGACTCGCAGTCTACGATCCACAAGAAGAAGTTTCTGGAGAACGCCGCAGTTCCCAACATGGCGGTGAAGTTCAGCCCAGAAACCAGCAAAGACGACTTCAACAAGTTTGTTGAGAAGTTCAACGCCACACACAAGGGAGCACTCAACGCCTATCAGCCGCTCTTCCTCTACGGCGGTATTGACGTCACGCCACTAACCCACGATTTCAAGCAACTAGAGTTCACGCAGTCGATCGGTAAGGGTGAGTCGAGGATCGCGGCTGCTGCTGGGGTGCCGTCGAGCTGGGTGGGTTTCAGTGAGGGGCTTCAGGGATCGGCGTTGAACGCCGGGAACTTCTCGGCCGCTCGTCGTCGGTTCGCTGACGGAACGATCCGCCCGTTGTGGCGGATGGCTGCCGCGAGCCTCGAAACTCTGGTTCGACCGCCGGAAGGCGCGCATCTGTGGTACGACACATCTGATATCGCATTCCTGCGCGAGGACGAGACGGATCGCGCGGAGATTCTGCGCACCCAGTTGAGTGCCCTCAACCAGGGCATCATGTCCGGCTACGAACCGGACGCCTCAGTCGACGCGGTCATGAACTTCGATCTGGCTAGGTTGCGCGGGAAGCACACAAACAATGTGTCTGTGCAGATGCGGCCTCCTGTTGATGCCGAGGACAACAAGGCTGGTTTCGCGGCTGAGATTTTGGCGAAGCATGCAGATGCGATCAGCAAGCTGGCATCCAGCGACAAGTACGACTTTGACTCGATTGTTGACGCGGTCACGTCGGGAGACCTGAGCAGATTGCGGGTCAAAGCGGGTACCGACGACGCGTCTCCGGTTGACGACGCCGAATAAGAAACGCCCGCAAGGAGGAAGTATGTCTACGCCTGCACGACTCCTCACGCGGGCTTTCGAGTTTGAAGCCACAGATGACAAGCAGCACGGAGACGGTAGAACGCTCGAAGGATACGCTGCGGTTTTTGACGAGCCAACGGAGATAGATAGCTGGGAAGGCCGCTTTGTCGAGACTATCGCCAGGGGTGCGTTCCGCAAGACACTGCGTGAAGGCGAACCGGTTCTACAGTTTGACCACGGTAAGGACCCGAGAACCGGTACTGTGCCCATTGGTTCGTTTCAGAAGCTGAGCGAGGACGATCGAGGGCTTTCCGTTCAAGCTCGCTTGTTCGACAACCCTGTTGTTGAACCGATTCGTCAGGCGATCGAGGGCAGGGCCATCAAGGGGATGTCCTTCCGGTTTCGCGTTACACGTGATGAGTGGCGCGACAATGTCGGCAAGTTGCTGAAGGGCAACGAGATCGACGAACTTCTGTGGCATCCAGGTGACCGAGGACCATTGCAGCGCACCATTAAGGAAGTTCAACTATTCGAGCTTGGTCCTGTAGTTCATCCCGCCTACACCAGCACCACCGTTGGTGTCCGGTCGCTGACCGAGGAGGACCGCAAGGCGATTGCCGCCGAGTACGCCCGAACCGCTGCGGCCGACGAGGAGACCCGGGTTTCGGACAAGCCTTGGAGTCAGTTTAGCCAGGCGGATTACACGATTGAGCAGTGGCGCCGCGCGACGCTCATCGCCGTTAAGGGCTCGCAGTCGGACAACAAGGAAGATTACAAGCTTCCTGTTCGCGAACCGGACGGCACTTTGAACCGCAATGGTGTGCACGCCGCTGCCCAACGCATAGGACAGGTTGAGGGCGTATCGCCAGAGAAGGTGCGCGCCGCGGCCCGCAAGCTAGTGAGCCACTACCGGAATGACTTGAACGAGGATCCACCGGAGTCTCTGCTGTCCCTGGCGGGCATGTCCTCGTCCAAGTCTGACGACACCAAGTCCACTGATCCAGAAGAAGCCTCCGACGCCGTTCCCGAAAGGGGCACCTCGGAGAACACGCCCGCAGAACCCGCATCCGTCGACGCCGCCCATCGGGGCACCTCGGCACCTCCCGAGAAGCAGCCGGCCGCCAAGCCGGCGTCACGAAAGGAACAGCCACCGATGGCTGACGACAGGATGACGGTCGAGGAGCGAGAGGCGCGCAAGAGCGAGATTAAGGCGCGGCTCGCTGAGATCGACCAGGAATACAGCGGCGCCGAGCTGCCCGAGGACATCCAGCGCGAGTGGGGTGAACTGGACGAGGAGTTTGACGCGCACGAGCGCGCCATCGAAGCGGCGAATGTTCGCCGTGAGCGCCTGCGTTCGCTCGCGGGCGACGGCGAGCAGGGTCGTACCCTTCGCGGATCGGACACCGGCCGCAAGAGCGTGAGGCGCCCGGACAACATCTATGACCTGACCGAGATCCGCAACATGGCCCGGTCGATGGATGAGGTGGCCCAGCTCTACCGCGACAACGCGATGCGTGCCGCGGAGCAGGTCAAGAGCTACGGCAACGGCGTGGACCGCGCGAAGGCGCAGGAACGCCTTGAGCGTTTGCTGTGCAGCGTGGATGACGAACAGGGCAACCTGGCTCGCCGAATCCTCACCACCGGGTCGCCGCAGTACGAGCGCGCCTTCTTCAAGGCCGTCCGCAACGGCGGACGCGGCCTGACCTCCGAGGAAGACCGTGCCCTCTCACTTGGTGTGGACGCAGAGGGCGGTTTCGCTGTTCCGTTCATGCTGGACCCGAGTGTGATTCTCACTTCGGACGGCGTAGTGAACCCGCTTCGCCGCGTGGCACGCCAGGTCCAGATCGTCGGCAAGGAGTGGCAGGGCATCACGTCCGCGGGCATCACGGTGTCCCGTGCCGCTGAAAGTGCCGAGGCTACCGATAATTCGCCGACAATCGCCCAGCCTACGGTGCGCGCGAAGAAGGTTCACGCCTTCGTTGAGCTGACCCAAGAAATTGATCAGGACTGGGCTGCGCTGCGGTCCGAACTGACGATGATGTTGAATGACGCCAAGGAAACGGAGGAGGCCGCCGCGTTTGTGACCGGTGACGGCCTGGGTGAGAACCCGAGTGGTGTCGTGAACACACTGGCCGCGTCCAGTGAGGTTGCCGCCGGTCCGGCGTTCACGGTGTCTGACCTCTACGCCCTGGAAGAGGCACTGGGTGCACGGTTCCGTGCACGGGCAGCGTTCCTGGCTAACAAGGCGACCTACAACAAGATCCGCCAGTTTGACACCCAGGGCGGTGCGGACTTGTGGGTCAGGTTGGGCGCTGGCCAGCCTGGCGAGCTGATCGGCTATCCGGCGCTGGAGTCCACCGAGATGACGACCGATGTGTCTACGGCGGGTAGCCGGTATCTGCTGTTCGGCGACTTCCAGCAGTTCCTGATCGTGGACCGTGTTGGTATGTCGGTCGAGTTGGTTCCGCACCTGTTCGGCGTGAACCGCCGTCCGGTGGGCAAGCGGGGCATCTACGCGATGTGGCGTAACTCCTCGAAGATTCTGGTGGACAACGCTTTCCGCGTTCTGGAGGCGTCCGCCTAATTCCCTGAAGCGCTGATCCGCCCGCATGGGCGGGGTAGGTGCTTTCCGGTGTGTTGGCCGAGTCGACGGTAAAGAGCTGACTTCGCTGGGTCGACCAATGGCGTCAGCTTGCCTCACATCCTCATCCTCTCTTGTTTCGAAGGAAGTAGAGATGTCTCGTTACTGGGTAGGGAATCGTCTTAAGCGTGGTGCCCCAGCTACGTTTAAGACTTCTGGTGCCGAAACGGCAAGCACCACACACAGCACAGTACATACCGGCAAGAACACCGTTGCCGCCGTGAAGGTTGATGTGACGGCCGCGTCTGGTACGGGGCCGACTCTTGTGGTGGTCGTCGAGGGTTCCTCGGATGAAACCAACTGGGTTGAGGTTGGCCGCATCGGGACTGATTACCGGGTTGGCACCGTTGGGTCGGTGACCGCTTTCAGTGCGGTTGCGGACACCACGGGAGTGTTTCCCGCTATGGAGTTCATGCGTACTCGTTCAATTGTGGGTGGCACGACTCCGTCGTTCACGTTCTCTGTGACTGGTGAGTTGAGCTGAGGCGTTATGTCTGACGTTTTGGTTGCGAAGGTTTCGGGCGCCTTTCAGTACGAGGGGAAGTCTGTTGTTATCCACGCGGGTGTGACGACGGTGCGCGCAGGTCATCCTATGTTGAAGGGCCGCGAGTATCTGTTTCAGCCGTTGCGTGTGCATCACGACTACGACGTTCCCCGTCGCGGTGTCGAGGATGCTTCCGCCAATCCTGGCGAGAAGCGTCGACGTGGTCGTCCTCCGTTGCCGCGGGACGACAACGGCAACATCGTACGCGCTAAGTCCGAGTCCGAGGAGCCGTAATGTCAACGAGGATTGTTACTGGTGCACAGAACGCGGCCTGCGACGCCATTGTGGACCTCGTTGACGCTGGGGCTGCTGCCGGAACCATCAAGATTTACACCGGTACTCAACCTGCCTCGGCAAATGACGGTATTGGTACGTCTACATTGCTGGCAACGTTCACGCTGGCTGATCCGGCGTTTGGTGCTGCGGCAAGTGGTTCGGCCACCCTTGCCGGGACGCCGCTGACCACTACGGGAGACACTGACGGTACGGCTGGCTGGTTTCGTTGCGCCGATAGCGCTGGAGCTACAGTTTTTGACGGTGCTGTAGCAACGTCTGGCGCTGAGTTGAATCTCAACACGACGTCGATTTCAACTGGCGTCACGGTGGAGATCACGTCCGGTACGTTCACCATGCCGGCCGGGTAGTCATGGCACTGGGTGACACATACGCGACGCTGGCTGAGTTGAAGGATCGCCTCAACACCGACAAACCTGCGCATGACGACGAGCTAAAACTAGCTCTTGAGTCTGCGTCGCGCAGCATCGAAAAACACCTGGGTGGACGGCAGTTCAACGACGCTGTGACAGCGTCAGCGCGACGCTACTATCCGCTGCATAGCCGGTTGGTGTTCGTTGACGACTTTCACGAGCTGTCCACCTTGGTCGTGAAGTCTGATACGGCCGAAGACGGCACATACGCGACCACAATCGACGCGTCCGAGTACCAGGCCGAACCGTTGGACGGCATTCACGCCGGACTACCCGGCTGGCCGTTCTGGATGATTCGACTCGTCGGTGACGAGCTGTTTCTCAACACCAGGCGTCCGAGCGTACAAGTCACCGCCCGGTGGGGGTGGTCGGCTGTGCCGGCACCCGTGAAAGAGGCAACCCTGGCGTTGGCTGTGGAGAACTTCAAGATGAAGTTTGCGCCGTTCGGTGTCGCGGGCATGACCGAGTTTGGCACGGTGCGCGTTCGCGAGAACCCGAAGATTGCGCGGATGGTCGAGGACTACCAGATTGACAAAGTAATGGTGGCCTAATGGCATCACTGAAAGACATACGCAAGGCAATCAAAAGCACCCTTGACGCCAACTTGCCTGATCTGCATGTGTTCGCGCACTCGCCTGACGACGGTCTTATGCCTGCGCTGATCGTGATGCCTCGCCCCGGTAGCCCGGGTAGTCCGTTCGCTGAGTTCAACAAAGCAATGGCCAGGGGGCACGACGAATACCACCTTGACCTGTGGCTTCTTGTCGCGAACACGTTGGACGAAGAGGCACAGGACACTCTCGACGACTACCTCACGGGTTCTGGTCCGCGATCTGTTCGTGAGGTCATTTTCAACAACCAAAGTCTAGGACTTACCAACACCCAGGCGTTCATCACTGGCGCATACGGGTATGGAGGCGAGCCCGCACTAGGACGAATTCAAGGTGTCGGCGCGGTGCTTCAGATGTACGTGGTGACCAGCGGTTAGCGCTGGTTGATGAGAAGGGTACGGAGATGGCAGCTCTCACTTTGAATACTCTCGACTATGCAACCGGGGCTGTCCCTACCTTTGAGGCTGCCTCGACCTCCGACACCGTCAATGACGCCGGCAACGGGCATTCACACTTCTTGTGGTACAAGAACACAAACGCGGCTGCTCGCACGGTGACAATCACTGCACCGGGCAACACGCCTTACGAGCAGGCCAACCCAGACCCTTCGTTCACTTTGGCTGCTACCAGCGGTGAACTGATGATTCCGTTGCATCCTGCGTACCAAGACGCTAGCGGGCTTGTCACTATCACGCTCGATGCCATTGCGGGTGTCACGGTCGCATACGTGAGGACCCCGTAATGGTGATGCACCCTAAGTATGTACGTCTTGCTCCTCCCGCTGCTCCTCGCGAGGAGAAACCCGCGCCACAGGAGCGACAGTATTTGGTTGTTGGCCCGCGTCTTGTTAACGGCAAGAAGGCGGGCGAAACGGTCGTCCTTGCTCTAACGGACGAGCAGGAAAAGGCGCTGGTTGAGGCCGGGCACATCAAGCCTAAGCGCAAATCGGTGGAGAACCGCCGTCCGGCCGTGAGCGAGGAAAGAGAGCGACGGAACCATGGGTAAGTTCATTCTGACGGACGTCTTCGTCGAGGTGAACGGAGTCAACTTCTCCGACCACGTCAGCTCGGTAGAGGTCAGCGTGTCGCATGATGAGGTTGATGTCACCTCGTTCTCCGGTGGTGGTCGAGAACGTCTTGCTGGCCTGCGTGACGACTCGTTTACACTCAATTTTCAACAGGACTTCGCTGTTGGAGAAGTTGACGCTACCTTGTGGCCCTTGTTTAGCAACAAGACTGAGTTCACCGTGAAGGTTCGGGGCACTAGCGCGGCGATCTCGACGAGTAACCCGGAGTATAGTGCTACGTGCATCCTGCTGGAGTATCAGGCGCTTTCTGGCTCCCCCGGTGACCTGTCGGAGACGTCGGTGACGTTCCCGGCCCAGAGGTCTGGTATTGCCAGAGCAACGGTGTAATCGTGGGTCGAGTCACTATCGTTGCCATTCCGGGCAAGGAGTTCAAAACCGTAGTGGCGGCGATGAAGGAGATTGACAAGTCTCTGCCGAAGCAGTTGAGGCGTCAGTTGCGTGAAGCGGTGAAGCCCTTGGCGGAACAGGCTAGGGCAAACGTGCGAGCCATCCCTACACACGGTGACAAAACTACCGGTCTTCGTGAAAAGGTTGCTCGTGGCGTCGGTATCCGCACCAGCACGCGCAACTTGGTGCGAGTCACTACGCGTATGCCACAAAAGAACATGGCAGTTATTCCGCGTGGTCTCGATACCGAGTCGGGGTGGCGGCATCCGGTGTTCGGCGACAAAAATGTGTGGGTGCAGCAGAAGACCGGCGGCTCGTGGTTCAGGGAAGAGATCGCCGAAGGCCGCGACGAAGTGGCCGAGGAGCTGCAAGAGGTCTTGGATAACGCCGCCAAAACCGTTGCCCGAGCCGGCGGACCGATCATTCTCCGTCGACGCTAATCGAAGACTGGGGCGGCCAGGGTTTCGCGGGTAGCCCTGGCCGTCCCTCCTTTCCACCCGTAAACCCGTACCCGCAACTGAAGGTGAGATAGCAATGACGTTGCTCTCGAAGGAACAGATCCTCAAGGCCAACGACCGTAAGACCGTTGATGTTTATGTCCCTGAGTGGAGCGGGACTGTTCGTCTGCGTTCTCTGACCGCCAAGGAGCGTGACGACTACGAAGCGTCGTGCCACGAGATGAAGAACGGTGTCGCTGTTCCGAAGATCGAGAATGTTCGGGCTCGTCTGGTTGCGCTGTCGGCCGTCGACGAGGACGGCAACTGCATGTTCAAGTCTGCGTCTGACCTTCTCGACTTGAGCGGCAAGGCGGCCACACCAATCAACCGCCTGTTCTACGCAGCGGCCAAGTTGTCCGGGCTGCGGCCGGAGGACATCAAGGAGCTTGAGCAGGGTTTCGACGACGCCCAGAGCGAGCCTTCCTGTTCAGACTCGCATTGAAACTGGGCATCCCCGTAGCTGAACTGCTTGAGCGGCTGTCTAGCGATGAGCTGGCGGAGTGGATCGCGTACGAGCGATACGCCGGGCCATCGGAAATGTGGACCGCTGAAGTCCTCGCGCAGATCCACGAGCTTCTGCAACAGATCGCCTACTGCGTTGGTGCCCAGGTGAAGGCTCAGCTTCCTAGGCCGAAGCGCTACCCGAGGCCACACGAGTCTGTCTCGTGGGCTGAACGACGACGGAACCACGAAGCGGAACCAGCGAAGACGAAAAGTGAAGTCATTGAGTCGCTGAACGCCGCATTGGATCGGCGAGAAGCAAAGAACGAAAGCGGGTGACGAGCCATGACTCTACGTGGTTCGTCACCCGCTTTCGTTGTGTCTGAACGGCTGGTGACCTGATGGCGAACATTGTCACCAGTCTCGGCTTCAATATCTTCTCCAAGTGGGACAGTACTGGCGCTGTTCGCGCCCGGCGTGACATTAAGCAACTTGATGAAACGTTTATCGAGCATGCGCGCAGCATCCAAGTGTTGTCTCGTAGGTTCAAGGTTCTGAGCACGAGCATCATTGCGTTCTCTCCTGCCTTGGTTCCTCTGTCGAAGAGTCTGCTTGCTGTCGCTGGTGGTATTGCTGCTGCGTCGACGGCTGCCGCCGCCGGTGTTGGAGTGTTCGGTGGTGCCATTGCTCTGACGACCACGAAGGCAATGGAAAACGCAGAAGCGGTTAGTGAGGCGCAAGCCGAGGTCGAGAAGTATCAGGAGGCGGTTAACAACGCTACACCAGGTACCGACAGTTACCGTAATGCTGTTGCCAAGCTCTCCGCGGCGAAGCTCGCGCTTGCCGAGGCGGAAGGCAAGCATACCGCGGCGCAACGCGAGTTCACTGCATCCGTTGAGAATGCCAAGACGTCACTGAACACGTTCAGCGATACGGTCTCCGGATCTGTTCTGCCACCGGTGACGTCGTTCGTGAACACGGTGGCGTCAAGCATCCCGAAGCTTGTTCCGCTCGTTGAGGCAATGGCGCCCGTTGCGAATAGGGTCGCGGATGCGTTCCAGCGTTGGGTAGACACGCGCCTTGACGATTGGGTGTCGTTCCTGGCCGCAAACGCCGTACCCGCCACAGAGTCGTTCTTGCAGATTGCGAATGATCTGGGTGCCGTATTCGGCCGACTGCTTCGAGATTTTCAGCCGTTCGGGCAAGAGATATTGAGGGTGCTTGCCCAGGGGACCGGCCTACTGAGGCAGTGGGCCGAAGAGGGAGGATTCACGAGATTCATGGACACGGTGAAAGCCGAAGGTCTCGCTGTTCTCGAATTCCTCCGCGCCCTGGGCGCAGTGATTAAGAATCTACTGACGACGATGGGCACATTGGCACCATTGTCGCTTGCGATCGCCACCGCACTGTTGAAGATTGTCGCGGCGATCCCGCCTGATGTGCTTGCCGGAATTGTTGCTGGCTTCCTCGCCTTGAAGGCAGTCCTCGGCGGCATAATAATCGTGAAAACCATCCAGGAGGGCGTCGTCAAGCTGAAGATCGCGCTGAAAGCGATCCCCATCGTCGTCAACGCTATTAAGATTGCTTGGACCGCTCTGGGCCTTGCCTTCATCGCGAACCCCATTGGTCTCACGATTGCGGCGATCGTTGTCGGCATCGGTCTGCTGGTTGCCGCGTTCGTAATCCTCTTCAAGAAGTCTGATGGGTTCCGCAACTTCTTCATCGGTGTGTGGGAGGGAATCAAGTCCGCCGCCGGAACAGCAGTAAGCGCCATCCAGACAGGTTGGAACGCCTTTGTTGCGTTCCTCCAGGCTGGAGCGAACATCATCAAGAGCATTCTGCACGCCATCGATCAGGCGTTCCGGATTGTGCTGGCAGTGGTCGTCACGCTGGTTATTGCGCCACTGATGTTGGCCTGGAAGGGGCTTGTCGCCGGCCTCGAATTTGGCTGGCAGACACGGATTAAGCCGATGCTAGAGGCTTTGGGAAATGCTTTCATGTTCCTGTGGAAGCATTTCGTCGAACCGGCCTGGGATGGGATTAAGCTTGCTATCAGTATTGCCTGGAGTCAAATGTAGGCAACGTGGGAGCTTCTGAAGCAAGGACTTCAATTCGTCGGAGACAAGTTCCAGTGGCTCTGGGACAACATTGTTCAGCCCGTCTGGAACTTCATCGTTGCTGCCATCAATGTGGCCTGGAGTCAGATGCAGGCGACTTGGGAAATCTTGAAGCAGGGGCTTCAGTTTGTCGGAGACAAGTTCCAGTGGCTCTGGGACAACATTGTTCAGCCCGTCTGGAACTTCATCAAGTCGGCGACACAGGCTGCCTGGGATTTCATGAGCCCAGTCTTTGACGCCATCAAAACGGGAATTGGGTTCGTAGCCGATGCGTTCGACCTGGCGAAGAAGGCGATCGAGATAGCCTGGAACGCTATTCAGGAGGTAGCGAAGGCGCCGGTTCGGTTCATCGTCAACACAGTCTATGACGAGAACATCAGGCCGCTGTTTAACACGGTCGCCGAGAAGCTTGGCGTAGAGTTCCGGCTGCCCGAGAAGCGCGTCAACTTCGCAACGGGTGGTTTTGTTTCCGGCCCCGGTGGGCCAACTGCGGACATGGTTCCTGCCATGTTGTCGGCCGGCGAGTTTGTCATCCCGGCGCAGCGTGTTCGAGACCTTGGGGTGGGGTTCTTCGAGGCTGTACGTAGCGGAGTGTTCCCGTCGTCGCGTTTTGCCGAGGGTGGCCCAGTCGACGTCATCGACATCGTTGCCGGGGCGAGCCCGTTCGCTGCCGTCGACAAGGCGGCGCAGAAAGGCTGGAACGCCCTTATTGACATGTTCGCGAACGCCGCGAAATCCGCGCTGGGCCTGCTGCCTGCCACAGGAGGAGCTTTCCGCGACGCCTTGAAGGCGGGCGGCGACACGGCCATCGACTGGATGGTTGAGAAGCTGAAGTTTGCTTCTACGGCCAGCCTTGAGGGGTTCCAGCCTGGCGCTGGCGTGGCGCAGTGGCGCCCCCAGGTGGAGCAGGTTCTGCGCATGCTGAACGAGCCGTTGAGCTTGGTTCCGAACGTGCTGCGCCGGATGCAACAGGAGTCGGGCGGTAATCCGCGTGCGGTGAACTTGTGGGATTCCAACGCTGTGGCAGGAACCCCGTCGGTGGGCCTGATGCAGGTGATCCGCCCCACCTACCAAACGTACAAGGGTCCCGACAACCCGCCCCACATGCATGGGGTGTCGATTGACCCGATCTCGAACATCTATGCCGGATTGAACTACGCGCGGAACCGGTATCCGTCCATCCAGTTTGCCATGGACAAGCCCGGTGGCTACCGCCATGGTGGCCCGGTCCAGGTTTTTGACCATGGCGGTGTGGTTGATCCTGGCTTGTTCATGGGCATCAACGGTACCGGTGGCCGTGAGGTGTTGCTCAACGCCGCGGATATCCAACCACGCGGCGACATCAACTTCGCCCCGCAGATCACTGTCCATGGGTCGATGACGCGCGAGGTCGAGGACAAGCTCATGGATGACCTCACCGAGCTGGCCAGGAATATCAAGACTAAGACGGGTGGGAGGATCTGACGTGCCCACCTTTGATCTTTCTCCCGTTGCCGATGCGCTCAACGACGGATGGGCACTGGTGGGCACTGGTGTCACCAGGCTGCACGAGGCGTGGAACAACACCGACGACACCAAATATGCAAAGGTTCCGGCCTCGAAGGGTCGGGCCGCTGTCACGTTTCCGGTTGATGACGAGACCCTACCCGAGGGTGCGGTCATCACCTCGGTGTCCATCCATGTGCGCGCCAACAAAATCACTGGTGAAGCACCACCGTTGACGCTGGAGCTGTCCAGCAGAGACGACACGTCTGTGTTCGTGTCGCGCACCATCTACCCGGGCGGCACCATCGGCGGTGACGCAGACCCGTCTCTGACGCTGGAACGCGACCCGCAGGGCCAGCCATGGGACATGCACCGAATCAATCAGCTCCTGTTCCGCGCCTTCTCGTACGAATCCGTTGCCGATGCCCTCCGCATCTACCGCGTGTTTGCCCGTGTCTCGTATCGTGTGCGGCCGTCGCTGAGGCTACGCGCACCCTCCGGCACGATCATCACTGCTGCCCCGGAGATTCGTTGGGACTACATCCAAGTTGACGGCGACCACCAGGCCCGCGTCGACATCAAAATCTTCACCGATGCCGTGCGGTTCGCGCCTGACTTCAACCCCGAGTGGTCCGAGCACGTCTTCTCAACAACCATCAGCAAGGACATCACCAGATTCCGGCTACCTGAAGCCCTAGAACCAGGCGTGTACTGGGTCGCCGTTCGTGTCTGGTCCCTGTTCTTCGTGCGTAGCCTGTGGTTTCTGCGTCAGTTTGTCTGTCGCGCCGTACAGCCTGGCATCCCAGGCACAGGAGATGCTTCCTCCGCTGGCGCGGGCACTATCACGGTCGTCGAAGACAATCTTCACTCTGCGACCGTCATCACTGTGCGTGATTCGTCTAACCTGCTGTCGTATCAGGCCGCGGACTTTGAAGATCAGAACGATCCTCTTGAGTACACGGCATCGAACTGCACTCTCAGCCGGGACACCAGCGTTGGGTTTGAGACAGGAACCGCGTCGCTGAAACTCGCGGCCACCACTGCCGCTGACATGTCTGCTACGTCGAGTTTCGTTGAGGTCTCGGCGAAAGCTCCGATCACCGTGCGGGCACAGGTGCGCGCGGCCACGACAGCTCGTAGCGTCACCGTGAAAGCCGAGTTCTATGACGCCTCGTTCGCCGTGACTGGAACGGCGATCTCGCAGACGAAAACCAACGTTGTCAGCTCCTGGACGTCATACGTGGCGAGCGGCACCGTGCCTGACGGTGCCGTGTACGCGCGCGTGTTGGCCACGGTAGCCGTGCCGGACGCCGCCGAGGTGCACCACGTTGACCGGGTCGGGTTGCACTACGGAACCAACGTGGCGTGGTCGGACGGCGGTCACTCTGGTAGGAACATGCTGAGTAACTTCCTGTCCACTGCTGAGGGGACTGCGCCAGCCACAGGCGTGTGGGAAGCGGCTAACTCGGCGACGTCGGTGGCCGTTGTGACTGCTACCGGCACGGGCGCGGATGGTGCCAAGGCGTTCCAGATGACCTACAACGGCATCAGCCCGACCATTGCCCACCGAGCAACCGGGGCGATCTTCTCGTCCACATCGAGCGGCACGTCCTTCACGTTGAACAAGCCGACCGGCGTGGTCACTGATGACTTGATGATTGCGTTCATTCAGGCGGATAAATCTACGGGTATCACGCCCCCGGCGGGCTGGACGCTCATCGACTCGGTGCCTGTTTCTGGGAGCGACACCGAGCAGTCGCTGTGGGTGTTGGCTCGTACCGCCGGGGCGTCGGAACCGTCGTCCTGGACGGATGGATTCATCGATGAGGCAGCCAACCGACGTCAGGCCGTCGTGGTCGCATACGACGGAGCGGCGCACCTCGATGACCAGTTCATCGCCAACCAGGTCAAGGCTGATCTCTCGGGCAGCGACAAACACACGACACAGGTCGTGTCGAACACCGACCCTAACGCATGGCGCATCTGTGGATTCGGTTTTCGCGATGACGTGTCCGCTGGGACCATGACTGCGAACACTCAGCCCCCGTCGGACTTTGCGATCTCGTTCCGCGGTTCCGCTACGCCGTGGACGGTCGGGACCAGTAGTACTGATACGTTTCGCATCAACAAGCCATCTGGAGTCCAGGAAGGCGATTTGATGATCGCCCAGGTGGCGTGCCGGAACAACATCACTTCGATTACCACGCTACCCACAGGTTGGACCCAGGAACGGCGCATCTTCCAGGACGATAACGACTCGCCCTGTACTGTCTTCATCCTCAAGAAGACCGCTGGCGTCTCAGAGCCGAGCCAGTGGAGTGGAACGCTTTCGTCGTCAACCAAACCCATCGTTGTGACGGCGGTTGCCTACAAGAATGCCAAAGACGCCACTTTGCAGTTCATCGCCGAGAACGGCTCGACCAGCCCGAGCGGCGACACGATCACCACAGCTACCGTCACCAACACTAACAGCAACTCGTGGCGCATCTGTGGTTACGCTGCGACCCAAACTAGCCCGTCGACGTGGTCATCGTCCGAGACGAAGAAGCGCACTGAAGGCGACGACGGCTTCTGCCAGGGATTCCCCTTCGAGGAGTGCTTTGGGATCACCAACGCCCTCTTCGATTCCGATGGGGTTGTGCCGACGGGCGACTACTCGCGCACGGGTACTCTGTCTCGGTCGTACTTCGCCGCCGTGTCGTGGATCGCGATTATCGCGTCCGAGGACACAGCGCCAGCACCCCCGCCCAACGAGACGTCTCGGGTGGACAACACATTCGGCGGAGTCTCGCCGTTCATGTCATTGGGTGTGTTCGACTCGAACGGAACCGTAGATACCGGTGATATGTCCGTCACCGCGGACTTCAGCAACGACACCCCGCTGTCGTCGGTGAGCTGGATCGGACTGATCAGGCCGGAATCGTCGGCGTTCGAGGGACAGCCGGAGGTTCGCACCGACACCACCGTCCGGTTGGATGATGTTCCCGCCGCGGCGTTGAATGCCACAAGTCGCAGAGTCACCGCTACCGCCTCGTTCCTGGGGTCGACAGGTGGCACACCGTTCCTCAAGATACGGTTCTACCGCGGCAACCGCGTCATCGACACCCAAGTTGCGCAAGGCAAGTCCTTTAATGACACCACGTGGCGTAAAAGTGTCGCCACATTCACCATGCCCGAGGGAACGACCCGACTCCAGTTGCACCTGTATGCGACCGATCGAGTTGTGGCTGACACGGTCTCGTTCGACCGCTGCGGAGTCATGCTCGGCGAACCAGACAGCTTTGACGACTTCCCTTGGCGCTCCGGCACCGCCAACGACGCTCACCCCATCTTGGTCGTTCCGCGCATTGAATTCGCCGAGGACGAGGGGACAGGATACGGGGACTGGCAGCGCCTCGCTGGCCAGGACTCCAACCTGATTGCGTTCAGCCCCATCACGGGCGAAGCAACGTTTATCGACCACACGGTTACCCCGCTGGTGACACGGAAGTACCGGGCCAAGGCGCGATCCTACGGCCTTCAGGGTGACGTGTTCGAGTCGAGCTTTGGGCCGGACAGTGACCCTGTGAGGATCACGGCCGCGCACTGGTGGCTCAAGGACATCCACGACCCGGCGCAAAACATGACGTTGAACGTTCGATTCGGCCCGTTCGATGTCGAAACAGACAACTCGACAGCAACACATCAAGTGTTGGGCAGCAAGTTTCCGATCGTCCAAACCGATGGTTTCCGATCCGATCGCTTCGCTGTAATCGCGATCTTGGACCGCGACGCAAAGGCCAAACTAGAAAGACTGATCCTCAGCAACAGGACACTGTACTTGCAAAGCGACGTTGACGACGCGTGGTGGGTGCGCGTTGAAGGATCCGTGAAGAAGACGACGCTGCCCACTGCTGACAGGCGCACCATGCCCATTCGGGACTACACCATCACGTTCGTTGAGGTAGAGCCGGAGCTATAATGCCCAGGCAGTCAGACCGCTTCTACACGGAAATACGCCGCTCACATCATCCGCTGGCGTTCGTGGAAGCTAAGGGCATCAACGGCGAAGTGGTTCGCCTCACGGTGAAGTCCGGTGACGTGTCCGTGGACCGGACAGCCTCCCCCAGGCGGTCCTTGAACGTCACGGTTGTGGATACCACCGGGGCGCTGGTGCCGGATAAGACTCGCGGCCTGCTCACCCCATACGGCACTGAACTGCGCCCCTTCCGGGGTGTCCGCTACAGCGACGGCACCACGGAGCTGGCGCCGCTCGGCGTGTTCCACCTGGCGAAGGTTGATCCGTCCGAATCGTCCAGCGGCGAGCAAGAAATCAAGGTCGAGGCGTTTGACCCGTCGCGGAGGGTGATTCGCGACAAGTTCATCCGACCTTACACGATCGCCCCTGGTACGCCGATCATTGCTGTCATCCAGCGCATTCTCGCGCGCACCTACCCCAACCTGGAGTACGACATCGTCCCGTCGCCGATGGTGACGACACAGACGATCGTGTACGACGCTGGGGATGACGCGTGGGAGGCCGTCACTGAGCTGGCCGACTCCATGGGCGCAGAAATCTACTTCAGTACCGTCGGTCGCGTGGTCATCGCACCACCGAACGATGTGGACGCGAATCCTGCCCCGGAGTTCACCTACATCGAAGGACCAGGCTGCACTCTGACGTCGTTGTCATCGACGCTGAGCGACGAACCCGGCTTCAACGGTGTCGTCATCATCGGCGAGTCTCCGGGTGACGATAAGCCGCCCGTGAGGGCGGAGGCGTGGGACGAGGAACCAACCTCCCCAACCTATCGGCACGGCCCGTACGGTGAAGTGCCGCTCATCATCCGTGACTCGAACATCAAAAGCACCTTTGACGCTGTGGTGGCCGCGAAGAAGAGACTCAACGAACTGTTGGGATTCGTCGCGCAACTGTCCATCACATCCGTGGTGAACCCAGCGCTGGAGGCCGGTGACGTGGTTCTTGTGCAACGCAAGCGCTCCAAGGTAGACGATCTGTTCACGATTGACTCATTCAAGGTGCCCCTGCTTGGCACTGACACGCAGACGCTACAGATCAGGTCGAAGCGGAGGCGAGCGTAATGTCTCGCGAGGAGGAGCAGCGTCGACAAGCGCAGCGTGACGCTGTACTGCGTGACCTGGCTACACAGATCAACCTGATCGTCGCAGGCTTGCAGAAGCCCCCCGCTCTACGCAAAGCCAAGGTAGTAGCGATTGACGCCGGACCGCCGCCGAGTTTGACGATCCAACTGTCCGGCGACGACACGGTGAACATCGCTGGCGTGGCCTATGACTATTCATATGTACCGAGCGTGAACGACATCGTGACGTGCGTGAAGCAGGGCAACAGTCTGCTGGTGACGGGTAAGCATGCTCCACAGCAGTTGACCGTTGCACCGGAGACCATCGAGGCCGAGCATCACGTCAAGGCGACGTCGACAGGATCTGCCAGGTTTGCCACAACCGGTCACCACCGGCACACGTCGGGAGTGACCAACCTGGGAGACATGGATCACACGCACGGCAATGAAATCAGCCGCGGTTTGGTTCACCAGGCCAAAGACGGTGCAAGCACGACTTTCGGGACCACTCCGGTGCAACTGTGGTCCGTTACGAAAAACACTGTTGCGAACCACTACTATGCGGTTAGCCTGCGCGGCCTGGCGAGTATTTCCGGTGCGGGTGGCAGTGGCGCTGATGCTGATTTCAATGTGCTGGTTGACGGAGTCGTCAAGGACGGGCATACGGTTCATCTCGGTGTTAACGATCTGAAGTTGCCAGCTAATTTCACGGGCATCGTGCAAGCCGTCGACGGCTCAACCATCTTCTCTATCGAGGTCAGCCGTCAAGATGACGTGAACGGCGGAACCGCGACGATGCATGCCGGACACGCCTTTAACGTAGTTCACTTGGGCGACGGGGGGGCAAACCCATGACACCAGAACTTCTACTTTCCGTTTTCGGACCGCTGGGAACGGTCGTCGCGGGATACGTAGCAACACGTCAACGTCAGTTGCGCCGTGAGATCGAAGAGCTTCGCTCGTTTCGCGTCGCCGCGCTCCACTACATCGGGAGCCTGGTGTACCTGATGGCCAGCGCAGGACTCACACCACCGAAACCGCCTGAAGAGTTGGGCCTAGACCTGTCGAAGGTCAACGACGACTAATGGCCCTTCTCGCCCGCAACTCACGCGCGCCCGAGGTTCGACGCCGTGACCTGAAGCATGGACTGATTCCCTGGTTCTACCGCAACGCTCAGGCCGGTGGTGGCTTCAACGCAGACCTGGAAGGCAACCAGAACGTCCTCTTGGACTGGATCGCCAAGCTGTGCGGGCCACCGGGCGCTGAATTCCGGTGGTACTTCACCTCCGGCTACCGCAACGAACCGGGCAGCTACCACGGTGCCGGCAAGGCAGTGGACGTCGCTACCGCATACCCGAGCGACTGGGCCTCCATGTCCGAGATGGCTCGCCGGCTCTATGACCACTCCGACCAGTACCTGGAACTGATTCACACTCGGTCTGACGGCGGAGGCTACTACGTCAAGAACAAGCAGCGCGTCGGACCGTACGCCGTCGCCGGCCACCGCGACCACATCCACCTTGCCGCCAACGTGTCTGACATCGCTGCCGTGGCGCCCGAGCTTCGTCGGCGCGGTGTGGACTACTCGTGGGGGCGCCCCGATCCTCACGAGCTTCGTCAGGCCGGCTATACCTTCGCCGTCCGCTACGTGACCAACTCCGGAACCACCGGTAAGGAGTTGACGGCGCGCGAGGCGGATGCGTTGAAGGCGGCTGGCCTATCCATCGTTGTCGTGTACCAGACGACCGCGGACTGGGCCAAGGGTGGCTACAACGCCGGTCGAGCCGCCGCCGAGAACGCGTTGCGCTTCTCCCGCCAGGCAGGCAGTCCACAGGACCCATTCATCTACTTCGCGGTTGACTTCGACGGCCATGGTTCGCAGGTGGCATCCACGTTCGACGGCATCGCGTCGGTCATTGGTGTTGGTAAGACCGGCGTCTACGGGTCGTATCGCGTCTGTGAGTACTTGCTGGGGGACAACCCGTCACGCAAGCGGTTCGTGGCTAAGGCGTGGCAAACACGATCCTGGTCCGCAGGCAGTTGGGACACGCGGATCAGCATGGCACAAACCGACGTCGACACCGTGGTGAACCCCATCCGCTTCCGAGGGCACGCAGTCGACTACAACCTGAGCTTCGGGTTCGACTTCGGTCAGTGGGACGCATCATCGTCCTCAGCTTTGAGTGGGCCTGACTGGGCATACCGGTTCCCAGTTGTGCGCGCGGACGGCCAAGACTACGACAACCGCACCATCGCAGCGTGGGAGAACGCCGCCTACAAGAAGTGGCATGCCCGCAACAGTCATGCTCTCGCCCAACAGATTGCCGACGAGCTTGAAGCCATCGAGGCGGAACTACGTGGAGATCGTTAGCCGCGCCCAGTGGGGTGCCCGCTACGACAACGGAGACGGGCCGGCGCCACTACCGGCATCAGAGATTTGGTTGCATCATTCGGTGACCCCGGCCCCGTCGATCAACGCTTCGTTCGCGACGGATGCTTCCGCAGTGCAACACATCGAGCAGATCGGCGAAGACCGCTTCGGCAGTGGGATCAGCTACACGTTTGTCGTGACACCGTCCGGACGGGTCTTCGAGGGACACTCGGTTGACCGCCAGGGCACACACACCTCTGGCCGCAACAGCATCGGCCGCGCCATCGTCCTGGTGGGTAACTACGAGACCGACATCCCCACCGCAGCCCAGAAACGCGCCGTTGCAGCCCTGCTACGACATGGCTATCAGGCAGGCTGGTGGAGACAACAGCGCATCACTGGCGGACATCGGCAGGCCCCCGGCAACGCTGATACCGCGTGCCCAGGACGTAACGCTCTCGCAGCTATCCCGGAGATCAACCAGCGTGCCCAGGAAGGCAACGATATGTCGTGGAACTACCCGATCCCTGTGGTGTCGGACGACGGCAACTACTACACCGACAAGAAGATTCAAGCTTGGGAGAACGCAAGCTACACCGAGTGGCACTCGCGCACAGTGCACGAAATCCTTAAGGAAGTACTCGTTGCAGTGCGCGAACTGCACGACAAGGTGTCATCTCCGGCTGTGACTGATGAGCAACTTGACACAGTGGCCGAGAAAGCGGCTGACATACTCGTGCAGCGGATGAGCAAGAAGGACTGACATGTACGAGTACCGCGCCGCAGTGGTCCGCGTAGTCGACGGCGACACGGTACGACTCGACATCGACCTAGGAATGGACGTGCACATCTACGACGTGTCGTGTCGCCTTGAGGGCATCGACGCGCCAGAGGCACACACACCGGAAGGCCGGGCATCGAAGTTGTGGCTGGCGAACCTGCTACGACCGGGCACCGAGGTTTGCGTGAAGACGACGAAGGCCGACAAGTACGGCCGCTACCTCGTCAAAATGTGGCTCGGGGAGCAGCATGTCAACGCCGCACTGGTAGACGCCGGTCATGCCCACTGGAAGACATGGTGATCTGCATAGCGTGTCGACAGGCCGGAGACCTCAACGAGGCCGCCTTGGCCGAGGACGACGAAGCGACGCGGGCCTCCATTGATGCGTACCACGCCGCGTGCCGTGGATGCGACTGCCAGCACCGAACCGGCCACTGGGTGGTGGACGCAGACGAGTAAGCACCCAGCAGCCCCCTCCGTCATGCGACGGAGGGGGCTGCTTTGGCGTGTCCGGGCGCTGCCTGGTAAACACAAGGCGGCCCCCGTAGGTACCTGCTACGGGGGCCGCCTTGTGTCTGGGGTACCTACACCATCCCGACGCGCCTAAACTCCACAACCAGGCTCTCAGCGGCAGCTAGGCGAGTCCTCCACAGCCGCACCCAGCCACGGTTGCCACGGGACCACCCCGGTTGGATCACCGGCCCGGCACAGTGGTACAGACGAGCCTCCCAGCCTCGCACCCCGCGGTCGGCGCTGGTCCGGGTGATCAGCCCGACCATGTTCCCGTCGTGACAAACAGTCCAACGCCCCCGCTCCCGATCAATAGCATCCTGGGTAAGCGTCCAACCCTCGCCCAGTGCCTCCGTCATGTACACCACACGCTCAGACATCGATCCTCCGTGTTCAGTCTTCGTATTCATCATCGATCACCACGCCTACAACAACGGCCAACACAACAGCGAATACAAGCAGCAGCACCCAGGTGGTAATCACGCCACCACCCGAAGTCCGTACCGCCGTCCATACCGACGAATCAGCCGGTGAGCCGGAACCCGTCCGGACTCGGGTGCGTGCCGCCCGGACGGCGAACCCGACGCGTAGTGATACGACAGGTAGATCCAGACGACGCCGGTCAACGCCAGCACCGTCCCCAGCATCAAGAGATGGATCACGCCGACCTCCGGCGCGAGGTAGCTGGCTGCCCACTCGGCGACACCGAGACGATGCCCCCGTCGTCGACCACAGCGTTCGCCCCGACCTCACACAGCAGCCGTCGGGAGCCATCCGGCATGATGCGGTGCACCGTGATGTACCAGCGTTCGCCGGACGTCAGCCGAGGGAGCAACACGCCCCTGTCGAGGTGTTCGTCGAGGAGCCCACAGGCGTAGTCCTTCGCCGGCCTGGTAACTGGCTCGCCACGCTCCCAGCCCAGATAGAAGCCGTAGTCGTCGACGTCTTCCGTCGCGACCAGGTGACGGCTGCCCTTCACGATGCGGTAGTAGCTCACCCGATGCGGGTGCAGAGGTTCCATCAAGATCACTTCCTTGGGGCCGATGATCCCGGCGACGGATCTCCGATGGTGGCAACGCTGCCAGACTCTAGTAAAGTAGACACCAGGTCCATCCTCCGATCAGGTGTTTCCTCTGGGCTGCTGAGCTGCATATACGCTGCGAGTCATGACCGTTGACAGGGGCACCCCTCGTGCCCGGGTACTCGGGGCTCGCCTACGTGAGGCACGACAACGCGCTGGCCTGAGCCTGCGACAGATGGCCGAAGCACTCGGCAACGTCAGCCATACTGCCGTTGGGCACTGGGAGACGGGACAGCGTTCGCCTTCGTCAGATCGCGTTGATCAGTTCGGGAGGATTACCGGAGCTTCGGAAAACGAGCGGAAAGAGCTTGTTGATCTGGCTCAGGATGTTGACGGCCCACACTGGTTCTCAGTCGGAATGCCGACACAACAGCAGCAACTTTCCGCACTGATCGAATTGGAGCGGACGGCGACACAGATAATCGAGGTGATATATACCCTCATGCCGGGCTTGCTCCAAACGGCGGATTATGCCCGTGCCTTGATGACGTCTGGGGGAATCCCAAAGCGGGAGATTGAGACACGCGTCGCAACACGGATTGGTCGTAGGGAAGTACTCCGTAGCGGCTCTACTCGCTTGTTGGCTATCATTGGCGAGCCGGCAATTTTGTCGACCATGGGTGATACAAACGTCATGATCGACCAACTAAGGTTCCTGCTTAAAGCGGCACAGTGGGAGACTGTTGATCTCCGAGTAACGCCAACGCGGACAGGGTGGCATCCTGCACTTGAAGGGTCGTTTATGTTGCTCAAATACGAGTCTGCTGATCCTGTTGTGCACCTTGAAAACCGAATTTCGGGGCAGTTTCTGCACCAAGCACACGATGTCGCAGCGTACGAAGAAGCACTAAAAGTGATGCTGGACGTGTCATTGACCCCAGACGAGTCACTGGGTTTTATCTCGAATCAAATCAGCCGATTGGAGTCCCTGTAATGCAGTGGCGTAAGAGTGCCCGGAGCACTCAAACAGCATCTTGCGTTGAAGTCGCCGGTTTACCTACCGGTGCGGCCGTCCGTGACAGTAAGAACCGTTCCGGACCTATGCTGCGGTTCGACCGTGCCGCGTTCGCGGCGTTCGTGGCTAGCACCAAGCAAGGCAAGCTCGACCTGAACTGAAGTAACAGCGGAGCGGCGGAGGACTGCGTGTCTTCCGCCGTTCGCGCGTCTGGAACCACCTGTGCGCGCCTGTCACACTGGGGACCATGCAACACGATGACTGGCCAGTATCCGATGCGTGGAAGGCAGCGGGGGTCCACTGGCACGCCTACACCGGCAGGCGCCCTTCAGGACGGCACATGGAGGATCGGCGGGCGCGTCTGTCACGCACCCCCGACGCGGTGCTAGAGACCCCCGACGCGGTCGCGGACTGGATCGATGACCACACCCGGCGAGCTACCAGGCCCGCAGACCTGGACGCGGCAGCGGCCGGGAAACGCGCCAAAGACCCCAGGGACTTCTCGGACTCGTACCGGGTGAACCTGTCGGAAGCATCCCATGGGCACACCGTGCATTCCGGGGTGCGACTACCCGCTGAACAACTGGACTTCTGCTGTGAGGCTGTCACGCTAAACGAGTGTGACTGTGTTGACCCGAAGCCGTCGCTGCGAAAGATTCGCGGAAGGGGATGATGCCATGGACAGTGCGTTACCGGTTCCTCGTCCTCCGTCAGAGGCGTGCCCGGTATGTAACGGCAGTGGTCAGTCCCGAAGCGGGAACACGTGCAATTTCTGTCTCGGCAGCGGTGAAAAACCTGACTCGGGCCAGGGTGGTCCGTTCTCTCTAGTGATGGCGTAGGTTACGCGCCTAGACGTCTGAGTTGGTGTACCCGCAGAACAGAACGGCGGAGAGCCACAACTCTCCGCCGTTCTCGGCATCTAGCTGTCAGCCCGTCGTACGACTTTGATATCCACTCCTTCTGGTCGTTCGACGATCTTCTCCGGTTGTGAAAAGTCTTCGCCACTTGGAGGAGAACACCGAACTATGTCCAGATAGATTTCCGATCCGTCTGAGCATCGCACGACAGGATTGACAACGCTGGGCACTTCGTATGAGTCAATGGACCTGATACCCGGATGCCCGGACTGGGTCAGCAGCGCAATTAGCAACTCTTTAAAACGATCTACCCTCACAGCATATCTCCCGGGATGGTCCGTCCCCTGTTGTCAACAACCTGGCGTACCATTATCGTCACGTTTGATCCGTTGGCGAACTGAACTACCAACCTCGTGTGATTATCGGGCCTGTCTGACGTTGGCACTATCTCAATTGTATCGATCTCACGGTGACCGGACTCCACAAGGAGCTTCACCATGAGGTCATCCAGCTCAGTCACTGTCACCTGACCCATACTTCCAGACTCCCGAGTACGGCAGGTACCCACCTACCGCGTCCAGAGGAGCTACCAGGCTCCAACCTTCCGAAGGGTAGGCGAAGAGAGGCCAACGCCAAGGAGGTATCACGATGGCCTCGTGGGGAAGCTGCCCGACGTGCGGACAAACTGTGAACGCCGAGCCGGGTCAGTGCCCCGGAACTGGGCAGACGGCGCAGTAGAGACAACAAGAAGCCCCGGGCCTGAACCCGGGGCTTCTTGTGCATTGACCTACCAGAGTGAGCCCTAACCCTGGTTCATCCCCGCCGAAGCGGGGCACGTGCTTGTGCTCTACCAGACTAAGCCCTAACCCTGGTACACCCCCGCCGGAGCGGGGCTGGCGGTGACGCTAGTGGGTCCTCGCCGATGGATCAACTGTGTCACCCGGCCGGGGTGCTCTCCTTCGACAATAGGATGCGCTGTTCCGCACGGAACTCAACGTCTTTGCGGGCATCTTGGAATGTAAGGAAGCCGTAGTTTCCGGTATCAAAATCCAGGCACCAATCATCTTCATCCACCCATATCAACATATGGGTGCTGAAATCGTCGTCCAGGTGTCGAGTCACCGCGATAGCGGTTGGGTGACTGTCTGGCCCTCCCGGCTGGTATCCGTCCACGTGGAGGATATGAAAATGATCTACCACTTTAGGCATTGCCGTACGGAAATCAGCTTCGGAGGTTCGGGAGTCGGGAACAGTGCGGGTATCCATCGAAGTCCCTTCCGGCTGGCTGCTCCCCGGAGGCCCCTTTGTCTCCGGGGAGCAGCGGCTCACCTCATGTCTCCGCGTTCACCACGGTGTCGCCCTGGTCGCGCTTCACGCTGTCGACGCCAGCGCCAGCGTCAACCGTGTCCTTCAACCCGTTCTCGACGTCCAGAGTATCGTCACCGTCGCCCAGCCCGATTCGGGTCGTAACCCCCTCGGCGGGACCACAGTCCGCGGCGATGGCGGACAAGCGCTGACACCCGCCGTAGCCCACGAGCAGTCCCTCACTGGCCTCGACGCGCACGCGATCCTCCTCGGTGACGTGCACGCTGATGGTGTCGGCGCCAGCCGTGCCCGACACGTACACCGTGGTGCCGTAGCGGTTCACGGCAGCCTGGTCCGGGCTCCACGCGGTGGCGGTGCCGGCGAACCCGAACAGAAGCGCCACCGTAGCGGCGACAGCGAAAAAGGTCTTTCTCATCAGTTCTTCTCCTTGCCTTGTGTCAATACTTGTGTCGATCAGACGTCTGGCGTCGGCGTTGGATCACCTCCTTAGTGTGTGTCCTCGCCGACCACATGCAGATGTGGTCCGTCACTGTAGGAGCGGGGCCGAGGAAGGTTTTCTGCCGCGGCAGCGACATCATCATTCGCCACCAGCGTGTAGAGTGTCGTGCTCTGGATATCTACATGGCCCAAGAGGTTCTTGACGATCAGTAGGTCTTTGGTGTTCTTCATGGCCACGGTGCCCGCACGGTGGCGCAAGGTATGCAGGGTCTCCGTGAAACCCAGCTTGTGAAGATACTGGTTGGAGTATTGGGACACATGTTGTGCGGTGACGGGACCAAATCCACGCTCGCGCCGCCAGCATGGTCCTGACGGCGACATCATCGGATTGATGATCGACCATACCCACCCGGGAATGGGGATCGTGCGCTCGACGTTACCCTTGCCGATCACGCGAGCCCACACATTTCCTTTGTGGTCACACGTGAATGAGTCCCGGCGCAATTGGGCAATGTCTGATGCCCGCATGCCCGACCACCCGGCAAGCAGGAGCCATGGAAGGAGGCGCCGCGGGGCGTTCTCGATGGCTCGGGCGAGCTTTTCCTCATCGATCGGTCGGGGTAGCCGTCTGGCGTTCGGTGGCAGTGGGATGAGCGCCGATGGGTTGTCGGGTCGGTATCCGCGTTGGTGGAGCCACTGGTAGTACGGACGAATGAGTGCCGTTTTCCAGCGCACGTTGGCCAGGGAGGGGAGGCTGTCCTGCCACCTCTCCAGTTCGTCCCGCGTGGCGGTAATGGGGTCGTGACCGAGAAATTCAGCCAACCAGGTTAGCACTTGCCGACGACGAAACAGTGTGTCGTCGCTGCGTCCTATTTTGCGGCACCAGCGTAGGTGTTCTTCGAGGTAGCTGATCTTTTCTGTTCGGTACGACCCTCCTGGCAGATCGTCCATAGTAGTTTGCTTTTCAACTACCTTGCGGCTGGGGTTGCGCCCAGGGTGTGCGTGACGCACGCCACTGTCAACCGTTCGGGTGACGGTTGACACGTTCGGGTGAACGATGCTACGCATGGACGGCCACCCGTACTACGCTCCGTCGCAGAGACAGCGTCCGAGCCACCCAGTCGGAGCAGCAGAGATGCATCAACTCGATCTCGCTGCGGCTCGAGCCGGTGGAGGACTCGGAGGGGTAGGAACGGACGCATCCGCTGCGCCAACGAACAAACCCGCCAGTCAACGGGCACCGGTGGCCCGTGCCCTCGGCCGGAGCAACGCCGCCCGTACTCCAGGTGACCGATCGGCGACCCTAAGTCTTTCCCAAGAACCCTAAACCTTGGTCAAGTCCTCTTGGCCGCCCCGTGATCCCGGACACACGATGATCTCTCCGTCGGGGGAAGGGGGCGGACATGGACGAGCCTTGGGGCGTTTCCGACCCGAAGTTCCTCGCCCTGTACGGCGCGGGACTCGTGGTGGCCATGCTGTGGGCCAACCTGGTCCACGCGACGTTGCGCCGGCCGTCGGCCGGCGGGAACCCCCGCCCGTTGGACGTGCTCGAGCTGGCCCACCTCAGCGGTGGTCCACGGCGCGTCGCCGACACCCTGCTCACCCGTCAGTTCGAGATCGGCACGGTGCGCCTGGGTCCCGGGGGCTGGCTGCGTGCGACGGGCGTGCCCGGCAGCGGTGATCTCGACTGGAAGGTGCTGCACGGTGTGCCGCCGCCCGGCCGGCCGGCGCGCTCGTTACGTGACGACCTCGCCCGGGACCCGTCCGTCAGGGCGATCGGCGAGCGTCTCGTGGCGTGGGGTCTGGTGGTCGACCCGGCAGCGGTGGGACGGGTGCGCGCCATCTCCGCGCTCCCCTTGTTCGCGTTGAGCGGCCTCGGCCTGCTCCGGTGGTGCGCGGCGATGCTCAACGGGCGTCCTTCCGGCGTGGCGACCGTCCTACTGGGGGTGACGGTCACCGCCGCGGCCGGGCTCCACCGCGGCAGGAGCCGCCGGCTGACCCTGGCCGGGGAACGGATCGTCGACCGTGCCCGGATGTTGCAGCGGGATGGACGGCTCGCGGTGGTGGCCGGTCCGGCCATGGATCCCGTTCTCCTGTGCCTGTCCGGCGTGACCGGACTGGTCGCGGTCGACGGTCTGGTCGCTCATCCCGACCGGACGGTCGCGACGGCACTCGCGGACGTGGCGCGTCCCAGGAACCGGGTTGCGACCGCTTTTCCCCGCCTGCCCAACAGGTTCCTGGGGTGGCGTCGTCCGGGCGGGACGGGTGCCTCCGCTGCCGGGAACCCGGGCTGCGGGAGTTAGGACGTCTGGCAGGGGCTCGTGGAGTGGGGGTAGCGATGAACGAGCCGTGGGGGTTTTCCGGCCCGGAGTTTCTCGGCCTGTACGGCGTGGGTGTCCTGCTCGCGTCGTTGTGGATGATCCGGGTCCGCGGCCGGTTGCGCCGAAGCGACGCCAGCGATGTCGCCCGCACCCAGCTGTCCGCGGAGGAGCTGGCTTACCTGGCCGGCGGACCGGCCCGGGTCATCGATGTGGCGGTGAGCCGGTTGATCGACACGGGGGCGGTGCGGGTTTGCCGGGCGGGAAGGCTGCGGGCGGTGACCGGTGCGACGGCGTCCCACCCGCTCGATGCCGCGGTGTTGGGTTTGCTGTCCGATGGATCGGGTCGCCAGCTCGCCGCGGTGCGCGCGAGGGGTGTTCGGCTGGAGGCGGTACGTCTGCCGCTCGAGCGATTGGTCTCCTTGGACCTGCTGGTTGATCCGCGCCGGGTATGGCCGGTGAAACTGCAAGCGGTGCTGCCCATGCTCGCGTTGGGAATCGTCGGACTGTTCCGGTGGATCAACGGGCTCGCCTCGGAACGACCGGTGGGCTGGTTGACGGTTCTGCTTGCACTGACCGTGTTGCTGGTGTTTCTCGGGCTGGCACATGGGACGCCGTTGCGGACCACCCGCGGTGACGCGTTGCTGGCGCGTGTGCGTCCGACAGTGAAGGAGATCAAGCCGGCTGTGGCCGAAAACCGGTCCGGGGACGGTGCCAGTACGGCGGTCCTGACCGCCGTTGCGCTGGCTGGAATTGCCGCTATGCCGGACAGCCCCGAGCTGTCGGCGTTACTCAGCAACACCGGTTCGTCGGGCGGCAGCGGGGGAACTTCCTCCGGTGACGGAGATGGCGGTTTCAGCCTCTTCACCGGTGACAGCGGTGGAGGTGGGGGCGACAGCGGCGGTTGCGGTGGAGGAGGTTGCGGAGGCTGACCCCGGGGGTTGCGCGCCGGGGAGCGGGTGTCTCCCCGGCGCGCGTGGCCCCACCGGAAACAACCATGGGGGAAACGCAATGAACGCGACGAGCCTGGTGTGGTACGCCCTTCTTCTTGTTGGCGGAACCGTCTGGGGGTGCTGGCTCCGGCAACACGTCACCCGGCCCCGGGACTGGTTGCCGTTGGAACGTCCGCTCGACCTCTATGAGGTCGCCTACCTTTCCGGCGGCCCGCGGCGGGTGGCGGACACGGCGCTGACCCGCCTGGTGGACCATGATGCGTTGCGGGTGTCCCGGCACGGCCGCGTCCATGCGACCGGCCGGGTCGTCACCGATCCGACCGGCCAGGTCGATGCGGTGGACGCTCACCTGCTGGCGCTCACCGCCGTCCCGGGTGGAGTGCCGGCGGATCGGCTCGTGACCTGCCTGGCCGCCTCCCCCGCCGTCGACTTCCTGGGCCGCTGGCTGGTCGAGCGCGGGCTCGCCGCGCCGCCGGCAGACGTGCGCCGGGCCCGCTGGTTGTCCACGACGCCGCTCCACGGCTTGGCCGCGGCCATGGGCCTCCACCTGGTCCTGGGTGTCGGCGCGCATCGACCCGGCCTTGCCGGTCTGGTCCTCGTCACAGAGCTTTTCGCCGTACTGCTGCACCAGTTCCCTCCCGGCGTCGCAACTCCCCTGGGCCAGCGTGTGCTCCACGACGTCGAGGAGGCACGGCGCACCGGTGCCGCCCCGCCGCCCCAGCTGGCCGCGGCCATGGCCGGTGCCGCGGGCCAGGTGGCGGTCGGCGGCCTGGCCGCGCATCCGGACTCGCCGCTGCGCCGCGCGCTCTCCCGGCGCGGTGAGCGCGCCTGGGCCTGGTGCTGGCCCTCGTCTTCGTCGTGCTCCTCGTCGTAGTGGAGGTGTTGTGGTGTCCGTGCTGCCTCGGCTGGGTGTCGGCATCGGTTGGCGCCCGGAGATCGACCTCACCGTGGAACGGTTGCCCGGTGTGGAGTTCGTCGAGGTGATCGCGGAGAACGTGCGTGGCTGGTCGCTTCCGGAGTCGTTGCGGCTTCTGATGGAACGCGGCATTCCGGTGCTGCCGCACGCCGTGTCGCTCTCGCTGGGTGGGGCGGACCCGGTGGACCGTTCCCGCGTTGCGCACCTTGCCGCAGCGGCCGATGCCCTCGGCGCGCCACTGGTGAGCGACCACATCGCCTTCGTGCGAGGGGGTGGGATGGAGGCGGGGCACCTGCTGCCCATTCCCCGCACCCGCGACACGTTGGATGTGTTGGTGGCCAACGTGTTGGACGCACAGGCGGAGCTTCCCGTACCGCTGGCGTTGGAGAACGTGGCCGCGCTGGTGGAGTGGCCCGACGCCGAGTTGACCGAGGGGCAGTTCTTGGCGGAGCTGGTCGAGCGGACCGGATGCTGGTTGCTGGTCGACGTACACAACCTGTACGTCAATGCGCGCAACCTCGGCCACGACCCGCGGGAGTTCCTCGACACCGTGCCGCTGGAGCAGCTGGCGTACGTGCACGTGGCGGGTGGGCAGGACCACCAGGGGCTCTACCACGACACGCACGCGCATCCCGTGCCGCAGCCGGTGTTGGAACTACTTGGGGAGCTGCGTCATCGGGTCGAACCACCGGGTGTGTTGTTGGAACGCGACGACCGCTATCCGGCCGACGCCGAACTGGCGGCGGAGATCGCATCGATCCGCGCCGTCGTGGAACCCGCGGCGTGAGTGGGCCCCCCGAGGGGGCTCGCGAGCGGCTCGCGGCGGCACAGGTGGCCCTGCTCCGCGCTCTCCTGGAGAACGCTGAAGCTCCGCCCGGGTTCGCGCCGGAACGGCTGCGGGCACAGGCGGAAGCGCTGCGGCGCAAGCGGCGGCGGGTCGTCGCGAACCTGCGCCCGGAACTACTCGACCAGCTCGGCGACCGGTTTGCCACCCTGTTCGACAGCTATGCGCGCCAGCACCCCAGGCGAACCGGCACGACGGCACGGGACGACGCCGATGCCTTCGCCCGCTGGCTGGCCCACCGGGACGACGTTCCCCGCTCCCCCAGCCGCTGGTGGCACCGGTTTCGCAGCTAAGGACCGGCGAGCACCCGCCGCGGCTGGGCGGTACGAACATCCATCCCCCGCCGCGGTCCTTCGCCCACAGGCCCTCGTAGAGCCACACGAGGGCGACCGCGGCCCGCGGTAACCGGGCCAGCATCAGGGCAGGTTGATGACGAGGTCGCCCACCGGGAGGCGGGTGCCGGTGAAGAAGGGGATCTCCTCGCGTACGTGCCGACGGGCGTCGGTGCCGCGCAGGTGCCGCATCAGGTCCACGATGCGGTGCAGCTCGTCAGCCTCGAAGGCGAGGATCCACTCGTAGTCGCCGAGCGCGAACGAGGCCACCGTGTTCGCCCGCACATCCGGATAGTCCCGGGCCTCCCGGCCGTGCTCGGCCAGCATCCTGCGCCGCTCCTCGTCCGGGAGCAGGTACCACTCGTAGGACCGGACGAACGGGTAGACGCACAGGTACTTGCGCGGCTCCTCGCCCGCCAGGAACGCCGGGATGTGGCTCTTGTTGAACTCGGCGGGCCGGTGCAGCGCGACATTGCTCCAGACCGGCGTGGATGCGCGGCCCAGGGCGGTGCGGCGGAAGCCGGTGTAGGCGGCCTGCACCTGCTCGATCTCCTCGCCGTGCCACCAGATCATGTAGTCGGCGTCGGCCCGCAGCCCGGCAACGTCGTAGACGCCGCGGACCACGACACCCTTGCCCTCCAACGCGTCCAGGTATTCCTGTGCCTCGCGGGCGGCGGGCTCGCGGTCGGCGGGCAACGCACCCGGCTGGATGCGGAAGACCGACCACATCGTGTACCGAATGGTGTTGTTCAGCTCGGCGTAGTTGAGGCGGGCCATGCCCTCATCGTCCCACTTCAGTGGGAAACCGTGGCCGAGAGGTGGGCGGCGACACGGTGCGCGGCCGCGTCCGCGGTGGCCACGCACGCGGGCAGGCCCACGCCGTGCAGCGCGGCACCGGCGACTGCCAGGCCGGGAATCTCCGCCACCGAGCGCTCGATTTCGGCCACGGTCGCGGTATGGCCCACGCCGTACTGCGGGAGCCCACCGCCCCAGCGCACCACCCGAACGTCCAGCGGCTTGGCGCGCACCCCGGTCAGCTCGGCGAGATCGGCGCGCACCGCCTGCACGAGTTCGGTGTCGCTGCGACGCAGGGCCGACGCCTCGCCGAACCGCCCAACGGAGCCACGCACCAGCACCGGCTCCCCGAAGTGTTCCCACTTCCGGCTGGAGAAGGTGAACGCCTTTGCCGTGAACGGCGTCCCGTCGGCGTGCCACTCCCCTTCGGCGAGCAGCACCCCGCTGGACTCGGGCAGCCGCGCCTTGGCGGGCAACGCCATCGCGACGACCGCCATCGAGGCCACCTCGACGCGGGTGAACGCCGCCGCGGCCGCGGGCACGACCCTGGCCAACAGCCGGCGGGCCGCCGGCGCGGGCACGGCCAGCACCACGACGTCGACGTCGAGGACCTCCGGCCACGACGCGACGCCGATCTCGACCCGCCAACCGTGGTCGTGCCGGTCCAGCGCACGGACCGGCAACCCGAGCCGGATGTCCGCACGCGAGGTCTCCACCAACCGGGTCACCAGCGTGCCCAGCCCGCCGCGCAACGTGCCGAACACCGGTGGCCCTGCCGCGTCCGGCCGTGACGATGCCCGCGGGTCCGGTGCCGAGACCACCTCGGCGGCGGCACGCAGCAGCGAGCCGGCACCGCGCTCGAGCGCCGCCGCCAGCTGCGGCATGGTGGCGCGCAGGCCCAGCTCGTCGGCACGACCGGCGTAAACCCCACCCAGCAGCGGGTCGACCAGGCGGTCCACCACCTCATCCCCCAGCCGCTCCCGCAGGAGCCGGCCGACCGACACGTCGGCGCCCCGCAGGTCGAGCGGCGGGAGTTCGGGTTCGCCGGCGACGCGCGCCACCGCCGCAGGGGACAGCACCTCGCGTACGGCGTCGGCGGAGGCCGGAACGCCCATCACGGTGCCCCTCGGGAGGGGGACGGTGTGGTCACCCGCGTGCACCGTGGCCGCGGCGAGCGCCGGGTGCACCAGCTGGTCGGCCAGGCGCACCTCGGTGACCAGGTCCACCATCTCGGGACGGCGGACCAGGAACGCCTCCGCGCCCACGTCGTAGGCAACCCCGGCCAGGTCGACCGTGCGCAGCTTGCCGCCCAGCCGGTCGGACTGCTCGACGACGACGATCCGGGCCTCGTCACCGAGCAGCACGCGCAGCCGGTGGGCCGCGGCGAGCCCGGTGACGCCCCCGCCGACAACGAGCACCCGCGGTCCGGTCATCACCCGGCCGGCTCCAGCGAGTGCACCAGCTCGACCACGCGGGTCAACACGTCCGGGTCGGTCTCGGGCAGGACGCCGTGCCCCAGGTTGAAGATGTGCCCGGTGGCGGCGCGGCCCTGCGTTACGACCCGCCGTACCTCCGTCTCGACCACCTCCGCGCCGGCGAACAGCAGTGCCGGGTCGAGGTTGCCCTGCAGCGCGGCCCCGGGGACCCGACCCGCCGCCGCGTCGAGCGGCACCCGCCAGTCGACGCCGACGACGTCCGCGCCCGCCTCGCGCATGGCGCCGAGCAGCTCCCCGGTACCCACGCCGAAGTGGATGCGCGGAATCCCCGCGTCGGCCAGTCCGGCCAGCACCCGTCGCGAGTGCGGCAACACGAACCGCCGGTAGTCGGCCGCCGGCAGCGCCCCGGCCCAGGAGTCGAAGAGCTGGACGGCGTCCACGCCGGCCGCCACCTGCACCCGCAGGAACTCCAGGGTGATCTCGGCCAGCCGGTCCAGCAGCTCGTGCCAGGTCTGCGGGTCGGAGTGCATGAGGGCCTTGGTGCGCTCGTGGTGTCGGCTGGGGCCACCCTCGACGAGGTAGGAGGCCAGCGTGAAGGGGGCCCCGGCGAACCCGATCAACGGGGTGTCGCCCAGCTCGCCGACGAGCAGGCGCACGGTCTGTGCGACCGGCTCCACCTGCTCCGGCTCCAGCTTCGGCAACCCGGCCACATCGGCGGTGGACCGCACCGGGAAGGGCACCACCGGCCCGACCCCGGCCACGATGTCCAACTGCACCCCGGCGGCCACCAACGGCACCACGATGTCGCTGAACAGGATCGCGGCGTCCACCCCGTGCCGCCGCACCGGCTGCAGGGTGATCTCGCAGGCCAGGTCCGGGGTGAAACAGGCTTCCAGCATCGGGATGCCCCTGCGCACCGCCCGGTACTCCGGCAGCGAGCGGCCGGCCTGGCGCATGAACCACACCGGGATCCGCGCCGGCGTTCCACCGCGCGCGGCGACCAGGAGGGGAGCGTTGGTGAGGTCCCGGCGGCCCGAGACCGGCGCTACGTTCTTCTCGCCGTTCGTCATCTCGCCGCCCATCGTCGCACGGGTGCCGCGGCAGCACCGGGCTGACCCGCCTCGCCTTCACGACCACGTCAGGGTCGGCGCGTCTGGCCGCCCTGGACCGGGGTCCGGGCATACAGTCAGCCCCGTGACCGGGTTGTCGGGAGTGCCCGAGGTTTTCCGACGGGCGGTGGCGGCGTTGCGTTCGGTGCGGCCGCGGCCCGAGGTGGAGCTGGACGAGGTGCGCCCGCCGCAGCGGCTCGCCCCCTGGACGTTCGCGCTCGCCGCCGAGGTCGACGGGCCGGCCGGCGAGCTGGCCACCGGCCGGCTCGTGCTGCTGCACGACCCGGACGGCGACGAGGCGTGGGGCGGGGTGTTACGGCTGGTCGTCTACGCGCGGGCCGAGCTCGACCCCGAGGTGGTGACCGACCCGCTGCTGCCGGACGTGGGCTGGTCGTGGCTCACCGAGGCGCTGGAGGGCTGCGGGGCCGAGCACGTGGCCCTGGGCGGCACGATCACGCTGACCTCCTCGGCCCGCTTCGGCCACATCTCCGGCCCCCCGCACACCCACGACCTGGAGCTGCGGGGGTCGTGGACCGCGCTGGACACCGACCTGGCACCGCACGGCGAGGCGTTCTGCGAGCTGTTGGCCAACGCGGCCGGCCTGCCGCCGGTGGGCGTCGCCTACCTCGGCCAGCGGCAGAGCGGCTGAACCGCCGGGACGGCCGCCGGGCACCGCGCGACCGAGCCAGCCCCAGGCCCGCCCGGGCGGGCCGCCTTGGCGCCTGGGTGCCAGCGAGCCGCTCCGCCCCACGGGGCCGGTCGCGCGGGTCGACGGACGGCGCGGCCCCGCCCGGGACGCGGGCGTGGGCAGGTTCGGCAGCCGAAGCCGCCGAACCTGCCCACGAGCGACCACCGAGAGCGGCGAACCTGGGGCAGGTGGCCGTGGAAGCCCGTCCCTCGAACCCGCCAGCCGAACTCAGCCGATGTTGACCGGCGTGCTCAGCA
Organism: Longimycelium tulufanense; assembly: GCF_014645795.1. Taxonomy (GTDB): domain Bacteria; phylum Actinomycetota; class Actinomycetes; order Mycobacteriales; family Pseudonocardiaceae; genus Longimycelium; species Longimycelium tulufanense. The sequence goes on along the minus strand of NZ_BMMK01000011.1, from coordinate 125,003 downwards.
CGCTACTTCGGCGGCGTAGCCGTCAAATGCGGTTCCCCAGGTTTTGAAGCACCTGTGCTGGCCTTCGGCCAACGAATCCCAGTGCTTCGTGTAGAACGTGTGGTCGGGGAAAAGCGCTCCGTACACGTCCAGCCGCATGGTCACGTCGGTTGCGTCGTCCGGAACATCGAAATCCGCCGTGAACCCCAGGCTCTTGGCGTCGAACAACTCGTGCTTTGTACCATTCTGCGTGTAGTCGACATAGGCGCGAAGGACGTATCCCCCGCCGTTGGTGACGCTGATGACCGAGTGCCCTGCCTCGTGTCGGACGGACAGCGGCGCCATCTGCACCCCCGCCTGGCCGGACGTGACCTGCTGCGCCATCGCGACACCGGCGCCCGCGGTGGCCACGCACGCGCCCACACCCAGTGCGGCACCGACCACCGCGAGTCGTCGAACAATTGCGAACATGTGACCCATTCTCCATTCCCTGCGTGACAGTTGAACGGACCTCCAATTTCCACAATAGTCGAGAATGAGTGGTCATCGCGGTGATCCACACCACGGAAAGAAACATAAAAAAGCTACCCATCTGGACGCAATTTGATGCGCGCCCGACAACTTGTTCAGGCGGCAACATATCTACGACACGAAATGCTCTTCGTGCCGGGCGGGGTCGCGCCGGGGGCGGACGCGGGCCTTCGGGACGTCTCCCGGCGTGACGTGCCGGCCGCCGTCGGACGGGCCGACGTGCTCAACGGAGCTTCGCGGCGACGTCCTCGGCGTCGCGGAGGACGCGCAGGGCGTTGCGGCCGGCCAGCTTCGTACAGTCGTCCTCGCTCCAGCCGCGGTCCAGCAGGGCGACGACCAGGCGCGGGTAGCCGGTCACGTCCGACAGGCCGGGTGGGAACTCACCGGCACCGTCGTAGTCGCCACCGAGGCCGATGTGGTCGATGCCGGCAACCTCGCGGGCGTGCTCGACGTGCTCGACCACCTGCTCGAGGGTCGCCCCGGGCCGTGGGTGCCGTTCGGCACGCCGGTGGGCGGCCACGTCCCGGGCGGTGAGGTCGCGGTAGTCCTCGCCGGCCCGTTCCATCTCCGCCCGCAGCTCGGCGTGCCAGGCGGCCAGCTCGGGCGAGACGAATGCCGGCACGAACGTGATCATGCACACCCCGCCGTTGTCGGCCAACCGGGTGAGGACGTCGTCCGGCACGTTGCGGGGGTGCTCGGCGACCGCCCGGCAGGACGAGTGGCTGAACAACACCGGCGCCGCGGAGACGTCCAACGCGTCGTGCATGGTCGTCTCGGCCACGTGGGAGAGGTCGACCAGCATGCCCAGGCGGTTCATCTCCCGGACCACCTCGCGGCCGAAACCGGTCAACCCGCCGGCGGCCGGCACGTCGGTGGCGGAGTCGGCCCAGGGCACGTTCTGGTTGTGGGTGAGCGTCAGGTACCGCACGCCGAGCCGGTACAGCGCCCGGAGCGCGCCCAACGAGCCGCCGATGCAGTGCCCGCCCTCGGCGCCGAGCAGGGACGCGACCCGGCCACCCGCGGCGAGGCGCTCGGCCTCGGCCGCGGACCCGGCGAAGCCGAGGCGTTCGGGGTAGCGGCGAATCAGCTCGTGGACCAGCTCGACCTGCTCCAGGGTGGTGGTGACGGCGGCGTCGCCGGCGAGCTGGCCGGGCACCCAGACGGACCAGAACTGCACCCCTACTCCCCCGCGGCGGAGCCGGGCCAGGTCGGTGTGGAAGCTCGGCTGTTCCCGGGCCAGATCGATCCGGTCCAGGTCACCGCCGACGCCCTCGCGCAGCGCCCAGGGAAGGTCGTTGTGACCGTCCACCAGGGGTGCGTCACGGAGCAGGGCCCGGGCACACGCGAGAGCGTCTTCCGTCGGCACTAGACAACTCCAGTTAGTCGTCGGACAGCGCTGCGTCGTTAGCGAGGTGCGGTTGGTTCCCACGATCGTGCTATCCGGGAGGGCCCCCGTCACAACTCGATCGGGATAGATACCCGATTGATCGTCCCGCAGAACCCCTCGGGCGGCTACGCTGCCTGACGTCGACACCACTTTCGGTCGATCAGTGGCGCGGCTGATCGGTCGAGAGTCCCGGTGCCGGTCGGGGGGCACGACCGACTCCAGGGAGGTAGTGACGTGGCTGCCGTCGGCTTAGGTCAGGCCGTTCGAACCACGCCAGCCGGCTCGTTGCCGGCGAACATGGTCCCGCACCCGCGGGAAGAGCTGTTTTCGGTGTTGGTGGTCGACGACCATCCACTGCTGCGGGAGGCCATCGCCGCCCGGCTGCAGCAGATGGGCGCGGGCACCGTACACGAGGCCGCATCGGTGGCCGAGGCCAGGGCGCGTGCCCTGGCGACGGGCCCGTGCGACCTCGCCATCCTCGACCTCGGTCTCCCGGACGGGAGCGGCATCGACCTGGTCACGGAGCTCCGTGCCCAGGGCTGGCCGCGGATCGTGGTCCTCGCCTCGTCCGACGACCCGTATGCGGTCCGGGCGGCCTTCCAGGCAGGCGCCCAGGCGTACCTGCTGAAGTCCGCCTCGCCGATGGTGGTCACGGACGGCGTGCGGCGGGTCCTCGACGGCGGCGTGTACGCCGATCCGAGCGTCGCTCCGGTACTGGCCGCCGGCACCAGGGTGCCCGGCACCGACAACACGCCGCGGGAGCTTTCCGCGCGCGAGGTGGAGGTGCTGCAGCTGGTGGCTGATGGCCGGTCCAACAAGGAGATCGGGGAAGCGCTCAACCTGTCCGCGCTCACGGTGAAGAGTCACCTGTCGCGGATCGGGCGCAAGCTGGGCACCGGCGACCGTGCGCAGATGGTCGCGCTGGCCATGCGGGCCGGTGTGATCCGGTAGCACGGCCGCCCGGCACGGGCGTTGGCCCGACGGCCCCGGGACGGCGCGTCCCGGGGCCGTCGGGTGGCCCTGCGCATGCCGCCACCCGACGGACCTCCGGTCGGAAACGCCGGCACGGAGGGCCCGTTTCGTCGTAGGGTCTGCCGCCGTGGAAGTTCCCTACGCCGACACCGCCGGATCCGGTGACCCCGAGCCGGTGCCGCTGACGGAGCCCGCCGGCGGGGTGCCGCCCGTGGTGGCCGACCCGGCCGCGCTACGGCGCGTCGCCCGGAACCTGGCCGCGGCCGGCGGACCGGTCGCGGTGGACACCGAGCGTGCCTCTGGTTATCGCTACTCGCAGCGGGCCTACCTGGTGCAGCTGCGCCGGGACGGCGCGGGCACCGTGCTGGTGGACCCGATCGCCCTGGGCGGCCGGCTGGATCCGCTGGTGGAGTCGTTGGCCGGCACGGAGTGGGTGGTGCACGCCGCCTCCCAGGACCTGCCGTGCCTGGCCGAGCTGGGCCTGCGGCCGGAGACGTTGTTCGACACCGAGCTGGCCGGCCGGCTGGCCGGCTTCGATCGGGTGGCGTTGGGTGCCCTGGTCGAGCGCATGCTGGGTTACCGGTTGGAGAAGGGGCACGGCGCCGCCGACTGGTCCCGCCGCCCGCTGCCGGCCGACTGGCTCACCTATGCGGCGCTGGACGTCGAGCTGCTGATCCCGCTGCGTGCGGCGTTGGAGGAGGAGCTGACCGCGCAGGGCAAGCTCGCGTGGGCGTTGGAGGAGTTCGAGGCGGTGCGCACCGCGCCGCCCCCGCAGCCGCGCGCGGAGCCGTGGCGGCGTACCTCGGGCATCCACAAGCTGCGCTCGCCGCGCCAGCTTGCGGCGGTTCGTGCGTTGTGGGAGGCCAGGGACGCCATCGCCCGGGAGCGGGACATCGCCCCGGGCCGGGTGTTGCCGGACAGCGCGATCGTCGACGCGGTGGGCGCGAACCCGGAGGGCATCGCCGAGCTGTTGAAGCTGCCGGTGTACCGGGGCCGGGCGCAACGCAAGCTGGCCGGGGTCTGGATGGGTGCGTTGGAGCGGGCCCGCCGGTTGCCCAAGAAGGAGCTGCCGGACCCGTCGCCGGCCCACGACGGCCCTCCCCCGCCCAACCGGTGGGCGGACCGCGACCCGGTCGCGGCGGCGCGGCTCACGGCGGCCCGGGCGGTGTTGACCGGAATCGCCTCGCAGCACCGGTTGCCGGTGGAGAACCTGCTCAGCCCGGATCTGGTGCGCCGCACCTGCTGGCAGCCACCGGCGGACGTGTCCCCTGCGGGAGTGGCCGCGGCCCTGCGGACCGGGGGTGCGCGGAACTGGCAGATCGACATGACGGCGGAGGCGTTGAGCGAGGCGATGCACGCCACCCCGGCGTGACTCGCGGCGACGACCGAACAGGGTGCTACTCGTAGTAATAGGGAGGACCTGCGGTTCCGGCGTCAATGTGCTCGGGGCTCGGTGGGTGTGTGCACCGAGGGCAAGCTGGTGTGAGCGACCCAACAGAGCGACACCTGTGGTTACCCGCCAGTAACGACGGCTAGAGTGCCGGTTACCGGCCAGTAGCGATGGCGCGCGGCCATTCCGTGCGTCCGCTGGAGCCGCATGTTGTTGCCCGTACCTGTGGAGGAGCACGCCGTGGCCGCACCCGCTGCGCCGGCATCGTCCGGCACCAGTGCGCGCGCCGTTCGGAACGTGGTTTTCGTCGACGGCGTCCGCACGCCGTTCGGCAAGGCCGGCCCGAAGGGCATCTACGCCGAGACCCGCGCCGACGACCTGGTCGTCAAGGTCATCCGCGAGTTGCTGCGGCGGCATCCCGAGCTGCCGCCGCAGCGCGTTGACGAGGTGGCCGTCGCCGCCACCACCCAGATCGGCGATCAGGGCCTGACGATCGGCCGTACCGCCGCCATCCTGGCCGGGCTGCCGAAGTCGGTGCCCGGCTACGCGATCGACCGGATGTGCGCCGGCGCCATGACGGCGGTGACCACCAGCGCGAGCGGTATCGCCTTCGGTGCCTACGACGTGGTGATCGCCGGCGGTGTCGAGCACATGGGTCGCCACCCGATGGGTGAGGGCGTCGACCCCAACCCGCGGTTCCTGGCCGACAAGCTGGTCGACCCCTCGGCACTGGTGATGGGCCAGACCGCGGAGAACCTGCACGACCGGTTCCCGCACCTGACCAAGGAGCGCGCCGACGCGTACGCGGTGGCCTCGCAGGCCAAGTACGACGCCGCGGCCAAGGCCGGCAGGATCGGCGCCGACCTGGTCCCGGTGGCCACCCGCTCCGCGGCGAACGGCTGGGGCCTGGCCACCGCCGACGAGCCGCCGCGGCCGGGCACCACGCTGGAGACGCTGGCCGGCCTGAAGACGCCGTTCCGCCCGCACGGCCGGGTCACCCCGGGCAACGCCGCCGGTCTCAACGACGGCGCCACCGGCTGCATCCTGGCCGACTCCGACACCGCGGCCGAGCTGGGCCTGCCGGTCGCGATGAGGCTGGTGGGCTACGCCTTCGCCGGCGTGGACCCGGAGGTCATGGGCGTCGGCCCGGTGCCGGCCACCGAGAAGGTGCTCGCTCGCACCGGCCTGTCCATCGACGACATCGGCCTGTTCGAGATCAACGAGGCGTTCGCCGTGCAGGTCCTGGCGTTCCTGGACCACTTCGGCCTCGCCGACGACGACCCGCGGGTGAACCCGTGGGGCGGCGCGATCGCGTGCGGCCACCCGCTGGCCTCCTCCGGCGTCCGGCTCATGACGCAGCTGTCGCGGCACTTTGCCGAGCGCCCGGACGTGCGCTACGGCATGACCACGATGTGCATCGGGATCGGCATGGGCGGCACCGTGATCTGGGAGAACCCGCACTGGAACGGGGGCGACAAGTGACCGAGGCACTCACCCGCGTGGACTTCAGCGCGGTCTTCCCGGACGAGGTCGTCACCTTGGCCAGCACCCGGTTCGTCGAGGTGCCCGGCCTGGACGGCAAGATCGCGCTGGTCACCCTGGACAACGGGCACGACCACACCAAGCCGAACACCTTCGGCCCGGGCGGGCTGGCCAGCCTGAACACGGCGCTGGACGAGGCGTTCGCCGGTAACCCGGTGGCCATCGCCGTCACCGGCAAGCCGTTCATCTTCGCCGTGGGCGCCGACCTCACCGGCGTCGGCAAGATCACCGAGCGGGACCAGGCGCTGGCCATCGGCCAGGCCGGCCACACCGTGTTCCGCCGGCTGCGCGACTCCGAGGTCCCGACCTTCGCCTTCGTCAACGGTGCGGCGATGGGCGGTGGCCTGGAGGTCGCGCTGCACTGCCGCTACCGGACCGTGGCGGCCAACGTGGCCGCGATCGCGTTGCCGGAGTGCTTTTTGGGCCTGGTGCCGGGCTGGGGCGGCACACAGCTGCTGCCGAACCTGATCGGCGCGGACGCCGCGGTGACGGTGGTCCTGGAGAACGCCCTCAACCAGAACAAGATGCTCAAGCCGGCGCAGGCGCACCAGCTCGGCATCTTCGACGAGCTGCTGCACGGGGCGGACTTCCTGGAGCAGTCGCTGCTGTGGGCGGCCAAGGTGATCCGGGGCGAGATCAGCCCGGCGCGACCGGAGATCGACCGCGGTGCGGCGTGGGACGCCGCGATCGCCCGCGGCCGGGCGGTCGTCGAGGGCAGGACGCACGGTTCGGCGCCCGGTCCGCTGCGCGCGCTGCAGCTGCTGGAGCTGGCCCGCGAGAACGACCTCGACCGCGGCTTCGCCGCCGAGGACGAGGCACTGGCGGACCTGCTCATGACCGACGAGCTGCGGGCCGGCCTGTACTCGTTCAACCTGGTGCAGAAGCGGGCCAAGCGGCCGGCCGGTGCGCCGGACAAGGGTTTGGCGCGGCCGGTGGCCAAGGTCGGCATCGTCGGCGCCGGCCTGATGGCCAGCCAGCTGGCGTTGTTGTTCGTGCGGCGGCTGAAGGTACCGGTGGTGCTCACCGACATCGACCAGGGCCGGATCGACAAGGGCGTGGGTTACGTGCACGCCGAGATCGACAAGCTGCTGGGCAGGGGCCGGGTCTCGCCCGACGAGGCGAACCGGCTCAAGGCGCTGGTGTCCGGCTCGCTGGACAAGGCGGCCTTCGCCGACGCGGACTTCGTCATCGAGGCCGTGTTCGAGGAGATGTCGGTCAAGCAGCAGGTGTTCGCCGAGTTGGAGCAGCACGTCACGCCCGAGTGCGTGCTGGCGACCAACACCTCCTCGCTGTCGGTCACCGAAATGGCCGGCAAGCTCCAGCACCCGGAGCGGGTCGTCGGGTTCCACTTCTTCAACCCGGTGGCGGTGCTGCCGCTGCTGGAGATCGTGCGTGGAGAACGGACCGACGACGCGTCGCTGGCGACGGCGTTCGCGGTGGGCAAGGAGCTGAAGAAATCCTGCGTGCTGGTCAAGGACGCGCCGGCGTTCGTGGTCAACCGGCTGCTCACCCGGTTCCTGACCGAGGTGCTCGCCTCGATCGACGAGGGCACCCCGTTCGAGGTGGCGGACCGGGCGGTGGCGCCGCTGGGGCTGCCGATGAGCCCGCTGGTGCTGCTGCAGCTGGTCGGGCCGGCGGTGGCGCTGCACGTCGCGGAGACGCTGCACGGCGCGTTCCCGGAGCGGTTCGGCGCCAGCGAGAACATGAAGCGGTTCGTCGCGGCCGGCAAGACCGCGGTCTGGGCCTGGGACGAGCAGGGCAACCAGCAGGTCGACCCGGAGGTCGCCGAGCTGTGGCAGCAGGGTGACACGGCGCAGACCGAGGAGCAGGTGCGGGAGCGCGCGCTGGCCGTCCTGGCCGAGGAGATCCGGCTGATGCTGGACGAGGGCGTGGTGGCCGAGGCGCAGGACATCGACCTGTGCATGATCCTCGGCGCCGGCTGGCCGTTCTGGCTCGGCGGCATCACCCCGTACCTGGACCGGGCCGGCATCTCGGAGAAGGTGACCGGGAAGCGGTTCCTGGCCCCGGGAGTGGCCTCGGTGCCCACCGCCTGACCGGCAACGTCGTTCGGGCCGGCCATCCTCCGTTGCGGATGGCCGGCCCGACGCCTTTCCGGGCCAACGCCTGAGTCGGACTGGCTACCCGGCCGAGACTGATTTCCCCCGTTTGGCTCAGCGAATACTGAAACATCCTCCGCGGCCCCCACGAAGATCAAGATATCTGGCGGGACGCGTCGACCGCGGAGAGGAGTTCTGGCGATGGGCCTCGGAACGGGATTCTGGTCGTGGCTCTTCGGCCCCAGGCAGAGACCAGTGCGGGGCACCGTCCGTCCGCTCCCAACGGACGGACGGATGCAGGTCGTTGGCGAATCGCATTATCAGCCAGCCCTGGCTCTGGTCGCCGATGGCCGGGTTACGGGCTCGAACCTCAAGGAGGCCATTCCCGCGGAGGCGTTGCTCGTTCCCGAACCGCACAACCCGTACGACCGGCGCGCGGTCCGGGTGGATCTGTTGACCTCTTTTGGCCGGGCGGTGACGGTCGGGTACCTCGCACGTCCAGATGCGGCGCGCTATCAGCCGGTGTTGCTGGCCCTGCAGCACCGTGGAGAGATCGGGAGCTGCCCGGCACGAATCATGGGCGGTGGTGACCGCTACTACGGGGTCCACCTTCACCTGGCAGCTCCGGCAAGTCTTCTCGGACCGGAGACTGACGTGGACGCCGAGCCGCCACGGGTGCTCCCGGCCGAGCGCACGGTCGTAGTCACCAGGGAAGAGGCACACCAGGACGTGCTTCTGCCTTACCAGCCGAAGGTGCCGGGAGACATTGTCCCGGTCCGGCTGGAGCTTGGCTTCTGTGAGATCAGTAAGGGCACGTATCGCGGTGAACAAGCCGTCGAGGTGCGCCTCGACGGACGCCGGTGTGGCGAGCTCACCTACGCGATGACCGGGCGGTACGCCCGCTGGGTCAAGCAATGGGCCATGGACGGGCCAGTGCTGTGCGAGGGCTACGTCCGTCATGAGGGCCAGCGTGGGCTTCAGGTCGAGCTGCGACTACCCGAAGTCTCCTGAGCGGGCGAACAGGCTCCACGCGGGGTATGACAGGGATGTGGCGAGGCGTGCGTCCGGGCCGAAGGAGGCCAGGGTTCGGGTTGGAACGTCGGGGTGGGTGTATCCGCCGTGGCGCGGGGAGTTCTATCCGCGGGGGCTGGCGCACCGGCTGGAGCTGGACTACCTGTCCCAGCGGATGACCTCGGTCGAGATCAACGGGTCCTTCTACTCGCTGCAGCGGCCGGAGAGCTACCAGGCGTGGCGGGAGCACACGCCCGAGGACTTCGTGTTCGCAGTCAAGGGTGGACGTTTCATCACGCACATGAAGAAGCTGCATGGGGTGGAGGCGCCGCTGGCCAACTTCTTCGCGTCCGGGGTGCTGGCACTCGGACCGAAGCTTGGCCCGGTGTTGTGGCAGCTTCCACCCGTACTCCCGTTCGAGCCGGAGCGCCTGGCGGCGTTTTTCGAGCTCCTGCCACGGACGACGGTGGAAGCGGCGGCTTTGGCCCGAAACCACGACAACCGACTCGAAGGACGAGCCTGGACGGAGGCTGAGGTTGATCAGCCGCTGCGGCACGCGCTGGAGGTGCGGCATCCGAGCTTCCGCGATCCTGAGTTCGTGGATCTGTTGCGGCAGCACGACATCGCGCTCGTCGTGGCGGACACCGCCGGCACCTGGCCCTACCTGGAGGACGTGACGGCGGACTTCGTCTACGTCCGGCTCCACGGTGCCGAGGAACTGTACGCCAGCGGCTACACGGACCAGGCGCTCGATCATTGGGCTGAGCGGATTGGACGGTGGCGGGCCGGTGAGGATCCGCGGGGCGAGCACACGGTCGGTGCGCCCGCCCCGCTACGTCCCGGGGGACGTGACGTCTACGTGTACTTCGACAACGACGTGAAGGTCCACGCCCCGTTCGATGCCATCAACCTGTCTCGACGGTTGGGCGTGGCTCCTCCTGCGCCGGTCGAGGCCGAAGGACACGACGCCCCAGTCGAACCGCCTGGAAGATCACGGCGTACGCGAGCAAGGTGATGACAGCGCCGCTGATCGCGCTCAACCCGATGTTGACTGCCTTGGCCCAGAGCAGCTCGCTATGCGTTTGGTAGGCGTTGAGCCGCAGGTCTTCGGTGTCAGTCAACGCCGCTCAGGGAGCGGAAGGAAGCTCGACGGCGATGGCCAGCCCGCCACCGGGCACCGGGGCGGCGTGCAGGCGCCCGCCGTGCGCCCGGACCGCCGCCTGCACGATCGACAGGCCCAGCCCGGCTCCGTTCGGCCCGGTGCGGGCCACTCCCCCACGTCGGAACGGCTCGAACAGCTCCGCCAGCCGCTCGGGCGGCACCTCGGGCCCGGAGGAGGCCACCTCCAGCCGGCTCCAGCCCTGCCGGCTCTCGGTCCGCGCGGTGATCCACCCGCCGTCGACGTTGTGCCGCACGGCGTTCTCCAGCAGGTTGCCCGCCACCCGCTCCAGCAACGCGGGATCACCGACCACCAGCACCGGCTCGGTCGGGAACGTGGTGCGAATGCCGCGCTGTTCCGCCTCGGCCCGCACTCCGCGCCAGGCGCTGGACACCACCGCGGACAGGTCGACCGGCTCCCGGACGGCAAGCCCCGCGCCGTCGGTGCGGGCCAGCAGCAGCAACGACTCCACCAGTCGCTCCGCCCGCCCGGCGGCGTCCCGGACCACGCCCGCCATCCGCCTCAGCTCCTCGGCGTCGGCGTCCGGGTCGGACAGGGTCACGTCCAGCTCGGTGCGGATGACGGCGAGCGGGGTGCGCAGCTCGTGGCTGGCGTTGGCGACGAATCGCCGCTGTGCGTCGAAGGTGCCCTGCAGCCGGTCGAGCATGTTGTCGAAGGTGTCCGCAAGGTCAGCGACCTCGTCGCGCGGCCCTTCCAGCCGGATTCGCTCCGCCAGCGACTCCGCCGACAGCCGGCGCGCGGTCTCGGTGACCTCGTGCACGGGTAGCAGCACCCGACCGGTGATGACCCACGCCAGCAACGCCGTCGCGGCGACCACGCACAGGAACGCCACGGTCCCGGTCCGCAACACCTGCGACCGCGCGGCCTCCTGCAATACCCGACCGAGTCGCTCGGCCGGCACGGCGACGTCGTCGACCCACACCCAGCTACCCACCGGCAGCCGCGGCACCGCCGCGACCACGCCACCGACCAGCAACCAGCCCAGCCACAACAGCAGTGCGCTCGCGCCCGCCACCAGCCCGGTGGCCAGCAGGGTCAGTCGCAGGCGCAGCCCGGGACCGCGGCGACGGCGCACCCCCGCGCCGGTCGGCGGCGCCGGCCGGGCCAGCTCACCCCACGTGCTGTGCACTGGCGGCGGGCACCCGGTAGCCGGAACCGACGACCGTCTCGATGATGCCCGGCTCGCCGAGCTTCTTGCGCAGGGTCATCACGGTGACCCGGACGGTCGTGGTGAACGGGTCGGCGTTCTCGTCCCACACCCGCTCCAGCAGCTCCTCGCTGCTGACCACGGCACCGGCGGCGGCGAGCAGGACCTCCAGCACGCCGAACTCCTTGCGGGTGAGATCGAGGTGCTGGCCGCGCCGGGTGACCGTGCGTCGTGCCGGGTCGAGGACGACGTCCCCGGCGGTGAGCACCGGCGGGGTCGGCGGCGTCGCGCGCCGCCCCAGCGCCCGCACCCGGGCGACCAGCTCGGCGAAGGCGAACGGCTTGCCGAGGTAGTCGTCGGCGCCGAGGGACAACCCGGCCACCCGGTCCTCCACGCTGCCGCTGGCGGTGAGCATGAGCACCCGGGTCAGCGAGCCGGAGGACACGATCTCCTGGCACAGCTTGTCGCCGGACATGCCGGGCAGGTCCCGGTCCAGGACGACCACGTCGTAGCGGGTCACCGACACCTTCTCGTGGCCGGAGTCCCCGTCGTAGGCGACGTCGACGGCCATACCCTCCCGACGCAGGCCCCGGGCGACCGCGTCGGCCAGGGGCTGCTCGTCCTCCACTACCAGGATGCGCACCTCTCCACCGTGCCACACGATCGGTCGATCTTGCTGGTGGAGGGGCTCGGCGCGCCGGTCACGCGGGTCGTTCGAGCACCACCGTGCCGCCGCACCCGGTCGTGATCAGGCCCCGGCGCCAGAGACCCTCGGAGCCGGCCGCTAGGGGATGTGCCAGGGCAGGGACTGGGGTTCTTCCCGATTTCACCTCGTGACGCGCGACGGCACGGTCGAAGGTATGCCGCCGCTTCTTTACCGTCACGCCGCGCTCGTTCTCGGTGCCTCGGCTGTGGTCCTGCTGCCCTGGATGGTGGTGCTCGCCGTCGAACTGCCGAAGGCCGTCGACGTCCCCCGGAACTGGACCCTCGCCTGGCTCGGCCTGGATGGCCTCATCGCGGTCGGCCTCGCGACCACCGCCTGGCTGGCGAGGTATCGAGACGAGCGGACGCGGCTGGCCGCCGTGGCGACGGGCACCCTGCTCATCGCCGACGCCTGGTTCGACGTCTGCACGGCCAGTCTCGGCGGGGAGCTGGCCTGCGCGGTCACCCTGGCCCTCGGTGCCGAGCTCCCGCTCGCCCTCCTGTGCCTTCTCCTCGCCAGCTCCCGGCATGACGACCGGGAACACCAGGCCACCGGGAACATGTCCTAGCGCTGTCCCCGGATGGTCTCCCTGCGCGTGGCCGGGACGCTCCACCGTGCCACACGATCGGTCGATCTTGCTGGTGGAGGGGCTCGGCGCGCCGGTCACGCGGGTCGTTCGAGCACCACCGTGCCGCCGCCCTCCCCCGCCACCTGCAGGGTGCGCAACCGAAGCAGGGCGGGGTGCTCCTCGGCCAGGCGCGCGGCGTTGAGCAGCGAGCGCAGCGCCGCGGTCTCGGCCCGGGCCCGCTCCAGTGCCGCCCGGCCCTCGGCGCGGGCGACCAGCTCCGCAACGGCAGCGCGCCGCAGCTCGGCCGGCAACACCACATCGCGCACCGAAACCTCGGAGATCTCGACGCCGACCCGGCCGGCGACCGGCTTGGTCCCGGCGAGCACCTCGGCGGCGACGGCATCGCGCTCCGCGTCGACCCGGTCGTGCGTACGGGTGGCCACCGCGCGCCGCAAGGCGACCTGGGTGGCCAGGTAGATCTCCCCGTACGGATTCTCAGCCGTGACCACGTATGCGGTGGCGTCCACGACCGACCACCGCAGCACGAGGGTGACCCGCAGCAGCACGCCGTCGGAGGCGGGAACATCCTGCGCCGCCTGGGCCTCGGACCGCACGCGGGTGTCCACCCGCTCCAGCCGCTCGTGCCGGCGGATGCGGTGCTCACCCGGCCCGATCTCGCGGCACAGTTCACCACGGCGGAAAACCAGGCCGCGCTCCCACGGCATCAGCGTTTCTTTCACGACCGTCCCCCTCGTCAGTTCCTTGCCCTGGAACGGAACCGTGGCGCCGGTCCACGAACGAACGGCGGGGACCACCGGGGGAACCTAGCGTCCGCAAGGCCGTACGCCCGGTTCCGGGCCGGCACCACGGCTCGTGATGGGACTCGAACCCACTTGCGACAGCGGCGTACCAGGAGTGTCGCGGCTGGAATCGCGGAACCCGACGCCGGCATCGCCGGGCCGGGCCGCTCACCGGGACGAGGAGACGGTAGCGGCCCGCGCGATCCTGCGCAGCCGAATTCCCGGCGCCGTCAGGTTCCGGACTCGTTCCCCGGGGCTGTTTTTCGCAACCCGGCGCAGGTCAGCCGCGCTCCCGGTCCTTCGCGTGCAGCGGTTCGTCCACGGGCAGTTCCCCGAGCAGGCCCGCCGCCCACCCGGTCACCCGGCGCGCGACGTCCTGCGCGGTGAGTCCGAGCCGGGCGAGAACCTCGTCGCGCGAGGCGTGGTCCAAAAATTGTTGCGGCACAGCAAGATCACGAAGCGGCACGTCCACATCGGCATCACGCAACGCGGCGGCCAGCGCCCAGCCGAAGCCACCGTGCCGCCCCCCGTCCTCGACGGTGACGACGAGCCGGTGCCGGGCCGCGAGGCCCACCAGTTCCTCCGGAACCGGGGTAACCCACCGCGGATCCACTACGGTGACGCCAATGCCTTGGTCGGCCAACCGCTCCGCCGCGGCCACACCAAGCTCACCAAATGTGCCGACCGCCACGAGCAGAACGTCCTTGGACTCGCCACGACGCAACACGTCGACCTGGCCGACCCGCTCAACGGCCGGCACCTCGTCGATCACCGCGCCCTTGGCGAACCGCACCACGGTCGGACCATCGTCGACCGTGACCGCCTCGCGCAGCTCCTCGCGCAGGGTCACCGCATCGCGCGGCGCGGCGACCCGGATACCCGGGATGATCCCGAGCACGGACATGTCCCACATGCCGTTGTGGCTGGCGCCATCGTCGCCGGTGATGCCGCTGCGGTCCAAGACCACCGTGACAGCCTGCTTGTGCAGGGCCACGTCCATGAGGAGCTGGTCGAACGCACGGTTGAGGAACGTGGAGTAGACCGCGACCACGGGGTGCAGCCCGCCCATGGCCATACCCGCCGCCGAGGTCATCGCGTGCTGTTCGGCGATCCCGACGTCGTAGCAACGCTCCGGGTAGTGGTCGGCGAACTTCTGCAGGCCCGTCGGGCCGAGCATGGCGGCCGTGATCGCGACCAGGTCCGGACGCTCGGCGCCCAGCCTCACCAGCTCGTCGGTGAACACCGAGGTCCAGCTCTTCGGTGCCGGCGCCACGGGCAACCCGGTCTCCGGGTCGATCACCTTCACCTGGTGCATCTGGTCGGCCTCGTGGTTCTCGGCCGGGGCGTAGCCGTTGCCCTTACGGGTCACCGCATGCACGATCACCGGCCCGCCGAACGCCTTGGCCCGCTGCAGGGCTCCCTCGAGCGCGCGCAGGTCGTGCCCGTCGACCGGGCCCAGGTACTTCAGGCCCAGGTCCTCGAACATGATCTGCGGGCTCAGCGCGTCCTTGATCCCGCGCTTGGCGGCGTGCAGCGCGGTGTAGAGCGGCTTCCCGACTACAGGGGTGTGTTGGAGGGCCCGCTTCCCGCTTTCCAGGGCCTTCTCGTAGCCGGGCAGCAGGCGCAGGGACGCAAGATGGTCGGCGAAGCCACCGATGGTCGGCGCGTAGGAACGGCCGTTGTCGTTCACCACGATCACCACCGACCGGTCACGGTCGGCGGCGATGTTGTTCAACGCCTCCCAGCACATCCCGCCGGTGAGCGCGCCGTCACCGACCACCGCGACTGCGTGTCGCTGCTCCTCACGCAGCTTGAATGCGCGGGACAAGCCGTCGACATACGACAGGGCGGTGGAAGCGTGGCTGTTCTCGACGAGGTCGTGCTCGCTCTCGGCGCGCGACGGGTAACCGGAGAGACCGCCCTTCTTGCGCAGCCGGTCGAAGTCGCCAGCCCGGCCGGTGACGATCTTGTGCACGTATGCCTGGTGACCGGTGTCGAAGACGATCGCGTCGCGCGGGGAGTCGAAGACCCGGTGGATGGCAAGAGTCAGCTCGATCGCGCCGAGGTTCGGGCCGAGGTGGCCGCCGGTACGGGAGACCCGGTCCACCAGAAACTGGCGGATCTCCCCGACGAGCTGGATCAGCTCGGTGTGCTCGAGCCGCTTGAGATCGGCCGGGCTCTGCACGGAATCCAGCAGCGTCACCGTTCCACCTCGCTCGTCGCCGGGCCGCCGCTCAGCGGCACACATCCCTCGCGCCCGCCGTTGGCCCCGCCGCCCGCCCGGGCGGCTTTCGGCCAGTCTACGGAGACCGGTCGATCGACTGTTGCCGAGCAGGGGGTACCTGCGTGCGCCATGGTTGCAAGATCCTACGGCCATCCGCCCAGCCGCTACCGCCTGGTAACGACGCGTGACGAGACAATTTCCCCGCGCTGCCGGCAGGAACGGGCGCAACGGGCAAAGTGACGTCGATCTCAGGCAGGCGTCACGGGTGCAACGTTTCCGGCCGATCCGCTGTCCGGAAAGGGCTACCGGATCGCGCCGGACGCGCGGAGAGTCGCCATGTCGTCACCGGAGAAGCCCCAGTCCCGCAACGCTTCTTCGGTGTGTTGTCCCGGGTACGGAGGTGGGCCGGCGACCGCGCCGGGGGTGCGGGAGAGCCGCGGTGCCGGGGCGGGCTGGCGGAGTCCTGCCACCTCGACGAAGGCCCCACGCGCGACGTTGTGCGGGTGGTCTGCGGCCTCGGCCGGGCTCAGCACCGGCGCGACGCAGGCGTCACTCTCCGCGAATGCCTCGGCCCACGCGTCCCGGTCCCGGCTCGCGAAGATCGCGGCGAACCGTTCGTGCAGCTCCGGCCAGTTGGCCGGGTCCTCACGCGGGGGCAGGTCCTCGGCGGCAGCACCGAGCCCGGCGATCAGAGCGGCGTAGAACTGCTGCTCCAGCGCCCCGACCGCGACGTAGCGGCCGTCGGCGCACTCGTAGCAGCGGTAGAAGGGAGCGCCGCCGTCCAGGAGGTTCACCCCGCGCTCGTCCCGCCACAGGCCCGTGCTGCGCAGGCCGTACAGGATGCTGGTGAGCAGGGCGGCGCCCTCGGTCATCGCGGCGTCGATCACCTGTCCACGGCCGGACCGCTCCCGCTCCCACAGCGCGGCAAGCACCCCGGCCACCAGGACCAACGCGCCACCGCCGAAGTCGGCGACGTAGTTGATCGGGGGCGTCGGCGGGCGGTCTGCGGGCCCGACGGGCCACAGCGCGCCGGAGAGCGCGAGGTAGGTGATGTCGTGACCGGCGACCGGGGCGAGCGGGCCGTCCTGCCCGAAGCCGCTCAGCCGGCCGTAGACGAGCCGGGGGTTGCGTTCCAGGCAGGCGTCGGGCCCGATGCCGAGGCGCTCGCACACGCCCGGCCGGAAGCCTTCGAGGAGCACGTCGGCCCGCTCGACGAGCCGGAGTAGGGCGGTCACGGCCTCGGGGTTCTTGAGGTCGACCGCGACCGAGCGACGGCCGCGGGTCAGCGGGTCCGGCGGCGGGTCGGCCGGTGCGGCCGGGACCTGGGCGGCCCGGTCCACCCGGAGCACCTCCGCGCCGAGGTCGGACAGCACGGTCGCGGCGAACGGCACGGGGGCCAGGCTCGCGATCTCCAGCACACGCAGGCCTTGGAGAGGTCCGGTCACCAGATCTCCTATCGACTCCGGTCCCCCGGTGCTCGGACCGGGGGAAGCTGCACCCAGGGTGTCGGCGGGCGGGTCTCGCGGCATGTGGAACGAGCCCGGCCGGCCTCCTGCCTGCCTTCCCGGCCGGGCGCAGGCGGGCCTACCGGGTGCCCGGTCAGCTGGTGAGGGAGCGTCCGATGATCTCCTTCATGATCTCCGAGGTGCCCGCGTAGATGCGCTGGACACGGGCGTCGGCGAAGGCCCGGCAGATCGGGTGCTCCCACATGTAGCCCATGCCGCCGTGCAGCTGGACGGCCTCGTCGACCACGCGGCCGAGGACCTCACTGGCGAACAGCTTGGCCTCGGCGGCGTCGACCGGGCTGAGGTCGCCGGCCTCGTGGGCGATGACGCACCGGTCGACGAAGGTGCGGGTGACGTCGACCTCGGTGCGCATCTGCGCCAGCCGGAACCGAATGTCCTGGAAGCGGGCCAGCGGCCGGCCGAACGCCGCCCGCTCCTTGGTGTGCTGGAGCGTCAGGTCCAGGGCGGCCTCGGCGCCGGCGGCGCTGCCCACGGCGACGGTCAGGCGTTCCTGGGCGAACATGCTCATGATCGCCTTGAAGCCGTCGGCGGGCTCGCCGAGCAGGGCGTCCGGGCCGACCCGGACGCCGTCGAAGAACAGCTCGGCGGTGTCCTGGGAGCGCATGCCGAGCTTGTCCAGCTTGCGGCCCCGCTCGAAGCCGGGGGCGCCGGCCTCGACCAGGAACAGCCCGACCGCGTGCCGCTCGTCGGGGTCGGTCCGGGCCGCGACGACGACCAGGTCGGCGTGGATGCCGTTGGAGATGAAGACCTTCGAGCCGGTGATGATCCAGTCGTCGCCGTCCCGCTCGGCGCGGGTGGTCAGGCCGGCCACGTCCGAGCCGGTGCCGGGCTCGGTGATGGCCACCGCGAGCACGACGTCGCCGCTGATTGCGGCGGGCAGCCACACCTGGCGCTGCTCCTCGGTGCCGAAGTGCTGCAGGTAGGGGGCGACGACGGCGGAGTGCAGCGGGATGGCCAGCCCGCTCTCCCCGATCGCGGCCAGCTCTTCGATGAGCACCTGCTCGTAGCGGAAGCCCGCCAGTCCCAGGCCGCCGTACCGCTCGTCGGCCCACGGCAGCAGGAAGCCGTGCTTCCCGGCCGAGCGCCACACGTCGCGATCAACAATGCCCTGGTCCAGCCACTGCTGCTGGTTCGGGACGACCTCGCGGCGGAGGAACCCGCGGAATGCCTCGCGGTACTCCTCGTGTTCGGGTGCGTAGTGGTGGCGCTGCACTCGCTTCACCTCCGTAGCCGTTCTGGCACGCTAGGAGGCGCGGGCACGGCTGCCCATGGCGGCGCCGCTCGATCCGGGTGACCGCAGTGGTCAGGCGGCCCTCCCCCGGTCCAGGGCCCGCACACCGCTCCCAAACTGCGACGGAGCGCTCGACCGACGACGGGACCATGACGAGGCCGTGACAACCCGCACCATCGCGATGCACCACGTGGCCGCCGCGCTGCTGGGCGCGCGACGCAGTGGCATCGACGTGACGCCGCTGCTCACCAAGGCGGGCATCTCCCCCGTGCTGCTGGAGCAGCCGAGGGCCAGGGTGACGCCCGAGCAGTACGCGCGGCTCGTCCAGGAGCTCTGGGCGGCGATGGATGACGAGTTCCTCGGCTTCGGCCCGGTCCGCAGCCGCCGCGGCACGTTCGCGACGATGGGCCTGCTGGCGGTGCACAGCCCCGACCTGGGTGCGGCCCTGCAGCGCGCCACGACCTTCTACGCCCTGTTCGCCGACCACCCGCCGCTACACCTGGAACTGTTCGACGACACCGCCCGGCTCACCCTCGACCTAGTCGGGGCCGACGACCCCGAACACTTCCTGGCCGAGTCACTGCTCGTGCTGTGCCACCGGTTCGCGAACTGGCTGGTGCGCACGAAGATTCCCTTGCGACTCGCCGAATTCGACTACCCGGCCCCACCGCACCGGGCCGAGTACGACCTGCTTTATGGGTGCCCCTTGCAGTTCGACACCCCTCGCACCGCGATCTCATTCGACGCAACGTATCTCAAGCTACCGGTACTACGGGATGAGGCGAGCCTCAACGAGTTTCTCCGCACCTCCCCGGCGGATCTGCTGTCCCGCCGGGACTACGGGAGCACGGTGAGCGCCCGGGTACACAACCTGTTGGCGAGAGCGGTACACGCTGGTGCCGCGCGAGCGAACGGACCGGGATTGCCGGGCCTGGAGGAAGTTGCGGCGCGGTTCGCGGTGAGCCCGCAGACGCTGCGCCGGCAGCTACGCGAAGAAGGTACGGCGTTCAGCCGGATCAAGGACCAGGTGCGGCGGGACGCGGCTGTTGCTGGCCTGGTGGCCGGGCGGGAGTCGATCGAGGGCTTGGCGGTACGGCTGGGCTTTTCGGAGGCCAGTGCCTTCCACCGCGCGTTCCGGCGTTGGACCGGCGCCAGCCCCGGCTCCTACCGCTCCAACGCCCGCTGAAGCTCCTTGCGCCTCCCACACCTGCTGGTGTTGGGCTGATGAGCCGGGACCGGCCGCCAGGACTGGGCGGTCGGACCAGGTCCCACAATCACTTCGATCTCGCACAGCCGGTGGGACGAGCCGTCGGGCTCGACCCGATCGACCGTGACGAACCACCTTTCCCGTGCGGCAGGCCGAAGTTCGGGGTGCCGAAGAAGCCGGTCCTCGGTCAGCGAGAAGGCATAAGGACCCGCGGTCTCGGCGGGATCCTGACCGCGCCTGAGGGCCAGGTAGAAGCCGTAGTCGTCGACGGTCTCCACGCCAAGGCGCACCCGCCTCCCCTGGACGATGCGCGTGTAGACCAAACGATGCGGATTGAGAGGCTCCATCAAGATCACATCTCTCGGACAGCCGGATCACACTTACCGGCAAGAACATGCCCTACCGGTAAGTCTCTCGCCATCGCTTGATCGAGGGATCTCAGTCGCGCCTCCAGCGGTGGCTACGCTCCTTGCCATGCCTGGTAAGACACCTCGGTCCCGCGCCGTGGGCGCCCGTCTTCGAGCAGCACGGAAGCGCGCCGGCATGAGCGCCCGGCAGGTAGCCGAGGTGATCGGCACCAGCGAGGTCACGGTCACCCGCTGGGAGACCGGCGAACGCTCGCCGAAGCTGGAGGACCTCGCGAACTATCTCACCATCATCGGCGTCCAAGGCTCCGAGCGCGAAGAGATCATCGAGCTCTTTCGCGCTTCCGATGGGCCGCATTGGCTCTCCATTGGCATGCCAGATCTAAGGCAACAGCTCACTGCACTGCTCGAGCTCGAGCGGATGGCCACTGAGATCTTCGATGTGACGCCAAACATTGTGCCAGGGCTACTGCAAACAGCGGATTACACGCGCACCATCATGAGGCAAGGTGGCGCCCCGGCAGAGAAAATAGAAACTCGGGTAGCGATCCGTATAGGCCGCCGCGATGTGCTACATGCTGAGACTTTGCGCCTCACCACCATCGTAGGCGAGGCAGCCCTACGGGCGACCGTAGGTGGGACACGGGTGATGGCCGACCAGCTCCGGTTCCTCCTCAAGGCAGCGCAGTGGCCGAGTGTCGATCTACGTGTAATCCCGCTGCAAGTTGACTGGAATCCAGCGACGGAAGGACCCTTCTTTTTGTTGAGGTTCCCTGACTCAAGCCCGGTCGTGTATCTGGAGAACAGGCTCTCAGGCTTGTTCTTGCACCGCCCACAGGACGTCGCCGCTTACGAACAGGCGGCTACAAAGATCCTGGATGTGACCTTGAGCCCAGCGGACTCACTGGGCTTCATCTCCAACCAAGTCACCTACCTGGAGTCACTGTGATCGCTACAAAGTGGCGCAAGAGTCGAATCAGCCAAAGTCAAGCATGCGTTGAAGTGGCTGGCTTAAGGTGGTGCAAGAGCAGCCGCAGCACGCAGATCTCCGACTGTGTCGAGGTCGGCTGCTTATCCAGCGGAGCCGCGGTCCGGGACAGCAAGAACCCGACCGGCCCCGTCCTGACCTTCCAACAGCCAGCCTTCTCCGCCCTGATGTCCGCCGCCAAGTCCGGCCGACTCGACCGGGCCTGACCTCTGCAATACCCACGGGCGGCGGAGGACCCCGGTCCCCCGCCGCTCACGTCCGCTCGACCAGCTGGTACCAACCTGGAGATCAGCCTGCCCAGCGTCCCGCGACAAACAGTGTGAACAGGATCGACTGGAGCACAACTCCAAAAAATATTGCAGCGAACACCGGTGGCGCGAGCAACCGACGTCGCTCCACCATGAGCGCCCCAGTTACGTACAGCACGAGGCAGGGCAGCACGTACCGGTGCACCGAGATGAGGTTGCTGTTGAGCGTGAACATCACGATCGACACAATTCCGAAGACACCGAGCGGCACTCCCGTGCCCCGGCACGCCACGACCACGTAGATCGACACAACGAGCAGGAGGAACAACCCGATCAACGGGAGAACGTAGTTGATCAACGAATCCAGGTCGATCGGTTGCGCTCCGAAGAGCAGGTCCCAGCTTGCGTGGAACGATCAGGAATATCTCGTTGGCCGGTCTCGTTCGAGTGAAGATCAACCACCCGCTGGTTGAACACTGGCCAAGGGAACGAAAGTCATGTGTTTCCGGACCCTCCTCCTACCGTGTCAAGCACAGCGCGCTCGAGCGCGTACGGGTGATCCTCGTCGAATCGTCCGCCGGAATCACCGAGGGGACGATCCTGTCGTGATCATACCGAGATCGACAGCCGTTGCGACCAAGCTGAACTCCGTTCGGCATGGGCTGGCCTCCCGACAAAGCGGGTCGTGTTGGTTCCGGTGTGGCGGCGGCCGACTCTCGGGGTGGTAGCTCGCCCGGGTCGGACCTGCGGCCCCACGATGTGGATGGCAATGCTGGCCAACTTCGTTAACAGATGGTTTCCGGTGCGGAACGGGAGATCAACCTGGAGCTGAACAAAAGGGAAGGGTCGATCCGGATGTCGTTGGGACTTGCGACTACGTCCGCGGTCAGAACGGCTGGGCGTTGGCGGCGTGCTCGCGCAGGAGCGCGGGCGGCTCGAAGCGCTCGCCGTGCCTGGCCGCCAGTTCCCCGGCACGCGCGACCGCCTTGTCCAGGCCGTAGCCGTTGAGGAACTGCAGCGCGCCACCGGTCCACGGCGGAAAGCCGATCCCCATGATACTGCCGATGTTCGCATCCGCCGTCGAGGTGAGGATTCCGTCCTCCACGCAGCGGACGGTTTCCAGTGCCTGCACGAACAGCAACCGATCCCGCAGTTCCTGCCCGTCCACGTCGAGCTCGGGCCGGTGGAACCGCTCGAGGAGCCCGGGCCAGATGCGCTTCGGCCCGTCGGCCGGGTAGTCGTAGAAGCCGGCCCCGCCCGCACGGCCCACCCGCTTCAGCTCGTTGGCCATCAGGTCGATGACGGCGTAGGCGGAGTGCGGCGGCAGCTCCTGCCCTTCTGCCTCCAGGTCGACGCGGGTCTGTTCGTAGACGTCCCACATCAACGTCAGCGACACCTCGTCGGAGACGGCCAGCGGACCAACGGGGCATCCGGCCAGCCGGGACTGGTTCTCCACGAGCGCCGGGGACACCCCCTCGGCCACCATGGCGATGCCTTCGAGGGCGTAGGTGCGGAACACCCGCGACGTGAAGAAGCCGCGGCCGTCGTTGACCACGATCGGGGTCTTCTTGATCTGCCGTACGTAGTCGAAGGCCGCCGCGAGCGCCTCGTCGCCGCTCTCCTTGCCCCGGATGATCTCCACCAGAGGCATCCTCGGCACCGGTGAGAAGAAGTGCAGCCCGCAGAACCTCTCGGGGCGCCGTACCGCCCCGGCAAGACCGGTGATGGGCAGCGTCGAGGTGTTCGACGTGACGAAGGCGTCCTCCGCGGCGTGTTCCTCGGCCACGGCGAGCACCTTGTACTTCAGGTCCCGGATCTCCGGCACCGCCTCGATGACCAGGTCGCACCCGGCCAGCTCCGCGTCGTCGCCGGTGGGCGTGATCCGGGCGAGCACCTCGTCGCGCGCGTCCGGGGTGAGCCGGCCGCGGGCCACCGCCTTGTCCAGGTCGGCGGCGATCTTCTGCTTGCCCCGCTCGGCCACCTCGGCCGAGACGTCCTTGAGCACGACCTCGATTCCGGCTCGTGCGGTCACCTGGGCGATGCCGTGCCCCATCATGCCCGCGCCGAGCACGCCGACCTTCTTGGCCCGGCGGGGAGCAACGCCCTCCGGGCGGGAGCGCCCCGCGTTGACGTCGTTCATCTGGAACCAGAAGGTCGTGATCATGTTCTTGGCGACCTGGCCGGTGACCAGGTCGGCGAAGTACTGGGTCTCGATCCGTTGCGCCGTCTCGATATCCACCGCGGCCCCCTCCACCGCGGCCGACAGGATGCGTTCCGGTGCCGGCAGAGTACGGTGGGTCCGCTTGCGCAGCATCGCCGGGGCGGCGATGATCAGCTGCTGCACGAACGGGTTCGACAGGTCACCGCCCGGAATCGTGTAACCCGGAGCGTCCCAGGGCTGGATCGCGTTGGGATTGGCCAGGATCCACTCGCGCGCCCTGTCCAGCACGTCCTCGATGTTCTCGGCCAGCTCGTGCACCAGCCCGGTTTCCAGGGCCCGCTGCGGCTTGAGCCGCGTGCCCTCGCCCAGCAACGGCAGAGCAGCCCCGAGGCCGAGCAACCGGACGTAGCGCGTCACGCCACCACCTGCCGGCAACAGGCCGAGCATGACCTCGGGCAGGCCGACCTGGACGCCGGGGGCGTCCACGACGATGCGGCGGTGGCAGGCCAGGGCCAGTTCGAAGCCGCCGCCGAGCGCGGCGCCGTTGATGGCGGCCACCACCGGCCGCCCCAGCGTCTCCAACCGGCGCAGCAGGTCCTTGAACTGGTCCACCTCGGCGGCCAGCCGCGCCACGTGCTCGTCGGTGACCGCCAGCAGCTCGTCGAGGTCGGCGCCGGCCAGGAAGGTCTTCTTCGCCGAGGTGATGATGACGCCGCGGATGTCGTCCCGCTCGGCCTCCAGCCGGGCCACGGTCTCGGCGAACGCCTCCCGGAACGGGGTGTCGAGCGTGTTGGCGGACCTGCCCGGCGCGTCCATGGTCAGCGTGACCACGCCGTCGCCATCCTGCTCCCAGCGGAAGATCCCGTCGCTCATCTGGTCTCCCTCACACCCGCTCAATGATCGTGGCGATGCCCATGCCGCCACCCACGCACAGCGTGGCCAGCCCGGTCCGCAGGTCCCTGCGCTCCAGCTCGTCGAGCAGGGTGTTCACCAGGATGCAGCCGGTGGCGCCGAGGGGGTGGCCCATCGCGATGGCCCCGCCGTTGACGTTGACCCGGTCCTCGGACACGCCCGTCTCGCGCAGGAACCGCAGCACCACGGCGGCGAACGCCTCGTTCACCTCGAACAGGTCGATGTCGTCCACCGTCATTCCCGCGCGCGCCAACGCCTTTCGCGCGGCCGGGGCCGGGCCGGTGAGCATGATGGTCGGCTCGGTGCCCACCACCGCCGTCGTCACGATGCGGGCGCGTGGCTTGAGCCCGGCCCACTTCGCGCCCTCGGCGCTGCCCAACAGCATCGCGGCGGCACCGTCCACAATGGCCGAGGAGTTGCCAGCGGTGTGGACGTGCTCGATTCGTTCCACCGTCGGGTACCTGTCGATGGCGACGGTATCGAACCCGGCCTCGCCCATGGCCGCGAAGCTGGGCTTGAGGTTGGCCAGCGACTCCGGGCTCGTGTCAGGGCGGATGTTCTCGTCTTCCTTCAGCAGCACCGCGCCGATCCGGTCGTGCACGGGCACCAGCGAGCGTTCGAAGTAGCCGGCGTCGCGGGCGACGGCCGCGCGCTGGTGCGAGCGCACGGCGTAGGCGTCGATGCCGAAGCGGGTGTAGCCGTCGAGCGTGGCGATCAGGTCGGCGGAGATGCCCTGGGGCACGAAGCCGGTGCGCAGGTTCAGGTCGGGGTCGCCGAACCAGGCACCGCCGTCGGAGCCCATCTGCACCCGGGACATCGACTCGACGCCGCCGGCCACCACCAGGTCCTCGAACCCGGCGGCCACCTTGGCCGCGGCCAGGTTCACCGCCTCCAGCCCGGACGCGCAGAACCGGTTGATCTGCACCCCGGCCGGCTCGGTCGCCCAGCCCGCGGCGAGCACCGCCGTCCGCGCGATGTCCGCGCCCTGTTCGCCGATGGGGGTGACGCAGCCCAGCACGACGTCGTCGACGCTGCTGGTGTCGAGCTCGTTGCGTGCGGCCAGCGCCCGCAGCGTGGTCGCGGCCAGTTCCACGGGTTTGACGGGGTGCAGCGCGCCACGCTTGCCCTTGCCGCGCGGAGTGCGCACCGCGTCCAGGATGAACGCTTCGCCCATGGTCGCTGACGCTAGGAAGGCCAGCCGGTCCCACCTATGACCTCAGTGCTCGGCTTCGCTGACCCACCGGGTCAGCGAGTGAGCAGGGCGACGCACTCCACGTGGTGGGTCATCGGGAACGCGTCGAGGGCCCGCAGGCCGGACAACCGGTAGCCCTGGTCGAGGAAGAGCCCGAGGTCGCGGGCCAGCGCCGCGGGGTCGCAGGCCACGTGCACCACGCGCGCGGGGTCGCGGTCGGTCACCGCCTGCACGACGGCCCGGCCGGCGCCCTTGCGCGGTGGGTCGAGAACGACCACGTCCGGGCGCTCGTCGCCCAGCTCGCCCAGAACCCGCTCGACCCGGCCGGTCCGCCACCGCACCTGCGGCACATCGGCCAGGTTCGCCGCGCCGGCCTCCACCGCGCGCCGAACCGACTCCACGACCAGCACCGAGCCCTCCGGCCCGACCTGCGCGGCCAGCACGGCCGCGAACAGCCCGACCCCGCCGTAGAGGTCCCAGGCCACCCCACCGGTTGGCGCCTGGGCCCACTCCCCCACCACGGCGGCGAGGGTATCGGCGGCGGCCCGGTGGACCTGCCAGAACACGCCGGGCGGCAACCGCCACTCCCGGCCGGCGGCCCGTTCGACGACCTCTCCCCCGCGCACCAGGCGGGGCCGACGGTCCGGCCGCAGCTCGCTGACGTGCAGCTGGCCAACGGTGTCGGCAACCACCTCCAGCTCGGCACCGCGATGCCAGCGCTGGCCGGACACGGCCTCCACCGCCCCCGGGACCGCGATGGGGCAGTCCTGGACGGGCACGATCTGGTGGCTGCGGTGCTTGCGGTATCCGGGCCGCCCGGCGCGGTCCACGGCCAGCCGGACCCGGGTGCGCCAGTCGAGCAGGTCACCGGGCAGCTCCTCCACCGTCACCGACAGGTCGATCCCGGCGATGCGGCGCAGCTGCTCGGCCACCACCTGTGCCTTCAACGCGCGCTGGGCGGAGCCGCTGACGTGCTGCCAGTCACAGCCACCGCACCCGTCGGGCCGCGCCACCGGACAGGGCGGGGTGACCCGGTCCGCCGACTCCCGGTGAACCTCGACGGCGTCGCCCCGGCAGAACGCGCCGCCGTGGTCCTCGGTCACCAGCACCGTGACCTGCTCACCGGGCAACGCGTGCCGGACGAACACCACCCGACCCTCGTACCGGGCAACGCAGTGCCCGCCGTGCGCGGGTGGGCCGACCTCGACCTCCAGGTAGCGTCCGGTCCAGTTCGGCCGGGTCTCCACCGTGGTCACTTCTTCTCCCCTACTGCCGCGGGCCGGTCGACGTCCAGGCCACGGCGCACCGCCCCGGGTGGCACCGCCGTGGTTTCGTGGACCAGCTTCGAGGACACCAGCTGCCACGGCACGCTGGTGACCATGACCCGAGGCTGGAACAGCAGGCGTCCCTTGAGCCGCAACGCGCTCTGGTTGTGCAGCAGTTGCTCCCACCAGCGGCCGACCACGTACTCGGGGATGAAGACCGTGACGACGTCACGGGGGTTGTTGCTGCGCACCCGCTTCACGTAGTCGAGGACCGGTCTGGTGATCTCCCGGTACGGCGACTCCACCACCTTCAGCGGCACCGGAATGTCACGACGTTCCCATTCGGCGACCAACGCCCTGGTGTCGGCCTCGTCCACGTTGACCGTGACCGCCTCCAGCACGTCGGGCCGGGTCGCCCGGGCGTAGGCGAGCGCGCGCAGCGTTGGCCGGTGCAGCTTGGATACCAGGACGATGGCGTGGTTGCGGGACGGCAGTACCGGAGTCTCCTCGGCCAGCGCCAGTTCCTCGGCGATCCGGTCGTAGTGCCGGCGGATCCCCGTCATCAACGCGAAAATCGCGGCCATCGCGGCGAGCGCGATCCACGCGCCGTGGGTGAACTTCGTGACCAACACGATCAACAACACGATCGACGTCATGGTCAACCCGAAGGTGTTGATCGCCTGGGAACGCCGCATCCGCCGCCGCGCCACCGGGTCGTTCTCGGTGCGTAGCAAGCGGTTCCAGTGCCGGATCATGCCACTTTGGCTGAGCACGAAGGACATGAAGACGCCGACGATGTAGAGCTGGATCAGCTTGGTGACCTCGGCGTCGAACGCCACGACGAGCACGATCGCGAAGCCGGCCAAAAACAGGATCCCGTTCGAGAAGGCCAGCCGGTCGCCCCGGGTGTGCAGCTGGCGCGGCAGGTACCGGTCCTGGGCCAGGATCGAGCCCAGCACCGGAAAACCGTTGAACGCGGTGTTCGCGGCCAGGACGAGGATCAGGCCCGTGAAGAAAAGGACATACCAGACACCGGGGGAGAACCCGGCGAACACCGCATTGGCCAGCTGGGCGACCAGTGTCTTCTGCTCGTAGCCCGGCGGTGCGTTCAGCAGCTGGTCAGCCGGGTGCTCGGCGATCTTCACCCCGGTGAGCTGGGCCAACATGAGCAGGCCCATGAACATCGAGACGGCGATCAGGCCCATCATCAGCAGCGTCGTCGCGGCGTTGCGGGACTTGGGTTTCCGGAATGCCGGCACGCCGTTGCTGATCGCCTCCACGCCGGTCAACGCCGCACTGCCGGAGGAGAACGCGCGCAGCACCAGGAAGGCCAGCGCGACCCCGGCCAGCTGCTCGTCCCCACCCACCAGCTGCATGTCCGCGCTCTCCGCGCGGATCTCGTCGCCGAGGACGAAAACCCGGAACAGTCCCCACGCGATCATGCCGAGGATGCCCACCACGAAGGCATAGGTCGGGATCGCGAACGCGGTGCCCGACTCCCGCACGCCACGCAGGTTCATGGCGGTCAGCAGGACGATCGCACCGACGGCGAAGGCCGCCTTGTGCGTGGCCACGAACGGGATCCCGGAGCCGATGTTCGCCGCCGCCGAGGAGATGGACACCGCGACCGTGAGGACGTAGTCCACCAGCAGGGCGCTGGCCACCACCAGGCCCCAGTTCCGCCCGTGGTTGACGGTGGCGACCTCGTAGTCCCCGCCGCCGGACGGGTAGGCGTGCACGTTCTGCCGGTAGGAGGCCACCACGGCGAGCATGACGACCACCACGACCAGCCCGATCCACGGGCTGAACACGTAGGCCGACGCACCGGCCAGCGACAGCGTCAGCAGGATCTCCTCCGGCGCATACGCGACCGAGGACATCGGGTCGGAGGCGAACACCGGTAGGGCGACCCGCTTGGGGAGCAGCGTGTGCGCCAGCCGGTCGCTGCGGAAGGGTCGCCCGACCAGGATGCGCTTCGCCGCCGTAGCGAGCTTGGACACGACGCGTAGCGTAGGCGCTCGGTTCCCCTCAACGGGGCATCCCGGGCCGGCTGACGTGGGCAGCGGCACACTGGGCGCGCCCGGGACGACAGCGCCCGGGCCGGCAGGTAGGTTGCGACAGCCCACGTCGACGAGGAGGGGCACGTCGTGCACGTCGTGATCATGGGCTGCGGCCGCGTGGGGTCCTCCCTGGCCAAGGCCCTCGAGCGGCTCGGACACTCGGTGGCCGTGATCGACAAGGACGCCCAGGCGTTCCGTCGCCTGGGCGGGGACTTCCACGGGCAGCAGGTGGTCGGCATCGGCTTCGACCGCAAGGTGCTCGTCGAGGCCGGGATCGAGCGGGCCGGGGCGTTCGCCGCGGTGTCCAATGGGGACAATTCGAACATCATTTCGGCGCGGGTGGCCCGGGAGACCTTCGGCGTGCACCACGTGGTGGCACGCATCTACGACGCCAAGCGGGCCGCCGTCTACGAGCGGCTCGGCATCCCCACCGTCGCGACCGTGCCGTGGACCACCGACCGCCTGATGCGGATGCTGATCCCGGAGGGTGAGGCCAGCGCGTGGCGCGATCCGTCCGGCACGGTGGCCGTGCTCCAGCTGCCGCTGCACGAGGGCTGGGTCGGCCGTCGGGTGGCCGAGCTGGAGGAGACGGTGGGGACCCGGGTGGCGTTCATCATGCGGTTCGGCACCGGGGTGCTGCCCGAGCCCGGCACCCTGGTCCAGGCCGACGACGTCGTCTACGTCGCCGCGCTGTCCGGCACCGTCACCGAGGTCTGCGCGGCCGCCGCCCAGCCGCCCGAGGAGGCGCACTGATGCGTATCGCGATCGCCGGGGCCGGCGCCGTCGGCCGGTCGATTGCCCAGGAGCTGCTGGCCGCCGGGCACCAGGTGATGCTCATCGAGCGGGACCGGGCGCAGTTCGACCCGCACAGCGTCGAGCAAGCGGAGTGGGTGCACGCCGACGCCTGCGAGCTGTCCTCCCTGGAGGAGGCCGGCATGGAGCTGTGCGACGTGGTCATCGCCGCCACCGGGGACGACAAGGTCAACCTGGTGGTGGCGCTGCTGGCCAAGACCGAGTTCGCGGTGCGGCGGGTCGTCGCCCGGGTGAACGACCCGCGCAACGAGTGGCTGTTCACCGAGGCATGGGGCGTGGACGTCGCGGTGTCCACGCCGCGCATGCTCGCCGCGATGGTCGAGGAGGCGGTCAGCGTCGGCGACCTGGTGCGGCTGCTCACGCTGCGGCAGGGCCAGGCGAACCTGGTCGAGGTGACGTTGCCGGAGGACACCCCGCTGTCCGGCCGCCCGGTCCGGGCGCTCGACCTGCCCCGCGACGCCGCCCTGGTGACGATCCTGCGCGGTGGACGGGTCATCGTCCCACAGCCGGACGACCCCCTGGAGGCCGGCGACGAGCTGCTGTTCGTGGCCGCCGCCGACGTGGAGCAGCAGATCCGCAACGCGTTGGGCTGCTGAGCCCGAGCCGCGCCGGGATTGGTGCGGCCTCGAAAACGGCTGCCCGGCGGGCGAGAGAGATGCTCTGCCCGGATGACGCCCGCGCTGCCGGCAAGGCCGTGCCTGCTGGGGGCAGGAACCGACGGCACCTGTGGCGGCACGGCGGTGGGGCCGTCATAGCCGTGGAGTAGGGACTGCCGCCCGAGCTGGGCGTCAGCCCTCCGCGGTCGCGGCTCGTCGGGCGGCGCTGTCCCGGCGCACGGCCCAGATGGTGACGAGGAAGGCCAGCCCGGCCAGCGGCCAGCCCATGCCGATCCGCGCCGCCGCCAGCCAGCCCGTCTGGTCGGTCTCGTACAGCCAGTTCTGCACCACGAACCGCGCCCCGAACACCGCGACCCAGGCCAGCGTGGCCAGGTCGTAGGCGAGCAGGACGCGCCGGTCGGAGCGCCAGGCGAAGCCGCTGCCGTTGAGCACCGACCACACCACGCCCACCAGCGGCCAGCGCACCAGCGCCGAGAGCGCGAACGCCCCGCCGTAGACCAGGCTGACCCAGATCCCGAACAGGAAGAAGCCCTTGGCCTCGCCGGTGCGGTGCGCGATGAAGGCCGCGATCGCGACGCCGAACAGCCCGGAGACGGCCGGCTGCACGGGCTCGCGGCGGACCAGCCGCCAGCCGGCGATCGCCACCCCGGAGCCGACCGCGGCCCAGATCGCGGGGGTCAGCCCGGCCAGCACGTTGACCAGGATGAACACCAGGACGGGCACGGTGGAGTAGATCAGGCCGTGGACGCCGCCCATCATCTCCAGCAGGGTCTGCTGGCGGGGGCCGTCCTCGGTGTCGGCCGGCGGCGTCGGGGACGCGGGCCGGGAATGGGCGGGCGGGGCGGCCGGTTCGGCCGGGCCGGCGGAGGGTTCGCTCATGCGCTCGTCGTCTGCAGCTCGTAGTAGGGGTTGTAGAGGACCTTGCGGCCGTCCCGGAGGGCCATCCGGCCACGCGCCTTGATCGTGCGCCCGGGCTCGATGCCGGGGATGCGGCGCCGGCCCAGCCAGACCAGTGTGACGCCCTCGGTGCCGTCGAACAGCTCGGCCTCCAGGGTCGCCACCGCGTCCCGGGGGCACAACTCGACGCTGCGGAGCCGTCCCAGCACGGTCACCTCCTCCCCGGACCGGCAGTCGGCGGCGCGCCGGGCGCCCACCGCGTCGGCCCTGCGGCAGAGGTCGTCGGCGTCCAGCTCGCTGGCGTCGCTGGTGAGCCGGCGGACGAGGCGACTCCAGTAGCCGCGTCCGGTGCCTCCCATGTCGCGCTCCCGTGCGCTTCGGGGCCTTCTCCCTTGAACAGCCCGTGCACCGTCAGCGTAGCCACCTCCGGGAGCAGCCGGTGGGCCCGTCGGGGGATGATCGGTGGGTGGTCGTCGGGAAGCGCCAGCGTGGCGGCGTGGCTGTGGTCATACCCGGTACCGGATCGGATGATCATTTCGTGCGGGCGGTGTTCGCCGGCCCGCTCGCCGCGGTGGGCTTCCGCCTGGTCGCGGTGCCCCCGCTACCCGGCCCCGACCTGGTGCATGCCCACCTGGCGGCGCTGGACGCGGTGGCCGCCGAGGCGGAGGGCCCGCTGCTGGTCGGCGGGGTGTCGCTGGGCGCGCACCTGGCGGCCGAGTGGGCGTTGCGCTCCCGCTGCGACGGCCTGCTGCTCGCGATGCCCGCCTGGTGTGGACCCCCCGGTGACGCGCCAGCGGCCGTCGCCGCCCGTACCAGCGCCGAGACGGTGCTGCGGCTGGGCACGAACGGGGCGCTGCGGGTCGCGACCGCCGAGGCACCGGGCTGGCTCGCGACGGAACTCACCGGCGCCTGGCGTCGGCACGGCCGCGACCTGGCCGATTCCCTGCTGGCCGGCGCCGCCCACCCCGCGCCCACCGAAACGGACCTCGGCCGGCTCACCGTGCCCGCCGGCCTGGCCGCATGCCGGGATGATCCGGTACACCCGGTGGAGGTCGCGCGGCGATGGGCGGCGGCACTCCCCCGCGCCGTGCTCCGCTCGATCACCCTGGAGACGCTCGGTGCGGACCCCGAGTCACTGGGCCGAGCCGCCGTCCTCGCCTGGCTCCGCGCCGCCCTGCCGGGACCGCGCGAGACCGGTTGGTGAACCGGGAGAACGCGCGATACGCGAAGAGACACGCGAAACGCCAGAACCGGGCGTGCACCGGACGTGAGGAAGCACACCTACCCCGATGAGGTGAGTCCCGCCGATCGGGGCGCGTCAGGTCAGGTTGGCGAAGCGCTCGGCCTTCCCGCTCTTGCCCGCCACGATCAGCAGATCGTCGGGGTTGATGACGGTGTCCGCGGTGGCGTAGGTGAAGTCCTCACCACGACGCTTCACGCACACCACCGTGACCCCGTAGCGGGAGCGGATCTGCGACTCGGCCAGCGACCTGCCCTCCGCCCAGGTCGGGGCGGCGGTCTTCACCAGCGCGAAGCCGTCCTCGAACTCGATGTAGTCGAGCATGCGCCCGGTGACCAGGTGCGCCACCCGCTTCCCGGTGTCGTGCTCGGGTTGCACGACGTGGTGGGCGCCGATGCGGTGCAGGATCCGGGCGTGCTGGCGGTTGATCGCCTTCGCCCAGATGTCGGGCACCCCGAGGTCGGTCAGCAGCGACGTGGTGAGGATGCTGGCCTCCATGTCGGTGCCGATGCCGACGACGGCGCGGCGGAACTCGTCGACGCCGAGCTGCTGCAGCACCTCCAGCTCGGTGGAGTCGGCGGCCACCACGTGGGTCAGGGACCCGGCCAGGCCCTGCACGATCCGCGGGTTGCTGTCGATCCCCAGCACCTCGACCTCCCGCTCGACCAGCTCGAGGGCGAGCGCGGTGCCGAACCGGCCCAGGCCGATCACGACGACGGCGTTGTCCTTCTGCTCAGCCAACGACGGGCCTCTCCTCCGGGAGTTGGTAACGGCGGGCTCGCGACCGCAGGGCGAGGGCGGCACCCAGCGTGATGGGGCCCAGCCGGCCGAGGAACATCAGTGCGGTCAGCATGACATGACCGACCGCGGGAAGCTCGGGCGTGACGCCGGTGGAAAGGCCCACCGTGCCGAAGGCCGAGATCACCTCGAACAGGACCTTGTCCAGGGTGAACGGCGTGATGGCCAGCAGGATCAGCGTGCACGCCATCACCGCGCCCACCGACAGCAGGGCGATGGCCAGCGCCTGCCGCTGGATGTCCTCGGGCAGCCGGCGCCGCCCCACGTTGACGTGCGGCTCGCCCCGCAGCTCCGCCCAGATCACGAAGGCCAGCAACGCGAACGTCGTCACCTTGATGCCGCCCGCGGTCCCGGCGCTGCCGCCCCCGATGAACATCAGCACGTCGGTGAACAGCCACGTGCCCGGGTGCATGTCGCCGACGTCGACGCTGTTGAAGCCCGCGGTCCGGGGCATGACCGCGTGGAAGAAGCCGTTCAGCAGCCGGGCCGGGATCGACATCCCGCCCAGGGTGTGCGGGTTCGTCCACTCCGCGGCCGTGATCGCCAGCATGCCCAGCGCCAGCAGCAGGCCCGACGTGCCCAGCGTGATCTTGGTGTGCATCGACCACTTCGCCGGCTTGAGCAGCTCGCGGCGCAACTCCAGCAGCACGGGGAAGCCGAGCCCGCCCGCGATCACCGCGAGCGCCACCGGAAGCAGGATCCACGGGTCGGCGGCGTAGCGCTCCAGGCTGTCGGGGTAGAGCGAGAAGCCGGCGTTGTTGAACGCCGAGATCGCGTGGAACACGCCGAGGTAGGTGGCCCGGCCCCAGGGCTCGCCGTAACCCAGGGCCAGCCGCGGAATCAGCACCAGGGCGGTGGCGGCCTCGAACAGCAGGCTGGTCCGCACCACCCCGACCACGACACGGCGGGCCGCGCCCGGACCCAGGGACTTGGTCTCCGCCTGTGTCACCAGGCGGGTACGTAACCGGAGCCGGCCGGTGACCAGCAGGCCGAACAGCGATGCCAGGGTCATGATCCCGAACCCGCCCACCTGGACCAGACCGAGGATCACCAGCTCGCCGAAGGTGGACCAATGCGTCGGGGTGTCCACCACGACCAGGCCGGTCACGCAGATGGCCGACGCGGCCGTGAAGGACGCGACGACGAGCGAGACGGACTCGCGGCTCTCGGTGGCCACCGGAAGAGCCAGCAGCAGCGTGCCCACGACCAGCGCCGAGCCGAACGCCACCACGACGACGCGGGCCGGCCGGTCGAGCTGCGCGAAGATCCGTTGCCCCAGCGAGCGGAGCCTGACCACCAATGTCACAGGAGGGCAGCGTAAATGCTGGTCGGGGCCATGGCAGGGGGTAGGGCACGCCCGACACACCAAGATCGACACCCGGTGACGGACCGCGGCCCCAGAGTGGACAGTCCCCCGCC
Organism: Longimycelium tulufanense; assembly: GCF_014645795.1. Lineage (GTDB taxonomy): Bacteria > Actinomycetota > Actinomycetes > Mycobacteriales > Pseudonocardiaceae > Longimycelium > Longimycelium tulufanense. The sequence continues at coordinate 90,573 of NZ_BMMK01000011.1, read as the reverse complement.
CTCCTCGGGGGCTGACGCCCCGCGTCGAGCGTACTGAGCTGGGACAACGTCGATCAAGAACGAGATCACGGGTTGTGGATGAATCCGGGTGATGTGGATCGGGACGGGGCGCTTCAGGCGGACGGCGCCCAGGGCAACCGCGATCACGCCGGCACCAAAGCGGGCCCGGCGGGAGAACCCCGCCGGGCCCGACGAAAACCGTGCGCCGTCAGCGCATCTGCTCGGCCTCGTGGATCGTGTGCCCCTCCTGGGCCTGCCGGATGTGCTGGGCGATGGCCTCCGGCAACTCCACCGGCAGCGGGGTGCGCACCGGCAGCGGCTCCTTGCCCCGCACCACGACCGTGTCCCGCACGGTGTCCCGCAGCAGCTCGGCCAGCTCGGCCGCGTGCTGCGCCGGCCCCGCGGCCACCGCGCGCAGTAGCCAGCGAGGACCATCGACACCGACGAACCGCAACGCCACCTCCGGCGAGGACGCCACCAGCTCCTCGCCCCACTCCCCGCGCTCGCGGATCACCCGCGCGCCATCGGAACGCAGCTGCTCGATCAGCTCCTTGGACACCTCACGCCACAGCCCGCCGCTGCGCGGCGCCGCATAGGCGTTGACGGTGAGCCGGCCGATCGGAGTCACCACGTGCACCGCCCGCACCGGGCCGGCCGGGTCCACCTCGACCTGCAGCTGGGCGCCGTCCGGCACCGGGACCCGCACCGAGCCGAGGTCCAGTCGGGCCAGCTCGTCCGCGGGCGCCTCCTCGGAGTCGAACGGTCCCGCGAGGTCTGAGCCGTCGACCCGGTCGAGCTCTGTCTCGGCGGCCCGCTCGGCCGCCTCCCGCTCGCGTCGGCGACGCCATCCGAACATGCCCTTCAGCCCTCCGTCGCTCCGTCAGCGGCCTGCGCCGCCCTCAGCACCGCGTGCCCACCGGTGGAGCCGTAGCCACCGGCCCCACGAGACGAGTCTGGCAGTTCGCCGACCTCCCGGAAGCGGACATGCTCCACTCGTTGCACCACCAACTGGGCGATCCGGTCGCCGCGGCGCAGCACCACCGGCTCGTGCAGGTCGTGGTTCACCAGGCAGACCTTGATCTCGCCACGGTAACCGGCGTCGATCGTGCCCGGTGTGTTCACCACGCTGAGGCCGACCCGGGCGGCCAGGCCGGAGCGCGGGTGCACGAAGCCGGCGTAGCCCACCGGCAGCGCGATCGCGACCCCGGTGCCGACCACCGCGCGCTCCCCCGGTGGCAGCTCCAGGTCGCTGGTGGTCACCAGGTCGGCGCCGGCATCACCGGGCCGGGCGTACGACGGTAGGGGGACATCCGGGTCGAGGCGCCTGAGCAGCACCTCGACCCCGGGGACGGCAGGCTCGGACACGAGCGGCGAGACTACCCTGACGTCGTGACCGAGAACGCGGGTACGGCCGCTTCCCCCGAAGGTGGCGGCCAGGTGGCACGGCAGGGAAACGCCGGGAGGCCTGGCGGCCGCGTCCGGTTCGACCAGCGACTGTCGGTGCCGCTCACCTGGTACCCGCTGCCGCTGCTCGGCGCGGTGCTCATGGGGGCCACCGTGCACCGCGGCTACCCCGGTGTCCGGTCGTGGCTGCCCTACGTCATCACGGTCGGCGTGGTGATCGTGATCGCGCTGTGGCTCGGCCGGCTGCGGGTGCGGGTGGTCGACGACGAGCTGTGGGTCGGCGACGCGCACCTACCGCTGCGGTTCGTCGGCGACGTGGAGGTCGTGCCGGCCAAGGCGAAGCGCGTGGCCCTCGGGCCCGGGTTGGACCCCGCCGCGTTCCTGGTGCACCGGGGCTGGGTGGGGCCGATGGTTCGGGTCCATCTCGCCGACCCCGACGACCCCACGCCTTACTGGTTGTTCAGTGTGCGCGACCCGGAGAAGCTCGTGGACGTGCTGCGGCAGCGCTGAGCCGCCCCGGCCAGGCCCGCCACACCCCTGCGTGTGATGCCCTGCGTGTGATGCGGCACGGGGCCGCCTGCGTTGCAGGCGGCCCCGTGTGTGCCGGTATCCGTGATCCGGCCGCCCCCGCGTCCGGATCACGTCCTCCTGGTCAGGCGCAGTCGCGGCAGATCATCTGCCCGCCGCGCTCCTCCGCGAGCCGGCTGCGGTGGTGCACCAGGAAGCAGCGCCCGCAGGTGAACTCGTCCTCCTGCTTGGGCAGCACCTTGACGGTGAGCTCCTCGCCGGAGAGGTCGGCGCCGGGGAGCTCGAAGTTCTCGTCCGGCGCGTCCGTGTCGACGTCCACCACTCCGGACTGCGTCTCGTTACGCCGCGCCTTGAGCTCCTCCAGCGAGTCCTCGGCCAGGTCCTCCTCCTGGCCGCGGCGCGGAGCGTCGTAGTCGGTCGCCATCGTGGTTCACCCCTGCGTCAACTTCACAACTGTGGTTCGTGCCGCTGGTCAACGTTCCAGCGAGCCGGTTTGTGCCCGCCGTCCCAGTGACGGTGGTCTCGGTTCTCCCCCTCGTCCGAAACGCCTACCGAATCGATTCGCGACCAGGTGTCCGGAGGCCGAAGCGCCGAGAGGGTAGCCCACCACGCAAGCCCTCACCCATCCGGTCACTCAATTGTGGTGTGTTGCACTCTGCAACCAAGTCCGGAACCACGCCCTGCAACCACACCCCGCAACAGGGTTCCCCATCCGCGCCCGCTCCACGTCCCACGCCCAGACGGGGACCGGTCCCCCGGAAACCGGGCCGGCGGCCACACCCCCGCCCGGCCCGACCGGCCATCCGGGTGCGCTGGTCACCTTGCCGGACCGCCCGCCACGTGGTGCGATGCACGGTTGTGACGCTGAGCTACGCAATGAATGCGGAAAGCGATCGCCCCGGGCGGGCCGCACGTGGGATTGCCGCGCGGGCCGGTCGATCGAGGGTCTAGGCTGATCAGCACGGGTGTAATGGGGTGTGATAGGGCGCAGCCCGAGGAGGCGGGAAACCGTGTCTGCCGTGACCGCGAAGGGCAACAGGCTGCCGCGTTACCGCCGGCGCCGGCCGGTCCCCGCCATGGTGCTGCTCGCCGTGCTCGGGGTGCTGTCGGTCTTCGTCTGGACCAAGGTGTTCAGCTCGGCCGCGGACATCGAGGAAGCCACCCGCTGTAACCCGCCCAAGACGCCGCCGTCGGCCGCGGCCGACGGCCAGCAGCCCGTCGTGCTGGGCCAGCAGCTGGGCCGGGACGCGCTGGACCGAACCGACCCGGTCCCACCAGGCCGGGTGCTGGTCCGGGTGCTCAATGCCAACGGCCAGCGCAACCAGGCAACGCTGGTGGCCGAGGAGCTGTACTCGGCGGGACTGAACAAGGCCGGTGACCCCGCCAACGACCCGATCTACCCCGACTTCGACCTCCACTGCCACGCGCAGATCCGATTCGGCCCGGCCGGCGCCGGCCCGGCCCGCACGCTCAGCCTGCTGGTGCCCTGCGCCGAGCTCGTCCGGGACGACCGGCAGGACGCCACCGTCGACCTGGCGCTCGGCGAGAGGTTCACCGACATCAAGCCGGGCAACGAGACCAAGAAGGTGCTGACGACGCTGAAGGAATGGGGCGAGCGGCAGCCCGGCCAGGAAGGTGGCCAGGTCGCGGAGGCGGGCCGGCCCCCGGTCGACCACCAGACGCTGAACCGGGTGCGCGAGGTGCACTGCTGAGGCCGGCACCGCCACCCCACCCCACGGCCGAACGGGATTTCCTCCGCTTTCCGTCGTTCTCGAAACCAACGCGGAATGAAAAGCCTGGACCGCAATTAACCCTTGTGGGCTATCGAGGGCCCCGTAAGGGGTAGGCGACGGCCCCACCCGAACCGTGTTCGGCGAACGCTGGCGGCCGACAATCCGGTCACGAGCGGGCCCCGACCGAGGCCGAGGCAGGGACGGCCACGCTGCGGGGAGCTAGTGTGCCGACCGCCGAGCAACGCGCGCCCTCTCGGTAGCCGCACCCCGCGGGACCAGGCCGAATGCAGCAATCGACCCTTCTCCCGTGTGGCCTGGCCCCCTCGGCGTCGGGGTCGCCCTTCGGCAACGGCGTCCTCACACGTCGGCGATCCCGATCTCCCGGAGGGTGACCAGCAGCTCGTCGGCGATACCCGGAGCCGCGGCCACGGTCGCCTCCCCCAGCCCGTCGGCCGGGTCCGCGGTGGGCAGCCGCACCACGGCGCCCGCCTCCCGCGCGACGAGGGCGCCCGCCGCCCAGTCCCACGGGCTCAGCCCGTGCTCGTAATAGGCGTCCAGCCACCCGGCGGCCACCCCGCACAGGTCCAGCGCCGCCGAGCCCGCCCGGCGCAGGTCCCGCACCCGGCCCAGCAGCCCGTCCACCACCCGGGCCTGCCGGTTCCGCCGCTGCGCGGAGTAGGAGAACCCGGTACCGACCAGGGCCAGGTCCAAGCGTCGCGCCGCGGACACCCGCAACGGGTGGCCGTCCAGCTCGGCGCCGTGTCCCCGGGCGGCGCTCCACACCCGGCCGCTCACCGGCTCCACCACGGCGCCGGCGAACGGCTCCCCGTCGAGCCAGAGTGCGACCGAGACCGCGTACCAGGGGTAGCCGTAGAGGTAGTTCACGGTGCCGTCGATCGGGTCGACCACCCAGCACAGGCCGGCGGCGGTGGCGGTCGCGCCGCCCTCCTCCTCACCCAGCACCGCGTCGTCCGGCCGCAGCTCCGCCAGCCGGGCGCGGATCAGCCGCTCGGCGGCGCGGTCACCCGCGGTGACCACGTCCGTCTCGCTGCTCTTGGTGTCGACCTCGGTGACGGCCTCCTCCCGTACCCGGCGGACCAGCTCGGCGGCCTCGGTGGCCACCGTCACCGCCACCCGGCGCAGCTCCGACACGTCCAACGCTTGCTCCACGGATCGCACGACCCCATCCGACCACATGTGACGCAGGCCGGCGCGAGGATGTCCCAGCGGGTGGTATGTCCTATCGTCTCCGCAACTGTTCTCGTCTGAATCGAATAGGAAGGCCACCGGGATGGGCACTACCCGCGGGTTCGGGGTCGACATCGGGGGGTCCGGGATCAAGGGCTGCTTGGTGGACGTCGAGGCTGGCGCGCTGGACGGGGAACGGCTGCGCGTCCCCACGCCGCAACCCTCGACGCCGGACGCCGTGGCCGAGGTGGTAGCCGAGGTGGTAGCCAAGTTCGGCTGGGACGGCCCGGTCGGCGTCACGCTGCCCTCCGTGGTCAAGCGCGGGGTCGCGCACACCGCCGCGAACATCGACCACAGCTGGATCGGCACCGACGCCCGGGGGCTGTTCGCCGAGTGGCTAGGCCGCAACCCCGACGACGTGCTCGTGCTCAACGACGCGGACGCAGCCGGTATGGCCGAGACGCGGTTCGGGGCCGGGCTGAACCGGGCCGGCACGGTCGTGCTGCTCACCTTCGGCACCGGCATCGGCAGCGCGGTGTTCCGCGACGGCGCGCTGGTCCCCAACACCGAGCTGGGCCACCTGGAGGTGGACGGGCACGACGCGGAGACGCGGGCCGCCGCCTCGGTCAAGGACGAGCTGGAGCTGTCCTGGGAGGAGTGGGCCGCCCGGGTGAGCCGGTACCTGCGGGTACTGGAGGACCTGCTGTGGCCGGATCTGGTCATCGCCGGTGGCGGGGTGAGCAAGAAGGCCCACAAGTGGCTGCCGCTGCTCGAGGCGCGCACCGAGGTGGTGCCGGCCGTGTTGAAGAACGACGCCGGCATCGTGGGCGCGGCGGTGGCCTCGGCCGAACAGCTGACGGTGTAACCCGGTGTAGCGGTGCCTCACACCGACCGCCGATCAGCCCTCTGACCAGCGCCGACGAGGCGAACGGCGGTTGGGTCGGGCGGCGGCTGCGGCCGCGGGTCGGGCGAATTGCCGGGCTCGCGGCGCAACCCGGGCAGGTCGGCGTCGTTACAATGGAACGCGTCCGTGGCGACACCGACCACGGGCCTCCCCGAAACCGCTGGTGGCCGAGGATTCGCGCCCTCTGGCCTGTCCCAGCGGAGCAGCCGAGCATCGACCGTCGCGAAAGGGCGTACGTGGCAGCCGCAGAAACCGCAACCCGACGCTCCAGCTCCGCCACCACGGGCGGTGCCAAGCCGGCCCGGGCCGCTTCGACCAGGAAGCCGGCTGCCCAGGCCGACGTCGAGGCCGAGGAGACCCCGAAGACCACCTCGACCCGCAAGGGCTCCACCGCCGCGTCGAGGTCGACCGGTGCCAGGGGCACGGCGAAGAAGGCGGCCACCGGGAAGACCACCCGGGCGTCGCGGTCGAGCACCGCGAAGAAGGGCACCAAGACCGCCGCGGCCAAGGGCGGCAAGAAGGGCAAGGCCGAGGAGGCCGAGCTCGAGTCGGTCGAGCTGGAGGACGTGGACCTCGCCGAGCTCGACGCCGAGCTGGGTGAGGACGCCGCGGCCGCCGAGGGCGAGGACGAGGAGAAGCCGGGCGACGGCGACTTCATCTGGGACGAGGAGGAGTCCGAGGCGCTGCGGCAGGCCCGCAAGGACGCCGAGCTGACCGCCTCGGCCGACTCGGTGCGCGCCTACCTCAAGCAGATCGGCAAGGTCGCGCTGCTCAACGCCGAGGAGGAGGTCGAGCTCGCCAAGCGGATCGAGGCCGGGCTGTACGCGGCGGAGCGGCTGCGCAGGGCCGAGGACGAGGGCGAGAAGCTCTCCCCGCAGCTGCGCCGCGACCTGCGGTGGATCGTGCGGGACGGCGAGCGGGCCAAGAACCACCTGCTGGAGGCCAACCTGCGGCTGGTGGTCAGCCTCGCCAAGCGCTACACCGGCCGCGGCATGGCGTTCCTGGACCTGATCCAGGAGGGCAACCTCGGCCTGATCCGCGCCGTGGAGAAGTTCGACTACACCAAGGGCTACAAGTTCTCCACCTACGCCACCTGGTGGATCCGGCAGGCCATCACCCGGGCCATGGCCGACCAGGCCCGCACCATCCGGATACCGGTGCACATGGTCGAGGTGATCAACAAGCTGGGCCGGATCCAGCGCGAGCTGCTCCAGGACCTGGGCCGCGAGCCCACCCCGGAGGAGCTGGCCAAGGAGATGGACATCACCCCGGAGAAGGTGCTGGAGATCCAGCAGTACGCCCGGGAGCCCATCTCGCTGGACCAGACGATCGGCGACGAGGGCGACAGCCAGCTCGGTGACTTCATCGAGGACTCCGAGGCCGTGGTGGCGGTGGACGCGGTGTCGTTCACGCTGCTGCAGGACCAGCTCCAGTCGGTGCTCGCGACGCTGTCGGAGCGGGAGGCCGGCGTGGTGCGGCTGCGCTTCGGCCTCACCGACGGCCAGCCGCGGACCCTGGACGAGATCGGCCAGGTCTACGGCGTGACCCGGGAGCGGATCCGGCAGATCGAGTCCAAGACGATGTCGAAGCTGCGGCACCCGTCGCGTTCCCAGGTGCTGCGCGACTACCTGGACTGAGCAGAGGTTTTTCCAACTGCCCCGCTGATCCGCGTGGTCGGCGGGGCAGTTGTCTTGTGTCGCAAGGAATTTGGGGCCCGTGACCTGGCCTGCGAGCGACGACGAGGACGACCGTGGCTGGCGCGAAGCACGCCGAACCGGCGTCGGAACCGTTGGCGCGTCAGGCTTCCGGTGACTCGTCGGCCCGCGCCGAGCGGGAAGCGGATCTCGGTCTGCTCCGCGAGGGTCAACCCGCGGCTCGGCAGTGGTCCGGCCGCTGCTGGCCAACGACGCACGCACCCGCGTTCCGGCCGCCTGAGTGGCTCGCTCAGCCGGGTTCGGCCGGTGGCGCGGCAGTGGGGACCGGCTCGCGGCTACGCGCCATCACACCGGCCACGACCGCCCCGATTCCCAGGATCTCGGCCGTGGTGGGGATCTGCCGGAGCACCAGGACACCCATCACCGTTGCGGCAACGGGTAGCAGCGCCAGCAGCAACGCGAACCTCGCCTGCCCCACGCGGCGCAACACCACCTGGTCCAGGGCATACGGCACCACGCTGGCCAGCAGGCCGACCCCGACACCGAGCACCAGCAGTCGGGGCGAGGTCCACGCCGGGCCGGTGGTGAGCGCGAGCGGGCTGAACACCACGGTCGCCACCGCGAACCCGACCGCGAGGTCGTCGGTGCCACTACCCTTCGTCGCCACCCGCTTACCGAGCAGGATGTAGCCGGCCCACAGCGCGGCGGCGGCCAACGCGAACAGCACGCCCGCCGGGTTGCCCTGCCACTGCACGTCGGCGATCAGCAGCACGCCGACGATCACCAGGGCGAGCGCGCCGACGTCCCGCCGGCTGCGCGAGCCGAAGGCGGCCACCGCCACCGGGCCGGCGAACTCCACCGCGACCGCCGTCCCCATCGGCATCCGGGCGATCGCCTCGTAGAAGGCCACGTTCATCAGGGCCGTTGTGGTGCCGAACACGCCGGCCAGCAGGAGCCGGCGCCCCCGCCACGCAACCCGCCCGGGCTGCCGCCACAGCAGCAACACCAGCCCCGCCCCGAACACCCGCAACCACGCGACCCCGGCCGGGTCAAGCTCGGTGAACAAACCGACCGCGACCGCCGCACCGAGGTACATCGATCCCCCGCCCGCGAGGAACAACACCGGCGCGGGGAGGTGTTTCGCGGAGGGCGAACGGGGCAGTTTCGGCACCTCGTGATCCTGCATGACCAGCGACGATTGCTGCATCCGGGTTCATTCGACGTGACGTGGCTCGCCTGGTGGGACGGGAACACTGACTTGGCGCCCAGCGTCTGCAAGAGTGGTGGCAGCGATTACCGCGGACCCCGCAGGGAACCCGAAGGTTGTCGCGGCCGGACGAGGGCGTCGGCACGGCCGGCGCCGGGACGGAGGGAGACAAGGATGCCTGGAACGCTCACCCGCCCCGAGCTGACCGCTGCTGACCGCTGCGACCGCTGTGGGGCCGCCGCCCGAGTGCGCGCCGTGCTTCCCTCCGGGGGAGAGCTGCTGTTCTGCGGGCACCACGCCCGCGAGCACGAGCCCAAGCTGCGTGAACTCGCCGCGGAGATCGTGCAGGGCTGACCGCGTACGGAACGCAAGGGCGCGGGCGGGGACTTGGAGTCCCCGCCCGCATCCTTTGCGTTGACCTGGGCGTGATTCGGGCGGTTCCTCCGCGTCACCGCACGACCACCGACCGTCGCGATGCCGCGTTTTCCCGCCACACATCTGAAAACGACCGGAAACCGCGCGAATAACTGCGACACCTGTCACATCGGGGCACGAGCGCGGCGATGTCAACAATCGGTTTCTGCTTCCTCACAATGCGGCCAACACCGGTTCGAAGGCCAGCTCCGCGGCTCCGATCAGGGCCGCCTCCGCGCCCAGTGTCGCGGCGACGACCCGCAACTCGCCGGAGGCCCGCGCCACCATGCTGCGCCGCCGCACCACCGCACCCACCTGGTCGATCAGCCGGGGCGGCAGCGCGGCCAGCAGCCCACCCAGCAGGACCAGCTCGGGCGCGAGCACATTGACCACGTTGGCCAGACCCAACGCCAGCCAGTCCAGCACACCGGCCAGCCGTCGGGCGGCCCGCTCCGGCTCGTCCGCCATGTCGCGCAGCTCGGCGAGGATGGCCGGCCGGCCCGCGTCCGGCGGCAGGCCCAGCGCCTCCCGTACGGCGTCCTCCCCGACCTCGGTCTCCCAGCAGCCACGGCACCCGCAGTAGCACTGCCGGCCGTCCGGCCGGACGACCATGTGTCCCAGCTCGCCGGCCGATCCCGCGGTGCCCCGCAGCGAGGCGCCGCCGGAGATCACCCCGCCACCGACACCGACGTCGGCGGTCACGAACACCGCGTCCGCGGCGTCCCGCGCCGCACCCCGGGTGTGCTCGGCCAGCGCCCCGAGGTCGGCGTCGTTGCCCACCTGCACCGGTAGCCGCAACGCGGCGGTGAGGAGGTCGCCCAGCGGGACGTCGGCCCAGTGCAGGTTGGGTGCCTCGTGTACCCGGCCGTCCGAACGGCGCGCAGTGCCCGGCACCGACACCCCGACCGCGGTCGGCTCCCCGCCCAGCTCCGCGGCCAACTCCCGGCGGGCCCAGGCCACCCGCTGGACCACGTCGGCCGGCCGCACCTCGCCCCGCACCAGGCCCCACCGGCGGCGGCCGAGTACGGCACCGCCGATACCCACCGCGGCCACGGTGAGCTGCTCCACCCCGACGTCGACCGCGAGCACCATCGCGGCCTTCGGCCGCGGCACGACCAGCAACGACGGGCGGCCCGCGCCGTGCCGCTGGCTCGGGATGCGTTCCACGACCAGGTCGGCCTCGGCCAGGCCGTCGACCAGGGTCTTGATCGTGCTGCGATTGAGCCCGAGCTCCGTGGCCAGGGCCGCGCGTGTACACGGGCCGTCGACATGCAGCCGGCGCAGCAACGCGGCGCGGTTGTGCCGGCGTACCTCGTCGGGCCGGGTGCCGGTGGGTGGGCTGGCCATCGCCCCCGTTCCTCTCGACCCGGCGTAGCGGGCACGTGACCGGGTCCGTCGATCCTGCACGGCGACCCGCGACCACCGGCGACGCCACGACGCGGCGCCGGCCAGCCGGCGCCGGCGGGAACCCTCGCCGCCGCTCGGCTCAGCAGCCGCAGGCCGTTCCCCCATCTTGGCGCCCGCACCGCCCTTCCGTACGCAGACTCCCGGCGGTCCGTCGGTGCCGCCCCGCCAGGGTCCGGGACGCTTTGACTGCCTTCCTGGTCACCGCCAGCCGGCTGGGCGGCCGGACGCCGTCCGACTCGTCACCGGCCGCGCGGGCGAACAGTGGCCGGTGCCTCACCACGAGCGCAGCGTGGCGATCCGCTCCTCCAGCTGGTCGGCGGTGGCCATCGCCGTCGGCGGACCACCGCAGTGGCGGCGCAACTCCGAGTGGATCTTGCCATGCGGCTTGCCCGTCCGGTGATGGTGGAGGGCCACCAAGGTGTTCAGCTCGCGGCGCAGGTGTGCCAGCCGCTCCTGCACGCCCTGCGGTCGCGCGGTCGAGGCCTCGGCCGTCGGCTGCTCCTCCGCCTTGCGTCTGGTGGCCTGGGCGAGCTGCTGCTCCTGCCGCTGCCGCAGCAGGGCGCGCATCTGGTCCGGCGAGAGCAGACCGGGCAGCCCCAGGTAGTCCTGCTCCTCCTCGGTACCGGCCAGGATGGCGGTGCCGAACGACGACCCGTCGTAGATCACCTGGTCCAGCTCGGCGGAGGCACCGAGCGCGGTGAACGCGCGCTCCTCCTCACCCGGCTCGTCCCGGCGCTGGTTGGCGGCGGCCAGCAGCTCGTCATCCCAGCCGTCCCTTTCCCGATGCGGCTTGCCGAGCACGTGGTCCCGCTGGGTCTCCAGCTGGCTGGCCAGCTCCAGCAACACCGGCACGCTCGGCAGGAACACGCTCGCCGTCTCACCGGGCCGACGTGCACGCACGAACCGGCCGACGGCCTGGGCGAAGAACAGCGGCGTCGAGGCACTGGTCGCGTACACGCCAACCGCGAGTCGCGGCACGTCCACACCTTCGGACACCATCCGCACCGCGACCAGCCAACGCTCGTCGGAGTCGGCGAACTCGGCGATCCGCGCCGATGCCTTGGGGTCGTCGGAGAGCACCACCACCGGCTCGTGTCCGGTCACCCGCTGCAGGATCTGCGCGTACGCCTTGGCCGACACGTGGTCGGAGGCGATCACCAGGCCGCCGGCGTCCGGCACGCCACCCGCGCGCAGCTGCGACAGCCGGGTGTTGGCGGCGGTCAGCACCGCCGGGATCCACTCGCCGGCCGGGTCCAGCGCGGTGCGCCACGCCCGGGCAGTCTGCTCCTGCGTCAACGGTTCACCGAGCCGCGCCGTGTACTCCTCCCCCGCGCTGGTCCGCCAGTGCGCCTCGCCCGAGTACGCCAGGAAGACCACGGGGCGGACGACGCCGTCTCGTAACGCATCCGTGTAGCCGTAGGAATGATCGGCCCGGCTGCGTTGCGTGCCGTCGGCATCCGGCTCGTAGGTCACGAACGGGATCGGGATGTCGTCGCTGCGGAACGGCGTACCGGTGAGCGCCAGCCTGCGCACCGCGGGCAGGAACGCCTCGCGAGTGGCCTCACCCCACGACCTGGCGTCTCCCGCGTGGTGAATCTCGTCGAGGATGACCAGCGTCTTGCGTCGCTCCGTGCGCACCCGGTGCAAGGTCGGGTGGGCGGCGATCTGGGCGTAGGTGACCGCGACCCCGCGGTAGTCGCTGGAGGTAATGCCTTGGGAGTTGCGGAACTCCGGGTCGATCGAGATACCGGTGGCGGCCGCGGCTGCCGCCCACTGGTGCTTGAGGTGCTCGGTGGGCGTCACCACGGTGACCTGCTCCACCGTGCGGTCGGCCAGCAGCTCCGCCGCCACCCGCAGGCCGAAGGTCGTCTTTCCGGCGCCCGGAGTCGCCACCGCCAGGAAGTCCTGCGGCTTCGTGGCCAGGTACTTGGTTAGGGCGCGCCGCTGCCAGGCCCGCAGCGGGCGCGACGCGACGGAAGGGACCGGGGAGTCGGGCAGGGGCTCGGCCACGGTGACTCGTTGTTCCTTCCTCGCTCCGGGCACGACCCCACGGCACGGGTCGGCCTACGCACCGGCGTTGCGGCCCTTGACGTCTGACAAGCGAATGCCCTCCCGCCGGACTCGCGGTGAGGGCCGTTGGGCACTCTAACTCACCGCACCGACCTGCACCGGTCGCGACGCGGCACACGGCCACCGCCTCCGGATGTGACGCGTGACCGGAGAGCTGGCGCGACGCTGGAGATCTGCCCTAGTTCCCGCGCGTGACCAGCGGCCTTTTCCCGGACGATCAGCTCCGTCACGCACGGCATCGGTGCCGTCACGACCTTCCCGCCGTGGGGAAAGGGACTCGACGGCGCGCCGAGAAGGTTCGCTGGGTGGCGCGGCGCCGCGAGTGGGCGTGCAGTGGCTTGGCCTGACACGGGCCAGGGAGCCGCGATCAACCCGCTGGTCGAGATCAGGCTCATCGTTCGTCCGGTCCCTGCGAAACCTGACGTGGCGGGGACCGTGGCGGTGGTCCCACGACGCCCTGCTCGCCGGCGACACGCCGTCCCTGGCCAGGGCGGTGCTGCCCGGCCCAGGAGCCATACGGCAGGCTTGGGTCACGATGGGTCCGCGGCCGAACGACGACGGGCGCAACGGCACCGCACCCCGGGATCACCCGGTACCCCGTGGGCCGCTGCGCCTGCTCACACGCACCCTGTCCCGCGCCTGGGACCACAACATCTTCTCCGAGTCGGCGGAGGCGGCGTTCTGGACCACGCTGTCCCTGCCGCCCCTGTTGCTCGGGTTGCTGGGCAGCCTCGGCTTCGTCGGCGACTGGTTCGGTCCGGACCTCGTGCACGCGGTGCAGTCCAAGATCCTGGGCTTCACCCGTACCGTCTTCACCCCCGACGTGGTGGACCGGATCATCGCGCCCACGGTCTCCGACATCCTCACCCAGGGACGCGGCGAGGTGGTCTCGGTCGGCTTCGTGCTGTCGCTGTGGGCCGGATCGTCGGCCATGGCGTCGTTCGTCGACGCGATCACCGTCGCCTATGGGCAGTACGACGTGCGCAACGTCGTCTGGCAACGCATCGTGGCGCTGCTCATGTACCTGGTGAGCCTGGTCGCGGCGGTGCTGGTGCTGCCGTTGATCGCGCTCGGGCCCGACCTGTTGCCCAAGGTCTTCCCAACCACCTGGCAGCAGACCGTGGCCGGGCTCGTCGACAAGTTCTACTACCCCGCCACCGGGGTGCTCCTCGTGCTGGCCCTGACCACCCTCTACAAGATCGCGTTACCTCGCAAGCTGCCCTGGCACCGCGGTATGCCCGGCGCGTTGCTGGCGATGGTCGTCTTCCTGCTCACCAGCTCCGGACTGCGCCTCTACCTGATCTGGGTGACCGGCACCGGCTACACCTACGGCGCGCTCGCCACTCCCATCGCCTTCCTGCTGTTCGCCTTCTTCATCGGCTTCGCGATCGTGCTGGGCGCGCACTTCAACAACACCATCCAGGAGATGTGGCCGGCCCGGATGACCCGCCGGGAGCGCCGGCGGTGGCGACGCCTGGAAATGGAGCGGGCCGCCGAACGGCTCCGCCGCGAACGGGACGAACCACCCGGGCGGCCAACGCAGAACCCGGTGCACGGGCCGGAAGAGGCCACGTCCCCCGCCGACACACACGACACCAAGCCGATCCCGCGCGACTCCGCGCCACCCGGGAAACACGTCGACTAGTGGCCATCTCGTGACTGTCCGGTTCGACCGGGCGCGGCCACGGTCGTTGGTCGGCCGCACCGGCATCAGCTGGTGCGGGATTCGGGTTCCCGGATGGCATTCGAGCTCCGAGCCGGTGAACGTGCGTGGTCAGTGCACTGGGGACCCACCGGGTCGACCGCGGACGCGTCCACAGTGTCCGGCGATCAGCCAGCCCGTTCTCCCCAGCCGGCAGGTATTCGGCTGACCCGCCCGGGATCGGAGCGCTCAGGAACTCGCCCCAGCGCGTCGTTCCGCAATGTCGACCGTCGTGTCAACCGAGCACTGTGGGCATCGGGACGTCATGTTTGGGGCGGGGAGGTCCCGGGCATCCGAGCCGCGACCGATCACGGACCCGACTCGCCGATCACCGCCGGCAGTGAGTGGCCCGCGCGGCACGTCCCGGCCACCGGCGAACTCGTTCCCTGGCACCGGTGCCCCGGTCGGTGATGGTGCGGTCGCCTGGTTGGCGGCGCGTCATGTGCCGATGCCACGGCGCCGGAAGCAGCAGAACGGTCGGAGGCGGAAGGAGGCACCGTGGGGGACATCCGCAGATTGCCCAAGCCGGTGAGCGAGACCTGGGACTGGCAGCGGCAGGCTGCCTGTCGAGGCATGGACAGCACCCTGTTCTTCCATCCCGAAGCGGAACGGGGCTCGGCGCGGCAGGCCCGGGAGGAACGGGCGAAGGCAGTGTGCCGACGCTGCCCGGTGATGATCGAGTGCCGGCAGCACGCGCTGCGGGTGCACGAGACCTACGGGGTGTGGGGCGGGCTCGGCGAGTCCGAACTGCGGATGCGGATCCGCCACCGCTGACCCCGCGGTAACCGATGGGCCCGGGACCACCGGGGTCCCGGGCCCATCACCACCCGCTCCGGAGGAGGGTTCGTGGCGCTGACGACCCGTCAGCGCTTGCCGTTCAGCGCGCCGGAGACGTCCTTGAGCACGTCACCAGTGTTGTTTCCCTGCATGGTCTTCACGGCCGGCAGCGAGTCGGTCGGCGCCGGGGCCGGGCTCGCCGACTCGGCGGCCGGCTCCTGCTGGGCCACCGGGACAGCACCGGTGGGCCGCTGTGGTTGCGGGTTGAGCGAGTTCAGCGAGCTCAACGGGTTGCCGCCACCCAGCGGGTTGCCGCCGAGCAAGCCGGTCACCGGCTTCAGGGCCGCGTTCTTGGTCAGTGCACCGGTGCCGGGGGCCACCTTGCCGGCGCGCGGCTCCGGCTCGGCGGACCGCGGGACGAGGCCGAGCGGGTCACCGGCGGTCAGCTGGTTCAGGCCCAGGGGATCGTTGCCGAGTGACCCGGCACCCAGCGTGTCGGCACCGCTCACGGCCTCCGCGCCACCGGTGAGGGCGTTGCCCAGCGGGTTGACACTGAGGGCCTCGGCACCGGGCGGGGTGGCGGGCAGCGCCTCGGGGTCGAACTGGTCGACGACCGGGCCCTTGCTTACCGGCATCACCACGTGGCCCAGTTCCTCGGTGGGCAGCCCGACCTCGTGCAGGTCGGCCGGCAGCGCCTGGTTGGCCGGCAGCTCCTTGGCGGGCGCCAGGTCGTCGACGACGCCAAGGTCCAGCACACCGCTGCCGATCGGATTGTCGAACGGCTGCACGTGCTGACCGTGCAGGGCCTCGGCGGTGACCCCCTGGTCGCCGACGCCGAGGGCCTGCGGCCGCTGCGGGTTGTACGGCCCGACCTCCACGTCGGCCACCTTGGCCGGCTCCTTGAGCATGCCGACGTTGTCGACGGCGGTGTTGAAGCCAGCGGCCGGACGGGCGGGCTCCGGGGCGGCGCGGTCCTGTACGCCGGTGTTGGTGCCGATGGCGTCCAGCAGCTTCTCCAGGCCGTGGGTGTCGGTGAGCGGGCGCTCCTCCTTGAGCTCGTTGCCCACCCCATGGCCGGTGTTCTTGACGTTCTCCCCGGTACCGCTGATGGTGGCGGCCGGGGCCTGCGGGGCGGCCTGCAGGTCGTGCTCCATCTGGGAGCCGGCGTCGGTGAGGGAGTCGTTCACCGTCTCCGACACCGGATCGGCCGCGACGGAGGGATTGGGTGCCTCCAGGTGAGCGTCGGAGGCGATGCAGGGCACCCGCTTGTGGCCGGGGGTCTGGCCGCCCGGCGGGTTGCAGGTGTCCATCGGTAGCAGCAGCTTCAGCTCCTCGGCGTTGGTGACCGGGTTGCTGCCCGGCTGCGGCGTGTGCGCGTGCGGCGCCGCGGACGCCTGCGGCACGGCGATCGCGGCGACCCCCGCGGCGAGCATCGCGGCCTGCAAGGTGCGCTTGGTCCAGGGACGCAAGTTGTGTCTCCTCGGGTCTTCGTGGTGTGTGACGCCATCCCCGCGGCACGCACGGCGCGGGCTACCGGAGCGGGGCGGTCGGGGTCGCCGTTCGTCTGCCGCGGAGCGCGACTGCCGAACCGTGCGGTGACGCGAAGATCACCGCCGGTCGACCAGATCGACATCGGGCGCGGCACCCGGGGAGCTTGAGGCCCGTCCGGCAACCCCAACCGGTCGTGGAGTTGGGACAACCCGATGGAGACTTTCCTTCACGGAGTGCGCCGTTTTCGACCGGAAATCACCGGGTACCACTGCCCCCACTCGGACGAAAGATCACCTTTCCGAGGAGGGATCTGCTCACGGGTGGACCATGCCGTGATCACGGCTGGTAAGGACGG
Organism: Longimycelium tulufanense; assembly: GCF_014645795.1. GTDB lineage: Bacteria > Actinomycetota > Actinomycetes > Mycobacteriales > Pseudonocardiaceae > Longimycelium > Longimycelium tulufanense. Next base: position 73,738 of record NZ_BMMK01000011.1, on the reverse strand, counting down.
CCTGCCCCTCCGCGAGCGGCGCTTCGCCGTCCTCGCGGAGGGGCCGTGTCGATGTTCCGGTGGCAGCCGGCCGGCTGCCACCGGGCACGGGCGAGCCGCTCGGGGCGGCACGCCCGCACCACCAGATCCGGAACCGGTGCGGAACAGTCCCCGAGCCCTCAGCCCGGAACCACGCTGCTTGTGCTGGTCACTCCCCGCCGTCGCCACCGTGCGGCAGCGACTCGTAGATCCGCTTGCACTCCGGGCACACCGGGGAGCCCGGCTTCGGCGAGCGGGTCACCGGGAAGACCTCGCCGCACAGCGCCACCACGTGCGTGCCCATGACCGCGCTCTCCGCAATCTTGGACTTGCGCACGTAGTGGAACATCTTCGGGGTGTCGTCCCCGGTCTGGTCGGTGCCCTCGGGACGGGTGTCGACGTCGGGGCAGGTCTGGGTGGCAGTGCTCACGGGACCATGATGCCTGACCAGCGAAGCGGGGTGGCGAAGTGCTCGAGGTCCGGGACGAGGTGGCGGCGGCCGTGGCGGCGGGCCGGCCGGTGGTGGCGTTGGAGAGCACGCTACTGGCCCAGGGCCTGCCCGCGCCGCGGAACCGGGAGGTGGCGGCGCGGTTGGAGCGGGCGGTCCGGGACGCCGGTGCCGTGCCCGCGACGATCGCGGTGCTGGACGGGGTAGCCCGGGTCGGCCTGGCCGGGGCCGAGCTGGACCGGGTCTGCGACCCCGCGGCCGGCCTGGTGAAGCTGTCCCGCCGGGACCTGGGCCCGGCGATGGCGACGGGGGCCAGCGGGGCGACGACGGTCGCGGGCAGCGTGGCGCTGGCGCACGCGGCCGGCATCGGGGTGTTCGCCACCGGTGGGCTCGGTGGTGTGCACCGCGACACGGTCTGGGACGTCTCCGCCGACCTGGGCGTGCTGGCCGACACCCCGGTCCTCGTCGTCTGTTCCGGGGCGAAGTCGGTGCTCGACCTGCCGGCGACGCTGGAACAGCTGGAGACCCGGTCGGTTCCCGTGTTCGGCTACCGCACCGACCGCTTCCCCGCCTTCTACCTGCGGGACTCAGGCCTGGAGGTGCCGTGGCGGGCGGAGGGCCCGGAGGAGGTCGCGGCGGCGGTGCTGGCCCACCGGCGGGTGGCGTCGAACGGTTCCGGGGTGCTGCTGGCCAACCCCGTGCCGGTGGAGCACGAGATGGATCGCCAGCTGCACGACCGGCTGCTGGTCGAGGGCGAGGAGCTGGTGCGGCGGCGTGGGGTGCGCGGCAAGGACGTCACCCCCGCCTTGCTCGCGTACTTCCACGAGCGCAGCGGCGGCGCCAGCCTGGCGGCCAACACCGCGTTGGTGCTGGGTAACGCGCAGCTGGCGGCCGAGGTGGCGGTGGAGCTGGCGCGTGGCCGACGCGCGAAATGACGGCGCCGGCCGTTGCGGCCGGCGCGACCACCGAACGCCTCAGGTGTTGATGACGGGATGCTGCCGCGCTTCCAGCGCGCGGCTCTGGCGCCGCCGGAACCAGCTCGCCTTTTCCGCCTTGCGCGGCGGGCGGTCGTTGGCGATGAGCACCGCCATCCACGGCAACGGCACCGAGAGCAGGACCAGCAACACCGCCAGCCACGGCACCTGGTAGCTGAGCCCGGCGGCGATCAGGAACGGGAACCGCAGCGACATCATGATCGCGTACTTGCGTCGTCGCGCGGCGTGCTGGTCGTCGTAGGACGGAGCCGCCTCGGTGATCAGGACCGGGGTGTCGTCCCGCTGCGAGCCCTTCACGACACCACCTCCCGCCTTCATCGTCCCACTGGGTCGGCGGACGGCAAACCCGAGCGCCTCATCTGATCAGCTTAGGTGCTGGCCGGCGACGAACTGGGTCGCCCCCGCGACCCGCTGCCGAAGGCCGGAAAACCCGCGCTCGGCCAGGGCGGCGCGGATCTCGTCCGGATCGAACATGCGCATGCCGCTGGTCGCGCCCAGGGCCCGGTCCAGCGCCCGGAGTGGTCCGGACGGGCGACGCCGACTGGTGAGCAGCGCGATCCGGCCGCCCGGGCGCAGCAGACCGACGACGTGGTCCAGGGCGCGGAACGGCTCGGCGAACAGGTGGAGCGCGGCGAAGCAGCAGACCGCGTCGAAGGCACCCTCGCGCAGGGGCGGGCGCACCGCGTCCGCGCGCAGGTAGGCGACGTTGGGTTGGGTGGTCCGGCGGACCGCCTCGGCGAGCATGGTCGCCGAGGCGTCCAGCCCGGCGACCAGCCCGGTCGGGCCGACCAGGGGTGCCAGGCGCCGGGTGAAGTTGCCGGGTCCGCAGGCCAGGTCGAGGACGAGGGCGCCGGGTTCGAGGGCGAGCTGCTCGGTCAGCCAGCGGTGTTCCTCGGCCATACTTGGCCCGGCCAGCCCCTTGGCGACCCGACCGAGCGCGGGGCGCCACCACCGCTCGTAGATCAGCGGTACGAGCCGGCTGGCCATCAGGCGCTGCGCGACCCCGGAGCGCAGCGGGGTGTCGTCGCCGAGGAGGTCGAGGTAGCCCTGATGGGCCCGTGGCTGGGCCGTCCCGGGGGCGAGGAGCTCCCGCAACCGCTCGGTGGCGTCCCGTGGCGATGCGACCACGCGCCGAGTATGGGTCAGCCGTGCCAGCCTGTACACCCGTTTGGTCCGGGAGCGTTGCTGGACAGCGGAATGTCGGCGATGGCGCGAAGTTCCGGCTAGCTCTTCTTGGCGGCGGTCCTCATCTGCTTCTTGAAGGCGCGGACCTCCTGCAGGGTCCGGTCGTCGACCACGTCCGCGGCCGAGCGACGGGCGCCGTCCTCGCCGTAGGGGCCCGCGGCCCCGCGCCAGCCCTCCGGTTGCACGTCCATCTGCTTGCCCAGCAGTGCCAGGAAGATGCGTGCCTTCTGGTCACCGAAGCCGGGCAGGTCCTTCAGCCGTCGCAGCACCTCGACGCCGTCGGGGTCGCCGTCGGACCACAGCGCCTCGACCCGGCCGTCGTAGCGCTCGACGAGGTACTCGCTCAGGGCCTGCAGCCGCCGCGCCATCGAGCCGGGGAACCGGTGGATCGCGGGCGGTCCCGCGCAGGCGGCGGCGAACTCGTCGGGGTTCATGGCGGCGATGCGGTGTGCGTCCAGCCCGCCGATGCGGTCCGCGAGCAGCTTCGGCGCCGCGAACGCCCGTTCCATCGGAACCTGCTGGTCCAGAAGCATCCCAAAAAGCAGCGCGAGGGGCTCCCGGGTCAGCAACGCGTCAGCCCCCGGTTCCTGCGCCAGACACAACCTCGCGGTCATGGTGGGCAAGCCTGACACGGTCCACTCGCGACCGCACATCGGCCCTGGTCGTACCGGACAATCGTCACAGCACGCATCGGACGCCCCACGGGACGCGGTCAGGGAACCCAGTGGTTCCGCCAGGCGCGGTCCACATGGCGGGATCATGCGTGGGCGCCACCCTCGGCGCGACGTGGCGGTCCACCAGCAGCGCAGCGGCGGCCAGTGTCACGACCCGGCTGGAAGCCGGCGAGCAACTTCGGAATCTCGCCCGTGGCTTCCGGTCCCTCCTCTTCCGGCAGTGAGGTGTCGCAGGGTCAGCAGTCCGGGTAGGGCTCCTCGGAGACGACCTGGCGGAGGAGCGTGCGGAAAAGGTTGCGGTCGACCGTGGCCGGTTCTTCGGCCAGCCAGTCACCGATGTGCTCGACGAAGAGCTCCGGGCTCATCGGCGGTGCCGAGATGTCGGCCGGCTCGTCCGTGGTGACGCTTCCGGCGCGGCTCGGGTAGACGAGTACGGCGCCGCGCACCTCGACGTCGGGCAACAGTTCCCGGTAGGCGGCGACACCATCCGGAAGTCTCACGGCACCGCCGCGGAACGGGTGGCCGTTGCGCCACAACGCTCCAGTTTCGTCGGCCGTGTAGTGACCGGGAAGCCACGTCTTCGACTCGATGAGCACGAGCCGTCGCCCACACAGGACGGCGTGGTCCACATCGGCGAACACCGAACCCGGCCAGGCGAGCCCGTGGAAGATCCGCACGCCCGGCAGCCGGGTGAGGTAGCGGGACAGCAGCTCGGCGGTGAGCTGCTCGGCCAGGTGTGTCGGCTCGGCCGCGGGCCGGCCGAACACCCGCCGGCCGCCGAACTCCAGGGCGAAGCCACGGTCGACGCCCCGCGCGGCCAGCAGCCGCCGCCCGAGCCCGACCACCACGGTCGTCACCCCGGCCACCAGCACCAACCACACGGCCACCAGCAGCGGTGACAGATCGACGAGAAGACCGACCACCAGCAGCAGGAGCCATCCGCCGAGCGCCGCCAACACCGACTCGGGGCTCGGTGCGGTCGAGGGCACGTAGCGCACCCGCTCGCCCGGGTCCACCTCGTGCCACCACGGGATCACCTCCGGTCCCAGCCGCGGCAGGGTGGGCACGAAATCCGGGTCCACGCCGAACTCCCGCTGCCGGCCGAAGCCCGTTGTCCTCCCCATCCAGGGGCGGGTCGTGGTTCCCCTGGTGCGCCGGGGTTGTGGCGGTGTCGGAGGTGACGGAGGTGTCGGCGATGACGCCTGCGCACCGTCGTCCTTGCCGCGGTCGTAGGCGGCACGCCGCCTCGGGTCCCGCAACGTCTCGTATGCCTCCCGCAGCAGGCGGAAGGTTCCCGGTGTGCCACCCGCGTCGGGGTGCATCACCTTGGCCAGCGACCGGTACGCAGACTTGATCTCCGCCGACGACGCGGTCCGGTCCACGCCGAGCAGTTCGTAGTAGTCGATCCCGCGCACGACTCCGCTCATCTCTCGTGTGGGCGCGGACACGATATGCGGTCGTCCGTTCCGTCGAGCTACCGCGTCCAGCTGTCCTCCATGACGGTTGACCACAAGTGCGGTCTCGCTGCGAGGCGGAATTTCCTTGTGGGGGCAGGGGAAAGTCATGCCGACTGGGAGCGTCCACTCGGTCACGTGAACGGCCACCACCACTCACCTGCTCACGGGACGGGATTTCGCAATCCCCTGGAGGCGTGACGTTGTTGCCCGGCCCGATCACGGCGCCGTTCACAGACCGGACAGTCGAGACCGACGTAGGCCGGTGCTGTGGGATGGCATCGTGCGGGGATTTTTGGGTTCGTCACCCCACATTCGCCGAACTCCCCCGGTAGGCCGGCGGCATCTCCCGTGCGTTGAGGTGTACGAGAAGGCCGCTGTGCCGCGAATGCTCCTCATGACGTATGGAGGCGTTCCACCCGCTGTGAGAAAACGGACCTAATCGACCAACAAGCACGAACCATGCACTTCGAACCGCCGTCCCCGCCCAGTGGTCGGTACCAGCGCACCGCGAAGGGCCCGCACCGGCGACAGCCTCCCGCACGTCGTTTCCCCAGCACGCAGAGATCGCTTTCCTGCCCCTGACCTGCCCAGGCTCACAATGTCAGGAAGCGCGTCCCAACTTCGGCCGTGTGAGGATTTCGACATGCTTCCGGAACTCACCGACGAGCGTTGCGACCGGTTGCGCGACGCCTTCGAGACCACTGGCTACGACGCGGACGGAGTGCTGAAGCTGCTCGGCCCCGCCGCGCACGCCGCGCTGGGGCGGGGCGAGCCGGAGCCGGTACGTCGGGTGACCCGGGACGCGGGCGCGCTGGGCACCCTGATCCGGATGTTCCTGCTCGGCGACGTCGAACCGGAGAGCGCCGTGCGGGCGGCGCTGGTTCCGCTCGACCTGGACGACGCGGTGAGCGCGGGCCTGCTCGCCGACGCCGAGGGCGGGCTACGGGCCAAGCTCGACGTGCGGCCCTACGGCGACGACCGCGGCTCCTGGTGGGTGGTCTCCGACCAGGACGCCGAGCTGCGCCGCGGGCCGGGTGCCGAGCGCGGCGCGCCACTGCCCAGCGAGCACGTGCTGGGTATCGGGCAGGCGTCACTCAGCCTCGTGCGCGCCACCCCGCGCCGCCCGGTGGGGACGCTGCTGGACCTCGGGACGGGCTGCGGGGTGCAGGCGCTGCACGCCACCCGGCACGCCCACCGGGTCACCGCGACCGATGTGTCCCAACGGGCGCTCACCCTGGCCGCCGCGACGTTCCGGCTCAACCGGCTCGACGTCGAGCTGCGGCGCGGTGAGTGGTTCACCCCGGTCCGCGGGCGCCGCTTCGACCAGGTGGTGTGCAACCCGCCGTTCGTCGTGGGGCCGCCACGCGTGGAGTACGTCTACCGGGACTCGGGGCTGGCCGGTGACTACGCCAGCGCCCTCGTCGTGCGCCAGCTCCCCGCCTTCCTCACCGACGGTGGCAGCGGCCACATGCTGGCGTCCTGGCTGCACGTCCGGGGCCAGGACTGGGCCGAGCGGGTGGCCTCGTGGCTGCCGCCGGGAGTCGACGCCTGGTTCGTGCAGCGGGACGTGGCCGACCCGGCGCACTACGTGGGCACCTGGCTGCGGGACGCGGGCGTGGACCCGCGGTCGCCGCTGGGCACCGAGGAGTCGGCGCGGTGGCTGGACTGGTTCGACGCCAACGATGTCGAGGGCATCGGGTTCGGGTTCGTCACCTTGCGTTACCACGGTGCGACGGACAGCGATGTGGTATGCGAGGACCTGCGGCACGCCTACGACGACCCGCTGGGCCCGGAGGCCGCGGCCTGGCTGGACCGGGTGTCCTGGCTGCGGTTGCACCCGGGCCCGGACGACCTGCTGGCCGCGCGGCTCGCGGTGCCGCCGTCGGTGGTGCTGGAGGAGGTCTCCGATCCCTCGCCGGAGGGCTGGGCCCCGGTGGTGCGCCGGCTGCACCGCACCGACGGCCCGGGCTGGCAGCAGGAGGTCGACGAGCTGGCCAAGGCACTGCTCGCCGGGTGCAACGGAGCACTTCCGGTCGGTGACCTGCTCACCCTGCTCTCCGCCGCCTACGACCAGCCGGCGGACGCACTCGCGGCCGCAGCGGTGCCCGCCGTCCGCGAGCTGGTGCGGCACGGCATGCTGGTGCCGGCCGAGTGGTTGGAGCGTGCGTGAAGGCTGTGGTGACCCGCGTGACGCGGGCCAGCGTGTCGGTGGACGGAGAGGTCGTGGGCGAGCTGGCGGAGCCGGGCTTGCTCGTCCTACTCGGAATCACCCACTCGGACAACAAAGACAACGCGAGCACCATGGCTCGCAAGCTGCACGAACTGCGCATCCTGCGGGACGAGCAGTCCTGCGCCAGCACCGACGCTCCCCTGCTCGTTGTCAGCCAGTTCACTCTGTACGGAGACACCCGGAAGGGCCGTCGTCCATCGTGGACGGCGGCGGCCCGCCCGGAGCACGCCGAGCCCCTCGTGGAGACGGTGGTGGCCGAGCTCCGGGCCCGGGGCGCCCACGTCCAGACCGGCCGGTTCGGCGCGATGATGACGGTGGAGAGCGTCAACGACGGCCCGTTCACCGTCCTGGTCGAGGTGTAAGCCCCGGCGGGGCGAACCCCACCCGGGGTCCCACTCTCAGGTTTTCTTCAGGTTTGGGCGAGCAACCCTTGTGACGGCCGCGACGTCCTGCAGACAGAAGGTTCGGGAACGATTTCGCGAACGCGGGCGTTCCCCTGATGTCCAGCCGAACAGCGATGAGCGTCGCGACGAAGCTCACCGCGCAGCGCAGCGCCGGTGTGCGACGCCCCGCACACCTGCCGCCCGCACCGGGGAGGGAGCTCGATGACCGTCCCGCAGACCGCCTTCGACCCTGAGGTCATCATGCCCGAGGTCGACCTCGACGCGCAGGGGCCGTCAGCCGACCTGGTGCGCGTGTACCTGAACGGCATCGGCCGCACCAAGCTGCTCACCGCCCAGGAGGAGGTCGAGCTCGCCAAGCGGATCGAGGCCGGCGTGTTCGCCCAGCACATGCTGGAGACCGCCCGCAAGCTGGCCCCCAGGCGCCGGGCCGAGCTGGAGGAGCTCGTCCGCGACGGCCGGGTGGCCAAGAACCACCTGCTGGAGGCCAACCTGCGGCTGGTGGTCAGCCTCGCCAAGCGCTACACCGGCCGTGGCATGCCGCTGCTGGACCTGATCCAGGAGGGCAACCTCGGCCTGATCCGCGCCGTGGAGAAGTTCGACTACACCAAGGGCTTCAAGTTCTCCACCTACGCCACCTGGTGGATCCGGCAGGCGATCACGCGCGGGATGGCCGACCAGGGCCGCACGATCCGGCTGCCGGTGCACCTGGTGGAGCAGGTGAACAAGCTCGCCCGGATCAAGCGCGAGCTGCACCAGCAGCTCGGCCGGGAGGCCACGCACGAGGAGCTGGCCAGCGAGTCGGGCATCCCGGCGGAGAAGGTCTCCGACCTGCTCGACCACGCGCGCGACCCGGTGAGCCTGGACATGCCGGTGGGCGCCGAGGAGGACGCCCCGCTGGGCGACTTCATCGAGGACGCCGAGGCCACCGACGCGGAGAACGCCGTCATCTCCGGCCTGCTGCAGGACGACCTGCGGCGGGTGCTCGCGACGCTGGACGAGCGCGAGCAGAGCGTGATCCGGATGCGCTACGGGCTGGACGACGGCCAGCCCAAGACGCTCGACCAGATCGGCAAGCGGTTCGGGTTGTCCCGCGAGCGGGTACGGCAGATCGAGCGCGAGGTCATGGCGAAGCTCCGCCAGGGCGACCGCGCCGAGCGGTTGCGCGCCTACGCCAGCTGACGGCCCGGATCCGGGGAGGCACGGGGCAGGCGCCCCGCCGCCGCACCGCCCAGCGAACTCACACGAACGGCCGCATTGACTTGTGACAGTCGTCACGGCAACGTCGGGCGTCGACGATGGACCACGCGACGCGACGGATCAGCAACCCTTCGCGGTCGCCACCCCCGGGAGGTCGGGACGGTCGGGGGCCGGCCCGGCCTTCCGAACTTTGCGGGCACCTCGTGGGCATACGGCAACACCGCCCACGAGGCGCCCCGTTCTCCCGTTGCTCTCTCGCTGGTTTCCCCACGTGCTCTTCGCCGGTGGTTCGCGGGACGTTCTCGTTGCTCCTGCCCCGCTCACCGGGTCGACAGCCGCGTCGGCCGGTGAACGTCCACCAGCCGGGCACGCCACCGGTCCAGGTCGGCGGTGCGGGCGCCGTGGTCGCGCAGCCAGCCGTAGGCCCCGCCCGGGTGCGCGTCGATCCGGTCGAGCACGACCCCGATCGCCGCGGCCGGCGCGGACATCAGCTCGCGGACGGCCTGCGGGTCCACCCCCGGCGGGAGCATCGGGTTGCCGGCCATCCGCAGCATCACCCCAGGCATGTTCCGATCGGTCCGGACGTAGTCGGCAACCACCGCGTCCCGGCGGACACCGGCGGCGCGGAGCAGCAACGCGACCGCCACACCGGTGCGGTCCTTGCCGGCCGAACAGTGGATCAGGGTGGGGCCCTCCGCCGCGGCGACGATGCCGGCCACGCGGGCGAGATCCACGGCCGACCCGTCCAGCAGGTGGGTGTAGATCGTGACCAGGGTGGGCAACGTGACCGGCGTGTCCTGCGGTGCGGCCGCGATGTCGTCCAGCAGCGGGATCCGGTGCACCCGGGTGCCGTTGCAGGCCAAGGGGTGCGGGTGCCCGTTGTGCTCGATGGTGGCGCGCAGGTCCACGACCACGCGGGGCGGCCAGTGCGCCAGCCCCGTCGGGGTGTGGTCGCCCGGGTGCGGGGCGTCGCCGCGATAGAGCACACCGTCCAGGGTCCGGCCGCCGTCCTCGGTGGGCAGGCCGCCGAGGTCGCGCAGGTTGACCATGCGGTCGGCGGGCTGGTGGGCGGGCGGGACCTCGATGACGGTCATGCGGGCCTTCCTTCGTTGACGGAGACATCGGCGACTGTAGCTATGTCGAATCGTGACAAAGCCTCACCATGATCATCTGGTGCTGGCGGTACCCCGCCGTCCGGCCCCACCGTCACCGGCCAGCTCCGTTCTCCCAGGCTCCGAACTTTGTTGGTGCACATGGACATTGGGGCGGTTGCGCAGCGCACGCGGGACACCTGCCCATGGCCGGCATCCCCTTGCCGTCCCGCCTTTCGGCCGCGCCCAGTAGCTCGCCGGTCACATCGGCGAGTTCCGAACCACCGGTCCGTGACCGGCGGCGGCCGACAGGGATCACATCACCGCAGCGTCCGGGGCGGAGGGAGCGCGGGGTACGGTCCAGCAGGTACCCGAACGCGCGCAAGGGAGCTCGCGACGTGACCGCCACCACCACGACGTTCCAGCACACCGACGTGCTGCCGCTCGGCCCGGACCAGACCGAGTACCGCCTGGTTACCACCGAGGGCCTGCGCCCGGTCGAGGCCGCCGGTCGCCGCTTCCTCGAGGTGGACCCGCAGGTGCTGACGCTGCTGGCGCGGGAGGCCGTGCAGGACATCCAGCACCTGCTCCGGCCCTCGCATTTGGCCCAGCTCCGGGCGATCGTGGACGATCCGGAGGCCAGCCCCAACGATCGCTTCGTGGCCACGGACCTGCTGCGCAACGCCTGCATCTCCGCGGGTGGCGTGCTGCCCATGTGTCAGGACACCGGCACCGCCATCGTGATCGGCAAGCGCACCGAGACGGTCCTCACCGGGGGTACCGACACCGAGGCCCTCTCGCGCGGGGTGTTCGACGCCTACCAGCAGCTCAACCTGCGGTACTCGCAGATGGCGCCGCTCACCTTCTGGGAGGAACGCAACACCGGCACCAACCTGCCCGCCCAGATCGAGCTGTACAGCGCCGAGGGCACCGACCCGAAGTACGCACTGCTGTTCATGGCCAAGGGCGGCGGCAGCGCCAACAAGACCTTCCTCTACCAGGAGACCAAGGCGCTGCTGAACCCGACGCGGCTGGCCAGGTTCCTGGACGAGAAGCTGCGCTCGATCGGGACGGCCGCCTGCCCGCCGTACCACCTGGCCATCGTGGTGGGCGGCATGTCGGCCGAGTACAACCTCAAGGTCGCCAAGCTGGCCTCGGCCCGCTACCTCGACGAGCTGCCCACCGAGGGCTCCCCGCTCGGGCACGCCTTCCGGGACGTCGACCTGGAGCAACAGGTGCTGGAGATGACGCGCCAGTTCGGGATCGGCGCACAGTTCGGCGGCAAGTACTTCTGCCACGACGTGCGGGTCATCCGGCTGCCGCGGCACGGCGCCTCCTGCCCGGTGGGTGTCGCGGTGTCCTGCTCGGCGGACCGGCAGGCCAGGGCGAAGATCACCCCGGAGGGGGTGTTCCTGGAGCAGCTGGAGCGCGACCCGGCCCGGTTCCTGCCCGAGGTGTCCGACGACCAGCTCTCCGACGAGGTGGTGCGGATCGACCTGACCCGGCCGATGGACGAGATCCGGGCCACGCTGGCGACGCTGCCGGTCAAGACCCGGGTGTCGCTGACCGGGCCGCTGGTGGTGGCGCGGGACATCGCGCACGCCAAGATCAAGGAGCGGCTCGACGCCGGCGAGCAGATGCCGCAGTACCTGCGCGACCACCCCGTGTACTACGCGGGCCCGGCCAAGACCCCGGAGGGCTACGCCTCGGGTTCGTTCGGTCCGACCACGGCGGGGCGGATGGACTCCTACGTGGCGCAGTTCCAGGCGGCCGGCGGCTCGCTGGTGATGCTCGCCAAGGGCAACCGGTCCCGGCAGGTGACCGAGGCGTGTGCCCGGCACGGTGGCTTCTACCTCGGTTCGATCGGTGGCCCGGCGGCCCGGCTGGCCCAGGACTGCATCAAGAAGGTCGAGGTGCTGGAGTACGCCGAGCTGGGCATGGAAGCGGTGTGGCGGATCGAGGTCGAGGACTTCCCGGCCTTCGTCGTGGTCGACGACAAGGGGAACGACTTCTTCGCCGAGTCCGGGCAGCCGGCACTGCAGATTTCCTTCCGGCGCTGACCCGGTCTGTGCCTCGTGGCTGGGCCGGGGCGTCGGTCCAGCCACGAGGCATCGACACGGTGTTGGCGCCCAGCATTCACCGGAAGCGCATGTGCTGCGGAATCGGACTGATGCTCCGGTAAGCGCGTTCGCCATCGATAGCCGTGAAACGGCGGCCCGGGTGGTCTGTGCCCATGCTGGCAATACGGCACTCGCTGCGGACAACCAGCTCGGTGAGTAGGGTCGCGCCGGGCTCGGATGCGCTCGTTCGGTTACTCCTGGACGGTTTCCGCAGTGACCACGACCGTGCGGTCACCCAGGGGCTGGTCCAACGACACCGTCAGCGACGGGTAGCGCAGGTCCATCGTGCAGGGGCCGCTGTTGGCCGGCACCTTCTCCGTGAGGTGGAGCCGGACCTTCTCCGCGCTCTGCTCGGTCACCGCAGCGGAGACCTTGCCGCAGCCACCCTCCTGGCCGTGGACGCCAACCGTCCGGTCGTCGCCCTGCAGCCAGACCAGGCGCGGGTAGTCCTCGGGGAGCGCGCTGACGTCCACCTGGCCCTTGGGGACCTCATTGCCGCCCTCGGGCGGTCTCGGGACGAGTTCGGGCTCCGTGGACGGCGCCGAGCTCGTCACCGGCGGGGGCGAGGCGCCGAAACCGACGTCGCGCGGTTCGTTGGCACAGGCCGTGGCCAGCAGGACCAGCCCGCCCGCACCGATCAGGGTCGCAAGCCTCCTCATGCCCCAAGGACGGTGCCCGAACCGAACTCGGTTGCACGGTGCAGGAGCTCAATGGCGGATGACCGTCACAGAACGGAACGTGACGCAGCAGACTCGTGCTGTTGCGCCTCGTCACCTTCACAACGATCGCCTCGAGCCGGACGCAGGTGCGGGGCGGGCATCAAGCCAGAGACCGCTACTTCGTAGGTGGTATGCACGGATCTCCGTTGCTGGTGGCGCTGAAAGATCCTCAGGCCGGGAAAGGCCCGGACACCGTCCGGAAGCGAGACGGGACGAACCGTCTACAGAAGACGACGAAACGCATAAAGTGTTTATCAGCAAGAAAAATCACTGAACCGAGTTACCTACGGTAGTGGCATGGCAATCGAGACCATCCCTGGCAAGCACGTGGACATCCGGCTGTAGACCCGCGCCGATGACGTGGAATCGCAGGCGATGCAGCGGCTGCGAAACATCGCGACGCTGCCGTGGGTGGTCAAACACATCGCGGTCATGCCTGACGTCCATTACGGCAAGGGGTCGACAGAGATCACTGCACCGCCTCAGGATCCTGTTGTCCACTCCGACTATCCACCGTGTACAGCAGGTGTGGTCCCCCGTAGTAAGTCCCGCATTGCTCGATGCGAAAGCCGAGCCGGCGGGCAACTCGTCGTGATGCCTCGTTCTCTTCGTGCACCAGCGCGATGACCTCCGGCAGGTCCATGGTTCGGAACGCGTGCCGCAGGATGGCACGCGTCGCCTCCACGGCCAGTCCTCTCCCCCGGTATCGCCGCATCAGGTACCACCCTGTCTCGATCCGCTCGTCCTCGGTTTCCTGCGATGGACGCAGGTCGCCGTGCCCCACGAATCTCCCGGTTTCCCGCTCCTCCCAGACGAAGGAGCCCATCCCCGGGGTGTACCGCGCGGCGACCGACTCCAGGACGTGCTCCCACACCAACTCCGGGGTGGGCTCGAACGGCAGGAAGCGCGTAGCAGCCGGCTCCCGCAACAGCTCGTAAAGATCACCGCTGTCCGCGAGCCGGAGGGGCCGAAGCCGAAGCCTGGGTGTCAGCAGCTCGGGAACCCACATGCGGTGACGCTAGCGAGGAGGCGCCACTCCCGGTAGGGGATTCGGCCCCGCAGGGGACCACGGCAGTGTCCCCGGGCCGGTGGCCCGCCCGTCGGGCACGCGGACGGGCCACCGGAGAGGGAATCAGATCAGCAGCAGGTAGGGCGCGTAGTAGACGGGCACGCCGTCGACCACCGCAACGGCGTAAGTTCCGTACGGGTAGTAGTAGATGATCTCCGGGTCGGCCTGGGCGGGCGTTGCGGCGGCGAGCGGGAACGCGACGGCCGCGAAGGCAACGACGGCAACCTTGGCGGCGCGGGCGAGCAGAGCCATCCAGAACCTCCAGTTCGTTGGTGTGACCAACGCCTAGAAGTCAACGCATGGCTGCGGCATCAAGCAACGAAACCCACCCTGGCCAGTTACCTCCACTCACCGACCCACTCGGTTGGCTGCCCGGCCTGCACGCAAGGTGAAAGTCACGGTTCGCGCACTGCGCTCATCCGCTTCCGACAGCACCACGTTCAGCGAGCCGGCACCGGTGGGTCGGCTGCGGTCAGTAGGACCGGCGTAGCCGACGGGGTCCGGTGTCGGGTCGCGACGGTGGTGGACCAAGGGTGATTCGCGCGCTGGCGACGTAGGCGCCGGCGGCCGAGGCGAGCACCGGCTCCAGCGCCAGCGAACGGACCTCCGGCACATCCTCGGCCAACGTCGCGACCCTGAGCACGAGGTTCTCCAGGGCCGCCAGGTCCGCGGGCTCCGCGCCCCGGTAGCCGGTGAGCAACGGTGCCGCCTTGGGCGCCCGAACCAGGGCCGCAACGTCCACATCTGACAGTGGGACGGCCCGGTACGCACGGTCGCCGAGCAGGTCGCTGGCCACGCCGGAGAGCCCGAAGGACACCAGGGTTCCGAACGACGGGTCGTCCTGCAGGCCGATCACGCACGACACTCCCTTGGGTGCCATGCGTTGGACGTACACCTCGTTGATGCCCGAGACCTCGCGCAGTGCGGTGTAGCCGGTGCGCACCGCCGCGGGGGTGTCCAGGTCGAGCCGCACCCCCACCAGGTCACCGCGGTGCCGGAGCCGTGGGCTCGCCGACTTCAGGGCCACCGGGTAACCGAGCGAGTCGGCCGCGGCCAGCGCAGCGTCCACATCGGACACGACCCGGAACGGAACGACATCAATTCCGTAGCAGGACAACAGTTCGACGGCCTCACCGTCGGTGAGCCGCCGCTCGCCGTCGGACATCCAGTCGGTGACCAGTGCGCGTGCCGCCTGCGGCCGGATCTCCCGCTCCGGGCGCACGAAGTGTCCTTGTGGGGACGAGCGCCACCGGGCGTAGCGGGCCACCCGCGCGAGGGCGAGCACGGCCCGCTCCGGGCTGGGATAGGACGGGATCGAGCCCGGCCCGGGTGAGCCGTCCGGGCCCGGCACGGCCAGCTCGGCAGGCACGCCCTCCGCCGCCAGGAACGTCGACACCACCGGCTTTCCCGAACCGCGCAACGCCACGCGCAGGGCCCGCGCATAGGACGTGCCCGGTACGGCGATGGGCGGCACGAACACGACGACCAATGCATCGACGTCGTCCTGACTCGCCGCGCGTTGCACCGCGGCGGCGAACTCGGCGGGCCGGGCCGAGGAACCGACGTCGACCGGGTCGGCGGCCAGCTCCAGCCCACCGGCCAGTGCGGCGTCCGCCGCCAGCACCCCCAGCGCCGTGGAGTTCCCGACGATCGCCACCCGGTTCCCGGCCGGCAGCGCCTGGTGCGCCAGCAGCAGCGCGGTGTCGAACAGCTGGGCCAGCGACTCCACCCGGATCACGCCGGCCTGCTCGAACAACGCCCGCACGCTGGCCTCGTCGACCTCCACGCCGGTGGCCGCCAGCGCCGGGCTGACCGCGTGCCGACCGGACTTCACCACCACGATCGGCTTGCTGCGGCCCAGCCGGCGGGCGAGCCGGGCGAACTTGCGCGGGTTACCGAAGGATTCCAGGTAGAGCAGGACCACATCGGTCGCCGGATCGGTCTCCCAGTACTGCAGCAGGTCGTTGCCGGAGACGTCGGCGCGGTTGCCGGCGGAGACGAAGGTGGACAGGCCCAGGCCGCGCTCGGCCGCGGCGGCGAGGATGGCGATGCCCAGGGCACCGGACTGCGCGAAGAAACCGACCCGGCCGCGGCCAGGCAGCACCGGCGCCAGTGTGGCGTTGAGCCGCACCTCCGGGTGGGTGTTGGCCACGCCCAACGCGTTCGGGCCCACCACACGCATCCCGTGCGCCCTGGCCTCCGCCACGAGGCGACGCTCCGCCGTCAGCCCGTCCAGGCCCCTTTCCCCGAACCCCGACGTCACCACGACGAGTGCCTTGACGCCCTTGGCCAGACAGGCGTCCATCACCTCGTCCACCCCGGCGGCCGGAACCGCCACCACGGCGAGATCAACCTCGTCCGGGATGTCCAGCACCGAGGGGTAGGCGCGCACCCCGCGCACCGAGCGGTGCTCGGCGTTGACCGGGTAGACCGGGCCGGTGAAGTTGGCGGCCAGCAGGTTGCGCAGCACCGCGTGACCGATCTTGGACTCGTCGGTCGATGCACCGATCACCGCAACCGAACGGGGATGCAGCAAGTTGTGCACGCTGCGTGCCTCGGCCGCCTGCTCCCGGGCCCTGGCCACCGCGACCGACTCCTCGGTGGGGTCGATGGCGAACTCCAGGTGCAGCACACCCTCCTCCAACGCGCGGCTGACCCGGTATCCGGCGTCCCGGAACACCCGCACCATCTGGCTGTTCTCGGCCAACACCTCGGCGACGAACCGGCGCAGGCCGCACTCGCGCGCGGCCGCGGCCAGGTGCTCGAGCAGGATCGAGCCCAGGCCGCGGCCCTGGTGGGCGTCCGCCACCACGAAGGCGACCTCGGCCGAGTCGCCGCCGCCCAGCCGGTCGTAGCGGCCCACCGCGACGATGTCGTCGCCCAGCAACGCGATCAGCGCGACCCGGTCCCGGTAGTCGACCGTGGTGAACCGGCGGACGTCGCGCTGCGGCATCCGCGGGTAGGGGCCGAAGTAACGCAGGTAGCGGGTGCGTTCGCTGAGCCTGCCGTGGAAGGCGATGAGGCGTTCGGCGTCGCCGGGCGTGATGGGGCGCAGGTGGACGGTGCCGCCGTCGGACAGTACGACGTCGGCTTCCCAGTGCCGGGGGTAGTCGTGGGTACCGGGCTCCGCCTTATTCGATGCGGCGGGCGCGGCATCCGTCCGGCCGTCACCCGCGGCGAGGGTGTGCGCCTCCGCCGCCCCGTTGGGTCCTACACCGTCCACAGCAGACTCCGTCCACCTGGTCGCTAGTCGCGCGGGTCGTCCGGATCGAGGCCGTGCAGTGGGAACACGGCCCGCCTGGTCTGCCGGATCGCTCGGTCGACCGGTGTGTCGGCTGCTCCTTCCCACCGCACCCAGCCAGGGTCGCACCCGTCGGTCATGCTGGCCGGCAACGGCACGTGCGGCACGATCGGTGCGGTCCGCGCCACCCAGCCCGCCGGCACCGGCGTGTTCGGGTCGAGGTCGCGGTCGAGCACGGTGGCGAGCAGGTGCGTCCAGGAGCGGGGCACGACCCGGAACAGCGAGTACCCGCCGCCCCCGAGCGCCAGCCACCGCCCTTGCGCGTGTTCCTCGGCGAGATCCCGCAACGCCCGGTAGATGGTGCGGTGGCCGTCCACCGACAGGGACAGTTCGGCCAGCGGGTCCTCCCGGTGGGTGTCCGCGCCGCACTGGGTGACCAGGACCTGCGGCCGGAACCGGGCGAGCAGCGACGGCACCACGGCGTGGAACGCCCGCAACCACTCCTCGTCGTTGGTGCCGGGTGGAAGCGCCAGGTTGACGGCGCAGCCCTCGGCGCCGTCCAGGCCGAGCTCCTCGGGATAACCGGTGCCCGGCCACAACGTCAGCGGGTTCTGGTGTAGCGAGAGGGTCAGCACCCGGGGGTCGGCGTAGAAGGCGGCCTGCACGCCGTCGCCGTGGTGCACGTCCACGTCGACGTAGGCGATGCGCTCCACGCCCTGCGCCAGCATCCAGGCGATGGCGACCGCGCAGTCGTTGTAGACGCAGAAGCCGGCCGCGTGGTCTGCCATGGCGTGGTGCAGGCCGCCGGCGATGTTGACCGCCCGGTGAGTACTTCCGTTGAGGATCTGCTCGGCCGCCGCCACCGAGCCACCGGCGACCAGGGCGGATGCCTCGTGCATGCGGTCGAAGACCGGGTTGTCCGGGGTCCCCAGGCCGTGGCCGACGTCCCAGTCCGCGGCCGGTGCGGCCCGCACGGCGGCGAGGTAGCCGGGCTCGTGCACCCGCTCCAGTTCCTCGTCCTCGGCCGGCCGGGGTGGAAGGAGGTCGACACCGTCCAGCACGCCCAGCTCGCGGGCCAGCCGGATGGTCAGGTCGAGCCGGATCGGGTTGAGGGGATGGTCCTCGCTCAGCTTGTACTCGAGGAAGGACCCGTCCCACACGACGACCGCCCGTGCACCCATGTCGTGAACGTACTCGCGATATGCGGGGTACGGGACGGTTTCGGCGTCGAGAGCAGCCGATCTCGCGGGCTGGAACGTTCCCGTTTGCGGGGCCGGTCAGCCCGGTTGGTCGCCGGTCGCCACCGGGCGGGAGGGGTCTGCGGACCAGTTCGACCACGATCCCGCATAGAGCGCGGCGGGTCGCTCCCGGTCGGACAGGCCCGCCACCTCCAGGGCGAGCAGTACCGAACAGGCGGTGACGCCGGAGCCGCAGTACGCGGCGGTCACCCGCTCCGCGGTCACGCCCAGCTCGCGGAACCGTTGCCGCAGTTCCTGCGGGGATCGCCAGTGCCCGGTCTGGTCGACGTGCGCAGAGAACGGTGCGTTGACCGCACCCGGCACGTGGCCGGCCCGCGGGTCGATCGGCTCCACGTCCCCGCGGTACCGCTCGGGCGCGCGGGCGTCCAGCAGCAGGCCCGTGCGGGCCAGGGTGGCCGCGGCCTCGGCGTCGACCACCGGCCGCGACCGCGGCCGCACCAGGAAGTCACCCGGTTCCGGGGTGGGGGCCGCAGTGCTGATCGGGCGGTTCTCGGCGACCCAGGCGGCGTAACCGCCGTCCAGGACCGCCACCTGCTCGTGGCCGCTCCAGAGCAGCAGCCACCAGGCACGGGCCGCGACCGAACCGTCACTGGCGTCGTAGACCACGACCGCGCTCCCGGCCCGCACGCCCGCCGCGCGTAGCACCCGCTCCAGGTCGGCGGGGCTGGGCAGCGGGTGGCGGCCGGCGGGGCCGGGTGGGGCCGCCAGCTCGGTGTCCAGGTCGATGAAGACCGCGCCGGGCAGGTGGCCGCGGTCATAGTCCTCGCGGCCGGGCGGGCCGGCCAGGGACCACCGCACGTCCAGCACGACGGGCGGGTTCGGGGCCGCCAGCGCGTCCGCGAGGTCGGCTGTGGAGATCAACGGCGACACGATGCCCATCCTGCACGCTCGGGCCGGTGGCGGTCGACCACGGTGTCGGTGGGGGCGACTAGCATCGACGGTGAGGCAAGGCAAGGGCAGGGGATGGCGCCGTGAACGAGCTCATCGACACCACCGAGATGTACCTCCGCACGATCTACGAGCTGGAGGAAGAGGGCGTCGTCCCGCTGCGGGCAAGGATCGCCGAGCGGCTGGAGCAGAGCGGCCCGACGGTGAGCCAGACCGTGGCGCGGATGGAGCGGGACGGGCTGCTCGTGGTCGGCGAGGACCGGCACCTGGAGCTGACCGAGGCCGGCCGGGCGCGGGCGATCGCGGTCATGCGCAAGCACCGCCTGGCCGAGCGGCTGCTGGTGGACGTGATCGGACTGGAGTGGGAGCACGTGCACGCCGAGGCGTGCCGCTGGGAGCACGTGATGAGCGAGGCGGTCGAGCGCAAGCTCATCGCGCTGCTCGGCCACCCGACCACCTCGCCGTACGGCAACCCCATCCCGGGACTGGACAAGCTGGGCGTGGGCGAGCCGGCGCCGCCCGCCGAGCCGGAGCTGCGCCGGCTGGACGAGGTGGCCCGCGCCGGGGGCGGCAAGGTGGAGATCCGCCGCATCGCCGAGCACGTGCAGCCCGACCCAGACCTGATGTCCGACCTGCGGCGGGGCGGCGTGGTGCCGGGCGGGTCGGTCGAGGTGGTGGCCGGTGGTGGCCCGGGCGGACCGGTGTCGGTGCGTAACGGCGACACCACCGTGGAGCTGCCGGCCGAGGTCGCGCACGCGGTGCTGGTGCTGACCAGGTGAGGCCGGGCCAGCGGGCCGCGGCGGCCTTTGCCGCGGCGCATGGCCACGCACCGGTCGGCGTGTGGTCCGCCCCCGGCCGGGTGAACCTCATCGGTGAGCACACCGACTACAACGACGGCTTCGTGCTGCCGTTCGCCCTCCCGAACCGGGTCGCGGTGGCGGCCGAACCGCGCTCGGACGGCCGGTTGTCGGTGGCGAGCCTGGGTGACGACGGGCGCCTGCACCGGACCGAACCGGTCGCCGTGTCCGACCTGGGGCCGGGCCGGGTGACGGGGTGGGCGGCCTACCCGATGGGGGTCGCGTGGGCGCTACGGACGGCCGGGGTGCCGGTGGGCGGCGTCGAGCTGCTGATCGCCAGCGATGTCCCGGCCGGGGCCGGGCTTTCGTCGTCCCATGCGCTGCAGTGCGCGGTGGCGCTCGCCCTGCTCGGACTCGCGGGTCGTGAGGTGGGCGCCGAGGGCGCACCGGGCCGGCCCGAGGTGGCCCGGTGGGTACAGCGTTCCGAGAACGACTTCGTGGGCGCCCCCACCGGTTTGCTCGACCAGACGGCCTCGCTGTGCTGTACCGCCGCGCACGTGCTCTTCTTCGACGTCCGCTCCGGGTGTGGCGAGCAGATCCCCTTCGACGTGGCCGCGGACGAGATGGCGGTGCTGGTCATCGACACCCGGGCCAGCCACTCGCACAGCGAGTCCGGCTACGCCGACCGGCGGCGCGGGTGTGAACACGCGGCCGAGCTGCTCGGGGTGCCCGCGCTCCGGGACATCGACCCCGCCGGCGTCGACGAGGCGTTGGGGCGGTTGCCGGCGGAGCTGCGGCCGCTGGTCCGGCATGCGGTGACCGAGAACGAGCGCGTGTTGCGGACCGTTGCGGCGTTGCGGGCCGGCCGGCTGGACGAGGTGGGGCCACTGCTCACCGGCTCGCATACGAGTCTCCGCGACGACTACCGGGTGTCCTGCCCGGAGCTGGACCTGGCGGTGGACAGCGCGCTCGCGGCCGGTGCCGCGGGCGCGCGGATGACCGGCGGTGGTTTTGGGGGCTCGGCGATCGCGTTGGTGCCCACGGCAGGGCTGGCGAGCGTCGAGAGGGCGGTGGCTGTGGCCTTTGCCGAGCGCGGCTATGGTGCGCCTCGCTTGTTCACCGTGGTGCCCGCTGCGGGTGCGGGGCGCGAGGAGTGACCGCGGTAC
This sequence comes from Longimycelium tulufanense, assembly GCF_014645795.1. Lineage (GTDB taxonomy): Bacteria > Actinomycetota > Actinomycetes > Mycobacteriales > Pseudonocardiaceae > Longimycelium > Longimycelium tulufanense. The sequence continues at coordinate 52,780 of NZ_BMMK01000011.1, read as the reverse complement.
GACGATCGAGTCATCAACCGCTGGCGGGTGTGGGTGGTACCCACCGGCAGCAGAGCAACCAGGAAGGCGGGAATGGCGTGAAGCTGCTCGTGACGGGCGGAGCCGGCTACATCGGCAGCGTGTGCACGGCGCGGCTGCTCGCGGCGGGGCACGAGGTGGTGGTGCTGGACGACCTGTCCACCGGCCACGCGGACGCGGTGCCCGAGGACTGCCGGTTCGTACAGGGCGATGTCGGCGAGGCTGGCGTGTTGCTCGCCGAGGGCTTCGACGGGGTGTTGCACTTCGCGGCGAAGTCGCTGGTCGGTGAGTCCGTGCAGGACCCGAGCAAGTACTGGCACGGCAACGTGGTGACCTCGGTGCGTCTGCTGGACGCGATGCGGGACGCCGGTGTGCCGCGCCTGGTGTTCTCCTCCACCGCGGCCACTTACGGGGAGCCGGACCAGGTGCCGATCCGGGAGACCGTACCCACGCGGCCCACCAACCCCTATGGCGCCACCAAGCTGGCCATTGATCAGGCGATCACCTCCTACGCCGAGGCTTACGGGCTCGCCGCGACGAGTCTGCGGTACTTCAACGTGGCCGGCGCCTACGGTCGGTTTGGGGAACGGCACACCACCGAGACGCACCTCATCCCGCTCGTGCTGCAGGTCGCCACGGGCCAGCGGGAGCAGATCCAGATCTACGGCGACGACTGGCCGACCGAGGACGGCACCTGCATCCGCGACTACATCCACGTGCTGGATCTGGCCGAGGCACACCTGCTCGCCCTGGAGACGGCCGTGGCGGGCCGACACCGGATCTACAACCTCGGTAACGGCACCGGTTTCTCGGTCCGGCAGGTCGTTGACACCTGCCGCGAGGTGACCGGCCACCCCATCCCGGCGGTGGTGGCGCCACGTCGTGCCGGTGACCCCGCGGTGCTGGTGGCCTCCAGCGAGCTGGCGCAGAGCGAGTTGGGCTGGAAGCCGCAGCGCGCCGACCTGGCCGACATCGTGCGCGACGCCTGGGGCTTCACCCAGTCGCAGTTCTCCTGAGACGGCACGCGGGGGCGCTGAGACGCGACGGTGGGGGCCAGCGTCGCTGGCCCCCACCGTGATTTTCCGGTCAGCTCAGGTCGAGTCGGCCGGTCTTGATGCTCCCGATCAACGCGCCGAACGCGGCCGCCCCAACGACGAGAGCAGGGCCGCTCGGGTTCTTACTGTCGCGCAGCGCTGCGGCTTCTTTGATCGCCGCTACCTCAACGCAGTGGCCGTTGCCGGCCGAGCGCCTGGACTTGCGCCAGGTCGCCGAAGGAGGGACCCCGGTCACTCTGGACCGACATCGAACACGCCTACACGCTGTGGGAGGACCTCGGCCGACCAAAGTGGGAACGATTCGGCCTCACCGCCACGGCCGGGAAGCAGACGCTGCGGCTCGACAGCCCGGAGGGCCCGTATGCCTGGGAGATCACGTGCGCCGGCTCTTCTGGAGTCCCACAGCTGTGAGCTTCGGGGGCGGTGGGGGCCTCCCCTCCCCCTCCCCTCCCACCCCGCCCCCTTCCCTTTCCCTGTCCGCCCCAGCCTGGCCCGGCCCGGGTCACTGTTAGGTGGTGCGCGGGCTTTCCGGTTACCGGTTCGACGGTTGTCGCTGTCGTCCCGGCGGATGGCACGGCCGTGGTGGCCGGATCCGTCCGGGCGGGGCTCGGCTTTCCTGGTCATGGCTGGCGTTGCGATGGTCGCTGCAGTCGACCATCCGGTCGTCGTGCCGAGCGGATCGGCTCGTTACGCTGCTCACCACGTGGGCTCCTCCTCGATACGGATGCGGGCTTCGGCGGCTGCGTCCTGGGCGAGGGTGGCCATGCGTGCGGGTGTGATGCCTGCCTGGAGGGCGCGGATCATGAGTCGGGCCAGGTGATGGCCGGGTCGGGCTTCGTCGGCCACCGACAACGCCACGGTCGCGAGCGCGCCGTCTCCGCGCAGGTATGCGGTGAAGGCGAGCAGGATTGCCGGCTCGGCGCGTTCGGGTGCGGGCAGCGCCCGAACCAGTGTCGTCCAGAGCCGCTCGGCGGCCAGGGCGTGCTCACCTGCGGTCAGGCCGAGGCAGACGTCGCGGACGCGGAAGTCGGACAGTGCCAGGCCCAAGCGCACGATCTCCTCGTCGTCGAGGGGTGGCCCGTGCTCGGTCATCGAGCGAAGGGCGCGGTGCACCACCGCCAGGTCACGGCGCGCCGCGGCGCCGCCGGCGAGGGCGCGATCCTGCTCGGTCGTCTCCAGGGCCTCGGAAAGCAACGCGGCCCGGTGGGCGAGTACCTCGTCCTCGTCGGGGGCGAGCTGGTCGGCAAGCTCCTTCCGGTTTGCGAAGGTGACCCAGCCGGCCGCGGCTGTCGCGGCCGCGGCCGCGCTGGACCTCGGGTCGGGTAGGACGCCGGCGCAGTCCGGCTCGGAGTAGCAGCACCAGTGGGCTCCCTTTCTGATCGAGGCGACCCACAGTGAGTGGATCACCGGTAGTCCGGCGGTGGCGAACTCGCGGCCGACGATGGCGACAAGGTCGCGATAGGGCAGGTCCACCGGTGGATCGGCCGATCCGCCACCGACGACCAGCAGCATCGCGGCGTTGGCACGGCAGGTGAGCGTCGGCTTCAGCAGTTGCTCGGCCAGGTCCTGATGGTGTTCGGGTGGCGGCAGGTCGACCCGCAGGCACATACCTATTCGGGACCGTCGTTCTCCGGACAGGGTGACAAGGACGACCGACTCCTCGGGATGGAACCCGAGGAGGTGCGGTACGGCGGCGATCACGTCGCCGAGATCGCTGAGTCGAAGGTGTGGCTTGATGGGCGTTGTCATGGGTCGACGATGACGCGTCCGCAAGCCGGTTGGCCAATGCGACCTGTTGGGCTGTGGAGGAGTTCGGGGGTTGTGGATAACTCGACTCACTAATGGGTGATCATGTCAAGAATTCCTGTCATCCTGGTAGAATTTGTCTCTCTGCCTTTCAGAACTGGATGGTCGCCGGAGCGGAGCGCCGGACGCCGTTGACGGTGACCCTCACCTCGGCTTTCCCCGGGCGAAGCGCAACCAGGTGGCCTGTCTCCAGGTCGAAGGCGGCGACGTGATGCGGCCCCGCCGCAGCCGGAGGTCCGACGTGCAGGCCGGGGGACCCGCTCCACGTCGCATTAACGGGATACGCGACGGGCACCCTCCGGCCCGCTTGCACCACATCGGCCCGCACCGGACGCACCTCACCCACCCGCATCCGTTCCGGAACATCGAGCTCGAGTTGGTCAACGTGCGGCCGCATCTCCGCTCGCACCCCCGTCGTAGGATCCAGCCGCACGAGCGTCCACCCGGTGAAGCCGCCTTTGTTTGCAGCGACGGACGGCGACTTACCCGCATTGCCATTCACAAGACGGGAGACGCCATCAACCCGACTCGCGTGGAAGAGCCCGGCATGGGCGGTGGCGAGCACGGCCGGCTTCCCGGAGGCGCGAACCTCGGCCAGCCAACGTTCGACCAGCCTGGCCTCCTTACTGTCCGACAGCGCGGACTGTCCGGTGGGTCCAGGGTCGTGCGTCGGATGGTGCATTGCGACCAACACGCCCCGTACGGCGGGATTCTCCACTACGCCCCGCAATGCCGCTCGCAGTTCCCTTATCTGGTCGAACCCTCCGGCACGGAGTGAGCCCAGAGCGGAATCGAGCAGGACCATCCGGAAGCCAGCCAGGTCAACCACCCGATACGTCTCGCCGAACACCTTGCGAAACTCCGACGTATCACCGGGACCGTACGTCTCATGGTTGCCGGGCAGGTAGTACCAGCGCACTTGGTCGCCGAGCTCCTCGTCCAGGATCCGTCGCGCAAGCACGAAATCGGCGTTGGTTCCGCGATCGACCAGATCGCCGTTGATCAGCACCACGTCCGGATTGGCCGCCAGCGCTTCGCGCAGGGTACGACGTGCCTGCTGCACCAGGGGACCTTGCGGGTTGTCCGCAGTGAACTGAGCATCGCTCACCACTGCGACCCGCAACGCGCCGGGCACCGGCGGCAGCTCCCCCTGAGTCACCACCGCGGGATCCCGGTGCGGTGGAGCGGGCGGCAGGTCTGTTGGCGGCGCCACTTTCGCGGTCAGCTCATCAAGCGCAATCCGACCTTCGTACTGCCGGTTCCCATCGGGTTCCACGACGTACAGCCGCTCAAGTCGTACTGCCCCCACCAGTGCGGACGGAACCGCAGCGTCGAGGAAACGCCATCCGGTCCAGTCAACGTGGCGGGCCAGGTCAACCGTGGCGGCCGTGTTCGTCGAGTCGACCATCGTCAACCGGAGCCAAGCGCCCTTCCCGTCTCCGTTCACCCAGAGCCCTACCCGTTGAGTCCCCGCAGGCAGCGGTATTGGCGGCTCCGCGCTCAGGTATGCGGCCCGTGCGACACGTGTCCCGGTGAGCCGGTAGTCGAGAACGAGCGCCTTACCGTCGTCATGCCCACGCCCCAACGACACGTGAGCACCCACAACAGCGGGATAGACCCTGACCTGCCACCTCTCCAAATCATCCATTGTGGATAGGCTCCGGTCACGTGTCCCCACCGTGATAGCGAGGCGGGACGTCACGTCCCCCACCCGCACCGTCACCGTGGTCGAACCCGTGGCCTTCAGCGCGACGACCTCGAAGCCGTCCCGATCCGGGCTGACCCGCACCAGCGTCTCGTCGTAGTCCAAGGTCACGTCGGTGGGTTCGATCCAGGTACCGAACCCCTCGGAATCCTGGCCGAAAACCTGGAATCGGCTCGTCACCCCAGGCCCGGACAGTGCGACACGTTGCGGGCTCGCTTCGGCCCGGGAGAGAGTTCCCAGCACCGCCAGCTCCGTCTCACCACTGACGAGGCCCTGTTTGACATGCACCCTCGCGGTGCCGTGCTGCTCGGCGTGGAACACCGCCGTCTCCCGCGTGGCGACCGCCTTTCCACCAGAATTCGGAACGACGTACCAATGCGGGGATGAGACGACCGGAGCGCCCATCTCGTCGTGTCCGTACGCGGTGAGGCGTCGTGTGAGGCCCGTCAGCACTCGGTCGGAGTGTTCCGACACCACTGTGGGCGCGACGCGGAACCCGAGCAACTTCCCGCTCCCGAGCGCAGTGTCAACACCCAACCCATTGGGAACAGGACGTTCCTCGCCCTCCGATGGTGCGTTCCGCACCGCGGCTGCGCTCTCCCCTGTTCGACGGGCGAGCAGTGTCGAGGAACCTCCGCCGTCGAGGTTGAGGGCGTTGACCGCCCCGAGCGATCGCATCAGGCGGGCGAGTTCCAACAGCGTCATTCCTCGGCTGTCGCGTTGCCGACCGTCGACGGTGACCATGAACATCCGGCTTCCATCAGCCGAGAATCCGACCGCAGTACGGGGATGCATCGCTGTGTCGTCGAGCTGGTTCACCTCGCCGTCCCGAACCAGGACCTGCATGCCGCCCAGGGCGACGTCGATATCGTTCCGCGCCCGCAACCGGTAACGGACATCTACCGAGTCGCCATGACGAAGCTCGGACAGATAGCCAGCGACCGCATCACGCGCCAGGAGCAGGACGGACCCGAACGGAACCGGACCGTCCCGCGGTCCGTCGCGAACCGCTTCCACCTTGCCGGAATGAACCTCCACCTCGGTGACCGCCCCAGCCCCGACAACAACCGTTCGCCGGGAGGCCGACCCCCACAGTGGCGTGTAGATCCCGACACCGTTCTCGGCCACGCGGGGCGAGTTCAGGTTGCTGACAGCGATCTTCTCGTTGTCCGGTAAAGTGATGGTTCCTTCGAGGAAGGCTTCGGCGAGGCGACCAACTCTCCGGCGGGCGTCGAACGCCACGACGGTGTTGTGACCGCTCCTCGCACCGTGCAGGATTCGGCCGGCCGACACGCCAATCCCCTCCGGCGCGCTGGTGGCCAAGATGTCGAAGAAGTCGCCGTTGACACCCGCAACCACTCCAGCTTCGGCCGCCTGCTGAGAGAGCGGTTTCCGGTCAGCGACCACGCCAGGGTTGAGGTAGCGGGTGGTCAGTGCGGGTTGGTCGAGATCGACCATCAGGACGTCGCCACGAATCCAGCCCCTCGCGTCGAAACGGTCGAACTCCCGCAACGTCAGGCCCGGTGCGACCGGAGACTCCGCGTGTGCCGTCTCCAACCCCTCGTCGAAGACCGCAGCGCCCACACCAGCGGGGGCGGTAAGCACTGTTGCTCTCTCGCCCGGAGACGCCTCCGGCAGGCTTTCCACGGGCGGCGGGCCGAGCGGGATCGGGGCGGAAGCCACACGCATGGGCGTGACGAGCAAGGCGACGACGGCGAGGACGAGGAGAACGGAGACGGACCGAGCACGCACCTGTTCCTCCCGGGTCTCGGCGTGGCCTGACCCCATTGCAGCAGGGGACTCAGCGGTCAGCCACCCGACATTCGGCGAGCGAGGACGAGTCCTGCACAGCCGAGCAGGTCTCCCGGTCGGCATCGGGAGAACGCTGTGGCG
>NZ_BMMK01000011.1:0-46278 GCF_014645795.1 Longimycelium tulufanense | reverse complement strand
CACCCGCCCGCCGCCACAGCGTTGAACAACGTCATCCGACGGCGCGGAACGCCGTCCCGAAACCGCCGACCACGGGCAGCAGCAGCCTGGTCGCGCTCACGTCCACGCTCACGCCGGCACCCGGCTTCGGGCGCAACGTGTAGTCGTGGTCGCTGGACAGGAACACCAGCCCCAACCGGTGTCCCTTCGGCAGCACGTAGTCGTGCGGCTGCATCTCCACGCTGATCCGGTACGACTGGCCAGGCCGGATCGGTTTCGTCCGGGTCGGGTCCTCCCGATTCTGCGGATCCGTCCAGCCACGGGTGATGATGCGGGTCTTCCCGTCCGGCGCGCGGTCCACCAAGAGCGCGGTCACGTTGGCGGCCGGCCGGTCGAAGGAGAGCCGGGCGTCAACCCGCGTCGCGCCACTGACCCGCATCGCCGTACGGGCCGGCTCGGTGACATAGGTCAGGCGGTGTGGAGAACTGGCCGCGTTGGCCAGATCCTCGGCATGCTTCCGGGCGTCGTCGGTGAGCTTCTCGATCACCGGACGGCCGAACATGCGGCCGTGCGGGGTCAGCCCGCCCGCTGTGGATCCACCCGGGCGCAACCGAAGCACCGCGGTCGAGGCACCGGGATTCGGCCACTCGGCCTCGTCGACCCAGGACCTGTTCTCGCGCTGGATCGTGGCCCTCGGCTCGTTCTCCACGCCGTTGTTCTTGCCGAAGAGATAACGGGTGAACCAACGGTTCAGGGTGCGCAGCCACTCGTCACGACGCAGGCTGTAGGGGTCGACGTGACCCGATTGGTGCAGCCATATCTTGTGGTGCACACCCTGCTTCCGCAGCGCCTCGTACCACTGGGCAACGTGTTTCGTCTTGACGTTCCAGTCGTTGAGGCCGTGTACGGCTAGCGTCGCGGCATGCACCCGGCGCACGTCGTTGAGGTAGTTCCGCTCGTCCCAGAAGGAGCTGTAGTCACCGGTGACCCGGTCCTGCTCCTTGGTCAGACGGTCGATGACGGGCTTGCAGATCGCACGATTGCCGCGGGTGTAGACGTACTCGGCGAGCACGTCGGTATCCTCGCCCTGATAGCCGCCGGGCGCGACGATTGCGCCGTTCGCGCGGTAGTAGTCGTACCAGCTCGAGATGGCGGCGATCGGCACGATCGCTTCCAGCCCCTGCACCCCGGTGGAGGCGACGGCGTTGGGCAGCGTGCCGTTGTACGACACGCCCATCATGCCGGTCTTACCCGTGGTCCAGCCGGCCTGCACCGGCCTGCCCTGCGCAGTGCGGGCGGAGGCCCGGCCGTTCAGCCAGTCCACCACCGCCTTGGCGCCGATGGTTTCGTTGCGCCCGCCCGAAGTGGGGCACCCGGTGGACTTCCCGGTACCCAGCGACTCGCCGTAGACGACGGCGTAGCCGCGGGAGGTGAAGAAGGACTCGTAACGCCAGCTGATCGGCTCCGCGTTCGGACCCGCGGAGCCGAGCGCGGCGGCCATACGCTCGTCCGTGGCCGCACCGCGCCGGGGGCCGCCGCGCTTGCCTTCCGGCACGTACAACTCGACGTCCACGTTGTGGTTGGTCACGTCGTTGCCCCCGGCGTAGTAGGGGCTGGCCTGGTAGACCACCGGTGCCTTCATCCCCTGCTCGGTGGCACGCGGCCGCACCACCTGGACGTGCACCTCGTCGTCGCGACCGTCGCCGTCGCTGTCGACCGGCGCCCGCACCCATACGTGCTCGCGCACGACGTCGGCGGGATCGAACACGGGCTGTGCCTGACCATCGGCGAAGACGGGTCGCGGCGGCGCGGCGACGGCGACGTTTCCGGTCAGGGGTAATGCCACGACGGCGGCGAGCAACGCGGCAGGGACTGTTCTCATTCGCTCTCCCCGAGCTCTCCGGCAGACTCGCTGGCACCCTGTCCGGGCACTGACCGGGCGTCAACCCTCCGTTCGTCCCGAAGATCCACGGCTTCGCCCGGATGATGGGACTGTAGGGCCAGGTAGTCCGCACAGCCAGCTGACAGCCGGGCGTCACGGCGCGGAAATCCGAGCCTCGAGCTGCGACGAGGGCAAGGAAACAAGTATCCGGGGCACCCAAGAGGACTAGCCCAACCCGAATGACCGGGCCCAGGCGATGAACCATCGCTGGGCGCAATGCTGTTCACATGCTCCCATCTTTGCGACAGGTGTTGCACGTGACACAAGATGTCGCGTGAGCGGAGCCCGGTCCCCGCTCTACTGCTTACGCCGGTACAGGTACATCGTCAGTGGCGCAAAGATGGCGGTGAGCAGTGCGGACACCAACAGGACCAAGCCGATCTGGCTCGCGGTTGCCGTGCCGTGGAGCAGGCCGCGGACGGCGGTGGCGGCATGGCTGACGGGGTTCACCCTCGCCACTGCCTCGAGCCATCCCGGCATGGTTTCCGGCTTGGTGAAGATGTTGCTGATGAAGCTCAACGGGAACAGCAACATCATGCTGGTGTTCGAGATCGACTCGGGTTTCCGCACCACCATGCCGAGCGTGGTGAAAATCCATCCCACGCTGAACGCGAAGACCAGCAGGATCACCAGTGCCAGCAACGCACCCCCCACACCGCCGTCGGGACGGAAGCCCAGCACCATTCCCAAGCCGATGGTCATCACGATGGCGAACGTGTAGCGAACGGCGTCCCCGACCAGGGCGCCGACGATCGTCGCAGGCTGCCAGAACGGCAAGGTCCGAAAACGGTCGAAGACACCCTTGGCGATCTCGCTGTTGAGCGCTGCCCCGGTGTTCACCGTCATGATCAGCACGGTCATCACCAGGATTCCCGGCAGGAAGTAGTGCAGGTACTCCCCGGTCGAACCGGCGATCGCGCCACCGAACAGGTAGGTGAACATCAGGACGAACATGAACGGCATCACGATGGCTTCCCCCACCTGCTCTGGGGCGTGCTTGAAGCCGATCATGGCCCGCCAGACGAAGGTGCGCGAGGCGTACAGCGGGTTCGGTTGCGACGGCCGGCTGTGCGCCGCAAGCGCCTTACGCAGGTTCTCGTCGACGCCACTCTGCGACGGCGTGGCCGGTGACGAGGTCATGCCACCTCCTCCTTCCGGGAGTCTTCGGCCACCGGATGTCCGGTCAACGCCAGGAAGACCTCGTCGAGGCTGGGCTGACCGAGCGTGAACTCCACAACCCCGACATCGGCGTCGGACAACGCCGCCAACGCCCGGCCCACCTGGTCCGGGTTGGGCACCCGGGCGAACAGCACAGCCGGGTCACCCGCACCACGCACCGGCACCGCGAGCGCCTGCGACAGTAGCTGTTCGGCCTCCGACCGGCGCTCGTGGTCACGCAGCCGGACCCGCAACGCACCGTAGCCAACCGAGGACTTCAGTTCGGGGCTCGTACCCTCGGCGATGATCCTGCCGTGGTCGATCACCGCGATCCGGTTCGCGAGCTGGTCGGCCTCGTCGAGGTACTGGGTGGTCAGCAGGACGGTGGTGCCCTCGGCCACCAACGCTCGCACGATGTTCCAGACGTGGTTCCGGCTGCGCGGGTCGAGGCCCGCCGTGGGCTCGTCGAGGAAGATGAGGTCCGGGGTCACGATGATGCTCGCCGCGATGTCGAGCCGACGTCGCATCCCGCCCGAGTACTGACCGGCTGGCTTGCCGACAGACTCGGCCAGATCGAACGCTTCCAACAACTCGCTCGCGCGGCTTCTCGCCGCAGCCGGGGAGTGCCCGAGCAGCCTCCCAATGAGGACGAGGTTCTCGTGGCCACTGATCCCCTCGTCAATCGACACGAACTGTCCCGTCAGGCTGATCCTGTTCCGCACGGCGGCGGCGTCGCGGACGACGTCCTGCCCGAACACCCGCGCCGTTCCGGAATCGGGCCGCAGCAGGGTCGCCAGCATACGAATCGTGGTGGTCTTGCCGGCACCGTTGGGACCGAGCAGGCCGTACACCACTCCGGTCCCTACCAGTAGATCGACGCCGTCGACCGCCCGTGTGTCGCCGAATGTCTTCACCAGTTTGCTGGTCTCTATCGCGAAATCGGAGCTCGAATCCACGGCTTGCTCCCAGGTCTTGGGCCACCCGGGTGACGGGTGGCCCGGCCGACACCCACCGGCGAGCCAACCTACTGACGACGTCACCACGCACACAAGATCCCTTTGCAGGAATTTGATCTCCGATCCTTCCGCACACGACACTGGATACTCACCGGCGCTTCTCCGAGCTTGCTCGGTCGAATAATTGCCGGAAGTTGCGACAACACGTCGCACAGCGCCGGGCGCCCCGCGTCCCCGCGCTCGGTCGCGCTCCCAATGTTGGGTCTTCGTTCCCACCGACAGCAGCGACGAGTGCCGCGCTCACTGCTGCATTACGTGGTGGACGACCCCATCGAGCAAACGATGCGCGGGAGCGGAGACGTTCAGCAAAGCTGGATGGCTCACCCACACGGCGGTTGGCTCACGTCGAACAGCGACGGGGTGAGGAGACTGATCATGATGGTACGTACCACCCACTGGCGGTGCGTTTCGCGCCTTCGATCACGTTTAGCGAAGCCGTGAGCAACGTTCCCGACCGTTGTCTGGTCGGGGCGAGTCCGGTAGTGGTCCGGATCAGAGCCGGCAGGGTGGTGTCCGGATCGACGTTCACGGTGCTGCTGCGGCGGCGCAGGCCGATCGACTCGCCATTGGTCCTCGCGCTACCGTTGCTGGTTGCCGAGTACGACAACCAGTAACCGAGGCCCGCACTCCTGAGGAACGTCGGTTCTCCCGTGCGCCGTCGGTGGTCCGGTGACAGCTTCCACCGGACGCATGAGCGGTGCCTTTCTCGACAATCCTTGAGAAGCACAGCGCGTATTAACTCACCTAGCGTGTTTCTGACTGGGCGTACGCAAGCCGATCACGCTGCTCTTTCGATCCCTCGGACGCTCAACAGGTTGTGGTCCGGATGGTCACGGCATGGAGGAACGACGGCAGTCCACATTGCCTGACACCTCCGCGGGGAGACGCTCCTGCCCGTCTGACCGACCAGGCTCGCCGATGTGCCGTTCGGGAGGCCGAGTGGGGCGGCAGGCCGTCACAAAGAACCTTGGAGACGCACATGGGCCAGGTAGCGAAGGGAACGCTACGCACTCCCCCGATGGTGAAGGGGCTGCCCTTCGTGGGGAGCATGCTGGCGTGGCGACGCGACCATCTCGGCGTCTTCCTGCGTGCCTACCGACAACACGGTCCCATCTTCGGCATCCGACTCGGTCCCATGAAGGGCGTTGTGCTGATCGGACCCAGGTACCACGACTTCTACTTCCGGGAGGTCGACCGCACCCTCCTGGTTCCCCAGCTGTATCGCTTCGTCATTCCCATGTTCGGTGACGTCATGATGGCGGCTGCTGATCAGCAACGCCGACGACGCCACGTGGCATTGCTGCAGTCGGCATTCCAGGGTGGTCAGCTCGCGCACTACACCGAAACCATGGTCAAGGAGGTCGACAGCTGGCTCGACACGCTCGGGGACAGCGGCCAGTTCGAGCTCTGGGACGCAATCGAACCACTGGTCATGCGCATCGCCGCGAGCGCCCTGCTGGGTCCAGAGATCCGGACGCGCGTGGACCAGTTCCGTCCACTGTTGACGGATCTTGCGCGTGGGATGGAGTTCGTCCTACCACCGAACCTCCCGCTGCCGAAGTTCTTCCGCAGGGACCGGGCACGTCGGCAGCTCAGCGAGATGCTGCGCCCGGTGCTCGACGAACGGCGCCGTGGACATGGCCGCCACTCCGACTTTCTCCAGACCCTTGTCGACCACGAAAGCCTTCGCGCCGAGGGAACCGAGGTGCAGATCGGCATGGCGCTGTGCACCATCTTCACCGGATACATCACCACAGCGGCACAGGCGTGCTGGACACTGGTACAGCTGCTACGGCATCCGCGGCACCTCACGTCCGTGGTCGACGAACTCGCCGAAGGTCACATCGATCTGCATACGGACCCAAACGCCTCGCTGAGCCGCATGCACAGTCTCGGGTGGGCCTTCAAGGAGTCGCTGCGCCTACGTCCGGTCATGGGTCACTACGCCAGGGTCAACGCCCGAGACTACGAGATCGACGGGTTCCACGTACCGCGCGGATGGACCACCATGCTCTGCCCCGGGGTTGCCCATCGGTTGCCCGAAGTGTTCACTGATCCCGAACGGTACGATCCGGAACGGTTCAGCCCGAAACGGGCCGAGGACAAGCAGCATCCACATGCTCTTATCGGTTTCAGCGGTGGTTTTTACCGTTGTCCCGGTCAAGCGTTCGGGACCAACGAGGTCAAGATCCTGCTCGGCGCGCTGCTCTCCAGATACGACCTGGCTCCTCTTGCCAGCGAGCCCAAGCCGGACTTCGAGCTGGGGGTAACCCGGCCGCGCTCTCCGTGCGTCATCCGCTACCGTCGGCGCCGATCGTGACGCCAAGCGTGGCCCTCCACCGCTCCCTTGCCGGGCGAGACGGAGGGGCTTCAGATGGTGAGGGTCCTCTGTGGTCGCTGTTGTTCTTCAATCTTCCTCACCGGGGGGTGGATCCGCCCCGGCGGGTTAAGCGGTTACCCGAAACATGGCGCAACGGAGCGGTGTCCCACCACCACTCCGTTGCGCCGGCGTCCCGCTCAGGCCATCGCGGCGAGGTACTCCTCGGCCACCAACCCGACCTGCTCCATCAGGTGGAGCTCGTCCGTCACACCCCAGTGCTCGACGAGCTTGCCATCGGCGATCCGGGCGATGCCGAACACCGAGCAGGCGACCCGCTTCCTCGTGGGCGCCGCGCCCATGTACTCCCCCGTGTGCGTGGCCGTGGCCGTCATCCGGGTCGCGACCCGGTCCCCCTCGGCGACCATGTCCTCGATCTCGAAGTGCAGATCGGGGAACGCCTTCATGAAGTTGGAGACGATGTTCACCACGGATTCGAACCCATGGCTACCGCTCCGGGTGTGGTGGACCATGTCCGACGCCCAGAACCGGGCCATGCCCTGGAGATCTCCGCTGTTCCAGGTCGCGATGTAGCGCCGGACCAGCTCCTTGTTCGCCTCAACCGACATCGTGCGTCGCCTTCCTCGTGCTCCCGAGCACCCCTGCCCCGCTTCGGGGAGCGGTACGGCCCCATCTGCCACCGCAAATGTTCCCTACCCGTGCGGAGGAAGGCTTCTTCCTCCTTGCCGGCCCAACAACCCCGCCCTCAGCAATGCCGAAGAAGCAGGCGGGCACGAGGCGGTAGACACTGCGGATGGAGGGATTGACGCATGCGGGCTGACGAAGGAGCCGGTCATGCCAGTGGAGCGCAAGCAACAGCACCGGGACACCGAATGGACGAGCCTAAGTAGTGAGGCACTCGAGCGGGCCATCGGCGACTTCACCGTCGACTCCGGGGTCACGCCCGACTCGGGCGTGACCGCCGAGCAGGTCGCCGAGGTCCGCCAGGCGATCAAGAAGCTGGTTGCCAAGGCGGCGACCATCAGCGACAAGTACATCAAGATCAAGGACTTCGCCAAGAAGTCCGGCAGAAGTTTCGAGGAGTTGGTGGATCCCGAGGAGTTCAGTGCCGACCGCGCGGTACTGAACCGCATCGTTGCGGACGAGTACCGGTTGGTGGCACCGCACGGGGAGATCGTCGGGAAGGAGAAGTGCATCAACCGGATGTTGCACGGGGCGATCAGGCCCCAGTCGCTCGGCCCCGACGGGTTCGAGACCACCGAGGACACGCTCCAGGTGCACGGGAACACCGCGGTTTCCGTGGGCACCTTCCGTATGAAGGGCAAGTGGCTCACCGAGCACGAGGCCACCGGAGAGATCACCGAGGAGGTTCGGGAATTCTCCTACCGAACCATGCACAGCTTCACCTTCCGCAACGGCCGTTGGCAGATCACCGCGTCCCAGATGACCGATTTACGACGGCCGCCGGTCCGCTTCGCCACCGGACCGGGGACGGACCGCCCGGCCGACTGGCGACCCGAGGACCAGCAGTAACAGCTCCCCGGGGTACCTGACCCCATGGGAGAGCGGGGCAAGTACCCCGGAAGAGCACCCGGAGCCACCGGGCCGGCGCAACGTTGTCCTGCCTACGACGACAAGCTGCTGGGAAGGACTGGTGCTCGCGCCCGTTCAGCCGGTGAGCTGGCCACGCGCAGACGTATCGCCGCCGTTCCTCACTGTGTCATACCGGACGCCGGCTCAGCTGGAGCGCGGTACGAGGACACCTCGGTGGTTCTCTGCGCGGTACCTCGCGGCCTGGTGTGTTCGCAAACCAGCGGGACAGTAGTACCGGGTGGTTCTGGCGGGACCGTTGTCGACTGCATCTTCGAGCCAAGGCAGGCAACGTGCGGTACGTGGTGTTGGGCAGGAGTGGGCTCCGGGTGTCGGGCCTGTGTCTGGGGACGATGACCTTCGATGAGGAGGGCCAAGGCTGGTGCGTCTCCAAGGAGGAAGGCCGGAGGATCTTCGAGGCCTTCCTCGACGAGGGTGGAAACTTCGTCGACACGCATACGTACGGGCCGACGGAGGACTACCTCGGTGAGTACATGAGCGGCCACCGGGATCGTGTGGTTGTTGCGACGAAGTACGGTGGAACACTCGCGCATGATGACGTGAACGCGTCCGGAGCCCATCGCAAGAGCATGATCCGCTCGGTAGAGAACAGCCTGCGACGGCTCAAGACCGACTACATCGACTTGCTGTGGCTACACGCGTGGGACAACCTCACGCCGATCGACGAACTCCTTCGTGCCACTGACGACCTCGTCCGTACGGGCAAGGTGCTCCACCTGGGTGTTGCGAACGCGCCGGCATGGGCGGTGGCGCGGTTCAACACTCTCGCCGACCTTTGCGACCGTACCCCGTTCTGCGCGATCCAGGTGGAGTACAGCCTGGTCGAGCGCGAACCCGACCGCGAGCTCATCCCCATGGCGGACAGCCTCGGTCTCGCCATCGCGTCATGGACACCACTCGCGAGCGGTTGGCTCACCGGAAAGTACCGCCAGGGGCACGGTCCTGCTCCCGGCGGCCCACCGCGCCGGTTGGACGATCCGGTCATGACGCGCTTCCTCCCCCGTACGGAACGCAACTGTACGATCGCCGAGGAGGTCTGCTCGATCGCCGACGAGGTCGGTTGTTCTCCCGCGCATGTGGCGCTCAACTGGCTCAGGTCCCGCGGCACCATCCCGATCTTCGGTGCCACCTCCGTGGTCCAGGTGAAGGAGAACGTCGCCTGCTTCCAGGTGGAACTCTCCGACGAACAGCTCGCCCGGCTGTCCGAGGTCAGTCGCATCAAGCTCGGCTTCCCCCACGACTTCCTCGCCAGCGGGATGGTGCGGCGCCTGATGTACGGCGACAAGGGTCACCTCATCGACAAAAAACCTCGGTAGGTCTGCTGGGTCTGGGGCATCACGATGAACGGCGGCAGCTGGTGGCGACGCGTCGTCGCCGAGATGGTCGACTTCCAGCGAACGCACCCGGCCAACCTGCCGGGCGCGGTCTTCGCGGTGGAGACACCGTCGGAGGGCCCGCTGGTCAGCTGCGTGGGCGAGGACTGGTCACCCGGGACGATCTGCAACATCGGCTCGATGACCAAGACGTTCACGGCGACGGCCCTGCTGATGGCGCTCGAGGAAACGGGTGCCCTGGACATCGATCTTCCGGTGACGGCGCTCCCGGGCATGACCACCTATGAAGAGGACCCGACGAAGCGCCGGATCAGGGTGCGTCATCTCCTGCAGCACACCAGCGGTATGCCGGTTTTTCTCCCCTACGCGGAAGCACCCGCATCACCCTGCCTCGACCCGACGAAGCCACCGCCCGACCTCCCCGGGGCCGAGTTGGTCGGCCCAACCGTGCCCTGGATCGGGTCACCCGGATACACCAACGAGCCCGTGCCGGTCACCGGGACGTGCCGACCCGGCAGGTTGGCGACACTCGACGAGGTCAGCGACCACATCATGCGAACCTACCCGTTGGTCCACGAGCCCGGCACCCGGTACTCCTACAGCTCCGCGAACTACATCGTGGCCGGCCGGATCGTGGAGCAGCTCACCGGACGGTCACCGAATCTGTACCTGAAGGAGAAGCTGTTCGACCCGCTCGATATGCGGGATTCCTTCTTCGTCGCGCAACCGACCGGCGACGCAGCACTCGACGCGCGCATCGATGAGGGAGTCGTCGACGAGCAACGCGATCGTGTTGCCGAGGTCTCGCTGATCACACGGGACGGAGGATGGCCGGCGGAGGTGGCCCCGAGTCCCGACGGCACGTGGGACAAGTTGCGGCGTGGGTGGAGGTTCATCTATCCGGACGGTGGGATGTACACCACCGCCGGTGATCTCCTCGCCTATCTGCGGGTGATTCGGGACGGTGGACTACGCGGGGACGCCCAAGTCCTCTCGCCAGCAGTGATCAAGCTTCTCGTGACGGATCACGGCTTCTCCCACACTATGGGCTTCGGCTTCCGTGCGTCCACCACCCCTTATGGCCAGGGGCCCGGGACGTTAGACCATCTCGGCAACATCATGACCTACTTCTGGTATGACCCCAGCCGGGACGAGCCAATGCTGGGCGTCTTCCTGAGCCAGCGTCTGGCCAACGCGGTCGTCAACAACAACATGGTTGACGGCCTGCGCGTCATATTCCGCCACTTCGTACCTCTTGCGTGCGGGAGTCAGCGGTGACGCCACAGTTCGAGGCACACTTTCCCGTGCCGGCGTCGTGGAACGACACCCGGACCGAATACTCGAGAAACGCCGGTGTTCAAGAGCTCGTCGCTGAGCAAGCGGTACGTCGGCCAGATGCTGCGGCAATAATCGACGCGAAGAGCGGTACCCGCACCACCTACCAGGATCTGAACAGTCGTGCGGACCTTCTGGCACATCGCTTACGCCGTCACGGCGTGGAGCACGGTACGCCCGTGGGCATCTGTATCGAACGGTCCATCGACCTGGTGACCGCCATGCTGGGCATACTGCGCGCGGGCGGGGCCTACGTACCGCTCGACCCCACAGCACCACAGCGACGCCTGGGATTCCTGCTCAAGGACGCCGGGATCTCACTGGTCTTGAGTAGAAGTGACCTTGCCGACCTGCTTCCCCCTTTCGCCGGTGAGGTCGTGTGCGTCGACCAAGCAAACACCAACGGTGGGGACACTGTCACCAATGATCCGGATGAGAGCGCACGTGCGGATGATGTCGCGTGCGTCATGTACACCTCGGGGTCAACCGGGTGTCCGAATGGAAGCTTGATACCCCATCGGGCGATTGTCCGTCTGGTCCGGGAGACGAACTACATCCAGATCAACCCCAGGGACCGCGTCGCGCACGCGTCGAACGTGTCCTTCGATGCGGCCACGTTCGAGATTTGGGGTGCCCTGTCCAACGGTGCCAGCCTCGTCATCATCCCACCCGACTGGCTCCTCGCACCCCAGGAGTTCGCCTCCCGTATTCGCGAGCTGCGGATCAGCGTATTGTGGCTGACTTCCGCGCTGTTCAACGTCATTGCCGCTGCAGTACCGGACGCCTTCGCCACGGTCACCCATCTACTCGTCGGAGGTGAGTCCCTGGATGCCCGGTGGGTGCGGCGGGTGCTGGTGTCCGGCCCACCTCGCCGTTTCCTCAATGCATACGGGCCCACGGAGAACACGACGTTCTCCACCTGGCAGCTGGTGCGAGAGGTTCCCGAGGGTGACACAACCGTTCCTATCGGGCGCCCGGTCTCCAACACGCAGGTCTACCTGCTCGACGAGCAACTGCGACCGGTGGACGTCGGCGAGACGGGTGAGCTGTACCTTGGCGGTGACGGCTTGGCGCTGGGCTACCTGAACCGGCCGGAGCTGACCCGGGAGCGCTTCGTCCCGAACCCGTTCAGCCATGTTCCTGATGCCCGTCTGTTCCGCAGCGGAGACCTTGCACGGTACCGCACGGACGGGGTCCTGGAGTTCCTGGGGAGGCGGGACCGGCAGGTCAAGCTGCACGGGTTCCGCGTTGAACCGGGCGAGGTCGAGGCCGCCCTGCACGGGCTTCCCGAGGTGCGGCAGAGCGTCGTCCTGGTCCGGGAGCAGCCGTCGGGAGAGAAGCAACTGGTCGCCTACGTCGTGCCGGAGCGGGACCGACGAACCGCCCAGGACCGGCATGTCCTCGGCCGCTGGCGGGACCTGTACGAGGACGTGATCTACCGGGGAATCGACGACGACCCCCACGCGCGGAAGGACCCGTCGTTCAACATCACCGGCTGGGTCAACAGTTACACCCGGCGTCCATTCCCACCCGAAGAGATGCGGGAACAGGTCGACCACACGGTCCGTCGCATCCTTGCCCTACGGCCTCGCCGGGTACTGGAGATCGGGTGCGGTACCGGTCTGCTGCTTTTCCGTGTCGCTCCCCACTGCGACCTCTACCACGGGACCGATTTCTCGTCGGTAGCGATCGGTCATCTTCGGAGCCTACTGGAAGCGCACGAGCCTTCGTTGCCCCACGTGAGACTGCTCCAGCGGCCGGCACACGACTTCTCCGGGCTGGAACCAGGAACGTTCGACACGGTCATCCTCAACTCGGTTGCCCAGCATTTTCCCAGCGCCGAGTACCTCGTCGACGTGCTGGACCAAGCCGTCCGTCTGCTATGTCCCGGCGGTTCGATCTTCATCGGAGACGTCCGGAGCCTTCCGTTACTCGAGGTCTTCCATCTGTCGGTGGAACTGGAGCGGGCACCCGACTCGCTCCCTGTCGAGCAGCTGTGTCGCCGGGTCGCCGGGCGGATGAACCGGGAGCAGGAACTGGTTGTCGACCCGGACCTGTTCCGCGCGCTGCCAACACGGATACCCGACATCCGGAACATCAGCGTGCAGCTCAAGCGCGGGTGTTACGTCAACGAACTCACATGCTTCCGCTACGACGTGATGCTCCGTTCCGGCAGCAAGGCTGCCCCCGAGGCCGAGCCCGCCTGGCACGACTGGTCCGCGGATCTGGACCTAGCCCGGCTCGAGCACATCTTGGCCGCAGGCCAACACCCTTTGGGAATCCGTGGCGTACCGAACGAGCGCGTCCGCTCATTAGTCCGCGCCCGTCAACTGGTCACGGAAAGGAAGTCAGCCACCGTCGGACAGCTGAAGGCGCAAAGCCGGCACTGTGCTGTCACCGGTGCCGATGCCGAGGAGTTCTGGCTCCTTGGTGACCGCCTTTCCCTGGCCACGGAAATCAGCTGGGGCAGCGACTTGGACAGATACGACGTCGTCTTCCACGACGGGTCCGTTTCGGTGCGGTGTCCGCTGCCCATGCAGGGAGGCCGCAGGCTCTTCCCCCCTGGCTACACCAGCAACCCGGGCGCCGCCGAAGCCGCGCGGGTGCTGGGGCCACAGCTTCGCCGTCGGCTTCGGGAGATACTGCCCGACTACCTGGTTCCGTCCTCGTTCGTCATTTTGGAACAGCTTCCGTTGACCCCGAACGGCAAGGTGGATCACCGGGCGCTACCCGAGCCCGTTCCGGTTCCGGAAGGTCCACAACCGATCACCCGTTCCAGGGTCGAGGAGATCGTCAGCGACATCTGGAAACGGGTGCTCGACCTACCGGACGTGGACCCGTCCGACAATTTCTTCGAAATCGGTGGCAACTCGTTGAAGGCAGCCCAGCTCGTCGCGGAGCTGCGCCGCGTCCTCGACCCTGACTTCCCACTCGTCCGACTGTTCGACCGGCCGACCGTGCGCGCACTGAGCACGGCGCTCACCGGTGAGAACAAGGCGTCCCAGCCACTCGTGGCGGAACAACATTTCGGCGAGAGGCGGCGGGCGCGGAAACGCGCGACCCGCCGCCACCCCGAACCGCCGCAAGACGGACACCCCGAGGTCGCAGTTGTCGGGATGGCCGGACGCTTCCCCGGCGCCAGCGACCTGGACCGGTACTGGGCCAACCTGAGGTCGGGCGTCGAGTCGATCTCCTTCTTCAGCACCAAGGACCTGGCCAGCGCCGGCGTCGACCCGACACTCCTCGCACACCCCGACTATGTACGTGCCGCACCTGTTCTCGACGATCCATCGCTCTTCGATGCCGCCTTCTTCGGCTACACCCCGAAGGAAGCAGAACTCATCGATCCGCAGCACCGGTTGTTCCTCGAGTGTGCATGGACCGCGCTCGAAAACGCCGGCTACACCCCCGGCCAACAGAATGTCCGCACTGGTGTCTATGGTGGTGCCGCCTTCAACACCTACCTGATGCACAGTGGTCTGCAACCTCGCTTCGTCGACGACTACGTAATGATGCTGGCGAGTAGCGACAAGGACTTCCTCACCACCCGCGTGTCGTACAAGCTCGGGTTAACCGGTCCCAGCCTCGCGGTGCAGACCGCATGCTCCACCTCCCTGGTCGCCGTGCATCTCGCCGTACAAAGCCTGCTGTACGGGGAATGCGACATGGCCTTGGCCGGGGGGGTGTCGGTACGTGTCCCGCACCGCGCCGGATACCTGCACGACAGGGGAGGGATCCTCAGTCCGGACGGGCACTGCCGCCCCTTCGACGCGGCGGCAGGAGGAACGATCTTCGGCAGCGGCGTTGGTCTCGTCGTCCTCAAGCGACTCGACGACGCGGTGGCTGACGGGGACACGATCCACGCGGTCATCAAGGGCTCGGCGGTCAACAACGACGGCTCGATGAAGGTCAGCTACGCAGCGCCGAGTGTCGAACGCCAGGCGGCCGCCGTGGTGGAGGCCCTCGGTGACGCCGGCGTGGACCCACGCACCATCTCATACATCGAGGCACACGGAACCGGGACGGCCGTGGGTGACCCTGTCGAGGTAGCTGCATTGACACGTGCCTACCGAATGTTCACCCCGGACAGCGGCTTCTGCGCCATCGGATCCGTCAAGTCGAACGTCGGCCACCTGGATGCCGCTGCGGGTGTGGCCGGGCTGCTGAAGACGATCCTCGCGCTGCGGCACGGCGAGATTCCCGCAACCCTGCACTTCCACCGGCCCAACCCGGAGATCGACTTCGACAGCACACCCTTCCAGGTGAACGACAAGCTGTCGCCCTGGCCTGCCGGGAACGCTCGCCGGCGGGCTGCTGTCAACGCGCTCGGGGTCGGTGGGACCAACGCCCACGTGGTTCTCGAGGAACCACCGCGGCTTCGTTCGTCGAGTCCGTCGCGACCGCGTCAACTGCTGCTGCTTTCCGCACGCACCGCTACCGCTCTCCACGCGTCCAGTGTCGCGCTCGCCGACCACATCTCCCGAAACCCGCAGGGAAACCTTGCCGATGTCGCTCACACCCTGCGCTCCGGTAGGACACCGCTCTCATACCGCCGTGCCGTCGTATGCGACCGCGACGACGCGGGGCGAAAGCTGCGTGATCCCAACTCGCAGGGCGTATGGACGGAGATGTGTCCGGCACAAACCCCGAACGTGGTCTTCATGTTTCCCGGCCAAGGCGCCCAGCGCACCGCGATGGGTCGGGACCTGTACCGCTTCGAGCGGGAGTTCCGCCGCAGGGTGGACCGATGTGCCGAGCTTTTTGAGCCCTACCTCTCAGCTGATCTACGAGAAGTGCTCTACTCCGAGGACGGACGACTCGACGAGACCCTGTTCGCCCAACCTGCACTGTTCACCACGGAGTACGCGCTGGCCGGTCTGTGGCTCCGCTGGGACCTACGTCCGGTGGCGATGATCGGCCACAGCGTCGGCGAACTGACCGCCGCATGCCTGGCCGGGGTCTTCTCACTCGAGGACGCCGTGTCGGTGGTCGCTGCACGAGCCAGGCTGATGCAGGCACAGCCTGCGGGGGCGATGCTCGCCGTCCAGCTTCCGGCGGAGGAACTGGTACCTCACCTCGACGGTGAGGTAACGCTCGCGGCGGTCAACGGCGAGTCCCAGTGCGTCGTCTCCGGCGGAACGGGCCCGGTTCGCAGGCTGGAGCGAATTCTCCGCGAGCGCACGGTTCCCGTTCAACCGCTCGCTGTCTCTCGGGCCTTCCACTCGCCGATGATGGACCCGGTACTCGAACCCTTCGCGCAGCAGGTTCGGCAAGTTTCCCTGCGAGAGCCGGAAATTCCGTTCGTATCGAATGTTCATGGTACCTGGATCCGTCCGACGGACGCGACCTCTCCCGACTACTGGGCACAACAACTCCGGCATCCGGTCCGGCTACGCGACGGCTTCCAGGCGTTGACACAGCTGGGACCGTCCATTCTCCTGGAGGTCGGGCCGGGCCACGTTCTTTCCTCGATCGCCCGGCAACAGCGGATCTCGTCCCGCGTGCTGCCGTCGTTGCCCGAGTCACGGTCCGGACGGACGGAACTTGACGACGTACTCGGTGCCCTGGGCAGGCTCTGGCTCGCGGGAGCCGAGGTGGACTGGTCGGCTTTCACCGCCGACGAACACCGGAACAGGGTGCCGCTCCCCACCTATCCCTTCGAGCATCGACGCTTCTGGTACCAGTCCGGCGGTTCGGCCGGCCTCGCCGCGATACCTGCCGTCGATTCCTCACCTCCCGAACCTGCTCCCGCCCCCGATCAACGGGCAGAGGACCAGCGGGTCGCCACGCAATCACCCCGAACACCCACGGAAGCAGCCGTTACCGCGGTGTGGCGAGCCGTTCTCGGAGACGTCCCGATCGGCGTGCGGGACAACTTCTACGACCTCGGTGGACACTCGGTGATGCTTCCCGACGTCGTAGGGCGGCTCAGTACCACGTTCGGGATCGATCTTCCCGTGCTTGCACTCGTGGAAGCACCGACGGTCGAGGAGCTGGCAGATCGAATCGAGCAGGTGTTCCGGCTGTCCCGGGAGGTCGCGACAGTGCGAGAACGTCTCGGAGGACAGGATGGGTGAACCCGTGTGGTGGGACCGAGTTGTGGACGAGGTCCGGGCGGCGCATCGCAACGACCCGGCCAACCTGCCCGGCGCGGTCTTCGCCGTCGAGACCCGGTCGGACGGTCCCCTGGTCGGGACGGTCGGCGACTGGCCCCCCGACAAGATCTGTGAGATCGGCACCATGTCCAAGGCGTTCACCGCCACCGCGGTCCTGCTGGCCCTGCAGGAGCGCGGACGGTTGGACGTCGAGGCCGAGGTGTGGCGGCTCCCCGGAATGGAGGCGTACGCATGGAGTCCGGTCAAGCGGCAGATCCGCGTACGGCACCTTCTGCAGCACACCTCCGGCCTGCCCACTATTCAGCACTACACCAAGAGCCCCAGGACACCGTGCAACGACCCGGACGGACCACTACCCCACTGCCCGGAAGCCGGCACAGAACTCGGTCCGACCTCGGCGTGGACGTGTTACCCGGGCGGCACCAACGAGTACGTTTTTGTCGATGGTCGTTGCTGTCCCGCCCGAACACAGACGGTTGAGCAGGTCAGCCGGTACTTCATGGAATACTACGAGCCGCTCACCGCACCGGGCACAGAGTACCTCTACAGCCCGATCAACCATGTAGTGGCGGCACGGATCGTCGAGATGCTGTCCGGACAGTCGGTCAACCTCTTCGTGAAGGAGCGGTTGTTCGGCCCGCTCGGCATGACCGATTCGTTCTTCGTGGCCCAGAAGACCGGTGACGTCCTGCTCGACCAGCGGATCGACGAGGGGGTCTCGGCGAGCCAGCGGTCCAGGATCGCCGACGTCACGCTGATCACCCGGGACGGCGCGATGCCGCCGGAGGTCGCTCCCGGGCCGAACGGTGGCTGGGACAAGTTCCGTCGCGGCTGGCGTTACGTCTTCCCGGACGGGGGAATGTATACAACCGTCTCCGACCTGCTGACCTTTCTCCGGGTGCTTCGCGACGGCGGCTATCTGGGAAGCCGGAGGGTGCTGTCTCCGGAGATCGTCCGGCTGCTCGTCGAGGACCACGGTTTCGGTCACACCTTGGGGTTCGGCTACCGGCGCTCCGGCACGCCCTACGGACAGGGCCGCGACACGTTGGAACATCTCGGCAGCAAGATGACATACTGCTGGATGGAACTCCGTTCCGAAGAGCCGCTGCTCGGTGTCTTCTTCAGTCAACGTCTGCCCAATATTGCCGTCAACCCGAACATGGGGACGGGGATGAAGGCTATTTTCCGCGTATTCGTGCCGGCGGTCTGTGCGGGTCTGAAGGAGTCGCGTCAATGACGCTGTCCAGTCCACTGCGCGGGCGGTCAACGTCCCCGAACGGCCCCTGGGTCCTCGATATCGGCGTCGATCGCTTTCCGTACCTCGTGGACCATCGGCTCCAGGAAGCGGTGGTGCTTCCCGGCTCCGTCTATCTCGAGATGGCCCTGGCCGCCACCACCGACCTCGACCGTCGACCACCGCCCGTCGTGAACGACATCTCATTCGAGCACGTCTTCATCGTTCCCCCGTATGGCACACGCGAAGTCCGTGTCCAGCTCTCAACCCCCATCGAGAACGGACGGGAGTGTGTCATCTCCAGTGGCACCGGAGTCCGTCACGCGACAGCGCTGGTCGGTAGCCCTGCCACGAGGACGGGCGGGGACACAGCGGGAATCCTGGATCCAACACAACCGTACTGGACACAGGGCGTGGAGCTGACCGGCGACGCGATGTACGACCGGTTACGTGGGACCGGGAACCACTACGGACCGGCATTCCGAGTTGTCAGCCGCTGTTACGTCCGAGACAGAGCCGCCATGGGCGTTCTGCGCGCACCAGCACGGGTTGCCGAGGAGCTGCACCGCTACCTGATTCATCCAACGGTTCTCGACAGCGCAACACACGTGCTCGCCGCCGCGGCTGATGTTGCCGATCGCACCTTCGCGCTCGTCGGTTGCAACCAGCTTCTCCTTCACCGGTCACCGGGCGCCACCGGTAGGGCCTACGCCCGGATCCGCACCCACGCCCCCGGTTCGGACGAACTCGAGGGTGACGTCCTGATCACGGACGACAACGGGCGTCCGCTCGTCGAGATGTCCGGTCTCCGACTGCGCCTGCTGCCACTGCCCAAACGAGCCGACCCTCCCGCCACTGTCCGCCCCAGGATCGTCGTCGCCGCCACCTTCACCGCCGAACCCCTCGAGGAACCGCTGTCGTTCTGGTTCCACGCCCTCGACACGCCCGCAGACATCGAGTTCGCCGGATACAACCAGGTTTTCCAGCAGCTGCTGGACCCGGGTAGCCCGATGTCCACCAACACGGACGGCGCCAATGTCGTCCTGGTTCGCCCCACGGACTGGCTCCGGAACGGAGCTACTCCCCTCGCGTCAGCCGCCGAGCCCCGGCAGCCCCTTCCCCCCCACTGGCCCCGCCGAACCTTGCCAGGAATCGGCGAGATCGCACATCTCGTCTCCCATGAAACCGACTTCCTCTACGACGAGATCTTTTCTCGGCGGTCCTACCTCCAGCACGGGGTTGAGCTTCACGAGGGGTGCTGCGTACTCGACGTCGGCGCGAACATCGGACTTTTCACCCTTTTCGTTCACGCCCACTATCCGAACTCCTGGGTGTACGCCTTCGAACCGGCGCCCCCGGTGTACGAGGTGCTGCGCATGAACACGTCGGCGCACTGCCCGGGCACCAAGGTCTTCAACTTCGGGCTCGCGGACAGGGCACAGAGAAGACCGTTCACCTTCTACCGCAACTCACCCGCTTTCTCGAGCTTTGTCGCGGATCCGTCACGGGATGGTGCTGCCATCCGGACCATCGTCCGAAACATGTTGCGCCCCCGCCTCCCAGAGCACTCCCCCCACCTCGCCCCCCTCGTAGAGCAGCTCACACAGGAGCGTCTCGACGCCGACGTCTCGCTACGAGAGACGAGGACGCTGTCCAGCGTGATCTCGCAGTACGGCATCGAATGCGTCGATCTGCTCAAGATCGACACGGAGGGAAGCGAGAACGCCATCCTCTCCGGGATCCAGGACGAGCACTGGCCACTCATACGCCAGATCGTGATCGAGGTACATCGCCGTGAGGATGTCGAACAGATACGTACCACGCTCCTTGACCGTGGATACAACGTCGTCGTCGACAACCAGCACGACGTACTGACGGGAACGGGGTTCACCAACGTCTTCGCGCGGCGCCCCACTGCAGCCCCACCACGCATCGGTGGCTCCGCAGAGGCGACGCTTATGGAACGCAACGCACGAGATCTGGTCCGAGCTCTGCGAACCCACCGTCAGCTCAGCTCAGCACCATGCATCGTCGTCGTATGCCCATCGTCGCCGGTTCCCACGAGTGATCCCGGACGCAAGGCGGTGGTCCGCATAGCGGAGCAGGAAATGGTCGACAGGCTCAAAAGCCAGTCGGACGTCATCGTGGTCACCCCGGAGCAGATACAGGACCTGTACCCGGTGGCTAATCCGCATGACGAGTACACTGACCAGCTCGGCCGCGTCCCCTACACCGTCCGCTACTTTGCGGCACTCGGCACCGTGATCGCACGCAAGTACGTTGCATCCCGCCAGCTCCCGGTGAAGGTCCTGGCGCTGGACTGCGACCACACATTGTGGACCGGCGCATGTGGCGAGGAGAGCCCTGCTGAGCTGGTGATCGACACACCCAGGCGGAAGGTACAAGAATTCGCCATTCGGCAGCAAGAGCAAGGAACGTTACTCGTACTCTGCAGCAAAAACGACAGTCGCGACGTGCTGTCCGTCTTCGCACACCGAATGGACATGCCCCTCACTCTCCAGCGGCTAACGGCACATCGGCTCAACTGGAAGCCGAAATCGACCAACATCGTGTCGCTGGCCAACGAGCTCAACCTGAGCTCGGACAGCTTCGTGCTGCTCGATGACGATCCGGTCGAATGTGCTGAGGTGCTGGCGAATTGCCCGGATGCTGTGGTGCTACGCATTCCGGACGTGGCGGCGGAGGTTCCAGACTTTTTGGAGCACGTCTGGGCCTTCGACCGTCCCCGGGTCACGGATGAGGACCGCACGAGAGCCGCCCGCTACCTGGCGGAGAAACGGCGGAGCTCCCTTCGAAACTCATCGTTGACTTTCGAGGGTTTCCTCACCAGCCTGGATCTACGGGTAGAGATCCGGCGCTGTACTCCCGAGGACTACCCGCGTGTCGCGCAGCTCACGCTACGCACGAACCAGTTCACGACACGAGCCGTCCGACATAGCGAGACCGACCTGCATCACCTACTCGCATCGGGCGTCGAGTGTCTCGCCGTGCGCGTCACCGACCGGTTCGGTGACTACGGTTTGGTCGGCGCGATGCTCTACCGGCCCGTCGACGACACGCTGACGGTCAACACGTTCCTTCTCAGCTGCAGGGCACTGGGCCGCGGTGTGGAGCACCGGATGCTCTCCAAGCTGGGAGAGCTTGCTCTGGCGGGCGGACTGGCCAAAGTCGAGGTCCCTTTCGAGTACTCCGGGCGGAACGAACCGGCTTGCCGCTTCTTCCAGGACACGGCCGAGACACTCCACGACGACGGTTCTACGGCGCTCTTCATAGTTGCCGCTTCCGCCGCGGCTCACCTCACCTTCCGGCCGGAAGCGGCAATGCCCCGGGACACCAACCGGGCCGAGCCCGCTACGACGGCGGCTCGCGGGTACCGGTTACCGTCCTCGCTCTACCAACACATCGCAGATGACCTCCGTGACCTGGACTCCATCGTCTCGGCGATCGAGAACTGGCGAACTCGGCGTAAGCCGACGACGCGACGCATCATCACCGTCCCTCGTGACGATGTCGAGCAGGAGCTGGTGAACCTGTGGCGTCGCGTTCTCGGTACCGAGGAGATCGGCGTTGACGACAACTTCTTCGAGCTCGGCGGCACCTCGCTACGCGCAGTCCAGGTCATGTCCGAACTGAGCGACCGCGTGGGTAGGACGATGCCGGTTGCGGATCTTTTCCAGCGACCCACGGTCGCGGCGATGGCAAGCATGCTGCGGGATGGCGAGGACCCTTCCGACCGAGTGGGCGAGGTCGGACATGCCCGTGGGCGGCGCCGACGTGCGGTGCATCGAGCGGGTGGACGTGGTGTGCGGCGGAGGCGACCTGATGATGGTTGACGACCAGGACATCGCCGTGATCGGTCTGGCGTGCCGCTTTCCCGGCGCTCCCGACGCCGCCCGGTTCTGGGACAACCTCGTGGCCGGAGTCGAGTCGATCACCTTTTTCACCGACGACGACCTACGGGAGTCCGGTGTCGGGCGGGATACCTGGTCGCGCCACGACTACGTGCGTGCCGCCCCTGTGATCGACGATCACGACAGGTTCGATGCGGCGTTCTTCGGCTACTCGCCCAGGGAAGCCGCCCTGCTCGACCCCCAGCAGCGGGTCTTTCTCGAATGTTCCTGGAGCGCGCTGGAGGACTCCGGTTACGAACCCGGCGCGTACCAGGGTGCGGTCGGTGTCTTCGCCGGCGCCGCGATGAACACCTATCTGCTGTCCACTGCCGCACAGCGCGCCATGAGGGACAACTACCTGTTCGGTCTCGTCGCCAACGACAAGGACTTTCTCACTTCACGAGTGTCGTACAAGCTCAACCTGACGGGGCCGAGCATGACGGTGCAGACCGCATGCTCGACCTCGTTGGTCGCCGTGCATCTCGCCTGTCAGAGCCTGCTCAACGGTGAGTGCGACATGGCGCTTTGCGGAGGGGTCGCGGTGAAGGTTCCCCACAAGGAGGGGTACGTCCACGAGCCGGACGGCGTGCTATCACCGGACGGGCACTGCCGCGCATTCGATGCGCGGGCGGCCGGAACCCTGTTCGGCAGCGGGGTGGGGGTGGTTGTGTTGAAGCCGCTGGCCCAGGCGGTTTCCGACGGTGACCACGTGCGAGCGGTCATCAAGGGTTCGGCGGTGAACAACGACGGTGCCGGCAAGGTCGACTACGCGGCACCCAGTGTGACGGGCCAGGCCGAGGTGGTCAGCGAAGCCTTGGCCAACGCCGGTGTGGACCCGGAAACCGTCTCATACCTGGAGGCGCACGGGACGGGTACGGCGCTCGGCGACCCGGTGGAAATCGCGGCGCTCACCCAAGCCTTCAATCGCAGTACCCGCCGTAACGGGTTCTGCGCGATCGGTTCGGTGAAAACGAACATCGGGCACCTCGACGCGGCGGCCGGTGTCGCGGGGCTGATCAAGACCGTACTCGCCCTACAACACAGGAAGATACCGCCGAGTCTCCACTTCGAAAGCCCCAACCCGGAGATCGACTTCGGCCGCACCCCGTTCGTCGTCAACACACGTCTTACCGACTGGCACGGTCCGCTCCCCCTACGGGCCGGGGTCAGCTCGCTGGGTATCGGTGGCACGAACGCCCATGTCGTTCTGGAAGAGGCGCCATCCACGATGGCCTCCGGCCCCAGCAGGCCGCTCCAGCTTCTCCTGCTCTCGGCTCGGACGACCAGCGCACTCGAGACCACGACCAGGAACCTCAGTGACCGGCTCGGGCACGCACCTCCGGCGAGCCTCGCCGACGTCGCATACACGCTCCAACTCGGTCGTAGAGGGTTTCGTCATCGACGAGCAGTGGTGTGTCGCAATGCGGCGGACGCTGCCGAAGTCCTGGGTACTCTGCCACCGAAACGGGTACGGTCCGGGGAAGCAACAACCAGGAGCGTCGTGTTCATGTTTCCGGGTGGCGGAAGCCGGAACATACCCGCTCTCACCGAACTGTACGCCGTCGAACCGGTGTTTCGCGATGAGATGGACCGCGGGCTCG
Source organism: Longimycelium tulufanense (assembly GCF_014645795.1). Taxonomy (GTDB): domain Bacteria; phylum Actinomycetota; class Actinomycetes; order Mycobacteriales; family Pseudonocardiaceae; genus Longimycelium; species Longimycelium tulufanense. Next base: position 22,703 of record NZ_BMMK01000011.1, on the reverse strand, counting down.
CGGAGCTGCAGGAACTCTCGAAAACCAACTTCCGTAGATTGTTGCTGGACCACGAGGACGGCGAGCGCGACCAGTTCTCCCGCCCTTCGGTCCAGCTTCCGGCAGTCCTCCTCGTCGAGCAGGCACTCGCTGCTCTGTGGATGTCGTGGGGTGTGCGGCCCTCGGCGATGGTCGGGCACAGTCTGGGAGAGATCACCGCCGCGTGTATTTCCGGCGTGATGAGCCGCACGGACGCCCTGAGCATCGCAGTCGTCCGGGGCCGCCTGCTCGAGGCAGTCGGGCCCGGCGCGATGCTGAGCGTCAACCTTCCTGAGAAGCAGTTGGTTCCGCTCCTCGACGCCGAACTCGACCTTGCCAGCGTCAACGCGCCGGACACCTGCGTGGTGTCCGGCGAGGTAACAGCGATCGACAGGCTGGGTGCGAGATTGGTCTCGGACGGCGCCGAGGTGCTGCGTCTCCCGCTCAGCGCCGCGGCCCACTCATCCTTGCTCGACCCGGTTCTGCGCTCCTTCGAGAAACATGTCGCCGGCCTGACGCTCACACCACCGTCGGTACCGTTCCTCTCCAACGTGACGGGAACGTGGATCACGGCCGCGGAGGCGACGAGCCCTGCATACTGGTCGCAGCAGTTACGTTCCACCGTACGTCTCAGCGACGCGATCGGGGTCTTACTGGAGCACCCCGGCCGGCTCTTCCTCGAAGTGGGTCCGGGACGCGCACTGAGCACCCTGGTGCGGTTCCACTTCCGTCACGAGCACAGGCACCCGACGCTGACCTCATACCCGCTGTCGGCGCACACCGGGCCGAGCCTCGCATCCCTGCTCGACACGCTGGGCCAGCTCTGGCTGGCCGGCGTCAACATCGATTGGACCGAGTTCTGGGCTCAGGAACGGCGACATCGGGTACCGCTACCCACCTACCCTTTCCAGCGACAACGACACTGGTTGGACGGAAATGGCGCGCCATCGGTTGGGTCAGCTCGCCTCCTCGGGCATCGGCTGTGGGAGATAATGCGGAACGGCAAGGCCAAAGTCAGCTCGAAAGTTCGCCGAGCGCGACACCGGATACCAGCTCACCGCTCTTCGGCGCGTCACGCGTCCACCGTGCGCGGTAGGGATCCGCAGCCGAGCGAGACGGAGCACCAGGTGACTGAAATCTGGCGGGAGGTTCTTGGTACGCTTGATATCTCCCGCCACGACGACTTCTTCGAGCTGGGTGGTAACTCCATGATGGTCACGCAGGTGATCCGGAGAATCAACCACCGCTTCGGCATAGAGCTCTCCCTGCTCACGCTCGTCGAGTCCCCCACCGTGGCGGGTCTTGCCGAATGCATTGACGAGCTTCGTGCCGGACAACCGGGTTGAGCGGGTTCGGAACCTGTCCGCAGCAGCAACCGGAGAGAAGCCAGCGGAGGTTGGCCGATGACAGCGTGGGCCGGTGACCTCGGAGCTCATCCCCGGACCACGGGCGCTGCCGCTGCTGGGGTTCCGCGGCAACCTCGCGATGTTCCTGCGGGATGCCATCAGCTATCTCCAGCAGTTGCACGAACGCTATGGAGAAGTCGCATCACTCGCCCGTGGGACTGCGGACTACGTGGTTGTGTTCTCGCCGCGCTACAACCAGCTCGTCCTGGCCAACTCCGACCTGTTCCGCAACCTGGACGCCGCCTCGTCACCGCTCCGGATGCCGGAGGGTAGCTCGCTCAGCCGCCTCTATGCCGGCCTCACCAACATGAACGGCGCCCGGCACAGGCGGCACCGCAAGCTCGTGGCCGCGGCGCTCCGCCGCCGGCATGTCGAAAAGTATGCGACGGACATCGTCAGACTCGCCGAACAGCACGTGGCTCGGTGGAAGGTTGACGCCCGGATCGACATCCTTACCGAGATGCGGGCCCTCACAATGGCGATCGCGATCAAGACGCTTCTTGGTCTCGAGCCGGATCGTGCGGGAACGCAGGTGAGCCGCCTCCTGCAGGACTGGATGGACTCCGTCTTCTCCGTTCCGGCGATCTCGTTCCCGGTCAACCTACCCAATTTTCCGTACCGTCGGCTACTGGAGCTGTCCGAACAGCTGGAACGCGATGTCCGAGCTGTCATTGCCCGGCGTCGCTCCAGCGGGCCGGGTGGCACGGACGCGCTATCCCGCCTGATGCACGCCGAGGAGGATGAGGCACCGCTCACCGACGACGAGTTGGTTGGCCAGACGACCTTCTTGTTCATGGCCGGCCACGCCACCACCGCGAGTTCGCTGGCTTGGACTCTGCTCCTGTTGTCCACACATCCCGGCATTCTCCGCGACGTGCTGGACGAGGTGGACGGTGTTCTGGGCCACGGGACACCGGACGCGTCCACGCTCCCGGCACTACCGCTCCTGGAGCGGGTGATCAAGGAGAGTTTGCGGTTGTTCCCTCCGGTCGCCTGGTGGAGCAAGGTGAGCATGGAAGACACCGAGCTCGGCCCCTACCGACTGATGCAAGACGCACACGTGATCTTCAGCCCCTATGTGACCCACCGCCGGCCCGAACTCTACCCGCGACCCAACCGGTTCCATCCGGATCGTTGGCTGACTGGAAACCGCGATCCGTTCGAGTACCTGCCGTTCTCGGCGGGACCACGCATGTGCTTGGGTTCGGGGCTCGCCATGATGGAGATGAAGCTCGTCCTCGCCGTTCTTCTCCACCACTGGCGACTGGTGTTGTACCCGCGGCTACGTGTCGACCGGGGCGGCCTGATGGTGTCGCAACCGAAGCACGGTCTGCCGGCCTTGGTCCGATCCCGGTGCGAACCCGTACGAGCAGTGGAAATTCTGGGCAACGTTCGCCGGATGGTCGACCTTGGCTGACCCGCCAGCCAAGGACCTGCTCGTTCACCGACCGCCGGTCGTGCTGCTGCCGCATGCCCAGCAACAACGAAGAAGTGCTCCCGGGTCGCCAGTGAAAGAGTGGGTTCCGAGGGTGCTGGCGAAGCGTTCTGCACCTTGGCACAGGACCGAGGAGGCCAGATTTCCCGCCACGCCGGCAGACGGCTCTCCCGTCGCCGGCGCGGGCGGAGCGGCCGCACACCATCCTGCACTCCGGGAGGACGGATATGAGCGGTGGAATCGAGAAGGGTGGGCACCAGCTCGACGAGGTTGCGCTTCAGGAACTTCAGGGCCGCTGGTTCGAGAGGGGCGAAGGGAGCTCGAGCGGTGCGGGGACGACCGCGGGGAGGCCCTCCAGCGAGGTCGCCACGCTCCACCGTGACGACCCGAAGGAGTGGAACACAACCCTGCGCGAGAACCTGTCGCTCATCACCCGGCTGCCACCGTCGGCGCGGGAGCAGTTGTTCGACCATTTCCTGGCCACCGTCTCCGGCCAGATCAACGGCACGATGACCGTGTACCAGTCGCGGGTCGACGGAGATCTCCGGCAGAAGAACATCGACATCTTCTACCGGTACATCGAGTACGAGAACGCCCGCGACTACGAGAACATGGAGAAGCTCTTCCATCCCACGGAGTTCCGCAGCAAGACCTACTTCGGTAACGACCCGATCAGCCCGAGAGCGCACACCCGTATGCTGAAGGGACTGTTCCGGGCGTTCCCGGACTGGTTCATGGTCATCAACGAGATCATCTCGGCCGACGAGGAAGCGGTGGTCGGTCTCATCACCGGCCGTGGGACGCAGTACGAGGAGTTCGCGGGACGGCCGCCCAAGGACCATCAGATCGCGATCCCCACCCTGCACGCCATCAAGGTGCGGGACGACCTGATCGTGGAACACCGCCACATCAACCCGTTCGAGGACATCTTCGCCAATCAGATCATGGCGCCGCTCACCGAGGACGTCATGGCGGTCCGGGCACAGCAGGGCTTCGACAGCAGCATGGCGCAGCGTGCCTACGAGGCGGCGCTCGCCGCGGGTGCCTCCGAGGATAAGCTGACCGAGCTCAAGACGTTGATCGAGCTCAAGCGCCGGCAGTGTCAGACCCTGCTCAAGGGCACCCTCCGTCGCTGCGCGATGATCGCACCGCCGGGCGAGATCTACTGCGAACACCACCAGAAGCACGGATACGGCATCGATGGCCTGGAGTGACATCGTCCCGCCAGTGCGCAGGACGCGCCGAGCTAGCTCGGCCAGTTTTCGTCCAGGATGAGGAGAAGAGGATGGCTTCCGGCAAACCCGCCACCGCTGCGCAGGATCGGCATCAGGTCGAGGTGGAGCGAGCGGCCAGCCGACTTCGCGAGTTGCTGGGTGTCGACGTCAGCATCGAACAGCTTGTCCAAGCGGTGCTGGACGTTCCGCGCATCGAGGAGAACAAGAAGGTACTGCTGCGTTTCCAGCGTGAGGTCTTCAACGCGAACGACTGGAGCGCCGAGACGTTGCGGCGGAACCTCACCGAGGACTTCGTCGACCACGCCGCCATGCCGGGCGACCCGCCGGGCCTGGAGGGCGTCCAGATGCGGTTCTCCGCGTGGGCGTCGGCCTTCGAGGACCCGCTGGAGGACAACATCGCGATCATCGGCGAGGGCGACCTCCTCGGTGTCATGTACAACCTGCACGCCAAACACAACGGCCAGTTCATGGGGATCCCGCCGACCGGGCGGGAGGTGGTCATCCCCGGCATGGAGGTCGTCCGGATTCGGGACGGCAAGATCGCCGAGCACTGGGGCATCTACGACTTCCTGCGCACTGCGGAGGAGATCGGGAGCAACCTCACCTTCGTACGCCGTGACGATTCCGGCGAACCGCAACGTCCGGTGGTGCCATGGGCGGTCAAGATGACCGAGGCGGACGCCGCGCGAGTCGGTACCGACGCGGAGAACTACCTTCGCCCCGAGGGGAACGAGGAGGACCAACACTGAAGGGATGGCAGCACGAGGGCTTTGTGGGTCCCGGGGCGGCTGACCGCGGCCCCGGGACCCATCATGGTGCTCTGCTTTCGTGCTCGACGCGCCTGGGATGAGAGCACATCCGCCCCATCGTCCACAATGTCCTGGACCCCTCCGCGGAAGAGCACGCGAGCAGCTGCTGCCTCGCGTCTTGGAGGAACAGCATCGCACTCGGTGTCTGCTCGGGAACTCGTGCCACTGGTGTCCAGATCATGCTCCGCAACGGGATGTCGGGCAGCGGTCCGCGACCTCGCCCGCCGGAAACCAGGTGGTCACGAGCTTCCTGGTCAAGACGGCCTTCAGGGAGGTTACGAGCCGCGGAGCGCCGCGATACGTGGCGCGCGGCTCTTGGGCGAGTCGAGGCTCGTCATCCTGGCGTCGCCGAGCTGGTCGCGGACGAACTGCTCCGTCCTGGCCACCGCGTCGCTCAGCGCCTTGTCCGGTTTGCCGAACGACTGGTACACGATTTTGCCCGTGTCGTGGTCGTACTCCCACAGGCCGACGATGCGTCCGCGGTCGACGATGATCGGTGACTGTGGATCCGCCTCGCCCCCCAGCGTGCGGCCGGCCCGGGCCCCGGGCGACTGCCGTGCAGCGTCGGCCGGATCGAGCAGCCGGCTCATCTCGCGGTGGAGCAGATGGATCCCGTCGATACCGGCGACCAGGGAGTAGGAGGGCTTGCGTGGTACCGAGAAGCTCTCGAACTTCGCGACGTGGTCCGGGAGCAGCAGGAGGTCGGTACCCTCCACCGGCTGCAGGTCCAGGGGTGCGACCGCGCTCTTGGCCTGGGCGGCGGTGAAGCCGGAAAACCACCGGAAGTGTTTCAAAGATGCGGGCCCCGCCCACGCGAAGTACCGCTTCGCCAGCTCGGTCCGGGCCGTCTCGGTGTCGGGCGCGGGCTCGACCAGTGGTGAGGAGGACCACGCCACGTAGCCGAACCGCTGCTGGTCGAGCCGTCCGTTCACCGGCACCCGCCGGATCCTGCCCTGTGCCTGCAGCAGGCCCAGGGCCATCGGGAGGGTGGTCGTCTGGCCGCGCTTCTTGCCCGCCTCCCCCAGGTTGCGGACCGCGTCACCGACGGCCTGCCTGATCTGGGCCGCCTCCAGCGGTTCCGCGGCCGCCTGCAGGGCGTCGACGATCGCGTCACACAGCTCGTCGATCTCGGCTCGGGTGACGTCGAGGTGCTTGGCCGCCGCCGCGATCTCCCCCTCGGGCGCCCCGGCACCGACGGTGAGGCCCAGGGCGAAGTCCTGTTTCGGCAGGACGTAGGTGCACCCGCGGGCGGAGGGCAGCTCGTGGATCTCCAGGTTCGCCACGGCCTCGTCCACCGCCCGACGGTCCAGGCCGGCGCGGGCGAACAGGCCCAGGTATGGACCGCAGCCACCCACGGAGCGCGCCCATCCGGTGCGGGCCAGCACCTCGGCGGCCGAGGCACCGGCCAGCGTCCCGTCCAGGCCCTGCCGGTGTGACCACCACGCTCGTAACTTCTCCAGACCCACCTCAGCTGTCATGGGCACCAGTATGGCATCTTATATCCAGCGTGGACTATTCTTTGCCACGGAAGTGGGACCGTACGGAGGCGCAGTGATGATCACCAAGCTGAACACAGTCGCGCTCTACGTCACCGACCAGGAGCGTGCGAAGCAGTTCTACGTCGATGCACTCGGGTTCGAGGTGACCACCGACGCCGACGCCGGTGAGATGGGCCGCTGGCTCGAGGTCGCTCCGAAGGGGTCGGGAACGGCGTTCGTGCTCGCCGACGCGGCGACGTACGAGAAGCAGGACCGGGTCGGCAACTCGGCGGACGTGACCCTGCGGTGCAAGGACGTCCAGGCGCTGCACAGGGCCCTGGTGGACATGGGTGTCCAGGTCACCGAGCCGCAGACGCAACCATGGGGGACCTTCTTCACCGTCACCGACCCCGACGGCCACCAGTTCATCGTCAGCCAGGAGTGACGCGGCCACGAGCGACACAACCTCGTCATGACCAACGCGTTGACCCCGGCGGCATTCGCCCTGCTGCTGGCGCTGACCGAGGGGGATCGGCACGGGTACGGCCTGATCGCCGACGTCGAACACCTCACGGGCGGCCACCTGGTGCTCGGTCCGGGCACGCTGTACCGCACCCTGCAACGGTTGCGGGTGGAGGGGCTGGTCGAGGAAGTGGAGATCGACGAGCAAGCCGTGCGTGCCGACCGCAGGGCCGAACGCCGCCGCAGCTACCGGATCACCCCGACGGGGCTGGCAGCGGTCCGCCAGGAAGCTCGTCGTCTCGCTACCCTCGTCGACAGCGACACCGCACGGAAATTGCTCCGCGCCGACAGGAAGGATAACTAAATGTCCCGCAGCGGGGCGGACGACGAGTTTCCCGGGGTGACCCCGCAGCTCACCGTGTCCGACACCGACGCCGCCGTGCGGTTCTACCGGGCGGCGTTCGGTGCGGACGAGTTGCTGCGCAATCACGGACCGGACGGACGGGTGATCCACTGCGAGCTGCTGATCGCCGGCGGCAGACTGCTCGTGCACGACGAGTTCCGGGAGCACGGCAACCTCAGCCCGGTGTCCCTCGGCGGAACGCCCGTGGTCCTGCACCTGTACACGCAGGACGTCGACGCGGCGTTCGCCACTGCGGTGGCGGCAGGCGCGGAAGAGCTGGTGGCGCCCCAGAACGCGTTCTGGGGCGATCGGTACGCGGTCGTCCGCGACCCGTTCGGTCATCACTGGTCCCTGGCCCAGCAGAACGAAAATCTGTCCGTCGCGGAGTTGGAGGAGCGGGGCGACCAGTGGGCGCGCAGCCCTGGCGCCGCCGAGCTCTTCGAGGACTCCTGACAACGTCGGCCCGGGCGGTCGGGGAGACCCTCGAACCTACACTGCGGATGCTTGTCGGCGTCTCGCGCAAGGGAAGAGAAGATCAGTTCCGTCGCCTTCCCCTACGCTCGGCATCGCTCCGCCAGATTCTTGCCGGCTTCGTTCCTTACTGATCTCCGCACCGGGGTTGCCGACCTCGTGCGACGAGCAAGCACGGAAGCGGCGACAACGCTGGCGCGACGTTCCGTCGGTCGACCACGACCGAACCCGGTCTGGGGGCCATCATGCACCTGCCGACAGTCGCTCCGTCCGCTCCCCTCTCCATGCCGGCCGATCCGCCTCGGCCGGTCCCCGACCGGTCCGGGAGGGTGCGATGACCCACTCGCGACGCCGACGGAGAGCGGTCATTGTGGGAGCAGGACCTGCTGGTCTCGCCACGGCGGTCCTGCTTCGACGGCTCAACTGGGACGTGGTTGTGGCGGATCGGGACCCGGCCGGACCTGGTGGCGGCAACGGCCTCACGCTGTGGCCGAACGCTTTGACGGCGTTGGACGTCATTGATGCCGGTGCCGAAGTACGTGCGGTGAGCGAGCCGGCAGCGGGTCTGGCGATGCGGACCGCGACGGGCGACACCATGCAGTTCGTACCGCAGGAGGTGATGGTGGGCCGGTGCGGCGGCAACGGCCGTGCCCTGTTGCGTGGTGACCTGATGCGGCCACTTCTGGTCCGGGCTAGGGCCAACCTGTGCTTGGGCAGCCGCTGCACAAAGGTGCTGCAAGAAGGGGTATCAGTAGGTGCTGTCCTGGAGAACGGTGACGTGCTCGGAGGAGACCTACTCGTCGGCGCCGACGGAATTGGTTCCACTGTCCGTCGCGGGCTGTTCGACGGAGACGACCTCCGTCACCTCGGCTATGCCGTTGTCCGTGGTGTAGCCCCGTATGCCGGGCCCAAGCTCCCGGCACAGCTGTCGATGGGCTGTGGCGAGCAGTTCGGCATGTTCCCCATGACAGGCGGGCGGGTCTACTGGTTCGCCGCGTTCGGCTCACGGGGAGACCTGGCGTCACGTTCTTCGATCGACAAGGACTGGCTCCTGGGGAGATTCTCCTCCTGGCACGAACCTGTTGGCCGGCTGATCTCGGCTACGGATCCGAACCGGATGGTCGTGTCCGAGATCGTCGACCGTACTCCCTTGCGACGCTGGAGCCGGGGAGCGGCAACCCTGGTCGGTGACGCCGCGCATCCGAGCGCCCCGACCCTGGGACAGGGAACCTGCCAGGCGTTGGAGGACGCGATCGCGCTCACCAGTTGCCTGGCACACGAGTCGACCGACATCCCCGCAGCCCTACTGCGCTACGAGGCTCGTCGACGCAGGCGAGCCAATGCGCTGACGAGACAGGCGCACCTGATGGGCAGGCTCGGTCAGTGGAGTCACCCGATGGCCTGCTGGCTCCGTAACCGACTGATCAGCGCAGTACCCCGTCAGTTGCAAGTCAACCAGATGAGGCAGATGTTCGCTCACCAGCGAACGGACAACCTCCCCGCGAAGCTTGACCAGGCTCCCGGGTAGCCGGGACCGAGCTGCAACATCCCGCCGACGACGGCGAGGACCGGAGCCGGTGTCCCGGCTCATCAGAGACGAAGGACGTAGAGGGCGTTGAAGGGGCTCTGGACGGGAAACTCGCGGACCTCGCGGAAGCCGGCGCGGTCCGCGAGCCGGGTCATCTCCCGCGCGGGCAGCCCAAAAGTGCCGAGCGCGGGAGCACCGTCGGCCAACGCGGTCGGCACGCAGTACAGGGTGCTCGTTGCGTAGAGGATGCTGGCCGGCGCGCCGGTGTTGTCCCGGGCGTCGTCCGCCCCGCTGCTCTCCAAAACGAGCACCACTCCCCCGCTTTCGGCCACCGCCACCCGCGCCGCGCGCAGGGTCGCCTCGGGGTCCGGTGCGTCGTGGAGCACGTCGAGCATCGTCACCAGGTCGGTCGGCGCCGCGAGAGCTTCGGCGGCGTCGGCACGTTCGAAGTGGACCCGGTCGGCGACACCGGAGCGGTCGGCGGCCTCCCTCGCCCGTTCCAGGTTTGGTTCGTGAAGGTCGTAGCCGACGAATCGGGCGCTCGGGAACCGCTCTGCCATGCGGATCAGGGCGCGACCGCTGCCGCAGCCGACGTCCGCGACGAACCCGCCCGCCGCGAGCCGCTCGGTGAGGCCGTCAACCGCCGGTAGCCACTGGTCCACGAGCATGTGGTCGACCCAGGTCGCACTCATCTGCTCCATGGCCGCGGCGAACTCCTCCGGATAGCGCCCGTGCGCAACACCTTCACCCGTGCGGAACGCCTCGGTAATCGGATCGAGCATGGTGGCCATGGCCGCGAACAGGCGGTGGCCCCCGGTGAGTGAGAAGGGTGAGTCGGTCCGGGCGAGCACCCCGGCGTGCTCGAGCGGCAGCGAGAACCGGCCGTCAGGCGTGGCCTGGAGATAGTTCGCGCTGTGTAGACACCACAGCCACTCCCGCAGGTACCGCTCGGCGAGTCCGGTCCGCCGGGCGAGTTCCGCACTGTTGGCCGGCCCGCCGGCCAGCGCCGCGAAAATTCCGAGGCGGACACCAAGAACGGCCATCAGGCTCACCATGGCGCCGCTGAGATCTCCCATGACCCGTCCGGCGAACGCCATCGCCGCCCGGACATCGATCGCCGGGCCGGCTCCGCCGTGCCCCGGCATTCCCTGCGGTGTCGCAGCGCCACCCTGCTCGGCCGGGTCGGCGGCCGCGACGGACCATCCGTGCGGTCCACCGGGACTCCCCTGCTGGCGGAACAGCAGCTGGGCCCGCGCTGCCGCGGAAGCCCAGAAGTTCGTCAGGATGCGCCGCTCGGGGAGGGGGTCGGCGAGGCCGAGGGCTTCCCAGTTGTGGTGGAAGACGTGCAGCACGCAGGCGCCGAGCCCGGCCGGCTCGACCCACATCCGTCCGCCCAGCGCCGCCGTCCAGGACCGGCGCCGCAGCTCGAACTCCAGGTAGGGCAGGTAGGAGGGGAACTCCTGGCCGGCGTCCACGGCCCTGGTCACCCGGAGCAGCGCGGTACCGCTGGCGTCGCCCATCACCAGGGTCATCTCGTCCCCCGGGCTGAGCGAGCCGGCCGACCGACCCATCCAGTGCTTGACGGCGGCGGGGCTGGTGAGCGCATCCCACGCCTCGAACGGCGCCGCCGGCAGCGGAATCTGGACGTACGGTCCCATCCGACGCCACGGCCACCGCCACGAGGCTCCGGTACGTAGGTAGCCGGAGAGCTGGTCGATGATCCCCGGCCAGCCCATGCCGTTCCACGATCGCCAGTCCGACGCCGGGTTCTGCGCCTCCTCCACCACGGTGATGGTGGTTCCGCTCTCCGAGGGGGCGATCGTCCAGGTCACCTCGGTGGCGGGACCGATACCGAGCCAGCGCCAGAGATAACGCAACGTTCCGGGACGGGCCATGGTGGGTGGCGTGCTGTGGAGCGTGCGGCACCAGAAGAACTCGCCGTCCTCGAAGTCCAACATGGACTCGGCGTCCCGTTTCGCCCAGGAGCCGCGGCAGACGGCCAGCCAGTGCCGAACGTGTTCGGGTTCGGTCAGGGCCGTCCATACCTGGTCGGCCGGAAACGTCGTACTTCCCATGGCGACGAGGCGCTCCCAGCGGTCGGCGACAACCGGGAAGGCGCTCGCGGCGAGCGGTGGGAACGCGACGTCGGCGTTCGCCAGGCCCGGCGCGGCGGGGAACGGGCCTCCGGCAAGCGGGGCACTTCCGAAACCTGATGCTTGTGTCGTCATCGCATCCTCCGCGCCAGATCGGTACTGAAGAAACGTAGTAGTCTGCGCAGAAAGGCGTCTTCTCGAACCTTGCTCAGCCCACTCTTCCTGGGTGAACACGGAGGGCGACCACCGACACGGCCGATTGTTCGCTCCATTTTTCTGAAGCTATATTTGCCGACGACGGCCCGGACAGAGAGGTGACCGCCACGCCCGCTTCCGCGTTTCGCCGGCCGGAGTCGCCGCTCGCCCCGCTGTTGTCCCCGCACGCAGTCGCAGGAGACCGTGCAGATGACGTTCCCGTCGAACCACGTAGGCAGGCTCCGCGGAGTGATCGCCGACCTGCGTGCCACCAGTGGACGATCCCCGTGCCCGCACGGGCTGTGCCCAGCCGCCGACGCCTGCGCGGCCACCCGCTCGTGCCTTTCCCGCCCGGCCAGCCAGGATCGGCTCGCCGCGGTCCTGCGGGCCGTTCGTCGCATGCGCAACGCGCTCGGCGACCGGCATTCCCTTACCGAGCTGGCACAGGTGGCGTTACTCAGCCCGTTCCACTTCCACCGCACCTTCCGTCAGGTCACGGGCGCCACGCCGTCCCGTTTCCTCACCGCACTACGGATGGCCGAGGCGCGGTCACTGCTCGTGACAACGGACATGAACATCACGGACGTCTGCTTCTCGGTGGGTTACTCGAGTCTCGGCACGTTCACGACCCAGTTCACCCGGCTCGTCGGAACACCCCCCAGTCGGTTCCGACACGCAGTTACCACGTTCGGCGACCTGCTGATGGGCACCCTGTTGGACCGGGCCGTGCCACCACCACGCTCCGTGCGCGGCGAACCGCAGGTGGTGGCGACCGTTCTCGGAGGTCCTGACCCCGCCGCACCCGCTGTCGTCGGCCTGTTTCCTTCCGGTGTGCCCCAAGGTAAGCCGGCTACCTCGGCAGTTGTTGTGCCACCGGAGAGCGTGGCATTCACCGGGCTGACCGAAGGCCATTACCACGTTCTCGCCACTGTTCTCGATCCCGCCGCCACCGTCGCGGACATGCTACGGGGGCAGGGAAGGCCGGCGGTCCTCGTCGGTGCGGGTTCCTCTCCCGTCCATGTGGCCGCCGGACAATCGGCACCGGAAAGTGTCGGGGTGCGGCTGCGGGCACCACAACCCACCGACCCTCCGATCGTGCTTGCCGTTCCGCTCCTGATGGCCATGGACGTGCTGGGGAACACACGTCTTCGGGTCCCGGTGGCCGAGCGCTGAACCGCTAACCGAAGTCCGTCCCGCAACGTGGTACGTCCGAGACCTGCAACAACTGTCGAGCCGATGACGTCGAACAGGGGGCAGCCGCTCCGCACACGGACTCCGGAAGGTTGCCGAGCCGTTCAACCTGTGCCGCGGGAACAGATCACGGCCGTGGACATCACCATGGGTGTGGGACGGACCGGGCATCGCTGCATCCCGGCCCGTCCTATCGTCCTGTTCTGCGCTAGTTCTTGATCACACTCTTCTCAAGGTAGCCCCCCATGTTGAAGCGGAGGCTGGTGATGTAGGCGACCGGCTCGCCCTCGAGGTTGTTGCGGTCGTGCAGTGGCAGCATGCGGTAGATCTGGCCCTTGCCCGGCGCACCGGCGGGCGGGATGGTCCGCACGTCGTCGATAGTCAGGATGATGGGCTCCCGGTTGACCAGCTGCATGCCCAGCTTGGGCATGTCGAAGATCGCGCCGACGGCCATCCGGCATGCCTTGGCCGCGGGCCCCTCGCCCGCATAAGGGTCGAACGGTGTCCGGATCTGCCCGGCGGACAGGCATTCCGGGTTGAGCGTAACGGTGATCGTTCCCAGTTCGGGCGACTCCCCCACCATCTTCATCTCGATGAGGTTCGTGTAAACCTCGGCGGGTGCCCACTCACCGGCGGTCGGTGCCGAGCGCACAACCCGGACGTAACCGTCGAACTGCACGGTGAACTCGCCGACCCCGGGTACGGCGAAGGTGTCCACCGAGCTGATGCCGAGGTTGTCGATGCCGGGCTCCGGTGGGGTCCACGGCGTGACCTTCGTACCCGCGTAGAGGTTCGGGACGCCGTCGGTCTCGACCTTCCGGCCGTAGCGCACCGACGGATTCTGTGTTGGTGCGGACATGGTCTTCCCTTCGGTCGTACGGCTGGCCAGCGGGTCAGATCAACGCCTGGGTCCGGTAGTCGCAGCAGGTCAGGCCGGGCTCGTCGGGCACGCCGTCCTGGTCGGAGTCGATCTCGCCGTCCACCGTGGAGTAGACGTCGCGCGAGTTGAGGTCGATGACGCCGTCCCCGTCCCAGTCGTTGAGCTTGCCCTTGAAGGTGCCCAGGATGAACGCGTTGGTCATCGGGCCCACCTCGGGGTCGTGCAACGTCGACAGCACGCCGTTGCCCGGGGTGAGGACCTCTTCCAGCGGCTTCCCGGCGATCCGGGCCAGGTTGAGGTATCCCCAGCCCTGGAACCGGCCGCGCACGTAGCGGATGGCGGGCTCGTTGTGCACCTGGAAGGCCGGCTCGAGGTGCCACGTGCCGTAGCGGGCGAAGCCGATGTTGGCCTGTCGCACGCCCTGGCTCGGGTCGTCGGCGTGCCCGGACTTGAAGAACGTCCTGGGTACCAGCGACTCGAAGAAGAAGTTGCCGCGATCCCGGCGCGTGCGGTCGGTGAACCCGCGGAAAAGGTAGTTGTCGCAGTGCGGCGAGCCGTCGGCGTGCAGGCCGGAGATCGTCTTGGCGATCACGAGCTGCTTCTCGCGGGTGGCCACGTTGGGACAGGCGTGGGCCTGGCCGTAGATGCGGGCGAGCCCCTGTGGCGACAGCGAGATCTTGCCCCAGTGTTGGTTGGAGTCGTCCAACCGCACGTACAGGTCGCAGTGGATCAGCAGGTAGATGGTCTCGTCGAAGGTCCGGCCCGGCGTGTGGCGCCCGGTCCGGGCGTCGAACGCGGGGTCACCGGTCTGCAGCTCGCTGATGAACAGCTTGGCCCACTCGGCGATCTCCGGGTCGTCGTCGGCGAGGAACTTCCGCAGCGCGGTGATGGCCTCGGGCCCACCCAGCTTCTCGATCGCCCACAACGCGTCCCATCGCAGCTCGCGGTTCGAGTCTTGTCGTGCGGCCTGTACCAGCAGCTCGATGGCGTCGGAGTGGTCCCGGTCGGCGTACTCGAACAACGCCTGTTCCCGCAGCACCGGGTCCGGATGGTTGAGCGCCTGCGCCCGCAGCACGTCGTTCGGCCGGTTGTCCAGCCGGATGGCAACCTTGTCCAGGGCGTAGCCGAAGTCGCTGGACCAGGCCGCCGGATCGCCCGCGACGAACCGGGGGTCCACGTTGCTGAGTGTGGTGCGGTACGCGAAGTTCAACGCGTCCCGCTGTTCCGAGCCGAGGTCCTCCAGCAACGCGGGCTCGTCGACCGCGTGCTCCCACGACCCCGGATCGCGCTCGGCAAGGCCGGCGGGCGACTTGTTACAAAGATCAATAGCCATACTGGCACGTCCTCCCCGCATCCAGATGGATCGGTATACGAGAAAGTAGTGGTGTGTGCCAGGACCAGCTTCTTTGAGGTTGCCGCGCCACCGCTCAGCCGACCGGGCGGGTCCGCCGTTCGGCCAGCCCCAACAGCCGGCTGCAGCGCTGCACCGCCTCGTGGTCGCCGGATATGGCGAGCTTGCCGGTGGCCAATGCCTCGAAGGGGCTGAGCAGCTCGGCTCCCACGCGGATGAACGTGTCGGTGTCGGTGTCGATCACCAGTACCGGGTCGGTGCCATGACCGCGCCTGGCGTGCGCGACGCCGTCCCGCACGGCGATGTGGAAGATCTCGCCGCCCACGACGAACTCGTAAGTCTCGTCGACCTCGGGTACCTCGCTCTGCCGGATCATCGCCTGGACAGCCAGGAATCCCCAGGTGGCGCGGCTGGTGCCGACGGTGTCCTCGGTGAGGAAACCCATCCCCCAGCGGGCGAGGTTCAGCACGGGGCCGCGTAGCTGCTCGCCGAGCGGGGTCAGCCGGTACTGCTTACCACGGCCGTCCCCGGGAACCGGTGCGCTCGTGACGACTCCCTGCTCGGTCAACGCGCGTAGCCGTTCGGACAGCAGGTTCGGCCCGATCCCCGGGAGGTTCTCCATCATCTCGCTGAACCGTGCTGGGCCGAGCAACAGTTCGCGCACGATCAGCAGCGTCCACCGTTCACCCACCACGTCCAGCGCGGCGGCGAGCCCGCAGAACTGCCCGTAGTACCGCTTGTCGGCCATCGCGCCTCATCCATGACCGTGATCACTGTTCCGTCACATAGTAAAACGCACGGCGTGAACCGCATCCACACCCGATCACGAGGCTTGCGTCACGGTGGCTGGCTACTGGTTGGTACTGCTGTTTGGAGTAGCCGGTACGGCCATCCGTGCGGCCGCCCGGTACCGACGTCCAATCACGGCGGACGCCACCGCACATGCCGTCGCCAGCGCGGCGATCGCGACCAGGACATCGGTGACCGAGGCAACGAGGCCGGCCAGGAGGATGGGGCCGGTCAGTCCGCCGAGCCGGTTGAAGAAGGACACGGTGCCGGTGACGCGGCCGCGTCGTGCCGGATCCGCGAGATCGGCAGCGATGGGAAGGAACACGGCGGCCATGGTGTTGACCGAGAACAACGCGGCGAGCAGCGCGACCGCGCACAGCCAACCGTGGTGGGCGGCGGCACCGGACCCGGCCAGCAGGAGCAGGACCAGGGCCGTTGCCGAGGCGAGCCCCGCCGCCAGTGCCACCGGGCCGAGCCGGAGGTAGGTGAACGCGAGGAGAACCGCGAACGGCACCATCGCCAGCGCGGCCGTGGTGAGCAGGAGGTTAGCTGTACCGGCCGAGACCCCACCGGCACGCGCGATCGTGGGTAACCAGGTGGTCAATCCGAAGGTGACCACGCCGATGAGCATGGCGTAAGCGCATTGAACCGGGGTGCTCAATGCCCGTTGGCTGGCGATGTGCGCCGGGTTCGCCACAGGCGCGGGGGGAGTAACGCAGTGCTGCGGAACCAGGGGTGTGGCCAGGACGAGGAGCGCCCCGGTAGGTGCACCGATGAGCCACATGATCCGCCAGCCGTAGATGGGCTCCAGCCAGAGCGCGGATCCCGCCGCAACGAGGTAGCCGACGGCGGTGGCGACCACCGAGAGCGCGGTGGTGAGTGGACCGCGGGCGGAGTTGCCGGAGAACTCGCCAAGCATGGTGATGAGCAGTGGCGCGAGTCCTCCGACCGAGACGCCCATCAGCAGGCACATCACCACATTGCCCGTGAAGGTGGTCATCGAGCCGCACATGCTCGTCACGGTGAAGCCGAGAGTCGCGATGAGGTAGGCATGACGGCGGCCGAGTCGGTCGGCGAGTACACCGAACAGCAGGGCGCCGGTCGCGGTTCCGGTGAGCCCGGCAACCGCTAGCAGGGAAGCAGTGCGCGGCTCCAGCCCGTATTCCTGCCGCATGCCCGGAATAACGAAGCCGAGCGTCGAGGTTTTGCTGACGTCGATCGTCAGTGCCGCGGCCAGAAGGGTGATCACCAGGATCCGGGCACCGCGGGTCGTCGGCTGCCAGCCGGATCGTGCAACGGCACTCTGCCCGGTCGCCTGCGCGGCCACACCACCCACGAGTGCCAGCAGAACTCCAGCCACTGCCACGACCATCTCGGGCATGTCGGCCAGCGGCATGCCGTGCAGTGGGTTCGTGGCCGATGACATCGCGTGGTGGTCGGAGATACTCGTGCCAGCCATCAACAGTTCGCGGATGAAACCGAAGAGCGCGGCGCCGGTCGCGAGGAGTGTGCCGACCCAAGTGATCCTGGTGGCCAGGCCGGGCGTAGCGAGGGTGGTCATGGTCCTCCTCGGCCGCGGGAGCGCCGCAAGGGTGCTCAGGCGAACGCTG
The DNA here is from genome assembly GCF_014645795.1 of Longimycelium tulufanense. Classification (GTDB taxonomy): domain Bacteria; phylum Actinomycetota; class Actinomycetes; order Mycobacteriales; family Pseudonocardiaceae; genus Longimycelium; species Longimycelium tulufanense. The sequence goes on along the minus strand of NZ_BMMK01000011.1, from coordinate 5,349 downwards.
ACAGTGCGGCGTCCAGCTCCTGTGGGATCGCTATCAGTCGGGCGACCCCATTGTCCCTTCGAAGGCAGGCAACCACCTGATCACCACGTGCCACGACTTGGTCGTTGCGCAGAAACTCGAAGTCCATGGCGATCCGGCCGGCACCTCGGGCCCGCAGCGTCATGACGACCTCGACCTGGTCCAGGGCGAAACACTCGGCGTAGTAGCTCATCGAGCACGACACGGTGGCCAGGGCGAGGGTGCCGGTCCGCACCGCGTCGAGCACACCGGGGGCGTGCTCGGCGAGGAACCGTTCCCGGCACTCGCCCTGCCAGTGCAGGTAATGCGCGAAGTAGACGTTTCCGACGAGATTGGTCTCCGCGAACGTGACGACGTGCCGGTGGCGATAAACACGCATGACTCACCCCCGGCCGGCGATCGAGACGGTGACCGGTTCCGGAACGAGGTCCAGGCGCAGGCGCGCGGTGAGGACCTGCGTATGTCTACCACGCAGGACGACCACGCCGTCCTCGGCCACCTGGTCGATCTGCAGCGGCAGTTTCGGGTCGAACCCGAGCGTGCCGAGAGCAGTTCGGGCGGTGTGAACCCGGGACGCCGACTCGGCCCCGGCCTCGTCCGCCTTGTCCGCAAGTTCCTGGGCGAGTTGCCATCCGTGGTCACCCAACAACACCGGCCACGCGCGACTTCCGTCAACGCCCTCCCAGTTGATTCCCACGGTTGGTTCGCCGAGCACTCGCAGCACATGTCCGGACAGGTGTTGCGAGTCGTCCGATTCATCGGCGCTGTGCGTGACGACCAGCTCGACGTGGTCGGCGACGCTGCATTCGATCAGCCGGCGACTCAACAGGGGTCCGACGAGTTCTGCCGGTAGCGGCACGGTCTTGGGAGCGGCGCCGACGGCGCGAAGTCGCAGGCCCTCCCACCGTGCCACGGGTTCGCCATCCGGCCCGCGGACGTCGACGTCGAAGAGGTAGTCGTCCGAGGTGTGGCTGTGCTCCACCGCTTCAACGGTGAGAATGCCGTTCGGCTTGCGCCATATCGTCACTCGTTCCGCACTCACCGGCAGTGCCCTGCGGTGTGGCACGCACACCAGTAGGGCGTGGATCGCAGCATCGTGGGCTCCGGGATCGCCGAGGAGCAGCCGTGGCTCGTGAAAGTCGGAGAACCACGGCTCCTGCCGTGCCTCGACCCGTGCCCTGACACGGAATGCGGTCAGGGTCTCGTAGTTCAGTACACGACGGAAACGTCCACTGTGGAAAAAGATCGACTCGTAGTACGGGTGGTCGACGGTGCGAGGGGGTGGCGTGGGGAGACGGGGTTCCGTCCGGGTGGGTGGTCGCCCGGCGAGGCCGATCCGGGCGGAGAAGTGGTCCGAGGCGAACCGGTCGGAGTCGTCGCGCAGCACCGCGTCGACATCCTGTGCCCCGGTCCGCAGCACGGCTAACCGCAGCGTGCGCGGAGCTCGGTCGGGCACGGTGACCGGGGCGCGCAGGTCCACGTCCGCGAATGCCCACGCATCACGTTCGCCCGCGACAACACTGTCTGCCTGTGCCAGTGCTTCCAGCCCGATGACGGCGGGCAGAACCGCCACGTCATCGATGCGGTGGTCCATCAGGTAGGGATCGGTCCCGGTGGAGAGCTCGACATCGATGACCGCCTCAACGCCCGGGGTGTACACGCGAGTGTGCTCGACGAACCGCAGAAGCGGATGCGCTGCCCCGGTGAGCGGCAGGGTCCGGTTCGCCGGGTAGCGTGAGGAGACGAGGAGCGTCACCGGTGCCTCGGGATCGCCGAGAATGTCGAGTAGGGCGGTGACCCCTTCCGTCGGGGTGATGGGCCGGACACCGAGCCGCCGGAGGTTGTCGAGCACATCGAGTCGGACACCCATCCCGATGTCCGACCACACCGACCATTCCAGTACGTGGCTTCGACATTCGGGGTGTTCGGCTGCCCACCGCTCCAGTTCGAGGCGCATCACCTCGTTCGCGACGCAGTACTCGGCCTGCCCGGCCAAACCGCACCGACCAATAACCGAGCCATATGCCACGACGAGCCGGAGTTGATCGCCGAGCGCACCGAGCAGTGTGCTCAGACCGTCGACCTTCGGGGCGAGCGTCCGACGCAGGGACACATCCGTGACGGTTCCCATGCGCTGGGGTTCGTTCACGCCGGCACCGTGCAGCAGGCCACGGACTTCCCCGAGGGTTCTCGCGAAGGTGATCGCCTCCCGCACGTCCTCGATGTTCGTGACGTCGCACTGCCGGTAATGGGCGAGCGCCTTTTCCCGCAGGTCACGCATTCCCACCATGACGTGGTCGTCGGACTCTGCGGAACGGCCGAGAATCACCGGAATGCAGCCGGTTCGCTCGGCCAGCGCGGCCGCCGAGTGTGCGCTGATGCCTCGTGCCCCGCCTGTCACCAGGCAGACGTCTCCGGGGCCGAGTGGGATCTCTGTGCCGCTCCGGAGAGGTCGGTGCTCGGTGACGGCCTCTTCAATCGTGCCATCGGGGGTTATCCGGAGTTCTAGGTAGCCCTCGTTGATCGCGAGATCGAACAGGGTGAACTGCGCGTCCGGTGGGAGCTGAACCACGGTGACTGCGCACGAATCCTGTTCCGCCGCCACGCTACGCCCGATGGCCACCGCCGCGGGGTGCTTTTCGTGCACCACCAGCAGCCGGTCCGGGCGTGCCTCGTCAATGCGTCGGAGCAGCTCAGCGGCTGTTACGGGGTCGTTGCCGGTGAGGGCTACGACGAGCCCGGCCGGAGCGTTGTCCTCCCGGGCCGGAGCGAGCCCGTGCAGCCAGTGTCCGTCGGGTGCATCGATTCGCCAGTTCGCGGGTTTTTCGTTGGCCCGCTTGGTGTAGGGCTTCCATCCGTGAGCGAAAATGGCCACCCAGTCGCGGACACCGGGAACCTGGGCGCAGTCCTCCGCCGGCGCGGCATCCGGTAGCTCGGCGAGCACGTCCGCCGCTTGCTGGACCGTGACGTCACCAAGTGGCAGGGGCGTGGCCGGCGACGTCTTGCCCAGGCTGTTCGCTACGGCCGCCACCGTCTGGACCACCTGCAGGGAGTTGAGGTGCAGGTCGCCGAGCAGCGTGTTGTCCGCCTGGATCGAGGCGAGCGGTAGTTCGAGGGTGCGGGCCAGATGTGCCCGCAGTGCCGCCACCGGCGAGTCCACCTCCTCGGGAACTGGTTCCGGTGCCACGACGGGTGTGGTGGCCGGGTTCGGCTCGGACCGGGTGGCCGGTCGCGTCTGGCAGGGGCTGGTGAGGAAGACGAGCGGGTCGGTGAGCCGTAGTGGGCGGAAGGCACGGCCGGCGAACCAGGGTTCCAGGCTCGCGCCACCGGCCACGGCGAGCGCCGCACTGGCCAGGGCGTGTCGGCGGGTCGAACCACCGCAGTCCAGGCTCACCGCGGGAAGGTCGGGAGCGGTCCGGGCGGCCAGGGCGGTGAGGATGGTTCCGGGGCCGACCTCCACCAGCAGCTCGCAGCGGTGCGCGAGCTCGGTCAGGGCATCGGTGAACAGCACCTGCTCGGTGAGCTGGTCGACCAGAAGCTGGCGCAGGTCGTCCGACGCGGACAACGGCCGCCCGGTGACGGTGGAGATCACCACCTGCCCGGGTGCCCCGAACCGGGTGCGGGCCAACACCGCGCGCAGCGGGTCCCGGGCCGGGTGCATCGCGGCGCTGTGGAACCCGTGCGACACCGGGAGCGGTGTCGCCGGGATTCCAGCCTTCGCCGCCTTTGCCAGTACCCGACGCACGTCCGCGGTGGGGCCGGACACGACGGTCCGATCCGCCGCGTTGCGGCCGGCCACCACGGCACACGTACCGGCCACCAGGTCGGCAACCCGGTTCGCGTCAGCGTCCACATTGGCCATCGTGGAGTCGCGGTCGCCATGTCGAGCCATCACGCGACCACGTTCGGCGGCGAGCCGCAGCCCCGATTCGGGATCCAGCGCGCCCGACCACACCAGGGCGGTGATTTCACCGAGGCTGTGTCCCACCGCGGCCACCGGCTCGCAGCCCAGTGCCTGCAACCACGCGAGCCCGGCGAGGGACTGACGGACGATCGCCGCCTGCGCGACGGCGGTATTGGTGTCACCGTCCCGTACCTCGAGGTCGGGCGGTGGATCGGGAACATCCATCCGGCCAGCCCACGCGCTCAGCCGCGCTCGCACCGACGCGGCCTGGCCGGGAAACAGCAGTCCCACCGGGCGTGCGGCACCGTGGGCGAGCACGAAGCCGCCCGCATCGTCGAGCACGAGGCGTTCGCCGACGTCGGGGAGCCGCCGCGCGGCGGCCGCGGCGACCCGCTCCAGCTCCTCGGGGCGGTCGGCGACCAGTGCTGCACGGACGGCGGCTGTTCCGGTGGCGGTGCGGTGCCGGGTGCAGGCCAGATCGTGGAGCTCCGCCAGGCTGAGAGCGCCAGCCTGCTCCGCGATGGCGCGTAACTGTGCGGCCAGTTCCACGGCGTTGTCGGCCTCCACCAGCACGATGTCGTGCGCGGGCGGACGCTGTCCCCACCGACACGCGGTCGCGGGCAGGGTGGTGCGGGCGGCGGCTGGCGCGCCGGTGAGCACGACGTGGGTGTTGATACCGCCGAATCCCATGGCGGACACCGCTGCCGCAGGAACGTGGTCGTCCCAGGGCAGCGGCTCATCGAGCACGCGGAGTGGGGTGTCGGGCCGGAGCAGCAGTTCGTGTGGTTGTTGGCAGCCGGTGGTGGGCGGAAGGACGCGGTGGTGGACGGCGAGTGCGGCCTTGATCAGCCCGGCAACGCCCGCGGCGGCCTTGGTGTGGCCGATGTTCGCCTTGATGCTGCCCAGGGCGGCACGGGGCGCGGTGGTCCCGCGTACCTCGGCCAGCGCGGCCAGTTCCACCTGGTCGCCCACGGCGGTACCGGTGCCGTGGCCCTCCACCAGGGTGATGGCCGAGGGGTCCATCGCCGCCATGCGGTAGGCCCGACGCAACGCGGCGGCCTGCCCGGCGACCTCGGGGCGCGTCAGCCCGCCCGAGCCGTCGGAGGAGGTGCCCCAGCCGGCCAGGTACGCATAGACCCGCAGGCCCAGCCGGTGTGCGTCGGTCGCACGGGCCAGCACCACCACCCCGCATCCCTCACCGGGCAGAAAGCCGGTGGGGTGAGCGTCATAGACCCGCATCTCGGTGCCGGCCAACGCGCCGAGCCGGGCAAAGCCCACCAGTTCCAGAGGATCCAGGCTGAGGTCGACACCACCGGCCAACGCGACGTCCAACTCGCCGGTACACAGCGCCCGCGCGGCGGTCATCACCGCCAGCAGGCTGGAGGCGCAGGCGCCGTCCACGGTGTAGCCGGTGCCGTGGAAGTCGA
>NZ_BMMK01000010.1:39225-203729 GCF_014645795.1 Longimycelium tulufanense | reverse complement strand
GCCGGGGCGGGTGCGCCGGTCAGCGAGGCCCTTCAGGGGGCTTGCCGGGGGCGCCCCGGTCGGGGGCGGGCCCCCGGGTGTCACGCCTCGGTGAGAGCGCGGGGGATCCCCGCCGTCACCCGGGCACACAGCGGGGATCCCCCGCGGGTGATGATCAACAGACCAGCCGAGGGGCCACCCCCCGGGTGCAGGACGCGGGCTGGACGAAGACGGAGCCACCACCCGCCACCCACGACCCCCCGATCAACCGGGAGACGATGCGGCCGACTCGGCGGTGCGGAACACCTCGTGCGACAGGGCGGCGAAGATCCAGGAGCGGATGGACTGGCCGCTTCGTTCGGCCGCCTCGATCACCTCTCTGTGGAGAATACTGTCAAGTTCGACTGTGAGCTTCCAAGTTCGACTGTGAGCTTCTTCGACATACCGTCACCCGTACACCGTCATAATGTGTCGTCGAGCTGTGCCGTAGATGTGGTGGGGCTCGATCGAGTGGCTGATGCCGAAACGGCCGAGCAGTTGGCGGCTGCCCAGCCACCCGAGCGCTCTCTCACTCCACGTACCGGGGCGGCAAAATGGGGAGCGTGGTGGTGCGTCCCCTTTCGCCCGATCGGCTGGTTGAGGAGCTCGTCGACAGGGTGGTGGAACAGCGGCCACACGAGCGTTTGGCGGTGGCCGTCGACGGCCCCGAGGCCGCCGCACCGGACGAATGGGCCGCGTCCCTCGTGGACCCGGTCAAGGTGCGGGGCAGGCCGGTCCTGCACGTGCCGGCCCGCTGGTTCCTCCGACCGGCCTCGCTGCGCTTCGAGCACGGCAGGCAGGACCCGGACGCCTTCTACACCGACTGGCTGGACGTCGGCGGCCTCCGGCGCGAGCTGCTCGAGCCCCTGGAGCCCGATGGATCCGCTCGGGTGCTGCCCTCGCTGTGGGACCCGGAGACCGACCGGGCGACCCGCGCCGACTACCTGACCCTGGCGCCGAACACCGTGGTCCTGCTGTCCGGTTCGTTGCTCCTCGGCCGCTCCCTGCCCCTCCGTCTCACCATTCACTTCTCGCTGTCCTCGGGGGCCTTGCGTCGGCGAACCCCGCCGGAGCGGTGCTGGACGCTGCCGGCCTACGCCCGGTACGAGCGCGAGGTGGCCCCCGGCGACACCGCCGACCTCGTCGTGCGCGCCGACGACCCGGACCACCCGGCGCTCGTTCTCCCCTGAGGCCGCGAACCCGGCTCCTTTCCCGTGCGGGCGCCGTAACACGCGCGGCGTAGTCTCCGCGCCGTGGCTGGAGTACGCGTGCTCGTGCTGGAGCTGTCGGAGCTCGACCCGCTGGGGCCGCTCGGGGAGTGGCTTCTGGCGGCCGATGCGGAGCTCGCTGTGCTGCGGCCCGCCAGGGAGTCGTTCCCGGACTCCCCGGACGGCTACCACGCCCTGGTCTGTCTGGGCGGGGAGATGAGCTCCCTGGACGTCGCCACCCACCCCTGGCTGGCCGACGTCCGGGCTTTGCTGGCCCGTGCCGTCGCCGCCCGGGTGCCGGTGCTGGCGATCTGCCTGGGCGCCCAGCTGCTCGCCCAGGCCACCGGCGGCCAGGTCCGCCGGGGGGTCAACGGGCCGGAAATCGGGCCGTCCCTGGTCGCCAAGCGGGACGCCACCGCGTACGACCCGCTGTGGGCGGACGTGCCGTTCACACCCGACGTCATCCAGTTCCACGAGGACGAGATCCACCGGCTCCCGCCCGGCGCGGAACTGCTCGCCGCGTCGCCCCGCTACCAGAACCAGGCATTCCGGGTGGGCACCTGTGCCTACGGCGTGCAGTTCCACATCGAAACCACCCCGGACACCGTCCTGAACTGGATGGAAAGTGCTCCCGCCCTGGCGGCCTCGGCCCGCCCGGAATTGCTGGAGCCGCAACGGTTGGCGCAGGTGCACGCGGACCTGGCCGAGACATGGCGCCCGGTGATCGAGCGGTTTGTCCAACTCGCCAGGAGCCACGCTGGGTTTTCCCCCGATGACCCGCCGCCACCACGGCCGTTGCCATTGGCCTAGTTCACCCCGGCCCTGACGAGTCCTTGATGACGCGCAGGTAGTGTCAACCCCGTTTGGCCTGAACCGGGAGGGTAGGCGTGGAGGCCTCACTACTCGTCGTCTTAGTGGTGACGACGGCTCTCATCTTCGATTTCACCAACGGCTTCCACGACACCGCCAACGCGATGGCGTCGTCCATCGCGACCGGGGCGCTCAAGCCGCGGACCGCGGTCACGCTCTCCGCGGTGCTGAACCTCGTCGGTGCGTTCCTGTCGGTGGAGGTCGCCAAGACGATCTCCGGCGGCCTGGTGGACGACGCGAGGATCACCCCGGCGGTGGTGTTCGGGGGGCTTGTCGGGGCGATCGTGTGGAACCTGGTCACCTGGTTCGTGGGGTTGCCCTCCAGCTCCTCACACGCGCTGTTCGGTGGCCTCATCGGCGCCACCTGGGTCACCGCGGGCACCGACGCCGTCCACTTCGCCAAGGTGGTCGACAAGATCCTGGTTCCGGCGGTGGCGGCACCACTGATCGCCGGCCTCGTCGCCGCGGTCGGGAGCTTCCTCACCTACCGGCTCATCCGGCGCGCTCGGGCCGACGTGGTCGGCCGCGGTTTCCGTGCCGGGCAGGTGGTCTCGGCCTCGCTGGTGTCGCTGGCGCACGGCACCAACGACGCGCAGAAGACCATGGGCATCATCACGCTGACCCTCATCGCCGCGGGCTCGCTGCCCTCGCACGCCGCCCCGCCCACCTGGGTTGTGGTCAGCGCCGCGCTCGCCATCGCCCTGGGCACCTACGTCGGCGGCTGGCGCATCATCCGCACCCTGGGCAAGGGGCTGACGAGCATCGAGGCGCCGCAGGGCTTCGCCTCGGACGCCAGCGCGGCCACGGTCATCCTCGCCTCGTCCCACCTGGGTTTCCCGCTGTCCACCACGCACGTCTGCTCGGGCAGCATCGTGGGCGGTGGCGTCGGCCGCCGCGCCCCGGACGTCAACTGGGGTGTTGCCGGCCGGATGGTGCTCGCCTGGCTGGTCACCCTCCCGGCGGCCGCCGTGGTCGGCGCGGTCGCCGGCAGGCTCAGCGCCAGCGGTGACGTCGGCACGGCGCTGGTCGCCGCGATGGGTGTCGCGGTGGGCGCGTGGATCTACCGCGCCTCCCGGCGGGACCCGATCCGGCCGGACGACATGGCGCGCCGGGACGACGGGGCACAGCCGGCCGAGCGGGTCGAGCCGCCGGTGGAGGGGCGCGACTCCACCCCGGTGGCGGTGTGAGCGCGGGGGCAACGTCGTGACCGTGCGGTGGGCCGCGCTGGCCCAGGTCGCCCTGGTCGGTTTCGGGGTCGCCGTCAGCCTGGTCGTGTTGTTCACCCTCGGGGTGCTGGGGTTGTCGGCGCGGGCCGCCGCGCGGGAGCGCGGTGCGGGTGGTGGCCTGGGCCAGGTGGTGGCCGGGCTCTGTTTCGCCGGCTGCGCCGCGGTGGTGCTCTACGGGGTGCACCTGATCGCCTTCGGCTGACGCGACGGCCGCCGACTACCGTTGGGGTCCGTGGCGCTCAGCGGGAGGGGGCCGGTGCTGTCACCGGCGCGGTTCGGCCTGACCGAGGACCGTGCCGAGCAGCGGCTGCGGACCCTCGGATGGTGGGGCGAGACCGGTCCGGTGAGCGGCAGCGAACGGCTGTTCACCGCGTTGTCCCGCAGCCCCGACCCGGATCTGGTGCTCCGCGGCGTGGAACGGCTCGCCGAGGCCCTCGGCCCGGGCTGGTCGGAGCTGGCGGCGGCGCTGGGGGAGGACACCGGTCTGCGGGGTCGGTTGCTGGGTGTCCTCGGCGCCTCCACGGCGTTGACCGACCATCTCGTCGCCCGGCCCGAGCAGTGGCGCCGGCTGGCCGGCAGCCTGCCCGCCCAGGACGTCGACCAGTTCACCGCCGCGTTGTTCGAGGCCGTCTCGGCTGATCCCACGGCCGGACCGCCCGGCTCCCCGGATGGTGCCCGCGCGGGCGTCGTCGGTCAGGACGCGATGCGCGCCCTGAAGACCGCCTACCGCGACCTGCTGCTCGACGTGTCCGCCGCCGACCTCGCACCGGTCGTCGAGCCGACCCTGCCCGAGCCGGGCTACGAGGCGGTCACCGGCGCGCTGGCCGACCTCGCCGTCGCCGTGCTGCGTGCCGCGCTCGCGGTGTCCGTCGCCCAGCACGCCCCCGACCCGGGCTCGTCCTGCCGGCTCGCGGTGATCGCGATGGGCAAGTGCGGTGGCCGGGAGCTGAACTACGTCAGCGACGTGGACGTGGTCTTCGTGGCCGAGCCCGAGGCCGAGCTGTCCCTGGCCACCCAGCTGGCCAGCGGCATGATGCGGGTCGCGGACGCCTGTTTCCAGGTGGACGCGGCGTTGCGGCCGGAAGGCAAGGCCGGGGCGCTGGTGCGCACCCTCGATGGTCACGTCTCCTACTACCGTCGTTGGGCGAGCACCTGGGAGTTCCAGGCACTACTGAAGGCACGCCCGGTCGCGGGCGACATCGAGCTGGGCGAGCGTTACCTCGCGGCGGTGCGCCCCTTCGTCTGGAAGGCCGCGGAACACGAGGGGTTCGTCGCCGACGTCCAGGCCATGCGGCGCCGGGTCGAGAACCACGTGCCCCCGGGTCTGACCGACCGGGAGCTGAAACTGGGGCGTGGCGGGCTGCGCGACGTGGAGTTCGCCGTCCAGCTCCTCCAGCTCGTCCACGGGCGTACCGACGAGAGCCTGCGCTCACCCAGCACCGTGGAAGCGCTCGCCGCGCTGGGCCGCGGCGGCTACGTGGGCCGGATGGACGCCGCCGACCTCGGCGACTCCTACCGTTTCCTGCGGCTGCTGGAACATCGGCTGCAGCTGCGGCGGCTCCGGCGCACCCACCTGTTCCCCGAGGAGAACGACACCGCGGCGCTGCGCTGGCTGGCCCGCGCCGCCGGGATCCGCCCGGACGGCCGGCACTCGGCCGACGAGCTGCTGCTCACCGAGTACCGCCGGCACAGCAACCGGGTGCGGCGGTTGCACGAGAAACTGTTCTACCGGCCGCTGCTGGAGGCGGTGGCACGGGTGCCCACCGAGGCGCTCCGGCTCACCCCGGCCGCGGCCCGCCAACGGCTGTCCGCCCTCGGCTACACCTCACCGGACGGCGCCCTGCGACACATCCAGGCCCTCACCGCCGGGGTCTCCCGGCGCGCGGCGATCCAGGGCGCGTTGCTGCCGGTCCTGCTCGACCTGCTGGCCAACACCCCCGATCCGGACGGCGGGCTCCTGGCCTACCGCCGGGTCTCCGAGGCGCTCGCCGAGACCCCCTGGTACCTGCGCCTGCTGCGGGACGAGGGTGCGGTCGTCGAGCGGCTGGCACTGCTGCTCGGCACCGCGCGGACGGTGCCCGACCTGCTGGTGCGCGCCCCCGAAGTGCTGCGCCTGCTCAGCGACACCGACGCGCTGGCGGGCCGCGATCCCGACGAGGTGGCGGGCTCGCTGCGCAGGACGGTCGCGCGGCACGCCGATCCGGCAGAGGCGGTCATCGCCGCCCGCTCCCTGCGCCGCCACGAGCTGCTCCGGGTCGCCTGCGCCGACCTGCTCGGTGTGCTGGAGCTGCCCGGGGTGTGCCGGGCGTTGACGACGGTGTGGATCGCCGTGCTCCAGGCCGCACTGGACGCCGCGGAACGAGCGGTGGCCGCACGCAACGGGCGGGCGGCGCGGATCGCCGTGATCGGCATGGGCCGACTGGGTGGGGGAGAACTGGGCTACGGCTCCGACGCCGACGTCATGTTCGTCTGCGAGCCGGTGGCGGGCGTCGACGAGTCGACTGCCGTCCGGTACGCCACGGCAGTGGCGGAACTGGTGCGGCGGCTGCTGAACGCGCCGAGCCAGGACCCCGCCCTGCAGGTCGACATCGACCTACGGCCGGAGGGCCGGTCCGGCCCGCTGGTACGCACCCTGCCCTCCTACCGCGCCTACTACGAGCAGTGGGGCGAGGTCTGGGAGGCACAGGCCCTGCTGCGGGCCCGCCCGGTGGCCGGCGACCCGGAGCTCGGCGAACGGTTCCTCACCGCCATCGACCCCGTGCGCTACCGAGCGGGTGGCCTGGACACGGCCATGGTGCGCGAGATCCGGCGGATCAAGGCCCGGGTCGACGCGGAGCGCCTGCCCCGCGGTGCCGACCCGGCCACGCACACCAAGCTGGGGCGCGGCGGGCTCGCCGACGTGGAGTGGACGGTCCAGCTCCTGCAGCTGCGGCACGCCCACGAGCAGCCGGCCCTGCGCACCACCTCGACCCTGGACGGGTTGGCCGCGGCCACCGAGGCGGACCTCCTCGACGCGGACGACGCGGCGGCGTTGGCGGCGGGCTGGCGGATGGCGACCCGGGCCCGCAACGCCATCACCCTGGTGCGCGGTAAGCCCACAGACCAGCTCCCCCGGTCGGGCCGGGAACTCGCCGCGGTCGCCCGCGCCATGGGCTACCCGCCCGGCACCGACCCCGGCGAGCTGGTCGACGACTACCGCCGCACCACCCGGCGCACGCGGGCCGTGGTGGAGCGGGTGTTCTACGACTCGTGACCGTTCCCCGCCCCGACGGGCGGGAAAAACGGGACGAGCCCCTGGTGTCCCGGCGGCGGGGACACCAGGGGCCCGTGTGGTCCGGGCATGCTTCAGTTCAGGCGTTCGAGTGATTCAGGAGCCTTGCCCCACCGGTGCCGCCTGTGGGGCGCCGGTCCGGGAGAATGGGCTCTTCTGCGCGGGCCCGGCGGCTCGGAGCGCCCGACGGATCTTGACCTCGCCGTTCCATGCGTCGTTCTCGGAGACGACGGTCAGCCGCTTGGAGCCGTAAGCGGCGGTGCTGCGCAGATTGTCGGCGTAGACCTTCAGCGCCTTCTCGCGTTCCTCACGCGACATGCTCGGCCCGCCGACGCTGGCGCCCCACTTCTCGGTCTTCCACTGCTCGATGTCGACGGCGTCGGTGATGAAGCGTTCGTTGAACGCCTTGGCCTCCTCCTCCAGGAACGCCTTGAAGACGGTCTTCTCCAGCTTGCTCCGGATGTCCCGGAGCTTGCTGTTGACCTGCTGGTCGCCGCGGTCCTTCCAGGTCTGCTTCTCCAGGTCGATCCACTGCCGTTCGCGGTCGGTGGTCGCCTGCTGGCGCTTAGCGTCGAGTTCCTCGTGCTTCTTGGCGAGCTCCTCGGCGGCGTTGTGCAGCACGATGGCCTTCTCCGCCTCGTATGCCTGCAGCGCGGCCTTGGCCGCGGCGTCCTGCCGGGCAGCGATGCCGCCGGTCTTGGCCAGATGCTTGTCCCATGCCTGCTTGCGGGTCTCCTCGAACCTGGTCAGGGACGGGATCTGCGACTCCTTCCACTGCTGGGTGAAGAAGTCGGCCACCCCGCCGGCGACCGCGGCCGGCCACAGCGGGGTGAACAGCAGGGCGTCGCTCCCCACACACTTGCCGGTCTTCTCCGGGTCGAACTCGGTTTGCTGCACGTCGGCGGCGGTGCTCACCCCGCAGCCCACGAACGGCACGATCGAGGTGACGGCCGCGGCCTTGTCCCAGCTGGTGGCATCGTCACTGCCGAAGGTGTCGGCCACGCCCTTGGCCCACAGCCCCACGCCGGCCACGACCAGGCCACCCTTGGCCACGCTGCCGGCACGGCTGAGGTTGCCGCGCAACTTCGCCTTGGCCTCCGGGGACAGCCGGGCATAGCCCTTGATCCGCGCCGCGATGTCGCGCGGGGACAACGCGGTGCCGTCCTTGGCCGCCAGCTTGAGCCCGTACCGTGCCGCCAGGTCCTCGAAGATCGCATTGACCCGGGCCTCCCGCGCCGTCTCACCGGGGTTGACACCCTCCGGCTTGGGCGGGGTCGGCTTGCCCACCTCGGGGCCGGGCTTCTCGGTCCCCGGCCCGGGGGGTGTGGGCTTGCCCGCCTCCGGCGGCGTCGGCGCGGGTGGCTTCGGGGCGAGCTTGGCGATGTAGTCGGTGGCGGCCCTGGCCCCCGCATCCTTGGCTTCCTGGACCGTGGCGCCCTTCGCGAGCTTGTTCAACACGATGGTGCCCGCGCGGGACGCGACCCGGTGCGCTTGCTCCGCGGTGAGCTTCTTCTCCAGCGACTGACGCAACGCCGACTCGGCCACCTCCACCGCGGCCTGCCGCCACTCCGGGGAAATCCCCCTCGGCGGCACACCGGGCTTCTCGCCCTCGGGCTTGCCGGCCTCACCCGGCTGTTCTTCGCCCGGCTTCTCGCAGGGGTCGATGGAGCGTTTGGCGCGGCCGGAGGTGCTGGGTGCGCAGCCGGGTCCGCCGGGGGTGCCGGGACTGGGCTTGTCCGCACCGGGGGTGTCGGGGCGGCTGACCGCGCCCGCGTCGAACGGCTTCGGGTTGGCGTTGGGTGCGGTGGCACGGTCGAAGTCCTTGTTGATGGTGACCGTGTCCTTGAGGTGCTTGAGCTTGCCGTTGACGACGTCGATCTGGAACGCCGAGTGCACCTGCTTCGGCTTGATCCCGCCGTGTGCGTCCCACTCGTAGTGGTAGCCGACCTTCTTGAGGGCCTCGCGTGCGGATGCCTGTTCGGTGGGGGAGCCGTCCTTGAGGATCTTCTCCAGGGTGAGCCGCACGCTGTAGAAGTTCTCGTCGGGCCGGATGACGTAGATCCACGGGCGCTTGCCCGGCGCCAGTTCGAACTGTCCGGCCTGCCACTGGATGGCGACCTCGTTGAGGTCGGAGGTGGTGGAGACGAGGTTGGTGGTTCCGGCCTTCGGGCCCTTCGCGCTCTTGGTGCTTTCGCCCCAGATGTGGTCCAGGACGCTGTTGTTGGTTCCCGTGCCCGGGATCTGGAAGCCCTGGTTGAAGATCTCTTCGGGGGAGCGGGTGTCGATCCGGTAGACGATTTTGGGGATCGTCACCTCTTTCGGGATCTGGCGTTTGGTGGGGTCGAGGATCTCGTGGAAGGGCGGGAAGATGCTGTCGTAGTCCCCCGCGGTGGCCGGCGGCTTGGTGGGTGGTGCGGCAAGGGCGGACTGTGCGGTGGGGAACAGGATCGCCATGGCCGTGGTCGCGGTGACGACCCGCTGGATGTGCCGGGCGTGCGAGTTGGCCCGCGGCTTACGGTGCTTGCCGTGCCGGTGTTTTCTGGAAGGTGCTGCGGCGGCCATTAGCCTGTTGTCACTCCTCAATCACATTCGGTACTGTTGTTTGCGGACAACGTCCCGAGCACCGGTGGACGCAGGAGACGGGTGCCGGAAGACGGCGCGATGCGGCCAGGAAACGGCGTGCATCGCACCCGCGCGGCAGCCGTCTTCCTGTCGGCCTCGGTGGGGCGGCCGCCATAACAGCACATCTGTGTGATTCAGTCACGGGTCTCCAACCGATCCCGGCTGATCTTCAGCAAGACGTAAGGACCTGGCGCACGAGGGCCGGCCGGCGATAGACCAGACCTATAACGACCGTTCGCGACACCGGATTTCGGTCAACCATTCTGCCGTGTTTGGGTCATTGCGGTGTATTTGTCGCCGACCCGCGAGGCGCAACACGTGATGGACAACACGCGGCACTGATAACGGTAGAAGATTAATCGGGTCGGAACTCGCTGGCGATGGATGAATGGGGGAATCTCGCGTCAGCGGTCCTCGGCTGATGACGTCGAACGTGGCTTACGGCGGCATCCCGTCCGAATGGCGTAACCTCCGCGCCCGGGCACCGCGCGAGAGCAAGCCGGGAACGCGCGGCTCCTCGAGAAGTGCGCCCCACGGCCCACGGGACCGTAGTGGTGGGATGTGCTGCTGAGACAACCCAGTGCCGCCTCGGAACGGCCGAACTCCGGGTGCGCTGCGGTGGAGTCGCCACAGTCGGCTACTTGCCTCGTCCCAGGTCGACGGTTCCCCTCGCACGACTGCTCCGCGGCAGGGCCCCGGATGGCGGGCGGGGCAGGGCAACCGGGACTCCGGCGATCAGGGCGTGGGAGCCGTCCCTCATCCGATCGCCGATGGCAGCGGGATGACGCCATGCAGGTGAGTGAGCTGCGGCTGGTGCCGGCCCGGTAGCGATCCGGGAAGTGCTGGCCGGCCACCGGCCGGCCAGCCAACGACTGCTACCCG
Organism: Longimycelium tulufanense; assembly: GCF_014645795.1. Classification (GTDB taxonomy): domain Bacteria; phylum Actinomycetota; class Actinomycetes; order Mycobacteriales; family Pseudonocardiaceae; genus Longimycelium; species Longimycelium tulufanense. Next base: position 193,632 of record NZ_BMMK01000010.1, on the reverse strand, counting down.
GCCTGGGCCTGTGCGATCTCCTCCTCGTCCAACCGCATCTCGGGCGCGGAGTCGAACAGCTCCACGACCCACTCCTCGATGTATCCCTCGCCGTCCTCGTCCGGAACGACCTGGTTGTACAGCTTGACCCCGAGGTTGAGCCGGTCGGCGGCCTCCACCGCCTCCGCGGCCTCCTCCCCGTTGGGGAAGACATGTGTGACGATCAACTTCGGGGCATCGTCCTCAGCGCTGGTCACGTGCGAAACGCTAGTCCCGCCACCCGCCCGGTGTCCCCACCCCGGCGGTGAACTTCGGCAGAACGGGTGTCAGGCGTGCCGGACGTAGTGCAGGGCCGACACGGTGTCGCCGCTGGGCGCCGTGGTCGAGCCCTGGCCGTCGGCCCGGAAACCGGCCCGCTCCAGGACCCGGCGCGAGGCCTCGTTCGCCGCGTCGGTCCGGGCGGCCAGGGCGGTGAGGCCGAGCCGGTCGAAGCACCACCGCAGCACCAGCCGCAGGGCGCGACCGGCGACGCCGCGGCCACGGGCCGCCGGCGTGAGCCAGAAGCCGACCTCACCCCGTCGGGTCGCCCAGTTCAGCTCGAACAACACGATGGAACCGAGGAAGTCGTCGGTGTCGGCGTCGGCGATGGCGAGCACGGCCAGCTGGCCGGTGCGGAGGCCCTCGGCGATCGTGGTGCGGATGTCCTGGCGGACGAGCTCGGGCGTGTAGGAGCGGCGGGGCAGGTGAGCGAAGCGCACAACCGCGGGATCCGTGCTCGCCGCGGCGTAGGCCTCGGCGTCACCCTCCACCAGGTGTCGAATGCGGATCGTGCCGTCGTTGAGTCCCTGCGCGCCAAGTCCGAATCGATCGTCGTCCATACAAGCATCCACCCTGCCATAGTGATCTTTGTCCGGTGGACCTTTTTTTGCACCTTTGCGGTCACACGCGGCGAGCGGGCTCGGTGCGCCGCCCTTCGCGCTCCGGCCGAGGTGGATCGTTACGGCGCCAAACAGGATGGAGGGGCGGGAGGACCCCGCCCCTCCATCGGGAGTGCATCCGACGTCAGTGCTCCTGCGCTTGGCCGTCCTGCTCCTGCGCCTGGGCGCCGTCCTCCTGCCCGTGGCCGTCGACAGACGACCAGGGCCGGAAGAGGGCCAACTGCACGCTTTCGCCCACCGCCTTGCTTACCGGGCTGGGAAGCACGCCCATGACACCCTGGACCAGTTGGTCGAGCGGCCCCGGCGTGGGGCCCGGCCCCTGGGCGTGGGCGGTGGGGGTGGTGAGGAGGACGAGGGACACCAGAGCGAGGACGGCGGCGGGGACCCGAGCCGTGACGCGCATGCTCACCTGCTTCCTTGATCGTTTCTGGCCGCGGTGATTCTGCTGCCCCCTACTCGTTCCTGGTAGGGGTTTGGTTGCCTGTTCACTACCCTGTGTGATCTTGCCGAGTTTCGCTCCAGCTGGTGATGCATGCCGCCCGGTGGCCGCAGGGTGCGGCGGGTGCGGCGGGAGCGGCCCCAATTTGGGCCGCTGCCAGGAATCACTCTTGCCGGCCAAGGTGGTTCGCGGTCTGATGCGTCGGAACCGACGAGAGGGGACGGCTCCCGTGCGGTCGTTGCCACAACCGGAAGGCTTCCACTCGGCCGGCTTCGAACGTGGCGGCCCGAGCTCGACGAGGCTGAGCCGAGAGGAGATCCGACGCGGCGTGCTGGCACTGCGATTAGCTGGCGAGACCGCCGCCGACGCACCGACATGCGCTGCTGCGGCAGACGACTTCGGCCACATCGTGCATCGGGTCCCCGCGTGCGTCGTCAGACCCGCCTCGAGCGCGGACGTCGCCTCGGTCGTCTCGTTCGCGGCACGCAACCGAATCCCCGTGTCGGCTCGCGGCTCCGGTCATTCCACGAACGGTCAGTCGCAGGCGGACAGCGGGATCGTGCTCGACATGACTGCGTTGCGGCAGATCCACGAGCTCAGCCGCGCTCACGTGATCGTCGACGCCGGGATCTCGTGGCGTTCGCTGCTCACCGCGACGCTTCCCTCCGGGATGGCCCCGCCGGTGCTGACCGACTATCTCGGGCTCTCCGTCGGCGGCACCCTCTCGGTGGGCGGGATCGGTGGCACCAGCCATCGCCACGGGCCCCAGACCGCCAACGTGCTGGAACTGGAGGTCGTTACCGGGGACGGCGGGACCCACACCTGCTCGGCCAGCCGGAACCCGGGGCTGTTCCACGCTGTTCTCGCCGGGCTGGGGCAGTGCGGCGTGATCACGCGCGCCACACTCCGGTTGGTGCCCGCGGCCGAGCGGGTGCGGCGCTACAAGCTCTACTACGAGGACCTGCACGCTCTCACCGCTGAGCAACGCAGTCTTCTGGATGAAGGACGTTTCGACTTCCTGCAAGGGCAGGTCCAGCCGGACGACGCGGGTGGTTGGCGCCACATGCTGGAGGTTGCGACGTTCTTCTCGCCGCCGGCTGAACCACGGGACGATGACCTGCCGCGCGATCTCGGCTACGCGCGTGGATTCGCCGAGATCGAGGACCTCACGTACTTCGAGTTCCTCGACCGGCTCACCGTCGGCGAGGAGTACCTCCGCGCGACGGGGGAGTGGATGTGGCCGCATCCCTGGTGGAACGTCCTGCTCCCGAACTCCGAAGTAGACGCGTTCGTCGAGTCGGCCATGGCGGGAACGACCCGGGACGACATCGGAGAGAACGGCGTGGTGCTGGTGTACCCGTTCCCTCGGGACCGCTTCACCACCCCACTGCTGCGCGTTCCGGCTGAGCCGTTGGTGTTCCTCTTCACGCTGCTGCGTTTCGCCTCCCCAGCGGATCCCACCGCCGTCGAACGAATGACGCGGTCGAACCGGGAACTCCATGAGCGAGCACGTTCGGTCGGCGGCTGCCGGTACCCGGTGGGCACGGTCCCGTTCGGTCCGGACGACTGGCGTGCACACTTCGGAGCCACGTGGGATGACCTGGTCCGCGCCAAGAGCGAGTACGACCCGCAGCGCATCCTCGCTCCCGGGCAGGGGATCTTCTAGGGCGGCGACTCACATACTCCGGACAGCGCCCGGGTCGCTGCCCCACCTCGGGGAGACGTCTTTGCGATGTTGTGTTCGGGTGGGTGGACCGGAACGCGGGCACGAGGCGGACTGGGGAGCCTGGAATCGCCCTACACTCGTGCCGTTCGGGGAGCGCAACCTGGGAGAACATGTGACTGACCCTGACCACGCGGAGAAGGTCGCAAAGGCCCGGCAGCTCCTCGAGGAGTGGACCGACAACCCTGACCTGGTCAAGGCCATGGCCGAGGAGTTCGGGGAGCCGGTGGTCGGGTCCGGCGAGGTCGTGGCCATGCAGGACCTCGTCAGGCGGGTCGACGCCGGACTGGCCAAGGCGGTCGCGGGCGAGCTGACCGAATCGGACGCCCTGGCGGCGGTCGAGGCCGCGGCCGAGGCCGTGGCCCTCCTGCAGGCGTGCCGGGACGCGTTGATCGACACGGCCCGACGGCTCCCGGAGCCGGTGAACTGGCAGGCGTTGGGGGAGGCCACCGACCAGCCACCCGCCTCCCTCGAGAAGCACTACGACCAGGTCACCGCCAGCCCCGAGCTCGGGGCCTTCTTCGAGGCCGCCGAGGACCCGACCGCGCGGATGGGCCTGTGGTTCGGCTACCACGCCAGCCGGTCCGGCGGGCAGGACGGCGGAGCGTGCCCCACGCCGGAGTAACGAGCCCGCCGTTCGCTCCGGACGGCTCCTGCGCCCAGGCCGCGGACCAACAGGGAGAACTGCTGGAACACCGGGCGTCTTCAACCCGTCAGCGCTCTACTCGTCGATCGCGGTTGGCTGGCCGTGTTCCCGCTCTCCGCATGACCGCCTCGCACCCCCAGGCCGGGACGCACGCCAGGACGAACCACCGGAGGGGCCGGCCCTTCGGCCGGCCCCTCCGGTACCGATCTCAGCTGGCCAGTGAGACGGGTTCGGCGAGCGCACTGCCCGTGGCGGGCAGCCACCTGGCGCGGCCCGGAGCGGTCGGCACCCAGCAGCCCTTGGGGCCGACGGAGGTGTCCTGGGGCAACGGATCGGGAAGCGCGAGCACGCTCTCGACCACCTCGGCCGCCCGCCCGCTGATGCGGTGCAGGACGGTACTCGGGAACAGGATGTCGGGTTCGTCGGCGGGGATCCGCATTGCGTCGGCGTCGTCCTCGCCGTAGAGCTGGACCAGGTCGATCACCTCGTGGTGCACGCGGATACCGACCACCGCGAGAATCTCGCCGTCCGAGTCGCGGGCGTGGGTGAACCGGAAGCCCCGGTCCATCAGGGCTTGCAAGCCTTCGGTGATGTCACTCATGACGCCGCCGTGTCTTTCGTCGAACAGTGTTGGTGGGTCGTGGGTATCTGGGCTGGTGGGTGATGCCCGCTCACCGTCGTGTGGGTCAGGCGAGCATGTCGTCGAACTCGCCGTCCTTGACACCGGAGAGGAAGGCCGCTACCTCGTCGCGGGTGTAGAGGACCGCCGGTCCGTCCGGATGGCGGGAGTTGCGCAGCGCGATCTGCCCGCCGGGGAGCGTGGCCAGCTCCACACAGTTGCCGAGCGCACCGCTGTACCTGCTCTTCCGCCATGCCGCGCCCGCGAGCAGCTCGGCCGACTGGCTGTTGTGGGTCACACTTGCCATCAGACTCCCCTTTCCGGCCCGCTTGGTGCATCTGCACGTGCATGTGACTGTGCGAGATCAAGCTAGCACCCTCTGTTGCCCGTGTGAATGCACGTGCAAGCGAACGTGCTGACTCAAGTGCGTGTTGAGGTTGGGGAAACGTTGGTGTGCCCGCGCGCCACCGGTGTGGTCTACGGTCCACAGCGGATGATCGCGAAAGAGTCTCGGTTCAGGCGTGGGGCGGGTGGAACCGGGGGAGCGCGCCGCGACAGGGAACGTGGTCAGAGCTCCGCACGCAGCTTGGCCAGCAGCTGCCGGGAGTTGTTGGGCGTCTCCGCAGTCACCGCGACGCGGTCCATGGCGCGGCCGTACGCCTCGACCTCCTCGAGCTTCTCCAGATACAACGCCCCGGTCAGGTGCTCGACGTAGATGATCGTCGGCAGCTCCGGCTCGGCGAAGCGGAGCATGGTGAACGAGCCCTCCGCGGCGTAGCCGCTGTGCTGGTAAGGGATGATCTGCAGCCGGATGTGCGGCAGCGCGGTCATTTCCAGGAGCACCTCGAGCTGTGCCCGTAGTACCTCTCGGCCGCCGATGGGCCGGTGCAGCACCGACTCGTCGACTACCGCCCACAGCCGCGGCGCGTCCGGACGGGCCAGGACCTTCTGTCGCCGCATGCGCAGGCCGACCCGGCGCTCGACCTCGTCGTCGACCGCTTCCGGTCGACCGTGGCTGGCGACGGCCCGCGCGTATGCCTCGGTCTGCAGCAGGCCGGGCACGAACAGCAGCTCGTAGGTCTGGATCCGGCTGGCCGCCTCCTCGAGCCCGACGTAGTCGTCGAACCACTTCGGCAGCAGGTCGTTGTAGCGGTGCCACCAGCCGGGTTTGTTGGCCTGCCGGGCCAACTGCAGCAGCGGCTCGCGCTCCTCCGGGTCAATGACACCGTAGAGCGTGAGCAGGTCCGTGACGTCACGTTCCTTGAAGCTGACCCGGCCGAGCTCGATGCGGCTGATCTTCGACTCCGAGCCGCGAATGGCATAGCCGGCCTCGGATCGACTGAGCTCGGCGCGCTCGCGCAGCCGGCGGAGCTGGGTGCCCAGGATCATGCGTCGCGCGGTGGGGCCACTACCCGGAGCGACGCCTGGAACGCCCATCGTGGCCACGGCGAACCTTCCTCTGCACCACCGACCACCTGGTGTCGGATGGTAGTCGACGACCTACAGCCTGATCACGAAGTCTAGAGACCATTGCGGCGACCGGGGGAAGATCACTTACTGCACACGGACTGCTACACTCCGCTGTGATCCACTACACACCCGCGACGACACTCAGGGAGATCATGATGGCGGGTGCAACCGTCGACCATTCCGACCGCAAGGTGCCAGTGGGGGTCGATCCGACCAGGGCGAGTATCGCCCGCGTCTACGACGCCTTCCTCGGGGGGAAGGACAACTACGAGATCGACCGGCAGGTCTTCCAGAGCGTGCAGAAGGTGGCGCCGGAGGCGCAGGAGCTGGCGCTGGAGAACCGCGGGTTCCTGATCCGGGCCTGCCGGTTCCTGGCTGGCCAGGCGGGGATCAGCCAGTTTCTGGACTGCGGATCGGGGTTGCCGACCGCGGAGAACATCCATCAGGTCGTGCAACGGATCAACCCGGACGCCCGCGTGGTGTACATCGACAACGACCCGGTGGTGCTCGCGCACGGGCGGGCGTTGCTGGAGGAGAACGACCGGACGCACTTCGTCTCGGCAGACATCTTCCACCCTGAGGAGATCCTGGAGAACCAGGAGATCCGCCAGTACCTCGACTTCTCCGAGCCGCTGGCCTTCCTCCAGCTCGGCACGCTGCACCACTACGACGGCCCGCGGGAGCGGCCGGCGCGGATCATGCGCGAGTACGTCGACGCGTTGCCCTCGGGGTCCTACATCGCGATCAGCCACTTCCTCGACCCGGAGAACGAGCACAGCGAGCTGGCGCGCCGGATGGAGCACGTGTTCCTGCACAGCCCGATGGGTTCGGGGACGTTCCGCACCCGCGCCGAGCTGCTGGAACTGTTCTGCGGCCTGGAGTTGGTGGATCCCGGGCTCACGTTCTGCGCGGAGTGGTGGCCGGACGGGCCGCGGACCCGCCCGTTGAGCCCGGTCCAGCAGAGCATCGCCGGCGGGGTCGCCCGCAAGCCCTGAGCGGCGCAGCCTGGATTCGCACCTGCGTTCTGGCGCAGTGCGCGCGGATGGCCACCCGCGTCCTGCAGGATCGGGCCCTGGGCCCTGGTATGTCTGCGGGAGAGGGTGGCGGGCCGTGGAGTGGAAGCTCGAGCTGGTTCCGATTCCCGTCACGGACGTGGACCGGGCGAAGTACTTCTATGCCGAGCAGCTGGGTTTTGCCGTCGACCACGACACTGGGATGCCCCGCCGGTTGTGTCTTGACGATCGTGTCCTGACGGCGCGGAGGTGGAACGCCCCACGCCAGGCCGGCGAAAAGCCGAGGGCCGAGTGGTCGTGACCACTCGGCCCTCGGCAGCCGCCTGACCTGATCCTGCCGGATCAGACGTCGTAGTAGAGCGCGAACTCGGTGGGCGTCGTGCGGAGCTGGATCGGGGCGATCTCCTGCTCGCGCTTGAGCGCGATCCAGGTCTCGATCACGTCCGGGGTGAACACGCCACCCTCGAGCAGGTAGTCGTGGTCCCGCTCCAGGTTGTCGAGGACCTCGTTGAGCGTGCCGGGCACCTGCTTGACGCCCTTGGCCTCCTCCGGTGGCAGCTCGTAGAGGTCCTTGTCGATCGGGTCCGCCGGCTCGATCTTGTTCTTGATGCCGTCCAGGCCGGCCATGAGCATGGCGGAGAAGGCCAGGTACGGGTTGCCGGAGGAGTCCGGGCACCGGAACTCGATGCGCTTGGCCTTGGGGTTGTTCCCGGTGATTGGGATGCGCACGCAGGCCGACCGGTTGCGCTGCGAGTACACCAGGCTCACCGGCGCCTCGAAGCCCGGCACGAGCCGGCGGTAGGAGTTCACCGTCGGGTTGGTGAAGGCCAGCAGGCTCTGCGCGTGGTGCAGGATGCCGCCGATGTAGTGCCGCGCGGTGTCCGACAACCCGGCGTAGCCGGTCTCGTCGTGGAACAGCGGCGCGCCGTCCTTCCACAGCGACTGGTGGCAGTGCATACCGGAGCCGTTGTCACCGAACAGCGGCTTGGGCATGAACGTCGCGGTCTTGCCGGCCTGCCACGCGGTGTTCTTGACGATGTACTTGAACAGCTGCAGGTCGTCGGCCGCGTGCAGCAGCGTGTTGAACTTGTAGTTGATCTCGGCCTGCCCGGCGGTGCCCACCTCGTGGTGCGCGCGCTCCACCTCGAAGCCGGTGTTGATCAGGTTCAGCACGATCTTGTCGCGCAGGTCGGCGAAGTGGTCGGTCGGGGTGACCGGGAAGTAGCCGCCCTTGTACTTGACCTTGTAGCCCTTGTTGCCGCCCTCCTCGTCGGCGCCGGTGTTCCACCAGCCCGCGACCGAGTCGATCTCGTGGAAGGAGGCGTTCTCGGTAGCGTCGAACCGCACCGAGTCGAACATGTAGAACTCCGCCTCGGGCGCGAAGAACGCGACGTCGGCGATGCCGGACTCGTTGATGTACTGCTCCGCCTTGCGCGCGATGTTGCGCGGGTCGCGGCTGTACGGCTCCAGCGTCAGCGGGTCGTGCACGAAGAAGTTGACGATGAGCGTCTTCTCGGCCCGGAACGGGTCGAGCCGCGCGGTCGCCAGGTCGGGCAGCAGCAACATGTCCGACTCATGGATCGACTGGAACCCGCGGACCGACGAGCCGTCGAAGGCTAGCCCCTGCTGGATCGTCTCCTCGGTGAACGACTGTGCCGGCACCGTGAAGTGCTGCATGATGCCCGGCAGGTCGCTGAACCGGACGTCGACGAACTTCACGTCCTCATCGGTGATGAAGCGCTGGACCTCGTCGGGATTCTTGAACACCCTCGTTGGCTCCTTCACGCACTCGGTCCCCTGGGCCGGCGCTGGTCGCGAACCGGCTCGGCGTGCGACGGTAGGAAGCCGGTGTTGCCCGACCATCACCCGGATGTTTCACACGTGTTAACGGTCGTTCGGCCGGGGGTACTGAATCACCTGGTCGGGGAGTTCTTTTCGGGGGCGTTTACGCTGGTGCGGTGAGTGAGAGGTGGACCGGCACCTGGCTGTCCGGGCCACGGGCGGCCCTGGAGCCCGGTGCCGAGAACGACCAGCGCTGGCGGGGCGAGCGACTCGGGTACCCGGAGCAGGGCCCGGGCGCCGTGGCCGGCTTCGGCCGGCGCATCCTCGCCCTGGTCGTCGACTGGGCGCCGTGCGCGTTGCTCGCGGAGCTGCTCACCCGGAACCCGGCCACGTCGGCGCTCGCGTTGTTCGCGGCCTACGTCGCGGTCTCGGTCGCGCTGTTCGGCCGTACCGGCGGCCACGCCGCGCTCGGGGTGCGGGTGGCGCGGCTCGAGGGCGGCGGGCGTCCCGGCTTCGGCGCCGCGGTGCTGCGGGCGTTGCTGATCTGCCTGGTCGTCCCGCCGGTGGTCTATGACCGCGACGGCCGTGGCCTGCACGACAAGGCGGTCGGCACGATCGTCCTGCGTACCCGCTAGCCGCCGACCCGGCGCAACGCCGGGGCACGGGTAAGCCGACCGTGCAGCCGGCACAACCCTCGTTGGAACGCCTCGCGTGAATCGGGAAAGACGTTCGGCAGTGCGGGTGGCCAACTAGCACCGGTGTACCCGAAAGGCTCCGGTGCCGGCAAAGCCCTGGGCCCTGGTGGCTCGAGCCCCGACGACGGGACGGTAGCCGAGCCCGAGCCGACGCCAACCCGCCCCGACGCCGTGTGGCGGCTCAGCGCCGCTTGATCGTCCGCTGGATGTTGCGCATCTTGGCACCCTGAGGCATCGGGCCCTTCGGCATGCCCACGCCCTTGCTCCGTAGCGCCGCCAGCCGGTTCTCCAGGCTGTCGATCTGTGCGGTGGTGATGTTGCGTGGGAGCCGCGTCAGGTGCGACTGCAGCTTGCGCAGCGGCACCTGGCCCTCCTCGGTACCCACGATCACGTCGTAGATCGGGGTCTCGCCGACCAGCCGGGCCACCCGCTTCTTCTCCTGGGTGAGCAGCGACCTGACCCGGTGCGGGGTGCCCTCGCCCACCAGCACGATGCCCGGCTTGCCGATCACCCGGTGCACGGTGTCCAGCTGCCCGGTCGCGGCGACCGCCGTGGTCACCCGCCAGCGGCCCTTCATGTTCTCCAGCGTCCAGGCCGCCGCACCCGGCTGGCCCTCGGCCTTGCCGTAGACGTTGCGCTGCACCCGGCGGCCGAACAGGATCACCGCGCCCAGCGCGCCGAAGGCGATGCCCACGGGCAGGAACATCCAGTGCAGGCCCCAGATGAAGCCCAGTCCGAACAGGACGGCGGTGACGCCGAGGAACACCGCGAGCATCAGCGGCACGAGCGCCTTGTCCTCGCGGCGCTGCATCTTGAACGCCTCGAAGATCTGCCGGCGACGCTCGCGGGACGCCTGCTTGCGGGCGCGGGCTGCTTCCTTCTTCGCAGCCTTGTCCTTGGGGGGCATCAGAACCTCTCGGCGACAGGTACAGGTCCGGCGTGCCTCGATCCGCAAGGGGCGGGGTCCGTCAGGGCTTGGCGGTGGTATCGGCCCTCCGGGGCGATCCAGAAGCCCCACGGTTCCCGCCGTGGGGAGGAGTCACGGCTGCCAGGATACGGCGCTGGTTGCCGGCCCTCGTGCCGAGTCGGGCATCTGTTCGGACGGCCCGCTGGCGGTCGTGTCAGGGAACCGACAGCATGCGGCCCCGCCCGGAGCTGGGCTCGACCAGGACGGAGATCAGCGCGCGACAAGCGCGCTGATCTCCTGGGCCGAGGGACCGGTCTCGGCGAGGTGGCGCAGGTTCTCCGGCAGTTCCTCACCGCGGGCCCGCACCGTCTGCGCGAACAGCCGGCCGGCCCGGTAGGAGGAGCGCACCAGCGGCCCGGCCATCACGCCCGGGAAGCCGATCCGCTCGGCGGTGGCCTTGTGCTCCAGGAACTCCTCCGGCTTCACCCACCGGTCCACCGGGTGGTGCCGCACGCTCGGCCGCAGGTACTGGGTGATGGTGATGATCTCGCAGCCCGCGTCGTGGAGGTCCTGCAGCGCGGCGGTGACCTCCTCCGGGGTCTCGCCCATGCCCAGGATCAGGTTGGACTTGGTGACCAGGCCGGCCGCGCGCGCCTTGGTGATGACCTCCAGTGACCGCTCGTACCGGAAGGCCGGGCGGATCCGCTTGAAGATGCGCGGCACCGTCTCCAGGTTGTGCGCCAGCACCTCGGGGCGGGCGCCGAAGACCTCGGCGAGCTGGTCCGGCTGGGCGTTGAAGTCCGGGATCAGGAGCTCGACCCCGGTGCCTGGGTTGAGCGCGTGGATCTGCCGCACCGTCTCGGCGTAGAGCCAGGCGCCGCCGTCGGGCAGGTCGTCCCGGGCGACGCCGGTGACCGTGGAGTAGCGCAGCCCCATGGTCTGCACCGACTCGGCGACCCGCCGCGGCTCGTCGCGGTCGAACTCGGCCGGCTTGCCGGTGTCGATCTGGCAGAAGTCGCAACGCCGGGTGCACTGCTCGCCACCGATGAGGAAGGTGGCCTCGCGGTCCTCCCAGCATTCGTAGATGTTGGGGCAGCCGGCCTCCTCGCAGACCGTGTGCAGCCCCTCCCGGCGCACCAACCCCTTGAGCTCGCGGTACTCCGGGCCCATCTTGGCCCGGGTCTTGATCCACGAAGGCTTCTTCTCGATCGGCGTCTGGCTGTTGCGGACCTCCAGCCGCAGCAGCTTGCGCCCCTCGGGTGCGACCGTCACGCGCCCCACCCTACGCCTGGCCGTCGGCCAGTCTCGACCGGTGCCGATCCCGCTTTACCACGCGAGGTGACGGGCGAAGCGAGCACCGCAACGCGGTGACAAGGCGCGCAGCGAAGCCCGGAGCCGGGCAGATCGAACACGAGATTCAGGTCACTGCGGGAAAGGCTGCACGCCGGTCAGCTCCGCGGTGCGCCGCCACAGTGCGGCGGCGAGCCCGGGGTTGTACGCGGCCCGGCGGGCCTTGACCCGCCGCGGCCCGCCGCGGACCTCGCCCAGGCCGTCCGGGCCGAAGTACTCGCCGCCCCGCACATCGGGTGCCGTGGCCGCATACAACTGGGGCAGCACACCCTGCTCGGCGCTCTGCGCGAACAGCGCGCCGAACACCCGCGAGCCCTGTTTCATCAGCGAGCTGCCGCGGGAGCGCGCCATGTTGCCGGCCAACTCGGTGTTGCTGAAGCCCGGGTGCGCCGCGACGCTGACCAGGTCCAGGCCGGCCTGGCGGGCGCGTCGGTCCAGTTCGAAGGCGAACAGCAGGTTGGCCAGCTTCGCCTGGCCGTAGGCGGGCCAGGACCCGTAACGCCGGCGGGCGAAGTTGAGGTCGTCCAGGGCGATCCGGCCGATCCGGTGCGCCAGGCTGGACACGGTCACCACGCGGGGGTTCGGCGCGTTGCCCAGGGCCGGGCCCAGCAGCCAGGTGAGGGCGGCGTGGCCCAGGTGGTTGGTGCCGAACTGCAGCTCGAACCCGTCCTTCGTGCGACGCGACGGGGTGGCCATCACGCCGGCGTTGTTGACCAGCAGGTCCAGCGAGTCACCGGTGCGCTCGCGAACCTCGGCGGCGGCGTGCCGGACGGAGTCGAGGTCGGCGAGGTCCAGGCCGACCAGGTCGGCGGCGCCCCGGCGGCGCACCTGCTCCAGCGCGGCCTGGCCACGTTCGGGCGACCGGCAGGCCAGCAGCACTCGGGCGCCGTGCCGGGCGAGCTGGAGCGCGGTGTGCAGCCCCAGGCCGGAGTTGGCCCCGGTGACGAGCACGGTGCGGCCCGTCTGGTCGGGGATCTGGTCGGCGGTCCAGTTCGACATAGCCCATACCTACTCTCGAGTAGACATGAACGCCAGTGTGTCCTCGCTCCGCTGCGGGAGCGCAACCGCGGCCAGCCGGGTCAGGCGGTCATCAGCCGCCGCAGCAGGGCGGTGACGGGCCGGCGCCGCCACAGCGACGCGCACGGCTGCATCTCCACCCTCTCCGGCTGCTGCTCACGCACCATGGCCAGGAACCCCGCGCCGATCCGCACGATGTCCTCGGCCGGCTCGTCGGGCTCGACCAGGCCCGCGGCCAGGGCGAGCAGGCGTTGCTCGGCGGCGGCGGGGCGGCGCAGGCCCTCTTCCTCGACCTCGGCGTACTGGTCCAGGACGCGACGCAACGTCGGCTCGGCGTCGGCCAGCTCGTGCCAGGCGCCGCTGACGGCGCCCACGCGGTCGAGGTCGGGGCGGCGGGCGGCCTGGTCCAGAGCCAGCTCGATCCGCGGGGCGAGCAGCAGTAGCCAGCGGTACTGCATGGCGCGCAGCAGGTCGGCACGGTCGATGAACGCCTCGTCGATGCCGGTCAGGTCGAAGAACGGGATCGCCTCGCCAGGGTTGCGCTCGCACCAGTCCAGGGTCGCGAGCAAGGCGTTCCGCCGCCGGTAGAAGTCGTTCCAGCTCATTGGGCTTCCTCCTCGGGGGTTGGCCCTCCATACCCTCGGTCGAATGCATACCGGCGGTATGTACCCGACGGAGGTAACATACCATCAGTACGTACCGCTGGTATGTCGCAATCTTGGTCGGAACGGTGTGAGTGTGATGACAGTGCGGTCCCGGTCCCGGCGCCGGTCACGGCGGATGGAGTACTCGGAGTCCACCAGGCAGGCCCTGGTGGACAGTGCCATCGCGCTGTTCACCGAGCGCGGCTACGGCGGTACCTCGCTGGACGAGATCGCCCATCGGGCCCGGGTCACCAAGGGCGCGCTGTACCACCACTTCGCCAACAAGCAGGCCCTGTTCGAGGCCGCCTACCAGGCCGTCGAGGCCGACGTGGTGGACCGCCTGGCCGAGGTCATGCGGGTCCCCACGGACCTGTGGGACGCCATGAAGGCCGGCATCGCGGCCTTCTTCGAGGTGTGCCTGGAGCCGAACTACCAGCGCATCGCGCTGCAGGAGGCCCCCAGCGTCCTCGGCTACGACAGGTGGCGCCTGGCCGAGGAGCACTCCTGCTTCAGCGTGGTCCGCACCGGTCTGGAGGCGTTGATCGACGCCGGGGAGATCGAGGATCTGCCGCTCGAGGCGGCCTCCCGCATCGTCTTCGGTGCGCTGGCCTTCGGCGCGATCATGATCGCCGGGGCGGACGACCCCGTGCGTACCCGTGAAGACGTGGTGTACAGCGTCGACTACTTGGTCGACGGCCTGCGGCACGGTGCGGCGTACCCGCGCGACACCGAGCAGATGGCTCCGGACCCGCAGGATTAGCCTCCGGGGACGTGACGAACCAGCTCACGTTCCGGATCTTCACCGAGCCCCAGCAGGGGGCCACCTACGACGACCTGCTCCGGGTCGCGCGTTGTGCCGAGAACGCCGGCTACGACGCGTTCTTCCGCTCCGACCACTACCTGAAGATGGGGTCGGTGACCGGCGAGCCCGGCCCCACCGACGCCTGGACCACGCTGGCCGGCCTGGCGCGGGAGACCAGCCGGGTCCGGCTGGGCACCCTGATGACCGCGGCGACCTTCCGCCAGCCGGGACCGCTGGCGATCACCGTCGCCCAGGTTGACCAGATGTCCGGCGGTCGGGTCGAGTTCGGCCTCGGCTCCGGCTGGTACGCCGAGGAGCACGCCGCCTACGGCATCCCGTTCCCGTCGCTGCGCGAGCGCTTCGACCGCTACGCCGAGCAGTTGGAGATCATCACCGGCCTGTGGGCGACCCCACAGCGCCAGACCTACAGCTTCCGCGGCCGGTACTACGAGGTCGTGGACTCCCCGGCGCTGCCCAAGCCGGCGCAGCAGCCCAGGCCGCCGGTGCTCGTCGGTGGCCTCGGCGCCAAGCGCACGCCCGCGCTCGCGGCCCGGTTCGCCGACGAGTTCAACCTGCCGTTCGTGGACGTCGACACCGCCTGCGCCCAGTTCGAGCGGGTGGACGCCGCGTGCCGGGAGATCGGCCGCGACCCGGGCGAGATCATCCGCTCGGTCGCGCTCGTCGTCTGCGTGGGCAGGGACGAGGCCGAGGTGGCGCGCCGCGCCGACGCCATCGGGCGGGAGGTCGAAGAGCTGCGGCGCAACGGCCTGGCCGGCACCCCGGACGAGGTTGGGGACAAGCTCGCGGTGTGGCGGGAGCGGACCGGGATCCGCCGGGTCTACCTCCAGGTCCTCGACCTGTCCGACCTCGACCACATCGAGCTTTTCGCCGGCGAGGTCGCCCCGCGCTTCCGCTGAGCGCGCCCAGCCGCGCGAGGGCCAACACGAAGGCGGTGCTCGACCCGGTCGAGCACCGCCTTCACGCTGTCTCGTGGCTGGCCGACAGCGACCTGCCGCGACCTGGCCGCGCCGGCTTGCCGCCGTCCTCAGTTGGCGAGGGCGAAGGTGACCCCGGCCGCGGCCGGCTCCGCACGCCGCACCTCGCGCTCGGTCACCGGAATCTCGCCCTCCAGTGCCGCGACGATGGTGCGCTCGGCGATCGGCAGCACCTCGGCCACCGTCACCTCCCGGCCCAGTTCCGCCGACAGCGAGCTGACGCCGGCGTCGGTGATACCGCACGGCACGATCCGGCCCCACGCGGTCATGTCCGGGTTGCAGTTGATGGCGAAGCCGTGCATGGTCACGCCGCGCTGCACCCGCACGCCGATCGCGGCGACCTTGCGCTCCGGCCGCCGGTCGTCGGCGGGCAGCCACACGCCGCTGCGGCCCTGCACCCGCCCGACCTCCGGCACGCCCAGCTCGTCGCACAGCGCGATCAGGCCCTGCTCCACCCGGCGCACGTAGGCGACCACGTCCACCGGCTCGGCCAGCCCGATGATGGGGTAGCCCACCAGCTGGCCGGGCCCGTGCCAGGTGATCTTGCCGCCGCGGTCGACGTCCACCACCGGCGTGCCGTCGTCGGGACGGTCCTCCGGCCGGGTGCGCTTGCCGGCGGTGTAGACCGAGGGGTGCTCCAGCAACAGCAGCGTGTCGCGCCCGCTGCCCTCCGCGCGCGCCTGGTTCAGCTCGCGCTGCAGGTCCCAGGCGGCGACGTAGTCGATCGTGCCCAGGCGCCGCACCTCGACCGGGTCGGTCGCCAGGCGGCAGGAGATGTCAGGACGGCTCACGGCAGCCGACCCTACGCCGCCCTACCGGCGCGTCGCCAAACCGGAAGCCGCCGGTAGACAGCCCGGCCGACCGTGGGCGAGGCCTGGACGCGACGTCCGGGGACCCAACCCGGTCCAACATTGCCCATATCGCGGCTACCCGGGCAAAGACGGTCGGGCCGACGGGGCTCGCGGTGTTCAGTCCCGGGTCAGGCAGGCCCGCAGCGCCGCGCCGACCGACGGGTGCAGGAAGGAGAAGCCGTGCCGCTCCAGCACGGCGGGGACCGCCCGCTGACCGGCCAGGATCTCGTCGGCGGCCTCGCCCAGCAGGGCGCGCAGCGCGAACGCCGGTGCCACCCACGGGGCCGGCCGCCCCATGGCATCGGCCAGCGCGTGGGTGAACTCCTGGTTGGTGACCGGTGCCGGGGCGGCGAGGTTGACCGGCCCGGACACCGCGTCGTGTTCCAGGATGAACCGGATCGCCGAGACCTCGTCGTCCAGCGAGATCCACGACATGTACTGCCGGCCGTTGCCCAGCCGCCCGCCGAGCAACACCGCGAACAGCGGGCGGAGCCGGCCCATGATGCCGCCGGCGGGGGAGAGCACGATCCCGGTGCGGATGCGCGCCACCCGCACCCCGGCCTCGGCGGCCGGTGCCGTCGCCTCCTCCCAGCGCTGGCACAACTCGGCCAGGAACCCGCTGCCGGGCGGGGCCTCCTCGGTCACCACGTCGTCGCCGCTGTCGCCGTAGTAGCCGACCGCCGAGGCGTTCACCAGCACCGGCACGCCCTGCTCCGCCACGGCCCCGGCCAGCACCTCGGTGGGCACCACCCGGCTGTCCAACAGCAGCTGCTTGCGGGCGGCCGACCATCTGCGGTCCGCGATCCCGGCACCGGCCAGGTTCACCACCGCGTCCGCCCCGTCCAGGGCACCCGGCTGCAGCTCACCGGCCGGCGGGTCCCAGCCACGCTCGTCCGGGGCGGCGGGCCGTCGGCGCACCAGGCGCACCACCTCGTGCCCCGCCGCCCGCAGCGCGGGGACGAGGGCGGTACCGATCAGGCCGGAGGAGCCGGCGATCACCACGCGCATGGGCCTGATCGTGGCGGAGGAAGGGGACGAACGCGACCCCGGCAGGCTGTGACCGGCGCCCCTTGGACTCGCCTGGGTGATGCCCGCAGGGCGCCGGGAGGCAGCGAGGAACCCCGATACCACCTGGGGAGAACACCGATGGCCGGAACCGGCACGTGACGCGCGCCGGCGGGAGAGCCCGAGAAAGTGGAAGGCCCCCGCGCGGCGGGGGCCTTCCACTGCTCTTTCAGCTGCTCTTCGGTGGGTGGTCTACAGGCCGAGGTCGGCCTCGAACGCACCCTCCTCCAGGCGCTTCTTGATGGCTGTCAGGAACCGGCCAGCGTCCGCACCGTCCACCAGACGGTGGTCGTAGGTCAGCGCCAGGTACGCCATCGAGCGGATCGCGATGGTGTCGCCACCGGCCTCGTCGGTCACCACGACCGGCCGCTTGGTCACCACGCCGACGCCCAGGATGCCGACCTGCGGCTGCACGATGATCGGGGTGTCGAACAACGCCCCGTTGCTGCCCAGGTTGGTCAGCGAGAACGTGCCGCCGGCCAGCTCGTCCGGGGTGACCTTGTTGGCCCGGGTCCGCTCGGCCAGGTCGGAGATCTTGTGCGCCAGGCCGACCAGGTTCAGGTCACCGGCGTTGTGGATCACCGCGTTGAGCAGCCCGCGCTCGGTGTCGATCGCGATGCCCAGGTGCTCGGCACCGTGGTAGACGACCTCGTTGGTCTCCTCGTTGATCGAGGCGTTCAGCTTCGGGTGCTGCTTGAGCGCCTCGACCGCGGCCTTGGCGAAGAACGGCAGGAAGGTGAGCTTGACGCCCTCCCGCTCCAGGAACGCCTTCTTGGCCCGGTCCCGCAGCCGCGCGATCTTGGTGACGTCCACCTCGAAGACCTGCGTGAGCTGCGCCGACACCTGTAGTGACTCGCGGGTGCGCTGCGCGACGATCTGCCGCAGCCGGGACAGCCGCTCGGTCTTGCCGCGCAGTGCCTTGGCCTCCGCGGTCGGCTCGGCCGCCGCGGCGCGCGCCGCGGGCGCGGTCGGGGCGGCGGCCGGCGGCTGCGGCGCCGCGGCCTGCTTGGCGGCCTCGACCGCCGCCAGCACGTCCTGCTTGCGGATCCGGCCACCAACCCCGGTGCCCTTGATCGTCGCCAGGTCCACGCCGTGCTCCGCGGCGAGCTTGCGCACCAGCGGCGTCACGTACGGGGCGCCCGCCTCGCCGTTGCCCTGCGGAGCCGGGGCCTCGGCCGGCGGCTGGGCCGGTGCTGCCGGCTGCGCGGGCGCCGGCGGAGCGGCCGGCGGCTGCCATGCCTGCTGCGGCTGGGCCGCCGGCGGCTGCTCGGCGGGCGGTGCCGGCGGTGCGGGCGGTGCGGGCGCCTCCGCCTGCGGCGGGGCCGCAGGCTCGGCCGGTGCGGGCGCCGGCGCGGCGCCCGGCGCACCCACCACGGCGAGCTCGGCGCCGACCTCGACGGTCTGGTCCTCGCCGGCCCTGATCTCCAGCAGCGTGCCGGCGACCGGGGAGGGGATCTCGGTGTCGACCTTGTCGGTGGAGACCTCGAGCAGGGGCTCGTCGACCTCGACGGTGTCGCCGACCTGCTTCAACCACCGGGTGACCGTGCCCTCCGTGACGCTCTCGCCGAGCGCCGGCATGGTCACCGGGGTGCCCTGGGCGGCGCCACCGGTGGGCTGCTGCGGCGCTGCCGGCGCTGCCGGCTGTTCGGCGGGTGCGGCCGGGGCCGCCGGGGCGGGCTGCTCCGCGGCCGGCGCGGGGGCCGGGGCGGCCGGCTGCTCGGCCGGGGCCTCACCCTCCTCACCGATCACCGCGAGCTCGGCGCCGACCTCGACGGTCTCGTCCTCACCCACCACGATCTTCTGCAGGACACCGGCGGCCGGGGAGGGGATCTCGGTGTCGACCTTGTCGGTGGAGACCTCGAGCAGGGGCTCGTCGACCTCGACGGTGTCGCCGACCTGCTTCAACCACCGGGTGACCGTGCCCTCCGTGACGCTCTCGCCGAGCGCCGGCATCTGGACGGAGAAGGCCATCGTTCGCTGACTCCTCAGTGCTCGTGCTGGCTTGGCTGTTGCCTCGACCCGCCCGTCAGCCGTGCGCGTGCAGCGGCTTGCCGGCCAGGGCCAGGTGGGCCTCGCCGAGGGCTTCGTTCTGGGTGGGGTGCGCGTGCACCAGCGGTGCGACGTCGTCGGCGTGGGCCTCCCAGTTGTAGATGAGCTGGGCCTCGCCGATGAGTTCGCCGACCCGCGAGCCGACCATGTGCACCCCGACCACCGGGCCGTCGGCGGCCTTCACCAGCTTGATCGCGCCTGCCGTCTTCAGGATCTGGCTCTTGCCGTTGCCGGCCAGGTCGTAGGTGACGGTCTCCACGGCGCCGTACCGTTCCTTGGCCTGCGCCTCGGTCAGGCCCACCGAGGCGACCTCGGGCTCGCAGTAGGTGACTCGCGGGATGCCGGTCTCCTCGATCGGCCGCGGGTTCGCCCCGGCGACCTCCTCGGCGATGAAGATGCCCTGCTGGAAGCCGCGGTGCGCCAGCTGCAGGCCCGGCACCAGGTCACCGACCGCGTACACGTTCGGCAGGTTGGTGCGCAGCCGCTCGTCGGCGAGGACGAAGCCGCGGTCCATGGCGATGCCGGCCTCCTCGTAGCCGTGGCCGGCGCTGTTCGGCCCGCGGCCCACCGCGACCAGCAGCACGTCGGCCTCCAGCTGCTCGCCGGACTCCAGGCTGACCGACACGCCGGTGCCGGTCTGGGTGGCGCCGGTGAACTTCACGCCGGTCCTGAACGTGATTCCGCGCCGGCGGAAGGCCCGCTCCAGCTGCTTGGAACAGAACTCGTCCTCGGCCGGGACCAGGCGGGGGAGGGCCTCGACGATGGTGACGTCGGCGCCGAAGGACCGCCACACGCTGGCGAACTCCACGCCGATGACACCGCCGCCGAGGACGACCACCCGCTCCGGCACCGAGTCCAGGGCCAGTGCCTGGTCGCTGGTGATGACCCGGCCGCCGATCTCCAGCCCGGGCAGGCTGCGCGCGTACGAGCCGGTGGCGAGCACGACGTTGCGGCCGGTGTAGCGCTGGCCGTTGACCTCGACCGCGTTCGGGGCGACGAAGCGGCCGGTGCCCTCGACGTAGGTGATGCCGCGCGACTTCACCAGCCCCTGCAGGCCCTTGTACAGCCGGCCGACCACACCGTCCTTGTAGGAGTTGACACCGGCGATGTCGATGCCCTCCAGCGAGGTCTTGATGCCCAACTGGTCGCCCTCGCGAGCCAGGTCGGCGACCTCCGCCGCGTGCAGCAGCGCCTTGGTCGGGATGCACCCGCGGTGCAGGCAGGTGCCGCCGAGCTTGTCCTTCTCCACCAGGACGACGGACAGGCCGAGCTGTGCCGCGCGGAGGGCGCAGGCGTAGCCGCCCGATCCGCCGCCGAGGATCACGAGGTCGGCGGAGGTGTCGGTCACGGGATCTCCTCGACAGGCAACGTTGACTTCTGAAGGTCAGGCATGCCACGCGCGCCTGTAGGCGCGCGGCCATCCGCCATCTTGTCACCTGTTCGGCAGTGTCTGCGACGCGGGTTGCCGCATGTCGTGCTGATCTCCGCCCTCCTTTCCGGGCGCCTGCCGCACCCGGCGCCTGCTTACCGGAACCGACCGGTGGACCGCAGGAGGGACGGCACCGATGTCGCCTGACGGAAGCCCGTGCTCACTAAACTGGGTGAACCGGCATGATCGGGAACGAAACGGCAGGTGGGAGGTGGCTCGGTGGGTCTGTTCGACCGGTTCCGCCGGCGTGGAAAGCAGGGGGTGCTGCGCACCGCGACCGACGCCGACACCACATATCTGGAGGGTTGGGCCAGCAGCCGGCGCGGCGTCGAGGCGTACCTGGAACCCCGTACCACGGTGACCGAGACCACGGTGGTGTTGATCGCACACGACGGCGAGTGGACCCGGCGGCGGGTCGCGGGCCCGGATGCGGCGCACCGGTGGGCGCGGAAGATGGGCATCCCGCTCTACGACGTACAGAAAACCGGCTACCCCCAGCGGATGCGCGACTACACGGCGCGACAGCGGGCACTTCGGAAAAAGGACGCCAGCTCGTAGTGGTCAGCAGGTTCGGGGCCCTTCGGGTCGACGGGGAAAGAACAGGCGGGGCGCTGCTGATCTCGCGGCCGCGACGCGGCGGACCCGGAAATCGACGGAGCGGGCCCCGCCATTGGCGAAGCCCGCTCACCAGAACGGCCGAATGCGTTGTCCCACTGACAGATTCGGGTCAGCGCTGGAAGCCGTAGGCGCGTTCCACCTTGGCGACCCGCACCTCGTACGCCTCGTACCAGTCGGCCCGGCCCCGCTCCTGGGCCGCGATGTGCTCGACGTTGCGCCGCCAGTTCCGGATGGACTCCTCGTCCCGCCAGTACGAGACCGTGATGCCCAGGTTGACGTCCCGGGCGCTCTCCACCCCCAGGAAACCCGGCTGCCGGGCGGCCAGCTCGACCATCTGCGTGGCGGTCACGCCGTAGCCGTCCCCGACCTCGGTCCGGCGGGAGCTGAAGATCACCGCGTAGTAGGGCGGGTTCGGCAGCCCCGCGAGTCCCGACATCACCACGTTCCACCCCCGCCTCGACTACCCCGGCCTGTTGACCGCAAAGACGATAAGGACGTGCCCATGATCGGGGCACACCCTGTATCTCCCTCGTCTCCCCGTCTGTCGCACGCGTCCGTGCCGTGTGTGGTCGCCGGTTCCGGCGGCGGGACATGGACCGATCGCTGCGTTGCCGACGGCGGGACTGACTGTCCCCGGTCTGAGGCCGGGGACAGCCGGTCGACAAAGGTCTTGGGTCAGCCGTTGGCCGCGATGTCCGCCAGGACCGCGGCGATCGTGCGCACCGGCACACCCGTGCCGCCCTTGGCCGTGTAGCCGTGCGGGCCACCGGAGTTGTAGGCGGGACCGGCGATGTCGATGTGCGCCCAGGACACGCCCTCGGCCACGAACTCGCGCAGGAACAGGCCGGCGGCGAGCATGCCGCCCCAACGGTGACCGGTGATATTGGCCAGGTCCGCCAGCCGCGAGTCGAGGTCGGCACGCAGCTCCTCGGGCAGCGGCATCGGCCACGCCGACTCGCCGTTGGCCCGCGCGAGCTCGGCAACGCGGTCCCGGAACTCCGCCGAGCCCATCACACCGGCCGTGCGCGTGCCCAGCGCCACGACCGCGGCGCCGGTCAGCGTCGAGGTCTCGATCAGGTAGTCGGGCTCCTCCGCACAGGCGCGGCTGATCGCGTCGCACAGGATCAGCCGGCCCTCGGCGTCGGTGTTGAGCACCTCGACGGTCTTGCCGCTGTAGGTGGTGAGCACGTCGCCGGGCCGGTATGCGGTGCCGGAGGGCATGTTCTCCGCCATCGGGGCCCAGGCCACGACCTCCAGCGGGTACTTGAGCTTGGCGGCCAGCAACACGCCGGCGATGACCCCGGCGGCCCCGGCCATGTCGGAGGTCATCTCCTCCATCTTGGCCGCGGGCTTGATGGAGATGCCGCCGGTGTCGAAGGTGATGCCCTTGCCCACCAGCGCGACCTTCTTCTTGGCGCGCGGGCCCTTGTACCGCAACCGCACCAGCCGTGGCGGGCGGGCGGATCCGCCGCCGACACCGAGGATGCCGCCGTAGCCGCCCTTGCGCAGTGCCTTCTCGTCCAGCACCTCGACCTCCAGGCCGGCCTCGCGGCCCAGCTCGGCGGCGCGCTCGGCAAAGGCGGCCGGGTGCAGCTCGTTCGGCGGGGTGTTGACGAAGTCGCGGGCCGTGCACACCGCCTCGGCGATCGCGGTCGCCGCCTTCACCGTGGCCTTGTGCTCCCGCGCGGTGCCGTCGGTGGGCGCCACCAGCTCGACGCGGCCGACCGGGTTGTCGCCCTTGTCGGACTTGTAGGTGGTGAACACATAGGCGCCGAGCAGTGTGCCCTGGGCGGTTGCGGCGAGGTCGACGGCGGACAGCGTGCTGACGGCCTTGGCGGTGCCGCGCAACGCGCGGGCGGCGGCCCCGGCGGCCCGCCGCACCTGCTCGGCGGTCACCTCCTCGTCCACCGGGCGGCCCAGGCCCGTCGCGATCAGCACGTCTGCGGTGACCGCGCCCCGGGTGGGCACCTTGACGACCTCGTCGGCCTTGCCGGTGGCGCCGAGCAGCTTCAACAGCTCCAGCAGCCCACCGCCGAACGCGGCGTCGACCGGCTCCGCACCCGGCGCGAGCTCCAACCCGTCGGGACCCTGCACCGTGCCGACGACGACCGCGTCGACGGGCAGTCCGGCGGGATCACTGTCGGTGAGCGCGAGCTTCGGCAAGGTCACGGGTGGCTCCTTTGTGGACTCCGGGACGCACGGGCCGGGATGTGCTACGGACCGTGAGGAACTCGGCTGATGCTAATCCGGGTCGTGGCAGGATCAGCCGTCAGGTGGTTTCCGAAGTCCACTCGGATCTGGCACGGTGGGGCGCGTGACGCAAGAGCTGCAGCAGCAGCCGAGCGCGTCCAGCACCGGCCCCCTGACCCGGTCCATTCCCACGACCGTCCTGCTCGGACTCGGTGGGATGGTGGGTGCGGGGGTCTTCCTCGGACCGGCGCCCGCCGCAGCGCTCGCGGGTCGGTGGTTCCTCCTCGCCCTGGTGCTCACCGCGCTCGCCACCACCTGCTTCGTCCTGGCCAGCGCGGGCGCCTCCGCCGCACACGGCGAGCCTGGCGGCAGCTACACCTACATCCGCGACCAGCTCGGTCCGGTGCCCGCGCGCATCGCCGGGGCACTGGCCCTGGCCGGGCGGTCCGCGGCGGCCGCCGCGATCGCCGGCACGCTGGGCGCCTACACGGCGCCGAACCGGCCCGAGGTGGTCGCCGTGGCGGCGATCGTTCTCGGCGTCGCGTTCAACGTCGCGAAGCTGCGGCTGCGGGCCTGGGGGTGGCGGCTGGTCCCCGTCGTCCTCGCGGTGCTGGCGGTTGTGGTGGTCGCGGCCTTCGCCCTGCCCCCGGAAGGTCCGCCGCCGGTGGCGCAGCCGGGCATGCCGGGTGCGGACAACCCGCGGGGCCTGTTGGCCGCCGCCGCGGTCTCGTTCTTCCACTTCGCCGGTTTCGAGCGGCTGACCTCGCCGCCCTCGCCGGCCGAGCGTTACCCGCAACGCACGCTTAGGATCGCGTTGCCCATCGTCATGGTGGCCGCCGTGGTGACACAGCTCATCGTCGGTGCCGCCCTGCTGTACCAGCTGGGGGCTGCCCGGCTGGCACTGTCCCGGGCACCGTTGGGCGACCTGCTGGTGGCTGCCGATGCCGCGACGTTGCGACCGCTGGTGGCGGTCGGGGCGGCGGCCGCGATGCTGCCGCTGCTGATCGTCGCACTGGCCGCGATCCGCAACACCGCGGTGGCGGCGATTCGCGGCCGGGACGTGCCGGTGCGGGCCACGGTCGCGGTCGGCCGGCGTGGCCCGTGGCGGCTGGACGTGGTCAGCGGCGGGCTCGCGGCCGCGTTGACCGTGACGCTCGGGCCCGTGCTCGCCCTGCAGCTGGCCGCGAGCTGCCTGCTCTTCTACTACGCCTTCGCCAGCGCCGCGGCGCGTCTGATCCTGCAGGACGGGCCGGTCTGGCCGATGCGGGCCGCCTGCGTGGGGATGGTTGTCTCGGTGATCCTCGGGATGTGCGCACCGGTGCCCCTGCTGATCGCCACCTTGGGGATCGCCGCGATCGGCGCCGGCGCCGGTGCGGTGATCGCGCGGCGTTGGTAGCGGGCGAAGTCCCGGCTTCTGGTTCGCGGCCTTGGTGATCTGGTCGTGTCTCCGTCCTGACACGATGCGTTCTCGCGTAGGCAGCCGGATTTCGCGGCGCCGCGAGACGTGCCGCCGCAGTCGCGACAGGCTCACGCCCGGCGAGAATGTCGGGCCGTTTGCGGAATGGAGATCGGGTGATGGGTGTGTTGGCTGACGGCGGCCGGGTGTGGCAGCCGGGTGAGACCGCCGTGCTGCGGTTCGTGCGACGTGACGGCAGCCTGGGCCAACACCATCCGATGCGCACACTTCGCGATGACGGGTCGGTCCTGCTCGCCTGGTTGCCCGTCGACACCGAGATCGTGGGGACGAGACTCGTCGATGGCCGCGACCAGCGGGATGCCTCGCTGACCGAGCGTTTCACGTTGCCGCGCGAGCGTTTCCGCAGCCGGTGGCACCGCACCTCGAACGTGCGACTGATCGACGAGGACTCGTGGTCGAGCGTGTGGTGGTTCTTCGAGCCGGACGGCACCTTCCACCACTGGTACGTGAACCTCGAGGTGCCGGTGGGACGCACGGCGCATACCGTCGACCGCCGGGACGGCGTGCTCGACCTCCGGGTCTCACCGGACCGTGGCTGGGAGTGGAAGGACGAGGACGAGGCCGGGGCGGCGGTCGACGCCGGGCTGTTCACCGCGGCGGAGATGGCCCAGCTGCGGGCGGAGGGGGAGCGGATGATCGCGTTGGCCGAGGCGGGGCGGTTCCCGTTCGACGGCACGTGGTGCGACTTCCGGCCCGAGCCGGGGTGGGACCGACCCCGGCTGCCGGACGCGGTCGGGGCGGCGGGATGAGGGCCGCGGACCTGCGGTGGCACGCGTTGTCGTTGCCGGCGGTGGAGGAGGTCGAGACCTGGGGCCTGTCGACGTTCCGGGTGCGCCGCAAGATCTTCGCGATGCTGTCGGCGGACGGCCTCGCCGCGAGCATCAAGGCGACCCCCGACGTGCAGGCGGCCTTGACCAGCGCCCGCCCAGACATCTACTCGGTTGCCGCCTACGTGGGCCGCTACGGCTGGGTGTCCGTCGTGGTACGGACCGCGGACCACGGTGAGGTGTGCGACCTGCTGACCGAGGCGTGGCGACGCACCGCACCGAAACGCGTCGTCACCGAGTTCGACGCCGGCACGTGACCGCATTCTGGAGCGTGGGGCGCGATCTACCCGCCCCGGAGCGGTGATCCGGGTCGGGGCCAGCGGAGTCGCACGGCGGTGGACCGCCGTGCGACTCAGAACAGGATGGCGTCACAGGATGGCGTCGAGCGGGGCGAGGAGGGCCACGAGCACGGCCAGCCCCCGGCCCAGCGGCAGGAGCCCGGCCAGGCCCGCCGTCCGTAGTTCGTCGGGGACACTGGTGGGGCGGGGCGCCTCGTCCGGCTCCCGGTGGGCGGCCACGGTGTGATCGTGAGCCCGTGGACCCCTCGCGTGGAGGTGATCGCAGAATGGTTGGAAGCCCGACAAGTGGGAACAAGACTTTCGGGGTCAAGACCGTGGGTTACGGTGCTCGCATGACGTCAGCGTTGCCGTTCTCCCGGACCCCGCACCCGAACCCGGTCCCGCCGCGGCGGCGGGCCGAGGTCCTGGCCAACCCGGGTTTCGGGCAGCACTTCACCGACCACATGGTGGCGATCGACCACAACCCGGACCAGGGCTGGCACGACGCCCGGGTCGAGCCGTACCGGCCGTTCGAGCTGGACCCGGCGGCCATGGTGCTGCACTACGGGCAGGCCATCTTCGAGGGCCTCAAGGCGTACCGCCAGCCCGACGGCTCGATCGCCTCGTTCCGTCCCGAGGCCAACGCGGCCCGGCTCCGCTCCTCGGCGCGCCGGCTGGCCATGCCCGAGCTGCCCGACGGGGTGTTCCTCGACTCGCTGCGCGAGCTGGTGGCGGTGGACCGCGAGTGGGTCCCCAGCGAGGAGGAGGAGTCGCTGTACCTGCGGCCGTTCATGATCGCCACCGAGCGGGGCCTGGGGGTGCGGCCGGCCAAGGAGTACCGCTACCTGCTGATCGCCTCGCCGGCGGGTTCCTACTTCCCGGGCGGCGTCAAGCCGGTGAGCGTGTGGCTGTCCACCGAGTACGTGCGGGCGTGCCCCGGCGGCACCGGCGCCGCCAAGTTCGCCGGGAACTACGCCGCTTCCCTGCGGGCGCAGGCCGAGGCCGCCGAGCAGGGCTGCGACCAGGTGGTGTGGCTGGACGCCTGCGAGCGGCAGTGGGTCGAGGAGATGGGCGGGATGAACCTGTTCTTCGTCTTCGGCTCGGGCGCCCAGGCGCGGCTGGTCACCCCGGAGCTGACCGGCAGCCTGCTGCCGGGCGTCATCCGCAGCTCGTTGCTCCAGCTGGGGCGGGACCTGGGCCTGGGGGTGGAGGAGCGGCGGATCTCCACCGACGAGTGGGAGAAGGGTGTGGCCTCCGGTGATATCACTGAGGTCTTCGCCTGCGGCACGGCGGCCGTGATCACCCCGGTGGGCCGGGTCAAGCACGCGCATGGCGAGTTCCTGATCAACAACGGTGCGGCCGGTGAGGTCTCGATGCGGCTGCGTCGCCATCTCACCGACATCCAGCGGGGCTTGGTGGCCGACCCGCACGGCTGGATGACCCGCCTCGCCTGAGCGGGCACCCGCGACGTCTCGCGCCGGCACCGGTTCGGGCCACGCCCCGCAAGGGTGCCGGCGCGACGTGTGTCCGCCGGGTCCGCCAGCGCCACCCACCGTGCCCGGACCCTCGCGTCGACGTTTCCACATTTGTTCCGCGCAGCAATTTCTGGCCTGCTCCTCCCGGGTGGAATGAGCGGGCTTTGGTTGACCGATTTTCGGGTGCGGTGGCGGTGTCAATACCGTTGGGTCGACCCAGGTGCACTCGGCGCATCCGGTAGACCTTGGTTACGGCACGTGCGGGAAAACGTTGCCGGAGCGTGCTTTCGGGTGTGACGAAGAATTTCTTCTGGTCTGACGGGGTGGGTTCCTCCGGCGGAGAGGTGAATATTTTTGTTGGGCGTTGTTTGTTGTTCTCCCGCTGGTTTGGATGATGGCAGCGGTACCGCCTCGCCCGGGAAATTTGCCCCAGGAGGAATGTGTTCATGAAGGCTCGGAGTCTCGTCGTCGCCGCGCTCGCCGGCCTGGCAATGCTGGCCGCACCGCAGGCGATGGCCCAGGAACAGCCGCACGCCGACCAGCCGGCCGCCACTGCGGCCGGGCAGTGTTACCAGAATTTCACGGTGAACAACAAGGGCGCCTACGTCATGTGGTTCCAGATGCAGACGAAGGGTGGTGTCGAGACGTCCTGGACCGGGAGCTTCCCGGTCGCGCAGTCCCGCACCATCGACATGGGGCGCGCGGAGATCGCCGAGGGGACCCAGGTTCGGGTGCACGCGAAGGCTGCCGCTGGCATGGACTTCTACAGCGGGTACGTGACCTTCTGCAAGAACGGTTACACGAAGACCTGGGACGCCTACGGAACGACCTTCAACGCCTGGCTCGAGGACGCCTGACAGGTGTGACCGTGCGGGCGGGTGGGCGACACCCGCCCGCACCCTTTTCTTCCGGATTGAGTGAAATCGTTGTTCAGTGTTCCGTTCGATTGTTGGTTCGGTGTGTGTCGACCAGGTCAGCCCAGGGTGCAGATTGGTGAGCGGTCGTGGTTGTGCACCGGCATCGGTTCGACGCCGAGAACCCGGTGGGCGCCCGGCGTGTTTCCGGCGCAACAAGGTTGACGTGTAAACAGGGCGCCGACCGGAACGAGCAGGCACGTCGCGGCACTCTCGGCCGCATCGCGGTGCCGGGCGTGGCGACGGGATGGACGATGGGGACGGACCCACCGCCAATGGCTGGGCCTGCAGCCGCGTGCCCAGTACCGTTGTACCGCCTATGACCGCGTTGCCGGCAGGCCGAGCTTCGCGCGCAGGAACGCCACCTCGTCCGCGACGATCCGGTCGAAGCCTTCCCCGCGGTAGACGTCAAAGTGGCCGCCGGGGTACTCGTGCAGCTCCGCACCCATCCGCTTGGCCAGCTTCCGGGCCGGCTTGGCGGGGGTGACCCGGTCATCCACGGCGACGCCGATGAACGTCGGCACCGTGCTCCGCGCGGCATGCAGGTTCGGGCTGAAGAACGGCAACTTCAACGCGATGCGCGCCGTCATCTGGTTGCGCCATCCGCTGTCCGGCTCGATCAGCGCCGTGTAGCCCTCGTAGGAGCCCGGCTGGTTCATGCCCGCGGTCTCCCCGGGGCGGCCGATGGACTTCGTGTAGACGGGCTCGCGACCCAGCGCACCCCCGAGACAGTCCACGACACCGAGCACAGTCAGCTTCGCGGCCGTGACCACCGGAATCGCCAACACCGTCGCCCGGCCACTGACATGCGGCACCTGGGATACCACGGCGGCCAGGTTCGGGTCCTCCGAGCCCAGCTCCAGGACGTGCCCGCCGGAGAAGGACGTCCCCCACAACACGACCTTGGCCGGATCCACGCCGGGCACGGCGCGGGCGAACCGGATCGCCGCGCGCCAGTCGTCGAGCTGCCGCCAGGGGTCGACGTCCTGGCGCAGCTCGCCGCCGCTGGGCCCGAAGCCGCGGTAGTCGAACGTCAACACCGCCAGGCCCAGCTCGGCGAACCGCTGCGCGAACGGCTCCAGTCCGTTGGCGGCGAGCAGGGCGAACCCGTGCGCCATCACCACGATCGGGACCGGACCGTCGGTACCCGGATGGCGCAGGGTGCCCACCACGGTCGCGCCATCCACCTCGAACCTGACCTTCTGCACGGTGACCTCCGGTTGGGCGGCGGTGGCCGCGGCTGGTGCCCGTCGTAACGCTCGGCAACATCATGATGACGGTTGGGCTCGGAACGAGTGGGAACCGACCCGCCCGGACCGCGTCCGCGGCCTCCGCCGTCCCACCCTCGACGCCATGGGTTACCGGAGAGTAGATATGCCGATGTGGGACGTGAAGAGATCAACGGCGGCGAGTTTCCGCACCTCGGGAGCGGCGAGGTCAGGGCGCGTTGCCGCCCGGTGAACTGGGACGAATGCGACCGGTGGCCTGGTCAGGTACCCAGGGCGGCGATGACGAGCGCGGCGGCAGTCGCCCCTTCGCAGCAGGCGCCCAGGACGTCGCCGGTGATGCCGCCGAAGCGGCGTACCGCGTGGCGGGTGAGCAGCACGACCACGAGGGCCGCCACGACCAGGCCCACCGGGCCCTGCCACGGCCGGTCCGGCACCGCGAGCGCGCTGAGCCCGGTGAGCGCGAGCCACCACAGCACGGGCACCGCCCACGGCTGCGAGCCCGCGACCAGGGCACCCATTCCCTCCTGCCGGGCTGCCGGCACGCCGCGCCGGCAGCACCAGGAGAAGGCCACCCGGCCGGCCGCCACGGCCAACACGACCGCCATCCAGCGGCCAGCATCGGCGATCGCGCCGAGCGCGGCCGCTTCCGCGCCCAGCACCAGCACCAGCGCAACCACGGCGAACGGGCCTGCGCCACCGTCCTTCATGACGGCCAAGGCCCGCTCCGGCGGCCCGTAGCAGCCCAGCCCGTCGGCCATGTCGGCCAGACCGTCGACGTGCATGCCGCGGGTGAGCACGATCATGAGCCCGACCACGACGAAGCCCGCCACCAGGGAAGGCGTGCCGAGCGCGGACAAGCCCGCCAGGGCCGCCGCCCCGGCGCCGCCCAGCAACGCGCCGACGAGCGGTGCCAGGGCGATGGCCTGTCGACAGCTCCGCGCGTCCACCCGGCCCGCCGGGACCGGAAGCACGGACAGCCAGGTCAGCGCGAGCCGCAGCCCGTGCACCTCAGCCCTCGGCGGAGGTCAGCTCGCCGGCGCCTTCGGTGCGGCCGGTGCTGGTCGCACCTGGCTGCTCGCCGGTCCGCCCGGACACCCCGGCGTCGTCGAAGGTGGCCATCTCGTTCATCACGCGCGCGGCCATGGTCAGCAATGGCAGTGCGCTCACCGCGCCCGAGCCCTCGCCGAGCCGCATGTCCATCTCCAGCAGCGGCCTGAGGTCAAGGTGCTCCAGCACGAGCGTGTGCGCGGGCTCGGCGGAACGGTGGCCGGCCACCCACCAGTCGCGGGCGCCCGGCGCCATCTCCTCGGCGACCACCGCCGCCGCGCCGACAACGAGGCCATCGAGCACGACCGGGGTGCGGCGCACCGCGGCCTGCGCCAAGAAGCCGGCCATGGCGGCGATGTCGGCGCCGGCAGCCGTCCGCAGCAGGACCACCGGGTCGTCGACGACCTGCCGCGCCCGGCGCAACGCGTCGCGCACGGCGACGCACTTGCGCATCCACGCCTCGTCGTCGATGCCGGTGCCGCGGCCGATCACGGCGACCGGTTCGGCACCGGTGAGCGCGGCGACCAGGACGGCCGAGGGGGTCGTGTTGCCGATGCCCATGTCACCGGCGATCAGCAGGTCGGCGCCGCCGTCGACCTCCTCGTCCGCCAGCGCGCGGCCGGCCGTGACCGCGGCGCGCACCTCGGCGTCGGTGAGCGCGTTCTCGGTGTCGATGCAGCCGGAGCCGCGCCGTACCTTGTGTGCGCGAACAAACTCGGGGGTGTCGGCATCGACCGCCATGTCGACGACCCGGACGGTGGCGCCGGCGGCCTGGGCGAGCACGTTCACCGCGGCGCCGCCGGCCAGGAAGTTGGCCACCATCTGGCCGGTGACCTCGCTGGGATAGGCGGAAACGCCCTTGCGCGCGATGCCGTGATCGCCGGCGAACACCACGACGCGGGGGCGGGAGGGCGGTCGTGGCGGGCACGTGGCCTGGCAGCCGGCCAGCCACACGCCCAGTTCCTCCAGGCGGCCCAGCGAGCCGGCCGGCTTGGTCAGTCGCTCGTGCCGCGCCAGCGCGTCGCGGCGGGCCTGGTCGTCGGGCGGCGTGACCGGCGGCAGCTCCACCGGCGCGGGGACGTCCGCGACCAGGTCGTCCAGGTGCTCCTGCGTGGGCCAGGCCGGGGTGTCGGGCGCAGCGTCCGAAGTGGACACCTCGTACCTCCGTGTCTGCGTGCTGGTGTCACCGCTGGCGCCGTCCCGGGCGCTGCTGGTCTCACGGTTGGTCCCGCCGCCGGCGTCACCGCCGCGCAGCCGCAGCGGGATCCCGGCGACGAGGAGGATGACCTCGTCGCATGCTTCGGCGAGGGCGGCGTTCAACGCCCCCAGCTCGTCGCGGAAGAGCCTGCCGGAGCGGGTGGCGGGGATCACGCCCAGGCCGACCTCGGCCGAAACCAGGACGACCCGTGCCGGGCAGGCATGGAGGGCGGAGACCAGCTCCGCGGCCCGCTTGCGTACCGCCGCGACCGTCTCGGAGCCGCCTTCCCAGGCGGCGGCCTCGTCCAGCTCGCCGGTCAGCCAGGTGGCGATGTCGTCGACGAGGTAGGGGCCGTCGGACGGGCTGGCGGCACGCAGCAGCTCGGCGAGGTCGGGATGCTCGAGGGTGCGCCAGGCCGGCGGGCGGCGGCGCGCGTGCTCGGCGATCCGGGCGCGCCACTCCTCGTCGGCGGGGTCGACCCGGGCGGTGGCGACGTAGGTGACGGGCGCATCGCCCGGCACCAGGCCCTCGGCGTGGGCCGACTTCCCCGAGCGCGCACCACCGAGAACCAGAGTGCGGTGCGCCACTGTGGAACCTCCTGTGCGTCTTGCGGACACCAGCACCCGGCCGGCTCGTGCGCCGGGAGAGCCGGTGACTCATCCTGGCTTCCGGCGTCCCCCGGTGGCGCAAGCTGCTGGCGCGCTAACGCTACCGTCTGGCCATCCGGCAGAAGGGAGCCCGACGTGGGGTACCGGTGGCGCTACCACGACTCCACCGGCAGCGAGGTGATCGGACCGGCCGAGACGTTCGACGAGCAGTCCGAGGCCGAGTTCTGGCTGGAGGAGAACTGGCCGGACCTGCTCGACGGCGGTATCGAGCAGGTCACCCTGCTGCACGACGACAGTGACGTCTACGGCCCGATGTCCCTGCGCCCACCCGGCGACGAGGAGGAGTAGGCCGAGTTCCTCGGCCCAGCGGCGGCCCCGACCGGGTGCGGGGCGTGTCCGGCACACGTTCGTCCATCTGACGACGAAAGGTGACCCGAACGCCGGCCAATGCTGGCCGAGGAAGCGTCCGCTCCGGCGGAGGATGTCGCGTGCGCGCGACACCCAGTATCTGGCATTCAATGTCGAGTTGTGGAGACGAACGAGCGGGCGTAGAAACTGAGTGTCACCGTCCCGTCCGGCGTGCTGACACGAGACGGAATTCACGTATGGCTCGATCGATTCTTGCCCGTTCATTGGTGGTTGTCTTCGTCCTGGGTCTGGGTGTGGACTTTTCCTCGTTGCCGGTCCGGTCCGCGGAGGCGAATTCCCGACCACAGTTCCAGTTGCCGTTCCAGTGTGGACAGAAGTGGCGAGCCGTCACCCGCGACAACCACAGCCCCAACCCCCACAGCCTGGATCTCTTCCGGGTCGGCGGTGAGACGAGCGGTCAGCCCGTTCTGGCGTCCGCCGCGGGCCAGGTCAGGCTCTCCGGGTGGGACAGTGGGGGCGGCTGGATGGTGGAGATCGATCACGGCAGCGACTGGGGTACCTCATACCTGCACCTGATCGAGAAGTCGACGGCCGAGGAGGGTCAGCGGGTCGAACGAGGGCAGCAGATCGGAATCGTCGGTAGCTCTGGTGCCAGTAGTGCCCCGCACCTGCACTACCAACAGTGGATCGGACACCAGAACAACACCGTCCGTGCGGTGTTCAACGGTGTGGAGGTGACCGTTGCGCCCGGAAAGGACGAAATCCTGACCAGCCACAACTGCTTTTGGGACTTCTCGGACGGGACGGGGCCGTGGCACTGACCGCTCCACAAAAGCCCCAGCCCCGCCCTCCTTCCGGCTCGATCGTTCACGCGCGGGTGCCCGTGCGCTGGAGCGCGTTGACCACGTCCCGCCAGCGTTCGCGCTGCTCCCGGGACATCCAGACGAACGAGTACAGCGCGACCCGGTCGGCAAGACCGTCGTAGCGGGCCGTCAGTGCGTCCGCCAACCCGTCCCACCTGGCGGTCACGCAGTAGGTGTCGAGGATGTCCGGGGTGATGAGCCCGATCGCATCCTCCAACCGGCCGGCGACGATCAGGGCGTGCAGTTCGTCGGTCAGCGCGCCCCACCCGTGTGCCTCGAACACGACGCGGTAGGCACGCGTCGAGCCGTAGTAGGCGATCTTCTCCGCGGCCCGGGCACGCAGTGCCTCGATCTCCTCCTCGGCCCCCGCCCGCCCTTGGGGGCTGGCGCCCCGCGCTTAGCCTACTGAGCTGGGGAAACGCGGAGCAATCGGAAGATCGCCGGCTGTGGATGACTGCCCGGCCTGTGGACAACATGGTGTATGCGCAGGTCAGCCAGCTTTTCTCTGGCGCCTGCCCATCGGGGCTCGCTAGCTGCCGCCGAGAGCAGGTGGGACATCGGGGCCACCGGGGACATCTGCACAATCTGCACCATTTGCTACATCTGCATCATTCGACCAATTCGGGACATCGGGGCCAGGCACGTCGTTTTTGCCCTTTTGTTGGTGCATCCTCGACCTCGTGCCCAAGTTGCTCCTTCCGACTGGCGTCGTGGCCAAGAAACTGGGTGTCTCGCGTCGAACCGTGGTTCGTTGGTGGAAGGACGGCTTGGTGACACCCGAGTTGGTGACGGCCGGCGGCCAGGCCCGCTGGCTGATTGATGACCTTCTCGAACAGCTCCGGGCACACACGACTACTCACAGCCGCTGAGGGGCGCGCCAAATGGCATTGCGTGAGCTACCAACTGTCGGCACGCCGGTCATGACGCCGCTGGGGCCTGGCCGGGTGTTCCGTTACCAGCGGGAGTACGGGGGTTACCTCGTCCCGGTGCGGCTGGACCGGTTTCCCTGTCCGGTGCGCATCTACTGCCTGGTCGAGCTGGATCTCATCATCGACAGCGCCGCGGAGCCGGCCAGCCCGTGCCCGCACAGCGCCGACGAGGATCCGGCGAGGGTGGCCGGCGGTCACGATGTCGTCCGGGCCGCGCCGTTTCGCCCCCGTGCTCGGACGATCGCCTCGATCAGTTCGGCGACACCGTCGTCCTCGTTGCTCGACACCACGAGATGAGCGCGGCGTCGCACCGTCGGCGCGGCGTTGGCCACCGCCACCGCGAGCCCGGCGACGTCGAACATCCCCAGGTCGTTCGGCATGTCGCCGACGCACGCCGCCGCGGACAACGGCACCCCTGCGGCACGCGCGATGACCTCGAGGGCCGCCCCCTTCGTCGCCGACGACAACGAGATCTCCAGGAACCGCTCGGTGGAGAACGTGACACAGAACCGATCGCCCACCAGCGCGCTCACCATCTCGGCGAACGCGCCAACCGGCCACCCGGGGCAGGCCGCCAGCAGCTTGAGTACCCGGCCGCCGGCCAACAGCCCCTCAACCGTTCGCTCACCCAGCTGGGCGCGCCACGTCTCCGCAAGATCGGCAGGAAATCCGTGGTCCAGGGCCAATTCGCCCTCGGTGACCGCCCCAAGATGGGTGCCGTCCAACGCGAGTCGCAGCGCCGCGCTGATCTCCGCGCCCAACTCGGCATCCATCGTCCACCGGCCGAGCACGAGGCCCTGCCGGTCCCGGACCACCGCGCCGTTGCTGGCCGCCAGGTAACCGCCCAGACCCGCCTCGCCGAGCACGGACGCCGCGTCGTGCAACGGTCTCCCGGTCAGATACACGGTCTCGACCCCGTTCTGTCGAGCCAACTCGACGGACGCGCGCACGCGCTCGCCGACCCGACCGGACCTGTTCAACAAGGTGCCGTCGAGATCGGTCGCGACCAGGCGGATGCCGTCCAGGGGAGTGCCGGTCACGACGCCCCCGGCACCGGTTCCTCGTCGAGTTGCAGGCGAATCGACACCAGACGCGCACCATCAAGAGTGAACTCGACCTCCGCCAACCCTGTGCGACGCGTGGTCAGCCCTCCTTTCCGCAGCTCCATCCAGAGCCAGCCCGAGTCGCAGGCAATCCGTGGCGTCCCAGCGCCCCGAGCCGCCACCAGGTCACCGAGCAGATCCGGGATGTCGAGCAGGTCAACGGACAACAACTCGTCCTCGGCGAAATCGAGCCAGACCGGGCTGGTGAAGGCCACGTCCGTCCGGTGCACGCATGGCACCTCCGTGAAGCACAGTTCGAGCCGACCCCGCAACGGATCCCACCGCACCACCGGCTCCTCGCCGGAAAGCTGCTCCCGAGCTCGTGACATCTGCCCAGCTCCCTTCACGCGACGAGGAAAACCACGGCTCAGACGGCCTGCAGCCGGTCCAGTCCGGTCACCACAGGTGGCGGCAACACGGCCGGACGCATCTCGATCTCGCCCACCGCCACGTCCGCCGGCGCCGATGCCAGCCACGCCAGGAATTCGGCAACCGAAGCCGGGGCCATCTTGAACTTCGAGGTGTCACCGTCGAGGTTCGCGATCGCCCCCGGACTGACCAGGCAGGTACGCACGCCGTGCGGCCGTTCTTCGAGTAGGAGCACCTCGCACACCGCCTTCATCGCGGCCTTGGCGGCGCAGTAGGACACCCCCTCCTCGAAGAAGCGGGTTCCGGCGTGACTGCCCATCAACACAACGGTTCCGTGCGCAGCGCGCAGCGCTGGCAAGGCAGCGCGAACCGCCACCAGTATCGAGCTGAGGTTGACTGTCAATGCCTGCGACCAGCGGTGAGCATCCAGGTCGGACACCCGGGCGAAATATCGGTCGGCAGCGTTGGCCACCAACAGATCCAGCCGGCCACCGCTGGCGTCGACCACCCGCCGCACCAAACGATCCACAGCGTCCACATCGGACAGATCGCAGATCAGCTCGCGCTCACCCGCGCCGCAAGGGGTGCGGTTGAGCTGCCAAACCTGTGTTCCAGCAACCTCGAGCCGCTCGACGATGGCGCGTCCGGTTCCCCGGTTTCCCCCGGTCACCAGCGCAGTCCGGGGCGTCGTCCCGCTGTTCTCACCCGCGGACACGGTCGATCAGCTCCCGCCACTGCGCAACGATCGTGTCGTGGTCGGCCCCGGCCCGGAACAGGTCCTTGTCCAGAGCCCTACCGTCCTCGGAACGCAGCCGCATACAGTCCGGGGAAACCTCGGAGATGATGATCGGCTCCCCATCGGTGTCCACCGCGACCACCAGGCAGAAGTCCCACAGGTCCAACGGCGACAGCCACTCTGTCAGCACCCGGTTACAGCGCAACGCCACCTCGTGGAACGCGGCCACCGGCACACCCGCGGCGCGCAGGTAGTCCTCGCCGATCGGCTGGTCCTCGGGATCCACGCGGTAGTCGAACTTCACCACCGGTGGGGAGAACCGGTAGCCCTCCTCGAACAACCCCGGGTACTTGCGGATCGTCGACCCGGTGGCCACGTTCTTGACGATGACCTCGAACGGCGGAGCGGGGCGATAGTCTGCCAGGTACCGGATATCGCCAACCCTTGCCCGGAACGCGGT
Source organism: Longimycelium tulufanense (assembly GCF_014645795.1). Lineage (GTDB taxonomy): Bacteria > Actinomycetota > Actinomycetes > Mycobacteriales > Pseudonocardiaceae > Longimycelium > Longimycelium tulufanense. The sequence continues at coordinate 156,529 of NZ_BMMK01000010.1, read as the reverse complement.
TCGCACTCCCGAGTCGGCGAGCCTGGCCGCTGCCAGCTCGTAGAAATCCAGGCGCAGCTTTCCGGTCGCCGCAACCAACTCGTCCCGCCGGTAGGTGAAGCTGCGCAGGCTCGGCACGAGTTCGACCAGGCACGTGCCGCCCTCGCGCAACCACAGGCGTTTACTCCGGCCCACGATGTCGGGCTCGCCGGTACGAATGCCACTGCCTCGTGGCTCGACGTCTGATCGCATGATGTCCCCCAACGACAATCGCTTTCCCACCAGCGCTAGTGCTGCACCCAGCAGCCCTCCAGTGCGTTGCGACACCGGCACTTCGGGTCGTCCTTCAGGGCTTCGACCACGGCGCGGACCATGGGCTCGACGCGGTGCAGGTTGCGCTGGAACTGCGCCACCACGTCCCGGTGCACCACCGGCGGGTCCTGGCTCTCCGGGGCGATGTCCTCGGAGATGACGCCGTAGTCGGTGCAGTAGGACAGGTTCACGTAGCAGAGCTCGAGCTCACGGGCCACGGACGCCTCCGTGGACTGCGTCATGTTGATGACGTCCGCGCCCCACGAGTGATACAGCTTGCTCTCCGCCTTGGTTTGGAAGCGGGGACCGTTGATGACCACGGCGGTCGCGCGCGGGTGCACCACCTCGCTGCTGCCCGCGAGAGAGTCGATGGCCTGCCGGCGCAGCCGGCGGCAGTAGGGCTCGGCGGCGTCGGCATGTGCCCCGCCCGGCCGGTCGAACACCGACCAGTCGCGCCCCCAGGTGAGGTCGATGAACTGGTCGATCAGCACGAAGTGGCCCTTACCCACCTCGGGTGAGAGACTGCCGACCACGTTGAAGCCGAGAATCTGCTCGGCACCCAGGTCGCGCAGGGCCGCGACGTTGGCGGTGTAGGGAACGCGGTGCGGCAGGTACTGGTGATTGCGGCCGTGCCGGGGAAGGAAGCCGATGGTCTTCCCACCCCACTCGGCGATGGTGACCGGCGAGCTCGGGTCGCCGTACTCGGTGGAGACTGACAGCTCCTGGGCACGGTCGAAGAACTTGTAGAAGCCCGTTCCGCCGATGATTCCCAGATCGATCACAGGTCCTCCAGTCCGTTGTGGTGCGGGCGGGGCAACCCACGGCGGGCCGCCCAGAAGCGCTCCGCGCCGCGTTCGCCCGCGGTGAACTCGATACCCATCGCCGTGGCCAGGGCCGTCGCCACGTTCTCGTCGATCGCGGGCGGCAGCGGGTGTATCCCGGGCGACAGCGTCGCGGCCTCCGGCAGCACCAGCCGGAGCGCGAGCACCTGGCTGGCCAGGGTGACGTCGGCAACCTCGGCGGCGGTGCCCGCTCCCGCGACGAGGTGAGCGGGATGCCCACCCGCGATCAGGTGTAGTTCCGTACCGTCGCTGAGCCGCAGGATCTCCACGCCGCACGGGGAGCGCGGCCAGCGGACGGTCATGTCGTAGAGCGCATCCAGGTCGATCTCCCACGGGAGGTGGCCACCGTTGACCAGGACGGCGCCCGAGTGCATCGCGAGGAGATGGCTGCGCCGGATCACCTTGGGGACGCCGGTGACCGTGCAGAAGACGTCGCCGATCGACGCGGCCGAGGCCATCGGCAGCACATCGAAGCCGTCGAGCGCGGCAAGCAGCGCCCTGGTCGCGCTCACCTCGGTGACCACCACCCGGGCCCCGAGACCGCGTGCCCTCGCCGCAACCCCGGACCCGACCCTGCCGTACCCGGCGACGACGAACACCTTGCCGGCAACCATCCGGCCACTGACCGCCGCGATCGTCCCCACCAGTGACTGGGCCGTGCCGTGCGGCCCATCAACCAGGTCGCGGCCGAACCACTCACCACCGTGGATCACGGGCAGGCGCAGCGGTCCCAACCGGACCAGTGCCTCGACACCGCCCCGCATCGTCTCGAGCGCGAGGAGCGGCACCGGGAGGTCGGCGCACTCCTGGTGCAGTGCGGTCAACAGCACGGCGTCCTCGTCGAGGACCAACGTCGGTCCTCGCGGCCAGGAACGGAGCACATCCCGGGCCGCGCGACGTCGATCCCGCACTGACCCGGCGCGCCAACCGTGTACCGGAACGCCGGCTCGCCTCGCCAGCTCGGCCACGTCCTCGGCGGTTTCGGCGCCGGACGCACACCACGCCGCATCGGCACCCAGGTCGACCAGCGTCGTGGCCTGCAGCGCCCGTTCCACGGTGAGTGGCCCGCACAGCGCGAGGCGATGCCCACGCAACGGGCGATCCGCTCCTGCGGCACGCCGGATCCCGGCCAGTACCGGCATGTGCCGGACGGCCCGCTCCAGCCTGTCCACCGCGTCGAGCTGACCTCCCCACCCGGTGCCCGCGTCGGTCCTGACGACCGCGTCTCGGGGCGGGGCGAGTGGGGTGGGCGCGGCCGGTGCGAACATCACCCGCTGCCCGTTCCGCCGACGATGTTCTCCCCACCCGCGGTCCACGTCGCTGGAATGCCGCGCGGGCGGAATGTTCGTAACGTTCGCTTCCCGGGTGAACTGCACTCCCTCGAGTGGTGCCGAGACATGTTTTCCGAAATTGGTGAGGGCACGGCGAACCGGTTCCACTTGGTTTCTCCGATCCAATCCCTGCGTTTGGTTGGTACCGGAACCGACGGACGAGGCGGTGTGGGAAAGATCCCGTACGGGGCCGGAACCACCTGGGGCGGTCGGGATTGCCGAGTGGGCTGGTCCTCGGTGGACTTCCGGGTGGGTCCACGATGGCCGCGGCGTGGCGCTTCCGCGGACGATTCCCGGGACGGGGTGGAAATTGGCTGCTCACGAAAGGGACGGCTCGCTGGACAGCCGGAAGGAACAGTTGTTGTCCGGGCTCGCTGGGGCGGGAACGTGGTAGCCGGCGGTCTCCGCCCCGGGCACCCGAAATCGGGAAAGGAGTTGCTGGACGGTCACCCCCTCGCCTTTGACAATAGTCCGTCCGGTGCGGCTCGCGGCTTCAGTTGTGACATTGGAAAGAGTAGTTCGGGAAATAGGGTGCCACAAGGTAGATGACAGAATGAGGACAGCCGATGAACGATCTTGGTTGCATTCGTCGGCAGATCCGCCAGCAGGGGTTTTCCGGGGGAACACGTGGCTGGCCGCGCGGAAACGTGTAACCGGAAGGTTGTAACGTAACGGCGGCGCGGTAGCTCCATTGTATGTTGATTCCTGTCCAGAATCTTTCGGGCGTGGAGTGGGGTGGCGACCGCGACGAGTGAGTGCAATGCCGCGTGCGGTGACGGCCCAAGGGGTTTCGTACTCTCGTCGGTAGAACTCACCAGGGCGTCACGGAGATCGTCCGGCGCGGGTCCTCCTCGATCACGCCGTCCAGGACCTCGTCGACCGCCGCCATCAGGTCCGCCTCCAACCGGACACCGGTGGCCTTGACGTTCTCCGCCACCTGCTCGGGCCGGGAGGCACCGATGATCGCCGACGCCACGTTCGGGTTCTGCAGCACCCACGCGATCGCGAGCTGCGCCAGGGTCAGGCCGGCCTGTTCGGCGAGCGGACGCAGCCGCTGGACCCTGGCCAGCACCTCGTCACGGAACAGTGCGTCGATGAACGGGTTGCGGGCCTCGTAGGTGAGCCGGGAGCCGGCGGGAGGCTGCTGGCCCGGCTGGTACTTGCCGGTCAGCACGCCCTGCGCAAGCGGCGACCACACGATCTGGCCGATGCCCTCGCGCTCGCAGGCCGGAATCACCTGCGGCTCGATCGGTCGCCACAGCATCGAGTACTGCGGCTGGTTGGAGATCAGCGGGACGTGCAGCTCGCGGGCCAGCGCCGCACCGCGGGTGATCTCCTCGGCCGTCCACTCCGAGACGCCGACGTAGAGGACCTTGCCCTGCCGCACCAGGTCGGCGAAGGCCAGCATGGTCTCCTCCAGCGGCACCGTCCGGTCGAACCGGTGCGCCTGGTAGAGATCCATGTAGTCGGTCTGCAGTCGGCGCAGCGAGGCGTGGCAGGACTCCATGATGTGCTTGCGCCCCAGGCCCCGGTCGTTCTCGCCGGGCCCGGTGGGCCAGAACACCTTGGTGAAGATCTCCAGGCCCTCGCGCCGCTGGCCCGCCAACGTGCGGCCGAGCACGGACTCGGCCTCGGTCTCGGCATACATGTCCGCGGTGTCGAAGCTGGTGATCCCGGCATCCAGCGCGGCGAGCACGCAGGCCCTGGCCTGCTCTTCCTCGAGCTGGAAACCGTGGGTGAACCAGTTGCCGTAGGAGATGGTGCTGACGGACAGGCCGCTGCGACCGAGGCGACGGAACTCCATGCCGCGATCGTAGGGACGGATCGACCGGGTCAGGAGGAGTTGCGCAAACCCGGGTCAGCCGACCCGGCCGAGCCTGCTCAGCGGACCTGACCGTAGCCGACCCGCGGCTTGGGCACCCGGAGTCGCCGGATCTGGGTTGCCCGGGTGAACGCGTACCAGCCGAGCGTGAAGCCACGCTCCCTGGCGTCGGGGAACTTCGCCCGTACCCGCTTGGTCACGTAGATGCCCAGGACGACCGCCTCGACGATCATCGCCAGCAGCATGAACATCACGATCAGGCTCGCGTACTGCTGGATCAGCGGCGACGGCGTGAACAACGCCAGGAACACCACGATGGCCAGCGGCATGAACATGCCCATCAGGTTGCGGCGCGAGTCCACCAGGTCCCGCACGTACGCCTTCACCGGCCCGCGGTCCCGCGGCAGCAGGTAGCGCTCGTCGCCGGCCATCATCCGCTCACGGCGCTCGGCCGCGGCCCTGCGGCGCTCCTCCTTGTTGCCGCGCATCCGGCGGTACGCCTCGCGCTGGCTCCGCGGCGGCGGAGGAACCGGACCGCGGCGCCGCCCCTCGGCGTCCCGGCGCTTCGGGGTGGGGCGCCCCTTGCCCTGCGACTTGGTGGTGGGCTTCTTGTTGTTGGTGTGGTTGTCCTTCGCCGCCTCCTCGAGCGACGGTGCCACCTCGGCGGTCGAGGGCTCGGAGGCGTCGGTCTTGCTGCGGCGAAGGAACCTCACGGCAACAGGGTATGACAGGGGCTTTACCCGGTCGGACGTGCCTTACCTCCGCCGGCCGCCCGCCCCGGCACCACCGCGATCCAACCCGGGGGTGACGCCGCCGGCCGCCGAGCTGTGGCCCGCGTCACCGGGTGATCGGGGGATCTGCCGTTGTCGCTGGCCGCGAGGCTACGGGCCCGGTCGGCGGCCCTCCTCGCGGCCGGGCCGGATGTGCCACCATGGGGGACGGGACAGCCCGGTGAGCCCGGGAATAAGCCCGACCGCCGGCGGTGTTGCCGCGAGGAGAACGGGCGCACACTGCAGGGAGAGCTGATGACCGCCGAGAACACCGTCACCCACGGCGAGGCAACCGCGACCGACGCCCCGACCCACGGCGTCGAGCTGAGCGAGGCCGCCGCGTCGAAGGCGAAGGCCCTGCTGGAGCAGGAGGGCCGCGACGACATGTTCCTGCGCATCGCCGTCCAGCCGGGCGGCTGCGCCGGCCTGCGCTACCAGCTGTTCTTCGACGAGCGGACCCTCGACGGCGACGTCTTCCGCGACTTCGGCGGGCTCAGGGTGGTCGTGGACCGGATGAGCGCGCCCTACCTGCAGGGTGCCGTGATCGACTTCGTCGACAGCATCGAGAAGCAGGGCTTCACGATCGACAACCCGAACGCGACCGGCTCCTGCGCCTGCGGCGACTCGTTCAACTGAGCGTCCGGCCCGGGCGTCGCCCGGTCACCGGGCCTGCCTGACATCCTCGTGCCCGCGTGTCATCCGCACGCGGGCACGGAGTTGTTTGGGCTCCAGTCAGTCACCGGCGCGGGCCTTCGGTGCGCAGAATCGATTCAGCCGAGCCGGCCTTCGCCGCCGACCTGCTGGTACAGCACAGGTGACCAGCGCGGCAGAAGGCGAGACCACTGGGATGGTCGTCAGCTGCCGTACTCCTCGAGATCGGCGACCTGGGCCGCGCAGCGGTCGTCCACCCGCCAGGGAGCGGCCGACCGCGGCTCGGGGACCGCCGGCGCGGTGGGCCGCAGGCCGTCCGGCAGCTCGGCACAGTCAGCGATGAGCTCGGCGAGCGAGCTCGGCTCGGGGGTTCCCATGACCCGACGCTAGGAACTCCGCAGCCTTGTGACCAGCTCTACTGGCGGGTAGTGCCCGCTCGGCGCACCCCGCCCGGCCCAGCCCGCGCCTTGCCGCCCAGCAAGCCGGGGGAGCTGCGGCAGAGGCGTGCGTGCTCTGGGGCTGCCCCGCACGTAGCCGTCGCTGCCTGCCCTGGCCGACGCGGCGCGAAGGCGCCCGAAAAGCCGGAGGAGTGCGGCGAACAACTCGTAGCCGGTACCACTACCGCGAACCCTCGCGGGGCCTCCTCGGCCAGGTACCGCCAGCAGGGGCACATTATTGCTCCGAATGGGTGGCCATCACTGTCATACCATCACCCATTCGTAGTCATGGAATTCCTTTCTTCCGTCTTGTTCCGGCACCTGCTCGCTGTTAGCGTCGCTCCGAGGAACGAGGCTGGACGTGACCGTGAGGAAACGATCTCACCTGGCCCGTTCCGCATCATTGGTGTTGCTTTTTCTGGGGGTTATTCGGGTGCGTTTCGCCCTCGTTGGGACGGGATTCGGTCAGGTGCATTTGCAGTGGCTTTCCGAATGCGCCGGAGCCACGGTGGAGGTGCTCTGCTTCCAGCACGACGCCGAGCGCGCCCGCCGGCTGGCCGCCGAGCACGGCATCGCCGGGGTGAGCTCGGACCCCCACCAGGTCCTGTCCGGCGGAGGGCTGGACGGCGCAATCGTGGTCAGCCCGCCCAACACCCACGGCGATCTGCTGAGCGCGGCGTTGTCGGCCGGGCTGGCAGTGGTGACCGACAAGCCACTGGCGGCTGATGCCCGCACCGCGCGGGCACTCGCCGCCCGGGCCGGGGGTGCCCGGGCCGCGGTGACCTTCCAGTGGCGGGAGAACCCGGCGCTGCGTCGGCTCCGCGACCTGGTCAGCCAGGGCGACCTCGGCACGGTGCTCCGCGCCGACCTCGAGTTCCACCACGACTTCCTGGCCGGGCCCGGCACCGAGTGGCCATGGCGGCACCGGCGCGCCGAGGCCGGTGCCGGGGCCCTGGGCGACCAGGGCGTGCACCTGTTCGACCTGCTGCGCTGGCTGGTGCCGGGGGAGTGGGCGGTGCACGCCGCAACGAGCACGATCGCCTTCGGCGAGCGGGCGAGTGCGGCCGGGCCGATTTCGGCCGAGACCGAGGACATCGCCGAGGTTCTGCTCGGCGAGGCCACGACCGGCTGCCCGGCGCGCGTCCTGGTCTCCCGGGTCTCGGCGGGCCTGCACGCGATCCGCGTGCTGGTACAGGGCGAGCGGGCGACCGCCGTGGTCACCGCGAGCCCGGACGACGGCCGGGCCACCCTCACCGAGTACGGCTCGGACGCGCCGCGGGGCACCGAGTTCCCGGCGCACCCGATGAATCCCTACCCCCGAATCCTCGACGCGTGGCAGACCGGCGTCCGCTCACCGGAGGTCGCGACCTTCGGCGACGGCCTCGCCGCGCAGCTTCTCGTCGAGCGGGCGCTGGCCATCGCCGCGCCCCGGACCCCCAAAGCACGCGTGCACTGAGTCCTGGCGGCGGTTCACGGTTCGCCCGTTGTTCCGTCGCGACACTGGGGAATGGAGTCAGCAGTGGCGGAAAAGATCCGGCTCGCGGTAGCTGGTGTCGGAAACAACATCTCCGCTCTCTACCAAGGTGCCCTGCTCTACGAACGAATGATCGCCGAGGGCGCCTCGGAAAAGGAGCTACCGGGGATCAAGCGCCCCCGCATCGGGGGCATCACAGTGTCCGACCTGGCTTTCGTGGCCGCATTCGACGTGCATCCGAACAAGGTCGGCAAGCAACTGCAGGACGCGATTCTGGCCGAGCCCAACAACTACCCCCGCCTGGACGTCGGCCTGCCCACGTCGGGATGCCGGGTCGCCCCCGGCCTGACCGAGGCGGAGGCCGCCGACAGGAGCGGGCCGGGGTTCCGGCGGTTGGTGGACCAGCTGCGGCGCAGCAACGCCGAGGTCCTGCTGTACTCGCTGCCCACCGGGCTGCAGTGGGCCGCCGAGGCGTACGCGTGGGCCGCGCTGGAGGCCGGCGTGGCCGTGGTCAACTGCACCCCGGAGGTGGTGGCGCGCTCCCCGGAGATCATGGCGGCCTTCCGCCGTGGCGGTGTCCCGCTGGTCGGTGACGACCTGGCCAGCCACCTCGGCACCTCGGTGGTGCACCGCGCGTTGCTCGGCCTGCTCAGTGAGCGCGGGTTGACCCTCTCCAGCTCCTACCAGCTCAACTTCGGCGGCAACGAGGACTTCCGCAACCTGCGCGACCGCGGTGACAGCAAGCGGCAGTCCAAGCTCAACGCGCTCGCCCAGGAGGGGCTGGACACCAGCAACGTCGAGATCATCCCCTCCGCCGGCTACGTGCCGCACCTGATGGACCACAAGGTCGCGATGCTCAACATCGAGGGCATGGGCTGGGCGGGCACACCGGTGTCGATCGACCTGAAGCTGAAGGTGCAGGACTCCAGCAACGCCGCCGGCGTGATCATCGACCTGGTGCGGATCGCCGCCGCGAGCCGGCGCCGCGGCCTGTCCGGCTTCCCCGCCGCGGCCACCCGCGTGCTCAAGTCCCCGCCCGAGGGCCACCCCGCGTACAGCGAGGCGGCCGTGCAGGAGAGCTTCCGCCAGCTCGACGGCACCGCCTTCAACGGCGACGGGTCACGGGCGTTGGCCGACACCGCCAGCCACGGCTGAACGGGGAGGCACGACGTCGGCACGGATGGCCTTCGACATGGGAACGAGGACGTGATGACCGCGCGGGTCGTGGTGCTGGCCTACCCCGGCGTCGACGAGCTGGACCTGTTCGGGGCCTTCGCCGTGCTGGCGAAGGCCGCGACGGTCGGCGCGGCCGGCGCCGGGGACGACGGCCCCGCGCTGGCGGTCCGGCTCGCCGCCGCCACGTCGCCGGTGACCGCCTCCGCCGGTACCACCTTCGACGTCGGCATGGGTCTGGACGCGCTCGCGGGTGCCGCGGCGGTCGTGGTGCCGGGCGGGCGGGGCGCGAGCGACGCCTCCGCCGACTCTCGCCTTCTCGCCGCGTTGCGCATGGCGGCCGCCGGCGGAACCCATGTGTACTCGGTCTGCTCCGGTGCCTTCGTCGTGGCCGCGGCCGGACTGGCCGAAGGTCGCCACATCGCGGTGCACCATGCCAAACGGGCGCAGCTGACCGGTGTTGGCGAGGTGGTCGCCGGCCTGGTCCGGGACGGTGACCTCTGCTCGGTGGGAGGCGACCCGGCACCGTCGGTCAAGTCGGTGGACCTGGCCTTCCAGGTCCTGGCCGATCTGGCCCCGGACCTGGTCGAGCCGGTGTCGGCGCGCACCGAGATCCAGCCCGGGCGGACGCCCGCGGAGGTGCCGCGATGACCGGACCGGTCCTGGTCACCGGGGCGAGCCGGGGGATCGGCCGCGCCGTTGCGCAGGCACTGGCCGCCGCCGGCCACGACCTGGTGCTGTGGTCGCGCTCGGCCGGCGAGTTGGCCGGCCTCGCCGAGCAGGTGGCCGCCCACGGTGTCGCGGCGCGGGTGGCCAGCGTGGATGTGGGCGACGCGGACCAGGTTGCCGCGGCCGCCCACGCGACCCTCGATCCCACGGCGGGGTTGGGGGGAGTGGTGCTCAACGCCGGCGGCGGCCGGTGGTCTCCGCTGCCCGAGATCGAACTGGCCGACTGGCGGAACACCATCGCCACCAACCTCGATGGCGCGTTCCACACGCTACGCGCGGCACTGCCCCTGCTGACCGCGCGCCCCGGCGGGCTTCTCGTCGGGTTGCTCTCCGACTCGGTGCTGCACCCGTTCCCCGGGCGTGCCGCCTATTCGGCGGCGAAGTCGGGCATGCGCGCCCTGCTCGAGGTCGCTCGTCGGGAGTTACGGCCGCACGGCGTTCGCGTGAGCCTGTTGCTGCCCAGCCGCGTTGACACCTACTTCCAGGGCGCGCATGACGAGGCCCGCCCGGGCACCCGGGCCGACGCGCTCTCCGCCGAGCAGGTCGCCGATGTCGTCACGTACCTGTTCGGCCTGCCGGTCGCCGTCGAGCTGCGCGAGGTGCAGCTGGCGGCGATGACCACCACGTTCGGACCGTTTCCGGAAAGGGTTTGCCCATGACGGAACAGCAGTCGCAGCAGCCGGTCGCGCTCGTGCCGGCCGGCCACTCCAAACCCATTGGCCGGTACTCCCCGGGAGTCGCGCTTTCCCTGCCGCTGGCCGGAAAGCTCGTCTTCGTCAGCGGGCAAGTGGCCACGGACCAGCATGGCAACGTGCTCTCCCCGGGCGATGCCGGGGGACAGACCAGGGTTGTCTTCGAGCGGATCCGCGGTGTGCTGCGGGCGGCCGGTGGCGACCTCCCGGACATCGTCAACCTCGTGGTCTATGTCGCCGACGTGAAGCGCGACTTCACCGAGATCTCCACCGTACGCAACGAGATGCTCGGCGAGCCCGCCCCCGCGAGCACCCTGGTCGAGGTGTCCCGGCTGGCCGAAGAGGGTTGCCTGGTGGAGATCAGCGCGATCGCCGTGGTGGGCGGCTGAACGTGGTGACGGCGGGGACCAGCGGCCCGAACGTGGCCGAACCGGAGTGGGCACAGGCACTGCGGGACACCGCAGCCGCGGCGCGCGTGCTCGTGGTCGGCTCCCTCAACGTCGACCTGCTGTTGCAGGCCGAGTCTCCGCCGGGCGACGAGGGCGCGGTTGTCGTGCATGAGGTCAGTACCGCGGTGGGTGGGCATGCCGGTAACTGCGCCTCCGCACTGGCCGCGCTGGGCATTGCGGTCCACCTCCTCGGTGCGGTGGGCCGCGACGCCGACGGCGACCTGATACTCAGCGACCTCACCGAACGCGGAATCGACGCCTCGGCGGTGCGACGCCATCCCACCGAGCCGACCGGGCGCGTCATCATCCCGATATTCGGTGCCGAGCACTACATGCTGCTTTGCCGTGGTGCCAACGAAACCCTCACCGCGCGGGACACCACGGCGCTCGAACTGTCCGGTTTCGACGCGGTCGTGCTCTTCGACCCGAGCCTAGAGGCGTTGCGCGGCGTCGTGGAGGCCGTTTCCGCAGCACCGCAACGTCCGCTGCTCTGCTGGAACCCGGGCGGCGTCTACGTGCGGAACCCCGTGGCGACCGAGGTGGTACCGCACTGCGACGTGCTGTTCCTCAACCGGAACGAGTACGAGCACCTCCGGGCAAGAACCCATTTGGAGCAAGGTGGAAATGGCCCCGAGGTCGTGGTGACGCTCGGTGCTGCCGGCTCCCGCCTGTTGGGACGGGCGGACCCCATCACCGTTCCGGGCCATCCCACAACAATGGTCGACCCCGTCGGTGCTGGTGACGCCTTCGCGGCCAGTTATTTGCTTGCGAAATTAGCAAGACTTGAGCCGGAAAACCGACTGTCGATCGGTAACGTAGCCGGCGCGCTGGCCGTCAGCGCGACGGGTGCGCGTGCTCGGTTGGCACGGATCGCCGACCTGGTCGCCGCCCAGGCCCGGAGCATCCGGCACGACCAGGACCCGTCCGGCCCGTCTCGACCGCGTACCGCTGACGATCGAAGTGAGGACAACACATGAGCATGGTGAGGGACCTCTCGCTAGCCGACGAGGGGGCTCTGAAGATCGAGTTCGCCGGGCGGCGGATGCCGGTGCTGCAGGCGCTCACCGAACGGTTCGCCGAGACCAAACCGTTCGTGGGCCACCGGATCGCGGGGTGCCTGCACGTCACCACCGAGACGGCGAACATGTGCAAGGCGCTCGTCGCGGGCGGTGCGGAGATGGCGCTGTGCGCGTCGAACCCGTTGTCCACCAAGGACGACGTCGCCGCCTCCATCCAGCGGGACATCGGGGCGGAGGTGTTCGCCATCTACGGCTGCGATCGCGACACCTTCTACAAGCAGGTTCAGGGAACGTTGGCGGTCAAGCCGACGATCGTCATCGACGACGGTGCCGACCTCACCTCCACCATCCACAACGACTACACCGAGCTGCTCGGCGACATCGTCGGTGGAACCGAGGTCACCTCCACCGGTGTGCTGCGCATCCGCAACATGTCCAACGCCGGCGTGCTCCGGTACCCGGTGTTCCCCACCAACGACGCCGCCACCAAGCACCTGTTCGACAACCGGTACGGCACCGGGCAGAACACCATCGACGGGATCCTGCGCGCCACCAACATGCTGCTGGCCGGCTCGACCTTCGTGGTGGTCGGCTACGGCTGGTGCGGGCGGGGCGTCGCCATGCGGGCGCGCGGCATGGGCGCCCGCGTCATCGTCACCGAGGTCGACCCGGTGCGCGCGCTGGAGGCGGTACTGGACGGCCTGCAGGTGATGCCGATCGCCGAAGCCGCCGAGCTGGGCGACTTCTTCGTGACGGTCACCGGGAACCGGGACGCCGTCACGCTGGAGCACATGCAGCGGATGAAGGACGGCGCGGTCATCGCCAACTCCGGCCACTTCGACGTGGAGATCGCCGTGGAGGCGCTCCGCGGGGCGGCGGTTGGCCGGCGCGAGCTGCGCCCGAACTGCGTGGAGTACAGGCTGCCGAACGGCCGCGCGGTGGTGTTGCTGGCCGAGGGCCGGCTGGTGGGCCAGTCCGCCGCCGAGGCACACCCGGCCGAGGTCATGGACATGACCTTCGCGACGCAGTCCATGGCCGTGCAGTACCTGGTGAGCAACGGCAAGAAGATGGAGCCGGGCGTGCACCCGATCCCGCGGGAGATCGAGAACGAGGTGGCCACGGCCAAGCTCGACGCCTACGGGGTGCGCATCGACGAGCTGAGCGAGGGCCAGCACCAGTACCTCAACGACTGGCGCGTGGGGACCTGAGCCGATGGGTGGCCGTGACCGGGACACCGCGGTTCGGCTCCGGGCCGGCGCGGACGGATGGCGCGGGGTGATCGGTGCGAGCTTCACCCCGCGTTCTGCCGCCATGCTCGCCGGAAGCGTGCTGGCGTCCGTCCAGGCGTCGACCGGAAGGCCACCGACCGTGCTGGTGACGCACGATGGTCGCCGGGACGGTGCGGCGGCTGCCGAAGCCGTGGTGCGCGCGGCCATGGCCGCCGGGGCGAGGCAGGTGCGGTGGTGCCCGCACCTGCCCACCCCCACCGCGACCCACGCCGTCCGTTCCGGTGCCGTGGACCTGGCATTGCTGGTCACCGCCAGCCACAACCCACCGGAGTGGAACGGACTGAAGGTCAAGGCCCCTCCGGGCGCACCGTTGCCCAGCGCCGTGGAGGAACACGCGGACGCGCGCTACCGCGGCGATTCCGGACCTGTCGACGGAGTCGATCTGTCTCCGGCACCGGAGCCCGCCGCGGACCTGGCGACCGACATCCTGGCCGAGCATCTCGACCACGTCTGTGCCGCTGCATCGGCTGGTGGAAGCCGGCTCCGAGTCGTCGTCGACGGGCTGGGCGGGATCGCCGGTGGCCCCGTGGCCGAGTTGTGCACCCGGCTGGGTTGGGACGTCCACCGGGTGGGCTGCACACCGGATCCGGAGTTCGAGGGGCAGCGACCCGACCCGGCGCTGCCGACCTCCCGGCACCGCGCGGCGAACGAGGTCCGGCGCACCGGAGCGGACCTGGGCCTGGTCCTCGACGGCGACGGTGATCGGCTGTTCGTGCTGGATGCGACCGGCGAGGTGGTCGGACCGCACGAGTTGCTGGCCCTGCTACTGGACCACCGGGCACATCGTGGCACCGGCCGGGGCCGCGGGCTGGCGGTCACGGCGTCCACCGGCGTGCTCGCGCGGCGCACGGCCGAGGAACACGGACTCCCGGTCGTCGAGCGGCCGATCGGGTTCAAGCACCTCGCCCCGTTGCTCGTCGAGGAACGGGTGGACGCGGCCGGTGGCAGCGTCGGCGACCTGGCCTTCGCCGAGCACAGCGTGGACCGCGACCCGTTCGCGGCCGTGGTGTTGCTGGCCGATCTCCTCGAGCAGACGGGAGGTCCGATGGCCGGGCTCGTGGCAGACCTGCGCAGGCGACGGGGCCACTACCAATGGTTCGAGTCGCGCGTCGCGCGCGCAGCCGCCGACCTGCCGTTGCGCGAGATCGGCCCACGAGTACTCGACACCGTGGGACTGGCGGTCACCGACGTCACCGCCGTCGACGGCCCGAAGTTCCGCCTCGACAACGACCAGTGGCTGCTGCTCCGGCCGTCGTCGACCGAGTCCGGGGTCCGGGTCTACGGCGAGGTGCTCGCCGCAGCGGGCGCGGCCGAGCTGGCCGCCCGGATCGTCGACACCGCCCACCGGCAGCTGGACCCGAACCGACGAGGGAGGACCGCATGACCGAGGCAGGGCTCGCCATCATTGGCGGCACCGGGTTCTACAAGTTCTTGGACGATGCGAGGCAGGTCCAGGTCGATACGCCGCACGGCACGCCGAGCGCGCCGATCAGCATCGCCGAGGTGTCCGGCCGCAAGGTCGCGTTCCTGCCCAGGCACGGGCTCAACCACGACTACCTACCGTCCGAGGTGCCCTACCGCGCCAACCTGTGGGCACTCAAGGAAATCGGTGTCCGGCAGATCATCGCGTTCAACACCGTCGGCAGCCTGCAACCCGAGTACCGCAAGGGCGACTTCGTACTGGTGGACCAGTTCGTCGACCGCACCTGGGGACGCCCGGACACCTTCTTCTCCGGTAACGCCGCCGCACACATCAGCTCGGCACAGCCCTACTGCGGTCGGATGCGCGAGCTGGCCGCGAAGGCGCTGGCCAACGCCGACGCGACCGTGCACCCCGCCGGCACCGTGGTCGTCATCCAGGGCCCGCGGTTCTCCACCACCGCCGAGAGCCGCTGGTTCCACTCCCAGGGCTGGCATCTGGTGAACATGACCCAGTACCCCGAGGTGGTCCTCGCCCGGGAGCTGGAACTCTGCTACTGCAACCTCTCCTACATCACCGACTACGACGTCGCGGCCAAGGAAGTCGTCGGTGACGAGGAGGCGGAGGCCGTCTCGCACCACGGCGTCCTGCGCGCGTTCAGCGCCGACGCCGGGCGCGTGCTGGACATGGTCCGCCGGCTCGTCGAGGCGATACCGGCCGGCTTCGACTGCCCCTGCCGGCACGCGCTCGAGCAGGCCCGGACGTGAGCTTCCGGGTGACGCGGCCACCGGCCGAGCTGGTCGAGCTCGGCCGGGCGGCACTCGACGTGGCACGGGACCAGATGCCGGTGCTGGCCGGCATCCGGTCCGAGGTGGCCGGAACCCGGCCGCTGCAGGCACAGCGCGTCGCCGGTTGCGTCCACCTCACCAAGGAGACCGGTGTCCTGGTCGAGCTGCTGGTCGCAGCCGGCGCGGAGGTCGCCTGGACGGGCGGGGACGAGGTGTCGACGCAGGACGAGGTGGCGGCGGCACTGGCCGCGGAGGGTGTCGAGGTGTTCGGCCGCCGCGGCATGACCACCGCCGAGGTCGAGCAGGCCGTCACCGAGACATTGGGCGCCTTCCAGGACGGTCCGACCTTGTTGGTGGACAACGGAACACGACTGATCGAGGCGGCGTTGTCCGCGCCCGGCACGGTGCCCCGGCTCGTGGCGGCCACCGAGAAGACGACCGAAGGCTGCCGCCGGGTCCGGGAGTGGGCCGAGCAGGGCCGGCTGCGCTTCCCGGTGGTCAACGTCAACGACCTGGTCACCAAGTGGGAGGTCGACAACACCTACGGCACCGGACAGTCCACAGTGGACGGGATTGTGCGGGCGACCGGGGTGTTGCTGGCCGGCAAGCGGTTCGTCGTCGTCGGTTTCGGGCAAGTGGGGCGCGGGGTCGCACTGCGCGCCCGGGGCATGGGCGCCAGGGTTGTGGTGTGCTGTCGCAGCGCGCGGACCGCGGTGCGGGCCCGGCTCGCCGGTTTCCCGGTGCTCCCACCGCACGAGGCGCTGGTCGGCGCCGACATCGTCTGTACCGCCACCGGCTACCCCGACGTCCTCACCGGTGAGCACCTCGACGCGTTGCCCGGCGGCGCGGTGCTGTGCAACACCGGCCACTCGGTCACCGAGATCAACCTCGCCGACCTGGCGGAACGAACTCGGGAAACCAAGCGGATCCGGCCCCACGTACAACGCCACATCCTGCACGACGGTCGACATGTCGACCTGCTCTCCGGCGGCGGCTTGATCAATCTCGACGCCGCGGAGGGCAACCCGAGCGAGGTCATGGACATCACCTTCGCCAACCAGGCCCTGGCCGTGCTCGATCTTGCAGCCGGCGCCGACCGGCTTGCCCCGGGCGTGCACGAGGTTCCCGCCGAGCGGGACGAGGACGTCGCGCGCCGCAAGCTGGCCGCGATGGCCGTGCGCATCGACGCCCCCACCCCCGAGCAACTCGAGGTGCTGACCTCCGGCGGCCACCCCGGCTCGCTCGGGGAGAGGAGCGGGCCGTGACGGAGCTGATCAACCGCACCCGGCGGGCCGAACCCCGGCTCGAGGTCGCCATGGCGCAGATGCCGGTGCTCGGCGCGATTCGCGAGAAGTTCGCCGCGGACGCCCCGTTGTCCGGTCATCGGCTCGCCCTGTGCGGGCACGTCACCGTGGAGACCGCCGTCCAGGTGCTCACCCTCGTCGCGCTGGGCGCGGAGGTCGCCTGGTGCGCCTCGTCCGCGAGCACCACCGACTCCGACGTCGCCGAGCTGATCCGCGACCGCGGCGTCGGTGTCCACGGCTGGCGCGGGATGAGCGAGGACGACCTGCTCCGGGGTGCCCGCGACGTGCTCGCCACCTGGCCCGAGGGCCCCACGCTCGTCCTCGACGAGGGAGCCGTGCTCATCACCGCCCTGCACCAGGGGCCAGAAGACGCGCCGCGTCCGGTGTTGGCGACCGAGAAGACCCCGGACGGCCTGGCCGCGCTCGACCGGCTGGCCGCCCGGACCCCGCTGCGTTTCCCGATCATCAAGAGCGACGAGTCGTTCGGCAAGGAAGCGGTGGACAACCCGCACGGCACCGCCCAGTCGCTGCTGGAGACGATCCTCGCGGTCAGCGGTCGGCTGCTGGCCGGCAAGGTGTTCGTCATCGCCGGCTACGGCCGCGTCGGGGCCGGACTCGCCGAGCGTGCCCGCGGTCTCGGCGCCCGGGTGATCGTCACCGAGGTGCGGCCCACGCGAGCCCTGCTGGCGGCCCTGGACGGTTACGACGTCGTGCCCATGGCCGAGGCCGCCCCGCTGGGCGACTTCTTCTGCACCGTGACGGGCGCACCGCGGGTCCTGCGCGGTGCGCACCTCGCCCGGATGCGCTCCGGCGCCGTGCTCGCCAACGGAGGCCATCGCCCCTGGGAGATCGACCTCGACGAGCTGGACGCGCTCACGGTGCGGCGCCGGCCGTCGGGCCCCGGAAGCGAATGGCACGTACTCGCCGACGGCCGCCAGCTTCAGCTGATCGGGGGTGGCTCCATCGCGAACCTCTCGGCCGGCCGCGGCAACGCCAGTGAGGTGATGGACGTGACGTTCGCCAGCCAGGTGCTCGCACTGCAACTCGTGCTGCCCCGGGTGGCGGGACTGGTCCCCGGCCTGCACCCGCTGCCGCCCGAGTGCGACGACTTCGTCGCCGCCGCTTTCGCCCGGGCGCTGGGGATCACCCTGCCCGCGGAGACCCCCGACCTGGACGCGTTCACCGCGGTCCCGGTGGGAGGTGCGCGGTGAGCGACCCGCGGGAGGCCGCGTCGGGCCGGCTCGGGCTGTGGTGCGAGCTGGTCCTGGTGCGGCACGGCCAGACCCCCTGCTCGGTGACGGGGCGGTTCTGCGGGACGCACGACACCGGCCTGACCGAGATCGGGCACCGGATGGCCGAGCACCTCGGCCACGGCCCGGCCCTGGACGGCGTCGGCAGGGTCGTCACCAGCCCATCACTGCGGGCACGGCAGACCGCCGAGGCCATCGCGGCGCAACGCGGCCTGCCGTCCGCCGTCGACGACCGGCTACGCGAGCTGTCCTTCGGCGAGTGGGAGGACGTGCTGCCCGCCGACGTCGCGCACAGCGACGAGCACCGGCAGTGGACCGCCGATCCGGCGCTCTTCGCACCGCCCGGTGGCGAAACCGGGCTCGACGTCATGGCTCGGGCGGTTGCCGCCGTGCGGGACGCCGCCGCGGGTGGCGGTGGCATTGCGGTCGTGACCCACAAGGCCGTGATCCGGCTGGTGATGTCTTTCTTCCTGCGCCGGCCGCCGTCCCGCTACCGGGAACTGACCCCGGTGACCGTGGGCTCGGTGACCCGGATCGAGGTGCGGGGTGACCGTGCGGTGCTGCGGTCGATCGGCGACGTCTCGCACCTGCCGCGGCCGTGGCGAGCGGATCCGGACAAGATCACCGGAGACCCCCGCGAACGATCACCGGTTGTGTGAGGGCGCGGGAGTTCGTGGGGGTCGACCGGGTGCGGGTGTCCGCAACAACACTGCGTCGGCCGCCTCGGAGCCGACCGTCGAGGTGCAGGGCATCAGGGAGGACCGGTTGAGCAACGATCGCGCGTCGCGGACCGCGCTGGTCTTGGCGCTGGGGCTGGGGCTGGTGCACATGCCCGGTGTGTTACCGGCGCCGCTCTATCCCGTCTACCAGCAGACGGTCGGTATCAGCGACGCGATGGTGGGAGTGCTGTTCGGCACCTATGTCGGTGGGGTGATGATCGGCCTGCTGGTCATGCCGTGGATCGCCCGCCACCGCTACGTGCTGGTCGCCTCCTGCGTGTTGTCGATCTTCGGCAACGTGCTGTTCCTGGTCGCCGACAGCGGTGACGACCTGCTGGCGGCGCACTTCGTGCACGGGCTTGTCCTCGGCGTGTTTACCGGCGTGGTGCCGGTGGTGCTGGCCGACTTCGACGTGTCCCGGATGAGCAAGCTGGTCGGCCGGGCCACCACCTCGGGCAACGCGATCGGGCTCGCGGTCGGTCCGGTGTGGAGCGGGCTGCTGCTGCAGTACGCGCCGCTACCCGGGCGCCTGGTCTGGATCATCCAGATCGTGCTCACCGCGGCGATCCTGCCGCTCGTCCGCCTACCAGCGGGAACCCGGTCACGTGCGGAGCTGGCCGGGAGCGCGGTACCGCTGCGCACCACGCTGCGATCCCTGCTGCTCGGTGCCGCGGCCTACGCCTCGTTCCTGGCCGGGTTCTGCACCTTCGCCACGGGTGGCCTGCTCGGCTCGGTCGGTTCGGTGGCGATCCACTCCCTCATCGGGGTGGAGAACGGCTTCGTGACCGGGATCATCGTGTCCCTGTGTTTCGGTGCCTCGGCGGTCACGGGCGCCATCCGGGCCCGGGGGAGCGACATGGCGGTGGTGCGCAAGGGCGCGCTGTGGATGGCCGTCGGGTCGCTGTTGATGTTCGGGGCGATCGTGTGGGCCAGCGTGATCCTGATGGTGGTGGCGACCCTCGTGATCGGCTGCGGTCAGGGGCTCGCCATGCAGGGCGCCACCCAGGCCGTCGCGTTGCGGCACGGGCCGGCGAGCACCGGCGCGGCCATCTCGGTCTTCTTCATCCTGTGCTACCTCGGCACGACGCTGGCGAGCCTCGGTGTCGGCTCCGTCATCGCGGTGACCAGCCTCGCGGTGACCTTCAACGGCTTCGCCATCCTCATGGTGCTGCTGTGCGGGCTGGCGATGGTGTTGTCCCGGACGGCCGTGCGACCCACCACGAGGTCAGCCGTGGCGGGTGGGTGAGTTCGGCCGTCGGGTCGCCGCGGCACCGGTTGCCGCTCCCCGGGAGCAAGGAAAGCCCGTAGCACCGACAAAAGTGCCGGTACGTCCCGACAATTCGGTGCGTACCGGCACTTCGTGTTCGAGCCCGTCGGTCAGATCTTGACCGGGTAGTGGGGTTCGGGAATGGTCGGCTGGATCCGCTTCTCGACGAAGATGCCGTGCCAGAGCATGAAGGCCAGCAACGCCCAGATACGGCGGCTGTGGTCCGACACCCCGGAGCGGTGCTCCTCCAGCACCTGCAGCACGGCGTTCTTGTCGATCAGATGGTCGGTCTGGGACTGGATGACGATGTCGCGTGCCCAGTCGTACATCTCGCTCTTGAGCCAGTGCCGGATCGGCACCGGGAAGCCCAACTTCCTCCGGTTGAGCACGTGCGGCGGGATGATCTCGCGCAGGGCACGGCGCAGCGCGTACTTGGTGGTCTCCTTGGTGAGCTTGAGCTGGTAGGGGACCTGCGCGGCGATCCTGAACACCTCGGGGTCCAGGAACGGCACCCGCAGCTCCAGCGAGTTGGCCATCGTCATCTTGTCGGCCTTGACCAGGATGTCCCCGCGCAGCCAGGTGAACAGGTCCACGTGCTGCATCCGGGCCACCGGGTCCCAGCCGCGGGACTCCCGGTAGGGGCGGGCCGTGACGTCCTGATGACCCACCCGCGGGTCGTAGGTGCGCAGCACGCGACGCAACTGGTCGTCCAGGAAGATCCGGGCGTTGCCGTAGTAGCGCTCCTCCAGCGTCAACGCACCCCGGCGCAGCAGATCCTTGCCCCGCACACCCTCCGGAATACGGGTGGAGACCTTGCCCATCACGGTGCGTAGCGCGCCCGGCACCTTCTCGAACGGCGCCAGCGACAGCGGCTCCCGGTAGATGGTGTAGCCGCCGAACAACTCGTCGGCACCCTCACCGGACAGCACCACCTTGACGTGCTGGCGGGCCTCGCGGGCGATGTAGTACAGCGGTACCAGCGACGGGTCGGCGACCGGGTCGTCCAGGTACCAGATGATCAGCGGGAACGCCTCCATCATCTCCCGGGGCGACACCGTGCGGACCACATGCTTCACCCCCAGGGCGGCCGCGGTCTCCGCGGCCACGTCCACCTCCGAGTAACCCGGGCGCTCGAAACCCGTGGTGAACGTGATCAGGTCCGGATTGTGCTCCTTGGCCAGGCACGCCGTCGCACTGGAGTCGATGCCACCGGAGAGGAAGGCACCCACGGTCACGTCGGCGCGCATGTGCTTGGCCACCGAGTCGCGCAACGCCTCAGCGATCTCGTGGTAGAGCCGGGAGGCGTCGGCCTCACCGTGCACCGGGCGCGGCCGGAAGGTCGGCGCGAAGTACCGCTCGGTCACCACCTGCCCGCCCGGCGACACCGTGAACGACGTACCCGACTCGATCCGCCGGATCCCGGTGTGCAGCGTCTCCGGCTCCGGCACGTACTGCAGCGTCAGGTAGTGCTGCAGCGCGGTGCGGTCCAGCTCCGGGGACAGCACCAACGCCTCGGACAGCTCCAGCAGGCTCTTCTTCTCACTGGAGAAGGCCACCCCGCCCGGTCCGGCCGCATAGAACAGCGGCTTGATGCCGAAGGGATCGCGCGCGCCGAAGATCACGTGCTCCTGGGCGTCCCAGATCAGGAACGCGAACATGCCCCGCAGCCGGCCCACCGCCGACGGGCCCCAGTGGTGGTAGGCAGCGACGATCGTCTCGGTGTCACCGTCGGTGGCGAACTCCGCGCCGTACTGCTCGGTCAGCTCCGCCCGCAACTCCAGGTAGTTGTAGATCTCCCCGTTGAAGATGATCGTGTAACGGCCGTCGGCGTAGCGCAGCGGCTGGTGCGAGCGCTCCAGGTCGATGATCGAGAGCCGGTTGAACCCGAACACCACCTCGTCCTGGTGCCACGTGTCGCTCTCGTCCGGGCCGCGGTGCCGTTGGCAACGCAACGCCCCGGCCACCGCGGACCGAGCCATCGCGGCATCGCTCGTCGAGGGGCTAACCAGTCCTAGTAGGCCGCACACGCGTCTCGCGCACCTTCCCTGTCTCGGCGTCGGCGGAGGGTGGGTCACTCCCGGCCGCCCAGTATGCCGGGTACGCGGGGCGGCGGAGGGTGCATGGCATGGCGTGCCGCCCGAGCGATGTCACCACCGCAACGGGTGACGTACACGGCACGACTTGTGAATCACCCCCGGGCGGTAGCGCCGCCACTCCTGGGCTAGGCTTCCCCGCGACTCCGGCGGTGTGCCGTCACCGCTCGTCCGAAGCGCGTCGCGACCGCGGGCGGCCGTGTCGCCCCGGACGGCGATCGAGCCAGGACGACCGCCGCGAGGAGCGCGGATCAGTCAGCGAGGAGGCGTCGAGCAGTGGGCCTGAAGGTGGGCACCCGGGCAGCACGGCTGGCCAAGGTCTTGGGCCTCGCCGGCCTGGTTGGTGTAGCGGCGACGGGCTGCTCCACGGACGAGGTCCTGCGCTTCGGTTGGCCGGTGGGCGTGACCCCGCAGGCGGACCGGATGCGCGAGCTGTGGACCTGGTCGGTCGTCGCCGCCCTCGTGGTCGGCGTCATCGTGTGGGCGTTGATTCTCTGGCCGGTGGTGTTCCACCGCAAGAAGTCGGACGAGCTGCCGCGGCAGACGCAGTACAACGTGCCGCTGGAGATCATCTACACGGTCGTCCCGATCGTGATCATCGTCGTGTTGTTCTACTTCACGGTGATCACGCAGAACTACGTCAACGCCAAGGACGAGAAGCCCGCCCTCACCGTCGACGTGGTTTCCTTCCAGTGGAACTGGGAGTTCTCCTACCCGGAGTACGAGACCCCGGACAAGCAGCCGGTGACCACCGTCGGCACCAGCCAGGAGATCCCGCTGCTGGTCGTGCCGGCCAACCAGGTGGTGCGCTACAAGATCAGGTCCAAGGACGTCATCCACTCGTTCTTCGTGCCGGAGTGGCACTTCAAGCGGGACACGCTGCCGAACCCGGAAAAGAACAGCCAGGACAACGTGTTCCAGAACACGATCGACCGGGAGGGCTCGTTCGTCGGGCGTTGCGCCGAGTTGTGCGGCACCTACCACGCGGTGATGAACTTCGAGGTCCGCGCGCTGTCGCCGGACAAGTTCACGACCTACATGGACTACCGGACGCGGACCAACCCGCAGACCGGCAGCCCCTACACGGCGGCCCAGGCGCTGGCCGCGATGAACTGCGGCGAGCTGTGCGCGCCACAGGCGGTCACCACCCATCCGTTCAACACCGATCGCACCGCCCGCGAGGCGTCCGAGCGCGGACGCTGACGGCGGGCGGTATCGGGAACGGACGGCGAGAGCGAGGACTCCATGAAGGTCGAAGCACGGATCTTCGAAATCATCACGGTCTTCTTCTTCCTGTCGGCGATCGTCTACGGGCTGTGGGCGAAGGAGCCGGTGGGGATCACCGCGATCACGTTGACCGGTGGCCTGTCGTTGATCATCGGCACCTACTTCCGGTTCATCGCCCGACGGGTCGAGCCGCGGCCGGAGGACAACGAGGACGCCGAGGTCAGCGACGGCGCGGGTGAGCTGGGCTTCTTCAGCCCGGGCAGCTACTGGCCGGTGGGCCTGGCCGCCTCGGCCGCGCTGGCCGGCCTGGCGCTGGCGTTCTTCCACGTCTGGCTGCTGGTGATCGCGGCGGCGCTGATCATCATCATGGTCGCCGGCCTGGTGTTCGAGTACCACGTCGGCCCCAACCACGAGTGACCCCAGGACTCCGCAACGCTGACTGGCCGGCACACCCCGAACGGGGGTGCCGGCCAGCGGCTTTCGTGCCACTCGATCCAGTGATCCAGGCCAGCCGTCGCGTGGTCGATGATCCCGGTGGTTTTTGCCCGATGTTCGAGGAAGGACCACCCGTGACCGCCGCTGACACAGAGTCCCGTCGCCGCGGAGTGGGATGTCAGCCCCGGCGGTCGCCGGATAGCCTCTCCCCGAGAGCCAGCCCCCGTGGCACGAGGGATCGGGAGGAGGACCGCATGGCAGCGCCCGCCCACCAGCTCGGACCCCACACCGTCGCCGAATGGTTGTCCGCCGACCAGCCGGAGGACGGTCGGCGCCTGGAACTGCTCTGGGGGCACTACATGATGAGCCCGGCTCCGACCAAGACCCACCAGTATGCGATGGGGGAGCTGTACATCATCCTTCGTGATGCGGTCAGGACGAGCGGGCGTCCCGACCTGCACGTACTGCTCGGGGTCGCGGCGTCGATCTCCACCGAGAACCGTCACGGCCTGATTCCCGACATCATGGTCATCAACGAGTGGGGTGAGGAGACCACGACGGAACCGGCCGCGATGCAGCTCGTGGTCGAGCTGTGGTCCTCCGGGAACAAGAAGAAGGAACGCAAGGCCAAGGTCGACGCGTTCGCCGCCGCGGGCATTCCTTTCCTCTGGACCGTGGAATTCGGTGCGTGGGGCGAGTCCCGGATCACCGCGTTCCGCCTCGGCGAGGGTCAGTACGTGGAGGAGATCACGGCCAAGCCGGGCGAGGCTGTCACGATCACCGCCGCGCCGGTGCCGGTCACCTTCGATCCCGCCGACATCGTCCCCTAGGCGCTGTACTCCGCCTTCAGGGACGTGGACAGCTCGGCCCAGCGGGTCAGCAGGGTGGCCGCCGCACCGGAGTCGATCGTGTGCGCGGCGCGCTCCAACCCCGCCCGCAGGTCCGCCACCAGATCCGTGGAGAAACCCTCGTAGGCCGCCAGGGCACCGGCCGCGTTGAGCACCACCGCGTCCCGCACCGGACCCGGCTTGCCCGCAACCAGCTCCCGCACGACCTCGGCATTCACCGCGGCGTCACCACCGGCCAGGTCCTGCGGCCGCGCCAGCTCGATCCCCAGCGCGATCGGATCCACGGTCTCCTGCCGGACCTGCCGGTCGTGCACCACCCACGCCGTCGTGGTGGTGGTCGTTGTGATCTCGTCCAGGCCGTCGTCCCCGCGCGCCAGCAGCACGCTGGCCCCACGCCCGGCGAACACCTCCGCCATCACCGGGGCCAGCCGCGGATCGGCGCACCCGATGAGACCGGCCGTGGTCCCCGCCGGGTTGGTCAGCGGCCCCAGCACGTTGAACGCCGTGGGAATGCCCAGCTCCCGCCGGGGCGCGGCAGCGTGCCGCATCGCCGGGTGGAAGACCGGGGCGAAGCAGAACCCCACCCCCAGCTCGTCGACGCAGCGACGCACCGCCGCCGGCGGCAGCTCGATCGCCACCCCCAGCGCCTCCAGTACGTCCGCCGTGCCGCACTTCGACGACGCGGCCCGGTTCCCGTGCTTGACCACGGGTACGCCGGCCGCGGCGGTGATGATCGCGGCCATCGTGGAGATGTTGACGGTGCCGCTGCGGTCACCGCCGGTCCCCACCACGTCCACCGCGCGCACGTCCAGCTCGACCCGCCGCGCGTGCGCCAGCATGGCCCGCGCCAGCCCGGCGATCTCCGCCGCGGTCTCACCCTTGGCCCGCAACGCCACCACGAACCCGGCCACCTGCGCCGGGCTCGCGTCGCCGGACATCACCTGGTCCATCGCCCACGCGGTGTCCTCGGCCGTCAGGTTGGCGCCGCCGACCAGCCGGGACAGCAGGTTCGGCCAGGTCCGCGCGGTAGCCGTGCGCTCGGCCATGTCGGCTCCTATCCCTGGGCGGCCGGCAGCCGGTGCGACCGCAGCACCTCGGCCACGGTCTCGGCGGCGGCCAGCGGGTCGAGCGGGTGCACGATCACGGCGTCCGCCTGCGACCAGGTCGCCAGCCAGCGGTCGTCCCGGCGCCGCACGGCCACCACGATCGGCGGGCACTGCGCCAGCTCATTCTTCAGCTGCCGGGACAGGCCGAGGCCGCCGGTGGGCTGCGCCTCCCCGTCCAGGATCGCCAGGTCGACACCGGCGTCGGCCAGCGACAACACCTCGGCGATCGTGCCGGCCTCCACGTAACGGACCCGGCCCAGGTCGGGGGCGGGACGGCGGCCGACCGCGGTGATGATCGCCTCCCGCACCTCCGGCCGGTGGCTGAACACCAGGATCGTCATGGGCTGCGCGTTCATGCCGTCCTCCCACATCGTGGCCCGCTCGGGCACCGGCCGCCCGATGCTATCGAGGGATCAGCCCGGCGTCTGCAGCGCGTCCCAGCCGAGCGCCTCGCCACCCAGCCGCTGCGCCAGCCCGGCCATCCGGGACCGCTCCTGGGCACAGTGCAGCGCGTCCAGCATCTGGACCCGCGTCGCGACCAACCGCACGGTCCCGGGCCCACCCGGGACATCCAGCCCACCACCGGACGCGGTAGTGGACTGTTCGGCTCCGGGCTCCGCTGCGCACCCCATCGCTGCGTTGCGATGCTCGCTTCGCCCGTCACCACTCGTGTTGGATTGCTCGGCTCCGGGCTCCGCTGCGCACCTTGTCGCCGAGCTGCGATGCTCGCTTCGCCCGTCACCTCGCGGGAACTCCTGCAGCCGCCACCCGTCCGTCGCCAGCAGTTCCCGTGCCCTCTCCACCGACTCCGGCGGCAGCGCGAGATGGTGGCGCAGCACGGCCGGCGTCGCCGGGCGCCACCCCGTCGCGCGGGCCAACACGGTCGAGTCGGCCTCGGCCGGATCGGCGGCCACCGCGATCACCACCAGGCTCGGATCATCCGGGTCGAGCCCCGTCGCGCGGCGGCGACGGAATCGTTCCCGCAACCGGCCCAGTGGTCCCACGGTGTTCCTCACCCTCTGTGACGCGGGGCACGATACCGCCTGCGCGGTGGACCCGACCGGGCGGCCGGGATTCCTGCACGCCATAATGCGTCGCGTGACAACGGCAGCGCCCACCATCGGCCAGCGCGTGCATTCGCTGAACCGGCCCAACATGGTCAGCGTAGGCACGGTCGTCTGGCTGTCCAGCGAGCTGATGTTCTTCGCTGGGCTGTTCGCCATGTTCTTCACGGTGAAGGCCCAGAACGAGGGCCCGTGGCCGCCGCCGCCGGCAGAGCTGAACGTGGCGTACGCCCTCCCGTTCACGATCATCCTGGTGGCGTCGTCGTTCACCTGCCAGTGGGGTGTGTTCAAGGCGGAGCAGGGCGACGTCTTCGGGCTCCGGCTGTGGTACGCGATCACGCTGGTACTCGGCGCGATCTTCGTCGCCGGCCAGGCCGGTGAGTACTACCAGCTGGTCACGCACGAGGGAGTCACCATCTCCTCCTCGGCCTTCGGCACGGTGTTCTACCTGACCACCGGGTTCCACGGGCTGCACGTGATCGGCGGTCTGATCGCGTTCGTGTACCTGCTCGTGCGGACCAAGCTGAGCAAGTTCACGCCCGCACAGGCCACCGCGGCGATCGTGGTGTCGTACTACTGGCACTTCGTCGACGTCGTGTGGATCGGCCTGTTCGCCACGATCTACCTGATCCCCTGACGACTCGGCCGCGCACGAGCCCCGAACTCGACCAGCAAGGGTTGCCGCACACATGACCACCAAGAAGCAACGGACCCGGCAGCGTTCCAAGCTGCGGCGCCGGGTCGCCGGTCTGCTCGCGCTGAGCATCGCGTTGCTCAGCGTCGGCGGGCTGTACGTCGTGCTCACACCGAAGCCGCAGATGGCGAACGCAGCCGAGGACCCGGCGCTGGTCCGCCAGGGTGAGCAGCTCTACAACACCTCCTGCATCACCTGCCATGGTTCGAACCTGCAGGGCGAGCAGGACCGTGGCCCGAGTTTGATCGGCGTCGGCGAGGCGGCCGTCTACTTCCAGGTCTCCACCGGGCGCATGCCGATGGCGCGGCAGGAGGCCCAGGCGGTGCGCAAGCCGCCGAAGTTCAGCCCCGAGCAGATCGACGCGCTCGCCGCGTTCGTGCAGTCCCGCGGTGGTGGCCCGGTCCGGCCCGAGGAGCGCGGCGAGGCGCTGCGCGGCAGCGACCCCGCCCGTGGTGGCGAGCTGTTCCGGCTCAACTGCGCCTCCTGTCACAACTTCACCGGCCGCGGTGGCGCGCTGTCGTCCGGGAAGTTCGCGCCGGAGCTGGACGGCGTCACCGAGGAGCAGCTCTACACCGCGATGCTCACCGGACCACAGAACATGCCGAAGTTCTCCGACCGGCAGCTCTCGCCGGAGGAGAAGAAGGACATCATCGCCTACGTCAAGTCCGTCACCGAGGGCCGCAACAACCCCGGTGGTAACGCGCTGGGCGGCTACGGGCCGGGCCCCGAGGGCGTCATCGCGTGGATTGTGGGCATCGGCGCGCTGATCGGCGTGACCCTGTGGATCGGGAGCAAGGCATGAGCGAGCAGCGTAGGGAGGACCTGCCCACCGAGGCAGAGCTCGCCGAGATGAGCCGGGACGAGCTGGTCAAGCTCGGGACCAAGCTGGACGACGTCGAGCTGGTGCACTACGCGGACCGGTGGCCGGTCAAGGGCACCCGCGCCGAGAAGCGCGCGCAGCGCGGCGTCACCGCCTGGTTCGTGTTGTCCGGTCTGTCCGGTCTGGCCTTCCTCGCCGTGTACCTGTTCTGGCCGTGGAAGTACGAGTCGCCGTTCGCCGACGGGTACCTGATGTACTCGCTGTACACGCCGCTGCTGGGGGCGACCCTGGGCCTGGCGATCCTGGCGATCGGCTTCGGCATCCTGCTGTACGCGAAGAAGTTCTTCAACGAGGAGATCGCGGTCCAGACCCGGCACGACGGCCCGTCGGACCCGGTGGACCAGAAGAGCATCGGTGCCCTGCTGGGGGACGCCGCGGACACCACCGGCATCCAGCGCCGGTCGATGATCAAGCGGTCGCTGGGCTTCGCCGGCGGCGTGTTCGGGCTCGGTGCCGGTGTCTTCGCCGTCGGTGGCCTGGTCCGCAACCCGTGGAAGAGGAGCGACAGCCCCGACTCGCTGTGGCACACCGGCTGGCAGTCGAAGAACGGCGAGCGGGTGTACCTGCGGCGCGACACCGGTGACCCACACGAGGTCGTGCTGGTGCGTCCGGAGGACCTGGACGCCGGTGGCTTCGAGACGGTCTTCCCGTTCCGTGAGTCCGAGCGCAACGACCCGGAGAAGCTGATCAAGGCGCTGCGCCGGTCGGACAACCCGGTCATGCTGATCCGACTGCGGCCGAACCAGCGCGTGGTGAAGCGCAAGGGCCAGGAGAACTTCAACTACGGCGACTACTACGCCTACTCGAAGATCTGTACCCACCTGGGGTGCCCGACGTCACTGTTCGAGCAGCAGACCGGTCGCCTGCTCTGCCCGTGCCACCAGTCGCAGTTCGATGTGTACACCTACTGTAAGCCGATCTTCGGCCCGGCGACGCGGGCGCTGCCGCAGTTGCCCATCGAAGTTGACGAGGACGGCTACTTCTTCGCCCGCGGTGACTTCATCGAGGCGATCGGTCCTGGGTTCTGGGAGCGCAAGTCATGAGTGCGAACACCACGCCCGCTGCAGCCACGGCCGGCCCGAGCCGGGCGGCCGCCGCCGCCCTGGAGGCCGACGAGCGCTTCCGCATGGCGGCCGGGATGCGCCGGCAGCTCAACAAGGTCTTCCCGACCCACTGGTCGTTCATGCTCGGGGAGATCGCCCTCTACAGCTTCATCGTGCTGTTGCTGTCGGGCGTCTACCTGACGCTGTTCTTCGACCCGTCGATGGCCGAGGTGCAGTACCAGGGCTCGTTCGACAACCTGCGCGGCATCCACATGTCGCGGGCGTTCGAGAGCTCGCTGAACATCTCCTTCGAGGTGCGGGGCGGTCTCTTCGCCCGGCAGCTGCACCACTGGGCGGCACTGCTGTTCATGGCGTCACTGGTGGCGCACATGTTCCGCGTGTTCTTCACCGGCGCCTTCCGCAAGCCGCGTGAGATCAACTGGACCATCGGTGTGACGCTGTTCATCGTCGGCATGTTCGAGGGCTTCACCGGCTACTCGCTGCCCGACGACCTGCTGTCCGGCACCGGCCTGCGGATCATGTCCGGCATCGTGCTGTCGATCCCGGTGATCGGTACCTGGATCCACTGGGCGGTGTTCGGCGGCGAGTTCCCGGGCACCGAGATCATCCCGCGGCTGTACACGATCCACATCCTGTTGCTGCCGGGAATCCTCCTGGCCCTTGTCGCGGCGCACCTGGCGATCGTCTGGTACCAGAAGCACACCCAGTTCCCGGGGGTGGGGCGCAAGGAGAACAACGTCGTCGGCGTGCGGATCATGCCGGTGTTCGCGGCGAAGGCGGGCGCGTTCTTCTTCGTGAACCTCGGTGTGCTGGTCCTGATGGCGGGCCTGTTCCAGATCAACCCGATCTGGAACATCGGTCCGTACAACGCCTCGCAGGTGTCCGCGGCAACCCAGCCGGACTGGTACGTGGCCTGGTCGGACGGCTTCCTGCGGCTGTGGCCGGCGTGGGAGGTCTATCTCGGCAACTACCTGATCCCGGCGACGTTCTTCCCGGCCGTGGGCGGCATGACGTTCGTGTTCGTGCTGGCGCTGGCCTACCCGGCCATCGAGCGCAAGCTCACCAAGGACGACGCGCACCACAACCTGCTGCAGCGGCCGCGTGACGTGCCGGTGCGGACGGGACTGGGCGTCATGGCCATCACGTTCCTGATGGTGGGCATGGTGTCGGCGTTCAACGACATCATCGCCGACAAGTTCCACATCTCGCTGAACGCGATGACCTGGGCCGGCCGCATCGGGCTGCTGTTGCTGCCGCCGCTGGCGTACTACTTCACCTACCGCATCTGCATCGGCCTGCAGCGGTCGGACCGGGAGGTGCTGGAGCACGGCATCGAGACCGGCATCATCAAGCGGCTGCCGCACGGTGAGTTCATCGAGGTCCACCAGCCGCTGGGTGGCGTGGACGAGCACGGGCACGCGGTGCCGCTGGAGTACCAGGGCGCGTCGGTGCCGAAGAAGATGAACAAGCTGGGCACCGCGGGGCACCCGGTGCAGGGCAGCTTCCTGCGCCCGGACCCGGCGGAGGAGACCACCGCCCTGGAGCGGGCCCGGCACGAGCTCGCGGCCGGCAAGGAGCGTCTCGGCGCCGAGCCGATCGAGCCGCCGCAGAGCGACGAGAAGGAGCTGCCGGCGGAGACGCCGCGGCACTGACGAGCACGAGGATGGCCCCCGCACCGACCGGTGCGGGGGCCATCCGTGTTTCTGGGCCCGGTGCCGCTGATTCTGGGTGGGGCCGTCGGTGTTGTCCGGCTCCGGCGGCCGTGGGCCGGCGTGGTCGCGTGGCTCGAGCTGACCGGAAGCTGACCGGAGAAGTCCGGTCAGTCGGCGTCCTCCAGGCCGAGGGCGAAGGTTGCCTCGGTGTCACGCCGTGAGTACGAGCGGAACGCGATGTGCGTGTCCGTCTCCACCACGCCCGGCACCTTGCTGATCCGGCCCGGGATGAGCGCGGCGAGGTCCTCGTGCTCGTGGACCCGCACGGTGGCGATCAGATCGATGTCGCCGGCGCAGGAGTACACCTCCGCGACACCCTCGATGTCGGCGATCGCCTGCGCCGTCTCCGGGATGCGGTCAGCGGCGGCACGGATCAGCACGATCGCGGTGATCACGGGGTTCCTCCCGGGGACAACGACGTCCGAACGACGGTACAGCGATGATAGACGGGGCTTCGCCGTCACCGGGGCCGTCGTCGCCGTCGCCGGACGGCGGCCTGCTCGGCGGCCGGGGCCGCGGCGGGCCAGTGCGGAGGGCGGATGAGTGACGACGGAATTCTCGTCGCCGTATCCCCCTTGGCGGCGTCGAGCTGCGGCTGGGTAAGGAAAATGCTTTCCTCGAGATCGGTCGCGCGCAGATCTGCGGCCCGCAGATCCGCCCCCAGGAGATCTGCTTTTCGCAGGTCGGCGCCCAGGAGGTCGGCCCCGAGGAGATAAGCGCCGCGGAAGCTGGCGCCGCGCAGGTCCGCACGCCGAAGATTCGCCCCGATCAGGTCGGCGCCCCGGTGATCCGGCGCAGATTCACCAACTTCAGCACGCACAACCTCGCTCACCCGCGCCAACAGCACGCCAATCTCCTGCCGATATGCATTGGCATCAAAGCGAACAAGCTTGTCAGGGCCAGCACCCGTAAGGCACTCGGTCCGTTCCCGAACGCTGTCGATTTCGTCCCGCAGTGGTCCGGCCGGCACGAGCGACAAAGCTTCCGCCAGGTACCACAACAGTTCCCGGAGCTGTCGCATCACGGTGAACACAGCGAACATCGACGACGCGCTCTCCGGCTTCCGCCGCCAGTCCTGCCCACCGAAAGTCACCTGTGTGACCTGCTGTCCCGCCCCGAAACAGTCGAACACCGCACAACCCGGAAAGCCCCGGTCACGCAGCCTGTCGTGAATACCACAGCGGAAGTCCGTAAGCAGGTTCGAGCACGGCTGCCCCGCGGGCTTGTTCACGGCAAAGTCGGCTGACACAGCAAAAGCCGGTGCAACACAACACAATCCAGCACAGCGACTACAGTCCGCCCGCAGCTCCTGGCGTCCGTCGACAAGGCGCGCCGAGCCGGCTCGATCAGACATTTGCCCTCCGTAGATCGATATGCGGTCCACAGCCCGCCACGCAGAGCCGGGTACGACGGTCTTCAGAGTAATGCGAAGGCACAACTACGCCGCTTGGTTATCGGCCGGCCCAACATCCCTGGTCAAATCCCTAGTCGGCGGCGGCGTAACCAGCCCTACCAGCCTCAGCCAGCTCCAACCACGAGTGCCAGGACGCCGCGCCGCGCGCCGGCTCGTGCCACGGCTGGGCGCAGCGCACCAAACGGGTCCCCGCCCGGACCAGCCACCGCCGGACCACCGTCACCTCGTCCGCGGGCGCACCACACAACGGACCCGAACCCGGGAGCACCGTCTCGGCGCCGGCGACGAGCGCGTCGACCACCGGCATCGGGGGCACACCCCGCCGGGCCACACCCGCCGCGGCCAACCGCCCGTGGCGCACGACCGCCAGCTCCCAGCCGCCCGCACCGTCCGGATGTGCCGCCACCAGCTCCGGTATCGCGGCCAACGCAGCGAGACGCTGCAACCGGGTCAACGCGCGCACCAGCCCGGCCAGCCGGTCCCGCCGTACCCCGGCCTCCTCGAACCGCTCCGCCTCGGCGAACCGCTCCAGCCGGGCACGCAGTTCGCGCAGCGGCTCATCCCACCTTCCCGCCAGCAGATCCGCCACGGAACGCACGGCCGGCGCGTACTCGTCCACGCCCTGCCTGCCCGCACACGGCGCACCGCAGCGGCCCATTTCCGCCACCACGCACGGCTTACCGCCGGGGTTCCGCGCCGAGATACGCAGTGTGCACGGCCGGATTGGCACCACGTCCTGCAATGCCTCCACGGCCTCGACCGCGGCTCGCTGGGCCGAGAACGGCCCGAGCGCGGCGTCACGCGGTTGCCGCACGACGGACAGCCGGGGAAACGCCTCGTCGGTGAGCACCACCCACCAACCCCGCTGCGGAAACTTCGACCGCCGGTTGTAGCGGGGATGGTGTGCGGCCAGCAGCCGCAGCTCACGCACCTCCGCCTCCAGGGGATGAGCGCATTCGATCGCGTCCACCCGGTCCGCCAGACCCACCATCTCCCGGATGCGGCGGCGGCTCTCACCCGCCGTGAAGTACTGCCGCACCCGGCGACGCAGGTTCGACGCCGTTCCGACGTACAGCACCTCCTCCCGAGGCCCGCGGAAGAGGTAGACGCCCGGCGCAGAGGGCAGGTGTGCGGCCAGCCCCCGCTTGCGCCGCTGCTCGGGGGTGACCTCCGGCAGGAAGGCGAGAAGCTCCTCCAACGAATGCACGCCCAGCGGGCCCACCCGCTCCAGGAGCCCGTGCAGAACGTCAACCGTCGCGCGGGCGTCGGCGAGTGCGCGGTGCACCGGCTCCGTGCGCGCGTGGAACAACCGGGCCAGCGCCGCTAGCCGACAGCTCGGCGCCTCGTCCCTGGTCAACACCCGCCGCGCCAGCCGGGCCGTGCACAACACCGACGGCTTGGGCCAGGGGTGGCCGAGCAGCTCGCAGGCCGCGCGCAGGAACCCGACGTCGAACGGCGCGTTGTGCGCCACCAGCACGGCACCGGAGGCGAACTCGAGGAACGCGGGGAGGACCGCGGACAGCTTCGGCGCGTCGGTGACCATCGCCTGGGTGATTCCGGTCAGCGCGACCACGGTCGGCGGGATACCCCGTTCCGGGTCAACCAGGGTGGCGAACTCGCCCAGCACCTCCCCGTCCCGGACCCTGACCGCACCGATCTCGGTGATGGCGTCCTGTTCCGTGCTACCCCCGGTGGTCTCCAGGTCGACCACGACGAACGTCGTGGTGCGCAGCGGGGACCCCAGCTCGTCGAAGGAGAGCTGGGCTCTCGAGGGTCTCATCGGTCCAGCACCCTAGGGTCGGCCACCGACAGC
The DNA here is from genome assembly GCF_014645795.1 of Longimycelium tulufanense. Taxonomy (GTDB): domain Bacteria; phylum Actinomycetota; class Actinomycetes; order Mycobacteriales; family Pseudonocardiaceae; genus Longimycelium; species Longimycelium tulufanense. Next base: position 122,462 of record NZ_BMMK01000010.1, on the reverse strand, counting down.
CCGGACACGTCGCTGACCGGCGCCGGCGTGCCCGCCGGCCCGCCCCGTCGCCGGATCGCTCCGGCCACCACCGGCGCACTAGCCTGGGAGGGTGATGCCCCAGCAGCCGGAACCCGACGCGTCCCCGCCGGACGTCGACACCGGACCGTCCACCGTGGACGGCCCGGACCGCGACGCGGGCGAGACCGCGCCGGAGTCCTCGGTGGACTGGGCGACATTGCCCGATCCGGTGCGCACCAGGCTGGCCGAACTGGCCGCCGAGGCGGTGGGCGGGATGTCCTGGATGGACGTTCCGCCACCGGTGCGTCCGGTGGCGAAGTTCGCCCGCGCCAAGCGGGCCCGTCTCGGTGCCGGAACCCTTGTCGCCGCGCTGCGGGACTTTCCCGGTTTCCGTGCGGCCGTGACCGAGTGGTGCCGGGAACACCGGACCGCGGCATTGGACACCGGAGCGGACGACCCGGTGGTGGCCGCGGCGGCCGGCGTCCTCCTCGGCGACCGGGAAGCCGCCGGGCAGGTCCAGGTGGTCGCGCGGCAGGCCGAGGACGCCCAGCTACGCGCCGAGCGGGACGCCGCCGTCACCCGCGTGGAGAAGCTGACCGCCGAGATCGAGCGGCTGCGCGCCGAGCTGGAGGAGGCCCGGGGCGCCGCCGACCGGGTCCGCGCCGACGGCGATGCCGAGCTGGAGCGGCTCCGCCGGCGCCTGCGCGACCAGGGGGTGCGGCTGCGGCAGGCGCGCGACGAGGCCAAAAAGGCCCGCGACGAGCTGGAGCGGGAACGCACGATGGCCGCCGAGACCCGGCAGGCGCTGGTCGCCGAGCGCGACCGGGAACGGGAGCGGGCCACGGCCGAGCGCGCCAGGGCGGTGCGCGCGCAGGCCGACGCCGAGGTGGCCCGGCAGTCCGCACGAGAGGCGCGGCAGGCCGACGAAGTGCGGCTCGCCCTCCTGGTCGACACCCTCGCCGGCGCGGTCACCGGGCTGCGCCGCGAGCTGGCGCTGGGCGGCAGTGGGCCGCGCCCGGCGGACCTGGTCCGCGGCGCCACGGCGGCACAGGGCGCAGTGGGCCGCGTGGAGGACCCCGCCGCCCTGGACCGCCTGCTCGCGCTGCCGGCCGTACACCTGGTGGTGGACGGCTACAACGTCACCAAGACCGGCTACCCCGAGCTGCCCCTGGCCGACCAGCGGGACCGGCTCGCCAACCAGCTCGCCGCGCTGGCCGCGCGCACCGGCGCCGAGGTCACCGTGGTGTTCGACGGGGCCGGCGTGGTGGCGGTGCCGTCGGCGGGCCCGCGCGGCGTTCGGGTGCTCTTCAGTGACCCCGGGGTGCTCGCCGACGACGTCATCCGCGCGCTGGTGGCGGCGGAACCCGAGGGTCGGCCCGTCGTCGTGGTCACCTCGGATCGGGCAGTGGCGGACTCGGTACGCCGACGCGGGGCGCACCCGGTGCCGTCGGCGGTGCTGCTGGCGCGGCTGTCGCGCGTCTGACCGCCGGTCCCTCCTCGTTGCGGAAGGTGGGCAGCGGGCTGTCGTGCCGGGGCTCGTACAGGCCGAACTCGGCGCCGCCGGGCACCCGGACCCGCGTGAGCAGGCCCCATCCCTCGTCGCTGATCGGCGCCACGACCTCGACGCCCTTGCCCGTCAACACCTCGACGGTGCCGTAGATGTCGTGGCACATCAGGTAGAGCTCGTGCCGTGGGGCGCCCTCGGTGGGGTGCACGGCGAGCTCCGCGGGTGGGAGCGCGAAGATCAGCCACCCCTGGCCCGCGTCGACGGACCCGAGGTCGCAGACGTCGCGGAAGAAGGCGCGGACCGCCTCGGCGTCCTCGGCGAAGACCAGGGCGTGTACGCCGGCGATCCGGCCCGGCTGGTGGTTGCGAGCCACTGCGGCCTCCTCGTGCGGCCCTGGGTCCCGGCCGGTCCGGAACCGGGCGCCGCCGTAGTGGGGATTGTGTGGCGGCACGCTCCCGGAGCGCTTGTGGATCTATTCGAACCTCTGTTCGATTAGGGTGTTCGGTGCGGGGGTGGGTACCCGGTCATCCGCTGCCGGTGTCCACCGCTGGCGCCGCCGCTGCGGGGTCGGGCCGGGCGCCTGCCACCCTCGAGCCGGGGGACCGCCGCAACGACGCCCGGGCAACGGCCAGTGAGGAGAGCCAGTGTGATCGTCGACTGCGACAGCTGCGTGGTGCGCGGGGACGCCTGCCGGGATTGTGTGATCAGCCTGCTGTTGGGTGCACCGCCGGGTGACAGGGGTGCAGACCCGGTCGAGTGGCGAGTCCAGGCACCGGCGGGGGAAGGCGGTTCGGTACCGCAGCTGAGGTTGGTGACAGGTTCGTCGAACCCAGCGTGTCCAGAAGGTGAGTTGATCGCCGAACGGTCACCCACAAGCGACGAACGGTCGCAACAGCAGGTGAGTCGAGGCGCATGACCGAATACCGGGCGTTATCGGGTATCCCCCGAACGAGATCTTGTGCAAGATTTCACGAATTCTGGCACCCGGCTGTGGACGCGGCGGCTCACGTTTCGTAACCTAGCCGAGATCTCGCGGCGGCCAGCCACCCATGGAGGGTGGCTACGCGAGTCACCGCCGAATCGGCTAGTCGGGGAGCCGAACCGGAGGCCCGGACCACGTCCGGGCTGGCCGGGCGGTGGAGTGCGCTCTTCTTGCGCGTCACTCCGCCGAGCCACGGCCCACCGGTAGGCGGTCGGGAGGACGAAGGAGTAGCACGCGACGTGGCGTCGCAACGACTGAAGCGCATCCGCAGGGCGTTGACAGCCACCGCAGTGGCGGCCGCGGCAGTGAGCCTCACTCCGGCCCAGGCCATCGCCGACCCCGAGCCCCCCGCCAACGCCTCCGAGGCCGTCAAGCAGCTCAACGAGCTGAGCAAGCAGGCTGAGGTCGCGGCCGAGCAGTGGCACAAGGCCAAGGACGACCTGTCGGCCCGCAAGGCCGACGAGGACAGGGCCAAGGCCGAGGTCGAGGAGGCCAGGAAGGCGGCCGACCAGGCGCGCGCCCAGGAGGGCGAGTTCCGTGGCCAGGTCGACAAGCTGTCCAACGCGTCGTTCCAGGGCGCGCGGCTCAACCAGCTCTCCGCGTTGCTGGTGAGCGAGTCACCGCAGAACTTCCTGGACCAGATGAGCATGCTGGACGTGCTCGCCACCGACAACAAGCAGGCGCTGGACAAGCTGTCCGGCGTCCGGGAGCAGACCGAGGACGCCGAGCGCCGGGCCAGGGAGGCCGCGGAGCGGGCGCACAAGGCCGCCGAGGACGCGGCCAGGCTGGAGGCCGAGGCGGCCAAGCGCAAGCAGGACCTGGACGCCAAGATTTCCCAGGCCAAGGCGCAGGCCAACCGGCTCACCTCGGCCGAGCGGGCGTCCCGGACCAGCCGCGGCGTGGACGTCCCGGTGCCGACGGGCAGCGGCAAGGCCATCGAGGCGCTGCAGGTCGCGCTGGCCCAGCGGGGCAAGCCGTACGCGTGGGGTGCCACCGGTCCGGGCTCGTTCGACTGTTCCGGGCTGGTCGTCTACTCGTTCCGCCAGGTCGGCGTGCAGCTGAAGAACCGCTCGACCTACGGTCTGGTCAACGAGGGCACCCCGGTGCCGCGCAGCCAGATCCAGGCCGGCGACATGGTGTTCACCAACAACAACAACCACATGGGCATGGCCGTGGACAACAAGTACATGGTCCACGCGCCGACCGAGGGCGATGTGGTGAAGGTGTCGCCGATCGACAGCCAGCAGTTCTACGCCGCCCGCCGGGTCGGCTGATCCGCCGGGCTGGGTCGGGACCCCCAGCCGACCCGGCCGGTAGGACGAACCCCGGCCGAGCGCCTCCGGGCAGATCCTCGTGATCTCCCGGAGGCGCTCTCTGTTTCTGCTGGAGCGGACCCGCAGGTGGGGTACCGGAGCGGACGGGAAGTGCCGTTCGCGTGGCGGAGAGTGAGCTGTCACAGCCTCGCCCAGTGCCAGGCAGCGAAACGCTCTCTCGTTGGTGCGGCCTTCCGCGGTGCCCTGCCCGTGGGCTCGCGTCAACTTGTCGTTGACGACCGGGCTGGTGTCAACCTATCGTTGACGCATGACGAATCCGCTGCCCCCGGTCCGCCTCGATGACCTGATCCAGGCCATCAAGAAGGTGCATGCCGACCCCCTCGACCAGCTCTCCGACGCCGTGATCGCCGCCGACCACCTCGGCGAGGTGGCTGACCACCTGATCGGCCACTTCGTCGACCAGGCCCGACGCTCCGGCGCCTCGTGGACGGACATCGGCAGGTGCATGGGGGTCACGAAGCAGGCCGCGCAGAAGCGCTTCGTGGGCAAGGCTCCCGGCGACGCGTCGGATCTGGACCCCAGCCAGGGATTCCACCGGTTCACCGAGCGGGCGAGGAACGTCGTGATGGCGGCACAGAACGAAGCCCGTGCGGCCGGCAACGACAAGATCCGTCCCGAGCACCTCGTGTTGGGGCTCCTGAGCGAACCGAAGTCACTGGCGGTGTGGGCGCTCGCCGAACTGGGCGTGTCGACGGACACCGTTCGGCAGACCGTAACCGCGTCGCTGCCACCCGCGGCGGATCAGGTGCCCGACCTCGTCCCCTTCGATCCCCAGGCGCGCAAGGCGCTGGAACTGACGTTCCGGGAGGCCCTGCGGCTGGGACACAACTACATCGGCACCGAACACATGCTGCTCGCGCTGCTCGAGCTCGAAGACGGCGTCGGCGTGCTCGCTACCCTCGGCGTCGAGAAGGCGACCACCGAAGCGACCATCAACCGTGCCTTGTCAGAGATGCTTGGCGCTCGCGAGCAGAAGTGACCTTCAGGAACGCCACGGCTCCGAGTCCCGAGCCGCTGCGGGTGTGCGCTGCTGCTGGGAGAACTGTCTGGGTCCTGGTCGCATGATTGTGGATCGTGGTGTGGGTGTTCTGCCTGCGATGTGCTGAAGCTCCTGGCGTCGGTGCGGATGTCCTGTCCGACCCCCAACACCAGGAGCTTCAGCGGCGTTTCACCGCATGCATGTTGGGTGGCGGCCCCGCGCCTCGGTCGGTCTCCCGCGCCGATCGCTGAGCCTGTCTTTCACTCCCACCGCCCGCCCGTCCCTGCACGCTCACTCATCAACCACCGGTGTGCGGAACCTGATCATTGCGGCGACCGCTGGTGGTGACGGGCATCGTCATCCGATCGACGCCTCTTCCTGCCTGCACGCCGGGCGACCTTTACCATGCGCAGCGTGCCCGACGTGACGCGGTACCGCGGCTGGCTGGTGGCGGCGGTCGCCACCGCGGTGACCGTGGGCCTCGTCGCCGTCTCCTTACCCGGCTCCGAAGGACCGACGCCACAGAGCGCCGAGTCCCCGCTCGTGGCCGCCGGCCGTCCCTCGCCGCCCGCCAGCACCACCGAGCCCACCACTTTGGCCGACCGCGCGGCCGACCCCACGACGGACGCCCCGGCCGATCCGAGGGCCGCGGCCGTGCGCGACCTCCTCGACCGGCGCGCCCGTGCCCTCCTCGCACACGACGAGGAGGGGTTCCTGTCCACCGTCGACCCGCAGAGCAGCACCTTCCGCACCACCCAGCGCTCCCTCTTCCGCAACCTGGAGAACCTGAACTTCGACGACTGGGCGTACCAGGTGGACCCCGTCGATGTCGTGCCACCGCCGGCCCTGGGCGCCAGCGTTCCGGCCGCCGACGAGCTGTGGGCACCCAGGGTCGAACTCCGCTACGCCCTGACCGGAGGCGACACCACACCCACCACGCGTTCCCTGGGCTACCTCTTCGCCCGCCGTGGTCACCAGTGGTACCTCACCTCCGACACCGCCCTGGAACCACGGGGCCGCCGCACTTGGCGCGGCCCGTGGGACTTCGGCCCGTGCCTGTCCACCCGCACCGCCCGCGGCCTCGTGGTCGCGCACCCCAGCAACCAGGCGATGGCGGTGAAGGTGGCGCGGGAGCTGGACGCGGCGACCCACGCCGTGTCCGAGGTGTGGGGCACCAACTGGCCCCAGCGCGTGGTCGTGCTCCTGCCGGAGACCCCCGGCGAGCTGCAGGCCCTGGTCGGCCCGAACTTCGCCGTGGACGGCATCGCGGCGGTCGCCGTCGCCGACCGCGTCGACCCGGTCGCCGGCCACGTGGAGGGTGCCCGGGTGGTGCTGAACCCGCGGACCGCGGCGCACCTGTCCACCACCGCGTTGCGTGTGGTGCTGCGGCACGAGATCACGCACGTGGCCGCGCGAGGCGCCACCGTCGACGGTGCCCCGATGTGGATCCTGGAAGGCTTCGCCGACTACGTCGGCTACCGCAACAGCGGGCTCACGGCCGTGCAGGCCGCACCCGAGCTGGCCCGTCTCGTCCAGACCCAGGGGCCGCCGGCGAGCCTGCCCGACAACAGCGAGTTCTCCTTGTCCGGCAAACGGCTCGACATCGCCTACCAGATGTCGTGGTCGCTGGCGTCCTATGTGGCCGAGCGCGGCGGGCAGGACGCCCTGGTCCGGCTCTACCGACGCATCGCGGCGGCCGGCCCGGGCCAACCATCCCTTGTGGACGATGCATTGCGGGAAGCCCTGGGCATCGATCGTCAGGGGCTGCTCGCGGGCTGGCAGGAGTACCTGCGCGCTACCTTCCGCTGATCGCATCACCCGATAGACGGTTACTCTCACCCGGTGCGGCGCACCCTCCTCATCACCAACGACTTCCCGCCCCGCCCCGGCGGCATCCAGGCGTACCTGCACGCACTGGCGAGCCGGCTCCCCGCGGACAGCCTGGTCGTGTACGCGCCGTCGTGGCAGGGGGATGCCGGCGCGCACCCCGAGTTCGACGCGCGGCAGCCGTTCCCGGTCGTGCGGCATCCCGGGTCCCTGATGGTGCCGTCCCCCGATGTCCTTCGCCGGGCCCGTGAGGTGTTGCGCGCGGAGCGCTGTGAAGCTGTCTGGTTCGGTGCGGCGGCCCCGCTGGCGTTGCTGACGTCGTCATTGCGCGAGGCCGGGGCGCAGTGGGTGGTGGCCTGTGCGCACGGCCACGAGGTCGGCTGGTCGATGCTGCCCGGGGCACGGCAGGCACTGCGCCGGATCGGGGAGACGGTGGACGTCGTCACCTTCGTCAGCCGCTACACCCGTTCCCGCTTCGCGTCGGCGTTCGGGCCACTGGCCGCACTGGAGCATCTTCCCTCCGGTGTGGACACCGAGTTGTTCCGCCCGGACCCGGTCGCCAAAACGGAGTTGCGTCGCCGCTACCGGCTCGGCGACCGGCCCGTGGTCGTCTGCGTGTCCCGCCTGGTGCCGCGCAAGGGGCAGGACATGTTGGTCCGGGCGCTGCCGGAGATCCGGCGACGGGTGCGGGACGCCGCACTGGTGTTGGTGGGTGGCGGGCACCACGCGCGCCGGCTCGCCCGGATGGCCGAGAGCGTCGGGGTGGCCGGGCACGTCGTCTTCGCCGGGTCGGTGCCCTGGGCGGAGCTGCCCGCGCACTACGCGATGGGCGACGTGTTCGCGATGCCCTGCCGCACCCGGGGTGGCGGGCTCGACGTGGAGGGCCTGGGCCTGGTGTTCCTGGAGGCCTCCGCCAGCGGGCTGCCGGTGGTGGCTGGCGACTCGGGAGGCGCCCCGGAGACGGTGCGCGACGGCGTGACCGGCCACGTGGTCGACGGCCGCTCCGTGCCCGCGGTGGCCGCGGCCGTCGCCGACCTGCTCGCCGACCCCGAGCGAGCCGGCCGGATGGGCGCGGCCGGCCGGGCCTGGGTGTCGTCCCAGTGGCGCTGGTCCGACCTCGCGGCCCGCCTCGCCGACCTGCTGAGCTGGTGATCCCGGCCCGGATGTGCCACGCCGTTTCGCCCGGTGAACCCACTTGTCCACAGGTCGGCCGACGATCCACAGGCCGCAGGCCACCGCTTGAACCGCCCTCTTCTTGATCGCTAGGCTCGACCCGGGGCTCGCCCCCCGTGGAGGGCGGGGGTGTGTCCCCACGGGGCAGCGCCGGACAGCCCGAAAAGAGGCCGGCACACCGGACCGGAAGGCCACAGCCGGGCCGGGTGTCCTTCGAGCGGGGCAGCCCTGGCCGGGGCGGGCCAAAGCCGGTTTGGCAGACTCGCCACGTGCGCGTCTACCTGGGAGCGGATCACGCGGGCTTCGAGCTGAAGACCCACCTCGTCGAGCACCTGTCCGGCCGCGGCCACGAGGTCGTCGACGTCGGCCCGGCGACCTTCGACCCGCAGGACGACTACCCGCCGTTCTGCATCGAGACCGCCCGCCGCGTGGTGGCCGACCCCGGCAGCCTCGGCATCGTGATCGGCGGCTCCGGCAACGGCGAGCAGATCGCCGCCAACAAGGTGCCCGGCTGCCGCGCCGCCCTGGCCTGGAGCGTGCAGACCGCCCAGCTCGCCCGCGAGCACAACGACGCCCAGGTGATCGGCGTCGGCGCCCGGATGCACTCCACCGACGAGGCCACCGAGATCGTCGAGGCGTTCCTGACCACGCCCTTCTCCGAGGGCGAGCGGCACGCGCGCCGCATCGCCATGCTCACCGAGTACGAGAAGACCGGTCAGCCGCCGGCGCTACCGACGAGCTGAGCCCCGCCGCCGACCATGGCCGAGCCGCGACGCCCACCGATCGGCTGGCTGATCACCCCGCTGGTCGGGGTGATCAGCACGGCGCTCGGCGTGACGGTCCTGTTCCTCGGGCAGGCCCGCCTGGTGCCGTGGCTCGCCGGCGGCGTGGAGAACGTCTGCGGAACCGTCGACTGTGGACTCGGCGTCGGCGTTCTGTTGCTGTTCTTCGGTTTCCTCGTCGTCAGTTGCGCGATGGTCGCGGGCACCGTGGTCGGCCTGCGCCGCCGTGACGACACCGACAACCGGCGCGCGGTGCGCCGCGGCCTCGCGGTCGCGGGCTGGAGCCTGCTCGCCTACGCGGTACTGTCCGTCGTCGCCTGGTGGCCACAGGCGTAGGTTCTGCGCTATGCCCGAGGGACACACGCTGCATCGGCTCGCGCTGCTCCACCAGCGTCGCTACGCCGGCGCCCCGGTCGCGGTGTTGAGCCCCCAGGGACGCTTCGCCACCGAGGCGTCCACACTGGACGGCCGGGTGCTCGAGCGGGCCGAGGCGCACGGCAAGCACCTGCTCCACGTCTACGGCCCCGATCTCGTGGTGCACATCCACCTCGGGCTCTACGGCACTTTCCGCGAGCAGCCGCTGCCGGTCGAACCGCCCCGAGGGCAGGTGCGCATGCGCCTGGTCGGCCCGACCCACTGGACCGACCTGCGCGGCCCCAACGCCTGCCGGCTGCGCACCGAAGCCGAGATCGACGCCCTGCTCGCCCGGCTCGGGCCCGATCCGCTCCGCCCGGACGCCGATCCGGAACGCGCCTGGGCCCGCATCTCCCGCTCCCGCACCGCGATCGCCGCCCTGCTGCTGGACCAGTCGGTCGTCGCGGGCGCCGGCAACGTCTACCGCGCCGAAGTCCTGTTCCGGCACGGCATCCATCCGCTGCTCCCCGGCCGCGACCTGGGCAGGGCACGGTGGCGCGAGCTGTGGGCCGACCTGGTGGACCTCATGCGGGAGGGCGTGCGCACCGGGCGCATCGACACGGTTCTCCCGGAACACGACCCCGCGGTCACCGGACGCCAGCCACGCCAGGACCCCCACGGCGGCGAGGTCTACGTATACCGTCGGGCCGGCATGCCCTGCCTACTGTGCGGCACGCCCGTTGCCATGGCCGAGCTGGTCGGCCGCAAGCTCTACTGGTGCCCCACCTGCCAGCCGGAGGCGTGACACCGGCCGCCCGCTGACACGGGCACGCCACAGGTGGCCAGCTCTCCGGTGAAGGCCACCACGTGAGAGGCCAGCCGCGCCACGTGAGGCCAGCGGGCCGGAGCGAGAGACCCGGAGCCGACCGGAAGCCCACGGGCACAACGAGAAACCTCACCGGGTCACCAGAATCAGCAGGAACAAAGGCAACGGCCGGTGCCCGGAGAACCCGGGCACCGGCCGCACGTCCAACGAAGGCGGCTACCAGTCGAAGCCGCCGTCGAAACCCCCGTCGAAGCCACCGAAGTCGGCGCCGGCGTCACCCCCGGCATCGCCGCCGAAGTCCTGGTCACCCGCGTCCGCACCGGTGTCGCCGCCGTCACCGCCGGCGGGCACGTCGGCGAACGACGCGGCCGCGGCGGCCCCGGCCATCCCGGAGAACAACGCCCCGAACAGCAGCGCCGAGCCCACACCCCAGGCACCGGCCACCAGCGCCGGCTTCCACCACGGCTCGCTGTACCAGCCCTGCGGCACCGGCCGCCCAGAGACCATGCCGCCCGGGTAGTAGTGCGGCGTCGTCGAGGTGGGCTGCGGGGAGGCGGAGTACTGGTGGCCCTGCACCGACACCGTGCGCTCCTCGCTGACCTGGCCGGCCTGCCGCTGGCCCGCGAGCCCGGGCAGCTCCGGCCCGGGATCCATGTCCATCGCGATCCGGGCCGCACGCACGTAGTACAGCCCCTCCATGGCGGTCTGGACGACCAGCTGGCACTGCTGCTTGGTGTTCGCCTGCTCCATCTGGGAGCCGGCCGCGGTGTAACGCTCGGAGGCGTCGGCGAGCGCCTGCTTGGCCGCGTCGGTCGTGCCGACCAGGTTCATCACCTGACCGCCCAGCCGTTCCACCCAGCGTCGTGCCTCGGCCTTGGCGTCGGCGAGTTCCCGCTCCCTGGCCGCGCCCTGGTTGCGCATCCAGAACACCACCCCGGCGGCAACCAGTGCGAGGAGCACCACCACAACGAGGAATTCCACGGACCTGCCCTCCACCGACCGCGTACCGCGGCCGCATTGCCCCTGACGGAGTACCGACTGAACTCCGGCATTATCGACAAATGTCGACCCTGTCCGGACAACGAGTGGGTGGATGAACCGGTTCCCTCACCCCAACGGATCAGAAGATCTCCGGACAGTGCGGCGCGCGCTCGGTCGCGAACGCTCGGTCGACCGCGGCAACCGTACCCGGCGCCCGCTCCCGAACCCGCTGCGCCGCCGCGAGCACCGACAGGCGCGTGCCACCCAGGAAGATTGCCCCCAGATCGGCGACGTCGAGCTCGAGCCGCGGCGCGTCCGCGCATCGAGTGACCGTCGCGGTACCCGCCTCGTCGACCCGTAGCCGCCACCGGCCGCTGTTCCACGGGCAGAACGCGTCCGCGACGCCCAGGACGGTGTCCAGCGTGGCCGAGTACCGCCGGGTCGGCAGCGCCCGGTCGAGGTCCACCAGCCGCACCCACAGGCCGTTCTCGACTCGTGTCTCGACCAGGTCCGGGTTGACCAGCAGGTGTGGCAGCGGGGCGTCCGCGGCAGCGATGTGATGCACCACCTCGATGGCGAGGTCCATGTCGAGCAGGTACCGCCAGAGCGCCGCGCATGCCTGCGGGGTCAGCGCGACGATTTCCCGGACCCGAAGCTCGTATCGCGGACCGCGAACGCCCCAGCCGACCTTTGGCCGGTAGCTCGCGTAGCCCTCCGGATGCATCGCGAAGTGGTACGGGCCCGCCCCGTCCCGTCCGCTCGCCTCGTCGAAGTACAGCCGGTCCCACGTGGCCTCGGAACGGGAAACCCAGCCAACGGCGTCGGCCGCGGCCTTGGCGTGCAGCTCCCGCATGAGCGGCATGGCCTTCCCGCGGGGCAGCTCACGGATCCGGGCGTTGCCCGTCTCCACGCCGGGACGGAACGCCACGCCCCGCGCGACCGAGTGCGTGACGTGGTAGCTGGCGAGGCCGTACCCGAAGCGACCGTAGATCGCGCCCTCCGAGGCGTGCAGCGCCGCGATGGGTTCCCGGCCGTTGTCGTGCAGGCCGTGTAGCTGGGTACGCATCAGGGCGGTCAGCAGGCCCCGCCGTCGCTGGTCGGGCGCCACTCCCACGCCGCTCACGGCGGCGACCGGGACCGGCCCCACGCCGGGCAGCGTCATGTCCTTGCTGATGATCGTCCCGCAGCCCAGTAAGGATCCGTCGGTGTCGAAGATCCCGTGCGTACGGGGGACTTCCCAGAGCGAGCGGATCACCTCGAGATCCGCATCGGTGAACTCGTCGAGGAACGCGTGGTTGAGAAGCCGGATGCAGGGCTCGAGTTCGGAGTCGGTGACGGGGCGGACGATCGGAGTGATCTCGGGCACGCATCCTTGCTACTCCGGCGCAGGCGTCTTCTCGACTGGTTTTCCGGTAGCCCTCGGCCGCATGAACCCCGTCCAGGAGCCGAGACGACGAGCTGCCGGTCAGCTTCGCCCGGCGTGAACGCGCGGGTGGTGCTCGACCGATGCAGGCACCGGCGGAACGACGGAGGCCCAGATCGGGGAGTGATCCCCGATCTGGGCCTCGGCACCGGGAGCGGGTGACGGGAATCGAACCCGCACAACCAGCTTGGAAGGCTGGGGCTCTGCCATTGAGCTACACCCGCTTACGCCCCCATCGGTGTGGGTGCGTTCAACAGCTTAGCGTGTCGCGCTAGGCTACTCGCGCGCACCGGGGTCACTGGTGTGCAAACGGGGTGTGGCGCAGCTTGGTAGCGCACTCGCTTTGGGTGCGAGGGGCCGTGGGTTCAAATCCCGCCACCCCGACGGACCAGCAGGGCCGTCTCCGTCCGCGGAAGACGCGGGCGGGGACGGCCCGTTGGTTCTGTGGCGGCCGGTCCTGTCCCGATCAGTCGGTGAGATGGCGCGCAGCCGCCCCTCGAACAGCGCCGCCCCAGCCAGGACGTGGTGAGTCCCCTGCAACAGAAGTGCGATCCTGCGGCCGGTGTGTCCGTAGCACACGCATGAGCCGCAGTCGCCCGTGCCGCCTGGGGCGACGTCCTCGCCTGCCGAGCCCGCGCGACCGTACCGCGGTGAGGCCGACCCCGAGCCAGGGGCCATCGAGGTGCTGGGCCGAGGTGAGCGACCAGGTCGTGGTCACGGCGGCCCGGACGCTCCCGCCGAGCCGCCGTCCTCCGATACGCTGCGTAGTCATCACGCCGGCCAGCTCCGCGGTGCCCGTCACCGAACGCAGCACTGTCCCACCCGGTCGCGGTGCGCATCACGCCGTCCCGAGCCGGGCGAGGCGGCCGCCACCCGACGGCCTAGACTTGGCCGGACGTGGGTGCGCCGCCGTCGGGCGAGGCGCGCCATCCTGTCCTACCTGCACGCCTGTTCCATCGAGGAGACCCCGTGAAGAGCACCGTCGAGCAGCTGAGCCCGACGCGCGTCCGGATCAACGTCGAGGTGCCGTTCGACGAGCTCAAGCCGAGCTTCGATCGCGCGTACCGGAAGCTCGCCCAGCAGGTCCGCATCCCCGGCTTCCGGCCGGGCAAGGCGCCGGCCCGGGTGCTGGAGAGCCGGATCGGTCGTGCCCCGGTGCTCGACGAGGTGGTCAACGAGGCCATCCCGGCCAAGTACTCCGAGGCCGTGACCGCCGGTGACGTGCGCGCGCTGGGCCGCCCGGAGATCGAGGTCACCAAGCTGGAGGACGGCGAGGTGTTGGCGTTCACCGCCGAGGTGGACGTTCGCCCCGACATCGAGCTCCCGGCCTTCGACGGCATCACGGTCAGCGTGGACGACGTCGAGGTCACCGATGAGGACGTGGCCAAGCAGCTCGACGAGCTGCGCGCCCGGTTCGGCACGCTGACCGGCGTGGAGCGCCCGGTGCAGCAGGGCGACTTCGTCGTGCTCGACCTGTCCGCCACCGTCGACGGCGCCGAGGTCGAGGACGCCCGCACCAACGGCCTGTCCTACGAGGTCGGCTCCGGCCAGCTGGTCGAGGGCATCGACGACGCCCTGCTCGGCGCCTCCGCCGGCGAGACCCGCACCTTCACCACCACCCTGGTCGCCGGCCCGCACGCCGGTAAGGACGCCGAGGTCAGCGCGATCGTCACCAGCGTCAAGGAGCGCCAGCTCCCCGAGGCCGACGACGAGTTCGCCCAGCTGGCCAGCGAGTTCGACACCCTCGAGGAGCTCGTGGCCGACCTGCGCGAGCGGCTGGCCCGGGTCAAGCGCATGCAGCAGGCCATGCAGGCCCGGGACAAGGTCCTGGAGGAGCTCGTGGCCGCGGCCGAGGTGCCGCTGCCCGAGGCCGTGGTCGAGGCCGAGGTGGGCATGCGCAAGCACGACGCCATCCACCCGTTCGACCACGACGAGAAGCGCTTCGCCGAGTGGCTGGAGTCGCAGGGCCAGACCGTCGAGGACTTCGACCGGGAGGCCCGGGAGGACGCCGAGCGGGCGGTCAAGACGCAGCTGCTGCTGGACGCCGTTGCCGACACCGAGGAGCTGGGCGTCTCCGACCAGGAGCTGACCGAGCGCATCGTGTACCAGGCGCAGCGGTTCGGCGTTAGCCCGGACGAGTACGTGCAGCGCGCCCAGCAGTCCGGCCAGCTCGGCGCCATCTTCGCCGACGTGCGCCGCGGCAAGGCGCTGGGCGTGGTCGTGCGGCAGGCCACGGTGACCGACGCCGCCGGTGACCCGATCGACCTGTCCGACCTGTTCGGCGAGGACAGGGCCGGCGAGGCCGAGGCCGGTGCGGAGCCCGCCGAGGCCGGGCAGAAGCAGTGAGCGCCGAGCGTGCCGGGACCATTCCCGACACGCTGTAAGCGAACGCGGGCGGTGTCGGGAAGTCGGCGCCGCCCGCCTTCGTTAGGGTCGGTTGCAACAGGGCCTGTCCGGCAGGCCGCAAGAGCATCGAAGGACCACGGCGAGGAGCCCGCTGGCGTGCGCCGCCGGCCGCTCGTCAGCCGACCACCAGGGAGAAAGCAGGCAGACGTGACGCAGCACCTGACAGTTCCCGAGGGCGGCCCCGCGCTCCCGCAGCTGCGGGGCGGGGCAGGGAGCCTGACGCTCAACGACTCGGTGTACGAGCGGCTGCTCCGCGAGCGGATCATCTTCCTCGGTCAGCAGGTCGACGACGCCATCGCGAACCAGATCTGCGCTCAGCTGCTGCTGCTGGCGGCCGAGGACCCGGAGCGGGACATCTCGCTGTATGTCAACTCGCCGGGCGGCTCGGTCACCGCGGGCATGGCGATCTACGACACGATGCAGTTCGTCGAGTGCGACATCGTGACGGTGGGGATGGGCCTGGCCGCCTCGATGGGCCAGTTCCTGCTGTGCGCCGGTAGCCCGGGCAAGCGCTACGCGCTGCCGCACGCGCGGATCATGATGCACCAGCCCTCGGCCGGGGTGGGCGGCACGGCCTCGGACATCAAGATCCAGGCCGAGGTGTTCTCCAAGCACAAGCGGGAGATGGCCGAGCTGACGGCGCAGCACACCGGCCAGCCGGTCGACCGGATCATCACCGACTCCGACCGGGACCGCTGGTTCACCGCCAACGAGGCCCTGGAGTACGGGTTCGTCGACCACGTCATCAGCCGCGCCGCCCAGCTGCCCGGCGCCGGGACCGGCAGCAACTGAGGTATCCGAGGAGAGACCAGTGAGCCAGCTCTACACACCGCAGTCGCGGTACGTGCTGCCGTCCTTCGTCGAGCGCACCAGCTACGGGATCAAGGAGTCCAACCCGTACAACAAGCTCTTCGAGGAGCGCACCATCTTCCTCGGAGTGCAGATCGACGACGCGTCGGCGAACGACGTGATGGCACAGCTCCTCGTCCTCGAGAGCGAGGACCCGGACCGCGACATCTCGCTGTACATCAACTCGCCGGGCGGTTCGTTCACCGCGCTGATGGCCATTTACGACACCATGCAGCACATCCGGCCGGACATCAGCACCTTCTGCCTGGGCCAGGCGGCCTCGGCGGCGGCGATGCTGCTGGCCGCCGGCACCCCCGGCAAGCGGTTCGCGCTGCCCAACGCGCGGATCCTGATCCACCAGCCGGCCACCGAGGGCACCTACGGCCAGGTTTCGGACCTGGAGATCCAGGCCAACGAGATCCAGCGGGTGCGCCGGGTGATGGAGGAGATCCTGGCGGAGCACACGAACAAGAGCCCGGAGGATATCCGGGCCGACATCGAGCGGGACAAGATCCTGACGGCCGACGAGGCCAAGGCGTACGGGATCATCGACCAGGTGATGCCGAGCAAGAAGCCGGCCCGTTAGTGCACCGATGGGTGAATGTCGCCGCCTCCCGGCCCGGCCACCGGGCCGGGTCGGGAGGGGCGGCCGTCCCGACACGCCGAGCCCGGGGCAACTGCCGGGCGGGTTCACGCGTGTTGGGGCACCCTGGTGCTCCCGCTCACACCCGGTGGGCGGGTACCGTCAAGGCAGAACAGCCAGGCACACCGGACAGGCGTGTGCCGGAGGGGACAGAGGTCATCGGCCATGGCGCGTATCGGTGACGGCGGCGACCTGCTGAAGTGCTCCTTCTGCGGGAAGAGCCAGAAGCAGGTCAAGAAGCTCATCGCCGGTCCCGGTGTCTACATCTGCGACGAGTGCATCGACCTCTGCAACGAGATCATCGAAGAGGAACTCGCCGAGGCCGGGGACGTCAAGCTCGATGAGCTGCCCAAGCCGGCCGAGATCCACGAGTTCCTCGAGCAGTACGTCATCGGCCAGGACGAGGCCAAGCGCATCCTGTCGGTGGCCGTCTACAACCACTACAAGCGCATTCAGGCGGGGGAGAAGACCCGCGGCGACGACGGCATCGAGCTGACCAAGTCCAACATCCTGATGCTCGGCCCGACCGGCTGCGGCAAGACCTACCTGGCGCAGACGCTGGCCAAGATGCTCAACGTCCCCTTCGCCATCGCCGACGCCACCGCGCTCACCGAAGCCGGTTACGTTGGCGAGGACGTCGAGAACATCCTGCTGAAACTGATTCAGGCCGCCGACTACGACGTCAAGCGCGCCGAGACCGGCATCATCTACATCGACGAGGTCGACAAGATCGCGCGCAAGAGCGAGAACCCGTCGATCACCCGGGACGTCTCCGGCGAGGGCGTGCAGCAGGCGTTGCTGAAGATCCTGGAGGGCACCACGGCGAGCGTGCCGCCGCAGGGCGGCCGCAAGCACCCGCACCAGGAGTTCATCCAGATCGACACCACGAACGTGTTGTTCATTGTGGCGGGCGCGTTCGCCGGCCTGGAGCGGATCGTCCAGGAGCGGGTCGGCAAGCGCAGCCTCGGCTTCAACGCCGAGATCCGGTCCAAGCTGGAGGTGGACACCGCCGACGTGTTCGCCGACGTCATGCCGGAGGACCTGATCAAGTTCGGGTTGATCCCGGAGTTCATCGGCCGGCTGCCGGTGGTCGCCAGCGTCACCAACCTGGACAAGCCGTCGCTGGTGAAGATCCTGACCGAGCCGCGTAACGCGTTGGTGAAGCAGTACCAGAAGCTGTTCGAGATGGACGGCGTGGAACTGGAGTTCACCAAGACCGCGCTGGAGGCCGTGGCCGACCAGGCGATCCTGCGGGGCACCGGGGCGCGCGGGCTGCGGGCGATCATGGAGGAGGTGCTGCTGCCGGTCATGTACGACATCCCGAGCCGCAGCGACGTCGCCAAGGTCGTCATCACCGAGCAGACCGTGCGGGAGAACGTCAACCCCACGATCGTCGCCCGCCAGCCCACCCGACGCGAGCGGCGCGAAAAGTCCGCCTGACGGCGAGCTTCGTGAGCGAGGTCCGCGTGCCGGGAGCGCACGCAGACCTCGCTCACCGTTTGGTGGGAGCGCCGCCCCCTTCTTCTGCGGGGTGCAACCCCCACACCCCCGACCGGGGCATGCCCCCGACCGCCGTTGTGGCCGCGTTTCGTTGTCGTGTGGGGTGAGTTCCCGGACTCCCGCCTCAGGTCACGTTGAGCGGGTCCGGGTTCGGTCGCGGGAGGTCCTGCCGCTCGGCGACACCACACCACCGTGGCGGCCCGGATCGTTCCCGGGCGTGCCGTCCTTTCGCGACACTGGCTTGGCGTCGGTGCGGGAGGAGAGCGCCTTGGGTGGGAAGCACGTTCTGCTGATCCACGGGTTCACCGGATCGGGTCCGGCGCACTGGCAGCGGTGGCTGGCCGGCCAGTTCGCCGGGCAGGCCGGCGTGACCGTCGACTTTCCGACCCTGCCGGAGCCGGATCGCCCGGTGGTGGGGGAGTGGCTGCGCGTACTGCGGGAGCGGCTCGCCGCGGCGGACCCCGCCGCCGAGCTGATCGTCTTGACCCATTCGTGTGGTTCCACGTTGTGGCTGCACCACGCGGCAACGGTGAACGGGCGGGCGCGGCGTGCGGACCGGGTGTTGCTGGTGTCGCCGCCGAGCCTGGGCTGGCGGCATCCGGACGTGCGGGGGTTCCAGCCGGCGCCGCTGGAGGCGCGTGGCCTGCGCCGGGCCGCCGGGGTGACGCGGATGGTGGTGGGCAGCGACGACCCGCACTGCACGCTGGTGGAGTCGCGGGCGGTGGCCGCCCGGCTCGGGGTCGAGCTGGACGTGGTGCCGGACGGGCAGCATCTCAACACCGACGCCGGCTTCGGGCCCTGGCCGGCGGTGCTGGGCTGGGTCGTCGACCCGCGGGTCCGCCTGACCAGCCGCATGTCGCTCTCCCACCGCTGAACCCGCCGGATGACCCCGGCGGGTTGCTCACAGACCCCGGAGTTGTCCACAGCTCGCGATCAATCCGTTGCTTCCAGATTCTTTCGCTCGATAGGCTCGCCGGCTCGCCGTGGGCTGCGCAGACCCGGGCGGGCGGGGGCGTGTACCGGGCAGGGACGAGCGGCATCCCCTGCGGGTGCGAATCTGCTGACAGCACAAGTGTCTTTCGTCCACTCTGCTCGTGATTGATGGCACGGTCGTACTCCCTCCATTGGTCCTACAACACCGCCGGCCCGGCGAGGACGATCAGGGGCCGGGCGAGACCCGCTCCGCCGATCCCTGGGAGGAACCGATCGTGTCGAATGTCCGCCGCAACGTGGTCCTGCTGCTCGCCGTCCTGCTCGGGTTCACCACCCTGACCGCGACGGCTTCCGCCACCCCGCCCACCACCCAGGTCGGGGTGCGAGAGGTGGTTCTGGAGGTCACCGGGGGCATCGCCGGCATCCACGAGACGTTCGAGGTGACGCCGGACAGTGCCCACCCCAACAAGGACCGGATCTTCACCCTGGTGCGGCAGCGTGAGTTTCGCACGCTGAAGGACCAGTACCTGCCGGAGAACCAGTGCTGCGACTTCTTCCACTACACGCTCACGGTCGCCTACACCAACGGCAGGACCAAGACGGTGGAGACGATGGACGGCGCGGACGCGCCCGAGATCCTCTTCGGGGTGATCCGGCTGATTCGCTTCAAGGGCTGACCCCCGCGCAACAGCCAGCTGTCGTGGTGCCGCAGCACGCCGAAACGTGCTGTGGCACCACGCATTCCTACTTCTCCCGCGGCACGTGCTTGCCGATGAACGTCACCATCTGCGGGTAGATGCGCTGAAAGTACTCCCCGGTGTGCCCGCCGGGCGTGATCGAGGCGAGTTTCGGCTTGGCGGCACGGATAAACCGGCGGTTGCCGGCAATGAACCAGTCCTCGCTGCCACACCACACGCCGAGCGGTACATTGCCGAGCTTGTCGATGTTCCGCAGCGGATCCATCGCCGCCCAGTCGGTGGCGTCGTGGAAGGCGTCCCGCTTCTTCATCTCCTTCCACGACAACATCAGCGCCGGCGACACCGCGGCCACCGCCTGCAGCGGCCGACCCTGCTCCCGGCGGCGTCGCGCGTACAACAGGGCACCGAACCCGCCCATCGACACCCCGGCCACGGCAAAGGGCATCCGGTCCCGGCCGCCGAGCCCACGTTCGGCCAGCCAGCGCGGGACCTCCTCCAGCAGCATCGCCATCGGATCGTCTTTCGACCGGTTGCGGTGCCAGTAACTGTTGCCGCCGTCGACCGCGACGAAGGCGAACCGTCTCGCCCCCGGCCTGCGCATCGCACGCGCCAGCGCCGACGGGATGTTCGCCAGCTCCCGCGCGGTTCCGAACCGGCCGTGCAGCATCAGGCAGACCGGAAGATCCTTGGCGCGCAGCTGATCCGGGTACACCGTCACCAGGTTGATCTCCCGGTTCCGGGCGGCCGACCGCACCTGCTCCACCCGCACGACCGGGCGCGGCTGCGGAACGGGCGCCCCCGCCACGCCGGCCGCGTGCCGCACGATCTTGCGCGGGACCTCCCGCACCGACGCACTCGTCAGTGCCGCTCCGGCGACAACGGCGCCGAGCACCCCCGAAGCCCCCAACACGACCCGCCGGCTCACCCGTGACGGACCGCGATCTTCCCCTTCACTCATTCGACCCCTCCGACTCCCTGCGCACAATCGTCCCTACGGCATTCGTGGGACGCCAGCCGAATCGGCAGTGACCGGCAACATGTGGCCGAACGGGTAACAGCTGCTGGTCCAACGGGTAAGGGGAACCGGTCAGATGGCCGATGCGACACGCAGTTCAGCAATGTCGTCAGGGGAGTATCCGAGCCAAGTAAGAACTGTCTCCGTGTGTTCACCCAGTGCAGGCACGCTCCCCGGGGTCCATTCCCCACCATCCACGGGTGGGACGAGCATGGGCACGGAACCACCCTCGGGCACCGGCACGTCGCGCCACCGCTTGCGGGCGGCGAGCTGGGGATGTTCGAGCAGCCCCAGGACGTCCCGCGTCCGGGACGCGGGCACGTCGGCGGCGTCGAGTGCCGCGAGGAGATCGCCAGCGGTCACGGTGTCGAAGTATCGACGAAGCTCGTCGTGCAGCGCGGGACGGTGGCTCACCCGGTCTGCCACTGTGCGGAACCGTGGGTCATCGGCCAGTTCCGGCCGCCCCATCACATCCGCACACAGCCGCCGCCACTGCGGATCGTTCTGCACCGCAAGATGCACGGTCCCACCATCGGCACACCGGAACGGGCCGTACGGCGCGATGCTGGCGTGATGCGCGCCGCTACGCGGCGGAATCCGCCCGGTACCAACGGCATAGAGCAGCGGCTGCTGCATCCACTCCGCCAATGCCTCCAACAAGGACAGGCGCAGCGTCGCCCCCTCGCCGATACGTTCGCGATGCAGCAGCGCGGCCAGCACCGCCGACTGAAGCTGCACCCCGGCCGCGATATCGGCCACCGAGATCCCGGTCCGGGCCGTCACCTCACCCTCGCCGGTCAGCTCGATCAATCCGGCTTCGGACTGGACCAACGCGTCGAACGCCTTCCGCTCGTCGTAGGGACCACCCTCGCCGTACCCGGACAGCTCGCCCACCACCAGCTCGGGCCGACGGGCCCGCAACGTTTCGGCGTCCACCCCCAGCCGCCGCGCCGCCGCGGGGGAGAAGTTGCACAGCACCACGTCGGCGCGCGCCACCAACCGGTCCAGCACCTCGCGCGCCGCCGGGTGCTTGACGTCCAGGGTGACCGACTCCTTGCCCACGTTGATCCAGGCGAAGTACGAGGACACCGCGCCACAGGCGCGGTCGTAGTGACGGGCGAAGTCCCCGGTCTCCCGCCGCTCGATCTTGATCACGCGCGCGCCGAGGTCGGCCAGCAACCGGGACGCGTACGGCACCGCCACCGCGTGCTCGAGGCTGACCACGACCATCCCGTCCAAGGGCTTCAAGCAATCACCTCCCCGGAGCCGTCGCGGACGCGCCCGGCCCCGGCGTAGACGTTCATCCGACTGCCGCGCAGGAAGCCCACCAGGGTGATGCCCTGTTCCTCGGCCAGCTCCACCGCCAGCGACGATGGGGCGGAGACCGCCGCCAGTACCGGCACCCCCGCCATCGCGGCCTTCTGCACCAGCTCGAACGAGGCCCGCCCGGACACCATGAGCACATGCCCGGCCACCGGCACCGAGCCGGCCAGCAGAGCCCAGCCCAGCACCTTGTCGACCGCGTTGTGCCGCCCGACGTCCTCCCGGGCCGCCACCAGGGCACCGTCGGCCCGGAACAGGGCCGCGGCGTGCAGTCCGCCGGTGCTGGCGAAGACCCGCTGCGCCTCGGCCATCGCCGCGGGCAGCGCGCTCAACGTCGGCACCGCGACCGTGGTGGCATCGCCGGCGGGCGGGAAGGACGTGCGCAGCCGCACCGCGTCCAGCGCCGCCTTCCCACACACCCCGCACGAGGAGGTCGTGTAGAAGTTGCGCTCCACACCGGTCTCCGGCGCGGCGACGTGCGGGGCCAGTGTGACGTCGAGCACGTTGTAGGTGTTCCGGCCGTCCGGTCCCTCGCCCGCGCAGTAGCGGGCGAGCGCGACGTCACCGGGCGAGGTGATGACTCCCTCGGTCAAGAGGAACCCGTGCGCGAGCTCGACGTCGTGGCCGGGCGTGCGCATGGTGACGGCGAGCGCGCGCCCGTTGACGCGCAGCTCCAGCGGCTCCTCGACGGCCAGCGCGTCCGGACGGCGGGCGATCCGCCCACCGTCGACCCGCAGTACGGGCCACCGGGTCGTCACGCGTCCCATCGGCCGTCCCTCCTCTACCGCGGGTCCTGCCCACGCCTGCCGCCGCTGCCCGGATCGTACGGGCCGTGACCTGCTGCTTTCCGCGTGTTCGAGCACACGTGACAACAACCAACCATTAACCAACCATTGTCGTGATCGTTTGGTGGACGGGGAGCGCGCAGGCCCCCCGACGCGCTCCCCACAACCGGCGCTGTCCGGCGACAGCCAGCCGCCGGGCGGAGCCCGCTACGGCGTCGTGGCGGGCTCCAGCCGGACGACGAGCGACTTCGAGGTGGGGGTGTTCGACACCTCGGCGGTGGCGTCCAACGGCACCAGCGCGTTGGCCTCCGGGAAGTAGGTCGCGGCGCAACCCCGCGCGGTGGGGTAGGCGACCACCCGGAACCGCTCGGCCCGCCGCTCCACGGGCGCGTCGCCCGCCTCCCACTCGCTGACCAGGTCCACGGTGCTGCCGTCGGCGATGCCCAGCTCGACCAGGTCGTCCGGGTTGACCAGGACGACCCGCCGGCCGCCGGAGACGCCGCGGTACCGGTCGGCCAGCCCGTAGATCGTGGTGTTGTACTGGTCGTGGCTGCGCAGCGACTGCAGCAGCAGTCGCCCGGCCGGCACCCGCGGCACGTGCAGCGGGTTCACGGTGAACCGGGCCTTGCCGCTCTCGGTGGGGAACTGCCGTGCGTCGCGCGGTGGGTGCGGGAGCACGAATCCGTCCGGCTGCCGCACTTTGTGGTTGTAGTCCTCGCATCCGGGCACCACCCGTGCGATCCGCTCCCGGACCCGGTCGTAGTCCCGCTCGAACTCCTCCCACGGCACCGGGTGATCGGCGCCGAGCACCGTGCGGGCGAGCCGGCAGGTGATCGCGACCTCCGACAGCAGGTCCGGGCTGGCCGGCGGCAGCGTGCCACGGGAGGTGTGCACGATGGACATCGAGTCCTCGACGGTGACGAACTGCTCCCCGCCGGCCCGCTCGTCCCGCTCGGTCCGGCCCAGGGTCGGCAGGATCAGGGCGGTGCGGCCGTGCACCACGTGCGAGCGGTTGAGCTTGGTGGAAACCTGTACGGTCAGCGAACACGAGCGCAGGGCCCGTTCCACCACCTCGGTGTCCGGGGTGGCGGCGGCGAAGTTCCCGCCCATACCAACGAAGACCCCGACCTCGCCGTCCCGCATCGCCCGCAACGCCTCGACCGTGTCGTAGCCGATCCGCCGCGGCACGTCGATGCCGAACTCGGTCTCCAGGGCGGACAGGAACGACTCCGGCATCCGCTCCCAGATCCCCATGGTGCGGTCGCCCTGCACGTTGGAGTGGCCGCGCACGGGGCACACGCCGGCGCCCGGCTTCCCGATCATGCCGCGCACCAGCAGCAGGTTCACCACCTCGCGGATGGTGGGCACCGCGTGCTTGTGCTGGGTGAGGCCCATCGCCCAGCAGACCACCGTGCGGCGCGAGTCGGCGAGCATCCGCCCGACCCGGGCGATCTGCTCCCGGGGCAGCCCGGTGGCCGCGTCGACCTCGGCCCAGTCCAGCGCCCCCACGTGCTCGGCCCACTCCTGGTAGCCCTCGGTGTGCCGGTCGATGAAGTCGCGGTCGGCCACCGTGCCCGGGGCCGCCTCCTCCGCGGCGACCAGCAGGTGCCCCAGAGCCTGGAAGAACGCCTGGTCCCCGCCGAGCCGGATCTGGCAGAACTCGTCGGCCAGCGGGGTGCCCCCGCCGATCACCCCCCGCGGTGTCTTGGGGTTCTTGAACCGCATCAGGCCCGCCTCCGGCAGCGGGTTCACCGCCACGATGCGGGCGCCGTGCCGCTTGGCCTGCTCCAGGGTGGCCAGCATCCGCGGGTGGTTGGTGCCCGGGTTCTGCCCCACCACCATGATCAGGTCCGCGGCCAGCAGGTCGTCGACGCTCACCGAGCCCTTGCCGACGCCGATCGTCTCGGTCAGCGCCGCGCCCGAGGACTCGTGGCACATGTTCGAGCAGTCGGGCAGGTTGTTCGTGCCCAGCGCGCGGGCGAAGAGCTGGTAGAGGAACGCGGCCTCGTTGCTGGTGCGGCCCGAG
Source organism: Longimycelium tulufanense (assembly GCF_014645795.1). Taxonomy (GTDB): domain Bacteria; phylum Actinomycetota; class Actinomycetes; order Mycobacteriales; family Pseudonocardiaceae; genus Longimycelium; species Longimycelium tulufanense. The sequence continues at coordinate 98,116 of NZ_BMMK01000010.1, read as the reverse complement.
GTGTAGAAGACGGCCTGGTCGGGGCTGGTGAGCGCACCCAGCTCGGCGGCGATCAGGCCGAACGCCTCGGACCAGGCGATGGGCTCGTAGTGGGTCGCCCCGGGCCGCAGCACCATGGGGTGGGTGAGCCGGCCCTGCTGGCCCAGCCAGTAGTCGGTCCGTTCGGCCAGTTCGGCCACCGGATGCGTGGCGAAGAACTCCGGGTCGACCCGCCGCCGGGTGGCCTCCTCGGCCACCGCCTTGACCCCGTTCTCGCAGAACTCGACCACCTTGCGGTGCCCGGGGTGCTCCGGCCACGCGCAGCCCGGGCAGTCGAGGCCCGCGCGCTGGTTGAGCACCCGCAGGGCGCGCACCGCCCGGGTCGGGCCCATCTGCTCGACCCCGCGCCGCGCCGAGACCAGCACCCCGGTCACCCCGGCCGCCCAGTCCTTGGGCCGGCCGACCTCCAGCGCGGCCTCGTCGATGTCGTCCTGCGGGGGCTTACGCGTCATGGCGCCCATCCTCCGCCCGCGGCCCACCCGGGCACCAGCCGGCACCGGGTGGGCCTTCCGTTCACGCGAACGGGTGGTGTTACCCAAAGTTACTGTTACTTGTTGACACGGTTTCTAACATGACTCCATGTCTCACAAGCCGGTGACGGACACCACAGAACTGACGCGCTTCCGGGCGCTGCAGCGCCTCGCCTACGAGGGAGCCCAAGCCGTCGCCGCCACCTTGGAGCCCGGGGTCACCGAGCGCCAGGCGGCTGGCCGGCTCCGCGACTGGCTCGTGCAGCAGGGAGTGCAGGACTGGTTCCACACCCCCTTCGCCTGGTTCGGCGACCGCACGGCCTTCCGCCACTTCCGCACCCCGCTGCAGTTCTTTCCCACCCGGCGGCGCCTCACCGAGAACATGCCGTTCATCCTCGACTGCGCCCCCGTGCGGGACGGGTATGTCGCCGACATCGGCTACGCCGGGGTGCTGGGGGAGAACCGGATCTTCGACCGCCTGATCTCGGACCTGCGGGAGTATCGGGAACTGATCGTCGACCGGGTCCGTGCCGGGCACACGCTCCGGCAGATCTACGACGAGGTCGACGCGCTGATCGCCCGGCACGGCTACGACAGCCGGCACCGCGTCTACCCGGGCCGGGTCATCGCGCACCAGGTGGGCAAGGTGAGGTCCCGGCTGCCGAAGTTCATCGTCGCCGGCTTCGGTGTCCGCTCGTTGCGCACCCTTGTCGGGGACCTGGTCGTCGAGCGGATGCACCACCGATCTCCGCTGTGGGCCAACGGGAAGATCTCGAACCACCCGGCCACGCCGGGACTGTGGGCGGTGGAGCCGCACATCGGCTTCCGCGACGTGGGCGTCAAGTTCGAGGAGATCCTTGTGGTGACGGAGAACGACGCCTACTGGCTCGACGACGATCTGCCGCACGTGCGGCGGTGGAACGGTTCGGAGGCCGCATGAGCGATGCCTGTCGGTGTCCGGTTCGCGGCGGCCGGTTGTTCATGCCCTGCAGGAAAAGTCTGGCTCCCCGGGGCCCTGGTGCCCCCTCGCCACCACCTGTGACCGAATCCTGGCAAGGGCACCGGATCAACGGGTGGGAGGTGCGTGCCCTCGGCCGCTCGCGCCCCCTCCGACCAGTTGACAGCGCCCACGAGATCCCCATGTGGCGCACCAACCTCCCCACAGGCCAACGCCTGTCCCGCGGAACCCAGGAGGACGCCGCATGACACAGCAGGTCCTTTCCCCCGCAGCCCGGGTGGTTACTCCCGACAACGTGAAGCTCGCCGTGCGCGAGTGGGGCGACCCGGCGGCACCGGCGGTCGTGTGCGTCCACGGCTACCCGGACAACGGCTCGGTCTGGGACGGCGTCGTCGCCCAGCTCAGCAACCGCTACCGCGTCGTCGTCTACGACGTTCGCGGCGCGGGCGAGTCCGACCACCCCCGGCACAAGGACGCGTACCGCCTCGACCGCCTCGCCAACGACCTGGCGGCCGTGATCGACGCGGTGAGCCCGGACCGCCCGGTGCACCTCGTCGGCCACGACTGGGGCGCCATCCAGTGCTGGCACGCGGTGACCGGCGACCGCCTCCGTGGCCGCGTTGCCTCCTACACCTCGATCTCCGGCCCCTGCCTGGACCACGCCGCCCACTGGTTCCGCTCCCGACTCCGCCCCAGCCCGCGCGACCTGCGCGAGCTGCTCACCCAGGCCGCCTTCTCCTGGTACATCGGCTATTTCCACCTGCCGCTGCTGCCGGAGCTGGGGTGGCGGACCGGTGTCGCGCGCCGCGTCATGTCCTGGATGCGTCGCCTCGACAAGGGGGCCAGGGCCAGCGTTCCGGAGAACCGCACCGTCCTGGCCGACGCCCTGCACGGGCTGCGCCTCTACCGGACCAACATGCTGCCGCGCCTGCGCCGCCCCGAGGAACGCAGGACCGACATCCCGGTCCAGGTCCTGGCACCCAGCCGAGACGCCTTCGTCAGCGTCCCCCTCCAGACCGACATCGCCCGGTGGGTGCCCGACCTGCGGGTCCGTCACGTCGCCGGGGGCCACTGGCTGCCCTCGAGCCGCCCTGACCTGGTCGCGCGCTGCGTCAGCGAGCTGGTCGACCACGTGCAGGGCGGCCAGGAGACCCGGCCGCTACGCCGGGCCCGGGTGTCCGCCGCGCCCCGCAGCCGGTTCGCCGACCAGCTCGTGGTGATCACCGGCGCGGGCAGCGGCATCGGCCGCGCCACCGCACTGGCCTTCGCCGACGCCGGCGCCGAGGTCGTGGCCACCGACATCGACGAGGCGGCTGCGGCGCGCACCGCGGAACTGGCACACCTCCTCGGTGCCCGGGCACACGCGCACGCCGTCGACGTCTCCCACGGCAACGCCGTGTACCAGCTCGCCGAGCAGGTGCGGGCCGACCTCGGCGTGCCGGACATCGTGGTCAACAACGCCGGGATCGCCGTGTCCGGGTCGTTGCTGGTGACCAGCGAGGAGGACTGGCGGCGCATCATCGACGTCAACCTCTGGGGCGTCATCCACGGCTGCCGCGCCTTCGCCGAGCAGATGGTCGAGCGCGGCGAGGGCGGCCATCTGGTCAACGTCGCCTCGGCCGCGGCCTACCTCTTCACCCGGATGCTCCCGGCCTACTCCACCACCAAGTCCGCGGTCCTCACGCTGACCCAGTGCGCACGGGCCGAGCTGGCCGCCGAAGGCATTGGCGTCACCGCGATCTGCCCCGGCTTCGTGAACACCAACATCACCCGCAACGCCCGGTTCGTCGGCGTGACCGCCGAGGAACAGGAGCGTCACCGCCGGGTCGCAAGCCGGCTGTACGGACGGCGCAACTACACCCCGGATCGCACCGCCCGCCACATCCTGCGGGCCGTGGAGCGCGACGTGCCGATCGCGCCCATCACGCCCGAGGCCAAGGTCGGCCTCGCCCTGTCCCGGCTCACCCCCGGGCTGCTGCGCGCCGGCGCCCGGTTCGATCTCACACCGCACTGAAATCCCTCCGGGAGGTCCCCATGGCGCATCCCGAACACCGGGCCGACGAGGTCGACGAGGTCGTCCTCCACCCCCGCGACGTCGCCTTCGACTGGTCGAAGCTGCCGCTGCACTGGGTGCCCGGCGACCCGTTCGCCACGCACGTGATCAACGTCCTGCACCTGCTGCTGCCCGCGGGCGAGCGGTGGTTCGTCTCGGTCCTCAAGCAGGCGCTGCCGTTGATCAGGGACGAGAAGATCCGTTCGGACGTGCTCGGCTTCATCGGGCAGGAGGCCGTGCACGCCGAGGCCCACCACAGCGTGCTGGAGCACCTGCCCTCGCAGGGCCTGGACCCCACGCCCTACACCCGGCAGATCGAATGGTTCTTCGAGCGGATCCTGGGCGACCGCGAGCTGACCGGGAAGGCCGCGGAGGAGTGGCTGGTCGAACGGCTGGCCATCATCGCCGCCATCGAGCACGTCACCGCGTTCCTCGGCCAGTGGGTGCTCGACGCCCGGGCCCTGGACGAGATCGGCGCCGACCCGACCATGCTCGACCTGCTGCGCTGGCACGGCGCCGAGGAGGTCGAGCACCGCTCGGTGGCCTTCGACCTCTACATGCACGTGGACGGCCGCTACCTGCGCCGGGTCCGGGCGATGCTCGTGGTGGCCGTGGTCATGTCCTGGCTGTGGGCCCGCGGCGTGCGGTTCCTGATGCGCACCGACCCGCACCTGCGCGGCCTGATCAAGCCCCGGTGGCGGGACCTGCGGCGTACCAGGCGGCTCGGCCGCACCCCCGGCTACCTGGACGTACTGCGCTCGCTGGCGCGCTACTTCCGGCGCTCCTACCATCCGTCGCAGGAGGGCTCGACCGAGCAGGCCGTGGCCTACCTGGCGGTGTCGCCGGCGGCAAGGGCGGCGGAGCACCGGTGACCACGACCCGCCCGCGCGACTACATCGTTCCGCCCGACCTGCAGGGCCGGGCGGACCGGGACCGGCTGTGGGGAGTGATCCGCTACGCCGCCGCCATCTACTCGGGGGTGGCGCGGCTCGGCCAGCACCCGCCGGTACAGCCGGTGGACCGTGACCTGCACGTCGTGATCGAGCGCAAGGAACGGGTGGCGGACGGCGCCGTCAGCCTGCGTCTCGTCGCGGCCGACGGCGGGCCGCTGCCACGCTGGCGGCCCGGCTGCCATCTCGACGTACTGCTGCCCTCCGGCCGGCTGCGGCAGTACTCGCTGTGCGGAGACCCGACCGACCGCTCCGCCTACCGGATCGCGGTACGGCGCATCGAGGACGGCGGCGGGGGATCGCTCGAGGTGCACGACACGCTGCGGAAGGGCGACGAGCTGAGGGTGCGCGGCCCCCGCAACGCCTTCCCCTTCCTGCGCTCGTCCCGATACCTGTTCATCGCCGGCGGCATCGGGATCACCCCGATCCTGCCGATGGTGCGGACCGCGCAGCTCCGCGGCGCCGACTGGCGTTTGGTCTACACCGGGCGCACCCGCGACTCACTGCCGTTCCTGGACGAGCTCCACGCGCTGTGCCGGGGCCGGGTGCGGGTCCGTGCGGACGACGAGCACGGGGGCCTACCCGATCCCGCCGACCTGCTGGCCGGGACCCCGCCCGACGCCACCGTCTACTGCTGCGGACCGCCACCGCTGATCGAGGGTGTCCACCGGTTGCTGCCCGTCGACCGTCCCTTCCACTACGAGCGGTTCAGCCCGCCGCCGATCGTCGACGGCACGCCGTTCGAGGTCGAGCTGCGCGGCAGCGGGCGGGTCCTGCCCGTGCCGGCCGACCGTACGGCGCTGGAGGTCGTCCGCGAGGTCCTCCCCGACGTGGCCTACTCCTGCCAGCAGGGGTTCTGCGGCACCTGCCGGGTACGGGTGCTGGCCGGGGTCGTCGATCATCGTGACCACGTGCTCACCGACGACGAGCGCGCCGAGGAGATGACGATCTGCGTCTCCCGGTCCCGGGGCGGCCGGATCGTGCTCGACCTCTAGGACAATCGGCCGCGCGGGGCCGTGGCATGGGGTCGCGGGGCCGGAGGTGAAGCAGGTGCGGATCCGGCAGTCGAACCGACGATGTGGGGAAGGGGAATGACCGACGTAGAGGAGACGGACGCAGGGCCAGGGACCGTCGTCCCGCTCGGGCGGGCACGTCGCCGCCGGATGGCACCCGCGGAGCGGCGGCGCGACCTGATCGCCGCCGCGCTGGAGCTGTTCAGCCAGCGTGACCCCGAGCTGGTCACGGTGGAGGACATCGCCGCCCACGCCGACGTCTCCCGCGCGCTCTTCTACCGCTACTTCTCCAACATCCGCGAGATCCGCGCCGCCGCGCTGCGCAGGGCCGTGGACGGGCTCATCGCGCGGCTGATCGTCCCGCGGACCGGGCCGCTGCTGGCGCAGCTCCGCGCCGCTCTCAACGAGTTCCTCGACTTCGCCGAGTCCTACGAGGCGAGTTACGTCACGCTGCTGCGCAGCGGGTCGACCGTTGCGACGGCGGAAACCTCCGCGCTCGTCGACGAGGTCCGGGTGCGGGCGGTGGCGGAGATCCTCGACCGGCTCGGCGTCGAGGAGCTCACCCCGTTCGTCTCGCTGACCCTGCGCTGCTGGGTCGCCGTGGTCGAGGGCACGGTGCTGACCTGGCTGCAGGAACGCACGCTGCCCCGCGACGAGCTGGTGTCCTGGCTAATCGACCAGCTGCTGGCCATGGGCGCGGCCACCGTGGCCCACGATCCGGCCGCCCAGGCCCTCCTGGACCGCGTCAGTACCGAACTCTCCGGCTGAGCCGGCATCACCGCTCTGGAGGCCCGCCCGCATCGCGCGGTCCGAGGGCCACACACGCAACCTTCAGGTGCTGTTGCACTCCGGCTTGCAGCCCGGTGAAACAATCCACCTAGGATGAGTTCGGTACCCTTCGCAGTCATTCGGTCACAGGCGGTGACATCATGAGCGCGGCAATAGAGCATCCGATCGGTCCGCACACCGTCGAGGACTGGCTCGCCGCGGATCAACCCGGCGATGGTGGGCGGCTGGAGCTGATCTGGGGGTACTGGGTCGTGTCGCCGGCGCCAGCAGGGAGGCATCAGTTCATCGGTGACACGCTGCGGTCCCTGCTTCACGATGCGCACCGGTCCGCCAACCGGCGCGACCTGTATGCCGTGACGGGCGTGGGTGTCCAGATCAACAACGCGCTGCGGACCGCGTTGATCCCTGACGTGGTGGTGCTGTCCGGGCCGCCGGAGGAGATCAGCTTTCCGCCGGAGCGTGTCCGGCTTGTCGCCGAGATCTGGTCGCCGGGCAACTCGCTCTCGGAGCGGGAGACCAAGATCTCGGCTTACGCCGCCGCAGGCATCAAGTATCTGTGGACCATCGACCAGAAGTCCTTGGTTCTGTCCACCTACTACCTCCACGAGGGGCGGTACCGGCCCGCCGCCGAAGCTCGCCCCGGACAGGTGACGCGCATCGAGGCCGCGCCGGTTCCAGTTGAGATCGACACCGCCGAACTTGCTCCCTGGGCCTGATCGGGCCCCCGTCCGGGGCCGGTCGTGGCCGCCGGCACCGGTGCCGGAAGGCGGGTGCGGGCGACAATCGGCGGTTCGTAGACTTTCGGCGTGACCGAGACCCTTCCGCACCAGGCCCGTGCCGACCTCCCGCCGCAGTGGACCCCGGCGGAGGTAGAGGGCGACCTGTACGAGCGGTGGGTCGAGCGGGGCTACTTCACCGCCGACGCGGACAGCGACAGGCCGCCGTACACGATCGTCATCCCGCCCCCGAACGTCACCGGCACCCTGCACATGGGGCACGCGCTCGACCACACCCTGATCGACGTGCTGACCCGCCGCCGGCGCATGCAGGGCTACGAGGTGCTGTGGCTGCCCGGTATGGACCACGCCGGTATCGCCACCCAGAACGTGGTCGAGCGGGAACTGGCCAAGGAGGGCAAGTCCCGCCACGACCTGGGCCGGGAGGCGTTCGTCGAGCGGGTCTGGCAGTGGAAGGCCGAGTACGGCGGCAAGATCCTCGGCCAGATGCGTCGCCTCGGCGACGGCGTGGACTGGAGCCGCGAGCGCTTCACCATGGACGAGGGCCTCTCCCGCGCCGTCCAGACGATCTTCAAGAAGCTCTTCGACGACGGCCTGATCTACCGGGCCGAGCGCATCATCAACTGGTGCCCGCGCTGCCGCACCGCGCTGTCGGACATCGAGGTCGACCACAGCGACGACGACGGCGAGCTGATCTCCATCCGCTACGGCGAGGGCGACCGCTCCATCGTGGTCGCCACCACGCGCGCCGAGACGATGCTCGGCGACACCGCCGTGGCCGTGCACCCCGACGACGAGCGCTACCAGCACCTGATCGGCACCGAGGTCGAGCTGCCGCTCACCGGCCGCCACATCCCGATCGTGGCCGACCCGCACGTCGACCCGGAGTTCGGCACCGGCGCGGTCAAGGTCACCCCCGCCCACGACCCCAACGACTTCGAGATCGGCCAGCGACACGACCTGCCGGCACTGACGATCATGGACGAGCGCGGCGTCATCACCGCGCACGGCCCCTTCGAGGGCCTCGACCGGTTCGAGGCCCGGCCGGCGGTCGTGGCCGCCCTGCGCCAGCAGGGCCGCATCGTCGCCGAGAAGCGGCCCTACACCCACGCGGTCGGCCACTGCTCGCGCTGCGACACCGTCGTCGAGCCGCGGCTGTCCATGCAGTGGTGGGTCAAGGTCGAGTCGCTGGCCCGCGCCGCGAGCGAGGCGGTGCGCGACGGCCGCACCAGCATCCACCCGCCGGAGCTGGCCAGGCGCTACTTCGACTGGGTCGACGACATGCACGACTGGTGCATCTCGCGCCAGCTGTGGTGGGGCCACCGCATCCCGGTCTGGTACGGGCCGAACGGGGAAGTGGTGTGCGTCGGCCCGGACGAGGAGCCACCTGGCGGCGAGGGCTGGCAGCAGGACCCGGACGTCCTCGACACCTGGTTCTCCTCCGGCCTGTGGCCGTTCTCCACCCTCGGCTGGCCGGACCGCACCAGGGACCTGGAACGCTTCTACCCGACCAGCGTCCTGGTCACCGGCTACGACATCCTGTTCTTCTGGGTCGTGCGGATGATGCTGTTCGGGCTCTACGCCATGGACGGCGAGCAGCCCTTCCACGACGTCTTCCTGCACGGGCTCATCCGCGACGCCGCCGGCAAGAAGATGTCGAAGTCCAAGGGCAACGTCATCGACCCCCTGGACTGGCTGGACCGCTACGGCGCCGACGCGCTGCGCTTCACCCTCGCCCGCGGCGCCAACCCGGGCGCGGACATGGCCCTGGCCGAGGAGTGGGCGGCCGGCTCCCGCAACTTCTGCACGAAGCTGTGGAACGCCAGCCGGTTCGCCCTGATGAACGGCGCGACCGTCGCCCGCCCGGTCCCGGCGCGCGACCGGCTCACCGACGCCGACCGCTGGATCCTGGACCGCCTCGACGAGACAGTGTCCGAAGTGGATGGTCTGTTCGAGGCATACCAGTTCGGCAGGGCGTGCGACGCGCTCTACCACTTCACCTGGGACGAGTTCTGCGACTGGTACCTGGAACTGGCCAAGGTCCAGATCGCCGGGGGCGGCGAGCGCGCCGAGGCGACCCGCGCGGTCCTCGGCCACCTCCTCGACGCGCTGCTCCGCCTGCTGCACCCGGTCGTCCCGTTCGTCACCGAGGTGCTCTGGACGACGCTCACCAGCGGCGAGTCGCTCGTCATCGCCGAGTGGCCCGCCCGGCGCGGCGCCGAGCGGGACGGCACCGCGGCCCGCCGGATCGCCGGCGTGCAGAAGCTGGTCACCGAGATCCGCCGGTTCCGCTCCGACCAGGGCCTTAAGCCCGGCCAGCGGGTCGCCGCCCGGCTGTCCGGCCTGGGCGAGGCCGACCTCGCCGGCCACGAGGGCGCCGTCCGCACCCTGGTGCGCCTGGACGCGCCGGCCGACGGCTTCACCGGCTCGGCCTCGCTGGAGATCGGCCTGCCGGGCGGCACCGTCACCGTGGAGCTGGACCTGTCCGGCGCCATCGACGTGGCCGCCGAGCGCAGGCGGCTGACCAAGGACCTCGCCGCCGCCGAGAAGGAACTGGCGGGCTGCGAGGCCAAGCTGGCCAACCCCAGGTTCACCGACAAGGCGCCGGCCGACGTGGTAGCCAAGATCCGGGGCCGGCGCGAGACCGCGCTGGCCGACATCGAACGCATCAAGGCGCGGCTGGCCGCGCTACCGGGGGCCTGACACCTGATGCCCAAGATCGAGCCCGCGGCCCTGGCCGCGTTGCGTGCCGTCGAGGCCGAGCTGGACCAGCGATGGCCGGAGACCAAGATCGCGCCCTCGCTGGACCGGATCCGGATGCTGACCGAGATCCTCGGCGACCCGCAGCGCGCCTACCCGGTGCTGCACGTGGCCGGCACCAACGGAAAAACGTCCGTGGCGCGCATGCTGGACGCGCTGCTCACCCGGATCGGCCTGCGCACCGGCCGCTACACCAGCCCGCACCTGCAGCTGGTCACCGAGCGGATCAACGTCGACAACGCGCCGATCAGCCCGGAACGCTACGTCGAGGTCTACCGGGACATCGAGCCCTACGTGCGCATGGTCGACCAGCGCTCGGAAGGCACCGGCGGTCCCAAGATGACCAAGTTCGAGGTGCTGACCGGGATGGCATTCGCCGCGTTCGCCGAAGCACCGGTGGACGCGGCGATCCTGGAGGTCGGCCTCGGCGGCTCCTGGGACGCCACGAACGTCGCGGACGCCAAGATCGCCGCGATCTGCCCCATCGGCATCGACCACGTCGAGTACCTCGGACCGGACCTGCCCAGCATCGCGCGGGAGAAGGCCGGCGTCATCAAGGAAGGCGCCATCGCGGTGCTCGCCGCCCAGGAACCCGAGGCTGCGAACGTGTTGTTGCAGCACAGCATCGAGGTCGACGCCACCGTCGCCCGGGAGAGCATGGAGTTCGGCATGCTGGAGCGCAAGGTCGCCGTGGGTGGCCAGATGCTCAGGCTGCAGGGCCTCGGTGGGGTCTACGACGAGGTTTTCCTGCCGCTGCATGGCGAACACCAGGGTCGTAACGCGGCTCTGGCGCTGGCGGCGGCCGAGGCGTTCTTCGGTGCGGGCGCGGGCCGCCAGCTCGATGTCGAGGCCGTGCGCGAGGCGTTCGCATCGGTCGTCACCCCCGGTCGGCTGGAACGGGTGCGCACGGCGCCGTCGGTGTTCGTCGACGCCGCGCACAACCCGCACGGTGCCGCCGCGCTGGCCAGGGCGTTGTCCGACGAGTTCAACTTCCGTCGCCTCGTTGCCGTGGTTGGCGTGATGGGGGACAAGGACGCGCGCGGGATCCTGAACGCGCTGGAGCCGGTGGTCAGTGAGGTTGTGCTGACCCGGAACTCCTCGCCGCGCGCACTGGACCCGGACGATCTTGCCGTGGTGGCCCGGGAAATCTTCAGTGACGACAGGATCGTCGTCGAGACCCGGCTCGACGACGCCCTGGAGACCGCCGTGCAGCTCGCGGAGGAGACCGAGGACCCGGACGAGCCGATTTCCGGCTCCGCGGTCGTGGTCACCGGGTCGGTCGTCACCGCCGGTGAGGCGCGGGCCCTGTTCGGCAAGGAGCCGGCGTGAACGACGAGGCACGGCAGGGAACCGGGGCACAGCCTCCCCAGGGACAGCCACCGGCCCGCGACCCGTGGAAGGGCCTGCGCGGCGTCATGGCCGGAACCCTGGTCATGGAGGCGATTGTCGTTGCGCTGGCACTGCCGGTCGTGGCGAAGCTCGGCGAGGGGCTGTCGTCGGTCAACGGGATCCTGGTGATCGCCCTGGCACTGGCGATGCTCCTCGCGAGTGGTGTCATGGGGCGTCCGTGGGGGCTGTACGTCGCGCTGACGTTGCAGGTCCTGATGGTGTTGACGGTGTTCATCTCGGTCACGCTCGGGGTCCTGGGCGTCATCTTCGCCCTGATCTGGGTGTACATGCTGTACCTGCGGAAGCAGGTCGAGCAGCACATCGCGCGCGGCCAGGGCTAGGCATTCGCCGCTGCCGCCACGGGTTCCGGCTCGGGTGGGACGGCGGGAGCGCCGTTCCAGTGGAACGGCACCTCGCAGAGAACCGAGAGCTTGGACCTGTCGGCCTCGTTGAGGCGCCACACCACGACCAGACAGCGGCCCGCCGGACGGTTGTTGCGCTCCAGCCACTCCGAGGCGAGCGCGACGGCGTAGGCGGGCGCGGGGTTCTTGTTTCCCTTGAGCTGCACGTAGAAGCCGTGGTCATCGATGTTCTTGGCGTACACGAGCACGCGCCGGCCACGGACGATCTCGAAGATCTCGATGCGGTGCCACAGGTACCAGGGCATGGGGGACTCCAGGGAGGTGGGCCTAGGCGGCCGGGGAAGCCGATCACTGTGTGTGATGACCATGGACTATCACGCACGGCATCACAAGTTTTTGATGACGTACATGTACGAAGTCCCCTCGATCGAGGGAAAGATCGGTGCGCGGAGCAGTGCGTAAGCTTCCGATCACGATCGGTTCTCAGCAGGGAGACGAGGCGTGACGGAACAGTTCAGGCCCAGCGTTCGAGCTCGCCGTGTGGCACGGACCCTGCAGCGGTGGCGGGAGCGCATTGGCATGAAGGGGATCGAGGCCGCAAAACTTCTTGGCTGCTCACACGCGAAGATCAGTCGAATCGAGCACTGTGTGCAACCAGCGAGTCCGATCGACGTGCTGGGCTTCGCCATCGCCTACAAGGTCGATGACAAGGAGCGCGATGCGCTCTTCGAACTGGCCCATCGCGCCAAGGACCGAGGTTGGTGGGAGGAGTTCGGCAAGGAAGAGCTGTTCGAGGCAGCCCTCGACTATGTCGAACTTGAGTCCGAAGCGTGCTTGGTACGGAGTTTCACCATCGATCTTGTTCCTGGCTTGTTCCAAACTCCGGAGTACACCGAAGCACTTGTGCGGGCCAGCCGACCACATGTGTCGGAAGAGGTCGTTGAGCGACGCATCGAGGCTCGTCGCGAGCGGCAGTCCCTCCTAGAACGCGACAAGCCCCTTCGTGTGGAGGCGGTGTTCAACGAGGTGGTTCTGCGGCAGGTTGTTGGCGGTCCGGGTGTCATGCGGCGCCAGCTCGAACACCTCGTGGAGCTCGCCGAGCGGCCAAACGTCATGATCCAAGTGATTCCGTTCAGCGCCGGTGCCCACCCCGCGATGGGTTCAGTGTTCAACATCCTGTCGTTCGAGCAGGAGCACTATGACGATGTCCTCTACATCGAGAGCCTTGCTTACGGCTTCTCCCCGGAGGATCAGGAGGCCGTAGACGCCTATACCCTCAACTTCGTCGGCTTGCAGGAGACCGCGCTCGACGCAGACGCGTCGGCCAAGATGATCGCGGAGGCCGCCGACAGCTTGTAGCAGCGAGGGAGAGCGGCATGTCCAGCCTTGACTTATGCCGGGTCGGATGGCGTAAGAGCGCTCGTAGTAACGGCGGTGGCAACGCCTGTGTCGAGGTGGCGTTCCACGGAGATGCCACCTGGCGTAAGAGCAGTCGTAGCAACGGATCTGGCGGCGAGTGCGTCGAGGTGGCGCACATGCCGGGCATGACCGCGGTTCGCGACTCGAAGAACCCCACCGGCCCCGCGCTGGCCTTCGGCCCCGCCGAGTGGGCCGCGTTCCGCGACACCGTCAAGTCGGGCCGGCTCGACCTGAGCTGACCCGTTCAACATTGCCGCTGTCAGGGCATCGGGTTTCTCAGCCGATGCCCTGGCGGTCGGGGGTGAGGCCGAAGGTGCGCATCATCTCGTCGGGGATCGCCGCCTCGACTGCCTCGCGCACGTGTCCGAGGTGCCGCTCCAGCGTGGCGCGCCGATCCTCCGGCGCGTGCTCGACCAGATCGATCAGCGCCGCCACCATCCGTCGTGTCACCTGTGGCGAGGTCACCCCGTACAACAGGATCTCCGTGAACGCTAGGTCGATGAGCGAGTCCCAGCCCGGCAGTGGCTCCACGAGCCGCACCACACCGTCGCGATCCCGGTGGTACTGCTCACCGAGGGGCTTGTCCAACAGGTCCGACAACAACGCGTGGATCCGGTCCAGGGCCTGGACCGCTGTCGTGGGGTCGTTGACACCGGGGGACAGGGCCCGGATCGCGATGTCCACCAACTGCCGGAAGCCGAACGCAATGTCCTGGTACATCGTGCGTTCGGGACCCACGCCGAGCGCCTTCCGGAGCGTCCGTGAACGGATTTCCTTGCGCCCGTGCACATGGAGCAGCGGCGTGCCGGGCGCGACGAAGTCCCCGATCTTCGGCACGAGGCGCAGCGCCGCGTCGTTCTTGCGTGCCAGTCGAACGAGACGCCACACATTCACCGTTCGCACCGCGCCCGGCTTACCCTCGTAGTACACCGACTGTAGGGGCTTTCCCGAAACTTCCCTGCCTTCCCCTTCCTCCGTCCATGCCACAGCGTTGATCGTGCGTCGCGTCTCCGCGGTCACCATGTCGATCACCTCGGTGAGCCGCATGAGGCGGATCATCGAATGTACGTAGCCCACGAACATCCCCACGCTGCCAAGAGTGAGTAGCAGGGCGATGAGCCCGGACACGAGCGGTATGAAGGGCTGGTCCTGCAGCGAACCCTCCTCGGAGACCGTGACGAAGCTGTACTGCACCGTGATCGTGTAGACGAAGGTCCCGATGAACACGGCGAGCGTGGCCTTGACCATCCTGCTCCGCACGAACAGTCGCACCACGCGCGGCGAGAGCTGGCTGGCGGCCATCTGCAACGCAACCAGGGTGATGCTGAAGACCACGCCGAGGAACGTGAGCATCGCCGGGCCGACAGCGTCGATCACCTTGCGGCTCGGCTCGATGATCGGTCGGAACTCGGTCGCGAACTCGGGTATCTGGGACAACTCGTTGTCGAGCTCGCTGGTGGCCACCGCCAGCGCGATACCGCCGACGATGCCCAGCAGCGGTGTCACCACGAACGACTGCCGGACGTAGTCGTGCAGCGGCCCCAACAGCGGCTGGCCCGACCGACGCCCGAACACGGCGTCAGTACACGATGGTTGGATCATTCCTGCAATTCGAGGGGTGGTGATGCGGTGACGAGTCGTGATGTCAGACTCTGACCAACCGGAGCAACACGTGGGCGGAGACTGACGTGACACAGGCGGAACCCACCTCACCGAGGAGGCAGGGCTCGTACGGCGTCGACGCACCCCGACCCCTGTTGGGCCTCGTGATGAGCGGTGCGGCCACCCTCCTGGCCAGCATCACCAACGTCGGTGTCGGCAATACGGCGTGGGCCGCAGTGACCTTCGCCGCCTCCGCACTCATGTGGATCTCGGTCGGGCTGTACCTGCACACCACCCGGCGTGGGAAGTTCCAGGTGTGGTCGCGGGTACTCGATGACCTCGACCTACGCGGCGACGAGCAGATACTCGATCTCGGCTGCGGGCGGGGCGCGGTGCTGCTGATGGCCGCGCAGCGCCTGACCACGGGGCGGGCGGTCGGCGTGGATCTGTGGCGCAAGGTCGACCAGTCCGGCAACTCCGTGGAGGTCACCGAGCGCAACGCGGTTGCCGAGGGCGTGGCCGACCGCGTCGAGCTGTACACCGGGGACATGCGAGAACTGCCGTTCTCCGATGCCGAGTTCGACGTCGTCGTCTCCAGCCTGGCGATTCACAACATTCCCCCCGACGCGGGCCGGCTGAAGGCGATCGACGAGGCCATGCGGGTCCTTCGCCCCGGCGGCCGGCTCGCGATCGCCGATATCGCGGGCATCAGGCACTACCGGCGCCGGCTGGCCGAGTTCGGCGCGACCGACGTTCGCGTGCGGTCCCTGGGCTGGCGGATGTGGTGGGCACCGTGGGCGCATACCCGTCTAATCACCGCGGCCGAGCCGGCCAGGTGAAACCTCTCGACAGGAAGGGCGGCGCTCCGGTCGTTCGTTGCGGCAGTGCTCAGGATTCCGGCGCTTCCGAACGCTCCCCGGCCGATTCCGAGCCCGGTTCACTACGCCGGCCGCGGTCCCTGCGCAGCAGCCTCGCGACGACCAGCGTGACGAGGACACCGGCTATCGCGTAGATGGCGAGGATCCACAGTGCCTGCCCGGCCCCGGCGTTGTCGAAGTAGGCGACGCTGCGGGTCGCGGTGGTGCCCGCGCCCGGCGGCAGGTACGGGCCGATCTCCCGCCAGAACGTGGGCAGCAACGGCTGCGGGTAGGGGCCGCCCGCGCTCGGGTTACCCAGCACCACGAACGCCAGGATCGCCACACCGATCCCGACCACCCCGGCGATCGTCTGCGCCGCCATCGTGGCCGCCGCGGTCGCGAAGACCACCAGCGCACCCACCGCCCACAGGGACACGAAACCGCCGGGCAGCGCGTCGAGCACCGGGCCGACGATGACCGCGCCGCCCCACCCGGAGGCGATCGCGTAGACCGCCAGCGTGGTGAGCCGAATGATCGTGCGCCCGAAGGTGGCGGGCCGGGCGCCCCCGGCCAGGCCGAGGATCGCGGCCACCAGGTAACCGCCCACCATCCAGCCGATCACCACGTAGAACGAGGACAGCCCGCGGCCGTCCCCGCTGGAGACCGGCTTGATGTCGGTGACCGTCAACTCCCGGCCCTGCACGGAGTAAGCCCTGCTCAGCACGTTCACGGTGACGCTGGCGAGGGCCGGGCCGGCCGCTCCGGCCAGCAGCAGGTGGTCGGTGGCGGCCGTGGGGTTGACCACGAGCCCGGCGTCCACCTCGCGCTGGTTGATCTCGTCGCGGACCGCTGTCTCGTCGGCGACCCGCCGGGCGTCGATCGGGGTGCCGGGAAGCTCGTTGAGCTGGTCCACGACCTGGTCGGCGATCTGCTGCTGCGGGGCCGCGACCGCGAGGGGAATCTTGTGTGGTTCGGGGTGATGCAGCGCACCGACGTAGGAGAGGATGAACGCGAGCTGGAGTAGGAACACGCCGAGCACCAGCAGGGCGGCCCGCACGGTCACCGCTTCCCGTAGCCGTTGCCCCAGCCCGCGTTCCGGCCTCTCGTTCGCGGCCACCGCACACCTCCCCGTGGACCCGGCTCGATCCTCCGGCCGATATCAGCACGGACAACCCGACACGCATGGTCGGCCTGCGGCTTCATCCGATGGAGCGTTGGGTGGTGCGCTTTCCGCACACGGGGCTGCGGCCGTCCGGCCGCAGGGGGTGAGGAGCACCACCCGCCAAGGGGAGTCTGCGGCCGGTCGAGGTGGCGCTGCGCAATATCCTGGGGTCCGAATCTGTCTCGAACGCGTCGCGCGGTCGACGTCCGACATGCGCGTCGCGGGGCTGCCGAGCGAGGAGGGGAGTGCATGGCGGTCGCCGACCTCGGCACGGCACCTCGGCGCGCGCGATGGTGCCGTGCCCATGGTGTCGCCCGTGGTGTCGAGGTGGTGCCCACGGGGCCGGCGGTGTTCGGTCGCGTGGTGACGCGCTCGGGCCGGCCGGCCGCGCCGGCCGGCGACCGTCGGGCGAGGGAAGGGCGGCGGCCCTGAGCGACCAGCGGGGAACCGGTAGACGCGGGCGGGTCTCCGCCCGCCCCGACGCGTCCGCGGGCCCGGCCGCGGACTTCGCCGGTCAGCTGTGGGAGCTGAAGCGGGCCGCCGGTGACCCCTCCTACGACCGGATGCGATCCGACCACGGCGCGTTGGCCTCGAAGTCCGCGCTGTCCGCGGCAGCGCGGGGCCGGCAGCTGCCCTCGTGGGAGATCACCTGGGAGTTCGTCCGCACGCTCGAGGTCGGTGTGCTCGGGCGGGACATCGAGGAAGCGCGCCGGACGTGGCGGGCCCGCTGGGAGCAGGCACGCGACCGGCTGGCGGGCTTCGAGGAGAACGCCGCGCCCGTCCCCACGCCGGACGCCACGCCGGTGGAGCCGCGGACGCGCGACGAGCGGCCCGGTCTCGTGGTGGACGCCGCGGTGCTGGACGAGCCCCGGGAGTCCCGGCCGCGGGGATGGTGGCTCGTCGCTGCCGCGGCCACGGTGGCCGTGCTGGGGGTGACCGGGGTCCTGGGCGTCCACTACCTGCGGACCGGCGCGTCCGACGAATCCCAGGCACCAGCGCCGAAGCCCGTCATCGAGGGGGATGGTTCGGAGTTCGTCCGCGACGTCACGATTCCCGACGGCACCGAGATTCCCACCGGTGCGCACTTCGTGAAGACCTGGGAGATACGCAACTCCGGCAATGTGCCGTGGATCGACCGCTACCTGATCCGGGAGGGCGACTTCGGCCGCCCAGGTCCGTGCGAGTCCGTTGACCGGGTGCGGATCCCGGACACCAGGCCGGGGGAGACCGTGCAGGTCTCGGTCGAGGTCCGCGCTCCCGACGAGCCGGGCCATTGCCAGGTCTACTGGAAGATGGCGGACGCACACGGGCGGCTGCTCCTGCCCGGGCATCGCGGCATCTTCTATCTCGTCAAGATCGTTCGCTGACCCATCGGCAAAAGGCCACGCCCGGCGGTGAACAAACCGTTGGAGCGCGGAAACATCGGCCTGCAAAGCCTCACAGATCGCTTGCGGCACAACGTCTTCCGGGACACTCCCCGGTTTCATGGCGCTGGCGTGGAAGGTTCATCGCGTCGGTGGGATGGCGTGGGGTTGCGGTTTCATGGGGTGGGCCGTTACCGGAAGCGGGAGACAAAACGGCGTTGCCAGGGCATCTCGACGGCGCGTGCGGCGTAATGCTTCCGGACGTAGGCGACTGCCTCGCGGTTGGGTATCCCATCCAGAACGGCGAGGCACGCCAGTGCTGTGCCGGTACGGCCGTATCCACCGGCACACGCGACCTCGACGCGCTCGGTTCTGGCACGCATCCATGCCTCGCGCAACGCGTCAGCGGTTCCCGCGTGGTCAGACGGCAACCAGAAGTCGGGCCAGCGAACCCACCGACTTTCCCAGGCGACAGGCGGTGGTTCGTGGCCCAGCAGGTACAGCGCGAAGGTGGGGAGCGGATCCGGGGGAACGGGGTGGCGCAGTCCGCGGCCGCGAACGAGCCGGCCCGAGGGCAGTCGTAGCACGCCGGCCGTCGTGGGATCCCACGCAGTGACCACGACGCGAGCGTAACCGTGGTTGATCGGCGGCCCCCAGCAGATTCCTCGCCGGTTGTCGGTGCGCGGGCCCAGCGCACGGCTCGCAGAAGCACGAGCTGGACCGGTAGCGGTGTGGGCTGCGCCCGCAAGGTCATCCGGCCCCCGTACCAACTGGGTCGGGGCACCCCCGCAAGTTGTGGGTGGCACCAGGATCACTCCTCGCAGGGCGCGCGACCAGTACCCGATCCACCGGGCGGTGGAGGTGTGTCCCCCGGATTCACCTGAATGTCGGCTCAGGGTTGCCTGCGCGCACAACCACCCCGCTACAACCAGCCATTATGGAGAACCCGCGTTCCCTCGACCGTCGCGCCCTCCTCCGGGCCGGGGCACTCGGGTCCGGTGCCGCGCTCGCCGGCCTGGCCCTCCCCACCACCACGCTCGCCGCACCCCGCCGCACCGGTCCCGCGCTGGTGCGCGGCGACCGTCCCCGGCTGACCCACGGTGTACAGACCGGCGACGTCACCCCGCACGGCGCCCTCGTCTGGACCCGGGCGGACCGGCCGTCACGCATGCTCGTCGACGTCTCCTTCGACCCGTCCTTCCGCGTCGCGCGCACCGTACGCGGCCCCGTGCTCACCCCCGACACCGACGGCACCGGCAAGGTTCGGCTCCACCACCTGCCGCCGGGACGGCGGGTGCACTACCGGGTTCGGGTGGCGGACCTCGACGGCCGAGCCACCGCCGAACCGGTCACCGGCAGCTTCCGCACCGCACCACTCGGTCGCCGGCCGGTGCGTTTCGTGTGGTCCGGCGACATCGTCGGCCAGGGCTGGGGCATCAACCCTGACCTGGGCGGCATGACCATCTTCTCGGCGATGGCCGCCCGCGAGCCCGACTTCTTCCTCTGCAGCGGCGACACCGTCTACTCCGACGGCCCCCTGCGGGAGAACGTGACCCTGCCCGACGGCCGCCGGTGGCGCAACATCGTCACGCCGGAGAAGACCAAGGTCGCCGAGACCCTCACCGAGTTCCGCGGCCAGTTCGCCTACAACCTGCTCGACGAGCACTTCCGGCGCCTGGCCGCGACCGCGCCCACCATCGGCCAGTGGGACGACCACGAAGTCCTCAACAACTGGTACCCCGGCGAGATCCTCACCGACGACCGGTACACCGAGAAGCGGGTCGACGTGCTGGCCGAGCGCGCGTTCCAGGCGTTCCACGAGTGGGTTCCGATCGACCCACGGAAGGCGGTCGACGGGCGGGTGTACCGCAACCTCGCGTTCGGCGGGCATGTCGAGCTGTTCGTGGTCGACATGCGCACCTACCGGGACGCCAACTCCCCGGGTACCGCACCCTACGAACGCATCCTCGGCGACAAGCAGGCCCGCTGGCTGGTCGACGCCATGAGCCGTAGCCGTGCCACCTGGAAGATCGTGGCCGCCGATATGCCCCTGGGCCTGGTCGTTCCCGACGGCGACAACATCGAGGCCGTCGCCAACGGGCGGCCCGGCGCGCCGGCCGGGCGTGAGGCCGAGCTGGCTCGGGTGCTGCGGGAACTGGCCCGCCGCCGCGTGCGGAACATGGTCTGGCTCACCGCCGACGTGCACTACACCGCGGCCCATCACTACTCGCCGGAGCGGGCCGCCGTCGCCGACTTCGACCCGTTCTGGGAGTTCGTCTCCGGGCCGCTACACGCGGGCGCGTTCGGGCCGAACGAGCTCGACCCCACCTTCGGGCCCGAGGCGGTGTTCGTGCACGCCCCGCCCGCTCCCAACACCTCGCCGCTGGACGGCTTCCAACACTTCGGTGAGGTTGAGGTGGACACCTGGGGCCGACTCACGGTCCATCTCCGGGACGCCACGGGCCGGGCGTTGTGGTCCACGACGCTCCGGCCAGAACGCTGATTTCCGGTCCCGCCAAGCAGCCGTTACATTGGTGGCACAGCGGGGTCGGGCTATTCGGAATTCGCACCCATTTTGTCGGGCTGTTCGGCGGGTTGCGTGGTCGATGCCGGTATCTGGCGTTTGTTGTCGCCGGGACCATGGAAACGTGGGCGAAACAAATCTGGTCGGGGAGTGGTGGCAGGGGAGTGCGGAGAGGCGTGCGGGGATCAACGGCTGTGCGTTGTGTCGCCGCACGTCTCCCCCTCGCCCGCTGCCCGGCCTCGAGGTCTCCGTGGTACCGGTCGGGCGTGACGCCGCGGACTCTGTTTCAAATGCTTTTCCTCCCGGCTACGACTGACTCGTTTCTGCGGCCCTCGTGTTACCCCGAATGGCAATTCCGTTGCCGGTGACTCACGGCTGTTCCGGGGTGGTGTGCGTTATCACTCGTGTGGGCTATTGCGGGGAAGGTTCGCCGGTCACAGGATTGCGCTCACCCCGAGGGGGTTCTGGTTACTCAATGCCGGTCTCGCGCTGTCGAGATCGGTGTCAGGAAGAAAGAAAGGTGGTGCATTCAGATGACGTTGAATGACGTGCTGCACGCTGTTGACGGCGTTGTTCTCGGGCTCCTCCACGTCCTCGGTATTGGGTGATGAAGGGGTTCGTCGGTCTCGTCACGCACACCGTC
Source organism: Longimycelium tulufanense (assembly GCF_014645795.1). Taxonomy (GTDB): domain Bacteria; phylum Actinomycetota; class Actinomycetes; order Mycobacteriales; family Pseudonocardiaceae; genus Longimycelium; species Longimycelium tulufanense. The sequence goes on along the minus strand of NZ_BMMK01000010.1, from coordinate 77,025 downwards.
CGCGGCTGATCGTGGGGCCTGTCCACTCCCCGGGGCACCCAGCTCCGGCTCCGCCGGGTGGCCCACGGGACGTGATCGACCCGGACGGACGTGATCGCAAGACCTCACCCGTGGTGGCCCTCCTCCATGTCCCCGGAGGTTCGGTACCGCGGGTGAGGTCTGTTCGGGGTCCAAACTTCGTCGAGGTGCATTGCCGGTGCGCGGCGGGAATCGGGCACACTCGTCTCGGGACGACGGCAACGTCGCCCGCGGTTGGAGCGCCGTTGTGCCGGTCCGGTGACTTATCCCACTCCCGGGTTGGCTACGCTGCGCGCACCGACACCCTCTTGGACGTACCGCACGAAGGAGTAAGACCCCCGTGACCGAGCGCACCCTGGTCCTGGTGAAGCCGGACGGCGTCAGCCGCGGTTTGGTCGGCGAGGTGATCTCCCGGATCGAGCGCAAGGGCCTCAAGCTGGTCGCGCTCGAGCTCCGCACCGTCGACCGCGAACTGGCCGTGCAGCACTACGCGGAGCACGACGGAAAGAGCTTTTTCGGGGACCTGCTGGAGTTCATCACCTCCGGGCCGCTGGTGGCCGCCGTCGTCGAGGGCCCGCGCGCGATCGCCGCGTTCCGGCAGCTGGCGGGGGGCACCGACCCGGTGGAGAAGGCCGCCCCGGGCAGCATCCGCGGTGACTTCGCGCTGGAGACCCAGTTCAACCTGGTGCACGGGTCGGACTCGGCCGAGTCGGCGGCCCGCGAGATCAAGCTGTGGTTCCCGGAGCTGTGAGAACGGACCACTGAAGACGGTGAACGGCACCGCCGACCCGGGAACCGTCACCGGGCCGCACCTCGTCGAGACGCTCACCCCCGCGCTGGTGGAGGCGTTGGCACAGCTGTGGCTGCGGGTGTCCCGGGGCGGCGGTGCCGTCGACTTCACCCCCGACGTCGACATCGCCGAGATCCAGGCGGCCGCCGTGCTGGTGGGCGCCGAGGTGACCGAGCGCCGGTCCCGGATGCTGGTGCTACGCCGGGGCCCGGACCTGGTCGGGGTCGCCTTCCTGCAACCCGGCGCGCAGCCGCTGGTCGAGCACCGCGGCATGGTCAAGCGGCTCATGGTCGACCCGGCGTTGCAGGGCCGCGGCTGGGGCGCCGCGTTGCTGGAGAGTTGTGCCGAGCACGCCCGCCGACTCGGCCTCGAACAGCTCTACCTCTCCGCCTGGGGCGGCACCGGCCTGCCGGAGTACTACGCGCGACGCGGCTGGCGCGAGGTCGGCCGGCTGCCCCGTGCGATCCGCCTCGCCCCCGGCGACGAGCGCGACGAGGTCTGGTTCCACCGCCGCCTCGTCTGACTGACTCCCGCCCCGAGGTCGTTTCGCGGCGGGAAACCAACTGCGTCCTGTCGGTCGTCCGGGTTACGGTCACCGGGTGGCTGGGGAGACGGCACTCGTGCGCGCACGCGGGCTGGTGAAACGCTTCGGTGACTTCGAGGCCGTCCGCGGCATCGACGTCGAGGTGCGGCGCGGCGAGGCATTCGGCTTCCTCGGCCCCAACGGCGCCGGCAAGTCCTCCACGATGCGCATGATCGCCTGCGTGTCGCCGCGGTCCGCCGGCGAGCTGCGTGTCCTCGACATGGACCCGGACGTCGACGGTCCCCGCATCCGAGCCCGCCTGGGGGTCGTGCCGCAGCAGGACAACCTCGACACCGAGCTCACCGTGCGGCAGAACCTGCAGGTCTACGGCCGCTACTTCGGCCTCTCCCGCGCGCACGTGCGCGCCAGGGCGGCCGAGCTGATGGACTTCGCCCAGCTCACCGAGCGCGCCGACGACGAGGTGGAGCCGCTGTCCGGCGGCATGAAACGCCGGCTCACCATCGCCCGCTCCCTGGTCAACGACCCCGAGCTGCTGCTGCTCGACGAGCCCACCACCGGCCTCGACCCGCAGGCCCGCCACCTGCTGTGGGACCGCCTGTTCCGGCTCAAGCAGACCGGCGTCACGCTGATCGTCACCACCCACTACATGGACGAGGCCGAGCAGCTGTGCGACCGGCTCGTGGTGATGGACGGCGGCCGCATCGTCGCCGAGGGCTCTCCGGCCGAGCTCATCCGCCGCTACTCCAGCCGGGAGGTCGTCGAGCTGCGCTTCCCACCCGGCGGCCAGGACGGTGCCGTCCACCGGGTCCGCGACCTCGCCGAGCGGGTCGAGGTGCTGCCGGACCGCCTGCTGCTCTACGCCGACGACGGCGAGGGTGCCCTGGCCACCGCCCACCAGCGGGGCGTGCAGCCGGTCGCCACCCTGGTCCGCCGCAGCACACTGGAGGACGTCTTCCTCCGGCTGACCGGCCGCAGCCTGGTGGACTGAGCGGAGGTGGGCATGGACAGCCGAGGCTTCGGCGCGACACGACAGAACCCACGGCCAGCGACGCCTGGCCGGCGTTCCTCCCGACCCGGGGAGCCGTGAGATGGCCGTCGACACCTCCGCGACCACGACGGGCACCCCGGCCGGGCACGTGCCCGGCCACCTGCGCGCCATCTGGCTCTTCGTCGAGTCCATGTGGGTCTGGTACCGCCGCAACTGGCGGTCCTCGGCCTTCTCCAGCATGTTGCTGCCCCTGCTCTACCTGGTCGCCATGGGGCTCGGCCTGGGCACCTTCGTCGACGCGGGCGGCCGCGCGGCCGGCGCCATCGGCGGCGTGGGCTACCTGCAGTACATCGCCCCCGCGGTGATGGTGGCCACCGCGATCCAGAACGCCACCGGCGAGGTCACCTACCCCGTGCTCTCCGGCTTCCGCTGGCAGAAGAACTACTGGGCCGTCGCCTCCACCCCGGTCTCCCCGGCCCAGGTCGCCGACGGCCACCTGCTGTGGGTCACCCTGCGCATCGGGCTCTCCGCCCTGGTCTACCTCGTCATCGCCGCCCTGCTCGGCGCGGTGGCCAGCCCGGGAGCCATCCTCGCGCTGCCCGTCGCCGTGCTCACCGGGATGGCCTTCGGCGCCCCGCTCGCCGCCTACTCGGCCACCCTGGACACCGAGGGCCAGCAGTTCAGCGTGGTCTTCCGCTTCATCGTGATGCCGATGATGTTGTTCGCCGGCACCTTCTTCCCGATCGAGCAGCTGCCGGCCTGGGTGCGCCCGCTGGCCTGGATCACCCCGCTCTGGCACGGCAACGAACTTGCCCGCGGCGTCACCCTCGGCGGCCTCGACCCGCTGCCCGCCCTGGGACACGTCGCGTACCTGCTGGCCCTGCTGGTGGCCGGCGTGCTGCTCACCCGCCGCATGTTCGACCGCCGGCTGGCCTCGTGAGAGGAAGGCGCATGGCGCAGGAGCTGCTCACCCCGTCGACCACCGGGCCCCCACGGGGCCGGCGCGGGCTGCTGCCCCGCATCCTCCCGCCCGCGCTCTACGCCGGCCGCGCCCACGCGCTGCTCGAGCGCTCCGTGCTGGTCAACCGGCGCGGCTGGATGGCCATCGTGTCCGGCTTCTTCGAGCCGCTGTTCTTCCTGCTCGCCCTCGGCCACGGCCTGGGCACCCTCGTCGGCGGGGTCGCCGGTCCCGGCGGCGCCCCCCTCACCTACGCCGAGTTCGTCGCCCCCGGCCTGCTCGCGGCCTCCGCGATGAACGGCGCGGTCTACGACGCCACCTTCAACATCTTCTTCAAGTTCAAGTACGCCAAGCTCTACGACGCGATGCTGGCCACACCGCTCGGCCCCGTCGACATCGCCGTCGGCGAGATCGGGTGGTCCCTGCTCCGCGGCGGCCTCTACGCCAGCGGCTTCCTCACCGTCATGCTCGGCATGGGCCTGATCGGCTCCCCGTGGGCGCTGCTCGCCCTCCCGGCCGCGTTGCTCGTGGCGTTCGCCTTCGCCGCGGTGGGCATGGCCGCCACGACCTTCATGCGCTCATGGCAGGACTTCGACCTGGTCCAACTCGCCATCCTGCCGATGTTCCTGTTCTCCACGACGTTCTTCCCGCTGGGCGTCTACCCGCGCCCGCTCCAGATCCTCGTCGAGGTGTTCCCGCTCTACCACGCGGTCGAGCTGATGCGTGGGCTCACCACCGGCGTGGTGCACTGGGGCCTGCTCGGCCACGTCGCCTACTTCGCCGTCCTCGCCGCGGTGGGCGTCATCGTGGCGTCCCGCCGCCTCGGCCGGCTGCTCCTGCGCTGAGGACGGTGCCGGCGGGCTGTGTCGACAACGTCCCCCCGACCGAGCCGTTACCCTGGACCGTCGTGAGCGTGGAGTCAGTCTTCCCCCAACTCGAGCCGCTGCTGCCGCGCGTCTCCAAGCCGGTCCAGTACGTCGGTGGGGAACTCAACGCCACCACCAAGGACTGGGACGCCGCAGCGGTCCGCTGGTGCCTGATGTACCCGGACGCCTACGAGGTCGGCCTGCCCAACCAGGGCGTGATGATCCTCTACGAGATCCTCAACGAGCTGCCCGACGTGCTGGCCGAGCGCACCTACTCGGTGTGGCCGGACCTCGAGCAGCTGATGCGCCAGCACGGTGTGCCCCAGTTCACCGTCGACTCGCACCGCCCGGTCGGCGCCTTCGACCTGCTCGGCGTGAGCTTCGCCACCGAGCTCGGCTACACCAACCTGCTCACCGCGCTGGACCTCGCCGGCATCCCGCTGCACGCGGCCGACCGCACCGAGGACCACCCGGTCGTCGTCGCCGGCGGCCACGCGGCGTTCAACCCCGAGCCCATCGCCGACTTCCTCGACGCCGCCGTGCTCGGCGACGGTGAGGAGGCGGTGCTGGAGATCACCGACATCGTCCGCCGCTGGAAGGACGACGGTCGCCCGGGTGGCCGCGAGGAACTGCTGCTGCGGCTCGCCGAGACCGGTGGCGTCTACGTGCCCCGGTTCTACGACGTCGAGTACCTGCCCGACGGCCGTATCCAGCGCGTGGCACCCAACCGGGACCGGGTCCCGTTCCGCGTGTTCAAGCGCACCACCATGGACCTGGACGCCTGGCCGTACCCGAAGAAACCGTTGGTGCCGCTGGCCGAGAGCGTGCACGAGCGCGCCAGCGTGGAGATTTTCCGCGGCTGCACCCGCGGTTGCCGCTTCTGCCAGGCCGGCATGATCACCCGGCCCGTGCGCGAGCGCTCCATCGAGGGCATCGGCGAGATGGTGCAGCGCGGCCTGGAGACCACCGGCTTCGAGGAGGTCGGGCTGCTCTCGCTCAGCTCGGCCGACCACTCCGAGATCGCCGAGCTCACCAAGGGACTGGCCGACCGCTACGAGGGCACCAACACCGGCCTGAGCCTGCCCAGCACCCGGGTCGACGCGTTCAACGTCGACCTGGCCAACGAGCTGTCCCGCAACGGCCGCCGCTCCGGCCTGACCTTCGCCCCGGAGGGCGGCAGCGAGCGCATCCGCCGCGTCATCAACAAGATGGTGTCGGAGGACGACCTCATCCGCACCGTCACCACCGCCTACGCCAGCGGCTGGCGGCAGGTGAAGCTGTACTTCATGTGCGGTCTGCCCACCGAGACCGACGAGGACGTGCTGCAGATCGCGCGCATGGCGCAGGAAGTCATCCGCGCCGGTCGCGAAGCGTCCGGACGCAAGGACATCCGCTGCACCATCTCCATCGGTGCTTTCGTGCCCAAACCGCACACGCCGTTCCAGTGGGCCGGCCAGTGCGACCCGGACACGGTCGACAGCCGGCTGCGCAAGCTGCGCGCGGCGGTCAACTCCGACCGCGGCCTCGGCCGCAACATCGGCATGCGGTACCACGACGGCAAACCCAGCCTGATCGAGGGCCTGCTCTCCCGTGGAGACCGGCGGATCGGCCTCGTCATCGAGCGGGTTTGGCGCGAGGGCGGCCGATTCGACGGCTGGCACGAGCACTTCTCGTACCAGCGCTGGGTCGACGCCGGCGCCACCGAGCTGGAACCGCTCGGGGTGAGCCTGGACTGGTTCACCACCCGCGAGCGCGACGAGACCGAGGTGCTGCCCTGGGACCACCTCGACTCCGGGCTGGACAAGGAATGGCTGTGGGCCGACTGGCAGGACGCGCTCGACGAACGTGAGCAGGACGACTGCCGGTGGACCCCGTGCTTCGACTGCGGTGTCTGTCCGGCCATGGGTACCGACATCCAGGTCGGGCCGACCGGCCGGAAGCTGCTGCCCATCAGCCCGGTGGGCAAGGGAACCCCGGTGCGCAACCCGGCCCTGACCCGAAGCTGAGGCTGCCGGCCTCGGCGCGCCCGAACTTCACGGCCTGCCAAGGCATTCGTCCACAGGGTGGCGGAATCGCCGTGAACAACAAGAAAAACGACACCAATGTGACGGTCATCGAGCGTCACGACGGGCCGTGTCACGAGCCCTGCGGTACACCGCTCAGCGAGACGCCGCTGCCGCCGCGTTGACCAGGCCGTGGCCGTAGAAGCCGTTGTAGGTGGTGGATCCCCGGCAGAACCCGTCCTGGGCGCCGTCACCGTTGAGGTCGTAGTCGTCCGGGCACGCCAACGAATCCGCCTGCCGCCCCAGCTCCCGGGACAACGCCGGCGCCGACAGCCACGGCCGGGCCGACGCCAGCAGGGCCGCGACACCGGCCACATGCGGGGCCGCCATCGACGTCCCGCACGAGTAGCCGTAGCCACCGGGCACCGTCGACAGCACACACCCGGTCGACACCTTGTCCCGGACCTCGCCACCCGGCCCCGCCAGCCGCACCACACCCAAGCCGTAGGAACTGAAGTCGGACTTCAACCGGTCCTTGCCCACCGACGACACCGCCACGACCCCACGCACCTCGGCCGGAAGTACGTCACAGTACGCGCCGACCCGCCGCCCGGACTCGTCGGCGACCCCACCCGGCTGCGCCAGGTCTACCCCGGCATTGCCGGTCGCGGCCACCACCAGCACCCCGCGCCGGGAGGCGTACTCCACGGCACGTCGCACCGCCTCGTACACCACGCGCTCCCCGGGGCGACCGCGGCAGGTCAGCATCCACGGGTCCACGAAGTAGCTGTTGTTGGTAATCCGGAAACCGTGCTCGGCGGCCCACATGAAGCCGCACACCGCGTACTCCGGGAAGATGTAGCCGTCGTCGTCGACCACCTTCACCGACGCCAGCCGCACACCCGGCGCCACACCGGTGATGCCCTTGCCGTCGTCGGCCGCCGCCACGATGCCCGCCACGTGCGTGCCGTGCGCCGACGTGGTCGGTGCCCACGCCTGCGGCCGCGGATCCGCACGACCGCTCAAACAGCCCGCCGACAACGACGGGTCCAGTGCCGGTGCCAGGTCCGGGTGGGTCGCGTCGATCCCGGAATCCAGCACGCCAACCACGACGTCGCGGCTTCCGGCCTGCAGGGTCCGCGCCCGGTCCGCCCCGATCATTGCCATGTTCCACTGCTCGCCCTGCCGGGAACCGGTGTCCAGCCCGAGGGCGGGCGGGCCCATCCGCGGCGGCGTCGCCCGGATCTCGCCGTGCCGCCGCGCCAGCGCGGACTCCTTGCGCGACGCCACCTCGCGCTGGGCGCTGAACGCGCGCTCCGGCCCGAACCGGTCGCCGAAGCGCTGGTCCGTCGAGGTCGCCACCGCCACCCCGATCCGCGGGTAGTAGGCGGTGACCTCGCCGCAGTTCGCCGTGACCTCCGCCGTGGCGGCCTCGGCCGAGGTGCCCCGCGCGAACAACACCACGTATCGCAGCGATTCCTCGGAATCGGTGCACGCCGCCGGGTCCGGTGACTGCTGCGCGCTGGTCGACTCACCGGGCTGCGCGGCCGCAACCGGCGCGACCAACCACCCCGCGGCGAGCAACGTCGCGCTCGCCACGGCAGCCCGTGCACGGCGGGCCAGAGGCACGGGGGACCTCCAACAGTCGACGGGCCGGGGCTTCGGGGTGACCCCGGGGACCGATCTGCCGGACGGTAACCCCGCCCGCTCGGGCCGAACAAGCCACCCGGGGGCGCGGCAGCAAGGAGGTACCGTCCTGGTGGACAGAAAGAACCCGCCAGATGGAGGAGGAGGCCGCAGCGATCGCCGTCTGTCGGCCGAGGGCGGCAGCGCTCGTGGTCGCCGACCGGGTGCGGGTGACCCGCACTGACACAGGAGTAGCCCTGAGCCGGCAACACCAGCCCAACCCGTCCGACCCGCCGGTACAGCGGATCCGACTCCGCTACGCCAAACGGGGGCGGGTGCGTTTCACCTCACACCGCGACGTCGCCCGTACCTTCGAGCGCGCGCTGCGCCGCGCCGGCGTGCCCATGGCCTACTCCCAGGGCTTCAGCCCCCACCCCAGGGTCTCCTGGGTGGGCGCCGCCCCCACCGGGGTGGCCAGCGAGGCCGAGTACGTCGAGATCGCCCTCGTGCGGCCGGTGGACCCGGGCCCGCTGCGGCAGGCCCTGGACGCCGCCCTGCCACCCGGTCTGGACGTGCTCGAGACGGTCGTGGCCGGGCCGGGCACGCTGGCCGAGAAGATCGACGCCAGCCGCTGGTGGATCGAGCTGCCCGGGGTGGCGCCCGACACACTGGCCGACGCCGTGACCCGGCTGATGGCTGCCGAGCGTGTCGAGGTGGAACGCCTCACCAAGAACGGCCGCCGCACCATGGACGCCCGGGCCGCGATCGTCACCACCGAGGGGATCGACCCGACTACCGTCGGTGAACAGGCCTGCCCCCCGCCAACCGCCCAGGTGGCCGATTGGCCGGAGCACGCGGCGCCGTGTGGGATACTCGTTGCGGTCGTACGGCAGACCCAACCTGTGGTGCGACCCGACGACGTGCTGAGCGCGCTCCGCGTCGTCGCCGGCCTCGTGCCGCCGGTGCCCGCGATGGCGACCCGGATGGCGCAGGGACGGCTCGACGACCGTGGAGACCTTGCAGACCCGCTCGCCGCTGACCGCGCGGCGTCGCCGGAGCCCGCCCCCGCGGGGGCGGACGCACCGGAGCCCCGGCAGGAACGGGAGGCCACCGGGGCCGGGGAGCAGGGGCCGGGCCCGAACGTCGTCGCCGGACCCGCCGGCTGAGCGCCCGGACGCATGTCGGCCCGGGGACCGGGCGGCGCTTGCAGGATTACCGTCGCGACGAGCGGCGGAGACTGGACGAAGAAGGCCCCCGCGCGGCCGCGTCCTCATCGGACGCGCCCGGGGGCGGAGGAGCTGCATGTCGAACAACGACGTGCCCGCCGAGAAGACCGGCGGGCACTCCAACACATCCACGAACGGCGGCCAGCAGGCCGCACCCGGTATCCCCGAGCTGCCGGCCAAGCTGCGGGTGCACGCGCTGGCCAAGCTGCTCGGCACCAGTAGCCGCGAGGTGCTCTCCGCCCTGGCCGAGCTGGGCGAGCAGGCGCGCAGCGCCCAATCGAGCATCACCCGTGAGGTCGCGCTGCGCGTGGCCGAGGCCCTGCTGCCCGAGCCGGCCGAGGCCGGCCAGGCACCGGCCGAGGTCAGCGTGGGTGACGAGGCCGACTACGAGCCGGCCGCCCGCACCCTGACTCCGGTGTTCGCCCCGCCCCCCACGGTGTTCCTGCCGCCCACCCCGACCAAGGCGCCCCCTGCGGCGCCCCGCACCGAGGAGGCCGAGCCGGTGGCCGAGCAACCGGCCGCGCCCGGGGCCGGCGACATCGACGAGGGTGACGGCGGAGGCCGCCGTCGTCGCCGTCGTGGGCGCCGCGGCCGCGGTCGGGGCCGGGGCGGCCAGGCCGAGGACGAGGCCACCGAGGCCACCGAGGCGGCGCAGGTCACCGAGGGCGCCGCCGGTGAGCAGGCCGCCGAGGCCGAGGAGCAGCCGGCCGAACAGGCCGCCGAATCCGCCGAGGAGGCCGCGACCAACCGGCGCCGTCGTCGGCGTCGCCGCCGCAAGGGCTCCGGTGAGGAGGAGGTCGGCCCGCGTGAGGAGGACGGTGTCCCCACCGTCGTGCACGTCCGCGAGGCCCGGCCGGAGACCCCCAGCGCCGAGGACGAGGTCCGTGCCGTGAAGGGCTCCACCCGCCTGGAGGCCAAGCGGCAGCGCCGCCGGGACGGCCGGGAGGCCGGCCGGCGCCGCGCGCCCGTGCTCAGCGAGGCGGAGTTCCTGGCTCGCCGGGAGGCCGTGGACCGCACGATGGTGGTCCGCGAGCGCGGCGAGATGACCCAGATCGCGGTGCTCGAGGACGGCGTGCTGGTCGAACACTTCGTCACCTCGGCCGGCACCGGCTCCATGGTCGGCAACGTCTACCTCGGCCGGGTGCAGAACGTGCTGCCCAGCATGGAGGCGGCGTTCGTGGACATCGGCCGCGGCCGCAACGCCGTGCTCTACGCCGGCGAGGTCGACTGGGACGCCGCCGGTCTGGAGGGCAAGGCCCGCCGGATCGAGCAGGCGCTCAAGACCGGCGACAGCATCCTGGTGCAGGTCACCAAGGATCCGGTCGGCCACAAGGGCGCCCGGCTGACCACCCAGATCAGCCTGCCCGGCCGGTTCCTGGTCTACGTGCCCGGCGGCGGCGCCACCGGGATCAGCCGCAAGCTGCCCGACAACGAGCGCAAGCGGCTCAAGGACATCCTGAAGCGGGTCGTGCCGGACAACGCCGGCGTCATCATCCGCACCGCCTCCGAGGGCATCAGCGAGGAGGAACTGGGCCGCGACGTGCGCCGGCTGCAGGCGCAGTGGGAGGTCATCAAGGGCAAGGCCGACCAGCCCAACGCGGCCGCCCCGCAGCTGCTCTACGAGGAGCCCGACCTGCTGATCAAGGTCGTGCGGGACCTGTTCACCGAGGACTTCTCCGAGCTGGTCGTGGCCGGCGGCCAGCCGTGGGACACCATCGAGGCCTACGTCAGGCACGTGGCCCCGGACCTGGTGCCCCGGCTGAAGCGGCACGTGGACAACGTCGACGTGTTCACGGTGCACCGCATCGACGAGCAGATCACCAAGGCCCTGGACCGCAAGGTGTGGCTGCCCTCCGGCGGCTACCTGGTGATCGACCGCACCGAGGCGATGACGGTCATCGACGTCAACACCGGCAAGTTCACCGGTTCCGGCGGCAACCTCGAGGAGACCGTCACCCGCAACAACCTGGAGGCGGCCGAGGAGATCGTCCGCCAGCTCCGGCTGCGCGACATCGGCGGCATCATCGTCATCGACTTCATCGACATGGTGCTGGAGTCCAACCGGGACCTGGTGCTGCGTCGGCTGACCGAGTGCCTGGGCCGGGACCGTACCCGGCACCAGGTGGCCGAGGTGACCTCGCTCGGTCTGGTGCAGATGACCCGCAAGCGGGTGGGTACCGGGCTGCTGGAGGCGTTCAGCAGTACCTGCGAGCACTGCCGGGGCCGGGGCGTGGTCGTCTCGACCGAGCCGATCCAGGTCAACGGCGGGGCCAAGGGCGGCGAGGGCAACGGCCGGCGCCGCGGCCGTGGCCGGGGTGGCGCCGAGCCCGCCGCACCGGCCGCCGAGGCCGCGGCCGCCACGCCGGAGCCGCGTGCGGCCGAGCAGCCCGAGGCCGAGGAACCGGCGGCCGCGGAGGCGGCACCCGCCGAGCCCGCGGCCGAGCGTGCGGGCCGGCGCCGGGAGCGGCGCCGCAGCCGGCGCGCGCAGCGGCCGGAGGCCCCCGCCGCGGCGACCGGGGAACCGGCGGCCGAGCAGCCCGAGGCCAGGGAACCGGCGGCCGCGGAGGCGGTTTCGGCCGCCGGTGAGCCGGCCCCGGCCGAGTCCCGGTCCGCCGCGCGGCCGGAAGGGGCCAGCGAACCCGCGGCCAGTGAGGCCGTGGCGGCGTCCGCGAGCCCGGCCCCGGCCGAGGAGGCCGCGGCGGAGGCCACCGCGCCCACCGAGGCTGAGCCGGCCGAGGTCGCCCAGGCCACGGCCACCGAGCGGCCCGCGGCCGAGCCCGTGTCCTCCTCCGCCGGGGCCGGGCGGCCGGAGGCGCAGTCGGCCATGAACGGACACGTCCCGGCGGAGGCCGCCGACGAGCAGCCCTCCCCGGGTGCGGCCCGGACCGAGCCGGCAGGTCAGCCGGTGGCGGCCACGCCCCACCAGCCCGACCAGCCGCCGGCCACCGTGGCGGTGACCACGCGGACCCGGCGGCGGCGTGCGGCTGCCCGCCCGGCCGGCCCGCCGAGCACCGCGCACCAAGGCTGACCTCGCCATTTCTGCTGCCCGGCCCCGGACTCCGCGGGGCCGGGCAGCGGCGTGTGTCCGGCCGCCGTGCCGGCGACTACGCTGGGAGCCGCGGAGGTCGCAGCGACCGGCGCTGGACGATGCCGACCCCGGTTTGACCCCGTTGTGGGCCGCCCCGTAACCTGTTGGTCGGCCCGCTGTTCAGCGGGCCGCGTTGTGCGCCGCGCGAAACCGGGATGTCCGATGCGCGCGCGTCGATCGCAACGATCACCGCAGCAACGCCGAGCAGCAGGAGACTTCCGGACCGATGTACGCCATCGTGAAGACGGGCGGCAAGCAGTACAAGGTTGCTGTCGGAGACGTCGTCCAGGTCGAGAAGCTCGACGGCGAGCCGGGCACGGAGGTCACCTTCCCCGCGCTGCTCGTTGTCGACGGCTCCGAGGTCATCGCGGACGCGGCGGCCCTGGGCAGGGTCTCGGTGACCGGCAAGGTCGTCGAGCACGCCAAGGGCCCGAAGATCCGCATCCACAAGTTCAAGAACAAGACCGGCTACCACAAGCGGCAGGGTCACCGTCAGCCCCTGACCCGCGTCGAGGTCACCGGCATCACCAAGTGAGGATCTGACCAGCCATGGCACACAAGAAGGGCGCGTCCAGCTCCCGCAACGGCCGTGACTCCAACGCCAAGCGGCTTGGCGTCAAGCGCTTCGGCGGTCAGGTCGTCAAGGCCGGCGAGATCCTGGTCCGGCAGCGGGGCACCAAGTTCCACCCGGGTGAGAACGTCGGCCGCGGCGGCGATGACACGCTGTTCGCCCTGTCCGCGGGCACGGTCGCGTTCGGCGTCAGGCGTGGCCGCAAGACCGTGAACATCGTCCCGGTCGGGGCCTGAGCGCCCGCCCGAGACGTCAGAGCGACCCCGGCGAGGGGCGGGTCCGGATAGCTACCGGCCCGCCCCTCGCCGCGCTTTTTCGGGGGCGAGTGTCCCTGCTGGATCATGAAGGGAGGATCGCCGTGTCGCGGTTCGTCGACCGCGTGGTGATCCACGTTGCCGCGGGTGATGGCGGGAACGGCTGCGCCTCCGTGCACCGGGAGAAGTTCAAGCCGCTGGGCGGCCCGGACGGCGGGAACGGGGGTCGCGGCGGCGACGTCGTGCTCGTCGTCGACCCGAGCGTGCACACCCTGCTGGACTTCCACTACCGCCCGCACGCCAGGGCGAGCAACGGCCGCCAGGGCCAGGGCAGCCTGCGGGACGGCGCCACCGGCGAGGACCTGGAGCTACGTGTCCCGGACGGCACCGTCGTGCTGGGCACCGACGGCGAGGTGCTCGCCGACCTGGTCGGCCCCGGTACCCGGTTCGTCGCGGCGCGTGGTGGCCGGGGCGGGCTGGGCAACGCCGCGTTGGCGTCCAAGGCGCGCAAGGCACCGGGCTTCGCGTTGCTCGGCGAGCCGGGCGAGACCCGGGATCTGGTGCTGGAGCTGAAGTCGGTGGCCGACGTCGGGTTGGTCGGCTTCCCGTCGGCCGGCAAGTCGTCGCTGATCGCCGTGCTGTCCGCGGCTCGGCCGAAGATCGCCGACTACCCGTTCACCACGCTGGTGCCCAACCTCGGGGTGGTCACCGCCGGGGAGACGGTGTACACCGTCGCCGACGTGCCGGGACTGATCCCGGGCGCGAGCCAGGGCCGTGGCCTGGGACTGGACTTCCTGCGGCACATCGAGCGCTGCGCAGTGCTGGTGCACGTGGTGGACTGCGCCACCTATGAGCCCGGCCGCGACCCGCTGTCCGATGTGGACGCTTTGGAAGCGGAGCTGGCCAAGTACACCCCGTCACTGGGCGCGGACCTGGCGGAGCGGCCGCGGGTGGTCGTGCTGAACAAGATCGACGTCCCCGAGGCGCGGGAGCTGGCCGAACTGGTGCGGCCGGACTTCGAGGCACGCGGGCTGCCAGTGTTCGAGGTGTCGACCGCGAGCCGGGAGGGTCTGCGGGAGCTGTCCTTCGCGTTGGCCGGCATCGTCTCGGAGTACCGGGCGGCGCGGCCGACCGTCGAGCCCACCCGGGTGGTGTTGCGGCCGAAGGCCGTTGACGACGCCGGTTTCACCGTGGAGCCGGACCCGGAGCGGCCGGGCGGGTTCGTGGTGCGCGGCGAGCGGCCCGAGCGCTGGGTTCGGCAGACCAACTTCGACAACGACGAGGCCGTGGGGTTTTTGGCCGACCGGCTGGCCCGGCTGGGCGTCGAGGACGAGCTGGCCAACCGCGGTGCGGTGCCGGGTTGCCCGGTCACCATCGGTGCGATGACCTTCGACTGGGAACCCTCGACTCCCGCGGGTGTTGCGCGGGTGATGGCCGGCCGGGGCACCGACCCGCGCCTGGAGCGCAGCGATCGGCGCACCGCGGCGGAGCGGAAGGCGGCCAGGCGGGCCCGGCGCGGCGTGCTGGGCGACGAGGACATGGACGACGTCGAGGACGGCGGCGGCCCCGGGACGACCGAGGAGTAGGCGTGACGGCCGTGGGCGCGCGTTCGGCGACGCGACGGGCGGTGGCGGCCGCGGGTCGCGTGGTGGTCAAGGTCGGCTCGTCGTCCCTGACCACCGCGGCGGGGGGGCTGGACTCGGCGCGGCTGGACGCGTTGGTGGACGCGGTGGCCGGCCGGGTGGCGGCCGGTGGCCAGGTGGTGCTGGTGTCCTCGGGCGCGATCGCCGCCGGGTTGGCACCGTTGGGGATTCGTCGCCGGCCCCGGGACCTGGCCAGCCAGCAGGCGGCGGCGTCGGTGGGGCAGCTCCAGCTCGCCCACGCCTACGCCGCGTCCTTCTCCCGCTACCAGCTCACCGTCGGCCAGGTGCTGCTCACCGCGGATGACGTGTGGCGGCGCGCGCACTACCGCAACGCGCAGCGCACGTTCTCGCGGTTGCTGGCGCTGGGCACCGTTCCGGTGGTCAACGAGAACGACACCGTGGCCACCGAGGAGATCCGGTTCGGCGACAACGACCGGTTGGCCGCTCTGGTGGCCCACCTGGTCGGCGCGGACGCCCTCGTTCTCCTGTCCGATGTGGACGCTCTTTACGACGGTGATCCGCGCCGTGCCGGGGCCAAGCGCATCGCCGAGGTCAACGGACCGTCCGATGTCGACGGTGTCCGGGCCGGGGCCGCCGGCGCGTCCGGGGTGGGAACGGGTGGGATGGCGTCCAAGCTCGCCGCCGCCCGCCTCGCCGCGTCGGCGGGCATTCCGGTCCTGCTGGCGTCCGCGGGGCAGGCGGTACAGGCGCTGGGGCCGGCGGAGGTCGGCACCGCGTTCGCCGTCACCGGGCCACGGCTGTCCGCTCGCAGGTTCTGGCTCGGTCACGCCGCCGATGCCAGCGGCCGGCTCTACCTGGACGATGGTGCGGTCGCCGCGGTGGTGGGGCGCCGGCGTTCCCTGCTGGCGGCCGGCATCACCGGCGTGGAAGGGGACTTCGACGCCGGTGATGTCGTCGAGTTGTTGGACCCCGCGGGTCGTGTGGTCGCGCGGGGTGTCGTTGCGTTCGACTCGGCCGAGCTGCCGATGTTGATCGGGCTCTCCAGCCACCAGCTTCCCGCCGAACAGCGGCGCGAGGTCGTGCACGCCGACGACCTCGTTCCCTTGCGCTGAACGCACATCGCTGGCGGAACCACGTGCGGTAGGCGTGGTGGCGGCGTGCCGCCGCCACGAGCCTCAGTGGGCGGACGTCGACCTGGTTTCTCCTTGTGTGGTGTGGAAAACCGGCCCGGTTCCTCGTGGGCGCCGGGCCGGCACGTCATCACGAACTGTGCGGCGGCGCGATGACCCTTGGGTGTCGTCAGTTCTTCGCGTAGTCGCGAACCGGTGGCTCCTCACGGACCCAGCCGGTCAGCATGTTGGCCGCATCCGGGACGGCGTGGAAGATGGCCTCGAGTGCCATGTTGGGCAACGTTTTCAGGGCCTCCACCACATCGAGTGGCATGAGCAGGCGGTTGCAGACCGACCTGGGGACACGTGCCGGATCGGCGGGCCCGTCGTGGGACAGGGCGTCCAGGGTCAGCGCGTAGGCCACGGCATCCACCGCGAGCATGAGATGTTCGGGCAGCGGCCGGGCCGGGCAGATTTCCTGGACCCCAACGTGCCGCGCACCGGGAAGGAAGCTGGATTCCCTGCCCGGGATGGCGAACTGGTCGGTGAGGGTGTAGATCGAGGTGAACGCCGGCCCGTCCGGCACCGGCTTGGCGACCAGGGCCCGGGACCAGTTCGAATGCCACCGGTACTGCCAGAACGACTGCGGGCAGCCCACGAGGGCCGCGCCGGACAGGTTGCACAGGTTGGCCAGCTTGCTGCCCTGGAACGGGGAACCGAGGCTGATCACGTCGGTCACCCTGGACGGCAGGTCGGGCCAGAACCGCTGCACCCAGGCGCCGTGCAGGCCACCCTGGCTGTGCCCGACGGTCGCGATCTTGCGCCCGGCCCGCTCGTGGACCGTGCGAATCGCGTGCACCACGTACTCCGAGGTGACCTGCAGGTCCCGCCAGCCGCGGTGCGGGTAGTTCACCCAGCAGACAGGGTGGCCCTCCTTCTTCAACGCCACCATGAAGTTCCAGGCGAAGTTCTCGTTGCCCTTGACCGAACTTCCCGGGATGAACAGGACCGGGGTCCGGCCGGGACGGTCGATGCTCTCGTCGCAGTGCACCGCCTTGTCGAGCTCGGCCACCGGGGTCTGGAGCGGGGGACCCGGCGGGTCGGCCGCGGCGGGACGGGTGTCCAGCACCGTCACGGCGGCCAGGGCGACCACGACGGCAAGTGCTCCACCTAATCGCTTTCGCCAGTGGGCGACGGTGCCCACCTGTGTGCGCATGGCACTCCTCGTTTCGTTCGGGGACGGGTTGATCGAGACAGGGGATCGGGGACAGGGCAGCGCCGCCCACTAAGATAGGAAGCGCTTGCTCTCTAAGTTGGGCGGGTTGGGGTGTCCGCGTCAACCCCCTTCATCCGAACGCCGACCGGGAGGACCCCGTGCTGGGCCGTGGGGAGGATGTCGACCACGAGGGCCGGCCCGAACGTGCTGGGCCGGCGAGCGGTCGACGACAATGGGGTCCCGTGACGGACACCGATCGCCGACCCCCGCGCCGGAGCCAGCAGGAGCGTCGGGAGACGACCGTGGCGCGGCTGCTGGACGCGACGATCGAGACGATCGTGGAGGTCGGCTACTACCGAACGACCGTGCAGGCGGTCTGCGTGCGGGCCGGGCTGTCCGCGGGCGCGATGTTCCGCCAGTTCGACTCGCGTCTCGCGCTCATCGCCGCTTCCGCCGACGAGGTGAGCCGGCGGCTGCTGGACCTGTTCGGTTCAGCCGTCGACAGGCTGACCCGCGAGGCGGATCCACTGTTGGCCGCGTTGGAGTTCCTCCGTGAGGCGGCGTCCTCCCCGCTGACGGATGTCTGGCGCGAGCTGATGATCGCCGCACGGACCGACGCGGAGCTACTGGACCGGATAAGAGAACCCATCGCCCGCTTCTACGACGGTATCTACGCCAGCGCCGAACAGGCCGGGCTGCTCGACCAGATCCCCCCACCGGCCCGCGAGGTGACGCTGTACTCGATGGTGCACATGTTTTCGGGCGAGGCCATGACCAGGGTCGTGTACCCGCGACCCGACCTCGAGCCGCAGCGGCTGCGGCTGGCGCACCAGGTCGCACTCGACCCACCCGAGGTCTGACCACGTGTCGGAAACCGCCCAAACAGGGCCGCAGCCGACGGGACGTGCCCGCGGCCGCTCCCCGTCGTTGGGCGGTTCGGCTCGAAATCGGTTGCCGCCCCAGCTCGTTCCAGAGCGCACTGTTCTACAGACGGATTCCCAGCGTCCACGTGCCCAGGGCGTAGATCGTGAGTTGGATCAGCACGATCGCCACCAGGTTCAGCCACCAGCCGGCGCGCACCATCTGGGGCATCGTCACGTAACCCGAGCCGAACGCCAGGGCGTTCGGTGCTGTCGCCATCGGCAGCATGAACGCACACGAGGCCGCCAGCGTCGCGGGCACCACCAACAGCAGGACGTCGCTGCCCGTCCCGATGGCGGCTGCGGCCAGGATGGGCAGGAACGTCGTGGCGGTTGCGGTGTTGCTCGTGACCTCCGTCAGCAGCAGGACGGCCGCGATGACCACGAGCACCAGCACCACGGTGGGCGCGTCACCGAGCGCCGTCGCCTGTGCCCCGATCCATTTGTCCAAGCCGCTGGACCTGATGCCGGCGGCGAGGGACAGGCCGCCGCCGAAGAGCAGCAGCATTCCCCACGGCAGCCTGACCGCGGTCGCCCAGTCCATCGCGAAGACACCGCGCCGGGCATCGACGGGGATGAAGAACAACGCCAGCGCTGCCGCGATCGCGATCCCGGTGTCGGAAAGGTTGCCGATGCCGGGGGCATGACTGGTCAACCAGCCCCAGTTTGTGATCGGTTCCCGGAGGACCCACGCCGCCGCGGTGCAGGCGAACACGACCAGCACCGTGCGCTCACCGCGGCTCAGTGGTCCCAGTTCACGCAACTCCCGCTGGAACAGTGCCCTCCCGCCGGGGATGCTGGGCAGCTTGATCCGGAAGATGACCCTGGTCAGCATGAACCAAGCCACCACGAGGAACACGACCGCCAACGGCACACCCATCGCCATCCACTGTCCGAACCCGATGGAGATGCCGTGGTTGTCGTTGAGGAACGCGGCCATGATGGCGTTCGGTGGTGTCCCGATCAGGGTGCCCAGTGAGCCAATGCTTGCGGCGTAGGCGATCGAGAGCACCAGGCAGACGGCGAACGTGCGGCCGTCCCTGTCGTCGACCGGGTTGCTGTCGCCGTACCCGTTCTCGGTGCTCCGAAAGTGTTGGAACACGGTCGTGATCAAGGACAACGCGATCGGCAGCATCATCAGGGTTGTCGCCGTGTTGCTGACCCACATGGACAGGAATCCGGTGGCAGCCATGAAACCGCCGATGACGTAGATGGGGCTGGTTCCGACGGTCAGAATGGTGCGCAGGGCGATCCGTCGGTGCAGGTTCCATCGCTGCATCGCCAAACCGAGAATCATCCCGCCCATCAACAGGAAGATGATGTCGTTGGCGTAGGGCGTGGTCGCCTCGCGGACCGTGCTGACGCCCAGGAGCGGAAAGCAGACGATGGGCAGCAGCGCGGTTGCGGCCAGGGGCAAGGACTCGCAGACCCACCACACCGCCATCAGCACGCCGACCGCAGCCACCGCGCGGCCCTCGGGGGTGAGACCATCGGAGTCGGCCGGTAGCAGGAGATAGGTCGCGACAGCGAGCAACGGCCCCAGCCCGACGCCGACACGAGCACGCATCGATGCTCGGACCGGTTCGGCCAGTGTGCTCGTCGAGTCTCGTTGCTCGGACACCGTGCCGTCGGCCACCGCGCCTCCCCAGTCCCACCGCGTGGTGTGATGCAAGTTACAGGTTGGGGGACGCAAGTTACCGGACGGCTGATGCCAACGGAACCCGGGCCGCGGGTGGCTTTCTCCTGCGCTGAACGGTCCGGCACGACCTCAGCGGCGGGACCGATCGCGACCGGCGGCGAGGTCGTGGCTTCCCGGGCCGCTGCCGCGCCGCGCACAGGATCCGACCCGGTTCGCTGCTCGCCCCGGTTCGGAGGAGGCCGAACCCGAGCTGTGGCGAAAGGACGGCTCTTCGGTCACCCGGTCACGGCGAGGGCGAACGGAAGTACCGCGGGCGCACCCGCCAACCGCAGGAGTCGGGTCGACACCGTCATCGTCCAACCCGAGTCCACCGAGTCGTCCACGAGCAGCACCGGACCTGCGAGCTCGTGCACCGCTCCGGCCACCGGCTCCGGCAGGTGCAGCGCGTGATACAGCCCCGCCAGCCGTTGCGCGCTGTTGGCGTTCGACCGAACCTCGCCCTGGCTGCCGACCGCGCCCAGAAACGGCAACCGCCCGATCGCGGCCAGCCGCTTCGCCAGGCTGGACACCAGTTTCGGTCGCCGCTGCGAGGCCACCGCGACCACACCCGCCGGCCGCTGTGCCCAGTTCCACGCCGTGAGCACCTGGACACACGCGTCGAACACGTCATCCGGCACGGGCTGATCGGCAGCCTGCACGGCGAGAAGCTCGCGCAGTCGGTTTCCCCAGCCGATGTCGGTGAGCCGACCCAACGCCCGGCCCGGTTCTGCCGCTTCCGCCGCGGAAATCCGACCCGACAACGGCACGTCCAACGCCGCCATTCCCGTCGGCCACATCTTGCGCGGCGTCAGCTCGACACCGGGGCGCCGCAGCTGGTCCCGGGCCGCCGCCAGCTCGGCATCGTCGACCTCGGTCGAACGGTGCTGTCCCGTGCAGTTGTCGCACCGTCGACACGGCGCGGCGTGCGGATCATCCAGCTGGCGCAACAGAAACTCCATGCGGCAGCCCTCGGTGGCCAGGTAGTCCACCATCGCCTGCTGCTCGCGGCGACGCGCCTCGCCCACGCGCGCGTATCGCTCGGCGTCGTAGTGCCACGGCTGCCCGGTCGCCTCCCAGCCGCCGCGCACGCGCCGCACGGCGCCGTCGACGTCGAGCACCTTCAACACGACCTCCAGCCGCGTGCGGTTCAGCTCGACCCGCGGTTCCAGAGCCGCGGTGGACACCGGGCCGTCGGCCTCGGCCAAAGCGTTCAGCAGTTGCCGCACGACCGGTTCCGGCGGGAACGCCAGCGATGCGAAGTAGCTCCAGATGTCGCGATCCTCGTGCCCTGGCAGCAACAACACCTCGGCTCGCCGCACGCCGCGCCCGGCACGTCCGATCTGCTGGTAGTAGGCAATGGGAGAGGAGGGCGCTCCCAGGTGCACCACGAAACCCAGGTCGGGCTTGTCGAAACCCATTCCCAGGGCCGAGGTCGCCACCAACGCCTTGACCTGGTTGGCAAGGAGATCGGCCTCGGCGCGTTGCCGGTCAGCCGGATCGCTGCGACCCGAGTAGGCAACCACCTCGTGCCCACGCTCCCGCAGGTAGGCGGCGACATCGTCGGCCGCGGCCACCGTGAGCGTGTAGATGATTCCGGAGCCGGGCAGCTCGTGGAGTTTCTCGGCCAGCCAGGCCAGCCGCCGCTCCGCGGTCAGCGGACGCCGGTCGGGCTGCCGCACCACACCGAGCCGCAGGCTTTCCCGATCCAGCGGCCCCCGCAGCACCAACGCTTCCTGGGTACCGAGACCGAGCTGCTCGGCCACGTCCCGGACGACCCTGTCGTTGGCCGTCGCCGTGGTCGCCAGCACCGGCACCGCCGTCGGCATCCCGGCGATGAGCGTGCGCAGCCGCCGGTAGTCCGGGCGGAAGTCGTGACCCCAGTCCGAGATGCAGTGCGCCTCGTCCACCACGAGGAGGCCGGCCGACGCACTGAGCTCCGGCAGCACGCTGTCGCGGAAGTCCGGGTTGTTCAACCGTTCCGGGCTGACCAGCAACACGTCGACCTCGCCCGCGGCGACGCGTGCCTCCACCTCGGCCCACTCCTCGCGGTTCGCCGAGTTGATCGTGGCCGCGTGCACCCCGGCGCGCGCCGCCGCCTCGACCTGGTTACGCATCAACGCCAGCAGCGGCGACACGATCACCGTCGGCCCCTCGCCCAACTCGCGCAGCAATGCGGTGGCCACGAAGTAGACCGCCGACTTCCCCCACCCGGTGCGTTGCACGACCAGTGCCCGCCGCCGGTCCACCACCAGGGCGTGGATCGCCGTCCACTGGTCCGCGCGCAGCCGGGCGTCCGGCCCGGCCAACGCCCGTAGCCGCTCCTCGGCGAGATCGCGCAGCGCCCGCTCGTCCATGCCCTATCCCTACCTCACCGCGAGGTGACGGGCGAAGCGAGCATCGCGTCGGTAAGGCGCGCAGCGAAGTCCGGAGCCGAGCAGTCCAACACAGTGGTGACGGGCGAAGCGAGCATCGCGTCGGTCGAGCATCGCGTCGGTAAGGCGCGCAGTGGAGCCCGGAGCCGAGCAATCCAACACCGCCCCGACCGCCCCACACGCCACTCGCCGCCCGGCGACTAGGCTGGGGCACGTGACTACGCTCACCCCAGCCGAGTCCGCCGCGGCCGCCGTCGACCTGCGCGAGCAGGTCTACTCCGCGGCGCGCCGGGCGCGTGCCGCGGCCGCCGAGCTGGCCGTGCTCACCCGGCAACGCAAGGACGAAGCGTTGCACGCCATGGCCGGCGCGCTGCGCGAGCGCTGCACCGAGATCCTCTCCGCCAACGCCCAGGACCTCGCCCGGGGGCGGAGCGCCGGTCTCAGCGACGCCCTGCTCGATCGGCTGACCCTCACCGAAGGCCGGGTCGAGGACATCGCCGGGGGACTGCGGCTGGTGGCCGGCCTGCCCGACCCGGTCGGCGAGGTCGTGCGCGGCGGCATGCTGCCCAACGGCCTGGAGCTGCGCCAGGTCCGCGTGCCGCTCGGTGTCGTGGGCATCGTCTACGAGGCGCGCCCCAACGTGACGGTCGACGCGGCCGGGCTGACGCTCAAGGCCGGCAACGCCGTGCTGCTGCGCGGATCTTCCTCCGCCGAGCGGTCCAACGAAGCGCTGGTCGCCGTGCTGCGCGACGCCCTGTCCGCGTCCGGCCTGCCGGCTGACGCCGTGCAGCTGTTGCCCTGCCACGACCGGGCCTCCGTACAGCACCTGATCACCGCGCGTGGCCTGGTGGACTTGGTCATTCCGCGCGGCGGGGCAGGCCTGATCAACGCCGTGGTGCAGGGCGCCACCGTTCCCACCGTCGAGACCGGCGTGGGTAACTGCCACGTCTACGTCGACGCCGCGGCCGACCAGGACATGGCCGAACGCATCGTGGTCAACGCCAAGGCGCGTCGCCCCAGCGTCTGCAACGCCGCGGAGACCCTGCTGGTGCACGCCGATCTCGCCGGTCGGTTCGTGCCACGGATCGCCCGCGCGCTCGCGGACGCCGGCGTCACCATCCACGCCGACGAGCGGTTCGCGGGCCTGGCCGGCATTGACGTGGTGGCCGCGGAAGAAGCCGACTGGGACACCGAGTACCTGTCGCTGGACATCGCCGCCAAGGTCGTGGACTCGCTCGAGAACGCCATCGCGCACATCGCCGAGCACGGCAGCGGCCACACCGAGGCGATCGTGACCGACGACGTGCACGCCGCCCGCCGGTTCACCGCCCGGGTCGACGCCGCCGCGGTCATGGTCAACGCCTCGACCGCGTTCACCGATGGCGGTGAGTTCGGCATGGGCGCCGAAATCGGGATCTCCACCCAGAAACTGCACGCCCGTGGCCCCATGGGGCTGCCGGAACTGACCTCCACCAAGTGGCTGGTCTGGGGCGAGGGGCACGTTCGCCCCACGTCCTGACGGCCCGGCGATGCCGGGGAGGGCGCGCGACGCCGCGCGCACCCGTGCCGCGCTGCTCGCGGCGGCCGCCGAACTGTTCGCCGAGCGCGGCTTCGACCGCACCACCGTGCGACAGGTCGCCGCCCGCGCCGGCGTGAACCAGGCGTTGCTCTTCCGCTACTTCGGATCCAAGGAGGAGCTGTTCGCCGAGGTCCTGGCGGCCCAGGGCGAGGAGTTGCTGGCGGGCCCGGACGAGACCCTGGTGCACCGGGTGCTGGCGAACATGCTGGAGGACAACGACAGCGGGCGAGTGCCGCACGCGCTGCGGGCGTTGCTGCGCTCCGCCGGCCACGAGCGCGCCGTGGAGCTGCTGCGGGAGACACTGGGCCGGGAGTACGGCGGTCGGCTGTCCGCCCTCACCAACGAGCCGGACGCCGCGTTGCGGGCCGACCTCGTCCTGGCCTGGTTGCTGGGCATCGGGCTGCTCCGTACGGTCCTGGACAAGGAACCGCTGGCCAGCGCGGATCCAGGACACGTGCGGGAACTGGTCGTGCGGGCGACCCGCCAGCTGCTGGAACAGGTGGGCCGGTCGGCGGCCACCGAGACGGGCGATTGATCACCGGTCCGTGTCGCCATACGTTGCCTGGAGGTAAGCGACCGCTTACTTCGAGGGGGCTGAAGCTCATGGACACCGGTGTCGCCGCCCAATCCCTGGCATATCCCTTCGGGAACGGCCGCGGGCTCGACCTGGAGGAACAGTACGCCCGGCTGCGCGACACCCCGGGCCTGGCGCGGGTCCGCCTGCCCTACGGCGACGACTGCTGGCTGGCGACCCGCTACGCCGACGTCCGGCTGGTGCTCGGCGATTCCCGCTTCAGCCGGCAGATGGCCGTCGGCCCGGCCGTGCCGCGCACCACGCCGCAACAACCCGGTGCCGGTGGCATTCTCAACCTCGACCCGCCCGACCACACCCGCGTGCGCCGGCCCGCCACCAAAGCGTTCACCACCCGCCGGGTCGAGCTGCTGCGGGAGAGCACCAGACGCATCGCGGAACGCCTGGTCGACGAGATGATCGAGTACGGCTCGCCCGTCGACCTGGTCGAGCACTACGCGTTGCCACTACCGGTGTCGGTGATCTGTGACCTGCTCGGCGTCCCCTACGCGGACCGTGCCGACTTCCGCACCTGGTCCGACGCCTTCCTGTCGACCACGCTGCTCCCGCCGGAGACGGTGGGCGACTATGCCGGGAAGCTGTGGGCCTACATGGGGGAACTGGTGGCGCGTCGCCGGGTTGCACCGGCCGAGGACCTGATCACCGCCATGGTGCAGGTCCGCGACGAGGCCGGAGATCTCCAGGAGCAGGAGCTCGTTCAGCTGCTCGCCGGGCTCCTCGTCGCCGGCCACGAGACCACCGCCAGCCAGCTGCCCAACTTCGTCTACGCCCTGGACCGGCACCGTGACCAGTGGGAGCTGCTCCGCCAGCAACCCGAGCTGGTGCCCCGAGCCGTGGAGGAGCTGATGCGTTGGGTGCCGCTCGGGGTGTCCGCGTCCTTCCCCCGTTACGCCAAGGAGGACCTGATGGTGGGCGACCACCTGGTGCAGGCCGGGGAGCCGGTGCTCGCCTCCATCGGCTCGGCCAACCGGGACGAGCGCGTCTTCGCTCGGCCGAACGAGATCGACATCACCCGTGGGGACAACCCGCACCTCGGCTTCGGCCACGGCGTCCACCACTGCCTGGGCGCGCAGCTGGCGAGAATGGAGCTGCAGGAGGGGCTGGCCGCCCTCGCCCGCCGCCTGCCGACGCTGCACGTCGCGGTCGCCGAGGAGGAGCTGGCCTGGAAGGACGGCATGCTCGTACGGGGCTTCCGCGAGCTGCCGGTGAGCTGGTGAGGAGTGCGGACGTGGACCGGCGACGGTGGCAGGTCGAGGTGGACCGGGATGCCT
Organism: Longimycelium tulufanense; assembly: GCF_014645795.1. GTDB lineage: Bacteria > Actinomycetota > Actinomycetes > Mycobacteriales > Pseudonocardiaceae > Longimycelium > Longimycelium tulufanense. The sequence goes on along the minus strand of NZ_BMMK01000010.1, from coordinate 51,752 downwards.
GCATCGGCAGCGGGATGTGCGTGGGGACCGCCCCGGACGCGTTCGACCTGGTCGAGGGGCGTTCCCAGCCGCTGGCCGAACGGATCGAGCCGGATGAGCAGGTGCTGGCCGCGGCAGAGTCCTGCCCGGTGGAGGCCATCCGCGTCACCGACGTCGATACCGGGCGGCAGCTGGCACCGCCCGCGGACTAGCTCGGCGCTAGACGCGTACGACGACCTGGTCCAGTGACTTGCGCACCAGGTCCGGCACCACCGCGTCCTCGGCCGGGTAGCCCACCGGGACCACCGCGAACGCCTTCTCGTTGCGCGGCCGACCCAACACCTCCGACAGGAAGCGCATCGGGCTCGGCGTGTGCACCAGCGCGGCCAGGCCGGACAGGTGGAGCGTGGTCAGCAACATGCCCACCGCGATGCCCACCGACTCGTCCACGTAGTAGTGCTTGTAGGTCGAGCCGTCCGGCCGCAACGCGAACCGCTGCTGGAAGACCACGATCAGATGCGGTGCGTCGGTGAGGTGCGGCTTGTGCTCATCGGTGCCCAGCGGCCGCAACGCCGCCAGCCACTCCTCGCCCAGCCGCCCCGAGTAGGAGATCCGCTCCTCGTGCTCGGCGGCCTCCCGGATGCGCCGCCGCATCTCGGGATCCTGGACCAGCACGAACGTCCACGGCTGCTGGTGTGCGCCGGACGGGGCCGTGTTGGCCACCGCGATGGCGTCCAGCACCAGCTGCTCGGGCACCGGGTCCGGGGCGAACATGCGCACCGTGCGCCGCTCGTCCATCCGCTTGCGCAGCTCGCTGGAACGGGCCAGGGACTCGGCCAGCGGCAGCCGGTGCGGCCGGTAGGGGACCGCGCGGTAGGGCTGGCCGTGCATCGGGGTCCAGGTCCTCATGGCCGGAGTATGTCCGCTGCCACACCACCCCCATGACACCCGAAAGGGTGAGGTGGGGATCACCATGAGGTCGGCGTGATCGGGGGCCGGTCCGCGCGTCCCCCTGCTGCCGGGTCGATCGGGGGGTGGTCCGGACCGGCCGGTTCGACCCCCAGCAACCGGCCGGCGCGTCCGAACCGTTCCCTCTCCGTCTCGTAGGCTCACAACCCATGTCCGGAGCAACGGCCGAGCGTCCCGCCGGAGAGGCCGCCCGCCGCCGTCTCGGCGTGATGGGCGGCACGTTCGACCCCGTGCACCACGGCCACCTCGTGGCGGCCAGCGAGGTGCAGGCACGGTTCCACCTCGACGAGGTCGTCTTCGTGCCTACCGGGCAGCCGTGGCAGAAGACCGGGCGCGCGGTCAGCGCGGCCGAGGACCGCTACCTCATGACGGTCATCGCCACCGCCTCCAACCCCCGGTTCTCCGTCAGCCGCGTGGACATCGACCGCGGCGGCGTCACCTACACCATCGACACCCTCAGTGACCTGCACGCCCAGTACCCCGACGACGAGTTGTTCTTCATCACCGGCGCGGACGCGCTGGAGCAGATCCTGTCCTGGCACCGGGTCGACGAGCTGTTCGACCTCGCGCACTTCATCGGGGTGACCCGACCCGGCTACGAGCTGGACGACACGCACGTGCCGCGCGGCGCCATCAGCCTCATCCAGGTGCCCGCCATGGCCATCTCCTCCACCGACTGTCGGGCACGGGTCGCCGCCAACCTGCCGGTCTGGTACCTGGTCCCCGACGGGGTCGTGCAGTACATCACCAAGCGAAGCCTCTACCGCAACCCCGACGCCTGACCGGACCGGTGAAACCCACACGGTGGGAAATGTTTCCCTCTCCCGTGTGGTTTCGTCGCGAGTAATCGCATGTTGGGTGTCCCTGCCGTACCCATTTCGATTTTCGTCTTCGCTCGGAAGTCGGTTTCGCAACGTTGATGTAGTCGACGTATTGGTCCGCGGTTACGTTGCCCTTGGCCATTCTTCGTGAGAAAGGGGTGGCGTCATGTGCGTTCGGACGTTGATCGCGGCCGGCGTGCTGGTGAGCTGGACCCCACTGATGGGAGCTGGCAGCGCTTCAGCGCAGGACCTGGACTGCGCCGACTTCCCGTACCAGGAAGACGCACAGGCCAAGCTGCTCGAGGATCCACGAGATCCGCATCGGCTCGATGGGGACAACAACGGCATCGCTTGCGAGCACCTTCCTCGAAGAGCGGACCGGGACGACGATGCCGCGCGGCAGCGTCCCGCCGAGGACGGGCTTCCCACCCAGGAGAGGCGTCCTGCCCAGGACGGCCGTTCCGACCGGGACAACGGGCCACCACCCGTGGGCGGTGTGGAAACGGGCGCCGGTGGAGCGGCCGATCCCGGAACCGAACTCCTGGTGCCGGTCGGCTTGGCCGCAGCAGCCACCGTGACGGCCGCCGCTGTCCTGGTGGTGCGCCGGCGGACCGACCGGTGAGTGCGGCCTCGCACAGGATTCCGTGGCGGGAACGTGAGGGGCAGGTGCTGGGCCGGTGGCGGTCGTGCCCGTGCGGCGGCCGTCACCGGCCTGGCCTGGCTCCTGTTCGCGGTTGGCTGCGGTTCGAGTGACCACGCGAACACCGGGGTGCCGGTCGACCCGCAGGCCGCCAATCCGGTCCGAATCCGAATTCCCGTCATTGATGTCAACGCCCCGATTGAGCCGCTCGACCTCACACCCGAGGGAGAATTGCCTCCGCCGAGCACATTTGCTGGTACCGGTTGGTGGCGGGATGGCCCGGAACCCGGTGAGCGTGGGTCCGCGGTCATCGTTGGTCACGTCGACTCCTACCGCGGGCCGGCGGTGTTCTTCCGGGTTCCCGAGCTTTCGCGCGGTGCCGAGATTCTCGTCGACCGCGCGGACGGCACGACCGCCGTCTTCGTGAACGAGCGTGTCGAACGCCACGACAAGAACGCCTTCCCCACCCGCGCCGTCTACGGCGACACGCCCGGGTCCGAACTGAGGCTGGTCACATGTGGCGGTGACTTCGACCACCCCACCCAGCGCTACCGTGACAACGTTGTCGCCTTCGCTCGTCGGACTCACTGACACCGGGTCCGCCACCGCGGGGTAACCGGTGAGCCGCCGGAGGCGGGTACCCTACATAACTCGTCCGGGCACGACCGCGCGGACGGAGAGGAGCAACGTGGCAGCGACCGACGAGGCGCGTCGACTTGCGCTGGTCGCCGCGCAGGCGGCCGCGGACAAGAAGGCCAACGACATCGTCGTGATCGACGTCTCGGAGCGGCTGGTCATCACCGACTGCTTCGTGATCGCCTCCGCGCCCAACGAGCGTCAGGTCGAGGCGATCGTGGACAACATCGAGGAGAAGCTGCGCGCCCGGGGCACCAAGCCCACCCGGCGCGAGGGCACCCGGGAGGGGCGCTGGGTCCTGCTCGACTTCGTCGACGTCGTCGTGCACGTGCAGCACGCCGAGGAGCGCAGCTTCTATGGCCTGGAACGGCTGTGGAAGGACTGCCCGCGGATCGAGTTCGTCGAGGCCGGCGTGCCCGCTGACCAGCTCGCCGGACAGGTGAACGGCGCCGGCGGACAGGACAGCTCCGCGTGAGCCTGACCCGACTCGTGCTGTGGCGGCACGGGGAGACCGACTACAACGCCACCGGCCGGCTGCAGGGCCAGTACGACTCCCACCTCACCGACACCGGGCTGGCCCAGGCGCGCCAGGCCGTGCCCGTGCTGGCCGGGTTCCTGCCCACCACCGTGGTTAGCTCGGACCTGCACCGGGCCGCCGACACCGCCGCCGTCTACGCCGCGGAGACCGGTGCCGACGTGCGGCTGGACAAGCGGCTCCGGGAGACCCACCTCGGCGACTGGCAGGGCCTCACCTACGCCCAGGTCGAGGAGGGCTGGCCAGGTGCGTTGAACACCTGGCGCAGCGACCCGCGCTGGGCCCCACCCGGTGGCGAGGCGCGCGTGGAGGTGGCCGCGCGCGCCGCGGAGGTGGTCGCCGAGCTGGACACCCAGTTCGACGGCACCGCCCTGCTGTGCGCGCACGGCGGGCTCATCAGCGCCCTGACCGGCCGCATGCTCGGCCTGCCGCTCGCGGCCTGGACCCAGCTCGGCGGGATCACCAACTGCCACTGGACGGTGCTCGGCCGGCGCGAGGGCGACAACCGGTGGCGCCTCCTCGCCTACAACGCGGGGCTCGGCGGTTGAGCCGAACCGGTCCGCGGCTGCTGGTGATGGCCGACTCACTGGCGTTCCACGGCCCGACCGGGCCCTGCCCGGCCGACGATCCACGACTGTGGCCCAACGTCGCCGCCGCCCGGCTCGGTGGCACCGCCGAGCTGTTCGCAGGGCTCGGCTGGACCGCCCGTGACGGCTGGTGGGCGTTGACCCGCGACCCGCGGATCTGGGCGCTGCTGCCCGAGGCTGACGTCGTGGTCCTCGCGGTCGGAAGCATGGACACGCTGCCTTCGCCGCTTCCCACGGCACTGCGTGAGGGCATCCGTTACCTGCGCCCGGACCCGCTTCGCAGTTGGGTGCGGCGCGCCTATCTCGCCGCCCAACCCCACCTGGCCCGCCTGCTCCGTGGGCGGCCGGTGGCGTTGCCGCCCAAGACCAGCGTGCGCTACCTGAACCGTTGCGTGCGGTCCGTCCGTCTGCTTCGGCCGGATCTGCCCGTGGTGGGGATCGTGCCGTCGGTGCATCGCGCGCCCGCTTATGCCGGTGTCCACACCGGCCATGCACCGGCGTGTGCTGCTATCCGGAGCTGGGCGAGCCGGGTTGACATCCCGTTGGTCGACCTGCCGGCGCTTGTCGGGCCCGGGTTGGCGGCCGGTGACACGAACCCGGACGGCATGCACTGGGGTTGGCACCTTCATGCCGAGGTAGGCCAAGCATTCGCCGATCTGATCACCCACAGGTTGCAACACGCTTGACCGGGTGGGGTTCGGCGGCACGTAGGCTGGTGACTCGTGCCCGTAGCCGTCGCCACCGACTCGACCGCCTACCTGCCGCAGGGCTTTGCCGACCACCATCACGTCCACGTGGTCCCGCTGCACGTGAACCTCGACGGCAGCGACCGCCTGGATGGTGTGGATCTTGGTCCCGGTGAGCTGACCGCCGTCATGGCCAGGCGCCGGCCGGTCAGCACCTCGATGGCCACCCCGGCGGAGCTGGCGGCGGCCTACAGGAACGCGCTGGGGAACGGGGCGGATGCGGTGGTTGCGGTGCATATTTCGGGCGAGCTGTCCGGCACCGTCGAGGCCGCGCGTACTGCCGCTGCTGAGGTGGGATCCGACGTGGTGCACGTCGTTGACTCCCGCTCCACCGCCATGGGGCTCGGTTTCGCCGTGTTGGCCGCTGCCCGCGCGGCTGCTTCTGGCGCTGATGCGCGGACTGTTGCCGGGATGGCTGGGGATGTGGCGACACGTACGCGCGCCGTGTTCTGCCTGGAGACCCTGGAGTGGCTGCGCCGCGGTGGCCGCATTGGTGGGGCGCGGGCGTTGCTCGGCTCGGCTCTCGCTATTAAGCCGCTGCTGCACGTCGAGGACGGCCGCATCGTTCCGCTGGAGAAGGTGCGCACGACGAGCCGTGCTGCTGCCAGGTTGGTGGATCGGGCCGTCGAGGCGGCGGGGGATGGTCCGGTGGCGGTGGCTGTGCATCACCTTGCGGCAGGGGAGCGTGCCGAGCAGATCGCCGAGAAGCTGCGGTCGCGGCTTCCTCACCTCCGGGAGTGCCACGTTTCGGAGGTGGGGGCCGTGGTCGGTGCCCATCTCGGACCGGGGGCCCTTGCCGTTGTTGTGCTTCCCGGCGGCCTGTGATCGTTGCTGCGCGGGCGGCTTCGCCCTGAACCCAATGTTCCTTGCGCCCGGCGCCGGCGCGCCGGGCCAAGGCGATTTCCGCGGGGTGCCCCATCCGCGCCCGAGACCAATGCCAATGCCGTGCCACTGGCCCAAGGTGGAATCAAGATCAACTAATTTCGGCCGGTGACGCGCGGAAACACGGACGCTCATAGCCTGCTTGATCGCTCGGTGAGTGTCATGGCCCGAGACTGACACGGCTTCTCGCTGCCTCCCGGGTGCCCGTGGCGTCATCGAGACGATCAGCAACCTCTCAGTCTTGCAGAACTGGCAGCTGGCCTTCCATTCCTTCACCCGAATGGGAAGCGAGTTGTCCACAGGGGACGAATCCATCCACAACGTGATCCTGCTTGGGTGCGTCGGTGTTGCGGTCGTCCTAGCGTCGGCGCCATGTTCAACTCGCTGACCTTCCGCAACGACATCGACCTGACCAGGTCCCGACTTGCCGCACTGACCGGGTGTCCCGCTCCTGGCCGCCACCGAATCCGAACCGAAACCGACGACGGTGGTCCGGATCCGCCGACCCCGCAGGGCAAGGAGGACCAGGGCCCCACGCGCTGGGTGCCGGATGCACTCCGGCAGGCACGTATCGACCCAGGCCACCGCGTCGCCATCGTCCTCTGTGTACTCGCGCTGCTCGTCGTGGTCGGCTTCGCCGCCCACATGGTGTTCGGGCGCCCCACTCCGGAACTCGTCCCGCCATTGCCCGCAGCCCAGACCACGGTGCCCAGCTCCGCGGTGCGCCCGGTCGCGCAACAAGACGAACGCATGGTCGTCAGCGTGGTGGGTCGGGTCCACCGGCCCGGTCTCCTCACCCTCCGCGAGGGCGCACGGGTCGCGGAGGCACTGGACGCCGCCGGGGGACTGCTGCCGGACACCGACACCACCGGCCTGAACCTGGCCCGCAAGCTCGCGGACGGAGAGCAGGTCCACGTCGGGATTCCGGTGCCGGGTGGGATGGCGGCGGACGGTGGTGTCCTCGCCGCCGACGGCCCGACCGGCGAAACCACCGGAAAGATCAACCTGAACACGGCGAGCGTCCAGCAGCTCGACGAACTACCCGGGGTTGGTCCGGTGACGGCACAACGCATCGTCGACCGGCGTACCCGAAACGGTCCCTTCCGCAACGTCGAACAGCTTCGTGAGGTCGAGGGCATCGGCGAAACCCGGCTGGCACGCCTCCGTGAGTTGGTGACGGTATGAAAAGCGTCGACCAAGGGGCGATCGCCGTTGTGCGCCAACGGATGGCACAGCTGCGGGCCGCCAAGCAGGCCACGGAAGAACCGGAACGCGTCCTCGACCTACGGCTGGTCCCGGCCGCACTGGCCGCATGGGCGGTCACGCTGCTCGGGCTGTACCTGGGTTGGTGGGCGAGCGCACTCTGCGCTGCACTCGCACTCCCGCTCACGGTGATGCTGCTCTTCCGCCCGAAGAGCAGGACTGCGGCGGGGATGCTGCTGGTATGTGGGATTGTCGTGGCTGTCGCGGCGATCGTCTCGATCCGAGTTCACCACAGCCACGAGCACCCGCTCCGGGACCTGGCGCAACGTGGAACCTTCGCAGAACTGCGCGTCGCGATCGGCGCTGACCCGCGACCACTGCGGACCCAGGGTTACGGTGGTAACCCCGCCGGTGCCGGCCGCGTCGCGGTACCGGCCGAGCTACTTCACGCTGACGTACCAGGTAGCAATGCGATCCCTGGGGACGGGGAGCGCCTGCTACTGCTGGCCCCAGCTGATCAATGGTCCGTCCTGCTGCCTGGGCAACACGTGACGGCGCGCGGAAAGCTGGTGCCCGCCGAGCAGAATGACCTGACGGTCGCTGTACTGAGCGTGCGCGGGTCGCCGGCACAGGTGTCGGAACCGCCCTGGTGGCAGGGCGCGGCCGAGACCCTGCGCCACGGCCTCCGCGAGGCATCCGGGGTGCTGGCGCCGGAACCGGCCGGCCTGGTACCGGCCCTGGTCGTCGGCGACACCCGGAACCTGGCCGAGCGGGTCATCGCCGAGTTCCGCACCGCCGGGCTCACCCACCTGCTGGCGGTGAGCGGCGCGAACCTCGCGATCGTCTGCGGGGCGGTGCTGCTCGCCTGCCGGCTCCTCCGGCTGGGTCCACGCACCTCGGGCCTGCTGGCCGGGCTCGCGCTGGTCGGCTTCGTCATCCTCGCCCGCCCGGAGCCCAGCGTGCTGCGGGCCGCGGTGATGGGGGCGATCGCCCTACTCGCGCTGGTGGTTGGACGGGAACGCTCGGCACTGCCGGCGCTGACCGTCGCCGTCCTGCTGCTCCTGATCGTCGACTCCGACCTCGCGGTCGCACCCGGATTCGCCCTGTCGGTCCTGGCCACCGCCGCGTTGGTGGTGCTCGCACCGCGCTGGACGAAATCCCTACGCAGCAAGGGAGTTCCCGTCGGCATCGCCGAAGCACTCGCCGTCCCGGCCGCCGCACACCTGGCGACCGCACCGGTCGTGGCCGCGCTGTCCGGCCAGGTGAGCATCGTGGCGGTGCTGGCGAACCTGGTGGTGGCACCGGCGGTAGCCCCGGTCACCATCCTCGGAGTCGCGGCGGCAGCCACCGCTCCGCTGTCCACCACGGTCGCCGAGTGGCTGGTCCGGCTGGCCGGACCGCCCGCCCACTGGCTCGTTGCGGCCGGTCGGTGGGCAGCCAAGGTGCCGGGCGGTGAGCTCAGCTGGCCGGCAGGCACCACCGGTGGCCTACTTCTGGCAGCGCTGACGCTCGGATTCCTCGTGCTGCTCCGATTCCAGCGCCTCCGCTCGCTGCTGGCCGCAGGTATGGTCCTGCTCCTGATCATCCTGGTGCCGACCCGGGTGATCCGACCCGGCTGGCCCGTCACCGGCTGGGCAGCGGTGGCCTGCGACGTGGGCCAGGGCGACGCGATCGTCCTGGCCACGACCGAACCGGGCCGAGCGGTCGTCGTCGACACCGGCCCCGGTCCCGGCCCGGTCGACGCCTGTCTCCGGCGCCTGGGCGTGCAGCGGATTCCCGTGGTCGTGCTCAGCCACCTGCACGCCGACCACATCGGCGGCCTGGAAGCCGTCCTGGACGGAAGGGCCGTCGGCGCCGTGGCGGTCGGAACGCTGCGCCACCCGCGCTGGGCGGCACAGCAGGTGGACCGCCTGACCCGACGCGCCGGCGTGCCGGTGCTGGTCATGGAAGCCGGCCACCGCGTGCAACTCCCCGGCCTCCACCTGGAAACCCTGGGCCCGGTGCGACAACCACCGGAACCAGCGGCCGAATCCGACTCCGGCACGCCCATCAACGACGCCTCACTCGTGCTCCGGGCCACCACACCCGCGGGCCGCATACTCCTCACCGGAGACGTCGAACTCGCGGGCCAGAGCGCACTCCTGTCCGACAACGTCGACCTGACAGCCGACGTGCTCAAGGTGCCGCACCACGGCTCCCGCTCGACACTGCCGACATTCCTGGCCGCCGTCCGGCCACGAGTGGCGCTGGTCAGCGCCGGAGCCGGCAATCGCTACGGACACCCGAGCCCGCTCGTCGTCGACGCCTTGACCAGCGCCGGCACCCGTGTGCTCCGCACCGACCAGGACGGCGACATCGCCGTCGTCGCAACCGAACACGGCCCAGCCGTCGCCCGGCGGGGAGAACCCCGTTCCCCACCGCGCTGACACCAACCACGAACAACACCCAAACCACGCGACCACAAACCACACCACCGGGTGGGGGCGGGCAAGGGCCATCCATCGGGGCGGGGGGTCAGGGTCAGGGGCGAGGGGCGGGAGGGAGGGGTGGGGGAGGGGGAAGCCCCCAGACCCATCACACCAAGGCAAGGGCTTTCAGATCAACGAGTCGCCAGCCCGAGACACCATGGTCACCGTTGGAACGGCAGTACAGCCAGAAGTACGGGTCAGCCGCGGAGGGCCTCGCGGACGGCGGCGGTCTGCGGCGGAACGGTCGCGCGGGGACCGACCCGGTCCGCCACGGCATCCAGGGTCTTCAGGCCGTCACCGGTGATCAGCAGGACCGTCTCCGCGTCCGGGTCGAGCTGGCCGTTCGCGATGAGCTTCTTCGCCGTCGCCACGGTGACGCCACCGGCGGTCTCGGCGAAGATCCCCTCGGTCCGCGCCAGCAGCCGGATGGCCTCCACCACCTCGTCATCGGTGACGTCCTCCACGGCACCGCCGGTGCGCTGGACGGCATCCAGGACGTAGGGGCCATCGGCGGGCGCGCCGATCGCCAGCGACCGGGCGATGGTGTCCGGCCGGACCGGCGTCACCACGTCGTGGCCCGCCTTGAAGGCGGCGGACACCGGCGAGCAGCCGGTGGCCTGGGCACCGAAAACCCGGTAGGGGGCGGGCTCGACCAACCCGAGCTCGCCCAACTCCCGGAACGCCTTGTCGACCTTGGTGAGCTGCGAGCCCGACGCGATCGGCACCACGACCTGGTCCGGCAGCCGCCAGCCGAGCTGCTCGGCCACCTCGAAACCGAGCGTCTTGGACCCCTCCGCGTAGTAGGGCCGGACGTTGACGTTGACGAACGCCCAGTCCTCGTGCTCGGCGGCCAGCTCGGTCGCCAGCCGGTTGACGTCGTCATAGTTCCCGTCAACGGCGATCAGCGCGCCGTCGTAGACCGCGGTGGTGAGCACCTTGGCCTTCTCCAGGCTGGACGGGATGAGCACCACCGACTGCCACCCCGCACGCGCCGCTGCGGCGGCCACCGCGTTGGCCAGGTTGCCGGTGGAGGGGCAGGCCAGCACCGTGAAGCCGAGCGTCCGCGCCGCAGCCAGCGCGACGGCGACGACACGGTCCTTGAACGAGTGCGTCGGGTTCCCGGTGTCGTCCTTGACCCACAGCCGCTTCACGCCCAGCGCCGCCGCGAGCCGATCGGCGCGCACCAGCCGCGTACAGCCGGGCTGCGTGTTGGGGTGGTCGTCCACATCGGACGGAACCGGCAACAGCCGGCGGTACCGCCAGATCGAGCGCGGTCCCGCCTCGATGTCCTCCCGCCGCACCGTACCGAAGTTGTAGGCGACCTCCAGCGGGCCGAAACACTCTGCACAGGCGAACTCGGCGGCGAGGGGGATCTGGTGTCCACACTCCCGGCACGCCAGCGCGCCGGCCGGGCCGAGGTCGAAGGTCGTCGTCGTGGTCCCGACGGTGGTCGTCATCGCGAGGTCTCTCCTCATCTTTCCCGCGCGGCGGGCCGGAATTGGCACCGTGGTCGCCGGCTGCCTCGCGTCAGATGTCCCACGATCGGCCGGCACCGGTTGCCGGGGCTTCGTCGGGCCGAGTCCCTCTGCCCCTCTGGATGAGCTGTCGGTGTTCGGTTGTGCCGCACACGCTACGGCACTGTCCCGATCAGCGACCAGCCGCGTCCACATCCCGGGAGTGTCGGTCGCCGTGGGAGGATGCGCGGCGTGAGTGCTCCCGCCGTCACGCCCGACCCGTTGCACCTGGTGCTCGGGGAGGAGGAGCTCCTCGTCGAGCGGGCCGTGCGGGCCGCGCTGGAGGCCGCGCGGCTGGCCGACCCGGAAGCCGAGCTGCGCCGGGTCCGGGTGACCGAGATCACCCCCGCCGAGCTCGCGGAGATGCTCAGCCCGTCGCTGTTCGCCGAGGGCCGGGTGGTCGTGCTGGACGCCGCCCAGGAGGTGGGCAAGGAGATCGCCGAGGCGGTCACCACCTACGCCAAGCAGCCCGCCGACGGCGTCGTGCTCGTCGTGGTCCACACCGGGGGCGGCCGCAGCAAGGCCGCCAAGGACCTGCCCGGGGCACTGCGCAAGGCCGGTGCCCGGCTCACCGAGTGCGCCAAGATCACCAAACCTTCCGAGCGTGAAGCGTTCGTCCGCGATGAGGTGCGTCGCGCCGGTGGCCGCATCGACCCGGCCGGGGTGGCCGCGCTCGTCGAGGCGGTGGGGCAGGACCTGCGGGAGCTCGCGTCGGCGGCCGGACAGCTGGTGGCCGACGCCGGAGGCAAGATCGGCGAGGCCGAGGTGCGCCGCTACCACCGGGGTCGGGCCGAGGTGACCGGGTTCGTCGTGGCGGAGAAGGCGGTCACCGGCGACCGCGTCGGCGCGCTCGAGGCGTTGCGGTGGGCCCTGCACCTCGGCGTGGCCCATGTCCTCATCGCGGACGCGCTCGCCGACGCGGTGCGCACGATCGCCCGAGTGTCGGCGGTGGGCCGGGCGGACCCGTTCCGGCTGGCCGGCGAGCTGGGCATGCCGCCGTGGAAGGTCAAGAAGGCCCAGGCACAGGCCCGCGGGTGGAACCAGGACGGGCTCGCCGCCGCGATGCAGGTCGTGGCCGACCTCAACGCCGAGGTGAAGGGGGTCGCGGCAGATCCTGGCTACGCGCTGGAGCGCGCCGTCCTGCGCATTCTGGACGCCCACCAGCCCCGCTGAGCACGGGCTCGGTCAGCGACACAGAAGTCCTGGGGTACGAGGGCAAGGAGCCCTGCCCATCGACCCCGGCTGGCCGGACTCGGTGCAGGAGGGCCGGGACACACCAGAGCCCAGCCGGCGCGAGTGCGTCGCGGCCTGGGAGCTGAGGAGCTCAGGCACCGGGCAGGACCCTGCGCCATCCGGGTAGAACCTCGGGCCGAGAGTCCGGCAGCAGAGCGGAAAGCAGCGCGAGCCACGATCCACACCCGACCCGCAACAGAAGGTATGCCAAACCCGCCACGGCACCGCAAAACCACGCCCCGAACCGGCTTGTGCGGGAGAAGGCAAACAAAGCTCGGAAATGGTGGGGGAGTCGCGCCCCGGCGTAACCATGG
>NZ_BMMK01000010.1:0-39172 GCF_014645795.1 Longimycelium tulufanense | reverse complement strand
ACTTGGGCCCCCGGAACGGAACGGGGAGCGAGGGCGGTCGGATAGCCGGTGTCGAGGGCGCTCACCAACCCCGGGACCGAACGGAGCCGACCCGCCGGTCAGAAGCGGAAGACGTGACCGGTGTAGGACGTCAGCACGCAGTCGTTGGGGAAGGTCTCCTTGTACTCGACCTTGCGACCGTCCCAGACACCGGTCGCGGTGACCGTCACCGGCGCGTAGATGAAGGTGCACGCCTGGTCGGTCCGCACATCGAGCTTGTTGATGTCGCCATCGACGCTGGCGAGCTCGTTACAGGCGAAAACGGGTTCGGGATGCGTGCCGCCGGCCGGTTGACAGGTCAACGCCACGCTGCGGGCGAACGGAGAAACCTCCTCACCCGGGTTCGACGTGAGCACGAGGGCGGACGCCGACGGGTTGCTCTCGGTGGCGGGTTCCGATGCGGCGTTCGCGGGAGTCGCGCCCACCAGAAGCAGGGTTCCGCCTGCGGCGAGCGCTAATCCCAGGAGCCGGTTTCTCACGATCGAGGGTCCTTTCTCCGAAACCGTTTTCCATGTGTCCGAGCGCCTTCTGGGCACTCCACACGTAATACGTGGGTTGGCCCTCCGGACTCGCGGTGACGATTCTCATAGCGAGGTTCCGTCAGTGTCGATCGTGGCGCGACGAAGTTGACTCGTTCGTGATTCAATCGAGGTGGCCAGGTTGTTTTCGGTAGCAACTAGGGCTTGCCCTGCGCAGTTGCACTCTGTGCAATGTCACCTGTTCGTGGCCGGGACTGGCTGCGGACGCCTGGCGCCGCGCGAACCAGGGGCAGCGCCGCCCTTAATTTCACCGAAACAGGGGATCGACATGCGCGAGGGTGCTTCGGCACGTGGTGCGGAAGCCAACTTTTGGCAGGCCTGCGTGGAACTGCGTCCACAGTTGGTCCAAATGGCTACACACTACTGCGGTAGTGGGTATGACGCGGAGGATGTCGTGCACGATGCGTTGGTGCGCGCCGCGGAATTCCCACGATTGGACCGGAACCGGATGCGGCAGTTCCTGGTGGCCGTCGTCCGGCGACTCTGCGTGGACCGCTTCCGTCGGCGCAAGGTGGCACGCCAGTTCGATGACCACCCGCGGTTGCTACCCGTCGGCTCGGACGACCCGGCCGAACTGGTCAGCGACCGCGCGGAGGCGACCTGGATGTTGCGTCGCTGCGGGCCGCTGACGGCGCGGGAGCGGCGGATCCTGCTCTGCCTGGCCAGTGGCCAGGGGCATCAGGAGATCGCCCGCGAGCTGGGCATCACGACCAGGGCCAGCGAGTCCGCGGCGAGCCGGGCCCGGTGCCGGGCCCGACGGCGGGCTCACCTGGTCGGTTGACCCGGCAGGTCGCGGGGCGGGTGCCCCACCGGTCCCGTGACCGCCACGTCGACTTCGGTGAACAAGCGAGGGGCGCCGTTCCACCCGGAACGGCGCCCCTCGTCACGTTCGGCGGAACCCGCCCGGCGCGCGCCTCAGAGCTGGTTGGCGCGCAGCGCCATCGCGGACTTCTTGTTGGCGGCCTGGTTGCGGTGGATGACGCCCTTACTGGTGGCCTTGTCCAGCTTGCGGCTGGCCTCGCGCAGCAGCACCAGGGCCTTGTCCTTGTCACCGGCCTCGGCGGCCTCGCGGAACCTGCGGATCGCGGTCTTCACCGAGGACTTGACCGACTTGTTCCGCAGCCGCCGCTTCTCGTTCTGGCGGTTACGCTTCATCTGCGACTTGATGTTGGCCACGCGAAGCCCCTTGTCTCGAGTTCGATGGGTGTGCCGCGCTCACTGGCACCCACGCGACACGCGTGGGTCTTCCTCCACGGCGGAATGCCGCACGGCACGGCTGGCCATCCTAACAGCGTCCGTTCGGGGCACCCACCCGAACCCGCTCGCCACCGGCCACCCGTGATCTGGGTCATTGCCGGCGCCCGGGCGGGGGTCGGGCTTCCTAGGGTGCCGAGGTGATGAACGCACTGGGGTGGCCCGGGTTTGCTGACGTCTCCCTGGCCGGGCTGCTCTTCCTCTGCCTGGCGGCCTTCGCGGCCGGAACGGTCGACGCGGTGGTCGGCGGGGGCGGCCTCGTCCAGCTCCCGGCGCTGATGCTGTTGGGTGTCGGTGGCCATCCGGTCTACGCGGTGGCGACCAACAAGGTCGCCGCGGTCGTGGGTACCTCGGCCGCGCTTCGCACGTATGCCAGGCGAACCCGTATCCGGTGGCGCTCGGCGGTCCCGATGGCCGCGACCGCGCTTGCGGGTGCCTACGGCGGGGCGACCGTGGCGGACAAGCTCTCCCCGGGCGCGCTCAACGGCATCGTGCTCACCGCCATCGCCGGTGTCGGCTACTACACCTGGCGCCGTCGGGAGCTCGGCCTGCACGAGAGCACCCGCTTCGGACCGCGCGCTGAACTCGCCCTGATGACCCTGGGCGGCGCGGTGCTGGGCTTCTACGACGGCATGACCGGCCCCGGTACCGGCTCCTTCCTGGTGTTCTTGCTGGTCGGCCTGCTGGGTTTCGCGTTCCTGCGCGCCTCGGCCACCGCGAAGGTGGTCAACGTGGCCACCAACATCGGGGCCCTCGCCTACTTCGCCCCGGCCGGGAAGGTGCTGTGGGGTCTGGGGCTCGCCATGGCCGTGTTCAACCTCGCCGGCGGACTGGTCGGCGCCGGCGTCGCGGTGCGCTACGGCTCGGTCTTCGTGCGCCACGTCTTCCTGGCCGTGGTCGCAACGCTCCTGGTCACCCTGGGATGGCGGGTCGCCTTCGGCGGCTGACCAGCCCCGCACGCGCTGGCCCAGGGTGCCCGACCGGTGGGCCGCCCGCGGGGCAGGTGGGCCCCGGCACTGACGTGTTCCGCCGCCCGGGTCGGGGGCCGGCCGAGGAGGCGGGAAGACGCCGACCCCGACCGCGGCTTCCCGCCGCGCCAACGGACTTACCGACCCTTCCCGATCCGGCGAAGCAACGGTTGTCCCGAACCGGTGAGAACCCCTACTCCCCGACCGCCCAGAGACGAATAACTCCGAAGGTGCTTTACACGTCACTCAAGCGAAGTGACTGCGCGGACCGGAGGCGGGAATGGCCTGCCGCGGGGGTGCCGTGACACGCCGACCCCGTTTCATACTGGGAGTAATTGAATTACTACTCCCTGTGATGTGGAGGTCGGCGTGGCGGGACCTGGGCGCGGCAGCGGCACAACGGTGTCGGCCGGCGGCCTCGTCGAGGTGCTGGTCGGCGCGGGCTTGGGGGCGGTGGTGGCCTGCGCCGTGCAGCTGCTCGCGCGCGACGTGATCCTTGCGCGGGTGACCTCGGCGCTCGGGCAACCCGAGGTCAGCCGGCTCAGCCTGCAGGCCGGACAGTGGCGGTTGCAGTACGGCTCCGTGATCGCCAGCCTGATCAACTTTCTGGTGCTGACCTCGGTGGCGTTCGCCGTGTTGTGCTCCGTGCGGTGGGCGGCCCGGTGGCTGCGGCAACGTCGAGCGGGGCGGGCGGCCGACGGTGCGGAACAGGGCGCGGACTCACCCGGCTGAGCGGCCTACGTTCGCCGCGGGGTGATCGCGCCGCGTCCGAGAGGGGTTACTCATGCGTCAGGTTGCATACTTCCCGGGCCCGTGCCGCGACTCGCCGCGGTCCCGCTCGTCGACCCCGGCGGTGGTGGTCCCCGGCTGGCGCGGGGTCGGGGAACACCACCGCCGGCGGTGACGACCCCCGGGTAGCGGAGTGTGATCAACGCATTCGGCAAACGACCGCC
Organism: Longimycelium tulufanense; assembly: GCF_014645795.1. Classification (GTDB taxonomy): domain Bacteria; phylum Actinomycetota; class Actinomycetes; order Mycobacteriales; family Pseudonocardiaceae; genus Longimycelium; species Longimycelium tulufanense. The sequence goes on along the minus strand of NZ_BMMK01000010.1, from coordinate 35,419 downwards.
CCCGCGGTCCTGGCTCAAGGGGAAGGACGAAGGCGTCGCACGCCCGATTGCCCTGGTGTGCCACTCCACCGGGTCGGGCACCGACCCCTGTCGACCCCGGCGAGGTCAGCACCTGCGCTGGCCCGACCATTGCGACCGTGTTGGCGAACCTGCGGTGGACTCCGGTGGCCTCAGTCCGAGCTGGGCCACACCCCCAGGGACGTCCGTGTTCCGCGGCCACGACCGGTACTTCGCCAACAGCGTGATAGCGGCAGGGCCCCTCCCCAGCGGACCAGGCGAGCCCGGTACACCGCACGCAGGCCAGAACCTGCCGGGAAGGCTTGGGAGGTAACGGAGGGAGGGCATTTGGCCCGCTGCCTGAGCGCACTCCGCCTGAGAGCGGTCAGCTCCCGGCGGTGACGGCGGTTGTCGTGCTACGGCGCCCCTTACGTCCGCCACAGTTGGCCGGAAGCGGGAAACCGGTTGGGCACGCCTTGATCTGTGGGGCAGGCAAGATGCCTGACCCGCTCACTGATCGTCCGCCCGCTCCGTCCCATCGTTCGTCCCCGCACCAGCACCGGTCTCGTCCGCCGGCCGTTTGCGTGGCCGGCCGCGGCGGGCGGGCCGACGGGCATCCGGCGGCAGCCGACCCGCCTCGGCCAGTGCCTTGCGCAGCAGGAACTCGATCTGCGCGTTGACACTGCGCAGCTCGTCACCGGCCCAACGAGCCAGCGCGTCGTGCACCGCGGGGTCCAGGCGGAGCAGGAAGCTCTTCCGTTCGGCCACTCACGGCTCCCCTGCGACGCGTCCGTCCGAAGTCCCGGCTCACTGGTAGAGCGACCCGGTGTTGACGACCGGCTGCGTCGACCGGTCCCCACACAGCACGACCAGCAGGTTGCTGACCATCGTCGCCTTGCGTTCCTCGTCCAGCTCGATGACGTCCTTCTCGGCGAGCTGGTCCAGCGCCGCCTGCACCATGCCCACGGCACCCTCCACGATCTTCGCCCGCGCCGCCACCACGGCCCCGGCCTGCTGCCGCTGCAACATGGCCTGCGCGATCTCCGGCGCATAGGCGAGGTGCGTGAACCGCGACTCCACGATCTTCACGCCGGCCGCCTGCACCCGCGCCGCGATCTCCGTCGACAGCTTCTCGGTGATCTCGTCGGCGTTCTCGCGCAGCGACAGCCCCGAGCTGGTGTGCGTGTCGTAGGGGTAGGTCGTCGCGATGTGCCGCACCGCCGTCTCGGTCTGCGTCTCCACGAACGTGACGAAGTCGTCCACCTCGAAGCTCGCCTGCGCCGTGTCGGCCACCTGCCAGACCACGACCGCGGCGATCTCGATCGGGTTGCCGTCGGCGTCGTTGACCTTCATGACCGAGCTCTCGTGGTTGCGGATCCGGGTGGAAACCTTCACCCGCGTGGTGAACGGGTTCACCCAACGCAGGCCCGGCTCCCGCACGGTCCCGGAGTAGCGGCCGACGAACTGCACGACCCGCGCCTCACCGGGCGCCACCGCGACCAGCCCGGGGAGCAGCAGGCTCCCACCCGCGGCGACGAGCACCCCCACGGTGATGCCCAGACCGGAGTCCACCACCGCCGAGCCGACGATCACCGCGGCCCCGACCAGCATCAGCAGCACGCTCAGCCCCAGCACCCCGAGCCCGTTCAGGTCCAGGGCGCGGCGCTCCCGCACCGCGGGCGCGGGCAGGTCCAGCTTGTGCTCCCCCGACATCAAGACCTCCTCCTCCACCACCGGCCCCTTGCCGGCGTGCCATCAAAGTGATATCACTTTTTACCCGGCGGTGCGAGGGGGTGCCGCTGGGGAGGGGGCAGATGGGGAACCTTGCGAGAGGCCGGTCGCGGCCCAACCACGGATCGAGGCCGGCGAGGTCGGCATCGGGCGGACGTGCCGAACCTCACCGGGCGTCCCTACCGTGCCCTGCGCGGCCCCGTGCCGTTCGCCGCGAGCCCGGCGCGCCCGAGCGAGCCGAGGCTCGTACGGGCACCCTGGCCGAGGCACTGATCGGCATCCGGGCCAGGTGGGCGGTGCGTGCCCTGCCCAGGCTCGCCGCATCGCCGGTGGGCGCGGTCGCCGTGGACGAGCTACGCGCCTGGCGGTGCGACCCACGGCGGCAGGCGGCACTCCTTCCGGTCCTGCTCGTCGGCCTCGCCGCTCCACTGGTGCCCCTGCTGGCGGTCGGCGCGCTCCAGGGCGCCGAGTTCCTGCCCTACACCGCCGTCGCGGTCGTCCTCATGGCCTACGCCAACACCAGCGACGTCCACCTCGAACAGCCTTCCCACGCCTCGACACATCCCGCGGCAGTGCACGTCCGGGGACGCCAGCTCGCATGGCTGCTCTGGGTCGGCCCGGTCTCTGTCGTCGCCGCGCTCGCCCTGCCGGCGCTCGCCGGACGAGCCGAGACCTACCCCTGGGTGCTGAGCCTCGTCCCCGCGCTGCTGGGCACCGCCGCCGGCGCGCTCGTCGTTCCGCCCGCGCTGTGCCGCTCGCCACACCGCTCGGTCCCGGGTCGGGCAACGCGACTCGTGCTCCCGCTCGGCGTGGCAATGGCCGCCGGGCCGGAGAGCGGGCTCGTGCTGGCCGGTGACCTCGCCGGATGCGACATCCTGCGGTGGCTGGCGGTCCCGACCGGGGTCACCGTGGGTGTCCTCGCCGCATGGTGGCTCGGTCGCGTCGCGGCCGCCCGGGTTGCTCCGGCACTGCCCGCCGGGCCACCGCCCCGGTAGGTTCCCGCAGGTCGCCCGGTCACCGGCCGGGCGCGGACGAGTGCCGCCGCCCGACCGGCCCGGACAAGGGTGCGGGGCACCAGCGGACTCGTGGGACCATGAAGCGTCACCCATTCGCTTGCGAGGAACCCGAGTGAGCACGTTCGCCGACAGCACGTTCACGCCGCCGGAGCGCATCCGGAACTTCTGCATCATCGCCCACATCGACCATGGCAAGTCGACGCTGGCCGACCGGATGCTGCAGCTCACCGGCGTGGTCGAGGAACGCACCATGCGTGACCAGTACCTCGACCGGATGGACATCGAGCGCGAGCGCGGCATCACGATCAAGGCGCAGAACGTCCGCCTGCCCTGGCGCCTCGACGGCACCGACCACGTGCTGCACCTGATCGACACCCCCGGCCACGTCGACTTCACCTACGAGGTGTCCCGCTCGCTGGCCGCGTGCGAGGGCGCGATCCTGCTGGTGGACGCGGCCCAGGGCATCGAGGCGCAGACGCTGGCCAACCTCTACCTGGCGATGGAGAACGACCTGACCATCGTCCCGGTGCTCAACAAGATCGACCTGCCGGCCGCCGACCCGGACAAGTACGCCGCGGAGCTGGCCCACATCATCGGCTGCGAGCCGGAGGACGTGCTGCGGGTGTCGGCCAAGACCGGCGCGGGCGTGCGCGAGCTGCTCGACGAGGTGGTGCGGCAGGTGCCGGCCCCCCGGGGCGCCGACGACGCCCCGGCCCGGGCGATGATCTTCGACTCGGTGTACGACACCTACCGCGGCGTGATCACCTACGTGCGGGTGATGGACGGCAGGATCACCCCGCGCGAGCGGATCCGGATGATGTCCACCGGTGCCACGCACGAGCTGCTCGAGGTCGGGATCATCTCGCCGGATCCCAAGCCCTGCAGGGGACTCGGGGTTGGCGAGGTCGGCTACCTGATCACCGGCGTGAAGGACGTCCGGCAGTCCCGCGTGGGCGACACCGTCACCAGCGAGCGCAAGGGCGCCACCGAGCCGCTGGGCGGCTACCGCGATCCCAAGCCGATGGTCTACGCCGGGCTCTACCCCCTCGACGGCTCGGACTACCCGGAGCTGCGGGAGGCCCTGGACAAGCTGCAGCTCAACGACGCCGCCCTGACCTACGAGCCGGAGACCTCGGCCGCGCTGGGCTTCGGGTTCCGCTGCGGCTTCCTCGGCCTGCTGCACCTGGAGATCACCCGGGACCGGCTGGAACGCGAGTTCGGCCTCGACCTCATCTCCACCGCGCCCAACGTGGTGTACCGGGTGGTCATGGAGGACGACACCGAGCACGTGGTGACCAACCCCTCCGACTGGCCGAAGGGCAAGATCGCCGAGGTGCACGAGCCGGTCGTCAAGACCACGATCATCGCCCCGTCGGACTTCGTGGGCGCGATCATGGAGCTGTGCCAGAGCCGGCGCGGCCAGCTCGGCGGCATGGACTACCTGTCGGAGGACCGGGTCGAGCTGCGCTACACCCTGCCGCTCGCCGAGATCGTCTACGACTTCTTCGACACCCTGAAGTCCCGCACCCGCGGCTACGCCTCGCTGGACTACGAGGAAGCCGGCAGCCAGACCGCGGACCTGGTCAAGGTCGACATCCTGCTGCAGGGCGAACCGGTGGACGCCTTCAGCGCGATCGTGCACAAGGACGCCGCCTACGGCTACGGCACGAAGATGGCCAGCAAGCTGCGGGAGCTGATCCCGCGGCAGCAGTTCGAGGTGCCCATCCAGGCCGCCGTCGGCTCCCGGATCATCGCCCGGGAGACCATCCGCGCACTGCGCAAGGACGTCCTCGCCAAGTGCTACGGCGGTGACATCTCGCGGAAGCGCAAGCTGCTGGAGAAGCAGAAGGAAGGCAAGAAGCGGATGAAGATGGTGGGCCGCGTCGAGGTGCCGCAGGAGGCGTTCGTGGCGGCACTGGCCACCGACGAGTCGGGCGAGAAGAAGCCCAGGAAGTAGCCCGCCCGCGCGCGGCGGCGCGATCCCGGGTGGATCCGGCCCACCACCGCCACGGTGGGCCGGACCCGGGGCGACGCGGACGCGACCAAGATCTAACCGGATGTAATCGTCCGGACCCACGACATTGTTAACAGTCACCCGGGTGCGTTTGCTTGAGTCGCATACAAAGGTGAACAAGTCTCCTTTTTGCCTGGTGTTCGTAATGACGACACCGAACCGGGCGTTCACTCGAGCGGGTGGCTCTGCCAGCATAACTTGATCTGTTTTTCGCTGTCCCGCTAGTTTTCCGCCCGTCCCCCACCAACCGGCGCCGGCCCGGCGTCGGAACGTCAGGACCACCAAGAGTTGGGAGCAACCGGAGAATGTCCATGCGTAAGGTCGTGACCGCGGCTGGCGTCGGAGTTGCGGCCGCCCTCGCCGGTGCCGTCCCCGCCTCGGCCGCCGCCGACGGGGTCGACAACGCCGGAAAGCTGTGCGACCTCGGCACCGCTGGCAACCTGAGCAAGACCTGCGATCCCGGCAATGTCAAGAAGCCGGGGGAGTACCTGAACCTGGGCACCTACGGCAACTACAGCACCCTGGTCGAAGGCAAGAAGTAGGACGGCGGGCGGGTCGTTTCGTCCGTGCCGGTGACAATGGCGAGGGCTTCCGCGCGGTCGCGGCGCGCGGAAGCCCTCGTTCCGGCGTGAGCAAGGGTTTCCGGGAATCCGAGCCCCGGAAAGTCCCCGTGCCCAGTTGTGCGGTGTCCGAGGGCGTACGGAAGTCCCACCGGTCGGGCGTGCACCGGTCCTGTGGTCTCCTTGGCGGACACTATCGCACGACACCCATTCCGCCACGGCGGTGCTGCGCTGTCTCCAGACCCATTTCCAGAATCCGGTCAGGGCAACTCGAAATGCTGGTAGTCGATCGGGTCGGTCCAGTGGCCGCCCCAGGTCCAACCGCGGTCGGTGAAGGCCAGCACGGGCGGTTCGCCGTCGTGCAGCATCCCCGGATCCCGCCGGGACCGGTCCAGCCAGGGGCCGCCGTTGGCCGGCTGCACACCGTTCTCGTCCAGATACGGGTTGATCTTGGGGTTGACGTCGATCGCACGGCCGTAGGCGTGGTACGACCACCGCCCGGTTCCCGGGATGCCCCGGCAGTTGAACGCTGAAGTGTTGTTGTCCCGCATGGACAACTCGTCGTCGGCGTTGTCGTAGTTGTCGACGGTGCGCATCTTCTCGATGGGGAAACGCATCCGATAAAGGTCGGCGAAGACCTCGATGACCGGTCGCACCCGGTCCTGGTGCACCACCATCCGCCCCAGGTGCGCGCGGCCGTCCATCCCGACGTGGGTCATCACGATCATCCGCAGGTCCTCCGGCGGCACCGGGCAGCCTTCCCGCCAGGTGGCGCCGAGCTGCTTCGCGGTGACCGAATGCGCGACCGCGAGAAACGGGGGCAGTGGGTGCGGGTCCGGCGCGGCGCTGGCGGGTGCCGCCATCGCCACCGTGAGCAGTGACACGAGTAACAGGGAGCGCATCGGTTCAGTCTCGCGGAGAGCCGGAATCCGGTGGAAGCGCGGTCACCCGGCGCGACCACGCCGCCGCCGGGCGATGATGGGCACCGCCACCATCAGCAGGAGCACGGCGACGAGCGGACCGGGGCCGAGCAGGGTGAGCCAGTGTTCCACCGAGGAGCGGACCTTCTCGGTCGTCTCCACCACCGGATCCCCTGGCTTCCCACGGCTGCGGAGCAGATACGTCGCGTAGTAGAAGACGTAGAAACCGGACGCGAACAGCAGGACGCCGGTGATCCGGGGGATGTGGGGTGCCAGGCGGCGAAAGACGTTCAGCGCGTCCATCGCCACGCTGACCCCTGCCGTAGGGACCGCGACCACGAGTGCGAAACCCACCCCGTAACCGATTGCCGTGAGGACTACGCCGAACGGCGTGCTCCCTGGTACATCGATGGTCGCAATGAAGGGGCCCAACGCGCAGCCCAGCGAGGCGGCGGCGTAGGCGGCCCCGTAGCCCAACGTGGGGCCGACCCACTGACTGGCCTGCTTCGACCCGGGGATCACAGACGGCAGGTTCCGCCCGGCGACCAGCAGGATTCCCGCCATGACCGACAGAAACCCGACCACCAGGGCCAGGACGGGCGCGTAGTCCTGCCACGGCATCGTGACCGAGGCGACGACGGCCGCACCGACCCCGAACGTTGCGACAAACCCGGCCGCCATCACGCCACTGGTCACCAGGGCCCGGCGCAACGCCGGAATCCTCGCCAGCCCCCGACCCCCGGCCACGACCACGAGGACGTAGGCCAGCAACATCGTGAACGCGCACGGGCTCACCGCGGCAATCATCCCAGTACCAACCGCACTCACATCCCCCATCGTCCAAGAAGGACCAGCCTGGACAACGGCGGTCCGTCCAAGGGTGCGGAGCGGCCAGCCCGGGAGAGCCTGAGGCCGCGCCCTACCGTCCGCCGGCCTCGGGGCGGCTCGTTCGCCCCCAGGTCCACGGCCGGGTTCGCCGGTGGCAGATCGGCTTCGGCCCGGGTGGAACCGGGCGATCGGAACGATTGCCCGAAGCCGGGCCCGGCTGCAGATGGTGGATCATCTTCGCAGGCAGCGGCGACTGTGCCGGTTGCCGCCCGGGCCCTCCGTGGCCGTTTGCCCGCGCGGCGACCACGGAGAGTCGCCCACGATCGACCCAACGGCCAGGTACGTGCCGTACGCCTCAGTCCGGCGGCCTGTGGCGTCCGCTGCATCCCGGAGCGTGGAACCGAGGCACCGATCTAGGGTGCGGCGAGTGATCACTGAGCTGCGGATCCCCGTGATTGCCGCGCCGATGGCCGGCGGTGTGTCGACCCCGGAGCTGGTGGCGGCGGTGGGTGGAGCCGGCGGGTTCGGCTTCCTCGCGGCCGGCTACCTCACCCCGGAAGCGCTGGCCGACCAGATCGCCCGCACCCGTGAGCTGTCGGCCACGCCCTTCGGCGTCAACCTGTTCGTGCCCGGCCCGGCCGGCCACGCCGATGTCGACAGCTACCGGCAGCACCTGCGGGCCGAAACCGAGCGGTACGGCGTGGAACTCGGTGAGCCGCGCTGGGACGACGACCACTGTCGCGCGAAGCTCGACCTCGCCTTGGCCCAGCGTGTTCCGGTTGTTTCCTTCACCTTCGGTTGCCCGGACGAGGACGTTGTCCGGAAGGTGCACGAGGCGGGCGCCCAGGCCGTGGTCACGGTGACGACGCCGGCCGAGGCGCGCGCCGCCGTACGCGCGGGCGCCGACGCCGTCTGCGTGCAGGGCGCCGAGGCCGGGGGACACCGCGGCGTCTTCCACGACGACGGGATCTCGCCCGGCGGCGGCGAACTGATCGGCACCCTGGCGGCGCTCCGCCTGGTCACGGCCGCCGTCCAGGTGCCGGTCATCGCCGCCGGTGGCCTGGTGACCGGCGCCGATGTGGCCGCCGTGCTCGCCGCCGGTGCCACGGCGGCCCAACTCGGCACCGCGTTCCTGGGCTGCCCGGAGGCCGGCACCCAGCCCACCCACCGCGCAGCCCTGCGTGACACAGCCCGGGGAACCGCACTGACCAGGTCCTTCACCGGCCGTCCCGCACGCGGTCTGGTGAACCGCTTCCTGCTCGACCACAGCGCGCACGCTCCCGCCGCGTACCCGCAGCTACACCACCTGACCAAGCCGCTGCGTGCCGCTGCCTCCCGTGCCGACGACCCGGAAGCCATGTCGCTGTGGGCCGGGCAGACCTACTCCCTGGCCGAGTCGATGCCGGCCGGCGAGCTCCTCTCCCGGATTCACCGTGACGCCAGGGAGGCGCTGTCCGCCGCCGCCGACCGGCTGTCCCGAAGGCAGCGCTGAGCGCGGTCAACAGCGGTCGCCACCAATACCTCCCGGAGAACGCCGTCAAGCACCGAGCGCTCCTGCCCCGGGCACCAGGTACGCCGGGACAGGAGCTCTCGTCGGTCAGCCGACTTCGGTCCGTTCCACCTTCGCCAGCGCCGAGTTCCGGTAGGAGTAGGCGAAGTAGAAGATCAGCCCGAGCACGAACCAACCCGCGAACCGCAACCACGTCGTCATCGTCAGCTCGGTGATCAGCCAGACGGAGAAGAGGATGCCGATGATCGGGACGACCGGCATCCCGGGGCAACGGAACGTGCGCGGCAGGTCCGGCTGCCGGTAACGCAGCACGATCACCGCGACCGACACCACGATGAACGCCAGCAGGATCCCGATATTGGTCAGCTCGGCGGCCTCCTTGATCGGCAGGAAACCGGCGATGAGCGCCGAGGCGACCCCGACGATCCAGGTGACCCGGTGCGGCACCTTGCGCGTGGGGTGCGTGGCAGCGAACCACTTCGGCATCAGGCCGTCCCGGCTCATCGAGAACCACACCCGCGTCACTCCGAGCATGAAGGTGAACAACACGGTGATGATGCCCAGGACGGCACCCACAGCGATCACCGTCGCCACAGCGGGTTGCCCCACGGCGGCGAACGCGTCGGCGAACGCACTCTCGTTGTCGATGTTCCGGTAGTCCTGCATCCCGGTCAGCACCAGGCAGGCCAGCACGTACAACACCATCGCGATGACCAGCGAGTACACGATCGCCCTGGGCATGTGTCGTTGCGAATCCTTGGATTCCTCGGCGGCCGTGCTCATCGCGTCGTAGCCGAACACCGCGAAGAAGACCGTTGCCGCACCGGTCACCGCACCGCCGAAACCGAACGGGAGGAACGGCGTGTAGTTGTCGGTGTTGATGTGGAAGAAACCGACCACGACGACCAGCAACACGACGCCCACCTTGAGCCATACCAGGGCCGTCTCGAAGCGGGCCGCGTTCTTGATGCCCAGGTTGAGCAGGTAGGCGATGAGCAGGCAGAGTAGGGCGGCGAACAGGTCGACCTTGTGCCCGCCGCCGGTTCCCGGCGCGCCCAGCATCCACTCCGGCAGCGGAATGCCGATGCCCGCCATGAGGAACTGGAAGTAGCCGGAGATCCCGATCGCCACCACCGCCACGATCGCGGTGTACTCCAGCAGCAGGTCCCAGCCGATGAACCAGCCGACGATCTCGCCGAGCACGGCGTAGCCGTAGGTGTAGGCCGAGCCCGCCTTCGGGATCAGCCCGGCGAACTCCGCGTAGGCGAAGGCGGCCGCGGCGCTGGCCACGCCCGCGATCAGGAACGAGATCAGCACGGCCGGGCCCGCCGTCTTGTTGGCGACCGCGCCGGCCAGGGAGAAGACCCCCGCACCGATGATCCCGCCGACGCCGATCGCGGTGAGCTGCCACAGCCCGAGCGAGCGGCTCAGCTCACCCTCGTGCTCGCTCGCGATCTGTGTGACGGGTTTGCGGCGGAACACCCCGGTTCCGCCGCCCAGCCCCCTCTGCTGCAGGGTCATGCGCACTCCTTCCGCCGCGCGTCGTTGCGCGTCCCGGCGGGAAAGTAGTTCACCAATAGGGGTGAAGATCTAGGAGATTTGTCACGAACCTGCGGTGGGGGCGCGTCCAGCGACCAGATTGACGCGCCGAGTCGGGCCCAGCGTGCAGCCCACCGGGGCCGAGATCGACGCGTGGGTCCCTCCGGGCGCCGCCCGGAAACGACGCAGGGGTAGGTGGGAGTCACGGGCCTGACAGCCCCACCCGGCCGGCACACCGGCTGCCCGGTCCTCGCCACACCGAAACCGCCGAGAGGCACACCGGGTCGGCCGTCGCGTGGCCGCGCCGTGCCGTACGGACGAGTGAGCGCGTGCGTGGCCGGGAGCCCGGTCAGCGCAAGGGCCGGTGGACGGCTGCGCCGGCCGAGCTGCCGACCGGAAGCCCGCTCAGCGGGTGAAAACGATCTTTCCGGCGGTCTCGCCGGCCAGCATCGCCCGGAAGCCCGCCTCGGCGCGCTCCATCGGCAGCTCCTGGCCGATCTGCGGGCGCACCCCGGTCACCTCGAGGAACGACAGCAGGTCGGCCAACTGCTCCCGGGTGCCCATGGTCGCGCCGATCACACGGAGCTGGAGGAAGAACAGCCGCTGCAGCTCGGCGGCGGTGGCATCCCCGGTCGTCGCACCCGAAATGACGATCGTGCCGCCCGGCCGCAGGCACTTCACCGAGTGCGACCAGGTCGCCCGGCCCACGGTCTCGAACACCGCGTCCACCCGCTCCGGCAGCCGCGCACCGGGCTCGAAGGTGCGGTGCGCACCCAGCTCCTCGGCCAGCGCCCGCTTCTGCTCGCTGCGGCCGGTGGCCCACACCCGGAACCCGGCCGCCCGGCCGAGCTGGATCAGCGCCGTGGCCACGCCACCGGAGGCGCCCTGCACGAGCAGCGTCTGGCCCGGCCGCAGCCCCGACTTGTCGAACAGCATGTTGTAGGCGGTCAGCCAGGCCGTCCCGGTGCAGGCCGCCTCGGCGAACGACAGCGCTTCCGGCTTGGGCAGCACGTTCCTTCGCGGCACCACGACCGTGTCGGCGAAAGTGCCCTGGTACAGCTCGGTGAGCAGGGTGCGCTTCGGGTCCAGGGTCTCCGGGCCGGTCCACGCCGGGTCGCCGATCACCGAGTGCAGCACCACCTCGGTGCCGTCCGCCAGTACCCCGGCGCCGTCACAGCCCAGGATCATCGGGAACCGGTCGGGCTTGATCCCGACCCCGCGCAGCGTCCAGATGTCGTGCATGTTCAGGCTGGCGGCCCGTACCCGCACGGGCACCCAGCCCTCGGGCGGCACCGGATCCGGCCGTTCCCCCACCCTGAGTGCGGCCAGCGGGTCGTCGGGCTTGGGCTCAGCGGCGTACACGGCGAACATGGCGGAAACCTACCGCCGCTGCCCGCGCACACACCGTGACACCCATCACCCGGGTGCCCGCGGCGTACCCTGGTCCACCGTGCTGACCTGGCTGACCGAGTGGTGGGACGACGTCGAGCTGTGGCTGGCGCAGCTGTGGTTCCCGTTCCAGGTCACGCTGACCATGGTCGTGCTGCTGCCGGTGTGCTGGTTCGTCGCCTGGCTGATCGACCGGGTCGTGGACCGCACCTCCGCCGCCATTACTCGAACCGGCGAAACCGAGCCGCCGCTCGGTGGTTCCTACGACGCCCCGCCCACCGAGCGGGGCGAACCCGGTCGCGCCGCCGATCGTTCGTAGGCTGTCGTTCCGTGAGTTCCCGAAGGCGAGTCACCGCCGGCCTGCTCGGACTGATCGCGCTGGTCGTCGTGGCGTGGTTGGTGCGGGACCTCGGCGGTACCGAGCCGAGAAGCCCCCACCAGGACCGGCCGGCCGCCACGGTCACCAGCACGACCCCCGGCGCCGCCGAGGACGTGCCGGGCGCGGAGTCGGGCCTTCCGGTCAAGCCGCTGTCGGTGCTGCCGGCGGAGGCCGGGCGGACCTGGCGGCTGATCGAGCGGGGTGGCCCGTTCCCCTATCCCGACAAGGACGGCTCGACCTTCGGCAACCGCGAGCGCCTGCTGCCGGCCAAGGAGCGCGGCTACTACCGGGAGTACACCGTTCCCACGCCCGGTGACCGGACCAGGGGAGCGCGCCGCCTTGTAACGGGAACCGCGGGCGAGGTGTACTACACCGCCGACCACTACGTGTCGTTCGTCGTGGTCGATACCAGGCGGTAGGGGGGTGCGGGTGAGCGGTCTCCAGCAGGCGCCGTGTGGAACGACCGCGCGGCAGGTCATCGAGCGGGCCCGCCGGTGCGGGGCCGGCGCGTACGTGGTGGACGGCGCCGAGACGCGGGACAAGGCCGCGGCCCTGGACGCCATCGGTCGCGCGCTGTCGTTCCCGGCCTGGTACGGCCACAATCTCGACGCCCTCTACGACTGCCTCACCGACCTGTCCTGGCTGCCCGCGGGCGAGCACGTGCTGGTGTGGTCCCGGCACCGGGAGCTGGCCACACACGACCGGGATGTCTACGAGGCGGTGATGGGCGTGCTGGCCGACGCCGCCGAGACCAACCAGCGGCTGACCGTCGTCCTCACCGACGGGTGACCCGCTCCGGACGCCCTCCCCGCGTGGCCGGGGACGCCGTGCCCGCTCAGTCGCGCGGGACCCAGGACGGCGGCCGCTTCTCCACGAAGGCCCGGATGCCTTCCTGGCCCTCCTCGCTGGCGAAGTACCCGGCCGACAGCTGCAGCATCTCGGCGAGGTCCTCGCGCAGGTTCGCCGCCCGCGGCCGGCGGAGCATCGCCTTGGTAGCCGCCAGCGCTCGCGGCCCGCCCAGGGCGAGCATGTCGGTGTACCGGCGCACCTCGTCGTCCAGCGTGTCGGCCGGGACCGCCGAATTGATCAAGCCGGCTGCCACGGCCCGCCGCGCGTCGAACTTCTCGCCGGTGAGGAACAGCTCGTGCGCCGCACGGGGGAGCAACCGCGGCAACACGGTGACCGAGATGACCGCGGGGACCACTCCGATGCGGACCTCGCTGAACGCGAAGGTCGCGTCCTCGGCGGCCACGGCGATGTCGCAGGCGGCCACCAGGCCGACACCGCCCGCGCGGGCGGGACCGACCAGCCGGGCCACCACCGGCTTGGGGCTGTTCCAGATCTGCTCCAGGATCGCGGGGAACTCGTGAACGCCCTGCGTCTGCGCGTCCGCCCCGCGCGACTCCTTCAGGTCCATCCCGGAGCAGAAAACCGGGCCGGTGTGGCTGAGCACCACGACCCGGACTGCCGCGTCGTCGACGGCCCGCGTCAGGTGGTCACGCAGCTCCCGCCGTAGCTGCGCCGACAGCGCGTTGCGGTTGTGCGGGGAGTCGAGCGTGATGGTCGCGACGCCGCGCGCCACGTCGTAGTGCACCAGCTCATCAGCCATGTGCCGGACCCTAACGGGCGTCACGGCGCTGTCAACGCCGGAGACGGGGAGCCCGGGTGAGCCGGCCGGACCCCCGGCGCTGTGCTGCCCCGGTCCCGCGAGGTTCGGCGAGAGGCATCGTTCGGGTCCGGCTTCGGCCACTTGGCCGCGATTTCCGGCGATGTCCGGGCATTCCAGTTCGGACAGGGCGCTGTGGACGGCCTACGCCATCCCCCGGTATGCGGAGTAGTCGTCACCAGCCCGGATAGCGGGTGTACCAGTCGTCCGATTCCGGCGGTTGCTGACCGAACTCGCGCAATCCGTCTCGGGCAACGGTTTCGATCAACTGCCGTAGTTCGAGATTCTCCAGCCAGGGCACCGGAATGGCGGTCAGCCCGTACCGGGCACCTGCGATGTTGCCGCAAATGGCGCCCGTGGAGTCGCTGTCGCCGTTGTGGTTGACCGCGAGGACGAGCGCCTCGGCGACGTTGTCGGTCGCCAGCGCCGCGCACAGGCCGATCGCCAGTGCCTCCTCGCCGATCCAGCCGCCGCCCAGCCGCTCCGCGATCAACTCCGGGGTCGGACGCCCCTGCCCGGTCAGCTCGATGGCCCTGTCCAGCGCGGAAAGCGACTCCTCGTGGCCCTCCCAACGCGCGAGCAGCGACCGTGCGGTGTCAACCGCGGCCGGCAGCGAGCCGCCTCGTATCAGCTGGTGCACGATGACCGCGAGTACTCCCGCGGGCAGGTAGCCGCTGGGATGGCTGTGCGTCAAGGCACCGGTCGTTGCGCCCAGGTCGAAGACCTCGGCGGGATCCTCGGACCACAACGCCACCGGCGCTGCCCGCATGACGCCGCCGCATCCCTTGGAGTCGTTGATCCGCCGGGTGATGCCTGCCGGCTCGTCGCTCCTGGCGAACGCGAGCAGCGCGGAGATGCACGTATTGCCCGGAGCGCGGGTGGCGAAGAGTTCCCGGTGGGAGACCAGCCACCCGTCGGGCCCGTCGGTGTCTTCGGCGAAGCTCCCACCTGCCGCCGCCCATGCCCTGCCCTGGGTGTGCAGCCACCGCTGGTAGGCGTGCTGTATGACGCGGATGTCGTCTCCGGTGCCGCGTTGCCGCCTGCGTATGTGCGCGCGAATCAGCCCTTCCAGGGTGAAGAGCGTCATCTGGGTGTCGTCGGAGATCTCGGCCGGGCCTTCCCGGTGGTTGAAGTCGGCTAAGCCCCTGTCGCCGTGAAGGCGCCGAATCTGGTCGATGGTGAGGAACTCGATGCCGTATCCGAGGGCGTCACCAACCGCCCCACCCAGGATGCTGCCGACGAACCGTTCTTCCATCGCATCTTCCCGAGGTACTTCCACCGGATCCGCTCCGACCTGATCGGTGCCGGTCTCGATCGCCTTCGTCTGCGCCGCTTTCGCCTCGACTGCTGGCGCGACGACCGGCTGTGCGGGTGGGACCGGGCTTGTCCCGTTGACGGTGGTGAGGGTGTTGGCGTGGACCGCAACCGTTGCTGGGATGTTGGTTGAGGGGACCGAGCTGGCGGGGTAGCCGGACGCGGCAGGGGCGAAGGCCGCGCCGGGCGGAAACGCCTGCGGCGTTTGCGGTCGGTAGTCCGGGTTCGGCTCGTAGTCGTCGGTCACCTCGCCCCGCGCATCGATCCGGTAGCGGCCGATGATGCCGTGTGAGGGGACCTTCGACCGGTCGGCGAACCGTGGGTCGGGCACGTCCAGCCACTCGTTCGGCTTTCGCCGCGCCCGCTCCCGTAGCCGTTGGGTGACCTGTGGGCGAGGAGGCTCCGGGCGAGGCCTCGCCCGGGGCGCCGACCACGCGGGCCGGTACCGGGGGTTGGGCACGTAGTCGTCGGTGATGCGGCCGCGGGCGTCGACCCGGAACCGGCCGATCACCGCCTCGGCGGGAATCCCACGAACCAGGTCGTAGCCGGGGTCGGTGATGAGTAACCAGTTGTTGGGCACGCTGCGGGCCCGTCTGCGCATCTCCGGCGAGATGGCCGGCTTGTGCTCCCACATCCGCATGGGGTTCCCGTGGCTCCTTAACCCGGCTGAGGTCCCGGCCCCTCACCTTAAGGTGCCGACACCGGAGAGCGGACCCTTCCGGGGTCGGTGCAGCGACGCTCACCTTGCGTTGTGTGGCACGGTCACGGGCTCGTGGGGGCCCGGATGCGCCACCCGCTGCGATGCCACGCGTGTCGTGATCTTCACGGGATAGCGCCGTGGCCGCCGCATCGGTCCACAATGGATTTTCGGGTTCTGTCGGGGGAACCGGGGCGGGTCGCCCGGACCGCGACCCGCCCCGGCAGCCCTCGGTCGTCGGGTCAGTTGATGGTCGTGGTGGTCAGCGGCGGGTTCGGGTCCGGGTAGCAGGAGACGGGAGCGTCGACCGTGATGATCGATGCCTGGATGGTGGCCGTGAAAGTGAGGCCCGGATCGTCGTAGCCGGTGCCGCCGAGCTTCGACTCGATGGTGCCTTCGGCACCCGCGGTCAGGTCGAGGCGCAGGGTCGGTAGCTCGATGTCCGCACCGCCCTTGATCGGGCCGGCCACGGAGATCACGACCTCGTCGCCCTCGCGTGCGACCGTGGGGGTGCTGTTGAGTCCGGCGCCACCGGACAGCCCCGCGGAGACGTAGCTGGAGTTGGTCGGGATCGGGACGTGGAGCCTGGCGTTCCTGACCTCCTTGACGGTGAAGTTCCCGACCGTGTCGGGGACCTTGTTCGGTGCCGGGTCGTGCACGACGGTCAGCGCGCCGCCGGCGGAGACGCTCTCCGGTGCGGTGGCGGTGAGGTCCTGGGTGAGGGTGAACTCGACGGTGCGGTTCATGGCGCTGCCCTGGCACTTGTAGGTGGCGGTCGTGGTGGTCGCCGCCGACGCAGGGATGGTCAGCGCGGTACAGGGGAGGAGGGTCAGGGCGGTCACGACGCCGGTCGTCACGGTACGTGTGGTCCTCATGGTTGACCCCGCTTCGTGCGTTCTCACCGATCCGGCGGCGGGTGAACCCGAGTTTTTCTCACAAGCTGCCACTCGGCAATGGTCCGGTCGGAGGCCAACCGAGGGGTGATGTCGATGGGCGCGCCGGGTCAGGCGGAGCGGTTCTGGGCCGGGACCCGTGCGGCGGCGTAGCGCTGGAGCACGACCTCGGCGACCTCGGGGTCGGGCCCGAGGGGGTCGGCGAGCAGGACGTCGGGGTCCGCTTCCAGGGCGCGCGCCCGGACCCGGTCCGGCAGCAGGCCGGGGGCCAGGAACCAGGACCCGACGGCGATCCGGCGTGCCCCGCGCGCCCGCAGCCGGTCGATCGCCGCCGGGACGTCCGGGTCGGTCGCGGCCGCGAACGCCGCCGTCACCCCGGCCCAGCCGGAGCCCTCCTCCCAGCGCCGTGCCACCGCGGCCACCGCCGCATTCGCCGGCGGGTGCGAGGATCCCGCGCCGGCCAGCACGACACCCAGGTCCTGCTCGCCGGCCTCGGCCCCGGCCATGGCCAGCCGGCGCAGCGCCGCCGACTCCAGGCGCGGGTCCGGCCCCAGTACGTCCGAGACCAGTACCTCCAGCCGCGCTCCGCGCGCGGTCGCCTCGGCGACCGCGCCCGGCACGTCCACACGCGCGTGGTAGGCGCGCCCCAACAACAGCGGCACCACCACGACCCGCCGGTGCCCCTCGGCGGCGACCGCGGTCAGCACATCGACCAACCGCGGGGCGGACAGGTCCAGGAACGACAACCGTACGTCCAGGCCCGGCCGCAGCGCCCGTACGACCTCCAGCAACTCGGCCACGGTCGCGGCCGACCGCGGATCGCGGCTGCCGTGCGCGACGGCCACCAACGGCGGGGTCACAACACGCCTGCCAATCCGCGGGCCCGCAGCACCCGCCGCTCCACGGGCCGGAAGGCCAGCAGCTCCACCCCGATCCCGACGAGCAGGATCATCAGCACCGCCGCGATCACCTGCGGCATGTCGCTCAGCGCCTGCCCGTTGTGCAGGAACGCGCCCAACCCCAGACCGAGCTGCGGCGAGGTGGCGATCAGCTCGGCCGCCATCAGCGACCGCCACGAGAACGCCCAGCCCTGCTTCAGTCCCGCGAGATAGCCGGGCAACGCGGCCGGCAGCAGGACATAGCGGGCGGCCTGCCAGCGGTTCGCCCCCAACACCACGCCCACCCGCGGCAGAATCGGCGGTATCTGGTCGATTCCGGCCACCAGGCCGTTGGTGATCGAAGGCACCGCGCCGAGCAACACCACCATGTAGATCGCGGCGTCGTTGAGGCCGAACCACAACACCGCCGCGGGAACCCAGGCCACCGAGGGCAAACTCTGCAGTCCGGTGATCAGCGGGCCGACGGCGGCGCGCACCACCCGCATCTTCGCCACCAACAGACCGAGCGGGGTGGCGATCACCAGCGCGATGAGGAAGCCGAGCACCGCCCGATGCACCGAGGTCCACAGGATCCCCAGCGCCTCGCCGGTGTGCAAGCGCCCCCAGAACACCTCCCACACGGCCAGCGGCGCCGGCAGCTTGTACTCCGGCCAGAAGGCGGCCGCCCACAGCGCCTGCCACGCCCCGAGGAACACCGCCACCGCGACGAGTGGGGGGAGCACCGCGCCGAGCACGCGCCGCCACCCCGCGCGGCGCCGCCGCACCACCGGGGCGTCCAGCGCGTCCAGGCCGGCCTCGACCGCGGCGAGGTCCCGGGATGCCGGGTTCGGGTCGGTGACCGAGCCATCAGGCTGCGGCATGGCTGCTGATCACCTCCCGCAGCCGTGCGTTGACCTCCTCGACCACCGCCAGCTCCGGGGCGCCGTGCAGGCCGTCGACCACCCACTCGCCGGCCACCCGCCCGGGCCGGGACGACAACAACACCACCCGCTGGCCGAGCCGCACCGCCTCCCGCACGTCGTGCGTGACGAACAGGACGGCGGTACCGGTGGCCCGCCATATCCGCAGCAGCTCACCCTGCAGCACGTCCCGGGTGATCGCGTCCAACGCGGCGAACGGCTCGTCCATCAGCAGCAGGCCCGGCTCATCGGCCGCGGCGGTGCCCAGGGTGGAGGCCAGCGCCCGCGCCAGCGCCACCCGCTGCCGCATGCCACCGGACAACTCGTGCGGCCGCTTGCCGGCGGCCTCGCCCAGCCTGACCAGGTCCAGCAGCTCGGCCACCTGGCGCCGGCGCTCCGGCCGGCGCTGTCCGGCCAGCTTCAACGCCAGGTCCACGTTGCGGGCCGCGGTCAGCCACGGCATCAGCGCCGCCTCCTGGAACATCACCGCCGGCCGCGCCGACCGCGTGCTGATGACACCCGCGGTGGGCTGCTCCAGGCCGGCGACCAGGTTCAGCAGCGTGGTCTTGCCACAACCGGAGGCGCCGAGCAGGCACACGAACTCCCCGGGCGCGACGGCGAGGTCGACCCCGTCCAGCGCGGTGACGGCCGCCCGGCCGTGACCGAAGACCTTGTGCACGCCGGTGAGGCGGACGGCGGGCGTGGTGCCGGTCCGGGTGGCGGCGATGTCGAGCGTGGCGGTCATCTGCGGTCTGCCTTCCTCCACGAGCGCGGGTCCTACTTCCTGTCCAGCCCGGCGGCGTCGACCAGCGAGCGGCCGCCGGCCTGCAGCACCGTGTTCAGCGGACCGAGGTCGACGAACCCCTTCAGGTCCGGCACCGTCCGGAGCACCTTCGCGGTCACCGAGTCCCTGGCCAGCCGCGGGAACGTGCCGGCCAGCGGGTCCGGGGTGAGCTCGATGCCGGCGAAGGCGCGCTCGAGCACCGGCCGGGGAAGCTCCTTGCCGGTGACCTTGCGCAACACGTCGTTGACCAGGGCCTGCGCCTGGTCCTGATGGCTGGCCGCCCAGTCCATCGCGGCCAACTCCCCGCGCATCAGCGCCGCCACCGTCTGCGGGTGTTCCTCGAGGAACCGGGTGCGCGCGACAACGACGGTCGTCGGGAACCGCCCGCCCGGCCACAGGTCCTTCTCGTCCACCAACACACGCGCCCCCGCCTCGACGACCAGCCGCGAGGCCCACGGCTCGGGCAGCCACGCGGCCTGCACGTCACCGTTGCGGAACGCGTCGAAGGTCTGCGGATTGTCCGCGTTGGTGAGCCGGACCTCGTCCGCGCCGTTGCCCACCGGGAGCTTGCGGTCCGACAGCCACCGCTTCAGCGCCACGTCCTGGGTGTTGCCCAGCTGCGGGGCGGCGACAACCTTGCCGCGCAACTGGTCCGGCCCGGTGATCCCCGGCGTGGCCACCAGCTGCGCCCCGCCCGACGTCGACCCGGCGACCACCCGGATCGACTCGCCATCGGACCTGGCGAACGCGTTGATGGCCGGTCCCGAACCAATGAAACCAATGTCCAACGAACCCCCCAGCAACGCGCTCACCTCCGCCGGGCCGGCGTTGAACACCTGCGTGGTGAGCTTGGTGTCGCCCAGCTCCCTGGCGAAGAAGCCCTTCTCCACCCCGATGAGCGCGGGCGCGTGCGTGACGTTGGGGAAGTACCCCAACCGAACCTCGGCCGCCGGGCCCCTGTCGACCACCGGGCCCTCGGCAACGCCGCGGTCGGCGCGGGTGCAACCGACCGCGGCGAGCAGCGGGACGACGAGGAGGAGCGTCAGGCCACGCAGACGGTGGGCGAGGCGCACGGAAACTCCTTACGGGCCAGGCGAGACGAGGTCGTCGGCATCCAGCACGGGAAGCGGGGCGCCGACCAGGCCGGCGGCGAGGGTGTCGCCGTTGGCGGCGTCGATCACCAGGAACGAGCCGGTGCGGCGGTTGAGTCGGTAGGGATCGACCGGTAGCGGCTCGGCGGTGCGTACCCGGACCCGCCCGATCTCGTTGAGTCCCAGCTGTTCGGGAGTGTCCGAAGTGGACAGCTTCTGCTCGTCGAACCGGGCCGTCAGCTCCGTGACGATCGCCTGCACGGTGCGGGTGCCGTGCTTGACCAGCACCCTGGCGCCGGGCCGCAACGGCTTCTCGGCCAGCCAACACAGCGTGGCCGAGAGCTCGTCGGACAGCTGCGGTGCGGTGTGGGCGGTGATGAGGTCACCCCGGGTGATGTCCAGGTCGTCGGCCAGTAGCAACGTCACCGAGCGGCCCGAGCGGACCTCGGGCAGTCGGCCGTGGGGGGTGTCGATCCCCACGACCCGGGTGCGCTGGCCGCCCGGCCAGACCGTGACCTCGTCGCCCTCGCGGACTCCACCCGCTGCCACCTGGCCCGCGTAACCGCGGTAGTCGGGGTGCTCGGGGGTGCGGGGCCGGATCACGTACTGCACCGGGAACCGGAACGGCGCGTCGTGCGGATCGACCTTGACCGGAACGGTTTCCAGGTGCTCCAACAACGTGGGACCGCTCCACCACGGAGTGTTGGCCGAACGGTCCACCACGTTGTCCCCGTGCAGCGCGGACAGCGGGACGGACAGCAACGCCCGCTCTGGATAGCCCAGCGCGGTGGCGTGTGCGGTGAACTCCTTGGCGATGACGGTGAAGGTCTGCTCGTCGTAGCCGACAAGGTCGATCTTGTTGACCGCCAGTACCAGACGCGGCACCCCGAGCAATGCCAACACCGCCGCGTGACGACGGGTCTGCTCGACGACGCCCTTGCGCGCGTCCACCAGCAGGATCGCCAGCTGGGCGGTGGAGGCCCCGGTGACGGTGTTGCGGGTGTACTGGACGTGGCCGGGGGTGTCGGCGAGCACGAACTTGCGTCGAGCAGTGGCGAAGTAGCGGTAGGCGACATCGATGGTGATGCCCTGCTCCCGCTCCGAACGCAGCCCATCGACGAGTAACGACAGGTCGGGTCCGGCCAGGCCCCGGTCGGCCGAGGCCCGATGCACCGCGTCGAGCTGGTCGGCCAGTACCGACTTGGTGTCATAGAGCAGGCGTCCCACCAGCGTCGACTTGCCGTCGTCCACGCTGCCCGCGGTGGCCAACCGCAACAGGTCAGTCATCAGAAGTACCCCTCCCGCTTGCGGTCTTCCATCGCGGCCTCCGAGAGCCGGTCGTCCGCGCGGGTGGCGCCGCGCTCGGTGAGACGGGAGGCCGCCACCTCGGCGATGACCTGCTCGATCGTTGCCGCATCCGACTCCACCGCGCCCGTGCAGGAGCCGTCGCCCACGGTGCGGTACCGCACCGTCCTGGTCACCACGTCCTCGCCGTCCCGGGGACCGCCCCACGGCCCCGAGCTCAGCCACATCCCGTCACGGCGGAACACCTCCCGCTCGTGCGCGTAGTAGATCGACGGCAACGCGATGTCCTCCCGCGCGATGTAGTTCCAGATGTCCAGCTCCGTCCAGTTGGACAACGGGAACACCCGCACGTGCTCACCGGCGCGGTGCCGGCCGTTGTAGAGGTTCCACAGCTCCGGGCGCTGTCGGCGCGGATCCCACTGCCCGAAGGCGTTGCGCAGGCTGAAGATGCGCTCCTTGGCGCGCGCCCGCTCCTCGTCCCGCCGGCCACCGCCGAACACGGCGTCGAACCGGTGTTCACTGATCGTGTCCAGCAACGGCACGGTCTGCAGCGGGTTGCGGGTGTTGTCCGGTCGCTCGGTCAGCCGGCCGTCGTCGATCCAGTCCTGCACCCTGGCCACCACCAGTCGCGCGCCCAGCCGCTCGACCAGGTCGTCGCGGAACCGCAACACCTCATCGAAGTTGTGCCCGGTGTCGACGTGCAGCAACGGAAACGGAACCGGCGCCGGCCAGAACGCCTTACGCGCCAGGTGGACCAGCACGGTGGAGTCCTTGCCACCGGAGAACAGGATCACCGGCCGGTCGAACTCGCCCGCCACCTCCCGGAAGATGTGGATCGCCTCGGACTCCAACGCCTCCAGGTGATCGAGCGCGTCGGTGGTCTGGGTCGCCGTCACTGGTCGCTTCCTCTCCGGCCAACTTCCTGCGCGGGTAACCGCATCCGTGGGTCTGCCGCGTGCCGCGGCCCTCGTCCCGTCATCCGTGCAGTCCGCACTCGGTCTTCGCCCGTCCGGCCCACCGCCCGCTGCGCGGGTCCGCACCCGGCGCGGGCTTGGCGGTGCAGGGCGCACAGCCGATCGACGGGTATCCGGCCGGAACGAGGGGATTCACCAGCACGTTGTGTTCGGCGACGTAGGCGTCCATGTCCTCGTCGGTCCACGCGGCGAGGGGGTTGACCTTCACCAGGCCGTTGCGCTCGTCCCAGCCCACAATCGGGGTGTTGGCGCGCGTCGGGGCGTCCACCCGGCGAACGCCGGTGACCCAGGCGTCGTAGCTGGACAGGGTGCGGCGCAGCGGAACCACCTTGCGCAGGAAGCAACAACGGTCCGGCTCGCGCTCGAAGAGTCGTGGACCCTCCGCGGCGTCCTGTTCGGGCACGGTGCGATCGGGCAGCGCGTTGACGATCTGGACGGGGTACGTGCTCGCCACCGCGTCCCGGGTACCGATGGTCTCCGCGAAGTGGTAACCGGTTTCCAGGAACAGGACCTCGACCCCGGGCCTGGCCTTGGCGGCCAGGTCCACCAGGACCGCGTCCTGGAAGTTGGAGGCGACGATCCAGCGGTCGCCGAAGGTGCGGGCGGTCCAGGCGAGCGCCTCCTCGGCGGTGGCGTCGGCCAAATCCCGCGCGGCCTGCTCGGCCAGCATCCGCAGTTCCTCGCGGCTCCGGCCCCGCCGCGCGGGCTCGTTCGTCGCGGCAGGGCGCACAGCCGCCGCATCGTCGGTGGTGGGGGCGTGTGCGGTCAGGGTGCGAAGATTCGGCACCGCACTCTCGGGAACGCTCATCCGGACACCTCCGCGCGAGGTGAATTTTTCTTTTCAACGATCTGATCGTCCGAGCCCGTCCGGCCCAGGACAAGGCCGAGCATGCGGACGGCGAAAACCCGCCGACAGGCCCCGCAAAGCCAGCCGCCGCGCGGTTTGCCCGAATCCCTGCCCGCGTCCAGTTCCTCCGGGGGCACGGGCCGAAGATCCTCGTCCCCGCAGTAAGGGCAGTAGAACGGCGTGGCCCTGCCCTCGGGGCTCGCTCCCGAGTCGCTCATCGCAGATCCGCCTCCTCCGCGCGGGCCACCCACTGTGCGAACCGCTCGCCGTCATTGCGTTGGGCGGAAAAGCGTCGCACGATGCGCTCCACGTAGTCGGGCAGCTCGTCTGCGGTCACCTTGAGGCCACGTAGCTTCCGGCCGAACCCGGCGTCCAGACCCAGCCCGCCGCCCAGGTGCACCTGGAAGCCCTCCACCTGTCGGCCCTCGGTGTCGGTGACGATCTGGCCCTTCAGCCCGATGTCGGCAACCTGGATGCGGGCGCAGGAGTTGGGGCAGCCGTTCAGATGCACACTCACCGGAGTGTCCAATGTGGACTGTACGTCGGCCAGCCGCTCCTCCAGCTCGGCGACCAGCGTCGCGGCCCGGGCCTTGGTCTCGACGATGGCCAGCTTGCAGAACTCGATGCCGGTGCAGGCCATCGTGGCGCGCCGCCACGGCGACGGGTGTGCCGCCAGGCCCAGCTTGTCCAGCTCGGCCACCAGCGAGTCCACCTCGGACTCCTCGACATCGAGCACGACCAGCTTCTGCTGCGGCGTCAGCCGCACCCGGCGGGAGCCGATCCGCTCCGCGGCCTTGGCCACGCCGACCAGGGTCGAGCCGGACACCCGCCCGGCGACCGGCGCGACCCCCACGTAGTAGCGGCCGTCCTGCTGCTTGTGCACGCCGATGTGGTCGACCGGGACCGCCGGCACGTCGGGCGCGGGCCCGTCGATGAGCCGGCGTCCCAGGTACTCGGTCTCCAGCACCTCGCGGAACCGCTCCGCACCCCAGTCGTTGACCAGGAACTTGATCCGTGCCCGGTGCCGCAGCCGGCGGTAGCCGTAGTCCCGGAAGATGCTGATGATGCCGGCCCACACGTCGGGCACCTCGTCCAGCGGCACCCACGCGCCGAGCCGCTTGGCGATCATCGGGTTGGTCGACAGGCCGCCGCCCACCCACACGTCGAAGCCCGGCCCGTGCTCGGGGTGCACCACGCCCACGAACGAGACGTCGTTGACCTCGTGCGCCACGTCCGGCAGGCCGGAGATCGCGCTCTTGAACTTGCGCGGCAGGTTGGAGAACGCCTTGTCCCCGATGAAGCGGCGCTTGATCTCGTTGATCGCCGGTGTGCCGTCGATCACCTCATCCGCGGCGATTCCCGCCACCGGCGAGCCCAACACCACCCGGGGCGTGTCACCGCACGCCTCGGTGGTCGACAGGCCGACCGCCTCCAGCCGCTCCCACAGCGTCGGCACGTCCTCGATCCGGATCCAGTGGTACTGGATGTTCTGCCGGTCGGTGATGTCCGCGGTGTCCCGGGCGTAGTTCTGCGACAGCTCGCCGACCACCCGCAGCTGCTCGGTGGTGAGCTGGCCGCCGTCGATCCGCACCCGCAGCATGAAGTAGCGGTCGTCGAGGTCCTCCGGCTCCAGCACCGCGGTGCGGCCGCCGTCGATGCCCGGCCGCCGCTGCGTGTACAGGCCGAACCAGCGGAAGCGACCCCGCAGGTCA
Source organism: Longimycelium tulufanense (assembly GCF_014645795.1). Taxonomy (GTDB): domain Bacteria; phylum Actinomycetota; class Actinomycetes; order Mycobacteriales; family Pseudonocardiaceae; genus Longimycelium; species Longimycelium tulufanense. Next base: position 10,455 of record NZ_BMMK01000010.1, on the reverse strand, counting down.
GCGGGGTCGATCGAGTCGAATCCGGCGTGCGCGTAGATGGTTTCGATGCGCGCCCGGACGTTCAGGCCGTCGTCGTCCTTCTTGGAACGCTCGTTGGGGTTGAGCGGTTCACGGTGTCCTAGCGCCCACTGACCCTCGCCGCGACGGCGCTTGGTCCGGGTGGGGGCCGTCGGGGGAACCATCTGGCGACCTCCGGGTTTCGTGACGCCGGTGCGCGCCGTCGAAGCCCCTGGTCACAGGTGGGGGATCGTCCGCCGGCGCACCCGCGCCGGCTGGGACAGATCAGGCCACGGCGGCGGGTTACCCCGTCCGCCGGCACATGGCGCTGGACACCCGCCGGTAGTCGATGTGGCGGCGGGCCACGAGGCGGATGTCGAGCGCGGTCACGGCAGCAAGGGTGCCACCCGTCCCAGAGGTCGTCTAGCACCGTTCGAATGCTGGGACACTGGTGTCGTGCCCTCTACACTCCCGCCGGGCGACCCGGCTCCACCCGACGGGCGACTCCCGTCGAGCGCCCTCGGCGGCCTGGGCGACCGGCCGTTCGGGATCTACGTGCACGTGCCGTTCTGCGCCGCACGCTGCGGATACTGCGACTTCAACACCTACACGCCGGGCGAGCTGGGCTCCTCGGCATCGCCGGAGTCGTGGCTGGAGGGCCTGCGCCAGGAACTGGACCTCGCTGTCCGCGTGCTGGGAACGCCACCGCCGGCCGACACCGTCTTCGTCGGCGGTGGGACCCCGTCACTGCTCGGTGTGAACGGGCTCACCGCGGTGCTGGACACGATCCGGTCAACCTTCGGGCTGGCGTCCGGCGCCGAGGTGACGACGGAATCCAACCCGGAGTCGACCTCCGCCGAGTTCTTCGTCGGGATCAGGGCCGCCGGCTACAACCGGGTCTCGCTGGGGATGCAGTCGGCCGCACCACACGTGCTGCGCGTCCTGGATCGCAAGCACACTCCCGGGCGCGCGGTCGCCGCCGTGCGGGAAGCACGGGCGGCCGGCTTCGGGCACGTCAACCTGGACCTGATCTACGGGACACCGGGGGAGACCGAGAACGACCTCCGCGCTTCGCTCGACGCGGTGCTCTCGGCCGGGGTGGACCACGTCTCGGCATACGCGCTGATCGTCGAGGAGGGCACCGCGCTGGCCCGCCGGGTCTCGCGCGGCGAGCTGCCCGCGCCGGACGACGACCTGCTCGCCGACCGCTACGAATTGATCGACGACACGCTGGGCGCGGCCGGCCTGGCCTGGTACGAGGTGTCCAACTGGGCGGCCTCGCCGGCCGCGCGGTGCCGGCACAACCTCGGCTACTGGCTCGGTGGCGACTGGTGGGGCGCCGGCCCCGGCGCGCACAGCCACGTCGGCGGCGTGCGGTGGTGGAACGTCAAGCACCCGGCCCGCTACGCCGCCCTGCTCGCCGACGGCGTGTCGCCGGCCGCGGGGCGGGAGACTCTCACCGACGCCGAGCGCCACGAGGAGCGGGTGTTGCTGGAGCTGCGCCTGGTCGAGGGGCTCCCGCTGTCCGTGCTGGACGACGCGGGCGCGACCGAGGCCGAGCTGGCCGCTCGGGACGGCCTGCTGGACCCGACGGCGATGGCCGTCGGCCGCTGCGTCCTGACCCGGCCCGGGCGCCTGCTCGCCGACTCGCTCGTCCGTCGCCTCGTCCCCTGACCTTCCTCCGTTGCGCGGACCGCTCGCGGTACCAACCCTGACCGGTGGGGCTAGCGAAGCAGATCGAGGTCGAACACCCGGACGTGGATCACGCGGCGTTGCTGCAACGCCGCCCGCACGGCCCGGTGCAGCCCGTCCTCCAGGAACAGCTCGCCGTGCCAGTGCACCACGTGCGGGAACAGGTCGCCGAAGAACGTCGAGTCCTCGGTCAGCAACCGGTCCAGCTCCAGCACCCTCTTGGTGGTGACCAGGTCGTCCAGCCGTACCTGGCGGGGCGGGATCCGGGCCCAGTCCCGCGCGGACAGCCCGTGCTCGGGGTAGGGCCGGCCCTCACGCACGTCCCTGAAGATCACGGTTCGCTGGCACCTCCCGGCCGCGTGGGCTCGACCCCGACCCGATTCCCGGGCAGCCTAGAGGGTGCGGCTGGGTACGCTCCTCACCCGCCGCGGCCGGCCGCGGCGGCCCTTCCGGCCTGCCCGGCTCACTAGACTGGCCGGTAGGGCCCGGTACGTGCGCGACAGGTAGCAGGAGGTGACGCCGTTGAACGCCGAGGAACGGCGCTTCGAGGTCCTGCGTGCGATCGTCGCGGACTACGTCTCGACCCAGGAGCCGGTCGGCTCCAAGACCATCGTCGACCGACACAATCTCGGTGTGTCGAGCGCCACCGTGCGCAACGACATGGCCACCCTCGAGGAGGAGGGCTACATCACCCAGCCGCACACGAGCGCGGGCCGCGTCCCCACGGACAAGGGCTACCGCGTCTTCGTGGACCGGCTCGCCGAGCTCAAACCGCTGTCGGCCGCCGAGCGGCGGGCGATCCGCGGCTTCCTGGACGGGGCGATCGACCTCGACGACGTGCTGCGGCGCAGCGTCCGGCTGCTCGCCCAGCTCACCCGGCAGGTCGCGGTCGTGCAGTACCCGACGCTGACCCGGTCCACGGTGCGACACCTGGAGGTGATCGCGCTCACCCCGGCCCGGCTCATGCTGGTGCTGATCACCGACACCGGCCGGGTGGACCAGAAGATCGTCGACCTCGGCGACGTGATCACCGAGGACGGTGTCGCCCGGCTGCGGACGGTGCTGAACGCGGCGATGGTCGGCGAGCGGCTGCCGGAGGCGTCCGCCCGCATCGCCGAGCTGCCCGAGGAAGCCCCGAACGACCTGCGGGACCACCTCACCCGGGTGGTCACCGTGCTCATCGAGTCGCTGGTCGAGCACCCCGAGGAACGGCTGGTGCTCGGCGGCACCGCCAACCTGACCCGCAACGCCGCCGACTTCCCCGACACCCTCCGGCAGGTGATGGAGGCGCTGGAGGAGCAGGTCGTGGTGCTCAAGCTGCTGGCGGCGGCGCGGGAGGTGGCACACGTCGTGGTGCGCATCGGCGGGGAGAACGAGCCCGCCCCGATGCGCAGCACCTCGGTGGTGTCCATGGGCTACGGCCGGCCCGGGGCCGTGCTCGGCGGCATGGGGGTCGTCGGGCCGACCCGGATGGACTACCCGGGCACCATGGCGGCCGTGCGCGCGGTCGCCACGTACGTGGGGGAGATCCTGGCCGGGCGCTGACGCCCGGGCCAGGGCAGGAACGTGAGAGCGCCGCGCGCCGGCGACGGGCGCGGCAGGAGGACTGGAGACCGTGGCGAGGGACTACTACGGCACGCTCGGGGTGCGGCGGGACGCCACGCCCGAGGAGATCAAGCGCGCCTACCGGAAGCTGGCTCGTGAGCTGCACCCCGACGTCAACCCCTCCGCGGAGGCCCAGGATCGCTTCAAGGAGGTGTCCACCGCCTACGAGGTGTTGTCGGACCCCAAGAAGCGGCAGATCGTCGACCTCGGCGGCGACCCGATGGAGGCTGGCAACGGCGGTATGGGCGGTGCCGGCATGCGCGACCCGTTCGCTGGCTTCGGCCTCGGCGACATCATGGACGCGTTCTTCGGCTCGGCCACCAGCCGCGGTCCCCGCAGCCGGGTGCAGCCCGGCTCGGACGCGTTGATCCGGCTCGAGCTGACCCTGGAGGAATGCGCCTCCGGGGTGCAGCGCGACATCACCGTGGACACCGCGGTGCTCTGCGATGCCTGTGAGGGCGCCGGCTGTGCGCCGGGCACCGGCCCGCAGACCTGCGACACCTGTGGCGGTCGCGGCGAGGTGCAGTCGGTGCAGCGCTCGTTCCTCGGGCAGGTCGTCACCGCCCGTGCCTGCCCGGTGTGCCGCGGCTTCGGTGAGGTCATCCCGGACCCGTGCCAGCAGTGCGGTGGTGACGGCCGGGTGCGCTCGCGGCGCACCATCTCGGTCAAGATCCCGGCCGGGGTCGGCGACGGCATGCGGGTCCGGCTGGCCAGCCAGGGTGAGGTCGGTCCCGGTGGTGGCCCGGCCGGCGACCTCTACGTCGAGGTCGAGGAGCTGCCACACGAGACGTTCACCCGGGACGGCGCCGACCTGCACTGCACGCTGCGGGTGCCGATGACCGCGGCCGCGCTGGGCACGGTGCTGCCGCTGCAGACGCTCGACAGCACCGAGGAACTGCGCCTGGAGCCGGGCACCCAGCCGGGCACCGAGGTGGTGCTGCCGGGCAAGGGGCTGCCGCGGCTGCGCTCGTCCGGCCGCGTCGACGGCCGCGGCGACCTGCACGTCCATCTCGACGTGGTGGTGCCCGCCAAGCTCGACGCCCGGCAGACCGAGCTGCTGCGCGAGCTGGCCACGCTGCGCGGTGAGGAGCAGCCGGAGCTGGCCTCCAACGGCAGGGTCGGTGGCGGCCTGTTCTCCCGGCTGCGCGGCTCGTTCGGGCAGCGCTGAGGCGCGCGATGTCCCTTCCGGTGTTCCTGGTCGAGCGGCTGCCGGCCGGGACGAGCACCGTGCTGGACGGCCCGGAGGGGCGGCACGCCGCCACCGTGCGCCGGCTGCGGCCGGGGGAGGAGCTGCTGCTCTCCGACGGGCGCGGCGGGCTCGCCCACTGCGTGGTCGGCACCGCCGAGCAGGACTCGCTCGGGCTCGACGTCACGCGGACGTGGACCGCGCCGGCGCCGCAGCCGGGCGTGGTGCTGGCGCAGGCGCTGGTGAAGGGGGACCGCGGGGAACTCGCGGTCGAGCTCGCGACCGAGGCCGGGGTGGACGTGGTACTGCCCTGGCGCGCGGCACGGTGCGTGGTGCGGTGGGACGACGGGCCGCGCGGGGCGAAGGCGCTGGCGCGATGGCGGTCCACCGCGCGGGAGGCGGCCAAACAGGCGCGCCGGGCGTGGCTGCCCGAGGTTGCCGAGCCGGTGAGCACCAAGGGGCTGGCCGAGGCGGTGCGGGCGGCGGCAGGGGCGCTGGTCCTGCACGAGGCGGCCACCACCTCGATCGGGCAGGCGCGGTTGCCCACCGAAGGTGACCTGCTGGTGGTGGTCGGACCGGAGGGCGGGATCACCGAGGCGGAGCTGGCCGCGCTCGTCGAGGCCGGGGCGCAGCCGGTGCGACTGGGACCGACGGTGCTGCGGGCGTCGACGGCCGCCACGGTTGCGCTGGGTGCACTCGGCGTGCTTACCCGCAGATGGGAGCGGTAGCGGCGCCGGTCAGGTGCGGGGTGGATGTGGCCCGGGGCGGACCCGTACGGACGGTCGCATGTGGGGCACCGAGCGGTGTGCAGTGATCCGAATGGGTTACCACTGGTCATCGCGATCGGGGTAGCGCTACGCTCAGTCGCCGACGGCGCGAATTTCTCCGTCGCGATGCGCAACCTCGCGGCGGGTCGTTCGTTAGCCGGAGTGCCCCGGGCGAACAACGCCCGGCGGACCCGTCGGACACCTCCCCCCTCGGTCCGGCGGTCAGCGCCGCGGCGGGGTGACCCCCAGGCCCCGCCGCGGCCGCCCGGGGCTCAGGGTGCCCACTGGTGAGTGGGCCGGGGGTGGCCGCTCCGTGTTTGGTGGGGCCGAGCCCCCACACCCCACGACGGGGGCTGCGCCCCCGGGCCCCGCTCGGTTCGGCTGTTCTGGCGCCGAGTGCTCTGTGTGGACCTGCTGGTTATGGGTGCGCGGTGGCGCTTCGCGCGCGGCGCCTGAGAGTGTCCGCCCGCACTGGGGAACCGGTTTGACGTGCTTTGTGTCATTCGGCTGGGTCTGGTAGCTGGGTGGAAGACGCGGTTTTCTCCCTCGGTTCAAGGGAGAACGCGGTTGGCGTGCTCTGGTGCCGGGCCCCGAGGGTTGGTTTCTCCAGCGCCATGTTCCGGTGCGCGCTGTGAGGTCTCTGGTCTCCGGGGTGGATGGGAAAGTGCGCTGCGGAGACGGAGGGCGGCGAGCGCCGCGTCGCCTATGTCGAGGATCATGATGATGGTCCAGATGGCCATTCCGACGAAGAGGGCGCCGGCTCGGTCGAGGTCGAAGGCGGCCAAGGCGGCGCCGCCGGCCAGGAGGGCCAGTCCAATGGCCCACTCGCCGAGCCGGAGCGGCAGTTCACGCACCTTGCGGCGGGCCCGTTCCCGGGGCGTGTCGGGTTCGGCGGGCGCGTGGCCCAGCCGGCGACGCACCCAGCGGTCGAGTGCGTGGAGGTGGTGCTTGCCGGAGACGGCCGCAATGGCGACGGCCACGGCGGCGAGCACGTGCGCGATGGTCGCTGGGTTGTGTTGTGCGAGGTCGAGTGCACCGGAGACGAGCAAAACCACCTGGGTGCCCGCCGCGAGCAGCAGTAACGCGGCGCCGGCGCGCGGGGTCCGGAGCAGGTAGCGGGTGAGCAACCCCGCGAGCAGCAGCGCCCAGAAGGCGACCTCGCAGGCCAGCACGATGGTCAGGAACACGGTTCCCCCAGTTTTAACACGACTGTGTTGCAAACACAGGTATACCACGCATGCCGCACACTTGTGCTGGAAAAGGGCCAGCACGAGAGGACGGTGCGCATTGCCGAAGGTGGTCGACCACGAGGAGCGGCGGCGCGAGCTCGCCGAGGCCGTGTGGCGTGTGGTGCTCCGCGACGGCATCGAGGAGGCGTCCGTGCGGAGCGTCGCCGCCGAGGCCGGCTGGTCGACCGGCTCGCTACGGCACTACTTCCCGACCCAGAGCGCCCTGCTGAAGTTCGCCATGCAGGTCGCCGCCGGCAGGTTCGCCGCCCGCGTCGAGCCGCTGCGCGCCCACCCCGATCCCCGCTACGTCCTCCGCGCGGTCTGCCTGGAACTGCTCCCGCTCGACGAGCAACGCCGCGCCGAGATGGCCGTGTGGCTCTCCTTCTACTTCCGGGCCCGCCTCGACGAGAGCCTGCGCGACGTCGAGTTCGAGATGTCCGACGGGCTGGTCAACCTCTACCGAAGGATGCTCACCCGGAACCGGGACACGGGGAACCTTCGGCCCGGTATCGACGTCGACCGCGCCTCCCTGGGGCTGGAGGCCTACATCGACGGCCTCGCCACCCACGCCCTGTACCACCCGGACCGCTACGACAACGACACCCTGGTCGCCCTCGTCGACGAGCACCTCGCCACGCTGCTCGTCGCGCGTGATCCCGCCAGCTCCGGGGCCGGCGCGACGCATTAGCCTGCGAGCATTGCGTTTCGATCGGATTACAGGGCTGTTTGCGCAGCTAGATCTAGTGTGGCTCGCCCACTTGCAGGTTGTATCATGATCGTACCCAGCCAAAACCCATCCTTTTCAGGATGATCACGGGGGTGCGAGATGGGTCGTCCACCGCTCGATATCGGTACCCATGGCAAGATCAACACCCGCTGTGAGACACCCGCAGGTGTCACACCCGAGAAGTGGCGGGCCTACACCAACTACCGCGACAACGACGGGAAGACCCGCCAAGTCGAGCGGTGGGGACCCACGGAGAACAAGGCCCTCAACGCCCTTAACAGGGCACTCCGGGACCGCGCCGGACGTAGCGGTACCCGGCTAGCCAGGAACAGTCGGTTCGCCGATGCCGCCAAGATCTACATCGAGCAGATCCGGGCGAAGCGCAAGCCCACCACCTACGACAACTACAACTGGTTCCTGGAGGAAGTCGTCCTGCCCGCCGTCGGCCAGCTCCTGCTCCGCGAGATCACCCCGGCACGACTCGACGACCTGATCGACGACCTGCGCGACAAGCGGGACTTCAGTACCTCATCCCTCCGCAACGTCCGCATCGTGCTCCGAGGGGTCCTGCAGGTCGCCGTCCGTAGAGAGATCCTCGCGCACAACCCGGGCCGCGACATGAGCCGCATCGAGGGTGGTCCCCGATGTAAACCCCGAGCACTGACCGCCGAGCAGCTGGCCGACTTCCTGACCAAGCTCGACGCCGACGAGCGGGCTGTCGCGCAGGACCTGCCTGACCTGCTCCGGTTTCTCTTCGGAACTGGTGCTCGAATCGGGGAGGCGCTCGCGCTGCGCTGGTGCGACTGCAACCTCACCGACGACCCGATCACGATCGGCGACCAGACCATCCCACCGCGGTCGATCTGGATCAACGGCAACATCGTGCGCGTCAAGGAAGTGGGTCTCGTCCGGCACGACGGCAAGACCTTCGCGGCGAACCGCGTTGTCGGTCTGCCAGACTTCCTGCACACGCTGCTGCTGGTCCGCAAGGACCTCACCGCCGCCGATGAGGAGCCGGTGTTCCCCTCCGGGGTGCTGACCTGGCGAGACCCGCGCAATGTGGGGACTGCCATCCGACATCTGCGGCAACGCATCGGATACCCGGACTTCACGAGCCACGTGGCGCGCAAGACGGTCGCGACCACCCTGGACAGGTCGGGCCACACGGCTCGGCAGATCGCTGACCAGTTGGGGCACGCCAACCCGTCGATGACCCAGAACGTGTACATGGGTCGTGGTCTGGCCAACCCGGAGGCACCGAAGGCACTCGACGCTCTGCATCGGCAGAAGGAGTCAGCGTAGAGGAGGGGCCGGCGCTGGAGCGCGAACAGTCACCAGCCGACCCCATCACCCCACATGCCGCACCCATCCGGGGTAGTGGGGCCTGGCGCGCGGATCAACCGTTCGATCACGTCGTGAGCGAACAAACGGTAACCCAGGACGACTGGCGGTTACATGTCGTGGTTGGGCAGCTACGGCCACGACACGGGTTGGCGATTGGTAGGTGGCTGCTCCATCCGACTGATCTTGTTTTCCGTTCAATATCTGTCTCGATCAATCGAATGGATGGCTCGTTACGCGGGGTGTAGTAGTGAGACAGCACACATACGGGGCACCAGGAAACCACCGAACGCAAAGGAAAGGCTCAGCTAACTCCACCATCTGGCGGGATGCCGCCGCCATACGAACCAGAAGGGGAGTCGCCGTGAACACAGAAAGTGATCTCGAAAGAAACGTCGCGGATGCGATCGCCAACGAGGCGATCAAGTCGATGTTGCGAGCGCACGGTGAACTCGACGACGACACCGAGGTCCAGATGGTGCTGATCACTCGGACCGTCTCTCGGGGTAGGGAAGACGGCGAGGATGTGGCTCGCTACGTGCACTGGTATCCCAACGGCGAGGTGGACCACAGGACCAAGATCAGAATCCTGGCGATCGCGCTTCACACCGTGACGGAGGGGCTCGATGTCTGCTAGCTCCTTGCGTTGCGCCGAGGCTGCGGCTTGCGCGACACCTTCTCCTCGTACACCTCTTCTTGCGGGCCGGTGGACAGTCGTCGCTCAGTCACCTCGCGAGGACCGGCGGCGGGGCGTGCATCCGGTCCCTCTGTGTTGAGCATGCCCTCCACGATGACCTGCAGTGCCTGTCGCTGTTCCTCGGTGAGCTGGGAGATCATGTTCGCCAGGCTGCGCTGAGACACCGTAGGGCGCCCGCGGTGAGGCGTTGGAAGATAGCGATCCGGATCTTTGCCGCCGAGCCGAAGGGCCTCGCGGGGGTCGAGTCCCACGACACGGGCCGCAGCGACGATGTTCGCAGGCTCCGGATTGGCGGGTTCCCGCTTCGCGCCCCGGTATCCGCTCTCGATCGCAGACCACGTTGTCACGCTGAACCCCGCGTGCTCCGCCGCCTCGCGCATGCTGTAGCCCGCGCGCTTGCGAGCGGCTTCCAGTTTCTCTCCCAGCGGCCAGTGGTGAGGTTCGCGCTCCTCGGTGCCCATACCGCGAATGATCCCGTAGTTTGCCTGCCCTAACCAATCAGCCAGGCACCTGCCACGTGAACCAAGCACCCGATCAGCGCAACTACGGTCCTAGTGTCTTGCAATGTGACGCTTGTTGACGTAACCTAGCGTCTTATGAAGGACGCCTATCGCCCGTGGGTTCAGCTACGGGTCATCCGAGAGAAGGACGGTCACTCCCAGACCTCGTTGGCCAAGGTCGCAGGGATGTCCCGGGCACTGGTGTGCCGCTTGGAGAACGGGGACCGGAAGCCCAACGCGCGCCATATCGCCCGACTTGCGGGTGCTCTGAAGGTTCCGAAGTCGATGCTTCAGCCAACCCCAAGTGACGCAGACGACGAGGTCATCGACACCTTGGCCGAAGAGCTGGGCATGCCAGCCGAGGCACTGCGGGAGCGGCTACAAACGCTCCTCTTCGGGGCGGGTGAGGCAGCATGAACCCGAACGCCAGTGCCCTACCACAACTGGCCTACTCCACCGTCGACGTCGCCAAGATCCTCGGGCTCACGGACGGTCAGGTACGCAACCTGTGCCGCACCCGAAAGCTCCGTTCGCGGCACACCGGCAAGCAGTACGTGATCCCCAAGTCCGCGATCGAGGAGTACCTGGCCGGCTCCGATGATCCGATCTCGTCGCACGGCGGTGCGGCGTGAATCCCGCCGTCGACCTCGCCGCGTTACGTGCCTTGTCCTGCCGGGTCCAAGTCACAGCGGTGGTGACCGCGACTCCGCCGGA
>NZ_BMMK01000009.1 GCF_014645795.1 Longimycelium tulufanense | reverse complement strand
CACCTACAACCATCACCGCCACCACACCGCGATCGGCGGCCCACCCGCCCACCGCATCCCCAACCTCACGGGACAGAACACCTAGCCCTGCAATTTGCGCCCAAAGAGCTCTGCGGCTCGGCATGACCCACGGGGCGCGGCAGGCAGGAAGCACCTGACCCCGCCTGCGGTCCATCACCGATTTCAGGGGTAGTGCCGCTGTCACAGTCGTGCGACACCGCACGACTGTGACAGCGGCCAGCATCGCTCTACCACGGCATCCCATTCGCGTGGTGCCGAACGGACCCCGTACGGGTCAGCCCACAGCGAAACACCGCGCTTGTTTCTGGGACATCTTTCGCAGAGCTGGCACAGTGAGGCGCCGCCGGAAACCTCAACGCTCCGCCGCCCGACCCAGCGTCCACACGCACAACCTGCGAAGCACCGGCTTCGTCGTGGTGATGGCGTCACCGAGACGTGCCAGAACCTCACGTAGATCCAATGACGGAGGCGCAGTGCCGACCCTGGAGGACGGTCTCGCGTTCCGTACGCTAATCGGTCTAGTCCCTCTTCCCTAGTCCCAACGTCGCCTTTCCTCATCCACCCTGTTGCGGCAATCGTTGGTTGCAGGAGGGGAAAACCTGAAGCGCACGAGCCCGTCCGGGCCCGAACGGCCGATGTCGCCGGGTCGCCAGGTCTCCCCTGTCGACGAGAGAACCCCGTGGCCGGAAAGGTGATCTGATGACGAACACGACGGACAGCTCTCGGCCGGCCAGCCGGCCCTACACGGGTGCGGAGTACATCGAGAGCATCCGTGACGGACGCGAGGTATGGCTCAACGGCGAGCGAGTCGAGGACGTCACCACCCACCCCGCCTTCCGTAACAACGTGCGGATGGCGGCCCGGCTGTACGACGCCCTGCACGACCCGGAGCAGAACGAGCGCCTCGTGGTGCCCACGGACACCGGCAGCGGCGGCTACACCCACGCCTACTTCAAGGCCGCCCGCACCCCGGAGGACCTCCGGGCGGGTGCGGACGCCATCGCCGACTGGTCCCGCATCACCTACGGGTGGATGGGCCGGACCCCGGACTTCAAGGCCGCGTTCCTCGCGACGCTCGGTTCCTACGCCGAGCACTACGCGCCGTTCGAGGACAACGCCGACCGGTGGTACCGGGAGGCACAGGAGAAGGTGATGTTCGTCGGGCACGGGATCGTGAACCCGCCGATCGACCGGCACCGCGGCATGCAGGAGCTCAAGGACGTCTACCTCACCGTCGACGAGGAGACCGACGCCGGCATCATCGTTTCCGGCGCGAAGGTCGTGGGCACCGCCGCCGCCATCACCCAGCAGATCTTCATCGGCAGCTACGCGAAGATCCCCAGCGGGGCCAAGGAGTTCTCGGCCTACTTCATCGTGCCGATGGGCGCACCCGGTCTGAAGATCATCTCGCGGCCGTCCTACGAGTTCGCCGCCAGCACCGTGAGCAGCCCGTTCGACGCCCCGCTGAGCAGCCGGCTCGACGAGAACGACGGCATCCTCGTCTTCGACCGGGTGTTCGTGCCCTGGGAGGACGTCTTCTGCTACGACGTCGACAAGGCCAACAACTTCTTCGTCGGTTCCGGGTTCTTCTACCGGGCCATGTTGCACGCCTGTGTCCGGTTCGCGGTGAAGATGGACTTCCTCACCGGCCTGCTCACCAAGGGGCTGGAGACCACGGGCACCATCGAGTACCGGGGCGTGCAGAGCCGGCTCGGCGAGGTGTTGTCCTACCGCAACATCTTCTGGGCCCTCATCGACTCGATGGTGCACAACCCGACCCCCTGGCCGGACGGGACGGTCGCGCCCAACGGCGAGACCGCCATGGCCTTCCGGGTCCTGGCGACCAGCGTCTTCCCGCGCATCAAGGAAACGTTCTTCCGCGACCTGGGCAGCGCGCTGATCTACAACAACTCCCACGCCAGCGACTGGAAGATCGACGAGCTGCGTCCCTACCTCGACCGCTACATCCGGGGCCGGGACGTCGAGGCCATCGACCGCGTCAAGCTGATGAAGCTCATCTGGGACTCCCTCGGCAGCGAGTTCGGCGGCCGCTGGGAGCTCTACGAGATGAACTACGCGGGCAACCACGAGCAGATCCGCTTCGAGGCCCTGCACGACCAGCAGCACACCGGCAAGCTCGAGCAGTACAAGGAGCTCGTCGAGCGCTGCATGTCCGAGTACGACATCGACGGCTGGACCGTGCCCGACCTGGTCAATCCGGGCGAGCAGAGCATCATCGGCCGTACGGCGCCGCGCTCCGGCTCGCTCGTGGCCGGGAGCTGAAGATGTCCGTCGTGGCCGAGCGGGCCGCCCTGCGCGAGGTCATGGGCGAGCTCGTCACCGGGGTCTGCGTGGTCTCCACCCTCGTCCACGGCCGACCGGGCCGGCCGGCCGACGCGATCGTGGTCAACTCCTTCACCTCTGTCTCACTGCGGCCACCGCTGGTCTCGATGTGGTTGCGGGAGGACTCGACCTTTCTCGGCCACGTGTTGCGGTCCGGGGTGTGGGCGGTCTCGATCCTGGCCGAGGACGGTGCTCCGCTGGCCCGGGAACTGACCGTGGCCAGCGAGCACCGGCCGCCCCTGGACGAGCTGGACCACATCGCCCGGTGGGTGCCCGGGCCGCGTACGGGCTGCCCCACCCTGGCCGGTTCCCCGGGCCGCATCGAGTGTGAGCAGCACCGCCACGTGCCGCTCGGCGACCACGTGCTGGTCGTCGGCCGGGTCGTCGGCCTGGACCGGCAACCCGGCCGGCCGCTGCTGTTCCACCGCGGCGGGTACGGCGCGCTGCCGGCCGACGACCCCGAGTTCTGCGGCGTCCACAACTTTCCTGGAGGGAACCCGTGAGCACAGACAACACCGTCTACCTGGTAGGCGACCGCTTCGCCGAGTTCGCCCGGATGGCCGGGGCACGCACGTTCTCCGCGTTCGTAGCCGACTTGGACAGCGGCGCGCTCGACGGGATCGACGAGCCGCTCGTCATCCGCGCCGGACAGGGCGTCGGCGAGTACGAGGTGCGCTATCTGCGCGACGCACTGGACCGTAGGGGCCTGCGGCCCGACCGGGTGCGGTTGCTGGTCGACGAGCCCGCGCTGGCCGACCGGCAGGACCTGCACAAGGGCCGCGCGGACAACGTGCTCGTGGCCGACCTGCGGCAGGACGGCGACGCCGTGTACGCGGCCTCGCTGCGGTTGCACAACGACAACGAGCTGCTGGTCGACCTGCAGAACCGGGCTCACGTACAGGGCATGGTGGCGATCGAGGCGAGCCGCCAGATGTTCCTCGCCGTCACCGAGCGGTTCTTCCTGTCCCGGTTCCCACAGCGGCGCTACTACATCGTCATCAACTCGATGAGCACGACGTTCCAGAACTTCCTGTTCCCGGTCCAGGCCACGCTGCGGCTGGCCCTGCAGGAGACGGAGCTGTCCGACCCCGCGCGACTGATGTTCAAGGCCACCGTGGAGATCGAGCAGGCGGGCCGGCCGGCCGCGGTGACCCACGTCGACTACGCCGCCTTCGACCCCGACATGATCGACGAGAAGGAGAGGCGCCGGGCGGGGCGGGCTCTGGAGTCCGTGCGGGAGCCGGCCGCGGCGCTGGCCTGAACACGGGGTGCTCGGTGCCGGGCCCCACGGTGGTGAGCCCGGCACCGAGCTCGACGACGGGAGGAAGAGATGTCCGCGCGTGCCCTACGGGTTGCGGTGGTCGGTGCCGGAATCGGTGGCCTGACCACGGCAATTTCCCTGCGGCGTAAGGGAACCGACGTCGTGGTCTACGAGCAGGCGGCGGAGCTGACTGAGATCGGTGCCGGTATCGCGGTGGGTGCCAACGCGAGCCGCCTGCTGCGCCGGATGGACCTGCTCAAGGAGCTGGACGGCGCAGCGGTCCGGCCGCAACAGATCCAGTTCCACCGTTGGTGCGGCGGAGAGGTCTTCTGCAGCCACGAGATGGCCGACGCCTATGAGAAGCGGTTCGGCGCCCCGTTCTACACGGTTCATCGCGCGGACGTGCAACGCGTGCTGTTAGAGGCGTATCTCGGCGAGGGCGGCAGGCTGGAGTACGGCCGCAAGTGTGCCCGGGTGACCGAGGACGCCGACGGGGTCGACCTGGTCTTCTCCGACGGTTCGGCCGAACGCGCCGACGTCGTGATCGGTGCGGACGGGGTGCACTCGGCGGTCCGCGAGGCCATTACCGGACCGGACCTCCCGGCCTTCTCCGGCACGAGCGGCTACCGTGGCCTGGTACCCGTGGAACGGCTGCCCCGGCTGCCCGAGCTGGGCTTCGATCCGCACCATCCGAAGTTGTGGCTGTTTCCCGGACCGGGCCGGCATCTCATCTCCTACCCGGTGAGCGGTGGCCGGCTGGTCAACTTCCTCGCGGTGGTGCCGGACCCGGAGTGGACACTGGAGTCCTGGGTCGCCCGCGGCGAGGTGTCCGAGGCGGTCGCGGCGTTCGAGGGGTGGAACGAGGTCGTCGCCATCCTTCTCGGCGGCGTCGACACGATTTCCCGTTGGGCGCTGTACGACCGGGAGCCCCTGTCCCGGTGGAGCACCGCCCGGATGACGTTGCTTGGTGACGCGGCCCATCCGATGTTGCCGCACCAGGGACAGGGCGCGAACCAGGCCATCGAGGACGCCGTCGTTCTCGCGGACTGCCTGGCGGGCACGTGGTCGGGCGAGGTGGCCTCGGCGTTGCGCCGCTACGAGTCGGTGCGCAAGCCCCGGGCCCGCCAGCTCCAGATGGCCTCCCGCCGTAACCGCGAGTGCTTCCAGGTGCCCGACGGCCCGCGGGCCGTGGAGCGCGACGAGAGGCTGACCCAGCTGCCGGACGACCTGGCGTGGATCCACGGCCATGACGCCCAGCTGGAAGTACTCGCTGCCGCCCACTGAGTCGCACGAACTGGAGGAACCCGTGGCCCGGGTTTACGAAATCGACGGCGTCGTGCCGCTGATCCACCCCAACGCCTTCGTCCATCCCGACGCCGTGCTCATCGGCGACGTGGTGATCGGCGCCGGTTGCTACGTCGGTCCGCTGGCCAGCCTTCGCGGCGACTTCGGCCGGATCGTCCTGGAGGAGGGCGCCAACATCCAGGACGGCTGCGTGGCGCACTGCTTTCCCGGCTCGTCCACCGTGGTCGAGCAGGACGGTCACGTCGGGCACGGTGCCGTGTTGCACGGCTGTCGCGTTGGACGCGGCGCGTTGATCGGCATGAACTCGGTGCTGATGGACCACGTGGTCGTCGGTGAGCGGGCGTTCGTCGGTGCGAACAGCTTCGTCAAGAGCGGCTTCGAAGTTCCCGCGGCCCACCTGGCCACCGGCAGCCCGGCGAAGGTGCTGCGGGAGCTCACCGAGGACGAGATGGCGTGGAAGGCCAACGGAACCCGGGTCTACCAGGACCTCGCCCGTCGCTGCCGCAAGACCCTGAAACCGGCCGAACCGCTGGTCGGGGACCCGACCGAGCACCGGCGCGCCGTGACCACGGCCGGCGGCGAGCCGGTGCACGTCACGTTGCCGGAGTACCGCAACCAGTGAGCAGCGCCACCGTCAACGGTGACGTGGCGGGCCCGTGAACCGAGGAGGGGAGTCGCAGTGTCATCCACCGCCGAGCAGGCGAGCACGGAAGCCGCCGCCATGGTGGCCGTGAGCACCGTGCGGCAACGGATCGACGATCTCGACCACGACATCATCGAGCTGCTGCGCCGCCGACAGGAGGTTTCCCAACAGATCCAACAGATTCGGACCGGTGCGGGAGGCCAGCGGGTGGAGCCGGCCAGGGAGGAACTGATCCTGGAGCGGTACCGGTCCGCCTTCGGCGGTCCCGGCCGGGACATCGCCACGGCACTACTGCGGATCTGCCGCGGCTGACGAGGCGGATTCCAGGTGACGACGACGATGAGCGACCACCACACGTGGCGGTCCCTGCCCGCCGCCCAACAGCCGGACTGGCCCGATCCGACCGCCGTCGAGGAGGTGGTGGCGGAGCTGTCCGGCTATCCACCACTGGTCTCGCCCCGCGAGTGCGACCGGCTCCGCGATCGGCTGGCCGCTGTGGCCAGCGGAAACGCCTTCCTGCTCCAGGGCGGCGACTGCGCCGAGACCTTCACCGCATCCTCCGCCGAGGCCGTGCGTGGCAAGCTGCGCACCCTGGCACAGATGGCCGTGGTGCTGGCCCGGGGAAGCGGGCTGCCCGTGGTGACCGTCGGCCGGATCGCCGGCCAGTACGGCAAACCCCGCTCGCGCCCGACGGAGACGCAGGACGGGCTGACCCTGCCGGCCTACCGGGGCGAAGCGGTCAACGGCGCGGCGTTCACACCCGCCGACCGCGCCCCGGACCCGCGCCGCATGCTGCGCGCCTACCACGCCTCGGCGGCAACCCTGGACCAGCTCTGGCGGCTGATCAGCCAGGGCTACCCGAACCTGGGCCAGGTGCACGGCTGGACCCGGGAGTTCGTGGCGCGACCGGAGATCGCCGACCGGCACCGGCGGCTGGCCGGGGAGATCGAGTCCGCGCTGACCTTCCTGCGTGCCTACGGGGCGAACCCCGACGAGCTGCGAAGCGCCGAGTTCTACACGAGCCACGAGGCGTTACTGCTGCACTACGAGGCCGCGCTCACCCGGTTCGATCCGCGCACGCGGGCCGCTTACGCCACCTCCGGTCACCTGCTGTGGATCGGGGAACGGACCCGCCAGCTCGACGGCGCACACGTTGCGTTCGCCGAGTCGATCCGTAACCCGGTGGCGGTGAAGCTCGGTCCCGCCACCACACCCGACGATGCGCTCACCCTGGTGGAAAGGCTGAATCCGGACGCCGAGCCCGGACGGCTCACCCTGATCACGCGGATGGGGGCGGACCGGATCCGGGACGTGCTGCCGCCACTGGTCGAGAAGGTGACCGCGAGTGGCGTGCCCGTGGCCTGGGTGTGCGATCCCATGCACGGCAACACCTTCACCGCGCCCAGCGGCCACAAGACGCGGCGGTTCAGGGACGTGGCTGACGAGGTGACCGGATTCTTCGCGGTGCACCACATGCTCGGCACGCACCCGGGCGGGCTGCACCTGGAGGTCACCGGCGAGGACGTGACCGAGTGCGTGGGCGGGTGTGCGGCGGTGAGCATGGCCGACCTGGGCAAGCGGTACGAGACCGCATGTGACCCCCGGCTCAACCACAACCAGGCACTGGACCTGGCGTTCGAGGTCGCCGGCCTGTTCCGGGAGCCATCCGGGCGGGCCGCCGCATGACGGTCGCGCGCACGAGGAGGGACATGCGTTACCTGGAGGACTTTCACGCCGGCGACCGCCACGAGCTGGGCCGGGTCGTGGTCACGCGCGACGAGATCGTGGAGTACGCCCGTCGCTGGGACCCGATGCCGTTCCACACCGACGAAGCCGCCGCCGCAGCGGGACCGTTCGGGGGCCTGGTGGCCAGCGGCGGCCACACCACCGCCCATGTCACCCGCTGCTACGTCACGGAGCTGGTGCTCGACTCCGACTGTCGGGGCTCCTACGGCCTGGACGAGGTGCGTTACCTGCACCCGGTGCGACCGGGTGACGAACTGACGGTGCACGCGGTGGTGGATGACGTGGAGGACCATCCGCGCCGCCCGGACACCGGGGTGGTGCATTTGCGGGTGGAAGCCGTCAACCACGAGGGCGAGGACGTGATCCGGCTACGCACGCGGCTGCTGATGGGGCGCCGGACCGCGGTCGCGGTCGGCTGAGGAGGGGTTCGAGGGGATGACAGTCGTGACCGCCGCGGCCGAACCGCGGCCTACCATTGCCGACCACACCACCCTGTTACCAGGGGACGAACCGGTGCGGATCCTCGGCACGGACCAAGCATCCACCATAGACAGTGGGCTGGTTCGCGGGTTGTATCGGCAGCTGGTACTCGGTCGGCGGTTCAACCGGCAGGTGACCGCCCTGACCAAGCAGGGTCGGCTCGCCGTCTACCCCTCGACCACGGGCCAGGAGGCGTGCCAGGTCGGCGCGGCCGCCGTGCTGGGGCCGCAGGACTGGCTGTTTCCGACCTACCGGGACACGCTTTCCGTGGTGCTGCGCGGTGTCGACCCGGTGGAGACCCTGACGTTGCTGCGCGGTGACTGGCACACCGGCTACGACTCCCGAGTCCATCGCGTGGCCCCACTGTGCACTCCACTGGCGACGCACTGCCCGCACGCGGTGGGGCTCGCCCATGCCGCCCGGCTCCGTGGGGACGACGTGGTGACACTCGCGCTTGTCGGCGACGGCGCCACCAGCGAGGGCGACTTCCACGAGGCGTTGAACTTCGCCGCCGTCTACCAATCGCCCACGGTGTTCTTCGTGCAGAACAACCGCTATGCGATCTCGGTTCCGCTGTCCAAGCAGACCGCTGCGCCATCCTTGGCGCACAAAGGGATCGGCTACGGGATTCCTGGTGTTTTGGTGGACGGCAACGACGTTCTCGCCGTGCACACGGTGCTGACCGAGGCGATGGAGCGGGCACGTGCCGGCGGCGGTCCCACGCTCGTCGAGGCGTTGACCTATCGGATCGACGCGCACACCAACGCCGACGACGCCACCCGCTATCGCACCGACGACGAGGTGGCCTTCTGGCAGGAGCGGGACCCCGTCACACTGCTGGAGCGACACCTTCGGGAAACCGGGATGCTGGACAGCGACACCGAGCGCCGGGCCCGGGACGCCGCGGAGGAGATGGCGGCCGACCTGCGAACCCGGCTCGGCGTCGACGCCACCCCTGACCCGATGGACCTCTTCCGGCACGTGTACGCCGAGCAGACCCCACAGCTGAGGGAGCAGCAGACACGACTGGCCGCCGAGTTGGCGGCGGAGTCCGAGCTGGCAGGAGGCGGACAGTGAGCGGGTCGACCACGATGGCCCGGGCGTTGAACACCGCGCTTCGGGACGCGATGCGCGCGGACCCGACGGTTCACGTCTTCGGTGAGGACGTGGGACAGCTCGGCGGTGTCTTCCGAATCACGGACGGCCTGGCGGCCGAGTTCGGTGAGGATCGGTGCGCCGACACCCCACTGGCCGAGGCCGGAATCCTCGGCACCGCGGTCGGAATGGCGATGTACGGGCTGCGACCCGTCGTCGAGATGCAGTTCGACGCTTTCGCGTATCCGGCGTTCGAGCAACTTGTCGACCACGTGGCCAAGATGCGGAACCGGACGCGCGGCAATCTCCCCATGCCGATCACGATCCGCGTTCCCTACGGGGGCGGCATCGGCGGTGTGGAGCACCACAGCGACTCCTCGGAGGCGTACTACGTGCACACCCCGGGGCTCCACGTGGTTTCGTCAGCCACCGTCGCGGACGCTTACGGATTGCTGCGGCAGTCGATCGCCAGCGACGACCCGGTGATCTTCCTCGAGCCCAAGCGGCTCTACTGGACCAGGGAGGACTGGGCTCCGCAAGCGCCCGTCGAACCGATCGGCCGGGCCGTGGTCCGCCGCTCGGGAACCTCGGTTGTCCTTGTCACCTACGGACAGACCGTTCCGGTGTGCATGGAAGCCGCGGCGCTCGCCCAGGCGGACGGTCGCGACGTCTCCGTGATCGACCTCCGCAGCCTGGTGCCGTTCGACGAGGAGACCGTGTACGCGGCGGTGCGCCGGGCCGGCCGGGCCGTCGTCGTGCACGAGGCGTCCGGATTCGCCGGTGTGGGCGCGGAGATCGCTGCTCGGATCAGCGAGAACTGCTTCCACCACTTGGAGGCGCCGGTACTGCGGGTCACCGGCTTCGACGTGCCCTACCCGCCACCCATGCTGGAACGGCACCACCTGCCCGGCACGGACCGGGTGCTGGACGCGATCGAGAGGCTCCAGTGGGCCGACGACATCGAGAGGGCCTGGCATGCCGTCAGTGCGTGAGTTCCTGCTCCCCGACCTCGGCGAAGGGCTGACCGAGGCCGAGGTGGTGCGCTGGCTGGTGCGGGTCGGTGACGTGGTCGCGGTGGACCAGCCGGTGGTGGAGGTCGAGACCGCGAAGGCGACGGTCGAGGTGCCATGCCCCTACGCGGGCGTGGTTTCCGCCCGCCACGCGTCCGAGCGCGAGACGCTGGACGTGGGACGTCCGTTGATCTCGGTGACGGTGGAGGAACCGGGGGAGTCCGCTACCACCTCCGGCACGGAATCCGGCCAGGTTCTGGTCGGATACGGCACGTCGAACGCTTCCCGATCGCGTGCCCGGCGTCGGGTGGTCACCGACTCCGCCGTTACGAGAGGTACGGCGGACGACCCGGTCGCCGTCGTGTCTCCGGTCGTGCGCCAGCTTGCCCGGCGCCACGGTGTGGACCTTGCCCGGCTGACGGGGAGTGGGCCGCAGGGGCTGATCACCCGATCCGACGTCGAGCGCACGATCGCCCTGCGGGAAAAGGAAACCTCGGCTGCCGAGACCGCCCGGCCCGTACCGGGCCGACCTGGCGGGGCGGAGCGCATTCCGTTGCGGGGAACGCAGCGCATCGCGGCCGAGAAGTTCAGCCGAAGCCGCCGGGAGATCCCGGACGCCACGTGCTGGGTCGACGCGGATGCCACCGCGTTGATGGAGGTGCGGGAGCACCTTGCGACGGGCGGCCAGCGGGTCGGCCTGCTCGCGCTACTGGCCCGGATCTGCCTCGCCGGCCTCACGCGTTACCCCGAGCTCAACGCCACGGTCGACACCGAGCGCGCGGAGATCGTGCGGCCGTCGGCGGTGCACCTCGGGTTCGCCGCGCAGTCCGATCGGGGGCTGGTGGTCCCGGTGGTGCGTGACGCGAACCGGATGACCACCGTCCAGGTCGCCGCGGAGCTCGAGCGGCTGACCGAGTCGGCGCGGTCCGGCAGGCTTGATCCTTCCGAGCTGACGGGCGGCACCTTCACCCTCAACAACTACGGCGTGTTCGGCGTGGACGGGTCGACCCCGATCCTCAACCACCCGGAGGCGGCGATGCTGGGGGTTGGCCGGATCATCGACCGCCCCTGGGCACACCAGGGCCAGCTGGCGCTGCGCCAGGTGGTTCAGCTTTCCCTCACCTTCGACCATCGGGTGTGCGATGGCGCGGTGGCCGGCGGTTTTTTGAGGTTCGTCGCCGACCGGGTGGAGCGCCCGGCCTTACTGCTCAGGGACTTCTGAGCCCTGTCACGGTGCGGCCGCGCGAGTGACTCCAGTCACCGTCGCGGTCGCACCGTGTTCGGCTGTGTCGCGGCTGAGCAGGACGAACCCGCGGCTTGTCCCACGATGAAGACACGGTTTCCGGTATTGCACTGGTGGCCTCGCCCCGGTGTGGATAGCTTCGAGGTTGTCGGGAAACAAGGAAAGGGAAAACGGCGGTCAAGGCCGCCGGTTGCGCCGACGTCTTCCTCGGTGCCCCCTTTCCTGGCGGCACTCGCCGTACATTTGTCGCGGCGGGTTGTCCGCTGCGCTCAGGTAATAACTCCCGCTACTTCGGAGGAATTCGTGGTCGACACGCAGCAATACCGGGTACCCACGGGAGTTGGCCGGCGCCGCGCCTTCGATATGGGGCGGTTGTGGACCTACCTCGTGGGCTGCATCGTGTTCGCTCTCGGCGCGTACCTGTTCATCCTCTCCGAACTCGGCACCGACCCGCTCGACGTGTTCGTCCTCGGCCTGCTGCGGCACCTCCCGCTCACGGTCGGTCTGGGGCAGGCCGGTGTCGCGGTGGTGTGCCTGCTGGCCGTCGCCGCGTGGACCCACCGCAGGCCGCAGCTCTCCCCGATGTTCACCTTCTTCTTCTGCGGCAGCATGATCGACGCCCTCCGGTGGCTCGACGTCGGCCGGTGGCTGGCGTTCCCGTCGTATCTCGTGCTGGCCGTCGCCACGTTGCTGTGCGCCTACGGTTCCGCGCTGATCATTATGAGCGGCTTCGGGATCCGCGCGATGGACCTGCTGGCGATCACCATGACCAGCCGCTGGCGGTGGCCGTTCTGGGCGGCCAAGGGCACTCTGGAAGGCCTGCTGCTGGTGTCCGGCTTCCTGCTGGGCGGTCCGCTCGGGATCGGCACGGTCTGCTTCCTCGTCGGCGTCGACCTTCTCATCCAGCCACTGATCTACCTCAACACCCGCCTGGGAGTGCGCAACCTCGGGCTTCCGGTACGGCCCGAACCCGTGCCAGCCGGCCGGTGACGGCGCTGCCCCCAGAGCGTCGTCACCCCTGCTGTCCCGCCTCCGCCCGGAGGCGGGACAGCTTTTTCCGGGTCTTGTCGCGGAAACATGGATTGCGCGCCGGTAAACCTACAATTGCAATGATTGCACTGGACGAAAGGCTCGTTTGGTCATACGTTCGGGATGTGACCAAGGAATTGAGTGGCTTGCACGGTCTTGCCGACCCGAAAGTTGGCGAGATGGTCGAATACATCGTCGGTGAACAGCAGCGGATCGACGATGTCGAACAGCCGAAGCTGCTGAAGATCGTGCGCGCCCGCACCACGCCGTGGACCCCCGGGGAACTTGTCGAGGCGTGCGCCCCGGGCTACTACGCGGCACCACTGCCCATCTGCCGGATGCTCTACACCACGGTGCGGGCCATGCGGCCGGAGCGGGTAGTCGAGTTCGGCACCTCCTACGGCCTGTCCACGCTGCACATCGCCGCCGCCCTGCGGGACAACGGCGGTGGCCGGGTGACCAGCGTGGAGATGCACGAGGGCAAGGCGGCCGCCGCACGGGAGAACATCGCCGAGGCCGGGCTGTCCGACCACGTCGAGATCGTGGTCGGCGAGGCGAGTCAGGTGCTGGCCGAGGTGCCCGGTCCGGTCGACTTCCTGTACCTGGATGGCTGGGCCGAGTTCTACCTGTCCGTGCTGAAGGCCGTGGAGCCGAAGCTGCGGTCCGGCGCGCTCGTCCACGCCGACGACACCGGCAAGTTCGCCGCGGGGGCCAAGTCCTACCTGGACTACGTCCGCGATCCGGCCAACGGCTACGTGTCGGTGGAGATCACCGACGGCCAGGGCCTGGAGCTGTCCACCTACACCGGTGCCGGCCGGGAGGCGGTGTGACCGTCGGTCGGGCGGACGCGGCGCGGCCGGCAGTGGCCGCGCCGCGGCGCGCCGCCACCGCCGCCATTTGCCTGTGCGTGGCACTGGTCTTCGGCCTCGGTGCCAGCGTCAACCTCGCGGTCGGTCGGCTGGCGACCAGCGCGCTCCAGCCCTCGGCCACCGAGGTGCTGTGGATCGTCGACACCTACCTGGTCGTCTTCGGCTGCCTGCTGATCCCGGCCGGCGCGATCGGCGACCGGTTCGGGCGCAAGGGAATCATGATCACCGGCCTGGCGGTGCTCGCCGCGGGCTCGGTTGCCTCCGCCGTGGCGCCCAGCGTGCCGCTCCTGCTGGCCGCCCGCGCGTTGACCGGGGCCGGAGCCGCGTTCATCCTGCCGTGCAGCCTCCCGCTCATGGTGGCGAACTACCCGGCCGAACAGCGCGGCCACGCCGTTGCCGTGTGGACCGCCATGAGCGGCATCGGCGGGGTGGCCGGCAACGTGCTGGGCGGATTGGTGTTGCAGTTCTTCGACTGGCAGGCACTTTTCGCCGTAGCAGCACCCATCGCCCTACTGGGTCTGGCCCTCATCGCGGCCACGGCACCTACCGTGGAACGCCATGACCACCGGATCGACCTCGGCGGCGTCGCGATCCTCGTGGTTGGTGTGTTCGCCCTGCTGTTCGGCATCATCCAGGGCCAGGAGCTGGGATGGACCTCGGGGCCGGTGCTCACCGGGTTCGCCGTGGCCCTCGTGGTGCTGACCGCGTTCGTCCTCTTCGAGCTGCGGCAGCAGCACCCCCTGATCGACCCGAGGGCGTTCCGCTACGCCGGGCTGCGCGCCGGAACGCTCGGCATCATCGTGTCGTTCATCGCCATGTACTCGGTCTTCTACCTCAACGGTCAGTACCTGATGAACGTCAAGGGTTACGCGGCGGTGCTGGCCGGTCTCGGCACGGCGCCGCTGGCTGTGGTGTTGTTCCTGGTGTCCCCACGTGCCGTCAAGCTGGCGAACCGGTTCGGCGGGCGGAGCGTGGTGACCGTCGGGTTGCTCGTGGTGGTGACCGGGCTCCTGCTGTTCTCGTTGTGTGGACCGGAAACCGTCTACCCGCTCTATGCGGCGTGCATCGTGGTCGTCGGGCTCGGCTCGGCGCTGTCGAACCCTCCGCTGTCGACGGCGATCATCAGCTCGCTGCCGCCGCACCAGCAGGGTGTGGGTTCCGGGATCAACAGCTTCAGCCGGGAGATCGGTGGCGCGCTCGGGTTCGCGATCTTCGGGACGATCCTGAACGGCCACTTCGCCACCGGGCTCCCGTCACGGGTTCGCGACATGCCCGGAGAAGCTGGTGACGTTGCCCGGCGGGCGGTGGGCTCGGCGCTCGCCGTCATCCGGGACTCCGGCGTTGACGTCGAGTCGTTGAGCCAGGCCGTGCGGTTGGCCTTCACCGACGCCATGAGCGTCGCGCTGCGGGTCGTTGCCCTGATCCTGCTGCTCGCGACCGTCCTTGTCGCCATCTGGTACCCGAAGGCGGAGCGACGCGATGCACCGGCCAAGTAGCGAGCAGGTGCGAGCATCGGCCGGAGCCTCTCTCCCGGGCGAGGCGGGGGTCGCGTCGGTGACGGCCGACCTCCGCCTGCTCGTCGCCCTGGACGCGTTGCTGCAGGAGGAAAGCGTTACCGGGGCTGCCGAGCGACTCCACCTGTCACCGCCGGCCATGAGCCGCACGCTCGTACGCATCCGCCGCGCGCTCGGCGATCCGGTGCTCGTCCGCGCGGGCCGTCAGCTGGTACCGACGCCCCGTGCGGTGGCGCTACGGACGCGGGTTCACGCCCTCGTCCAGGAGGCCCGGCTGTTGTTGTCCCCACAGGGGGATCCGGACCTGGCACGGGTCGAGCGCAGCTTCGCGGTGGTCGCGGACGACGGTTACGCCGCCGTGATGGCACCGCGGATCGTGGGCCGGCTCGAACGCGAGGCACCGCACGTCACCGTGCGGTTCCTCGCGGAGGGGCACCGGGAAGCCGCCCCACTGCGCAGCGGCGTCGCGGACATCGAGATCGGCGTGATCGACGAGGCGTCACCGGAACTCCGGATCGAGTCCCTCTTCCAGGACCGGCACGTCGGGGTTGTGAGGGCGGATCACCCCTTTGCTACCCGACGTGTCACCTTGACGCGGTTTGCCGGCGCCAGGCACCTCAGCGTCTCTCGTCGTGGCCGCCTCACCGGCCCGGTGGACGAGCAACTGGCCAAACACGGCCAGCGTCGCGCGGTAGTGGCTTCACTGCCCAACTACTCCTCGGCGCTGTTGATGTTGCTAACCAGTGACCTGGTGGCCGCGGTGCCGGAAACGCTGGCCGTGCACGCAGCCGAAGTGCTCGATCTCCACGTGTTCGAACTCCCACTGGAGATCGAACCGATCGACATCTGCCTGGCCTGGCATCCCCGCCATGATGGGGATTCGGTGCACGCGTGGTTGCGAAGATGCGTGCGGGAGATGTTCCAAGAGGGGACGACTCATCGAGCAGAGACAGCAGCGACACCAAACGCACACTCCGCGTAGCCAACGGCCTCCCTGAAGCGCGATCTGGGCGGTAGGAAGTGACTGCTTAAGCTGCAGTGTCCTCCGGCGCGTCTGATCAGCGCCGGTCGTCCAGCCGATACGCGACTTCGGAGATCTCCCGGGTCAAGCGGACGTTTTCGCCGAGACGGAACTTCTCGGTGGTCTCGGCGCGTAGGCGTTCGGCCGGGCCGGCGAGGTAGGCGTCGAACGCCGCGCGGTCCGCGAAGTGGTAACGCGCCTCGGTCGAACCGTCCTCGTGCACGAGGACCTCGGCGTCAAGTGCGCCAGCCTCGACGACGGCGGCAGCATGACCCGAGCACAGCCAGGAAAGAAAGGCATCGCGCATGCTGTCGTCGTCGAACGTGGCACGCACGGAGTAAACAATCACGAGGCGAGCGTAGGGAGAACTTCGCGGGTTAGGAACCCGTCCACCAGGAGAACACCTCGTGCGCGGCATCCGCGGCGGCCACGAGGAGCCCATCCTTGGGGAGCGGGTCAGGTTCTCCACTGCGGTTCAACACAACAGCGCCCGCCTCGATAGCCAACGCCAGTGCCGCTGCCACATCCCATTCGTGGTAGCTGTCGAGAACCGCGGCCACCGCGTGCCCCAGCGCAACCTGCGTGATCGACAGCGCACTGGAGCCGAGCACACGCATGCCACAGCTTCCGCTGGCCACGCCCTGAATGAACTCCACCATGCCCGGCCACGGGCGTCCGTCGGTCAACTCGGTGCACACGATGCCGCCCCGCAGGTCGCACCGCTCGGGCAGTCGCACCGGCATGCCGTTCGCGCGCATCCCACGCCCGCGCGCGGCGGCGTAGATCTGCGCGTGGTACGGATCCGCGATCACGCCGACAACGGGCCCGTGCGCGTCGACCAGTCCCAGGCTGTAGACACACCAGGGCAAACCGGCCACGTAGTTGGCGGTACCGTCCACCGGGTCGACGACCCAGCGGAACTCGCTCGTCAGCGCGCGGTCGTCGGGTTCGAACTCCTCACCGACGATCGGGATGTCGAACTCGTTGGCCAATACGCGGCGCGTGTGCCGCTCCAGGGTCCGATCGGTGTCGGTCACCCAGTCGAACGGGGACTCCTTCACCCCGGGTCGGGCGCCACGGCCCGCAGTGGCGGCGATCACGTCGGCGGCGTCGTTCGCCAGCCGGCCCGCCACCTCCAGGGCGCGGGAGACGAGACCGGGGTCGACGGGCGGAGCCGCGCGGTACGACAGGGCGGTCATGCCGCTCAACTGTCCCCGCGATGGGTGTCGGCGGCGCGACACCGAGGTGAACGACCGCTCGCACTTGCCTTTCCGGCTGCGTGCCAGGAGCGGAGTTGGCCCAGCGTTCCCCGCCACGTCACGCCCCCGTCGCTCCGCCACGTCACCGTGATGCCGTGCGCGTCGCAATCGTGACGGAGAGCTTCCTGCCCCAGGTCAACGGGGTCACCAACTCGGTGCTGCGGGTGCTGGAGCACCTGCGGCGCGCCGGCCACCACGCGCTCGTCGTCGCGCCCGGGGCCGGCCCGGACGAGCACGAGGGCTTCCCGGTCGCGCGGGTGCCCGCGCTCGACCTGCCGGTGGTGGACTCGCTGCCGATCGGCGTGCCGACCCGGAAGGTCTTGACCGCGATGGCCGGTTTCCGGCCCGACGTGGTCCACCTGGCCTCGCCGTTCGTGGTGGGCGCGCGTGGCGTGAGCGTCGCGCGCAAGCTCGGTGTGCCCGCCGTGGCCGTGTACCAGACCGATGTCGCCGGTTTCGCGAGCAGTTACGGCCTCGGGCTCACCGCACGAGCGGCCTGGCGCTGGACGCGCCGCCTGCACTCGCTGGCCGACCGCACGCTCGCCCCATCGACGTGGGCCGCGGACGCCCTGCGGGCACACGGAGTGCCGCGGGTCCACCGGTGGGGCCGGGGCGTCGACACCGTCCGTTTCCACCCGGACCGACGTAGCGCGGCGCTGCGATCCGAACTGGCGCCCAACGGCGAGCTACTCGTCGGCTACGTCGGCCGGCTGGCACCGGAAAAGCAGGTGCACAAGCTGGCTGCGCTCGCCCACGAACCCGGGACGCGGCTTGTTGTGGTCGGCGACGGCCCGGACACCAACCAGCTACGCCGGCTGCTTCCCAACGCGGCCTTCCTGGGCTTCCGTGGTGGCGACGAGCTGGCGACCGCGTACGCGAGCCTGGACGTCTTCGTGCACACCGGGCCGCACGAGACGTTCTGCCAGACGGTGCAGGAGGCGCTCTCGTCCGGTCTCCCGGTGGTCGCACCGGATGCCGGCGGGCCACGGGACCTTGTTCGCCCAGGACACACCGGATTCCTGTTCCCGCCCGGTGACGAGGACGCGCTCCGGAACACCGTGCGTGCCCTGCGTGACGCCGAGCTTCGTACCCGCCTCGGCATGGCCGCGCGCCGGTCGGTCCTCAACCGCACCTGGCCGGCGGTGTGTGCCGAGCTGATGAGGCACTACGCCGAGGTCATCGCGGGATCGGCGCAGCGGGCGGCGGCGTGAGCCGATGCGGATCGTCCAGCTCGCCAACTTCTACGGGCCCCGCTCCGGCGGGCTCCGCACCGCGCTCCACCACCTCGGCGCCGGGTACGTGGCATATGGGAACGAAGTCGTCCTCGTCGTCCCCGGCGGGCGCGCCGGCGACGAGATGATGCCGACGGGCGTCCGCCGCATCACGTTGCCGGCGCCGCGGATTCCCGGGACCGGCGGCTATCGCGCCGTCGATCCCTGGCGGGTGCAGAGACTGCTCAGCGAGCTCCGACCCGACCGGCTCGAGGTGTCGGACCGGCTCACGCTCCGGGGAATGGGCCGATGGGCGGCACGACACGGCGTGCCGAGCGTGGTGATCTCCCACGAGCGCCTCGACCGGCTGCTGGAACAGTTCCTGTTGCCGGGCAAGGCCGCGCGCCGGATGGCAGACTGGGCGAACACCCGTATGGCGGCCAACTACGACACTGTCGTCTGCACAACGGGATTCGCCCGGCAGGAGTTCAATCGCATCGGCGCGCGGAACGTGCTGCGCGTGCCGCTAGGCGTTGATCTCGTCGAGTTCCACCCGGGAAGGCGGGACGCCTCGCTACGGGCCGAGCTGGCTCGCGGTTCCGATGCCCTGCTGGTCCACTGTGGACGTCTCTCGCCGGAGAAGCAGGTGGAGCGCAGCGTGGACGCGCTCGCCGAGCTGTACGAGTGCGGTCACCGGGTGCGGCTGGTGATCGCCGGCGACGGCCCACGCCGCGCCGCCTTGGAGCGACGAGCCGCGGGGCTGCCCGTCACCTTCCTCGGGTTCGTCGGGGCACGGCGCTCGGTCGCCCGGCTGCTGGCGACCGCCGACGTCTCCCTCGCTCCTGGACCGCACGAGACGTTCGGCCTGGCCGCGCTGGAGGCGCTGGCCTCCGGCACGCCCGTGGTGGTCTCGGCGTCGTCGGCGCTGCGGGAGATCGTCCGGCCCGGATGCGGCGCCGCCGTGCCCGACCACGCTCCGGCGTTCGCCGGAGCCGTCACGAACCTGCTGGCCGTGCCCGAGCCGAGCCGCCGGGCGGCGGCTCGCGCCCGCGCCGAGCGTTACCCCTGGCACTCGAGCGTGGACGGGATGCTGCACGCCCTCCGCGTCGCCGACTGAGTCGCACCGGGTCATCGGAGCCGGCCGGAGCTGCCCGGGCCCGACCGGGTCCCGGACCGGGGCGTGCCCCGGCCCCGCACCCCGGAGAACCCCGGGCTGCGCGACTTGATTTTCCAGTCCACTGGAAGTTCTAGCGTCGCGGTCGGAGGTGATGACCATGGCAAGGCGCCACGTTGAGGTCTTCGTCGCCGGCTGCCCGGTCTGCGAACCGACGGTTCGCCTCGTCCAGGAGCTGGCCTGTTCCGACTGTGAGGTCACCATTCACGACCTGCGCCGGGAAGGAACGGACAAGGCGGCCGCGTACGGGGTCACGACCGTTCCGTCCGTCGTGGTCGACGGCACCCTGGCCGTCTGCTGCCAGCGGGGCGCGCCGACCCGCGACGGCCTGATCGCCGCCGGCATCGGCCAGCCGAGGTAGCCGAACCCCCGGCCGCGGGCTCGTCAGAACCCGCGGCCGGGTCCCCGCCAATACCCGATGGGCGACCCGGAGTCCGGACGGGCGCATGCGCGATGCCCCGGGTGGCCGTCGTACGCTGCGGGAATGGCCAGGGCGGACTTGCAGAAGAAGCCGAACGAGGTCGCCGCGATGTTCGACGGCGTCGCGCGGCGTTATGACCTGACCAACACGGTGCTCTCCTTCGGCCAGGACCGCCGCTGGCGGACCCGCACCGCCCGCGCCCTGGACCTGCAGCCCGGCGAGCGCGTGCTCGACCTGGCCGCCGGCACCGCGGTGTCCACCGCCGAGCTGGCCAGCTCGGGCGCCTGGTGCGTGGCCGCCGACTTCTCCCTCTGCATGCTGGAGCAGGGCCGCGACCGGGGCGTGCCGCTGGTCGCGGCCGACGGGCTGCACCTGCCCTTCGCCGACCAGACCTTCGACGCGGTGACGATCTCGTTCGGCCTGCGCAACATCGTCGACCCCGACGCCGCCCTCCGCGAGCTGGCCCGGGTGACCCGCAGCGGCGGCCGGCTCGTCGTGTGCGAGTTCTCCACCCCGGTGTGGGGCCCGTTCCGCCGGATCTACATGAACTACCTGATGCGGGCGTTGCCGCTGGTCGCCCGCAAGGTCTCGTCGAACCCGGACGCCTACGTCTACCTCGCCGAGTCGATCCGCGCCTGGCCCGACCAGCGCGAGCTGGGCGAGCGGATCCACGCGGCGGGCTGGGACGACGTCGCCTGGCGCAACCTGACCGGCGGGGTGGTCGCGCTACACCGTGGCGTCAAGCCCTGACCTGCGGTGACGTAAACCCGGCCCCGGCCCGGGACCAGGTGCTCCGGGTCGGTCGGTTCGGGCCCGTCGTCGCCGGACATGAGGATGACTAAACTCCGCAGCACGACTTCGTGAAGGCGTTCACAAGGAGGGCGCGATGCGCAGGGGGCCTGGCGAGGACGCCGAAGTGATCGTGGTCGGTGCGGGCCCGGCCGGGGCCACGGCGGCGACCTACCTCGCACGCGCCGGCGTGGACGTGCTCCTGCTGGAGAAGAGCGTCTTCCCCCGGGAGAAGGTCTGCGGCGACGGCCTCACCCCGCGCGGCGTCAAGCAGCTGATCGACCTCGGCATCGACACCAGCGAGAAGGCGGGCTGGCTGCACAACCGCGGCCTGCGCATCGTGGGTGGCGGGGTCCGGCTCGAGCTGCCCTGGCCCGAGCTGGCCAGCTTTCCGCCCTACGGCGTCGTGCGCCCGCGCCAGGACTTCGACGAGTTGCTCGCGCGCAACGCGCAGCGGGCCGGTGCCCGCCTGCTGGAGGACACCAACGTCATCGGCGCGATCACCGACGAGCGCACCGGCCGGATCGTCGGGGTGACCGCCAAGATCGGCCCGGAACGCAGGCCGGTCACCTACCGTGCACCCCTGATTCTGGGCTGTGACGGGGTCTCGGCCCGCCTCGCACTCTCCGTCGGTCTGGAGAAGCGCGACGACCGGCCGATGGGTGTCGCGGTGCGTCGCTACTACACCAGCCCTCGCAGCCACGACGACTACCTCGAGTCGCACCTGGAGCTGTGGGACCGTTCCGTTCCCGGCGAGCCGCGGCTGCTGCCCGGCTACGGGTGGGTCTTCGGCATGGGCGACGGCACCGCGAATGTCGGGCTCGGCATCCTCTCGACCTCCAAGGCGTACGGCAAGACGGACTACCGCGCACTGCTCCGCTCCTGGCTCGACGGCACGCCGGAGGAGTGGGGCCTGCGCGAGGAGAACGCCACCGGCAAGGTTGGCGGGGCCGCGCTGCCGATGGGCTTCAACCGGACTCCCCACTACCGCAACGGTTTGTTGCTCGTCGGGGACGCCGGCGGCATGGTGAACCCCTTCAATGGCGAGGGAATCGCCTACGCCATGGAGTCGGCGCGGGTGGCCGCGGAGTCGGTGGTGCACGCCCTCGCGCGCGCCGAAGGATCTTCGCGCGAGCGTGCCCTGGAGGGATATCCGACCGCGCTGCGGCAGCGCTTCGGCGGCTACTACCGGCTCGGCAACCTGTTCAGCCGGCTCATCGGGCAGCCGTTGGTGATGCGCGCCGCCACCCGCTACGGCCTGCAGATCACCCCGCTCATGAAGGTTGTCCTCAAGCTGCTCGCCAACCTCTACGACACCAGGGACGGCGACACCATCGACCGTGTCATCACCACCGCCACCCGCCTCGCCCCCAGCGTCTGATCCGATGTCGTCGGGAACCGTGGCAACACGCTGAAACCGCCGCAAGGCGGATGGTCGCCACGTCGACATGGCGCCTGTCCCCCTCCAGAACAGCCAGAGTCGCGATCAGTTGATTACGTACCACCAGCGCGACACTACTGTTAGTGAGGAGGGGTATCTCGGTGAAGCGGGCGGCGATATGGCGAGGGCGCTCGTACCGCGGTTCAGTCCACCAGTGAGCCGTTGACGAAGTCGATCAGTGCGCGGGGGGTGCTCATCTCCACCACCTGGTCGTCCGGGATGACGACACCCAGTTCGCGCCTGATGAGAGCGGCGGTTTCGAGCAGAGCAAGTGAGTCACACCCGAGCGCATCGAAGGGCATCTCCATGACCTCGGGCGTGGTCGCCAACCCCGCCACATCCCCACCACAGCTCTTCAACATGTCGAACAGGTCGTCCAAGCTGAGTTTCTGCATGGTCTTTCCCTTTCCTGTCCTGCGGAACTAACCATCGGTGCAACGAACCACGACGGCGGAGTTGAACCCGCCTTTCCCCCGCGCGAGCACGAGTGCTGACCGGAGTTCGGCCCGGCGTGGTTCGCGCAGCACGAGGTCAAGCCCGTAGCTGGCGGGCACGGCGCTCGTGTGCGCGGTGGCAGGAATGACCCCATCCCTGATCGCGAGCAAGGCGGTTGTGACGTCCAGCGGGCCACCGCCCGCGTAAAGCCGACCGGTCAACGCCTTGGGCGCGCTGACTGGTACCCGTCCCGGCCCGAACAGGTCCGCGAGAGCCGCCGCCTCGACGGCGTCCAAATTCCGAACGCCCGACCCGTCGGCGAACACGACGTCGATGTCGGTGGGCCGCAGACCCGCATCGGCGACAGCGAGCTCAGCGGCACGCCGTAGGCCCGGCGGCCGTTCGGACGAACCGGGGCGGGGATCGAAGGTTGCGGCGTAGCCGGCGATCTCACCATAGAGCCGGGCGCTTCGGGCCCGGGCGGAGCTGGCTTCCTCGAGCACGAGAAGCGCACCGCCCTCGCCGGGTACATAGCCGTTCGCATCGACGTCGAAGGGCAGGTAGGCACGTTCCGGATCCCTTCCTCGACTCAGACGGCCACTGGAGACGTGCGAGGCCCAGCCCCACGGATCGAAGGACGAGTCCACCCCACCGGTGACCATGACGGGGGTTCCGAGCCGGATGGCCCGGCGAGCATTGCCGATCGCGTCGAGACCGCCGGCCTGCTCGCTCACCAGCACGCAGCCCGGGCCACGCAGGCCATGCCTGATGGAGATCTGGCCGGTGTTGACGGCGTAGAACCACGCGAAGGACTCGTAGACGCTCACCGCCCCCGGGCCCTGGGTCCACAGTTTCTGAAACTCCCTGTGAGTGAAGGCGAAACCGCCGGTCGCGTTGGAGGTGACGACGCCGGTCCCGTAACGGGAGAACCGTGCTGGATCAACATTGGCATCAGCGAGTGCCTCGGCTGCCGCGGCCAGTGCGAACTGCGTTGAGACATCGGTCTGGGGTAACAGCTTGCGCGGAATCTGCTCGACAGGGTCGAAACCATCGATCTGCCCGGCCAACACGGCTGGATGGCTCGTCGCGTCGAAGCGGGTCAGCGGTCCGATTCCGGTGCGTCCGGACAGGGTCGCGGACCAGAACTCACTCGCGTTCCGGCCGTTGGGGGCGATCACTCCGATGCCGGTCACCACCACGGCGGTCACAGCGCCACCCCGATGCCTGGCCGCCGGAGGACCATCGCGCTCTGGAACCCACCGAAACCGCTACCTACGCTCAACACCGCATCAACAGCCATCTCGCGTGCCGTCAGCGGGACGTAGTCGAGGTCGCACTCGGGGTCGGGCTCGTGCAAGTTGGCCGTGGGCGGCACCACCCCGTGCTCGATCGCCAAGGCACAGGCTGCAATCTCGATGGAGCCGATCGCACCGAGGGAGTGACCGACCATCGACTTGATCGAACTGACCGGAATCTGTCGAGCGTGCTGTCCGAGACTCCGCTTGAACGCCGCTGTCTCGTGCCGGTCGTTCTGCTTGGTTCCGGAACCGTGGGCGTTGACGTAGTCGACGTCCTCGGCATTGAGCCTGGACTCGTCCAGTGCGACGCGGATCGCCTCCGCCATCTCCACTCCGTCCGTCTTGAGGCCGGTCATGTGGTACGCATTCAGCCGAGTGGCATAGCCGGTGATCTCCGCGTAGGGCCGGGCGCCGCGCCGCTGCGCGTGCTCGAGGTCCTCGAGCACCAAGATCGCGGATCCCTCGGCGAGCACGAACCCGTCGCGGGTCCGGTCGAATGGCCGTGACGCGTGCTCAGGGTCGTCGTTGCGGGGAGTCGTGGCCTTGATCGCGTCGAAACACGCGACGACGATCGGGGTGATGGGAGCATCCGTTGCACCCGCGATCGCGACGTCGACGCTGCCTTCACGAATGAGGCGGAAACCGTGCCCCACCGCGTCCAGCCCGGAGGTGCAACCGTCGGATACCAGTGACACCGGACCCTCGGCGCCGGCTACCCAGGCCACCTCAGCCGCGGCGACACCGGGCGTGAGGTAGTCGAACATGTGTGGCGACAGGTAGTCGTGGTCGACCATCCACTGCCGGCCCGAGTCCGACAGGACGAGGTACTCGTTCTCCAGGCTGGTCGCTGCGGCTACCGCGCTACCCAGGGCCACACCGACTCGGTGCGGGTCTGTCTGCGCCGTGTCCAACCCGCCGTCGCGTAACGCATCACGGGTGCTGGCGACCGCGAGCTGCGTCGCGCGATCCATCCGGCGGATCTCACGGGGAGTGAGCCCCTCCCGACGCGGGTCGAAGTCACACTCCGCGGCTACCTGCGAACGGAACTCGCCGGGATCGCACAGGGACATTCGCCGTGTCGCGGTGCGACCCGAGGTCAACAGACCCCAGAACTCCTTGACATCATTCCCGCCCGGGGTGCGCACCCCGATTCCGGTGATGACAACCCGACGTGCCATCAGCCCCTCCCTCCCCGTCGCCGTCCTCCCGCACCGGCAACGACACCTGACCGCACGGAGTGCTCCGGGAAAACGCGGTCGAGCCCATCGGATGCGAACAGTGTTTCGCCGCTGACCCAACCGGGTCCGGACGATCAGGTGTCGACGATGGCCACGACCCGAGCCCACCCGGCGCCTGCTCCGTGAACCGGGATGGGGAAACAGGCGACCCGAAAGCCGGTGGATGCGGGCAGCGCGGCCAGATTGGTCAGCTTCTCCAGCTGCAGGTACTCCCGGCGACGGCCATACACGTGTGCCGGCCAGAGATGGCTGCGGTCCCCGGTTCGCCGGTAATCCTCGATCATGCGTGCCATGGGGCGATCCAGACCCCAGGCGTCGATGCCGATCACCCGTACCCCGCGCTCGACGAGAAACGCGGTGGCCGCACCACTGAGCCCGGAGTAGGAGGTGAGGTAGTCGGGGCTGCCCCACAGTGCGTCGGCGCCGGTCCAGAGCAGGACGATGTCCCCGGCGGTGGGCTCGTGACGCGCGGCGGCAGCAGCCTCGAGGAGATGCTCGACCTCGATACTCTCCCCAGGCGGCACCTTGCGGACGTCCAGGACCACGCCGTCGCCGTAGCACCACTCAAGTGGGACTTCGTCAATACTCTTCGCCGGAAGTCCTGCGCTGAATGGCCCGTAGTGCAGTGGCGCATCCATGTGGGTGCCGGTGTGCGTCGTCAGTGTGACCGTCTCGTTCGAGATCGCCATTTCGTCCGGAAAGTCCGCGGGCTCCAGTCCGAGGACGCGGGCGCCATCACGGTGACTCAGCGGATGGATCGTGACGGGCGTGGCCTCGCTGGGCGTGGGCTGGATCCGGACGCTGAGGTCGACGAAACGTGTCATGACACCCGGCCCGCGCCGACGGCCTGACGTTCCGCCGCGGCCTTGACGGCGGCGAGGTCCGCCACGCTGTTGCGTTCGACCGCCGCCCGGAGTAGCTCGTCCGCCTCCTCGTAGGTGAACTTCCCCGCGACCTTGCCGTCGACTGGGGTGCGCGGGCAGAAGTCGTGAGTCAGGACGAGCTGGGTTCGATCGTCTCCGAGTGGCAGGGCGCGCCATTCGCCGCCCATGTGGCCCATGAGGGGCGCGGTCTCGAGCTGGCGGTAGGCGATCACCTTCCGCTCGACGTCGATGTCGCGACGTGAGACCCACGACTGGATCTGCCCGTTGACGTCGACGACCAGCCTGGCGATCTGGTACTCGCCGGTCTCCTCGAGGATCGTCACTTCCTGTGTGGGCGGGAAGATCCGCGCATAGCCCTCGACGTCGACGAGAACGTCCCAGACGATCTCCGCCGGCGCATCGATCGTCACGGTGTGCTCGGTGTGGCGCACGTTGGCTCCTTCTCTGCGGTCGGGGAAGTACTCGTTGGTCGTGCGGGGGTGGGAGGCACGGGAGTCAAGACGTTGCGCGCGGCGAAAGTTCCTCGTGGTTGGCGTACGCCGCCCGGTACTGGATTCGCGATCGCCAACCCCGGATGAACTCGTGTACCTGTGGAAGCTCGGAGAACTTCCGCAGGGACTCCAGATCCGGACACGTGTACCGCGCGATGGTGGTTCCGGTCATCCCTTTCGAGTGCTCGTCCACCGGCAACCAAAGATGGTCCTTGCGATCAAAACCCTCGACATATCCAGAATCAAGTACGAGATCACGCAGCCCTGCGAAGAACCGCTCCTGCTCGACATCCGAGACAGACTGGTCGAACTGATAGATGAGAGTATGCGCGATCATTCAGCAATCCCATAAGTGTCGGCGACTCTTCCGAGAGCGCTTCCGTCAATTGTCTCACGTCCGATCCCGGGACGTGCACGAGAAATTCCTGGTACGCAGTGAGAGCTCGATCCCGTCACCTATCGGCAGGCTCACGCTCAGGTAACCGTTGGCCGGGTTCCGCACGTGGTCCAGGTACTCGCGCAGGATCTTCGGCCCTTCGGGCATGCCATCTGCCACGACGAGCGCGCCGGGCGCGAGAAACGGCTCGACCAGCCGCAGCACCTCCAAGTAGAGACTGGCGAAGCCGTCGACGAGCAGGAGGTCGACCGGCCCGGGCAGCTCCCGCAAAGTGTCCCTGGCATCCCCGGTCCGAATCTCCACGAGGTCGTCGAGCCGTGCCTCCACCAGGTTGGCCTCGGCGATCGGCACCTTGTTGGGCTGCAGCTCCGTGCCGATCACCTGACCACCGCCGTTGTCCCGGACCGCCGCGGCGAGGTAGATCGTCGAGACGCCGTGCGAGGTTCCGTACTCCACGACGCGCCGGGCCCCGCACGCCCGCGCGAGCACGTAAAGCAGCTCGCCGGCCGCACGCGGTACCGGGATGGGCACCCCCGAGAGGACCTCGGCCAGCTCCTGCGCGGGCAGGTCGTGCAAGGTGCGCCGTTCCTTGTGCGGGCCAACGTCTGGGCGCTCCCGGGCGAGCTGCCGAATGACCTGTGCGTCGTCCTTCCCGGCGGCGAAGATTCGGTCGAGCACCGAGCACACGAGTTCGGAGTCCAAGGTGGACATCATTCTCCTGTTGTCCTTTTTCGGCGGTGCGGAGTCAACGTTGTTTCGCGCTTCTCAAGGGTTGCTCAAGGAACAACAAGGACCTTCGGTGGTTTCCTCGGTGCGCAACCGGAGGAAAACCTTGGTCAGGCTTGATCGGTCCTTGAGTGCATCGGGTGGATTGTGGGCTGACGGCGACGAAGGAGTGTTGGACCTCATGGTGCCTGACGAAAGCTGCGACAGGTTTGACGTCGTTGTCGCGGGGGCCGGGCCGGTGGGCCTCATGCTGGCGTGCGAGCTTCGACTGGGCGGTGTCTCCGTGCTGGTTCTTGAACGCTCACCCGAGCCGGAACGCATGACCAAGGCCGGGTCGATCGGGCCGCTCGGGTTCGAAGCCCTTGCCCGCCGTGGGCTCCTCGGTGTGGTGCTGGAGGCGGAACGCAGGACGCTACAGGGATACCGGGAGATGGCACTGGCCGCCGGTCGTGCTCCGGAGGACGGGCTTCCCAAGGAACACTTTGCCGGCTTGGAGAAATTGGACGGCACACAGGCCGGTGATGCTGACCGCCGCAGGGTACGGGTCGAGCAACCGGCATTGGTCGACATCCTGTTGCGTCGTGCGGGTCAGCTCGGCGTCCAGCTACGGCGGTCGCACGAGGTGGTGGAGGTCGACCATGAGCACGAAGCGATCCGGGTCCTGGCCAGGACGCCGTCCGGGACCAGCCGGGTGCTGGCGCGATATGTGGTGGGATGCGACGGTGCCAGCAGCGCCGTGCGGTCGCTGGCCGGCTTCGAGCTCACCGGCACCCCACCGACCCTCACCGGACGGCAAGGTGTGGTCGAATTCGCAGGCGCTTCCCCCGTTCCACACGGTTTCCACTACACGCCCGACGGGCTCATCGTCTACGGGCTCGGCGTCGACCGGGTCGCGACGGTGGAGTTCGACGGGCCACCCGATCCCTCGTGGCCTCCCCTGGACGAGCGCGAGCTCGAGCGGAGCATCCACCGGGTCAGCGGCATCGAGGTGGAAATCGCGGCGATGCGTTCGGGGGGACGGTTCACCGACCACGCCTACCAAGCGACGAACTACCGACGAGGACGAGTCCTGCTGGCAGGAGACGCGGCGCACTGCCACGCACCATTCGGTGGGCAGGGGCTCAACGTTGGCCTCACCGACGCCGCG
This sequence comes from Longimycelium tulufanense, assembly GCF_014645795.1. Taxonomy (GTDB): domain Bacteria; phylum Actinomycetota; class Actinomycetes; order Mycobacteriales; family Pseudonocardiaceae; genus Longimycelium; species Longimycelium tulufanense. The sequence continues at coordinate 177,795 of NZ_BMMK01000009.1, read as the reverse complement.
AACCTCGGGTGGAAGCTCGCGGCCGAGCTCCAGGGCTGGGCGCCAGCGGGATTGCTGGACAGCTATCACGCCGAACGACACCCGGTAGGTGTTGAGCTGCTGCGCAACGCCAGGGCACAAGCCGCGCTGATGCGGCCGGATCCGCAGAGCACGGCGCTACGGAAACTCTTCGAAAAGCTGCTGGATATCGACGCGGTGAAGGGGTTCGTCGCTGACCGGCTGGGCGGCCTCGACACACGCTACGACCTCGGCGACAGCCACCCGCTCGCGGGCACGCTCTACCCGAACATCCGTGTGTTTCCGGTGGAGGAGACCGGTCAGCTCGGCTGCGTGCGCACCCTCGCCAACCTGCCACCGGACCCTCGCGGCCTGCTCCTCGACTTCGCGAACCGCACGGAGCTGCGGACGGTTGTGGACCGCTGGTCCCGACGGGTCCGAATACTGACCTGCAAGAGCGAGCAGAAGGAGGCCGATGCGCTCCTGCTACGTCCGGACGGCTGTGTGGCATGGGTCCTGCTGGCCGGTGCCGCCCTCGAGCAGGACGATCTCATGCTGGCGTTGCGTACCTGGTTCGGGCGGCCGGAGTGAACGGGAAGGCGCCGGAACGTCGTCCGGTCCCGCCCAGTGGTGGGTGTGGGTGCGACGGTGTGGCCCGAACCCACGACGTTCTCTTGACGAACGATCTCGTCGGTGTCTGGCACCTGGTGTCGTTCCAGGACCTCGACGAGGACGGCGGCGTGCGGGAGGGGCCCCTCGGCCCGCGACCGCGAGGACTGCTGATCTACACCGGCGACGGTTATCTGGCTGTGAGCATGATGCGGACCGAGGGTTCGGCCGACGGAACCTCCGCACCCCGGTACATGGGGTACGCCGGCTGCTGGCGGATCGAGGGCGGCCGGGTCGTCCACCTGGTGTCGGTCACCCCGAACCCGGACTGGGTGGACGTGGAGCAGGTCCGCGACGTGGAGCTGAATGGCGAACACCTCACCCTCTATGGCACCGCCGTCATCGCGGGTAGGCCCCAGCGTCGCGTCCTGAACTGGCAGCGAGGTCGAACTCCGGAGCGTCCTCGGCGATCTCGTCCGTCAAGACAGGACAAGAAAGGCTCGTGATGACAACCAACACGTCTGCCGGTGCGCGACTCTTGGCAGAGGTGGGCAGCACCGCCGAGATCGCGGCCCGATACGCGGGAGATGCCGACCGCGACCGCGTCCTGCATCCCGACGTGGCGCAAGCCCTGGTCGGGGCCGGCTTTGCCAGACACTTCGTGCCGACGGAGTATTGCGGCACGGCAGGAACGTTCACCGTGCTGGCGCGGGCACTGATCGAGGTGGGTACGGCCTGCGCGTCTGCCGCCTGGTGCGGGATGATCTTCGCCACCTCCAGCCGGATGGCGGGTTTCCTGCCCGCCGAGGGACGTCACGAGATCTGGGCGGACAGTCCTGATGTTCCGATCGCCGCTGCCCTGGTCCCGAACGGGAGTGTTCCCGTCCGAGGTCACGGTGGCTGGCGGCTGTCGGGCCAGTGGCGCTACCTCAGCGGCGTGGACTTCGCTCACTGGGCGCTTCTGTGTGCCACGCCGGACTTCCCGGGCGACCGGGAGAACTGGTTCTTTGCCGTGCCCAGCGACGATTTTTCGATCCAGGACACCTGGCACACAGTCGGAATGCGGGGCACGGGCAGTAACACCTTGCTGCTCGATGATGTCTTCGTGCCGGACCACCGGTGCTTCCCGCAGCGCACGTTGCTCCGGGGCGTGGATGACGCGGTGGCAGCTCCCTGCTACCGGATCCCACTCCTCGGCGCCCATCCACCCTTGTTCGCCGCTCCCACACTGGGGGCAGCCAGGATGGGTGTGGCGGCGTGGACAGAGATGACAGGTAGAGCAAGGACCTCGGCTGGACCAGCCGCTACCCGGACGTCGAGCCAGCTGGCACTCACCCGCTCCACCTCCGATCTCGACGCCGCCCAGCTCCTGCTGGAACGCGCCACGGCAACCGCCGACTCCGGTGCACTGGACGACCTGCTCGTGGCCCGCAATGTCAGGGACGCAACGGCTGCCGCCGAGCACGTTGTCGCCGCCGTTGAGCGCGTGTTTCGGTCGGGCGGTATGCGAGCCCAAACCGAGCAGGGTCCGGTACAGCGGGCCTGGCGCGACGTTCACACTGCTACGTCCCATGCGGTGCTCGACATTGAGTGCAGCAGTCAGCTCTTTGCCCGCTCCGTGTGGCGTTGGGGGGACTGATGTCAGCACGAAGCTCTGTTGCTCGGCACGGGTTCTGCGGTTTGGCCACGACTGTCGGGGCGAGGCATCCTTGCGGGGTGGACAAGGCGGAGCTTGCACATTTCCTGCGCAGCAGGCGCTCCCGGCTTGAACCTGGGGAGATCGGGCTACAAGTTGGGGGACGACGGAGAACCCCCGGACTGCGTCGCGAGGAGGTCGCCCAGCTCGCCGGCATCTCCACCGACTACTACATGCGGATGGAGCAGGCGCGGGGAGCCAACCCGTCCCGGCAGGTGCTGATGGCGTTGGCCCGTGCCCTGCGGATGTCCACGGACGAGCGGAACTACCTACTCTGCCTCGGCGGTGTTGCGCCCGCTCCCGCCCGTGAACGGCGGGTGTCCAGGAGTGTGCAGAGCATGCTCGACCGGCTCGACGACGTGCCCGCCGTCGTTATGGACGGCAAGTACGACATACTCGCGTGGAACAGCATGGCCGCTGCGCTGATGACGGACCTCGAGTCAATGCCGGAGCACGAACGCAACACCCTTCGGTGGATCTTCCTGCACCGCAGGTCTTGGCTGCGGACGGCCGACGGCTCCAATTACGCACGCAGGTGTGTCGCCGATCTGCGAACCGGTGGTCGGCACCACGACGAGGCCGAGGTTCGGGCGCTGGTCGACGAGCTGTCTGCAGCGAGCCGGGAATTCACCGAGATGTGGACCGCACACGATGTCGAGGTCCAACGCACCAGCGTGAAACGTACGGTACATCCGGTCGTCGGTCCGCTGGAGCTGCACTGTGAGACTCTCCAGATTCCGGGCGTCGACCAACGCCTGATGATGTACACCACGGAGCCCGGGTCAGCGACCGCACGCGCCATGAGGTCGTTGAAGAGATTGGTCATCGAGCCGAAGAAGCTGCAGGCGCAGCGGAACTGATCCTGCGTGCGGCCTTGTGCCACCACCCGGAGGCACCGCACGCTTCGCGCGTGTTGGCGGCTTCCGGAAGGCAGCCATGACCATGAGCATCTTGCGCGACACAACGCGATATGCGCACCCCTGCCGGCGACGTTGTTCCCAGCCTAGCCCTGCGAGTCCGGGGATAGTCCGTCCCTTCCTCGCTCCGGGACCGTCTTCCAAGATGTGAAGCAACAGAACAGACGGCGTCTGTCTCTGCGTTGGTATCAGAGGTTCAGCAAGGAGTTGTCGTGACGATCCTGGTAACCGGAGGGCGTGGCCACGTTGCGCGCGCCGTGGTTCAGCAACTGCTCGATGTCGGCGAGAAGGTGCGGTTGGCCAGCCGGAACCCGACCGCCGTCACGGCCCCGGACTCGGTCGAGGTGGTGGGGGCCGACCTCACCCGCGCGGACTCCCTCATCCCAGCCCTGGCCGGGGTCTCCAAGGTCTTCCTCTACGCCGATCCGGCGGGGATCGACAACTTCGTCGAGGCGGCCCAGAAGGCGGATGTCGAGCACGTCGTGCTGCTGTCCGCCAGCCCGGTCACCGGGGCCAACCCGGGGGCCAACCCGCTGGCGGTCATGCACAAGGCAGCCGAACAGGCGCTGCTCGACTCCGAGCTGTCGTGGACCTTCCTCCGCCCGGCCACCTTCGCGACGAACACGTTGCAGTGGGCGTACTCCATTCGTACCGAAGGAGTCGTCCGGGCGGCGTATCCGGAGGCGTACAACGACGCCATCCACGAGGCCGACATTGCCGCGGTCGCGGTGCGCGCGCTGACCGAGGATGGCCATGTGGGGCGTGCCTATCTGATGACCGGGCCGGAGTCAGTGACCCAGCGGCAGCAGGTCGAGGCGATCAGCGCGGCGATCGGGCGCCCGGTGGAGTTCGTGGAGCTGACCCCGGCCGAGTACCGGGAGACCCTGGCCAGGTGGGGAGGTGGCCTGGTTGACCAGCTGATCAGGTACCTGGCCGAGAACGATGGGGTGCCGATGCCCGTGATCAACACGGTCGAGTTGGTGACCGGGCGGCCGGCGCGCACCTTCGACGAGTGGGCACGCGACCACGCGGACGATTTCCGGTAAGCCGCCCGGCCGGCGCCTCACCGACGCGGGCGGGCTCCCGGAACGGGATGGGCGGCAGGCCCTGCTCCATCGGGTACCTGGAGTGCGGCCTGGCGAGACGCACCGAACAGTCCGGCGAACACGGCGGCCGGATATCCGGCCCGGAAGGCACACCACGTGCGTTCGCTGGGTGGCATGGGAAACCGCCACCCAGCGAACTACCCGGCGGCGTAGCGTTCGCTGTCAGCGACTCGAACACAGGCGTGGTGACGAAAGCTCCTCGTTGTCGATCTCCATCGAGTTCAGGATCGCCTCCTGGAGTTGCCGCAGCTTTGCGGAGGGTTCCAGACCGAGTTCCGCGGTCATCTTGGACCGGAGCCGCTGGAAGACCTCGAGCGCGCAGGTGCGGCGTCCCGACCGGTAGAGGGCCACCATGAGATACGCATGGATGTTCTCGTGAAACGGATGCTGCAGCGCGAGCGCTGCCAGCTCGCTCAGGATGTCGGCGTGCCGACCCAGCCGGAGCTCGGCCGCGATACGAAGTTCCATGGCGGTCAGCCTGGACTGGTTCAGCCGGGTGACTTCGACCTCCAGCGGCAGGCCGAGCTCGACCCCGGCCAGCGGCGGACCGTCCCACAGGTTGTCCGCCCGCCGGAGGGACCGTACGGCGGCGCGGTCGTCCCCGGCATCCAGTGCCTTTCGCCCCGCGCTCTCCAGTTTTCGGTACTCCTGGAGATCGAACACAACGGACGCGCAGTTGAAGAGGTATCCCCCGCTCCTCGTCACCAGCAGGTCCCGGTAGACCGTCTTCGAATCCGCTCGCAGCGCGCGTACGAGGCTCTTGCGGATGTTGAGGATGTAGGTCTGAACGGTGGCCAGCGCGCGTTTCGGCGGTGCGGCGCCCCACAGCTCGTCGATCATCAGGGACACCGGCACCACCCTCGAGTAATTGAGCAACAACAGGGACAGGATCCTTCGTTCCTTCTTGGCGCTCGGCGTGGCCTCGCTACTTCCGAGGCGGAGCGACAGTGGTCCCAATATCTTTATATGCAGCGTTTCCTTCACGGCGATTCCCGGTCTCGAGGTTCGGTGGTCTCCTGCCGGCCGTCAGCGTGCCGAAGGGACCGGCGACCGGCGCCCAGTGCGGCGGTGCGCGGGTAAGGGGCAGATCGCGCGGCTACCGGTCATATTCGCTCCGGGAGCGCTCGGCACTGGCGGTAAGCGCAGCCTAGGTCGGTTCAAATACTTGATCATCGCCCGTTCAGGCTAAATTCACTAATTCTTTCATGGTGGGCTCGTGGGGGAGCGTGGCATAAACCGAATAATTCGTTGTTGGTGGCCCTTATCGGACATCGGGGCCCGGCATGCTGTGGCGCCTCGGCTCGCGACGTCTCCATGAGGGCCGCGACATCCACGGGTTGCGAGGGTGCCACACGCGACGTACTGGTCGGGAACCGCGCCGACAGCACCGCGCTGCTGCGCCGGCTGCGTTCCGATCCCGTGCTCGGCCCGATCGCGGTCCAATTCCTCGTCACCGAGGGAGAGCTGGCAATGGAGGACCTCACCGAGCGGGAGCACTTCCTGGGCATCGCCGAGCAGATGATCCGGCTGCTGGAGATGGCCGGCCCGGATGCCGCCGCCGACGTCCTCGAGGAATCGCCCGACGTGGCGGCGGAGGAGGTCCCTTCGGTGGTGCTGGACTCCGGCCACCCGAACGAAACTGGCCTGGAGGAGCCGCGCACGTTGATTCTCGAACCACTGCGGGAGCGCGGGTCCCGACGCTTCCCAGCCCACCCCCTTGGCGGCCTGCGCGGAGTAAAAGTGTTGTGTGTTGGTCCAGTTGGGCGGAGGGGGCGGGGGGCGGGTCACTGTTTGACCAACGTGGGATCACGGACGGTGTTTGATCGCTAACATCCGAACATTGTTCAGGATCACCATGTTGCGGGGGAGGAGCATCTGGTGCACGTGGTGCAAGGGGGATCGGACCGTCACTTCCACGGTGGCGACAACTACGCCTCGATGTCGTTGGAGCAGCTCAAGGACCTGTTGGGCAGTGTCTCCGACGCCTCGGGCCAGTCGCTGGCGATCGACTTCCAGAAACGCGGCCAGAACGCCCAACACCTGGCCGACATGATGAGCCAGCTCGCGACCGCGTTGACGGGCCGCTGGCACGCGCCCTCCGTCGACCGGGCCAAGGACGCGGGCGACAAGCTCCGCACCTACGGCGACGAACAACACGGCACGGCCAAGGAAATCAGCTACCCGTTCCAGTCGTTCGCCACGACCGCGAAGGTTACCGCGGACAAGGTGCGCGAACTCGACGTCGACGGCCCGGCCTGGCCGGAGACCGTCTCGCCCGCCGGCCTCGACCCGGTCACGCTCGCGCTGGTCAAGCTCGACCAGGCCCGCTACGAGCAGGAGAAGGAAGCCAAGCGCCAGGAAGCCATCGAGCTGGGTCGCCAACTGGACGCCACCGCCCAGCAAACGGATGCGGGCACACCGATCTTCGCGGAGCCACCCTCGCTCTTCGATACGGACAGCAGTGGAAACACGAACTACCCGCAGAGCAGTGGTAACGAGCCGACCGGCCGCAGCGGAGTAATCCCGACGACCCATGGCACGGGTACCGGTCCGGTCATCCCGCCCCCCGCGGGAGTCCAGCCGAACGCGGTGACGCCGCCGCCGACCAACCCACCGCCCCCAAGCACGCCCCCGCCACAGAGTTCCTCCGCATGGACGCCGGTAGCAACCCCGCCGGTCGCGAACCCGATGGGATACGTGCCGCCGCAGGATGGCGGCGGCCCGCAGCCCGGTCACCACGGCAACAAGCCACCGACCGAGGGCGGCCATCAGCGGGGCCATGGAACGGTGCCGCCGGGCACGCCTCCCGGCATCGGTCCAGGCGCACCCGGACGCGGTGGCTTCCCACCGGGCCGAGGCCCGGGCGGCGGCATCACCAACTCCGGCACGGTGCGTGGCTTCAATCCCGGCGGTCCCAGTGGCCCCGGTGGCCCGGGCGGCCCCGGTGGTGGCTTTGGTGGTCCCGGCAGTACCGCTGGCGGTCAGCCGGGAACGGGCCAGGGGCCGGGCGCGACGGGTGCACGTGGCGGCGCGGCCCCCGGCCGCCCCGCCGGCTCGATCATGCAACCGGCAGGCATGGGCGGCGCCGGTACCGGCCGGGGCGAGGAGGACAAGGAGCACCAGAGCCGCGTCCCGATCGACGGCGGCGGCCTCTTCGACGACGACCGCCTGGTAGCGCCCCCGGTGATCGGCGAGCTGCCACCGAACTACCGCGACTGATCGCAGGGGAGGAGATCAGCGATGCCCATGCAGCCCGACGGCATGTCCCCGGCCGCCCACGCGGCACTGGCCAGCAACCTGGCCAATGCGGTCGTCTCCGGCGACATCAGGATCGATGACGTGAACGCCGGCTGGGTGAAGTCCCAGCTGGATGAGATGATCCAGCTCGCGCAGGAGGAGATCAACAAGTCGACGCAGTTCTACATGGCGGCCCAGCGAATCGACTTCGGTCGGACCAGAGCGGGACAAGCGATGAAGGCCAAGTTCGTGCAGCGATCCTCCGAGGAACCTGGAGGGGCGGTGTGGTTCTGGAAGCAGTACCACCAGACCCTGGTCCGCTTCCGAGAGAACGTGGTAGCCATGGCCAGGAGCTGGGAGGCTGCCGACGAGGACAGCGCCGCGAGGAACCGGAGCATCCACACCTGATGAGCCATCGACTCCCGAAGATCGTCGCGTCGGTTGCGGCGCTGGTTGCTCTGGCTGCCTGCTCGAACGGCAGCGGCGGTGAGGCAAAGCCGGCACCCACTGACACGGATACACGGCATGGAAAGGCCACCAGGACATCGGCCGACACCAAGCCGATCACGGCAGCTGACGCCTGCAGGTTCATGACGGCCGCCGACTTTCCCTACAAGGGTGAGGAGGCACGGCCCCCGGAACTCAAGGAAAAGCCCTTTCCTGAGTGCAGCTACCATATCAAGATTGATGGCGACATCACGAGGCGCCTGGTGGCGAGCCTGTCGTTCTTTCCCAAACGCCCTTTGTCTGAGCGAGGACTCAAGAACCCCAGCACAACTGAGTTTGCTGGGAAGAAGGCATTTGTTGGGCAGTCCGACGTGGCGATGAGCTCCGGTGAGTGCGTCGCCCTGTTCGAGGGGGCCGGAGGTCACTGGATGATCAACGTTACCGATAGCTCGTCGGAAGGTGTAAACGGCTGCCAGACGGCGAAGAGCATCGGGGAGAAGGTCGCGGCGAGGGTGCCGTGACCTCCGTAGTGACTGACATGACGCTTCCGCGAATCCCCACGCTCGTCTACGAGGTACTGTGGGAACGTCTGGACCTTGGGGTCATGCCGTTCCCGCTGGTGGTGTTCCAGCACGGCCGGGACGACCGCGAAAGGTCGATCTTCAAGCAGCGCGCGTACGAGTGGCTGCAGGGTCAGGGCCTCGGCGACGAAATGCGTCTCGACACCGAGCTGGACACGGCGTTGCGGACCATGGCCAACTTCGACGTCGAGCTGACGCTGTTCTACAGCGACCAGGAGGGCCAGACCCGTATCGGCTGTTTCGCCGCGGGCGGTCGGGCGCTCCGGGTCGTGCTGCGGGGCGACGAGATCGACCTGGCCTGGACCCGGACCACGCACATGGCAGCGTCCGCCTTGGAGCTTCTCCCGGCCTACGGGCCGGGCTGGACGCAGTCGCTACGGGTTCCCGGAACGGCGTTGGAACACGCGGGCAAGGCGTGGCACGAGTCGGGCATGCGTACCGAGGCGGTGCGCATGTTGGCGGAATCCGGCGCGGATCCAAGGCAGGCCGACAGGTTCCTACAGCTCTACTCGACGGCCCACGCCATCGGGCAGGCGAGTGCGCTGCGGCCGGGACCGCGACGCGACCGCTGGCTCACGGCCGACAGCCCGCTGACGTTCATCGACACCGATACCGGCCGATACGCCATCACCCAGCAAGGAGGCTGGCTCACGCTGGCGCCGGCCGACAGCCGGGGCATGCTGTCCCGGCTCGCCGGCCTGCTCGCCAGCGGTTTCTCTTGACCTGGCCAGCGGTTCCCATTGATGGAGCCGCGAGCCGACGGAGCTGCCGGAACCTGACGGGGCGGCTAGAAGTCGTCCTCGTCAGGCGGGCCGTGGCCCACCGCTGCCTGGCAGTTGCCGCACGGGACGGGCTCCTCCGGCAGGGCCACCGGGATCGGAAGTAGCGCGAGACCGCAGCAGGTTTCGTGCCAGCCGGTTCCGGTGGCTCGTCGGGTGAAACGGTCGATCGCGTGTAGCCGGCGGTCCGGGCCGCCGATCCACCAGATCATGGAACGCGGATGAGCTCGCAGCGGGTGCCGTAGCCGTAGATGTCCCGCGCCCGCTCGGCCGAGGAGAACTCGCCGAAGACCGAGCCCTCCCCGCCGCGGTGGCAGATGATGGCGTAATCCGGGAACTCCAGACCCCAGATGTATTCCTCGGTCTCGACGCCGTCCTCGTCCTCGTGCAGGAGTAGGGCGAACAGCCTGGGAACCTGCATCGGTACGCTCCTCCCCGTAGTCGATCGTGTGCTCCAGGTCACCGACGAGGCTAGCGCTCACGTGAGCGGTGACAGAGAACTCGATCAGGTGGATTCTGTCCGCGGGAGGTCCTGATGCCCGACAAGCCGAGCCTGCAACGGCGGCAGCTCGGGATGGAGTTGCGCCGGCTCCGGGAGGAGGCTGGCCGTTCACGGGACGACGCGGCGGCCACGATCGACCGCACGATCAGCATGGTCAGCCGGATCGAGAACGGCCTCACCGGCATCCGGCTCTCGGACCTGGAGCGGCTGTTGAAGCTCTACAGGGTTACCGGTGAGCAGCGTGCGCAGGTCCTGGCGCTCGGCGAAGCCGCACGCCACCGCAAGCGGACCGCGACCACCTACGTCGACTCGGCGCCCAACTGGTTCCGGAGGTATGCAGCTCTGGAACGCGAAGCTAGCGAGGTTCGGTGCGTCGAGGCCGAGTTGGTTCCCGGGCTGCTGCAATCCGAAGGCTATGCCGAAGCGATCATGGCTACGGCTCGTGCCTTCGCCGGAGCGGAGGAGGTCGAGCGGCGTGTGCAGACACGCCTTGCGCGACAGCAACTGTTGACGCGCGAAGACCCACCAGCTCCGCTCTTCTGGTTCGTCATCAACGAGGCCGTGCTTCGTCGGGCGGTAGGTGGGCCAGACGTGATGAGGGAGCAGTTGAAGCATCTGCTTGGTGCCGCCGAGTTGCCTAATGTTGACCTCCGTGTGCTGCCCTTCGCTGCTGGCGAGCATGCGGCGGTCGGCTTTTCCTTCTGGATCTTGCGGTTTGGGGATGACCCCTCGGCGGATGTGGTCTACAGCGACAGCCTTTCTGGTGCTCTTTATCCCGAACGCGGGGCCGACATCGAGTGGCATAACGTGGTCTTCGGGCAGCTTCTGGTGATCGCGGCAAGCCCAGAGGAGTCCCGGCGCATGATCACCAAAGCTGCCCGGGAGTTTCGGTGATCTCGTATGAAGGGGGCTGTCCATGATGATCCTCGACTTACCGATCGCGTCCTGGCGGAAGAGCAGCCGAAGCGCCAGCAACGGCGGCAACTGCGTTGAAGTCGGTGCATGGCGAAAGAGCAGCCGTAGTGGTAGCAACGGCGGTGCCTGTGTGGAGGTCGCTCCGGCGGCGAGCCTGACCGCCGTGCGGGACTCCAAGAAGCCCACTGGGCCTGTGCTGACCTTTGACGGGCGCGCCTGGTCCTCCTTCCAGCGCGCGCTCAAGGCCGGGCGGCTCGACCTCTGACGCTGCCCCCACCCATGAGCCGGGTCAGTCGACACCTGGCCCGGCTTCTCTCGATCTCGGCCCCCGAAACCGGGCCCGAATCGTCGCTGTCGGGGTTGCTGTGACGTACGTGGCGTTGACAAATGGCTGGCGGCCGACTGGTCCGATCGAGCAATCCGCTGGCGGCGGCTTCTATCACCCGAATGGGGGTTGACCTGGGGTAACCGCTCGGTGGTCCGCGGGGCCGCCAGACGGCGGTCGTCCAGACCACCGGTGACTCGCCTCACAGCGGTCCCGACCAGGTGTGATACCGCCCACGTAACAGCTCCCGGTGGGGTGGTGACGTCAACCACGTCCCGCGTCGTAGACTGCGCTGCAAGAGTTCGTGAACCAGTTCACAAGCTACGCGCCGAGTTAGGAGAGCCTCACTGGGGGTGAACGTGATCGCCCGCTTAGGGTCGCCGCCGAGGCGCCCGGAGGGTGGCGCGCCGCAGTGGGAGCGACGCTGACGAAAGGACGGGCACGGTGCCAGTGCTCGGGGTGACCACCACCGTTGCCGGACCGGTGATCGAGGCGGCGTTGGCCGCCCCGGTGCACCCGGCGCAGCAACCGCCGCCCGCCGACCCGGCGACCGGGCTCGCCCTGTACGTCCCGCTCGTCCTGCTGTTCGTCCTCGCCGCGGGATTCGCGATCTTCTCCGTGGTGATCGCGCCCTTTGTCGGCCCGCGCCGCTACAACCGCGCCAAGCTCGACGCCTACGAGTGCGGGATCGAGCCCTCACCGCAGCCGATCGTCGGCGGCGGTCGCATGCCGGTCGCCTACTACCTGACGGCGATGCTCTTCATCCTGTTCGACATCGAGATGGTGTTCCTCTACCCGTTCGCGGTGTCGGCGGACGCGCTCGGCGTGTTCGGGCTGGTCGAGATCGCCCTGTTCATCATCACCGTCGGCTTCGCCTACGTGTACGTATGGCGGCGCGGCGGCCTGGACTGGAACTGATCGAGGGGGAGGTCACGCCGTGGGTCTGGAAGAACACCTTCCCAACGGGATCCTGCTGACCAGCGTGGAGAAGCTGGTCAACTGGACCCGCAAGTCCTCGCTGTGGCCGGCCACGTTCGGCCTGGCCTGCTGCGCCATCGAGATGATGACCACCGGCGCGCCCCGCTACGACCTGGCACGCTTCGGCATGGAGGTGTTCCGCGCCTCGCCCCGGCAGGCCGACCTGATGATCGTCGCCGGTCGGGTGTCGCAGAAGATGGCGCCCGTACTGCGCCAGATCTACGACCAGATGCCCGAGCCGCGCTGGGTGCTCTCGATGGGCGTGTGCGCCTCTTCCGGCGGCATGTTCAACAACTACGCCGTCGTGCAGGGCGTCGACCACGTCGTGCCGGTCGACATGTACCTCCCGGGCTGCCCGCCGCGCCCGGAGATGCTCATGGACGCGATCCTGAAGATCCACGCGAAGATCATGGACGAGCCGCTCGGACCGAAGCGGGCCAAACAGCTCGCGGAGAGTGGCTACCACACCGAGCTTGTTCCGTCCTCCGTCCGCTACGCGAAGAAGAAGTGAGCGGTATGAGCAGCGACGAGCCGAGCAAGGGCACCCCCGCCCCGGGTGAGGAGCACCCGCGGCACCGGGCCGAGCTGGAGCCGACGACCGGCAACGGGGGACCCGGCGTGGTTGCCGGTCGGTCCCGCAGGGGCATGTTCGGCGTGCAGGACACCGGTGACACCACCGGGTTCGGCGGCCTGCGGCTGCCCGCCTACACCCCGCCGCCGAGCGAGCGGCCCTATGGCGGCTGGTTCGACGAGGTCGCCGACCAGCTCGCCGACGCGCTCACCGAGCACGGCGTCCCGCATGAGGCCGTGCAGCAGGTGACCATCGACCGCGGGGAGATCACCTTCTACCTCCGGCGCGAGCATCTGGTGGAGACCTGCCGGATCCTGCGCGACGACCCGGCGTTGCGGTTCGAGCTGTGCAGCTCAGTGTCCGGTGTGGACTACGGGCCGGAGGTCCCGCAGCGGCTGCACTCGGTCTACCAGCTGACGTCGATGACCTACCGGCGGCGCATCCGCCTGGAGGTGTGTGTGGACGTCGACGACCCACACATCCCCAGCGTCGTCGAGGTGTATCCGACCGCCGACTGGCACGAGCGGGAGGCGTGGGACATGTTCGGCATCGTCTACGACGGACACCCCGCGCTGACCCGCATCCTCATGCCGGACGACTGGGACGGGCACCCGCAACGCAGGGACTACCCGCTCGGTGGCGTGCCGGTGGAGTACAAGGGCGCGGAGATCCCGCCGCCGGACCAGCGGAGGGCCTACTCGTGACGCCCGTGGCGAACGGCCCACGAAGCCCGTTGCCGCGCCTGCGGCGCCTTTTTCGGAGGGCATGACCCGATGAGTACCGACACTGACTTCCACCACCACGAGATGGGCGACCCGTACGCCTCGGCCCGCGAGACGACCGAGGGTCGCGTCTACACCGTCACCGGTGGCGACTGGGACACGATCCTGGACGACGTCACCCACGACGAGCGGATCGTCATCAACCTCGGCCCACAACACCCGTCGACGCACGGCGTGCTCCGGATCGTGCTGGAGCTGGAGGGTGAGACGGTCACCCAGGCCCGCGCGGTGATCGGCTACCTGCACACGGGCATCGAGAAGAACTGCGAGTACCGGAACTGGACGCAGGGCGTCACCTTCGTGACGCGCGCGGACTACCTGGCGCCACTGCACAACGAGGCCGCCTACTGCATGGCGGTGGAGAAGCTACTCGGCATCGAGGTGCCGCGCCGTGCCCAGGTGATCCGGGTCCTGCTGATGGAGCTGAACCGGGTCAGCTCGCACCTGGTCGCGCTCGCCACCGGCGGCATGGAGCTGGGCGCGCTCACCGCGATGACCTCCGGTTTCCGGGAGCGCGAGGAGGTCCTGCACCTGCTGGAGTTCCTCACCGGACTGCGGATGAACCACGCGTTCATCCGGCCCGGCGGCCTGGCCCAGGACCTCCCCGAGGGCTACGGGCAGAAGATCCGGGACTTCCTCAAGGTGATGGACCACCGGCTGCCCGACTACGACAAACTGCTGACCGGCCAGACGATCTGGAAGAAGCGGCTGCGGGGCGTCGGGTACCTGCCCCTGGACGGCTGCCTGCAGCTCGGCGTCACCGGGCCGGTACTTCGCTCGGCCGGGCTGCCCTGGGACCTGCGCAAGGTCGAGCCGTACTGCGGTTACGAGGAGTACGAGTTCGACGTCCCGACCAGCACCGACGCCGACTGCTACGCCCGCTACCTGCTGCGGGTGGCCGAGATCCACCAGTCGCTGCGCATCGTCCGGCAGTGCCTGGACAAGCTGGAGCCGGGCCCGGTCATGGTGGCGGACAAGAAGATCGCCTGGCCGGCCCAGCTCACCATCGGCCCGGACGGCATGGGCAACTCCCTGGAGCACGTGCGGCGGATCATGGGCCAGTCCATGGAAGCCCTGATCCACCACTTCAAGCTGGTGACCGAGGGCTTCGACGTCCCGCCCGGCCAGGTCTACGTGCCGGTCGAGTCGCCGCGCGGCGAGCTGGGCTACCACCTGGTCTCCGACGGCGGCACCCGGCCGTTGCGGGTGCACGCCCGCGAGCCCAGCTTCGTCAACCTCCAGGCGATGCCAGCCATGTGCGAGGGCGGGCTGGTGGCGGACGTCATCGCGTCGGTGGCGTCGCTGGACCCCGTGATGGGAGGTGTGGACCGGTGAGCGAGTCGCCGAACGAGTCCACGATGGGCGGATCGGCCCACCGTCCGGACGCGACCGTCGGAACCGCGGTGTCCGCAGTGTTTTCTTCGGATGTCCGCACCAAGGCCAAGCAGATCATCGCGAGGTACCCGGTGGCGCAGTCCGCCCTGCTGCCGCTGCTGCACCTGGTGCAGTCGGTGGAGGGCTACGTCAGCCAGGCCGGGATCGAGTTCTGTGCAGAGCAGCTCGACCTCAGCAAGGCTGAGGTGAGCGCGGTCGCCACCTTCTACACCATGTACAAGCGCCGCCCCTGCGGCGAGCACCTGGTGAGCGTGTGCACCAACACGCTCTGCGCGGCACTGGGCGGCGAGAAGATCTACCGCACGCTCGCCGAGCACCTCGGCGGCGAGGAGCGCCCGCTCGGGCACGAGGAGACGGCCGGCGAACCGGGTACGCCCGGCTCGGTCACCCTGGAGCACGTCGAGTGCCTGGCCGCCTGCGACTTCGCCCCCGTGCTGCAGGTCAACTACGAGTTCTTCGACAAGCAGACGCCGGAGTCCGCGGTGGAGCTGGTGAAGGCGTTGCAGCGGGGGGAGCGGCCGAACCCCACCCGCGGCGCGCCACTGACCGACTTCAAGCAGGTCGGGCTGCAGCTCGCCGGTTTCTTCGGGGGCCGCGAGTCCGATGTGGATGGTCCCTCGGCGTCGCCGGAGACGCTGCGGGGCGCCTGGCTCGCCCAGGAGCAGGGCTGGACGGCACCGGCCATGCCGGACGACGCGCCCCTGCCCGACGTGCCGGAGAAGAAGTGAGGGGGCGGGCATGAACGCGACGAACGGAGCCGACGGCCGCGACGCGCGGGTCGGCCCGGTGACGCCGGTCCTCACCAAGCGCTGGATGTCCCCGCGCTCCTGGACGCTGAAGACCTACGAGCAGCTGGAGGGCTATACCGCGCTGCGCAAGGCGTTGCGCGCCCACCCCGACCAGCTCATCCAGCTGGTCAAGGACTCCGGGCTGCGCGGCCGTGGTGGTGCCGGCTTCCCGGCCGGCATGAAGTGGGGCTTCATCCCGCAGAACGACGGCAAGCCGCACTACCTGGTCATCAACGCCGACGAGGGCGAGCCGGGCACGTGCAAGGACGTGCCGCTGATGATGGCCGACCCGCACTCCCTCGTCGAAGGCGTCATCATCACCGCGTACGCGATCCGTTCCCACTACGCGGCCATCTACGTCCGCGGCGAGGCCCTGCACTGCATCCGCCGGGTGCACGCCGCGGTGCAGGAGGCGTACCGGGCCGGGTACCTGGGCAAGGACATCCTGGGCTCGGGCTTCGACCTCGACGTCGTGGTGCACGCGGGGGCCGGCGCGTACATCTGCGGCGAGGAGACCGCCCTGCTCGACTCGCTGGAGGGCAAGCGGGGCCAGCCGCGGCTCAAGCCGCCGTTCCCGGCGACCGCCGGCCTCTACTCCGCGCCCACCGTGGTCAACAACGTGGAGACCATCGCCAGCGTGCCCTACATCGTCAACGGTGGCTCAGGCTGGTTCCGGACGATGGGCACGGAGAAGTCGCCGGGGCCCAAGATCTACTCGATCACCGGGCACGTCGAGCGGCCCGGCCAGTACGAGGCGCCGCTGGGCATCACGTTGCGGGAGCTGCTGAAGCTGGCCGGCGGCATGAAGGACAACATCCCGCTGAAGTTCTGGACCCCGGGCGGTTCCTCCACGCCACTGCTCACCGCCGAGCACCTGGACGTCCCGCTCGACTTCGAGGGCGCGGCCGAGGCTGGCTCGATGCTCGGCACCACCGCGATCCAGGTGTTCAACGAGACGGTGTCGGTGCCCTGGGCCGTCATGAAGTGGACCGAGTTCTACGAGCACGAGTCCTGCGGCAAGTGCACGCCGTGCCGGGAGGGAACCTTCTGGCTGGCCCAGGTCCTGCAGCGGATGTTGCGCGGGGAGGGCACGCCGGAGGACGTCGAGACGTTGCTCGACGTCTGCGACAACATCCTCGGGCGCTCGTTCTGCGCCCTCGGTGACGGCGCCACCAGCCCGATCACCAGCGCCATCAAGTACTTCAGGCACGAGTTCCTCGAACTGTGCGAGAAGAACCAGCCGGCACTCGCGGGAGCGCAGTCATGACAGTTGCCCCGGAGCAGAACCAGCAGGGCGAAGCCCCGCCCGTACCGGAGGGCCACGTCCGCCTGACGATCGACGGCGTGGACGTGGTCGCGCCCAAGGGCGAGATGCTCATCCGGACCGCGGAGCGGCTGGGCATCGTCATCCCGCGGTTCTGTGACCACCCGCTCCTCGAGCCGGCCGGCGCGTGCCGCCAGTGCCTGGTCGAGGTGGAGATGGGCGGCCGGCCGATGCCGAAGCCGCAGGCGTCCTGCACGATGGCCGTGGCCGACGGCATGGTGGTGCGGACGCAGCGCACCTCGCCGGTGGCGGACAAGGCGCAGCAGGGCGTGATGGAGCTGCTGCTCATCAACCACCCCCTGGACTGCCCGATCTGCGACAAGGGTGGCGAGTGCCCGCTGCAGAACCAGGCACTCAAGCACGGCCGCGCGGACTCGCGGTTCGTCGACGTCAAGCGCACCTTCCCCAAGCCGATCCCGGTCACCAGCCAGATCCTGCTGGACCGGGAGCGGTGCGTGCTGTGCCAGCGGTGCACCCGGTTCTCCCAGCAGATCGCCGGGGACCGGTTCCTGGACATGCTGGAGCGCGGCGTGCACCAGCAGGTGGGCACCTCGGGCACGGCCGCGATCGAGGGTGCGGGCGGCACCGGCGAGCAGAGCTACTTCTCCGGCAACACCATCCAGATCTGCCCGGTCGGGGCGCTGACCAGTGCCGCCTACCGGTTCCGGGCCCGCCCGTTCGACCTGATGTCCACACCCAGCGTGTGCGAGCACTGTGCGTCCGGATGCGCGCAGCGCACCGACTGGCGGCGCGGCAAGGTGATGCGTCGGCTGGCCGGTGAGGACCCGGCGGTCAACGAGGAATGGAACTGCGACAAGGGGCGCTTCGCCTTCACCTACACCACCGCCGCCGACCGGGTGCTGCGGCCGATGGTGCGCGACGACAGGAGCGGCGAGCTGCGTGAGGCGTCGTGGACCGAGGCGTTGCGCACGGCCGCCGACGGCCTGCTGGCCGCGCGGAAGAAGAACGGGGTCGGTGTGCTGGCCGGCGGTCGGCTCACCGTCGAGGACGCCTACGCCTACGCGAAGTTCGCCCGCGTCGCACTCGGTACGAACGACGTCGACTTCCGTGCCCGCCCGCATTCCACCGAGGAACTGGAGTTCCTCGCCTCGGAGGTGGTCGGTACCCGGCTCGACGACGAGGGCGTCAGCTACGCCGACCTGGAGGCGGCACCCGCGGTGCTGTGCGTCGCCTTCGAGCCGGAGGAGGAGTCGCCCATCGTCTTTCTACGGCTGCGCAAGGCCGCGCGCACCGGGAAGACCCGGGTGTTCCACATCGGACAGTGGCGGACGCCGTCGGTGGAGAAGACCTTCGGCGAGCTGGTCGCGTGCGCGCCCGGGGCGGAGGCGACGGTCGTGTCCGCGCTGCCGCTGCGCTCGGAGCGCGCGGACGTCGTGGAAGCGTTGCGCCGCACCGGATCCGTTGTGCTGGTGGGTGAGCGCGCCGCCGAGATTCCCGGCCTGTTCTCCGCGGTGGTCCGGCTGGCCGACCTGACCGGAGCCCGGCTGGCGTGGGTCCCGCGCCGGGCCGGCGAGCGCGGCGCGCTGGAGGCGGGCGTGCTGCCCACGCTGCTGCCCGGCGGCCGGCCGGTGACCGACCCGGATGCCCGGGCCGAGGTCGAGCTGTCCTGGGGCCTGCGGCCCGGTGCGCTGCCCGCCCGACCCGGCCGCGACACCGGTGCCATGCTGGCCGCCGCCACCTCCGGCGAGCTGTCCGGACTCGTCGTCGGCGGCGTCGACCCCTACGACCTGCCCGACCCCCGGCTCGCCGAGGAGGCGCTGCGCGCCGCCGACTTCGTGGTCAGCCTGGAACTGCGGCACAGCGCGGTGACCGCGCACGCCGACGTGGTGCTCCCGGTGGCGCCCGCGGTGGAGAAGTCCGGCAGCTACCTCAACTGGGAGGGCCGGCAGCGGCCGTTCGGCACCATCCTGGAAGGCACCGGGGCGGTGCCGGACTGCCGGGTGCTGGACACGCTGGCCGTGGAGATGGACGCCGACCTGTTCACCCAGACCCCGGAGGCGACCGCCGACGACCTGCAGCGGCTGGGTGTCTACAGTGGACGGAGGCCGGACACGCCCCGGGAACCGGCCAGCGCGGCACACCGGCCCGGACAGGGACAGGCCGTGCTCGCCACCTGGCGGCAGCTCATCGACAACGGCTCGCTGCAGGACGGCGAGCCACACCTGGCCGGAACGGCGCGGGCGCCGGTCGCGCGGTTGTCCGCCGTCACCGCGCGGCGGCTCGGCGTCGTCTTCGGTGAGCCGGTCACGGTGGCCACCGAGCGCGGCGCGGTGACGCTGCCCGCCGCCGAGACCGACCTGCCGGACGGCGTGGTGTGGCTGCCCACCAACTCCGGGCCGTCGGCGGTGCGCCGCAACCTCGGCGCCGGTCACGGCGCGCTCGTCACCGTCACCGCGGCCCCGACCGGAGGTGAGGCATGACCCGGCTGGCACAGGGCACGCCGGTGCAGGAGCTGCTCGCGGACGACCCGCTCTGGCTGATCATCGGCAAGGTCATCGCGATCTTCGCGTTGCTCGTCGTGATGACGTTGTTCATGATCTGGTTCGAGCGGCGCGTGGTCGCCCGGATGCAGCACCGGATCGGCCCGAACCGGGTCGGCCCGTTCGGCATGCTGCAGTCCCTGGCCGACGGCCTGAAGCTGGCGTTCAAGGAAGACATCCGGCCGGTCCTGGCCGACAAGTGGGTGTACTTCCTGGCTCCGGTGATCTCCACCATCCCGGCGTTCTTGGCCTTCGCGGTCATCCCGATGGGGCCGGAGGTGTCGATCTTCGGCGAGCGGACCGCGCTGCAGCTGGTCGACCTGCCGGTGGGCGTGCTCGTCGTGCTCGCCGTCGCCGCGGTCGGCGTCTACGGCATCGTGTTGTCCGGCTGGTCCTCCGGCTCGCCCTACCCGCTGCTGGGCTCGCTGCGCTCGGCCGCCCAGGTCATCTCCTACGAGATCGCCATGGGCCTGGCCATCGTGTCGGTGGTCCTCTACTCCGGGACGCTGTCCACCGCCGGCATCGTGGAGGCGCAGGCGCACGGCTGGTTCTTCTGGCTGCTGCCGATCAGCTTCGTGATCTACATGGCGTCGATGGTCGGGGAGACCAACCGCGCCCCGTTCGACCTGCCCGAGGCCGAGTCCGAGCTGGTCGGCGGATTCCACACCGAGTACTCGTCGCTGAAGTTCGCGTTGTTCTTCCTCTCCGAGTACATCAACATGGTCACGGTCTCGGCACTGGCCACCACGCTGTTCTTCGGTGGTTGGCGGGCGCCCTGGCCGCTGTCGGCGGTCGGCGACGGCGTGCTCAACACCGGCTGGTGGCCGCTGTTGTGGTTCCTCGGCAAGACCCTGTTCTTCCTGTTCGTGTTCATCTGGCTGCGCGGCACGCTGCCGCGGCTGCGGTACGACCAGTTCATGCGGCTGGGCTGGAAGGTCCTGGTCCCGGTCGCCCTGCTGTGGTTCCTCGCGGTCAGCACGATCCGGGCGCTGCGCACCACGCAGGGCATCACCAGCCAGCAGATCCTCATCGTCGGCGGCATCCTGCTCGTGGCCCTGCTGCTGGTCACCTTCCTGCTCCCGGACCGGGCGGTGCGGCACGAGGAGACCGAACTCCCGGTGTCCGGCAGTGACTACCCGCTCCCGCCGCCGGACCTGAAGGTGCCCAGGACACCGCGGGTTCGCCGGGAACTCGGCGGCAGGCACCACCGGGAGGGCGAAGGGGACAGCGTGCCAGCCGCACAGGACACCGGGCGGACCGCGATCGGGTCCGGCCCGGGACGGAAGGAGGACGGCGATGGGACTCCTTGATCCCCTCAAGGGCTTCGGGGTCACCTTCTCCACGATGTTCAAGAAGGTGGTCACCGAGTCCTACCCCGAGGTCAAGAAGGTGCCCGCGCCGCGGTACCACGGCCGCCACCAGCTCAACCGGCACCCGGACGGGCTGGAGAAGTGCGTCGGCTGCGAGCTGTGCGCGTGGGCCTGCCCCGCGGACGCGATCTACGTCGAGGGCGGGGACAACACCGAGGCCGAGCGGTACTCGCCCGGCGAGCGGTACGGCCGGGACTACCAGATCAACTATTTGCGCTGCATCGGCTGCGGCCTGTGCATCGAGGCGTGCCCGACCCGGGCGCTCACCATGATCAGCGAGTACGAGCTGGCCGACGACGACCGGCAGAAGCTCATCTACACCAAGGAGGACCTGCTCGCCCCGCTGCTGCCGGGGATGGAGGCGCCGCCGCACCCGATGCGGCTCGGCCAGACCGAGCAGGACTACTACGTGAAGGGTCCGGACCTCGCGCGGGAGGCCGGGCAGCGCTTCACCAACGGGCCGCAGACCAACGGGTCGCAGGAGGTCCAGCGGTGAGCGCGATGCTGGTACACGCTTTCACGGCGCTGCCGCTCGCGCAGCAGGCCACCGAAACCATCACCACCGGGGAGACCATCGCCTTCTGGATCCTCGGCCCGCTGGCGGTGGCCGGCGGACTGGGGATGGTGTTCGCCCGCAACGCCGTGCACTCCGCGCTGTGGCTGGCGTTGAGCATGTTGAGCCTCGGCGTGCTGTACATGGCGCAGCGGGCACCGTTCCTCGGCGTGGTGCAGATCATCGTCTACACCGGCGCGATCATGATGCTGTTCCTGTTCGTGCTCATGCTCGTGGGCCGGGACAGCTCGGACTCGGTGGTCGAGGTGTTGCGTGGCCAGCGTCTCGCCGCCGCCGTGCTCGGCCTGGGTTTCGCCGGCCTGATGGCCGGTGGCCTGGCCCGGGCGCTGGTCGGGGTGCAGGCGGTCGGCCTGGCACACGTCAACGCGGGCGACGGGAACGTGGTCAACCTGGGTCGGCTGATCTTCACCGACTACCTGTTCCCGTTCGAACTGACCTCGGCCCTGCTGATCACCGCCGCGGTCGGCGCGATGGTGCTGGCGTTCACCGACAAGCGCCGCGGTACGCGGCGCACCCAGCGGGAGCTGGCCGAGGCCCGGTTCCGCGGCGAGTACGAGCGTCCCTCGCCACTGCCCGGGCCCGGCGTCTACGCCACCGCGAACTCCGTTGCCACGCCGGCACTCCTGCCGGACGGGTCGATCGCGCCCGAGTCGCTGTCGGAGATCATCGAGTCCACGACGCGGGAGGCGCTGGCCGGCGACATCGCCGAGGTGCGGGGCGAGGTGCCCGGACCCGACGCGCACGCGCTGGCACCGCACGAGCACGAGACGCCCGAGGAGACCTCGGGCGGCGGCAGCGGTGAGGCTCAGCCGCCCGGGCACACCAACAACGGGCACGGGAGTACCCACCCGGCCGCAGACCCGGACGACGCGCGGGAGACGCGGGAGACAACGTCCACTTCGGACGATGCGGAATCGGCGCACACAGCGCGTTCTTCGGAGGCCCGGCGGTGACCCATACCTACTACCTGATGCTGTCCGCGTTGCTGTTCACCATCGGCACCGTCGGCGTACTGGTGCGACGCAACGCGATCGTCGTGTTCATGTGCATCGAGCTGATGCTCAACGCCGTGAACCTGTCGCTGGTCACCTTCGCCCGGGTCAACGGGTCGCTGGACGGCCAGGTGATGGCGTTCTTCGTGATGGTCGTGGCCGCCGCGGAGGTGGTCGTCGGACTGGCGATCATCATGTCCATCTTCCGAACCCGTCGCTCGGCCTCGGTCGACGACGCCAACCTGCTCAAGTACTAAAAGGGGCGTCAGGTGACGAGTGGAATCGCCGCACAGGGGCCGTACTTCCTGGCCGCCAGCCCGCTTCCCGCGGAGGGGATCGCGCAGCACGCCTGGCTGCTGATCGCGCTGCCCGCCTTCGGTGCGGCCGTGCTGCTGCTCGGCGGGCGCCGCACCAACGCGTGGGGCCACCTGCTCGGCTGCGCCACGGTGCTCGCCGCCTTCGGCTACGGGCTGGCGCTGTTCCTGTCCGCCGGTGCGTTCGGTGAGGCGGCGCGGGTCCGGGAGCTGTCGCTGTTCTCCTGGATCCCGGTCAACGCGCTCCAGGTCGACTTCGGACTGCGGCTCGATCCGCTGTCCCTGGTGTTCGTGCTGCTGGTCACGGGTGTGGGAGCGCTGATCCACATCTACTCGATCGGCTACATGGCGCACGACCCGAACCGCCGGAAGTTCTTCGCCTATCTCAACCTGTTCGTCGCCGCGATGCTGCTGCTGGTTCTGGGCAACAGTTTCGTGTCGTTGTACTTCGGCTGGGAGGGCGTCGGTCTCGCCTCGTACCTGCTGATCGCGTTCTGGCACCACCGGCCGGCCGCGGCCACCGCGGCGAAGAAGGCGTTCCTGATGAACCGGGTCGGTGACGTCGGCCTGGCCCTGGCGATCTTCATCATGTTCGCCCAGCTCGGCACCACGCAGTACACCGAGGTGTTCGCGCGGGCCGGTGAGTTCTCCAGCGCCCAGCTCGTCGCGCTCACGCTGCTGATCCTGCTGGGCGCAGCCGGTAAGTCCGGCCAGTTCCCGCTGCAGGCGTGGTTGCCGGACGCGATGGAAGGTCCCACCCCGGTCTCCGCGCTCATCCACGCCGCAACGATGGTCACCGCCGGTGTCTACCTGATCGCGCGAGCCAACCCGATCTACAACCTGACCGCGGACGGGCGGCTGGCCGTGATGGCCATTGGCGCGATCACGTTGCTGCTCGGTGCGATCATCGGCTGCGCCTACGACGACTTCAAGAAGGTGCTCGCCTACTCCACGGTGAGCCAGATCGGGTACATGATCCTCGCCGTCGGCCTCGGCCCGTTCGGCTACGCGCTCGGCATCATGCACCTGCTCACCCACGGCTTCTTCAAGGCCGGCCTGTTCCTCGGTGCGGGCTCGGTGATGCACGGCATGAACGACGAGGGCAACATCCGCCGGCTGGGCGGGCTGTGGCGGTACATGCCGATCACCTTCGCCACCTGGGGCCTGGCCTACCTGGCGCTGATCGGGTTCCCGGGGCTGTCCGGCTTCTTCTCCAAGGACGCCATCATCGAGGCCGCCTTCGGCCAGGCCGGCTGGCGCGGCTGGGTCTTCGGCGGCGCGGCGTTGCTCGGCGCCGGTATCACCGCCTTCTACATGACTCGCCTGATGCTGATGGTGTTCTTCGGCAAGGAACGGTGGCGGGAGCTGAGGACCGAGGACGGTCGCGAGTACCACCCGCACGAGTCGCCGTTGGTGATGACCGTCCCCATGATCCTGCTGGCCCTCGGCTCGGTGGGCGCGGGTTTCTTCTTCGCCCAGGGCCACCGACTGACCGGGTACCTGGCGCCCTCGCTGGGCGGGCTGCAGGAGGCACACGGGCCGCTGCCCGCGCTGGCGATCACGGGCCTGACCATCACCCTGGTCGCGTTGGGTGCCCTGGTCGCGTGGCTGGTCGTCGGGCGCCGGCCGGTTCCGGTGGAGCGGCCGGAACGGGTGTCGCTGCCGGTGCGCGCCGCCCGTGCCGACCTGTACGCCAACGCCGTCAACGAGACGTTGGTCGCGCGGACGGGCACCTGGCTGGCCCGGGCGCTGGTGTTCCTGGACAACAGGGGCGTCGACGGCCTGGTGAACGGCATCGCCGCGTTGCTCGGCGGTAGTTCGAGCCGGCTCCGCCGGCTGCAAACCGGTTTCGTGCGCTCCTACGCGCTGAGCATGCTGGGAGGTTCGGTCCTGGTGATCGCCGCGCTCATGGTGGTGAGGTTCGCATGACGACCTCGGCCGTTCTCCTGCTGGCACTGATGGCGGTGCCCGTCGTCGGCGCCGTCATCGTGGCCCTGGTGCGGGGCAGCGACGTCGCCGCGCGCGGCACCGCGCTGGGCTTCTCGTTCATCGAGCTGGCGCTGGCCGCCGCCGTGTGGGCGAGCTACCAGCCCGGTGGCGCCCGGCTGCAGATGGTCAGCTCGGCCGACTGGATCGCGCCGGTGGGCGTGCACCTGTCGTTCGGCGTCGACGGCATCGCGCTCGTCATGGTCGCGGTGATCGCGCTGCTGGTGCCGATCGTCATCGGGTTCTCGTGGAACTTCCAGCCGCCCACGGGCCGCAGCCTCGGCAGCTTCCTGTCGCTGTTGCTGCTGCAACAGGGCCTGATGGTCGGGGTCTTCGCCGCCACCGACGTCTTCCTGTTCTACGTGCTCTTCGAGATCATGCTGATCCCGATGTACTTCCTCATCGGCGGCTACGGCGGCCAGCGCAGGCAGTACGCGGCGGTGAAGTTCTTCCTGTACTCGTTCCTCGGCGGCCTGCTCATGCTGGCCTCCGCGATCGGCGCGTACGTCTATGCCGCCGACAAGACGGGGTCCGGGACCTTCGACTGGCAGACGCTGGTCGGCGTGATGCGCGACGCGCCGTTGTCGTTGCAGATCTGGCTTTTCCTCGGGTTCTTCGCGGCATTCGCGATCAAGGCGCCGCTGGTGCCGTTCCACACCTGGCTGCCCGATGCCGCGTCGGAGGCGCCGATCGGCGTGGCCGTGATCCTGGTGGGCGTGCTGGACAAGGTCGGCACCTTCGGTTTCCTGCGCTACAACCTGGCGCTTTTCCCGGCTGCCAGCCAGGAACTGGCGCCGTGGGTACTCGCGCTCGCGGTGGCCGGCGTGCTGTACGGCGCGCTGCTCGCCGTGGGGCAACGCGACATGCAGCGCATGATCGCCTACGTGTCGATCTCGCACTTCGGCTTCATCGCGTTGGGCATCTTCGCCTTCAGCAGCCAGGCGCAGGCCGGAGCGGTGACCTACATGGTCAACCACAGCATCGCCACCGGAATGCTGTTGCTGCTCATCGGAATGGTCGCTGCGCGGGGCGGCTCGCGGCTGATCTCCGACTACGGCGGCATGGCCAGGGTGACGCCGGTGCTCGGCGGGCTCTTCCTCGTCGCGGGTCTGACCACACTGTCGCTGCCCGGCACCAACTCGTTCATCAGCGAGTTCCTGGTGCTGTTGGGCTCGTTCCCGCGCGAGCCGGTCTTCACCGTGGTCGCGGCGCTGGGCATGGTGCTGGCCGCGCTGTACGTGCTCTGGCTCTACCAGCGGGTGTTCCACGGCCCGGTGCGCGGCACCGCGCTGGTCGAGGCGGCCCCGGGTCCGGGCGCGGTGGGCGATCCCGCGCGGGCCGAGGTGCCCGACCTGTCCAAGCGGGAACTGGTCGTGCTCGCCCCGCTGGTGGTTGCCGTGCTGGGGCTGGGTGTCTACCCCAAGCCGCTGCTCGACGTGGTCACCCCGTCGGTCGGCGCAACCATGACCGAGGCGGGCGTGACCGACCCGGTCACCGCGCAGGGAGGCAAGTAGGTGAACGTGTCGACCCTGACCACCGTTTTCGCCCAGGGTCCGGTCGAGGCCCCGGCGATCGACTTCGCCGCCGTCGCGCCCATCCTCATCGTGTTCGGTGGGGCGTGCCTGGGCGTGCTGGTGGAGGCGTTCTTCCCGCGGCACACCCGGTGGACCTGGCAGGTTGTACTGGCGTTGCTGTCGATCGGCACCGCCGGGCTCGCCTTCGGCCTGTACCTGCGCGAGTTCACCAACCCCACCACCACGCTGGCCGACCGGCTCGCAGTGGACCGGCCCGCGTTGTTCCTGTGGGGCACGTTGATCGCGTTGGCGCTCGCGGCCGTGCTGTTGATCGCCGACCGCACGATCGAGCCCGGCGGCTCGTTCGTCGCGCAGGCCGCGGTGCGCGCCGGGTCGGTGCAGGACCACGCGCTCAACATCGCGCCCGGTGGGACGGGGCCGGCCGGGATGCGGACCGAGATCTTCCCGCTCACGCTGTTCGCGCTCGGCGGGATGATGGTCTTCACCGCCGCGAACGATCTGCTGACGATGTTCATCGCGCTGGAGGTGCTCAGCCTCCCGCTGTACCTGATGTGCGGCCTGGCCCGGCGGCGGCGCCTGCTGTCGCAGGAGGCCGCGGTCAAGTACTTCCTGCTCGGTGCGTTCGCCTCGGCGTTCTTCCTCTACGGGCTGGCGCTGCTCTACGGCTACGCGGGCTCGGTGAAGCTCACCGACATCGCCACGGCCACGACCGCCGGTGACCGGTCGGACACCCTGCTGTTCGTGGGACTCGGGTTGCTCGTGGTGGGCCTGATGTTCAAGGCGTCGGTTGGTCCCTTCCACGCCTGGACGCCGGACGTGTACCAGGGCGCGCCCACGCCGGTGACCGCGTTCATGGCGGCGTGCACGAAGGTGGCGGCGTTCGGGGCGATCGTGCGCGTCTTCCACGTCGCGTTCCAGGCCAGTAGCTGGGAGTGGCGGGGAGTGCTGTGGGCGATCGCGATCGCCTCGATGGCCATCGGCGCGGTGCTCGGTCTCACGCAGACCGACATCAAGCGCATGATCGCCTACTCCTCGATCGCGCACGCCGGGTTCCTGCTGGTCGGGGCGCTGGCCCTGACCGAGGAGGGCCGTTCGGCGACGTTGTTCTACCTGCTCGCCTACGGCTTCACGACGCTGGCTGTGTTCGGAATCATCAGCCTGGTACGGGACGCCGACGGTGAGGCGACCCACCTGTCCCAGTGGGCTGGCCTGGCGAAGCGGTCCCCGGTGACCGCCTGGGTGTTCACCTTCCTGTTGCTCGCCCTGGCCGGGATCCCGCTCACCAGTGGCTTCATCGGCAAGTTCGTGGTGTTCACGGCCGCCGTGCAGGACGGGATGGCGCCACTGGTCGTGATCGCGTTGCTGATGAGCGCGGTCGCGGCGTTCTTCTACCTGCGGGTGGTGGTGTTGATGTTCTTCAGCGACCCCGCCCCCGACGGCCCGACCGTGACCGTTCCCGGTGTGTTCACCACCGTGGCGATCACCCTGGGCGTCCTGGTTACGCTGCTGCTGGGTGTGTACCCCGCGGTCGCCCTGGACTGGGTCGGCCCCGGGCTCGCATTCGCCCCGTGACAGCGGCGATAGGGCGACGGAGACGTGACGACGAGGACATCAATGGGGGGCGGGCACTCCGACGGTGCCGGCCCGGGCGGTGGCCATGGCAACGTCCGGATGGAGCTGGCCGACTCCGCGCTGGCCGAGGCGGTGCGGGAGGGCCTGGACCGGGTAGAGGAGCTACTGCACTCGGTGGTGCAGCACGACTTCCACTTCCTGACCGAGACCTCCTTGCACCTGGTCGACGCCGGGGGCAAGCGGTTCCGGCCGTTGTTCACGTTGCTTGCCGCTCACTTCGGTGATCCGGAGCGGGAGGACGTCACCAAGGCCGCCGCCGTCGTCGAGCTGGTGCACCTGGCCACGCTCTACCACGACGACGTGATGGACGAGGCCACCATGCGGCGGGGCGCGGTCAGTGCGAACGCGCGCTGGGACAACACCGTGGCGATCCTCACCGGTGACTTCTTGTTCGCCCACGCCTCCCGGCTGGTGGCCGACCTGGGGCCGGAGGCGGGTCGCATCCTGTCGACCACGTTCGCCGAGCTGGTCACCGGGCAGCTGAGAGAGACCGTGGGGGTGCCCGAGGGGGAGGACCCGATCGAGCACTACCTGCGGGTGGTGGCGGAGAAGACCGGTTCGCTCATCGCCGCCTGCGGCCGTTACGGCGGCATGTTCTCCGGCGCCGAGCCCGAGCACGTGGCGGCGCTGGAGCGGTTCGGCGAGGTCGTCGGGGCCGCCTTCCAGATCTCCGACGACGTGATCGACATCGCCTCGCCCGGCCAGGAGTCGGGCAAGACGCCGGGCACCGACCTGCGCGAGGGCGTGCTGACGCTGCCGATGCTCTACGCGCTGGAGGAGGACGGGGAGCGCGGCGACCGGCTGCGGGAGCTGCTGGCCAAGCCGATCACCGACGACGACCTGGTCGTGGAGGCACTGGAGCTGCTGCGCGCCTCGACCGGGCTGGAGCGGGCCCGGGAGACGCTGGCCGGCTACGCCGAGCGGGCCCGGGCCGAGCTGGCGACCCTGCCGGCCTGCCCGGCCCGGGACGCCCTGAAGACGCTGACCGACTACATGGTGGCGCGCACGCACTGAGCCCGGCCTTCTGGTTCTCGCCGGCCATGCGGTACGCGCCTGCTTGCAGGCGCCGGATCCGCCGGCGGCTCCAGCCCGCGCGGTTTTCGGCGGACGCGCTGGGGCCGGCTGGGGCGTCTCAGTCGCCGGCGATCGGGGCTGTGGGCTGGCGGGCCGGCGCACCGGGATGGCGAGGGCGGCGGGCGGCGCGCACGGCGTCCACCGTGAACACCACCAGGGCCACCCAGACCAGCGCGAACCCGATCCACCGGGAGGCCGGCATCGGCTCCCGCGCCACCAGCACACCCCAGACGAACTGCAGCGTCGGGGTCAGGTACTGCAGCAGCCCGACCATCGCCAGCGGGATCCGCCGCGTCGCCGCCCCGAACAACAGCAGCGGCACCACGGTCACCGGGCCGGCCGCAACGAGCAGTAGGGCGTGTCCCACACCGTGATCGGTGAACGTTCCCTGGCCGGTCAGCTGCCACCACAGCACGGCACCGATCGCCAGCGGCCCGAGGATCAACCCCTCGGCCGTCAGGCTCCCCGCCGAATCCAGCGGCACGGTCTTCTTGAGCAGGCCATACGTCCCGAAGCTGAGCGCAAGGACCAGCGCGATCACCGGCACCCGCCCGTAGTCGACGGTGAGCACGGCGATCGCCATGCCGGCCACCGCCAGCGCGATCCACTGCCCGCGGCGCAACCGCTCCCGCAGCACCACGATCCCCAGCAGCACGCTGATCAGTGGATTGATGAAGTAGCCCAGGGCAGCCTCGACCACGTGCCCACTGGTGACGCTGTAGACGTACGTTCCCCAGTTGACGCTGATCAGCACGGACGCGGCGGCGACCATGGCCCAGCCGCGGCCGGGCAGCCGCCGTAACGCCAACCATCGGCGCGTCACGGTGGCGACGACCAGCATCACCACGAATGTCCAGGTGAGCCGTTGGGCGAGGATCTCGACCGGTCCGGCGGGGGCGAGCAACCCGAAGTAGGCGGGGGCGAGTCCCCACAGCAGGTAGGCGCTCGCACCGAGGGCGACGCCCTTCGGGTCAGGGCGGTTCTCCGGTGTTGCCGTCGACCTGTTCGGATGAAGTTTGGTGGTCGACGGCATGGCTATACCTTACGGGGAGTAGGCAAATCAGATGCTGAGCGCAATGTCACGTACTCCGGTTCGATCACCGCGCCCCATAGGGTGAAATTGTTGGTCCGGTACGACGGGCAGCGACGAGACGGGCGGAAGCGGAGGCAGGGACGTGGGCAGGGGCCCGGGTCGGGACACCGACCCGCACGATGAGCGCCGGGCGGCGTGGTGGCGCGGCGACCGGGCGGCGTGGACGAGCTGGCTGGTGGCAGCCGTGCTCACTCCCACGGTCGTGGCCGGTGCGGCGACCATGACCACCGGCCGCAGCATCGAGCAGGACCTTGCCGACCGGGCCCGACGCGCACTGCAGGGTGCCGGCATCGACGCCCACGTGACCATGGACGGCCGGGACGCCAGCCTCGCCCGGGTGCCCGCGGGCCGCGGCAACCAAGCCCACCAGCTGGTGGACGACCTCGCCGGCGTCCGCACCGTCACCGTGGCCGAGGCGCAGCCGGCCAGCACGCGCCCCGCGCCCGCCGAAGCCGAACCCGTCACCATGACCTTCACCGGGGACCAGGTCGCGCTGACCGGGCCCGTGCCGGACGAGGCGACCCGCCGGGCAATGGTGCGGGAAATCGAGCATTCCTGCGGCCGTGCGGTCATTGGCGCGCTGCAGGTACGTCCGGGCGTGGACACCGTCGGTAAACCGGAAGCTTTCGGAGAGCTGGCAAAAGCCGCCGCGCATCCGGCGGGCGAGCGCACGGTCTCGTGGGGGCCGCTGGGCGTGGTCCTGACCGGCACCGCACCCGACCCCGTCGCGAAACAACGGATAGAGAACGCCGTTCGACGCGCGGTTCCCGGCGTGGAGGTTCATAGTCGACTGGTAGTCACGCGCGAGGGATCCGCGCGTGCTGCCCGAGACAACGAACTACAGGAACGGCTCGACCGTTTGCTCGGCGAGCACCCCATCACGTTCCGGCCGAATACCGCGGAGCTCACGGCGGAGGGAGTCGAGGCCGTGCGCCGAGCCGCCCAGTTGCTGGCCGAAGCCACCGACCGCACCGTAGAGGTCGGTGGGCACGTCGCGGCCGGTCCGGGCGCGGAGGCCAATGCGGTGCGACTGAGCCAGCAGCGGGCCGAGGTGGTCCGCCGCCGGCTCGTTCACCAGGGTTTCCCGGCCGGACAGGTCGTCGCCAAGGGCTATGGGGACTCTCGGCCGCGGGCGGACAACAACACGGCAGCGGGCAAGGCGGCGAACCGCCGGGTCGAGATCACCGTTCGGTAGGAGGGACTTCCGGTGACGTGGCTGTTCGGGCAGGTCTGGCTGTGGAGCGCGCTGGCGTTCCTGGCCGGCGCGCTCATCACCTGGCTGTTGTTCGCCCGCCCGGCGCGCCAGCGGCTCGCCGAGCTGGATGCCGAGCGGGGGGCCGCCGCCGCGTCGGCCGAGATTCCCGAGGGACCGGCGTTCGCGGCCCAGCCGACCTCGGTCGAGCCGGTGTGGAGCGAGGTGCCGCCGGAACGGCGCGAGCAGCTGGAGTCGGTCCCGGAGGTTCCGCACGAGCCGGAGCTCCCGGCCCAGCCCGCCACCGCGGGGTTCGCGGCGGAGGAGTTCAAGGGACCGGAGTTCGCGGCGGAGCAGTTCACCGCGCCACCGGCCGAGCCGGCACGGCCGGCCCAGGAACAGCGGCCCGAACCGGCCCGGCCCGCTGCCGAGCCGGCGCCGCCGGTCTCGGCCGAGGAAGCCACCAGCGTCATCCCGCAGGTGCGACCCGAGCAGGAGCCGCCGGTGCCGTCGCGCCCGGCCGCGGAGGATCCGTCGTCGTCGATCGCGGCCGCGCTGGGCGCGCCGGAGCAGGCGCGCCCGGGCGAGAGCCAGCCCGAGGGCAGCCCGCTGATGGAGGACAAGGAGTACGCCCCGCGGCCTACCCCGCGTCGTATCAACGTGCGCCCGCTGGACACCGGGAGCGGGTTGCAGCCCGCGTCGAGCGAGTGGTCGGTGGATCGAGCCGACACGGCCGAGGAGGGCGAGACCCCCTACGAGCTGGTGGAGCCGTGGCGGGGCCGCCGGGCCGGCCGGACGGCCGGACCCGCCCAGCCCGCCGAACCGGTGCCCGCCGACCGCGGCCCGTCCGCGCCCGCCGAGCTGAGCCAGGGCGGGGTGAGCCGTTCGGACCGGTCCGGCGACTGGGCCGCCCCGGAGGGCGACCAGCGGGACCGGTCGCACGGGGAGCAGCCCGCGCACGAGGTGCAGGCGCCACCCGAGCCCGAGCTGGAGAGCCCGGAGCCGGTCAACGAGGTGATCGACAACGAC
This sequence comes from Longimycelium tulufanense, assembly GCF_014645795.1. GTDB lineage: Bacteria > Actinomycetota > Actinomycetes > Mycobacteriales > Pseudonocardiaceae > Longimycelium > Longimycelium tulufanense. The sequence goes on along the minus strand of NZ_BMMK01000009.1, from coordinate 145,554 downwards.
GCCGGCGAGGCCGAATCCACCGGCCCGGTGTCGGCCGAGCTGATCGCGCAGCAGGACACCCGGGACGCCGAGGGCGGGGAGAGCACCGTCGGCCAGCCCGGCTTCCGCGCGTCCGGCGAATTCGAGGAGCACACCCTCACCGAGCGCGAGCTGATCGACCAGGAGCTCGCCGAGGACGAGCTGAGCGCGCGCACCGGGGGTGAGGAGCGCGAGCCGCGGCACGCACTGCCCGAGCCGGACGTGACCCAGGACGAGGACGCGCCGTACCACGTGGCCGAGGAGACCGAGCGGGCCGGGGAGCCGCTGCCGCCGCGGGTCGAGCCCGGTACCGAGCCGGTGGGCTTCCAGCTGCCCCGGCCGGAGCCGACGACGCCGCCGGTGCGGGCACCGTGGGAGCGGGTTGGTCCGGTCGCAGGAGAGGCAAGCCCGCTGCGGCGGGCGGTCGGGGAGCCGGCGGAGCCGGACCTCGCCGGCGAGCCGGACACGGCTGAGCGAGAGACGGCCGAGTACGACGCGGGCCAGCACGGCAGCGATGCGGACCGCGTGGCCGACAACGTGGTCGGGTTCGAGCCGCCGCGGGAGACCGGCGAGCGGCTCGGCGAGGAGCTGGCCGAGCAGATCGACCGCTCGGCCGGTGCGGAGCAGCACGAGACCGGCGGCGAGCCCTGGGAACGGGACGTCGATCGCTGGGAGAGCCGCGAAGAACCTTGGCACGGTCGCGAGGAACCGTCGGAGAGCCGAGAGGACTCTTGGCGGCGCCGTGCGGAGTTCCCGGAGAGCCTCCAGGAGGGCCGGGATGGCCGTGGCGAGCCTTGGGACCGTGGCGAACAGCGTTGGGAGAGCGGGGAAAGTGCGGCCGGCGTCGGTGCGCCGGACGAGTACGCGGCCGACGAGGACCTGGCTCGCGAGTTCCTGATGAACGAGGAGGGGGCTGGCGAGGAGCCGGCGATGCGTGGTACGGCTGAGCCGGCCGGGCCCGCCGCGTCGAGTGAGAGTGCGGAAACCGTTGCGGAACCGGGGGAACCGGGCGGGGAGCCGATGGGGGAGCGTCCTGACATCCCGAGCGTGGAGGAGCGTGTGGAGCAGGAGGAACCCGGTGCCCCGTGGCGGCGCCCGGCGCAACGCCGGGACGGTGCCGCTGAGCACTTCCCGACGGCCTCGGGCGAATGGTCCGGCCAGGAGCGGGCGACGCCGCCCCAGGGTGACCCGCTGAGCCCGCTGAGGGACCGGCCCGGATACCCGACGCCGTCCCGGGCGGAGCGGCCCGACCCGCCGGCCGGGCAACCGCGTCCGGCCGGGCCGTCCGGCACGGGCAACGGCCGGCCGGCAGCAGCCGCGGCGGTCACGCCGAACGGTTCGCCGCGTCCGGCCGAGTCGACGAGTACCGGGATGCCCGCGGCTTCGCGGGAACCGGCCGAGCCGGCCGAGCCGGCCGAGCCGACGACGTCGCCCACCGGCGCCGACCAGCAGTCCGGTGTGGACCGGCAGCGCTCGCTGTTCGAGCCGGTGGTCGACCCCGACTCGGTGGCGGAGACTGGCCCGGCGTCCGGTGCGGGCTTCGGCGCGGGTTCGGCGCCCGGCGCGCGCCCGGCATCTGGCGCGGGATCGACGCCGCCTGCTCCGGCTTCGCCGAGCCGGCCTGAGGCGGCTGGTCGCCCGCAGGCACAGGGGCCGGTGCCCCCGCCGACCCCACCTGCGGCGCCGCCTCGGCCCTCGACCCCACAGCCGGCGCAGTCGACCCCGAAACCGGCGGCACCGCAGCCGTCGATACCGCAGCGGCCGGCCCCGCCCCGGCCGACGTCGCCGCAGTCGAGGCCACGGCCGGCTGAGCCGGGCACCGGTGCCGGGGCGGCGCCGCGGCCGCCGCAGCAGGCACCGCAGCCGACTTGGCCGTCCAGCGGTCCGGCCATTCCGGCCGATGGGCTGCCAGGGCGACCCGACGTGCCGTCGGCACCGCGTTCCGCTGCAGCGGAACCGGTGCGGGGCGGGTACCAGCAGGTGATGGCCGCGGCGGCCACCCCGTTCGGGCCCAACTCGGCGCCGCCGAACCCGGACGGCTCCGCGCCGTCGCCGGACTTCAGGGTGAAGGCCAGCGCGTCGTCGATGCTGTTCCACACGCCCGACTCGCCGTACTACGCGAGAACCCGGGCGGAGGTGTGGTTCCGCAGCACCGAGGACGCCGAGCGGGCCGGCTTCCGCGCCTGGAACCAGCCCCGCTGACGCGACAGCGCTGACACGAAGGAGAACGGGGGGCGGGACCCAGGTGGTCCCGCCCCCCGTTCTGCGTTGCGCCGGCAGGATTGGCCGCCAAACGTCTGTCCACCAGGCGCGATTTCGTGATCTTCTGGAAACTGGGGGACCCCGGGCCAGGGGACCCGCGCGTGAGCTCGCCCGGTCGGGGCCGCGACCTCTCGGTGGCGGTCAGGCACTGACCTCGTGGGTGGCGGTAGCTACCGCGTAGGTGGCGGTCACGCAGGTATCTCCTCGGTGGGCAGCCAGTTGCCGTGGAAGCCGTCGGGAACCCGGACCGGGAGGTGGATCGTAGCCACGGTGTCGAGGGTGCCCGCGTCGAGCAACACGAGATCGCTGCGACCCGTCTCGGCGTTGTAGACGTAGCCCATGAGGATCCCATCATCCTCAGCGGACTCGGGGGCACGCGGAACGAACGTGAACTCGTTGACCTCCCGTCCCGCACCGAAGGAACGCGTTACCGCGGCCTGCCCCTCGGCCATGTCCTGCTTGAACACCGTGTCGCGCCCGCTGCCCGGTCCACCCACACCGATGCTGTAGCCATAGCGGTGCCGCAATCCCACAAGGCGCTCGTCGACCTGCGGGAACTCCTGGCCGCGGTCGTCGACGCACTCCTGGCGCACCGCACCGCTGGTCAGGTCGACCGTCCAGCGTTCCAGCGTCGGTATGCCCTCGGCCGGTCCGTTCCACGTGGCGAACATGCGCGGATGGCGGATCACGTCCAGCACGATGCGCTCGCCGTCCTCGTAGGCGTTGAGCTGGTGGAAGACGTAACACGGTTCGATCTCGAACCAGCGCACGTCCTTTCCGGTCGTGCTGTCACGGCGAAGCACCCCGATCCGCGCCGGATAATGGGGATCCCAGCGATAGGGAAACCGCAGTCGGCCTCGTCCCGTCGCCCTCCTCCGACCCGCCGCGGCGACCGGCGCGGGAAGACCACGGCGGATCAGACGCGCGACAAGGGGACCGAACATTCGGGCAAGAGGACGTGGAACGCTGCCCGCCGCAGCACCTTCCACATCGAACGTGACCGGAAGGTCATACAACACAACATAGTTCTCGGTCAGGGAGAAGTCGTGCATCATCGGGCTCCCGCCGACCGGGACGTCCAGGGAGCGACGGATGCGCCCATCGTTGCCCAGCACCGAGTACCGCACACGATTGCCCCACTCCCAGAAGTAGGACACCGCGTGCCACTCGCCCGTGACCGGGTCGCGGTGGGGATGGGCGGTGTACCCGCCGGGCAGCGTGCCGTCGAAGTCGCACGGCCCGACCGTCTCCAGCTCCTCGGTCAGCTCGTAGGGCACCGGACCGGCCTCGACCAGGGCGAGGGTGCGCCCCGCCTGGCCGATCACGTTCGTGTTCGCCGCGAAGTCCAGGCCGCCGTGGACCGGCCCGGGCCGGCGCGGCTCACCGAGGGCGTCGGCCACGCTCGCCGAGCGGACCCAGCGGTTGCGGTACCACTCGGCCCGTCCGCCCCGCAGGCGCACGCCGTGCACCATGCCGTCGCCGAGGAACCAGTGGTAGCTGCGGGGATCGGGTTCGCGCACCGGATTGGGGCCGATGCGCACGTAGCGACCGTCCAGCTCCTCGGGAATCGTGCCGACCACGTCGAGTTGGGTGGACGTGATCTCCTGGTGGACGGGCGCGAAATTGCCGTCGAGAAAGGGGTTGCCCATGGCCTGTGGCTCCTTCCGCACAGCGGGCGGAACTCCCCGGACCGGGCCGTCACCGGGCCGGTGGTGGACACACCGGCAGGACGCGACGCCCTGCTGGTCCGGCGCCGCTGAGCGACGCCAATAACAATGTTATGAAGCATGCATAGCGCTGTTATGGCAGGATGTCAAGGGTGACGTCGCGACCGGCCGACTCCCCGGGTCACGAGCCGCCGATCCGCGCCCGCCTGATCGAGGCCGCCGCCCGCCTACTGGCCGAGCAGGGCCCGGGGGCCCTGACCACCCGACGCCTGGCCGCCGAGGTCGGCACCTCGACGATGGTCGTCTACACCCACTTCGGCGGGAAACAGCAGCTCCTCACCGCCGTCGCGCGAGAGGGCTTCACCCGGCTCGCCGCGCATCTCGCCGAGGTGGCCCCGACCGATGACCCGGTCATCGACCTGGGAAACCTCGCGCTGGCGTACCGCGCCAATGCGCTGGCGAACCCGCACCTGTACGCCGTCATGTTCAGCGCCCTCACGGGCGGCCGGGAGCCGTCGGCCAACGCGGAGATTCCCGAGGCCCGAAGGTCCTTCGACGCGATCGTGGCGGCCACCCGGCGGGCCATCGAGTCGGGCCGCTTCCGTCCCGCGGACCCGACCCTGGTCGCCACCCAGCTCTGGAGCGCCCTGCACGGTTTCGTGATGCTGGAGCTGGCCGGGCGCTTCGTCCCCAGCATGCACGCCGACCCCGAGCACGTCTTCACGACCCTGCTGGTCACCATGGCGCTCGGCCTGGCCGAGGACCCCACGTCCATCACCCGACCGAGCGGACCGGAAGGTTCGGGGTGACCGCGAGTCAGGCGTCCCGGCGGACGCGGAGGAAGTCCTGGGTGCAGCTGAACTGGCAGCGGCCGTCCAGATCGGCGAAGTTGTCGTGCACGTAGTCACGGAGGAGGTCCCGCTTCGGCGGATCGGCGAGCGGGGCGGAATTGAGGACGAACTCCGCGATACGGACGGCGGTAGCCACGTTCGGGGTACGAATTGTGGCGGGCACGGTGTCGATACTCACCGACCAGCCCGCCATTTTCCGCTCGGCAAAACTTTTCGCGAGCTTGGCGAGATTAAATCGACGCCCGGTGAAATGGCACAGCATCCACATGCAGTCGCTGCAGGGGTGCTGCAGGGCGACCACCGCCTCACCCCCGGGCGCCAGCCACGACGCCAGCGTGTCGAGGTGATCGAGCCACTCCTCCTGCGGGATGTAGTAGAAGACGTGGGAGCACAACACGAGGTTGGCGAGCATCCCGGGCCGGGCGTCCAGGATCGGCTCGACGAGCACCTTCGCTTGCGGACAGTTGTCGACGAGTCGGGTGCGCAGGTGCGGGTTCGGCTCGATGGCCAGCACGTTGTCGAACCTCGAGGCCAGCCACGCGGTCGTGGTGCCGATGCCCGCCCCGGCGTCGATGACCAACCCGCGCGCGGGCAGGGCGGCGATCACGTCCGCCAGGTAGCCGCGTTCGCGATCCTTCTGGTTCGTGTGCTCGAGAAAAACGCTGAAAGCACGTTCGTAGTCCGGCCCCAAGGGATCCATGACCGGCACGAGCTCGTTCATCACGGCTCTTTCTGCTGGACGTCACGTCACTTTCCACGATATTGGAGAAAGGGAACATTTGACGGTATCGCCAGCAGTTCGTATAGAAGGACATGATTTATAGATCAACGTTCTGGCCGGGCGCTGGCGCCAGTGCCGCAGCGCACGGCCGTGGTGATTCGGTTGGGCTTGCCCTCCTCGGCACTCCGTTGATTGCCTCGGCGTGCGGTGGTGCGGCCGAGGACCCACCATCGACCGGTCGCCGGGCCCGGTCGGGACTTTCCTCACGCGCTCGGATGTCGCTCTCAGCCCGGGCGGCGCTCGTGCCACTCGCGGACCACGCGTTCGACGTCGAAGGGCGTCAGGTCGAGCGGGGGACCGGCGGGTGGCCGCCGGAGCGCCTCCTGGATCCTGGTGTTGATCGCGGCCAGGATCCGCCGCACCTCCGGCTCGGACTCGGCCCGCGACGCCGCGGCCAGCGCCTCCTCGGCCTCCTTGCGCAGTGCCAGTGTCGGTGGCAGGCCGGAGAGGTTCTCGCGCCGCATCTTCTCCCTGACCCACCACAACTCGTCGTAAGGCTTGTCCAGCCCGGGGATCGGCTTTCCGGCGCCCGGAAGGTTGTCGAACTCACCCCGCTCGGCCGCCTCGTGGATCTGCTTCTCCACCCACGACTCGAAGCTCACCCCAGGTGGCTTGCGCTCAGTCATCGCGTGATCTCCCTGCCCGGTGGCGACTTTCCTCCGGCATGTGAGCCCGACGCACTGTCCGGCCCGAGTTGCCCCGCGCCGGCCCGCGGTGCCGTCCCACCCCGGACGGAAGAGTGAGGGCAACCACTGCCACAAAACCCAGTATTCCCGCAATGGCCAGGAAAGCACGCCCGTAGCCCACCGTCAGGGCCTCGGGCGTGGTGGTCCCTACCTCGGCAACAGTCACCAGTACGGCGAGCCCGAGCACGCCGCCGACCTGCTTGGTGGTGTTCATCAGGCCCGAGGCCGCTCCGGCGTCGGACTCCCGTACCTTCGAAGTGACCATTGTTGTGATCGGAGCGATCAGCAATCCACCACCCGCGGAAATGACCAGCCCCGGCCAGAGCACTCCGGAGAGGTAGTCAATGTCCGGCGAGATGTGGCCCTGCCACAGGAATCCCACGGCGGCGAACGCGGCACCCATTACGATCAATGTCCGCGCATCGACGTACTCCATGACCCGCGGCGCCAAGCGTGAACCGACAATGATCACCAAAGTATGTGGGAGGAACCCCACGCCGGTTTCCCAAGGCCCGTAGTGCAACACGTTCTGCATGAACAGGGACAGGAAGTACCACATCGGCATCAGGCACGCTCCGCCGAGCAGCATCACCACGTTGCCCGTCGAGACCGAGCGGACGCGGAACAACCGCAACGGAATCAGCGGAGCCCGCGCGAACCGGCCCTCGACCACAACGAACCCGGCCAGCGCCACAGTCCCGGCACCGAGGGCCGAAACCGCCACGACATCGCTCCACCCGCGGGTCTGCGTCTGCGTGATGCCGTAGCTCAGCGACGCCAGCCCCGCCGTCACCAGCACAGCACCGGGAAAGTCGAGCCGCTGCCCCAGATCGCGGCGGTGGTCTCGGACCAGGTAGCGGGCGGCGAGCACGATGGCGAGTGCGCCGATCGGCACGTTGATCAGCAGAATCCACCGCCAGGACAGGAACTGCGTCAACACACCGCCGATCAGGTTGCCCGCGGCACCACCCGCGGCACCCACCGCTGTCCAGGTCGCCAGGGCCCGAGTGCGTTGGGCCCCTTCCCGGAACGTGGTCGTGAGGATCGTCAGCGTTGCCGGCGCGAGGACGGCGGCGCCCAGGCCCTGTGTCGCGCGGGCGGCGACCAGCGTGCCCAGGTTGCCCGCCAGCCCGCCCACCAGGCTGGAGCCGGCGAACAGCGCCAGCCCCACCAGGAAGATCCGCTTGCGGCCGTAGAGGTCGGCAAGGCGTCCGCCGAGCAGGAGGAAACCGGCGAAGACCAGTGCGTAGCCGTTGACGATCCAGTGCTCGCTGCCTTGGTCGAACCCGAGGGACGCCTGGATCGAGGGCAGCGCCACGTTCACGACCGACACATCGAGCACGACCATGAACTGCGCGGCGCACGCAAGCGCGAGCACGGCCTGGGCCGCCACTCCTCCGGCCGCGGGCCGCCGCTCGTCCACCGTGACAGTGGCGGCCCGGGTGGCGGCGTCTGCTGCCTCACGAGGTCCCATGAGCACGCTCCCCCAGCGGCGGCCGCGGTTACGATACGTCAGTATCATATACAGATGTATCATAACCTTGCCGCCGATCAGGGGAGGAAGGAAATGATCTCCGGTAGACCTCGCCGGTAGCAGGGTGGGAGAACGCGGCCGGCATGAGCTTGAACAGCGCGGCACCGGGCACGAACGAAGGAAGCAGGGTGCGGCGGCCCGGCCGAGCGGCTCACGATCGACCGGTCACACCGGGCCGACCGGGACATCACTACGCGCCCCACGACCCTGCCGAGACGGCAGTATCCAAGCAAGCAGGCCCAACTAGCGAAGGACGACCGTGCCGAGGACCGTCGACCACGCCGAGCGGCGCGCACAGATCATCGCGGCCCTGCTCCGCGTTGCCGGGCGCGCGGGTCTGCACACGGTGACCATGCGGTCGGTGGCCGCCGAGGCAGGCGTCTCGCTCCGGCTCGTGCAGTACTACTTCCAGAGCAAGGCCCAGCTCATGCACGCCGCACTCGAGCACCTCGAACGACAGAGCCACGAGCGCTGGGAAACGCGCCAGGCCCAGCTCCCCGGCCCGCTGTCAGCGCGCGACTTCCTCGAGGCGTTCCTCACCGAGGCACTGCCCATCGACCCCGAAAGCCGGACGTTCCACCTCGTCTGGACCTCTTACGCGGTCCTGGCCATGACCGACCCCGAACTCGCCGAGCAACCCTTCGTCGCAGGACCCAACCGCCTGGAACGGCAACTCGCGGACGTTCTGCGCCAAGCTCAGGCCGACGGCGAGATGGCGCCGGGGCTGGACGCGGACGCCGAAGCCGCGCGGCTCCTCACCCTGAACCACGGTCTCGGCACGAGCGTCCTGGTCGGCCAACGCGCCCCGGAAGCAGCCATGGCAGTCCTGCGCTACCACCTCGACTCCCTCTTCGGCACGCGCGAACCAATTTCACACCCTGGGTGACTGCTCGCGCTGGCAGCCCACGGGTGGGTCGGCGGAACCCGGTGCGGCCCCGGGGAAGCCGTTCGCTCCTCGGGGCCGCACCGGCATGTTCCGGATGTTTCAGGCCCGCACTGTCAGGAAACGGTCCAGGTGTCCCTGCCACGCAACAAGGCCGCCAGGTCGGCGCCCCTGTCCTCGTGAGCCTGCTGGACCTGGGAGCGCGCCAGGTCGTCGTAGCTGGTGCGCGACACCGCACGGAACACGCCGGTCACCGTGTGCTCCAGGTCCTGTCCACCCAGCCGGGACAACGCGAACGCGTACGACGGGTCGTCCAGGGCCGCATCGTGGGTGACCAGGGCGTCCTCGCCCACCTCGGCCACCTTGCGCACCTGCAGCGAGCCGGTCGCCGGATCCCGCACCACGCCGTACTCGCCCTCGGCCCCGAACCGGATCGGCTCGCCCGAGCGCAGCGGGATGATCCGCCGCTCCCGCTCACCCGGCTCCTTGAGCACGTCGAACGCGCCGTCGTTGAAGATCGGGCAGTTCTGGTAGATCTCCACCAGCGCCGTACCCCGGTGCTGGGCCGCCGCCCGCAGCACCTCGGTGAGCTGCTTGCGGTCCGAGTCCAGCGCGCGAGCCACGAACGTGGCCTCCGCACCCAACGCCAGCGACACCGGGTTGAACGGGTGGTCCAGCGACCCCATCGGCGTGGACTTGGTGACCTTGCCGACCTCCGAGGTCGGCGAGTACTGCCCCTTGGTCAACCCGTAGATCCGGTTGTTGAACAACAGGATCTTCAGGTTGACGTTACGGCGCAACGCATGCATCAGGTGGTTGCCGCCGATCGACAACGCGTCCCCGTCACCGGTGATCACCCACACCGACAGGTCCGGCCGCGCCACCGACAACCCGGTGGCGATCGCCGGCGCACGCCCGTGGATGGAGTGCATCCCGTAGGTGTTCATGTAGTACGGGAACCGCGACGAACAGCCAATTCCGGAGACGAAGACGATGTTCTCCCGGCGCAGCCCGAGCTCCGGCAGAAAGCCCTGCATCGCCGCGAGCACCGCGTAGTCACCGCAGCCCGGGCACCACCGGACCTCCTGGTCGGACTTGAAGTCCTTCGCCTTCTGCGGAACGTCCGAGTCGGACACTGTGGGCACACCCGCCAACCCAGCGATGGTGGGCAGCCCCAGATCGATCGCAGTCACGCCGCGGCCCCCTTGATGATCTCGGTGAAGACGCCCTGCAGCTCCTCGGCCTTGAACGGCAGGCCGGCAACCTTGGTGTGGCTGACGACGTCGACCAGGTACCTCGCCCGCAGCAGCCACGCGAACTGGCCGAGGTTCATCTCCGGGACGACCACCCGGCGGTACCGGCCCAGCACCTCGCCGAGGTTCGCCGGCAGCGGGTTGAGGTGCCGCACGTGCGCCTGGGCGATCTTCATGCCCAGCCGGCGCACCCGGCGGCAGGCCGCGCCGATCGGCCCGAACGTCGACCCCCAGCCCAGGGCCAGCACCTCGGCGTCAGCGGTCGGGTCGTCCACCACCACGTCCGGCACCGCGATGCCGTCGATCTTCGCCTGCCGCAGCCGCACCATCCGGTCGTGGTTGTCCGGGTCGTAGGAGATGTTGCCCTTGCCGTCGGCCTTCTCCAGGCCACCGACCCGGTGCTCCAGGCCCGGCGTGCCCGGCACCGCCCACGGCCGCGCCAGCGTCTCCTGATCCCGCAGGTAGGGCCAGAACTCGCCGGAGCCGTCCGGCGCGTTGGGCTCGGTGGCGAACTCCACCGTCAGGTCCGGCAGCTGCTCGACGTCCGGGATCAGCCACGGCTCCGAGCCGTTGGCGATGTAGCCGTCGGAGAGCAGGAACACCGGCGTGCGGTAGGTGAGCGCGATGCGCGCCGCCTCCAGCGCCGCGTCGAAGCAGTCCGCCGGCGAGCACGGCGCCACGATCGGCACCGGCGCCTCGCCGTTGCGGCCGAACATCGCCTGCAGCAGGTCGGCCTGCTCGGTCTTGGTCGGCAGGCCGGTGGACGGGCCGCCCCGCTGGATGTCGCAGACCACCAGCGGCATCTCGGTCATCACCGCGAGGCCGATGGTCTCCGACTTCAACGCCACACCCGGGCCGGAGGTCGTGGTGACGCCCAGCGCACCACCGAACGAGGCGCCCAGCGCCGCGCCGATGCCGGCGATCTCGTCCTCGGCCTGGAACGTGGTGACGCCGAAGTTCTTGTGCCTGGCCAGCTCGTGCAGCACGTCCGAGGCCGGCGTGATCGGGTACGAGCCGAGGAACACCGGCAGCTTCGCCTGCTGCCCCGCGGCCACCAGGCCGTAGGCCAGCGCGGTGTTCCCGGTGATCTGCCGGTAGGTGCCGGTGGGCAGCTCGGCCGGCGCCACCTCGTAGGTGACCGCGAAGGACTCGGTGGTCTCGCCGTAGTTCCAGCCCGCGCGGAACGCCAGCACGTTGGCCTCGGCGATCTCCGGCTTGCGGGCGAACTTCTCCCGCAGGAAGCCCTCGGTGCCCTCGGTCGGCCGGTGGTACATCCACGACAGCAGGCCGAGCGCGAACATGTTCTTGGCCCGCTCGGCGTCCTTCTTCGACAGCCCGGTCTCGGACACCGCACCGAGCGTCAGCGACGCCATCGGCACCTTGTGCACGGTGTAGGCGGAGAGCGAGTCGTCCTCGAGCGGGTTGCGGTCGTAGCCGACCTTGGTCAGGTTCCGCCTGGTGAACTCGTCGGTGTTGACGATCAGGGTGCCGCCCTGCGGCAGGTCGCCGAGGTTCGACTTCAGCGCGGCCGGGTTCATCGCGACCAGCACGTCCGGCCGGTCGCCCGGGGTCAGGATGTCGTAGTCGGCGAAGTGCAGCTGGAAGCTGGAGACGCCCGGCAGGGTGCCCTGCGGGGCGCGGATCTCGGCGGGGAAGTTGGGCAACGTGGCGAGATCGTTGCCGAAGGCGGCGGCCTCCGAGGTGAACCGGTCACCGGTGAGCTGCATTCCGTCGCCGGAGTCACCGGCGAACCGGATGACCACGCGGTCCAGCCTGCGAACCTCGGTGGGCCGTGCTGGGCTGGCGGCCGGGTCCAGTCCCACGTCCTGGGTCATGGGGTCCCTCTCTTGCGCGTGTCGGCCGGGCGGCGGCAGCCGCACGCACCGTACGCTCGCCGCCCATGCGTGTAACCGGCCGCACCGACGGGCGTCGACGGGCCGTCCCCGCTCCGGATCCGAGCGTAGCCGCCCGACAGGATTGTTCCGGTGCGTGAGACCTCGCCCGCGTGCCCGCGCACGCGGTAGGCAACGGCAGCGTCCATCCAGCCCACCGCCATCCCTCCAAGCTAAGGCTGGCCTTGCCCACGCGCCTTGCCAATGCAGTACGCGTCACAGGGCCGGGTGCCGGGGATGTTATCTGTTACCGCCGGTAACAGTCTACTGATCGGTATCGACTCTGCTACCTGCCGCTGACGCGTGCCTTCATGGCGGCCAGCCGCTCGGCGAACTCCGGCCGGTTCATCGACTCGACCTGCGGCCGCAGCTCGGCCTCGACCGCGGACGGGTGGTCCGGGATGGCCGCGGTCGCGCGCATCGTCCGCTTGGTGGTCAGGACGAGTTCCCGGGGCGCCTCGGCCGCGGTGCCGGCCAGCCGGACGGCCCCGGCCACCAGGTCGGTGGGCTCGCCGTCGACGACGCGCAGTGCCAGCCCGGCCCGTACGGCCGCCTCGGCGTCCAGCACCTCGCCGAACAACGCCATCGCGGCCGCGGTCTGCGGGCCCACCTGGCGGTGCAGCATCCACGTCATGCCGCCACCGGGGTGGATGCCCAGCTGCAGGAAGCGGGCGTCGAACCGGGCCCGCGGGCCGGCCAGCCGGACGTCGCAGGCCAGCGCCAGGTTCAGGCCCGCGCCCACCGCCGCGCCGTTGACCGCGGCCACGGTCGGCAGCGGGCAGGCCGCGACCGCCAGGAAGCCCGCGTAGATCCGGCGCAGGCCTTCCTCCTTGGCCGCACCCAGTGCGGTCAGGTCGGCACCGGCGCAGAAGGCCGGCGGTGCGCCGGTCACCACCAGCGCCGACACCTGCTCGTCCTCCGCGCACGACACCACGGCGTCGGCGAGCTGGTCCGAGAGGTCCAGCGAGAGCGCGTTGCGCCGGTCGGGGTCGTGCACCGTGACGACGGCGACGCCGTCGCGCCGCTCGACGAGGACCTCTCCGTCAGTCATGCGCCGGATCTTCCCACCTTGGTGGACGGGCGCGATGTGGGCTTGGCAACTGGCCGGTCATCGATGCGGGTCGGCGGGGATGAGGTGGTCGCGGTCGGTGGGCCGTGCGGTCCCGGAGGGCAGTACTGGCGGTGCCGGGGTGGTCCCGGTGGCTCGTGTGGTCAGGCGCCGGGGGCGGGAGGGCGCTCGAGCAGGCGGGACAACACGACCGTGGAGACCGTCCGTTCGATGAACTCCACCGCGCGCAGCCGCTCCAGCGCGCTCTCCAGGTGGTGGATGTCCGCGGCCCGCAGGTGCACGACCGCATCGGCCGCCCCGGAGACCGTGTAGGCGGCGACGACCTCGGGCAACGGCTCCAGACCGACGCGGATCTCCCCGGGCGTAACGTTCCCCCGGCAGTGCACCTCGACAAAGGCTTCCGTCCCCCAGCCGAGTGCCTCCGGGTCGACGACCGCGGTGAAGCCGCGTAGGACACCGGTGTCCAGCAGCTTGTCCACCCGTCGCTTCACGGCCGGGGCCGACAGCCCGACCGTGCCACCGATCTCCGCGTAGCTCGATCGAGCGTCCGCGACGAGACACGAAATGATCCGCTGGTCTATGGCATCCATACGCAACAGTCTGCCTCATCTGCCGCAATAAAGCGGCGTTGAGCGATGGTATTGCCGCACCATACATTTCGAATCATGTCGTCCACCCTTGACGCGCCCCTCGGGGCGAGAACACCGGACCCCGCCTCCGGTGCCACGTTCGCCGCGGGCGAGCGGGTTCCGACCCGCCGCCGTTACCTCATGTGCGAGCCGCGGTTCTTCACCGTGGAGTACGTGATCAACCCGTGGATGCGGCCCGACCAGCCGGTCAGCACGGAGCGCGCCGTCGAGCAGTGGGAGCAGCTGCGGCGGACCTACGAGCGGCTCGGGCACACCGTCGAGACGATCGAGCCGCAGCCGGGGCTGCCGGACATGGTGTTCGCGGCCAACTCCGGCACCGTGATCGACGGGCGGGTGCTCGGGTCGCGGTTCCGGGCCGAGCAGCGCGCGGCCGAGGCCGAGCACTTCCGGCGCTGGTTCCTGGAGCACGGCTACCGCAGCGTGGTGATGCCGGAGAAGATCAACGAGGCGGAGGGTGACTTCGCCTGGACCGGGTCGCTGCTACTGGCCGGCACCGGCTTTCGGACCGACCCGGGCGCGCACGCCGAGGCCCAGGAGGTGCTCGGGATGCCGGTGGTGTCGCTGCAGCTGGTCGACCCGCGCTACTACCACCTCGATGTTGCGTTGTTCGTGCTCGACGACCAGAGCGAGCACCCGCTGGTCGCCTACTACCCGGACGCGTTCTCGCCGGGGTCGCAGCAGGTGCTGCGGCGGCTGTTCCCGGATGCCGTGATCGCGAACGCTGAGGACGCGGAGTGCCTGGGCCTCAACGGCGTTTCCGACGGCAGGAACGTGGTGTTGCCGATGGAGGCGACGCACCTGGCGGAGAAGGTTGCCGAGCGCGGCTTCGAGCCGGTCCTGGTGGACGTCTCGGAGCTGCGGAAGTCCGGCGGCGGCCCCAAGTGCTGCACCATGGAACTCCGCGACTGAGGTTTTCCCGGGTCGCAAAATCCGTGACCGAACCAGGCGAACGCCGCAATCTGGACGACTGTCACCCACCACGTTCCCCGGGGCTCGCCGGAGTTTCCGGCGAGCCCCGCGACGATCCGAAGGTCCCCGGCCTGCCGGGGACCTTCCCCATATTTGCCCTTCTTTCGGCGCGCTATGGCGCTGCCGGCGATAGCTGCGATTGTTGCGCGGCCCAGGGCAAGGGGACCAACCACTCCGGCAACGAGACAGGCCAGGGCTACGACGCCGAGGGGTATGGAGAGGGCAAAGGGCCGGCACCACGAGAAGAAGTGCGGTACGTCCGGCACGTCCGCTGTCGTCAACGACATGGCGCGCCAACGCGGGACCTCGATGGTGGCGCCCGCACGGCCGGCAACCGCGTTGAGGACGGCTTTTCCAGGATGGCTGGAATGGCACCGGTGGCGGATGGCTCGGGCGGCGCTCCGGCGACCAGCATGGCCAGCGCCGGAAATCCCGGCGGTCAGATGGAACGAGGAGAACCCGATGCCCAAGGTGCTGATCGTCACCGGCGACGCCGCCGAGGACCTGGAGGTCTTCTACCCCTACCAGCGGCTGTTGGAGGAGGGCTACGAGGTGCACATCGCGGCGCCCTCCGCCAAGAAGCTCCAGTTCGTCGTGCACGACTTCGTGGACGGCTTCGACACCTACACCGAGAAGCTGGGCCACTGCTGGCCGGCGGACCTCGCCCTCGCCGACGTCGACCCGGCCGACTACGCCGCCCTCGTGCTGCCCGGCGGCCGCGCGCCCGAGTACCTGCGTGTGAACGCCGACTTCCGCCGGATCGTCGAGCACTTCTTCACCGAGAACAAGCCAGTCGCACACATCTGCCACGCCGCGGTCGCGCTCGCCCCGCTCGGCGTCCTCTCCGGCCGTCGCGTTGCGGCCTGGCCGCACTGTGCCCCCGACGTGGAGGTCAACGGCGGCACATTCGTCGACGAGGCGCCCGTGGTCGACGGCAACATGGTCTCCGCCCGTGCGTGGAACGATCACCCCGCCTGGATGCGTGCCTTCGTCGAGCTGCTGCGCAAGCACGCGCCGGTCAACGTCTGACCCCAACCCCGTCCGCCCCGGCCCCGGCGGCCCTCACCAACCCGGCGAGCACGTGATTCTCGCCATTTCCCCTAAGTACGGCGGTGAGGGCCGCCGCCCGTCCGGGCACCATGGGCGGGGGGAGGAGGTGACGACGTGCAGACCGTGGACCGAGCGATGGACGTTCTGGAAGCCGTTGCCGCGTCGAGTGAACCGGTGTCAGCCAAGGCACTGGCCCGCCGTGCCGGCTGTGGCCTGTCGACGATCTACAACCTGATCAACGTGTTGTCCGCGCGTGGCTACCTGGTCCGCACGTCCGCCGGTTACGTACTGGGACACCAGGTGTCCGGGCTGAACCGCGCCTTCTGGCAACAGATGCGGATCACCGACGACCTGCACGGCCTCCTCGGCCACATCCAGCGCGCCGCCCGCGCGACCGCCTACTACTCGACCTACCGCGACGGCGACATCGTGGTCGCGGATATGACCACACGGGACACTGATCCGGCGTTCCAGCTGGGAACCGACCGGTTCGCGCACGCGACCGCGCACGGCAAGGTCCTGTTGTCGTCGTGGACAACAGCGGCCCGTCGGCGCTACCTGACCGCGACCGGAATGCACCGCCTGACTCCCAACACCATCACCGAAGTCGACGAGCTGGAGCAGCAATTCCGCCAGGTACGGCGGGACGGGCTGGCCACCGAGTTGGAGGAAGTCGTGCCAGGAATGGCATGCCTGGCCACCCCGGTTCGTGCCGGTGACGGGACGGTGGTCGGCGCGGTGTCCGTTGCCGTGCCGGCCGACGAGTTCCACCGCCGGCAGCATCAGCTCGTGGCCGCGGTCCGACGCGGAGCCCACGAGGCGGCGGTCATCATGCGCACGTACCGGGCGGTTGTCGACCACAACGCACCTGCATAACGGCTTCTTGCCGCTACAAATCGTTGGCTGGAGCCGTGAAGGCATCCACCGCCTTGCCGCAACTTTCTCCCAGCGCACGCCCGTGCCCTGCCTCGCCGCTGACGTCAGGCCACATGTTGACCAGCTGTGCCATGACCAGCGCCACCGCGTGCGTCAACTGGCCCACAGCGTATCCACAAGGGTGAGATCCGGGGCAGGCCAGGCGAGTCGGGGAGCCCGGGATCGGGGCCGCCCGCAAGGATGATCAAGGGGAAGGGAGGTTCCGGTGGGGTTCATCCGACGTTTCCTCGCCGTTGTTGTCGCCAGTGTCAGCTCGGTGCTGTTGGTAGGGGGAACCGCTGCTGGTCAGCGAGGTGGCGAGTTGGACGGCTTCGAGGTGACTCACGTGCCGGCGGGCGTCGGCGAGCTGGTGACGGACTTCCCCTACGAGTGGGGAGACGTGCGGTTCACCCAGCGTGCGTGGGAGCGCCAGGTCGAGAGCGGCGGTCACCAGGTCGACCTGCAGGTGTTCGTGCTGCGTGGGCAGAAGCTGAGCAGTCCCGTCGCCCTGCGTGACTTCCTGGCCGACTACCACGAGCACGACCCGGGGCGGTGGCAGCTGGCCGACTTCCGCCACGACGACGGCAACGGGTTCATCGGCGACACCGAGGCGTTCTGGTTGGTGGAGCCGGGTGTTGCGGTCGAGGTGCGGATCGCGCCGAA
The DNA here is from genome assembly GCF_014645795.1 of Longimycelium tulufanense. Classification (GTDB taxonomy): domain Bacteria; phylum Actinomycetota; class Actinomycetes; order Mycobacteriales; family Pseudonocardiaceae; genus Longimycelium; species Longimycelium tulufanense. Next base: position 128,411 of record NZ_BMMK01000009.1, on the reverse strand, counting down.
CCGATTCGACGCCGACGAGCTAAGCAGGACCGCGCGGGGAGTCCGCGCGGTTGGGCGTGTGTAGCGCAGGGCTGGGCGAAGCCTGACGGGCGGCAGAGCACCGCTGCCGGTTCAGCGAGGCGTCAGCACGCAGAACTCGTTGTCCTCGGGGTCGGCGAGGACCACCCACGAGACGTTCCGCTGACCCACGTCGCGCGTCACCGCTCCCAGCCCCTGCAGCCGCTCGACCTCCGCCGCTTGGTCGCGCTCCCGCGTGGGCGCCAGATCGAGATGCAGTCGGTTCTTCCCGCGCCTGGGCTCGTCACTGCGGAGGAACTCGAGGTCCGGGCCGCGCTCGGCGGGGTTCCGCAGCGACGCGAACACCTCGGCCGAGGAGGCGGGCGGCCAGCCCGTGGCCTCGGCCCAGAATCCCGCGAGCCGCCCCGGATCCGCCGCGTCGATCACCACGGCGACGACCTGCCCGTACCCCGCGTACTGCTCGCGTGGCTCCAGCACGCAGAACTCGTTGTCCTCGGGGTCGGCGAGGACCACCCACGGCACCCCGTCCTGCCCGATGTCGGCTGGCCGGGCTCCCAGGCCGCACAGCCGCTCGACTACCGCGGCCTGTTCCTCCCGCGACCCGCTCCGGAGATCGAGGTGCACCCGGTTCTTGCCCGCCTTCGGGTCGGCGACCGGCACGAACACCAGCGGGCAGCCGGCCGCGTCCGCCGGCGGGTCCACCACGACCTCGTCCCCGTCCGGCGTCACCGGCCACCCGAGCGCCGCACCCCAGAATCCCGCGAGCCGCCCCGGATCCGCCGCGTCGATCACCACCTGGCTGAGCTGGATCCCGTTCATCGCCACACCCCCCGAAGGAGTCGGTCGCCGAGCTAGTCCCGGCACCGACAGCCGATCTCGGGCAGCGTCCCACGGGACGGGCAGGAATGGGCCCCGAACGAGTGGAAACGGACGACCGGCTCGCGACTCGGGCCTAGCATCCGGCCGATGAGCAAGATCAATGCCGAGGTCGTGCACGAGGTCGAGGACGTGGTGGGTGAGCCCGCCCGGCTCGTGCCCGAAGCCGCGCTCCGGGACGCCACGCTCGTGCTGGACGCCCTGGCCGCGATCCTGCGCGCCGTCCCCACCGGCCCGGTGAACAAGCCACAGGTCACCGCGGAGCAGGTGCGCGCCATCGTTGCCGCGCTGGAGAACGGCCGTCGCATCGAGCGCCCCTGCTGCACCAACCCGTGGCGCGACGTCCTGGAGACCCACCTCCGCGGCTGACCAGCCGCCCATGACGGGCTTGGCCAGCCGTGTGCCGCGGGTGGCCCGCGAGATCCCCGCTGCCGCGCCGCGGGAGACGCCCGCGTGAGCCCAGCACGAGCGCAACTCGACGTTGGTGAACTACCCCGCTGATCTCCGGCTCGGCGCGAATCTTTCCGCCGTTTCTGCCAACATCGTCCGCGCCGCGTTGAGCGACGCGCCAACCGCCCGCCGAACGACGAGAGCGGGGACCAGTCGCCTGAGCAGCCCCGACAACCCTCACTGCGAGTAGCCTTCGACCTCGGACGGCCGGCGGGCGTGGGCGCTGTTCGGGTCCCTCCCGCTCTCCCGCCGGGCCCGGCGTTGCCGCAGTAGGTCCCAGCACTGGTCCAGGGCCCGCTCCAGGTCCCGCAGCTGCGCGTTGTCGCTGGGTGACATGCCCTGGCCGATGATCTCCTCGCGGAGCCGGTGCTCCTCGTCGACGAGCTCACGGATTCGGACGAACACCTCTCGGTCCTTCACGGCACGGCCTCCCTTCACCTTCCAGGCGCCTCGACCTCCGCCGGCACGCGGTCGTGCGACCCACCCGCCGCGCTGGCTTACCCTCCATTCGTGGGTACCCGCTTCACCCTCGACTGGGGCACGACCTACGAGGTCACCGTGCTCGATCTCGGCCTCGCCTGCTGCGGGGTCGAGGTCATGGCCGCGCTGCACGGCCGCGGCGACGACCGCGACCGGCGGCCGGCCATGCTCGGCGTCGAACCCGTGCCCGGCGCCCCGGAGCGGGCACACGTGCTGGTGGTCTCCGGCACGGTCACAGACGTCATGCTGCCCGCCGTGCTCTCCACATACGAGCGAATGCCCGAACCGAGGTACGTCCTGTCGGTGGGGGCCTGCTCGAACACCGGCGGCCCGTACTGGGATTCCTACGCCGTGACCAAGGGCATCGACCAGGTCCTGCCGGTGCACGTGGCGGTCCCGGGCTGCCCGCCCCGCCCGGAGGCGCTGCTGGAGGGCCTGGTGGCGCTGCACCGGCTCGTCACCCGGGGGGTGCGGGCGTGACCGCGGCGAGCAGCCGGCTGGCCGAGCTGCTGGTCGCGATCCTCCCGGAGGCCGAGGCGCGCACCGCGTTCGGGCAGACGAGCGTCCAGGTGCCCCTCCAGCGGTGGGCCGAGGCGGCCCGCCTCGCGCGCGACGAGCTGGGCTGCACCGTGTTCGACTGGCTCGGCGCCGAGGACGCCGGCCGCCCCGGCGCCGTGGGGGCGCGGCACACCGTGACCCTGCACGTGCTCGAGCCCGGGACCTGGGACGGCCTGCTCATGCGCACCGAGGTGTCGGCGGACGGCGCCCTGCCGAGCGTCGCCGGGATGTGGGCGGGCGCGGGCTGGCACGAGCGGGAGGCCGCGGAGATGTTCGGCCTCGCGCTGGCCGACGAGCCTGCCCCCGCCCACCTGCTGCTGTCCGCAGACTTCGCCGGCCATCCGCTCCGCAAGGACTTCGTCCTGGCTTCCCGGGTGGTGCGGCCGTGGCCCGGCCGGCTCGAGCCGGGCGAGGACGGCACCGCCGCGCCGAGCCGCCGACGGCTCGCCCCGCCCGGGGTGCCCGGACCGGAGTGGGGCCCGCGCAGAGAGGAACAGGAGTGACCAACATCGCAGGCCGTGACGACGAGGGCCTGCGGGTAGCGGCGAACCACCCGCCGGAGGGCCCGCGCGACAACACCGGCGACCAGCACGCGACCGAGGACCAGCGCACAGTGGCAAGCACCGAACAGGGCGGGAACGGCCCGCACGAGCAGCCCGAGCTGCCGCCGCGCTCCCGGGGCGTCATCGCGCTGCTGGAGGCCAACTGCACCGTGTGCATGCTGTGCGCGCGGGAGTGCCCAGACTGGTGCATCCACATCGCCTCGCACACTGAGACCGAGCAGCCACCCGGCGCCGCCCGACCCCGCAAGCGCAACGTCCTCGACCGCTTCGCCATCGACTACGGGCACTGCCTGTACTGCGGCATCTGCATCGAGGTGTGCCCGTTCGACGCCCTGCACTGGGCGCCCGATTTCGGCTATCCGGGAACGGGTAGCCCGGACGGGGACGGGGCGGTCGCCGAGCTCGTGCACGAGCGCGACCGGCTGGGGCAGTGGGTGGCCGACGTGCCCCCGCCGCCCCCGCTGGACCCGGCCGCCGAACCCGCCCCGGAGAAGGCGCCGCGGGGCCTGCGACCTGCGCGTTGATCGTTTGCGTCGGGAACCCTGGGACCGCGTCGACCGTTATCCGTGCAGACGCAACGACCCGGCCGCACCGGGCGTGGCGAGCACCCGGAGGTTCCAGACGTGCCTGTCCACAAGCACCACAACGGACTGAAGACGGCGCTCCTGCTCGGTGCCCTCAGCGCACTGATCGTCCTGGTCGGCGGGCTCATGGGCCGGACCGCGATGATCATCGCCCTGTTCGTGGCCCTGGGCATGAACGCCTACGCCTACTTCAACTCCGACAAGCTGGCGCTGCGCGCCATGCGCGCGCAGCCGGTGTCCGAGGCGGAGCAGCCGGCCATGTACCGCATCGTCCGTGAGCTGGCCACCGCCGCCCGCCAGCCGATGCCCCGGCTCTACATCAGCCCGACGGAGGCTCCCAACGCCTTCGCGACCGGCCGCAACCCGCGCAACGCCGCGGTCTGCTGCACCAGCGGCATCCTGCACCTGCTCACCGAGCGTGAGTTGCGTGCGGTCCTCGGTCACGAGCTCTCGCACGTCTACAACCGCGACATCCTCATCTCGTCCGTGGCCGGCGCGCTGGCCAGCGTGGTGACGTTCCTGGCCAACATGGCGATGTTCGCCGGCCTGTTCGGCGGGGGCGACGATGACCGGCCCAACCCGCTGGCCATGCTTCTCATCGCCATCCTCGGCCCGGTCGCGGCCGGCATCGTGCAGATGGCGGTCAGCCGCTCCCGGGAGTACGAGGCCGACGCCTCCGGCTCCCAGCTCACCGGGGACCCGCTGGCGCTGGCCTCCGCCCTGCGCAAGCTGGAGATGGGCACCAAGGCCCGGCCGCTGCCGCCGGAGCCGGAGCTGGTCAACCAGTCCCACCTGATGATCGCCAACCCGTTCCGGCCGGGCGAGCAGCTGGCCAAGCTGTTCTCCACCCACCCGCCGATCGAGGACCGGATCCGGCGCCTGGAGGGCATGGCCGGCCACCGGCTGCCCTGGTGACCCCCTGAACCTCTCCCGGCGGCGCACCGCCTTGGTGGTGCGCCGCTCCGCTGTCGGCCTGCCCTGACGAGACGCCGGCCGCTCAGCGCGACGCGCCCGTGGTGCCGTTCGTCGCCCGCACCACGTCCAGGTCGAGCTGGTAGACGGCGACGGTGCCGCTACGGAAGGCGGGCCACAGCCCCGGCAGCCCATCCAGCCTCCGCAGGCCCGGAGCCAGGTTGTAGGTGGTCGAGTGGTACCACTCGCTCGCGGGCGGCGGCGCGCCGATGTACGGCGCGTTCCAGTCCACATACACCCACGCGACGTTGTGGTCCAGCAGCATCCGCCGGATCTCCGGGTCCTCGGGGTACCGGTCGAACGCCTGCAGCAGCCGATAGGTATAGGGCAGGTTCGGCGCGCCGAGCGAGGTGACGTTGACGACCGGGATGCCCTTCTCGACGTACAGGAACGTCGAACCGTCGTTGCCGTTGTTCAGGACCCGCTGCCCCGGTCGCACGTGCTCGGCGAGCCAGGCGATGGCGCGCTGGTCGTCCTCGCCGACCCGGACGAAGTCCGGAGCCGCGTAACGGGCGGCCACCAGCCGGGCCCCGGCCTGGGCGTAGCGGGCCCCGGGCTGGGCCAGGTAGGCGATCGCGAACAGCAGGACCGCACCGGTGACGACCCACCGGGCCGGCACCACGTTCCAGTTCCGCGCCGCCGCGGCCACGTACGACGCGGCCACCACCAGCCCGAGACCGATGATCGCGGGCGCCAGCAGCGAGACGTGCGACCAGACCCGGAGCTGGGCGTGGTAGAAGAAGCCGGTGACCAGCGACGCCGGGAGCTTTCCCGGGTGGACGAACGCCGCGACCGTCACCGCCGCCCAGAAGGCGTAGGCCGCCAGGAGGCCCGGGCCGCGCCGGCCCACCACCAGCACCGCCGCCCCGAGCAACGCCAGCCCGCCGAAAACGACCTGGGAACGGCCCTGGTAAACCGGGCTGAACCCGCCATAGGTGAAGCCCAGCGTGTCCTCGAGCGCCGTTCTCAGCGGTGTGGCCGGGATGTCGGGTGGGAAGCTGGTGACCGCGCCCGACATGGTCGCGGCCGGGATCAGCAGCGGCAGCGCGACGACCAGCGCAACACCCCCGGTGGCCAGGAGCGGCCCGACCTGTGCCGCCAGCCGTTGCCGGCCGGTGCGGGTGAACAGCTCGGCGGCCCACCAGGCCAGCAACGTCAGGCCGACGGTCACGGCGGCCGTGGGGTGGACTGCAAGCAGGCCCGCGCAGCCGACTCCCGCGGCGACCGCGACCCGCCAGTCACGCCGCGGCAGCGACAGCAACCCCGCGACCAGCCCGGGAGCGAGCACCATGGCCGCGGCGTTGGGCAACAGGCCACCGTCATGTGCCATCGCGAACGTCGGGCGGTACAGGCCGATCGAGACGATCGACGCGATGCCGGCCACCAGCATCGCCCGCTGCTTCGACAGGCCGGCCCGGCGCGCGGCGACGTGCGCCAGGGTGGCGACCGAGAGCGCGAAACCGGCACCCAGCACCACCACGGTGACGGCGTTGAGGCCCAGGACCGTGCTGCCCGCCACCTTGCCGACGACCGTGGCCACCAGGTGCAGGCCCGCGGGGTAGAACTGGGTCGGCTGGCCGTCGATCAGGTCCAGGGGCAGCGACTGCCAGGGCGCGCCCCGCCCCGTCCGCTGGATGTAGGCGGTGAGCACCTGGTGCACGATCGTGTCGTGTTCCTGGGCGATCGTGCCCAGCCGCCGGCCCAGCCCCCGCAACCAAGCCGCCGCGCCCGCGGCGGAGCCCAGCAGGACGAGCAGGAACCCCATCGACGTGATGAGTGACGGGCGAGGCCACCGGATGCGCCCGGGCCGGGCCCGCCACCAGCGCACCCCGCCCACGACCAGCATCGCCGCGGTGACGGCACCCAGCGACAGCGGCCCGTAGGGCACCCCGAGCGGGGCGGTGACGGTGCCCACGACCAGGGCCGTACCGAAGGACGTGGCCGGCGTGAGGGTCACCAGCCACAGCGGGCGCCGCAAACCCAACGCGAGGAGCAGCGCGGCCCCGGGCAGGACGAACGCGAGACACGCGGCGACCAGGACCAGGTAGTCGGACAAGGTCATCGCACACCCTCGTGACCGGCTGTACCGAACACCCCCGGACGGCCCCCGTCATTCTCCGGCTCGGGTGACGTCGGGTTGGGGATGACCATGACAGGCAGTGAACGCTGTCCCGCGGGCAGGGTCAATGTCCCTTCGGGCAACGCAGCCGGCCACCCGAACCGCCTGATCTCGCCGGACGGCCCGGGTACCGAGCTTGGCGGAGCAGGCTCCAGGTGGGGTCAGGAGGAGGCACCCGCGGCGCGGGCAACCTCCATCACGTACTCGCCGTAACCGGACCTGGCCTGCTTGGCGCCCAGCGCGTAGCAGGCGTCGGCATCGATGTAGCCCATCCGGAGGGCGATCTCCTCGAGGCAGGCGATCCGCACGCCCTGGCGGTGCTCCAGCACCTGCACGAAGTGGCCGGCCTCCAGCAGGGAGTCATGCGTGCCGGTGTCCAGCCAGGCGTAGCCGCGGCCCAGCTCGACCAGCCGGGCCCGGCCCTGCCGCAGGTAGGCGAGGTTGACGTCGGTGATCTCCAGCTCGCCCCGGGCGGAGGGGGTGAGGCCGCGGGCGATCTCCACGACCTGGTTGTCGTAGAAGTACAGGCCGGTGATCGCGCGGTTGGACCGTGGCACCGCCGGCTTCTCCTCGATCGCCACCAGGCGACCGTCCGCGTCGACCTCGCCGACGCCGTAGCGCTGCGGGTCCTTGACCTGGTAGCCGAACAACACGCAGCCGTCCAGCTCGGCGGCGCTGCGTTGCAGCAGGGTGGAGAAACCCTGGCCGTAGAAGATGTTGTCGCCCAGCACCAGGGCGACGTCGGAGTCGCCGACGAAGTCGGCGCCGATCAGAAACGCCTCGGCCAGGCCGTTCGGCTGCGGCTGCTCGGCGTAGGCCATGCGCAGGCCGAGCTGCGAGCCGTCGCCGAGCAGCCGGCGGAACAGCGGCAGGTCGGCCGGGGTCGAGATGAGGAGGATCTCCCTGATCCCGGCGAGCATCAACGCCGACAGCGGGTAGTACACCATCGGCTTGTCATAGACGGGCAGCAGCTGCTTGGACACCGCCTGGGTGATGGGGTGCAGCCTGGTCCCGCTCCCACCGGCGAGGATGATCCCCCTCATCGTCGACCTCCGTTCAAGTGCTCGGCCATGTGCTCGCTCCGCACCTTGTCACGGCGATGCTCACTCGCGCGTGGCCTTCGCTGTGGCTGGATTGCTCGGCCACGTGCTCGCTCCGCACCTTGTTAGGGCGATGCTCACTCGCGCGTGGCCTTCGCTGTGGCTGGATTGCTCGGCCACGTGCTCGCTCCGCACCTTGTTAGGGCGATGCTCACTCGCGCGTGGCCTTCGCGGTACTCAGCGGTAGTTGGTGAACTGCAGCGCGATGCCGAAGTCCTTGTTCTTCAGCAGCGCGATCACGTCCTGCAGGTGATCCTTCTTCTTGCCGGAGACACGGAGCTGGTCAGCCTGGATCTGCGCCTGAACCCCCTTGGGGCCCTCGTCGCGGATGGCCTTGGCGATCTGCTTCGCCTTGTCCGCGGAGATACCCTGCACGATCTTCCCGGTGACCTTGTGCACCTTGCCGGCGGGTGTCGGGTCTCCGACGTCGAACGCCTTCAGCGACACGCCCCGCTTGACCAGCTTCTCCTTGAACACCTCGACGGCCGCCCGGCACCGCTCCTCGGTCTCGGCCTGGATGGTGACGGCCTCGTCGCCGGCCCAGGAGATCTGGGCGCCGGTGCCGCGGAAGTCGAAGCGGGTGGACAGCTCCTTGGCCGCCTGGTTGAGCGCGTTGTCGACCTCCTGGTGGTCGACCTTGCTCACCACGTCGAACGACGGGTCTGCCAACGTGCACACCTTTCGTCTCGGGTCCGGGACGCCACGCTACCCGGACCCGGTTGGAACCCGTTGGCAGGAGGTATGTATCCTTCTCTGCGCGGCCCGGGAGAGGGCGGCAATGGCAGGTTGCCCGAGCGGCCAAAGGGAGCGGACTGTAAATCCGTCGGCTCACGCCTACGTTGGTTCGAATCCAACACCTGCCACCCCAGCGAAATCGCCCCCGTGACCAGCGTGAACAGGTCACGGGGGCGATCTTCGTCCCGTCCGGTGGCGTCCGGCTGACCCGGTTACTGTCGGATGGCTGTGCCCAACACTTGCCCAAGATCAACGGCCACGGAGCACGGCCTGGACCCAACCAGCGGCGATGTGCGACCCGCTTTCCTCAGTAAGGTCATTACCTCGGCATGCCCGACGCCTGCGCCTCAACCGGCTGATCGAGCCAGGACGAGCAGCGCAGCCGTCGTCCCCCGGGGTTGCCCTGGGAGCTGAGAACCCAGCGACCCCTCACTGCCTTCCGCGAACATCAGATAGCGGACGATCCGAGATCATCCGGTGTGCGCAGTACTACCTGGCGACCGGAGCCTGTCCACCCGTCGTGATGACCTCGTCAGGCGAGGGGTTGGTGGGAACCGGGATCGAGCGGGAGAGCACCCCGCTGACCGACCCCGCAGTCTCACCCTCGACGAGGACGCCCTTGGCGAGAAGGCCGAACTCCCCTGCGATGCCGTTGATGTCGACCTTCAGGAACTCGATCGCCGCCCGGGCCCTGGCCGGGGCGTCCCCCTGTACTTCCTTGGCCCACCTCATCACCTGAGAGATCGCGATCACATATGCGATGGCACGTCCACCGAGGACGAGATGCTCCTGCTCGAGTTCCTGGTCGAGGAAACTCAGGTCCAGGTGGTACGCCGTGATCGCGGGTGCGGTGAGCGGGTAGCTCGCGAGGAAGCTGCTCAGCGACCTGCCCGCGCGCCTGGCCAGGCAGTACTCGCTGAGCTGCTGGCTGAGCAGGTCGTTGGTGCCGTCGAAGATGGTGAAGACCCGCGTGTCCAGGAACGCCTGTGCCGCGATGTTCGTGGGCGAACCGCAGCGGTACCCCTCGCCGCCCACCAACTGCTGGTAGTGATGCGCAGAGCCCAACATTCGTTCCGTGGCAACCGTTTTCAGCGCCTGCACGGCGGGGAAGAACTCCCTCATGTCGGCCTTCACGTTCAGCCGTGTGCGGAGGTGGTGGTCGAGCGCTTCGCAGATCGTGCACGAGGTCTCGATCGCCTTGAGCCGGTACCTGACGAAACGGATCGAGGCGAGAGGCGCCGGCCCGATCTGGCGGGTATTCGCGTAAGCGTGCGCCTCGCGGTTGATCCTCCGCAGGAAGCCGAAACCCAGCGCCGCCATCATGGCACGTGGCGGCATGAGCATCTCCACCATCGCACCGAGGTTCCTGTTCTCGGTCTCGATCCTGCGATGCTTCGGTACGAAGGCGTCGATCTCGTTGAGCCCGTAGTCGAGAACCTTCATTCCGAACGGGTGGTAGGTCTCGACGGCCCGGAAACCCTCGCTCTGCTTCAGGATGAAGTAGCCGTACTTCCTGCCATTGTCGTCGTTCTTCGCGCTCACCAACCACCAGTGCGCGGTGGAGCTGAAGCCCTGCCGGTGTTTCCTGTCACGGATCCGGTAACCCCTCGACCTCCTCATAGGTCGTCCGCATGCTGGACATGGCGGAACCGCAGCCCGGCTCCGTCGTGGCGAAGCCACAGATCATCGGCTCCCCGGAAGCGAAGGACGGCAGCATTTCCCGCTTCGCCTCCGCACCGGCCCACAGCACGACGGGCCGCAGCGCGACCGCGGTGATGGTCTTGGTGTACATGCCGAGGGGTAGGTTCCACTCGGCGAGGCACTCGACGACCCGGCATATGTCGACGTGACTGTCGCGTCCCCCGAACTCCTTGGGCAGCGCGGGCAACAGCACACCGGCCTTCACCAGGATCGCCCAGTCCTGCGCCGGAAGGTTCTGCTGCGGGTAGATCCCGCAGTCGAACCGCGATCTCGCGACCGCCTCGATGTTGCCGATGAACTCCTCCGTCGACAACGACAAGAGATCGTTGGTCATGACAGAATCTCGCTCTTCCTCGAGCCTCCGACCGATGGAGGCGTGGCCCACGGGTCCCGCTTTCGGGCCCGGTTACGCGTGTCCGCCCGGGCGGACGGCACGTTGTCGCCCTGCCACGGACCCACGCTGGTTCCGCGGCATGAAGCGACGTGTCGGCGGCCGACGATGTGGGGTCGCGATCGGCTGGCCCTCGCCGGCCCCGATAGTTGAGCGGACCTCCTTCTCAGCACGTGGTGAACAAGGAATCCGCCTGACGGCAAGGGGAAGAGCGAAGTGTCGGCTAGGTGACACTTGGTCCGCGCAACGTCACGCCTTAGTGGGGGTATGCGGTTGACGACACCGAACTCAGGTGACAGGTGGTGCGTGCTTCCCTCGCACTACCCGCTCACGTTCGGCGCGACAGAGGGCAGCGTGCGGGGGCCCTGGTGCCTTCGTCTCTCCGACGTCCACGTTCGCTTGGGCTGCGTCGACGCCGCGCGCCGCGTCACCCGTCAGCAGGGTTCTGGCGTCCTCGGCGGGGTCGTGGCTGTGACTGCTCGTGCACAGACCCCACCCTGCTTCCAGGTGGGAGCGCCGGTGGTGCGTGCGGTCCGGCTGGGAGTGGAACCGTGGCGGGGGTCCGGGACGGTCGAGAGGTCCAGCAGGTGGTGGATCCCCCGGGCAGGGGATATAGATCGTAACGTTATGGTAATAATTCATGAGTCGATCAATATGGATAACACATATCGGTAGGACTCGCGTTTGGGGGTGGCGCGACTTCCGGGGCGGTCGACAATGGGAGTTCGTGGGCCGGTCTCGCTCGGTTCAATAGCGGCCTGCGGCGGTTCCTGTGTGCCGTGCCGACATTGTGGGCCCTGTCGGTCGCCGACCCATTGTCAAGATCACGTAACGCGATCAGAACCAAGGGGAGCGACATGCTGAGGAAGATCGCCGGTGTCATTACCGCCTCGTTCGCGGCGGTGCTGTTGATGGGTGGCACAGCCTGGGCCAGCTGCGGCGCCGGCTACTGCCACTACGAGGACAACGACCTCAACGGCGCGATCAACATCGCGTCCTTCAACCAGATCCAGACCCCAATCAACGTGAGCGGCATTGGCTATGGGTTCGGTGGGCACTGCGGCGGTTACTGTGGCTCCGGCTCCGGCTACTGCGGCGGTAGCTGCACTTCCGGCTACGACTACTGTGGCGGAACCTGTGGTTACGACTACAGCCCCTGCAGCTACTCGAGCTGTAGCAGCTCGTACCACAAGCCGTGTGACAAGCCGACCAAGCCGTGCCACTCCGGCACCGGGGGCGTGACCACTATCGCCATCCAGAACTTCTGACAACTCCGGGACAGTCGAACGGGAGCGCCGGGCCCTGGGTCCGGCGCTCCTGCGTGTGCGGCGCGCGAATCGTGGGTGCAGGCGATCTCCGGCCGGCGGGGTGACCGGTATCCGGAACTCGTGACAAGGTCTTTCCGGAACCGGGTGGGAGTGGTTCGGCGGATCAGTGAGGTGTGTCGATCTGCTGCGTCTGCGACCTTCCTCGTGTGTGACTCGTGAATGTCGACATATCGACGGAGAAAAGGGGTCGATATATCGACGAAAAGAGGGCGGCTGAATTTCGGTTTGGTGGAGCGCGTCGGGCGGGACGATGTTTCCGTGGCGAGGGGCGCGACGGGGAAGGGAACCGACCACGCGCGGCCACCATGGCCCCGGAAGGCCGAAGCGCTGTGCGAGTGCGGGCAGAGGGCAGGTCTCAAGAGGTTCCCGCTCGATGAAGGCCCCATCGAGCCTCGGAAGTTCGTTGCGGCATGCAATTTCAATATGCAACAAAGTGTGGTGATGACCCTTGATGCCGGATCCGTCGGCCATTCCAGAGCCGCGCCTTCCCGCCGAGCGGGCCGGTGATGTGGCGCTGGGCCGGAGGGCGCTGTGCCGTGCCGACAACGCGAGCCAGCGCTGGCCCCCGAGGTGTCCGGGTAAAGCTGTGTCCTTCCGCTGGTCGGGCCAGCGCGTTGTCGTACCAGGCCGGCCGGCTGACGTCTCCGCCGCCAGCGTGGTCGGCACTCCCCCCAACCGTGCGCCGGACCGGTTATCCGGTGGGCTCGACGTCCTGCTTGTCCACGGCCTGCCTCAGCGTCCGGGCGAGCGCCGCAGCATCGTCGCTGGCCCAGAAGTGCATGTAGAACAGCCGCGGCTCGTCGCTCAGCGAGTGGTTGTGCAGCTCCACCACCTCGATCCCGCCGGAGCGCAGCGCCTGGATGACGTCCTGCACCTCCTTGGCGGTCATCGCGAAGTCCCCGTTGACCGCGGCCCTACCCCCACCGGTGGGCTGGAAGTTGATCGCGGTGGTGACCCCCATCCCCGGCGGGAGGACCTTGTCGTGTGCGGTGATCGTCTCCTTGCGGCGGAAGGAGAACTTGTAGATGCCGCCGTCGTTCCTGCCCTGCGTGCCCATGGCCTCGTCGATCGCCTTGGTGTCCAGGTCGATCGGCTCGTCCGGCGCGGGATCGCCGGGCGGTGGGGTGGCCGTGGCGTCCAACGCCTCCCGGAGCCCCTTCGCGACCTTCGCCGCGTCGTTGTCCTCCGCGTGGAAGTGCGTCCACCACACGTCGGGCTCGTGGGCCAGCAGATGCTTGTGCACCGCGGTCTGCGCGATCCCCCTGGCCTGGAGGGCGTCGGTGACCTTCGGCAGCTCCTCCTCGGTCACCACCAGGTCGCCCATGGCGATGTTCTTGCCGTCCGGATAGCGGGCGAAGACCGCGTAGGAACCCAGCGCGAACCCAGCCTTGATCGGCATCCCTCTTGACACCAGGTTCAGGTCGCTCCGGGGAAAGCCAACTCGGTAGACGGTGTCACCGGACATCTTCCCGGCGCGGCCCAACGCCTCCGCCACGCCCTTCCAGTCGTCCTCGGAGGTCTGCACCGGGTCCTGCCCGCGCTGTTGCCCCGCGGGGAGCTTGTCCCGATGGCCGGTACCCGTGCCGCCCGCCGGACCATCACCCCCGTCGGCGCAGCCGGCCAGCATCACGGCCGCTGCCGCGATCGTCCCCAGCAGGCGGCCGGCATGTCCCCGCGACATCAAGCTCACTCCAATTCGTGGTCGGCTTCGCTCCTCAGCCGGGTCCCCGAGGGTGCTGTGATCACACCTGGTGGCGCGTTCTCCGTCAGGCCGGCAGCCGCTCCCGCACGGCCAGGTAGCCCCGCCCGGTGAGCAGCCCGGCGAGCTGCTCGTAGAACTCGGGCTCATCCGGTGCAGTCGCCCCCAACCCGTCGACATAGCGGTTGAGCAGCGAGAACATCGCGGCGATCAGCACGGTGTCGTGGATGTCCAGGTCGGACGCGCCGGCGGCGCGCGCGGCGGCGACATCCTCCGCGGTGACGGCCTTACCGTCCTGCCGGACCAACTCCGCGATCCGCAGCAACGCCTTGAGCCGGTCGGAGATGGGCGCCGACTCCGGATCCGCGTGGACCTGGTTGACGAGCGACATTCCACCGGACAGCTGGGCCGCGGCGTTCGCCGAGTGCGACCGCGCACACCAACGGCATTGGTTGTGCCCGGACACGAAGGCGCCAATGAGTTCGCGCTCCCCCGGGGAGAGGGATTTCGCCGAACGGAGCAACGCCTCACCGAGTTCCAGGAGCGGCCGTGCCGTCTCCGGACGGAACTCGAACAGGCCGATGATGCCCGGTGAGTCGGTGGGGAGGTCGATGTGCGGCATGGCGTCACGCCCTTCGCCGGACCCGGCAAGATCGTCGGCCATGCTATCGACCCTGGCTGCCGAGCGCACTCGTCCGATGACCGGCAGTAGCCGAAGGGTACAAAGCCGTGTCCAGGGCCAGCGCCCGCTCCCAGCTACCGGCGCTGGTAGACGCGCTATGCCCCCGTGCTGTTCGTGGCGGCTGGTTCGTCGTGGTGGCCGGCTGTTGTCGCCCACTCCGGCAGCTGCTGGACAACGCGGTACAGCACCTCGAACACCACGGCGGTGACCACCGCGTAGCCGAGGTGCGGGATGAGGTCGGAGATCCAGTCCCGCCAGCCCCACCCGATCTGGTTCGTCAGCCCGAAAACGACCATCGGGCCGTTGCTTGCCAGCATCACGACCACGAACACGGCCAACGTGGCCGGGAGAAGTGACAAACGGCGGACCCGGAGACGGGCGAGCGCGTACCCGGCGCCCACGGCCAGTCCGGTGAGGTAGCCGAGCAGTGCGCCCACGGCGGCGCGACGACCGGGCACGGCTGCGGGGTCGCCGAGGTCGACGCCCAGGACCCTGGCGAGGGTGTCGGCCACGGCGGCCGGCGTCTGGCTTGCCGCCCGCCCGCTGACCACCATGTCCAGGTAGCCGGTGATGTCCAGGACCATCGTGCCCGCCGCGCCGGCCACCAGGCCGACCAGGAGCACCAGCCATCCGGATCTCATGTTCCGGTTTCCTCCCAGTTGTCGCTGTTGTTTCCTCGCCGTTGTTCACCGGGATACGCGGGCGGTTGGGCGGGGATGCTAAACGTCCAGACAAAGCGCGGACGAATCAGCGGTGGTCGTTTTTTCCAATGCCGGCAAGGGAGTGGTCCGGCAGCGGGACACACGCAGGCGGGAGGCAAGCGAACTCCTTGTGGTGGCGGGCAGTTTGGGCGGAGCCTGCCGGCTGTCACGCGATATACACGCCGCCCGCTCGCACGCGTCAGCGAGGCACCGCCATCCCTTTCCCGATGACTCCGAACGGTTTCTCCCACGCGCCGGATCGCGCCACGAATCCCGAGCCGGCGACCAGGAAAATCGGCCGCCAGACCATCTCCCCGACCACGCACCCCGATCAGGGCGGCCGGTGTCTCACCGCAATCGTGCGTGACGACGCAACTAAGCCGGCCGTCAAGCGTCACCCACTTGTGAGATCTGTCCGGTTCGGTGTCCTCCAGCTGCTACGTTTCGCGTGGCTGGAGGCACGGAGTTGCGCGTTCGCGGTGACGTTGTTCGCCGGCCTCGCCGCCTCCACGCTGGTCGACCTGCCGATCCCGCGTTACGACGCGTTGCTGCTGTACGGGCTGCTGGTCAGCCTGCTGTTCTGGCTCACCGGACTGGAAACGACCGGCGAGATCGCGGTGATCGGCGTGTTCCATCTCATCGGGCTGGCCTTCGAGCTGGTCAAGGTGCACCTGGGCTCGTGGGCCTACCCCGAGCCCGCGCTGACCAAGCTTGGCGGCGTCCCGCTCTACAGTGGCTTCCTCTACGCCGCGGTCGGCAGTTACGTCTGCTGGGGGTGGCGGTTGTTCGACCTGCGCGTCTCCAACTACCGCCCGCTGGCCATCGGGCTGGTCTCCGCCGGGATCTACGCCAACTTCATCACCCACCACTGGCTGCCCGACCTGCGTTGGCTGCTCGCTGCGGCGTTGCTCGTGGTGACGTGGGGCGCCCACGTGCACTTCACGGTGGGAGGGCACCGGTACCGGATGCCGCTGGCGCTGTCCTTCGTACTGATCGGGTTCTTCCTGTGGGTGGCCGAGAACGTCGCCACGTACTTCGGCGCCTGGCGGTACCCGTACCAGCTGGAGGTCTGGCGCCTGGTGCATCCGTCGAAGTTCGGCGCGTGGGCACTCTTGGTCAGCGTGTCGTTCGTACTCGTCGCGGGATGGAAGTCCAGGCATGGCCAACTACGACCGACCACAGTGGACGCGCCAAAGATGGACCGACGCGATCCGTTGCCGCAGACCTGAGATCGCTAGGGTTACCCGCCGTGGGGCTGGCCGAGGACCTGAACGCCGAGGGGGAGCCGGAGCGGGAGTTCGTGCCCGGTATCGCGAAACGAATGCCACGCAAGAGAACCGCCTCCGGTGCCCTGGTGCGCGACCACGCCGGCCGCGTCCTGTTCGTCGAGCCGACCTACAAGCCCTACCTGGACCTGCCGGGCGGGATGGTCGAGGACGACGAGTCACCGCTCATGGCGTGCCACCGCGAAATCCGCGAGGAGCTGGGGACGGTGTTGCCGATCGGCCCTCTGCTGGTGGTCGACTGGGTGCCCGCGCACGGGGCCTGGGGAGATGCCGTGGCGTTCGTCTTCGACGGGGGAGTCCTGGACGACGACCAGATCGCGAACCTTCGCCTCGCCACCGACGAGCTGCGCGCCGTTCACCTCCTGGACCCGGCGGACCCGGCCGCCGAACTCCGGCCGTCCCTGCGGCGACGCGTCCTGACCGCGCTGACGGCGCTGGCGGACGGCGTCCCGCGCTACGCCGAGTTCGGCCGGGTGCGCTGAACCGTCTCGAGGATGGTCGCCCACGGCATGGCTCGGTCGGGCTCCTCCCCGCTCTCGTACAGCGGCCAGACGTCCGGACCGTAGACGAGGTGGACACCGCCGCCTCGGAGCGTGGCCAGGTGACCCTCCCAGGCCGGGTGCCGGGCGTTCGCGGCGTTCACCCTGGGGAACACCACGACATCGACCCCGGGCGTTCCGATCCCCTCGCAGACCGGCGTGAGCGCCTGGTTGTCCCCGATCCCCAGCGCGAGCTTCGCGACGGTGTTCGCGCTGGCCGGGGCAACCACGTAGCAGTCGGCCGGCGGATGCGGCCTGGGCTCGCGGGGCAACCGGGACTCCCACCGCACCGGCAACCCGGTGACCTCGGCCAGCCGCTCGATCTCGCCGAGATCGGCCAGCCAGCGGGCGGCGGTCGGCGTCAACGTGACCCCTACCTGCCAACCGAGGTCCACCGCCGGCTCGACCAGGCCCGTGCGCAGGCCCTGCAGCCCGCCGGCGGCCGACCCGACGACCGCTAACACCCCGTGCGACACCCGTGACCTCCCTGCTCCGTTGGATTGCTCGGTTCTGGGTTTCGCTGTGCGCCTTATCGCCCCGATGCTCGCTTCACCCGTCACCTCGCGGTGACCGGCACTCGACCCGCCACTGATCGGCAACGATGTCCGGCAACCTGGACCGCTCGGGAACTCACCCCAGCTCACGCCGGATCCGCTCGGTCGCCGCACGCATCTCACGGACCTCACCGGGATGGGCCGGGTGCCGCGTCACCGGAACCGGTCGCCTGGCCACCGACTCGGTCACGGCCACGATCTCGTTCACGGTCGCCGGTGTCGCTCCCACGTTGAACACCCGGTAGTCCCCCCACCGGCAGGTATCCAGCGCCAGGACGAAGGCACGCGCCACATCGGCGACGTGCACGAAGTCGCGGACGGCGGAGCCGTCGCCGTAGATGTCGAGGCCGGCCACCCGCCCCGAGGCCACCGCACAGGCTCGGGTGATGACTCGGGTGTCGTCCTGATCGCCCTGCTCTCCCACGGCGCCGGCCACGTTGAACAACCGCAACGTGACCGCACCCAACCGGCCGGCCCGCGTCTGCCATGCCACGGCCTGCTCAGCGGCCAGCTTCGAAGCGGCGTAGGGGTTGTTGGGGTCGGGCAGCGTGTCCTCGGTGATGGGCTGTCGGGCGGGCGAGCCGTACACGCTGGCGGTGGAGGCCAACACCAGACGTGCCGGACCCACCTGGTCCGCGAGGGCGTCGAGCACGTTGGTCGTGCCGCCCACGTTCACCCGGTAGTAGCGGGTCGGGTGCTCGAACGACTCCCGCACGTTGGCGAGCGCCACGAGATGCACCACCGCGTCGACACCGTCGACCGCTGCCCGCAACGAGGGCACGTCGAGCACGTCACCACGGCGCCACGTGATGCCACCGAGGTCGGACGACGCGACCCGGTGCACCAGACCGATCGGCTGGTGGCCGGCAGCGGCCAGCGCGCGCACCACGGCTTGGCCCACATAGCCGGATGCACCGGTGACCAGAACCCGCATGAGCTGATCAGATCAGGTTGGGATCGTCTCCGGGAGGGGCACCGGAGCCGATGAGGGCACGGTGCGGACCGCTGAGCGCATGCGCCTGGCCGGCCTGCCCGCTCCGCCACGCGGCGGACAGCGGCACCGAGGGCCCGCCGCCGGGTCAGTTCCGGGTCGGGCCGAGGAAGCGCTCCCGCTCCACCAGGGCCCGGTGGACGGTGCCCCGGCCGACCACCTGGCCGTCCCCGTCGACCGCTTCGAATTCGAATCGCAGGCGCTTGCCGTTGGCCTCGGCCAACGTCGCCCGCACGGTGACCTTTCCGCCGACGGGTGTCGCCCGCACGTGGTCCAGCTCCACCCGGGTGCCGACCGTCGTCCAGCCGGGGGCCAGGTGCCTGGCCAGCAGCGCGACCGTTGCGGCCTCGGCGAGTGCGAGCAGCCTGGGCGTGGCGAGCACGGGCACGTCCCCGCTGCCCACCACGCTCGCGGTGTCCGATTCCTCGACGACCCGCTCCACGGTTGTCTGGGTGCCCGGCGCCACGTCCATGCCACCGAGGCTAGGGGCGCCCCGTGCGCGGCGCCAAAATCGCTCTTGCCCAGGTTTTCCACCGTTTAGGTTGCGGGCATGGGTATCGAGATCCATGTCGTGGACGCCTTCACCGACCGCGCCTTCGCGGGCAACCCCGCGGGCGTGGTGCTCCTGCGGGAACCGGCCACCGGGGCGTGGATGCGGTCGGTCGCCGCCGAGATGAAGCACGCCGAGACCGCGTTCGTGGAGCTGGACCGCGAGGTCGACGGTGCGCTGCCGCTGCGCTGGTTCACCCCGACCACCGAGGTCGACCTGTGCGGCCACGCCACCCTCGCCACCGCGCACATCCTCGGTGGCACGCGCCGCTTCCACACCCGCAGTGGCGTGCTGACCTGTGCGGTCGGTGCGGACGGCTGGCTGTCGATGGACTTCCCGGCCGACCCGCCCGCACCCGTCGAGCCACCGTCGGACCTGACCGGCGGGCTGCCCGGCGTGCGCATCCAGGCGGTGACCCGCGGCGTCTCAGACTTCCTGGTGGAGGTCGCCTCGGCGGCGGAGCTGCGGGCACTGCGCCCGGACCTGGCGGTGTTGGAGCGGCTGCCCGTTCGCGGGGTCATCGTGACCGCACCCGGCGACCGGGCGGACATCGACTTCGTCAGCCGGTGCTTCTACCCCGCGGCGGGCGTGCCCGAGGACGACGTGACCGGGTCCGCGCACTGCACGCTCGCCTGCCGGTGGTCCGACCGGCTCGGCCGGGCCGAACTCGTCGGCGAGCAGGCGTCACCCCGAGGAGGGATTGTGCGTGTCGCGCGACGCGGGGACCGGGTCGTTCTCGCCGGCCGTGCCGTGACGGTGCTGAGCGGGACACTGCACGTCTGACACTTGGGAAGACGGCGCCGGAAGTGTCAGCTTCACCACACGACGGCTGATGACGCCAAACAGTAACGAGACCTGCGCCTTCGCAGGACCGGATGCCAAGCGGTTACACTGCGTAGTGGACACAAGGTTTACCCGATATTGCTCTCGACCACTCCAAAGGGGTATCCAGAACCCGATCACTGGCAATTGCCACCAGGGAGTTGCCTGATGGGTTCCGCGACCGGGTGACGGCACGTGACCGGTAGGGGTGGGTTGGCCTAGTGCCAGCCACCTATCCGATCGGGTGAGCAATGTGTGCGGTCCGTGGTTGTTAGCCGGAGCGCTCTGGTCAAGCGGGCGGGCGTCCGTCACGATCGGGCGACGGTGCGGTCCCGTTACTGCCCACGCGGTGTCGGGGACGAAGGTGATGAGGAGGGCCATGTCCGATCACCACCGCCCGCATGACCCGGACTCGTCCCGCCTGTCCGACCGGGCGCAGATGGATCCGCGCCGGCGGCTGCTCTACCGAGCGTTCTCGCGCGCCGTCCTGGTGGTGGGCGTTGTCGCCGCCGCCGCGGTCGCCTGGTGGCTGCCGCTGGAGCTCGAGACCCGCCTGCTGTGGATCGGGCCGCTGCTGGTACTCGGCTTCCTGCTCGCCGAGCACCTCACCATCGACGTGGACATCCGGCAGGTCGGCTGGGCCATCTCCTTCACCGAGATCCCGCTCGTGCTCGGCCTGCTCAGCGCGCCGTTCGAGGTCGTACTGGCCGCGCACCTGCTCGCCGGCGTGGGCAGCCAGCTCGTCCGCCGGCTGACCAGCAACCTGGTCTACAACGTCGGCGTCATGTGCCTGGAGATCGCGGCGCCGTTCGCGATCTACTCCCTGCTCAAGCAGGCCCTGGAGGGTGCGGCCCCGCCCTGGGTGGCCGCGCTGCTCGGTGCCCTGGCCGCACCGCTGGTGAGCACCGCCCTCGGCCTGACCGCGCTGAACATCCTGCGCGGCGAGCCCCGGCTGCCGGCCGCCTTCCGGCTCGCCCTGCACACCCTGGTCGTCGGCCTGCTCAACATCTCGGTCGGTGTCGTCGTCTACGAGGTCGCCCACCGCGCGGACTGGGGCTGGGTGCTGAACATCCTGGTCGTCGCGGCACTGGCCGCCCTCTACCGCGCCTACTACGGGCTGCTGCGCGAACAGCGGGACCTGGAGACCCTCAGCGACGTCAGCCTCAGCGTGGCCCGCTCTGGGCAGCAGGTCGTGGCGCGCCCCGGCAAGCTGCTGGAGAGCTCGCTCACCGAGCTGGACTCCGACGAGTGGCAGAAGATCGCCCAGCGGTTGCGCGAGCAGCTCTCGGCCAAGCGCGTCGTGCTGCACCTGCGCCTGGACCAGGCCGGCCCGACCCGCACCGTGGTCGCCGGCCGGCCACTCCCGGCGGGCGCGGAGCACCCGTCCCCGGACGACCCGCTGGTCGAGCTCCCCGGCGGCCACGTCCGCTACTTCCGCAGCCTGGACGCCGACGACGACGTCCGGCAGGCACTGCGGCACCGCGGTGCGCACGAGTCGCTGGTGGTCCCGCTCCGGGGCGCGCACCAACTGCTCGGCACCGTCGAGGCGCACGACCGGCTCAGCCGCTGGCGCGGCTTCGGTCGCTCCGACGTCCAACTCCTCGGCACCCTGGCCAGCCACCTGGCCACAGCGCTGGACAACCGGCGACTGCTCGCCAGGCTCCGGCACGACGCCTACCACGACCCGCTCACGAACCTGCTGAACCGGCCGGGCTTCCGCGAGGCCGTGCTGGAACGACTGCGCCGGCACTCCGGTTCCGTGCTGCTGCGCCTCGACCTGGACGTGCTGTCGGCGGTCAGTGACGCGCTGGGGCACACCTGGAGCGACCGCATCGTGGTGGCCGCCGGGCGACGGCTCAAGGAGGCACTCGGCGACGACGTGCCCTTGGCACGGCTGGAAGGTGGCGCCTTCGCCGCGCTGCTGGTCGATCGCACCGAGGCGGAGGGGCACAAGCTGGCCGAGCAACTGCACGAGGTGTTGGCGGCGCCGTACCCGGTGGACAAGCTCAACGTCGAGGCCGGTGCGGTTGTGGGGTATGTGGCCGTGCCACCGGACGGCGGCGAGGGCGGCGTGGAGGTCGACAGCCTGCTGCAGCGCGCCGACGTGGCGCTGCGCGCGGCACGCACCAGCGGGGACGCCGTCCGCGCCTACCTGCCGAGCATGGGGCAGATCTTCCTGCGCCGGTTCCAGCTCGTCACCCAGTTCCGGCAGGCACTGGACAGCGGGCAGGTCACCGTGCACTACCAGCCGAAGGTGGCGCTGCCAGGTCGTGAGGTGCTCGGGGTGGAAGCGCTGGTGCGCTGGGTGCACCCGGAGTTCGGCCGGCTGGACCCCGACGAGTTCGTGCCGGCCGTGGAAGCCACCGGACTGGTCGACGCGCTGACCTCGTTCGTGATGGACAGCGCCCTGGCCAAGGTGCGCGGGTGGCTCGATCGGGGACTGCGGCTGTCCGCCGCGGTCAACCTGTCCGTGCGCAACCTCGCCGACGAGACGTTCCCGGACCGGGTGGCCGAAGCACTGCGCCGGCACGACGTGCCACCGCGCCTGCTGTCGTTCGAACTGACCGAGTCCGGGGTCATGGCAGAGCCGGAGCGGGCGCTGCCGGTCCTGCGGCGGCTGCACGCGCTGGGCGTGGTGCTGGCGGTGGACGACTTCGGCACCGGGTACTCGTCGCTGGCCTACCTCCGCCAGCTCCCGGTGGACGAGGTGAAGATCGACAAGAGCTTCGTCCTGGGCATGGGCACCGACCTGGGCGACATGGCGGTCGTCCGGTCGATCGTGGAGCTGGGGCACTCGCTCGGGCTGATCGTGGTCGCCGAGGGTGTCGAGGAGGACGCCGCGCGCGACCAGCTCATCGAGATGGGCTGCGACGTCGCCCAGGGCTACCTGATCTCGCGGCCGCTGTCGGAGGACCGGTTCGAGGCGTGGCTGCGGGCCCGTACCGTGCGGGCACGGGGGCGCCGGGACGAGACCGTGCTCACCCTGGTCCGCTGAGGCGCCCCCGGTTTTGGATCGTGGGCCGGGGTTGTGTAGAGTTCTCCTCGCTCCGCGAGGGCACGCCCCAATAGCTCAGTCGGCAGAGCGTCTCCATGGTAAGGAGAAGGTCTACGGTTCGATTCCGTATTGGGGCTCAAGGGAAAGGCCGCGGTGCTCGCGAAGCGGGCCCGCGGCTTGTTCCTGTGGGACGTCTTATGATGTCCCGGTGTGGCGGTGTAGCTCAGGTGGTAGAGCAAGCGGCTCATAATCGCTGTGTCGCCGGTTCGAGTCCGGCCACCGCTACGCGAGGGGGCGAGGTGTGTCTGGCGGCGTCAGACCGGCTCGCTTCGCGTTTTTGTGGGGGCGAAGCCCCCACACCCACCCGGGGGGCTTGCTCCCCGGACCCCCACCGGGGTTCCGTAGGGCTTCGAGCTCGCTGTGGGTAGGTCTTCCGGAGTCCCACTCGGGGTTGCGGAGGACTCGGGCGTTGCGGATGAGTCCTTCGGACCCCCGAGCAGCAGGGTGACGTAGGGGAGGAGCCCGCTCGGGTGGTCCCCGGTCGGCCCTGGCCGGGTTGCGGAGGTCTTCCGTCGTGTGCGGGGAAGTCCTCCGGCGCCGGGCGGGGTACCAGGCGCAGGCCCGGTACCTCGTGGGGGCGCCAGGGGTGGGCGGTGTCCGTGCGGACGGCTGCTCACTCGAGTTTCGCTCCGCGCGAGGTCGCGCGGAGCGGTGGGGCAGGTCCCCGAACCCCCATTACTGGGGGTGTGAGCGGGTGAACCGGGCTCGCGTGGCGGGCAGGTTCACCACGTGATGCACACTGGGACCAACCGGTCCCAGACCCCAGCCGGGGACTTCGACCCCGGGCCCCCGCTTGCGGGGGTGCGAGCACGAGCGAGAGAGAGGCACCCCGTGGCCGCCACCGACGTCCGCCCGAAGATCACGCTGGCGTGCGAGGAGTGCAAGCACCGGAACTACATCACCAAGAAGAACCGGCGCAACGACCCCGACCGCCTGGCGATGAAGAAGTACTGCCCGAACTGCAACGCGCACCGGGTGCACAAGGAGACGCGCTGACCGCTCGGTCGGCGTAGTCCCGCCACAGCCTTTTCACCGGGCCGCCCCGCCTCGCCGCGGGGCGGCCCGGTCGTGTTCGTCTACGGGCCGCGGTCCGCGAAGTTCTCGCGCGCTGGCCAGGCGGGCGCGCTGCGCGGCGGCTCTTCCTCGCGGTCGGGCGGGATGGCCGGGGGCGATCCCGCCGAAGGCCGGTCGCGACAGTGGACTGGCCAGCCCCTTCCTCCCTTTCCTCCCGGGACGGGGGTGGGGTTCCGCACAGCCGGGGTGGTGGCCGCCGCCGGTCCACGGGGTGGCGGCGGGCCTCGGCTAGCCTGCCGACGTGGCCCTTGACCAGTCGTTCGTCGGGCGGTCCTACCCATCCACCGAGGTGTGGGAGGTCGGCCGGGAGAAGATCCGAGAGTTCGCCGACGCGATCGGGGACGACAACCCCCTCTACCGCGATCCGGAGGCCGCGCGCGCCGCCGGCTATCCGGACGTCATCGCGCCCCCGACCTTCGCCGTCGTCCTCTCGCTCAAGGCGCACCACCTCGTCATCAACGACCCGGAGCTCGGCCTGGACTACAGCCGCGTCGTGCACGGTGACCAGCGGTTCATCCACCACCGGCCGATGCGGGCCGGCGACCGCCTGGTCGCCGCCGCGCACGTGGACGACATCAGGTCCCGGGTCGGCAACGACTTCCTGTCGATGCGCGCCGAGATCACCACCGAGGACGGCGAGCCGGTGTGCACCTCGCGCGCGACCCTGGTCGCTCGCGGCACCGCCGACCGCCCCGCGTCCAGCGAGGAGGCCACCGCATGACCCGCCGCGGCTTCGCCGACGTCGTCGAGGGCGAGGAGCTGCCGCTGCACAGCTTCACCGTGACCCGCGTCGACCTGGTCCGGTACGCGGGCGCGTCCGGCGACTTCAACCCGATCCACTGGAACGAGCGGTTCGCCCGCGAGGTGGGCCTGCCCGACGTGATCGCGCACGGAATGCTGACCATGGCCCTGGCCGGGCGCGCGGTCACCGCGTGGGCGGGCGACCCGGGCGCCGTCGTGGACTACGGCGTGCGCTTCACCCGGCCGGTCGTGGTGCCCGACGACGACAAGGGCGCCACGGTCGAGGTCACCGGCAAGGTCACGAAGAAGAACGATGATGGCACGGTCAAGATCAATATGACCGTCAAGTACGCCGGGCAGGGCGTGCTGGGCGGCGCCTCGGCCCTCGTCAGGCTCGCCTGAGCCCGTGGCGGCGCGACGGCCACTGCCCGAGCACCGTCGCGCCGCCACGGCGGGGCCAGTAGGTCGCGAGCGTTGCGGCAATGCGGTCCGCACGAACGCCCGGAGGGCAGCGCGCAGGCTGGCGCGTGGCTCGCGTCCGTCGGGCAGGAGCTGCGCTACGGATCTCAAGTGCAGTCGGCAACTCCCGGGGGGCAGCGGGAAATCTGCCTGACTGGCGTCGGACCCGGCCTACGTGCCGAACGCAAGTGCAGCCCGCAGGAACGGCGGCTCTGCTCACGCCCGCGTGGCTCTCGTTCGAGCCCGGGGTACTCCACACATTCGAGCCGGGGCACTCGCCACCCCGGCGGGCGTCCGCCAGGGCTCAGCGCGCTTCGGCGAGGAAGTCGGCGATCCGGGTCACGCCGGTGACCAGGTCGTCGTCGCCCAGTGCGTAGGAGAGCCGGAAGTAGCCGGGCGTACCGAACGCCTCGCCGGGCACCACGGCGACCTCGACGTGCTCCAGCAACAGCCCCGCCAACTCGGTGCTGCTGCTCGGCCGCACCCCACGAATCTCCTTACCCAGCAACTCCTTCACCGACGGGTAGGCGTAGAACGCCCCCTGCGGAACCGGGCACGTCACGCCCTCGATCCCCTGCAGCAGCTCCACCATCCGGCGCCGCCGCCGGTCGAAAGCCGTCCGCATCTCCGCCACCGCGTCCAGTGGCCCACTCACCGCCGCCAGCGCCGCCCGCTGCGCCACGTTGCACACGTTCGAGCACAGGTGCGACTGCAGGTTGGTCGCCGCCTTGACCACGTCCGGCGGCCCGATCAGCCAGCCCACCCGCCAGCCGGTCATCGCGTAGGTCTTGGCCACGCCGTTGAGCACCACGCACGTGTCGGCCAGCTCCGGCACCACCGTCGGCATCGACACGTGCTCGGCGCCGTCGTAGGTGAGGTGCTCGTAGATCTCGTCCGTGATCACCCAGATGCCGTGCTCGTGCGCCCAGCGGCCGATCGCCGCCACCTGCTCCGGCGGGTAGATCGCGCCCGTCGGGTTCGACGGCGAGCAGAACAACAACGCCTTCGTTCGCGAGCTGCGCGCCGCCTCCAGCTGCTCGACGCTCGCCAGGTAGCCGGTGGACTCGTCGGTGGGCACGATCACCGACCGGCCCCCGGCCAGCGCGATCGCCTCCGGGTAGGTCGTCCAGTACGGAGCCGGCAGCAGCACCTCGTCGCCCGGGTCGATCAGGGTCTCGAACGCGGTGTAGACGGCCTGCTTGCCGCCGTTGGTGACCAACACCTGGCTCGGCTCCACCGAGTAACCGGAGTCCCGCCGCGTCTTCGCCGCGATCGCCTCCCGCAGCTCCGGCAGGCCGGCCGCCGGGGTGTAGCGGTGGTTGCGGGGATCGGCGCAGGCCGCGGCGGCCGCCTCGACGATCGGGCTCGGCGTCGGGAAGTCCGGCTCACCGGCACCGAAGCCGATCACCGGCCGCCCCGCCGCCCGCAGCGCCTTGGCCTTCGCGTCCACCGCCAGGGTGGCCGACTCACCGATCCCCCCGACCCGCGCCGACACCCGTCGGGTTCCGCTCACCTGCGATGCGCCCATGGCCCGCATGATCGCAGGGATCACGCGACGGCGCGACGAACCAACCGGATCACGCCCCCGCGCACGGCTGGCGCAAGGTCGCTGACATGGGCGGTTGGAGGTCGCCGACCGGTGTGTCGTAGACTCGCCATCTTGGAACGCTCGACCATCGACCCCACGAGGCCCGTGGGGCGGGTGGAAGACGGCCACGCGCGTGATCTCGAGTACCCTCTCCGGGTGCGCGGGTCGATCGCGCGAAGGGGTGTAGCTCAACTGGCAGAGCAGCGGTCTCCAAAACCGCAGGTTGCAGGTTCAAGTCCTGTCACCCCTGCGTCGTAGCAGACGGCGAGCGGAGGAGCAGGCGTGAGCGAGGACCGCGAGCAGGGCCGGGCCGAGGAGCGCGACGCTTCCCGTCCGGTGACCTCCGCGGCGCGGCGGGAGCGCCGTGCCTCCGCCCGCCCGGCCGCCCGCAGGGCTCGGGGCGGCCGCGCCGCCGGCCCGGGTGCTGGCGGCACTGCCGAGGTGACGGGTGCCAGTGGTGCCAAGGGCCGGCCGACGCCGGTGCGCAACCGCCGGGAGTCCAAGGGCTCTCCGCTGCGTCGGCTCGGGCGGTTCCTCCGTGAGGTCGTCGCCGAGCTGCGCAAGGTCATCTGGCCCACGCGCAAGCAGCTGGTGACCTACACGGCGGTGGTGCTGGTGTTCGTCGCCTTCATGACGGCGCTGGTGGCGGGGCTGGACTTCGGCTTCGGCCAGGCCATGTTCTGGCTGTTCGGCTGAGCCGGCCGGGCGAGCCGGGGCGGGCAGGCGCAACGGCCGGGACAGGTGCGACACGAGAGGAAGCGAGACCGACTGTGACCTCCCACGACGGCAGCCAGGAGCTGACCGGTCAGCTCGACGACTCCGCGCGCGCGGCCGCTGAGCCGGGCGACGCCGAGCGCGTCGAGGACGCGGTCGCCGAGGCCGGCGCCGAGGACGCAGGCGCGGTCTCGGACAGCGCCGAGGAGCCGGCCGAGCAGGCCGCGGACACCCCCGCCTCCGACGAGGAGGAGGCCGAGGAGGACCCGGTCGCCGAGCTGCGCGCCGCACTGCGCCGCGCGCCGGGCGACTGGTACGTGGTGCACTCCTACGCCGGCTACGAGAACAAGGTCAAGGCCAACCTCGAGACCCGGATCCACTCCCTGGACATGGAGGACTACATCTTCCAGGTCGAGGTACCGACCGAAGAGGTCACCGAGATCAAGAACGGCCAGCGCAAGCAGGTGCAGCGCAAGGTGCTGCCCGGCTACATCCTGGTCCGGATGGAGCTCAACGACGCCTCCTGGAGCGCGGTCCGCAACACCCCGGGCGTGACCGGCTTCGTCGGCGCCACCTCCAAGCCTTCCCCGCTGTCCATCGACGAGGTGCTGAAGTTCCTCGCGCCGCAGGTGGAGAAGGAGCAGGAGAAGGCGGCCCCGGGCAAGAAGGCGCCGGCCGCGGCGGCCAAGCCGGCGATCGAGGTCGACTTCGAGGTGGGCGAGTCGGTGACCGTCATGGACGGCCCGTTCGCCACGCTGCCGGCGACGATCAGCGAGGTCAACGCCGACGCGCAGAAGCTCAAGGTCCTGGTGTCGATCTTCGGCCGGGAGACCCCGGTCGAGCTGTCGTTCAACCAGGTCTCCAAGATCTGACCGGCACCCCCGCCGGGCGGCGGGGCGACCGGATCGGCCGTGCCACCGCGAGGCAGGGCAGTGGCACGGGACACCTCACCTGGCGAGGTGCGCGTCGCGATGCGGTGACCAGCCGCGGAGCAGGCCCGGAACCGAGCCATCGAGCACAGAGGAAGCACTGAGATGCCGCCCAAGAAGAAGAAGCTGGCAGCGATCATCAAGCTGCAGATCAGCGCGGGCCAGGCGAACCCGGCCCCGCCGGTCGGCCCGGCGCTGGGTCAGCACGGCGTCAACATCATGGAGTTCTGCAAGGCATACAACGCCGCGACCGAGTCGCAGCGCGGCAACGTGGTGCCGGTCGAGATCTCCGTGTACGAGGACCGGTCGTTCGACTTCAAGCTCAAGACCCCGCCGGCCGCGAAGCTGCTGCTCAAGGCCGCCGGTGTGGACAAGGGCAGCGGCGAGCCGCACCGCAACAAGGTCGCCAGGGTGACCATGGACCAGGTGCGCGACATCGCCCAGCAGAAGATGGCCGACCTCAACGCCAACGACATCGACGCCGCCGCGAAGATCATCGCCGGCACCGCCCGTTCCATGGGCATCACCGTCGAGGGCTGACCAGACCGACCCCGCAGGTGGGAGGGCCAGGCGCTGGCCCGCACCACGACTGATCCGTAAGAGGGAACAGCACAATGAAGCGCAGCAAGGCATATCGCAAGGCCGCCGAGCTGGTCGACCGCGCCAAGCTGTACTCGCCGCTGGAGGCGGCGAAGCTGGCGAAGGAGACCAGTGCGGTGAAGATGGACGCCACCGTGGAGGTGGCGATCCGGCTGGGGGTCGACCCCCGCAAGGCCGACCAGATGGTCCGCGGCACCGTGAACCTGCCGCACGGCACTGGTAAGACCGCACGCGTCATCGTGTTCGCCACCGGCGACAAGGCCGCCGAGGCCGAGGCCGCCGGCGCGGACGCCGTTGGTACCGACGAGCTCATCGAGCGCATCCAGGGCGGCTGGCTCGAGTTCGACGCGGCGATCGCCACCCCGGACCAGATGGCCAAGGTCGGCCGGATCGCCCGGATCCTGGGCCCGCGTGGCCTGATGCCCAACCCCAAGACCGGCACCGTCACGGCCGACGTGTCCAAGGCGGTCAAGGACATCAAGGGCGGCAAGATCAACTTCCGGGTGGACAAGCAGGCCAACCTGCACCTGGTGATCGGCAAGGCCTCCTTCGACACCGACAAGCTGGTGGAGAACTACGCCGCTGCCCTGGACGAGATCCTGCGGGCCAAGCCATCCGCGGCCAAGGGCAAGTACCTGAAGAAGGTCACCTTCACCACCACCATGGGCCCGGGCATCCCGGTGGACCCGAA
Organism: Longimycelium tulufanense; assembly: GCF_014645795.1. Taxonomy (GTDB): domain Bacteria; phylum Actinomycetota; class Actinomycetes; order Mycobacteriales; family Pseudonocardiaceae; genus Longimycelium; species Longimycelium tulufanense. The sequence goes on along the minus strand of NZ_BMMK01000009.1, from coordinate 98,861 downwards.
CCGGACCCGCAACCTCCTCGCCGAGGAGGCGTCGGCCTGATCCAGGAGTGAAGCAGCCGTGAGGGGCGCGTTTCCCAGCAGGGGACGCGCCCCTCACGTGTCGCCAGTTCTCGAGGACACGGCCACGCCCGTGCGGGCGAGGTCCTGGCCGGTCCTCCGACCGGATGGTCGCCGAACGGCGGACCCCGACCTGGCCGGTCGGTCGATGCGCACGGCGGTCGTCCCGCGCATACGATCGCGGAGTGCCGGCATCACCGCAGGTGGACGACGTCGACGTGGTACGGGGACTCAGCGCTGAGCAGGTCCGGCGTCGCGTCGCCGCGGGGCAGACCAACGACGTGCCCGCCCGGGCCAGCCGCAGCGCCACGGACATCGTCCGGGCCAACGTCCTCACCCGGTTCAACGCCATCATCGGCGTGCTGTTCGTGATGATCATGGTCGTGGGCCCGGCCAAGCAGGGCCTGTTCGGCCTGATCATCGTGATCAACACGGTGATCGGCATCTTCCAGGAACTGCGCGCCAAGCAGACGCTGGACAAGCTGGCGATCATCGGCGAGGCCCGACCCCACGTGCTGCGCGACGGCGAGGTGGTCGAGCTGCCGCCCAACCAGGTCGTGCTGGACGACATGATTGCGCTCGGACCGGGCGACAAGATCGTGGTGGACGGCGCGGTGACCGCTGCCGAGGGCTTGGAGGTCGACGAGTCGCTGCTCACCGGCGAGGCGGACCCGGTCCTGAAGCAGCCCGGTGACCAGGTGCTCTCCGGCAGCTTCGTGGTGGCCGGCAGCGGCCGTTACCGCGCCACCAAGGTCGGCCGCGAGGCGTATGCCGCCAAGCTCGCCGAGGAGGCGAGCCGCTTCACGCTGGTGCACTCCGAGCTGCGGTCGGGCATCAACGACATCCTGCGGATCATCACCTGGTTGCTGGTGCCGGGCGGGGCGTTGATCATCTGGAGTCAGCTGCTCAGCACCCCCGACCTGCCGGGCGCGATCCGCGGGATGGTGGCCGCGCTCGTGCCGATGGTTCCCGAGGGCCTGGTGCTGCTCACCAGCGTCGCGTTCGCGGTGGGTGTGATCCGGCTCGGCTTCCGCAAGTGCCTGGTGCAGGAGCTGCCCGCGATCGAGGGCCTGGCCCGGGTCGACGTGGTGTGCGCCGACAAGACCGGCACCCTCACCGACGCCGGCATGCACCTGGCCGAGGTCCGACAGCTCGACAGCTCCGCGCCGGTGCCGGATGTGTTGGGCGCGCTCGCCGCTACCGACCCGCGGCCGAACGCCAGCCTGCAGGCTATTGCCGAGGCGCATCCGTCGGTGGACGGTTGGCGGGCCACGGCGGTGGCGCCGTTCTCCTCCGCACGGAAGTGGAGTGGTGCCAGCTTCGGGGAACACGGTCACTGGGTGCTCGGTGCGCCCGAGGTCCTGCTGCCGCCGGACAGCCCGGTGCTGGCCGACGCGGAGCAGATCAACGTCCGGGGACTGCGGGTGTTGTTGCTCGGCCGGGCGGCGATGTCGGTCGACGACGCGGGCGCGCCGGGTGCGGTGGAGCCAGCCGCGCTCGTGGTGCTGGAGCAGAAGATCCGGCCGGACGCCGCACCGACCCTGCGGTACTTCGCCGAGCAGGACGTCGAGGTGAAGGTGATCTCCGGCGACAACGCGCGCTCGGTGGGCGCGGTCGCGACCACTCTGGAACTGCCCAGGGCCGACCGCCCGGTGGATGCGCGCGAGCTGCCTGCGGAACGGGACCAGCTCGCCGAGCGGTTGGCCGCGGGCACCGTGTTCGGACGGGTCACGCCCGCGCAGAAGCGCGACATGGTGGGTGCGCTGCAGTCCCGCGGTCATGTTGTCGCGATGACCGGCGACGGTGTGAACGACGTCCTCGCGTTGAAGGACGCAGACATCGGCGTCGCGATGGGGACCGGTAGCCCGGCGACGCGTGCGGTCGCGCAGATTGTCTTGCTGGACAACAAGTTCGCGACGTTGCCGTACGTCGTGGCCGAGGGTCGCCGGGTGATCGGCAACATCGAGCGGGTCGCGAACCTGTTCCTGACCAAGACGGTCTACTCGGTGTTGCTGGCGATCCTCATCGGTGTGGTGCACGTGCCGTTCCCGTTCACGACGTTGCACCTGACGCTCGTCGGCAGCCTCACCATCGGCACGCCTGCGTTCTTCCTCGCGCTGGCGCCCAACGTGGAGCGCGCCCGGAGCGGGTTCGTGCAACGTGTCCTGCGGATGGCGGTTCCCGCCGGGATCGTGGCGGGGTTGACCACGTTCATCACGTACTGGATCGCGCGGGGCGATGCCAGCGCCACGCCGCGTGAGCACCAGACCGCGGCGGTGGTTGCCCTGTTCCTGGTGGCGTTCTGGGTGCTGGCGATCGTCGCCCGCCCGTACGTGTGGTGGAAGCTGGTGCTTCTCGGGACGATGTTCAGCGGTTTCCTGCTGGCGTTGTTGCTTCCCCTGGGACAGCGATTCTTCGAACTCGACCCCAGCCACCCGCACGTCATGCTGACCGCATTGGTGAGTGCGGCGGTGGCGATCGCGCTGCTGGAGGTCGGTTGGTGGCTCGACGGCTGGTTCCGGCAGGAGAAGCGCCGGCTGATTGGTCGGTGAAGCGCGGGAGCCAGCCTGCCGCCGCGCGGCACCTCGACGGCGTTGTGGCTGGCGAGAGCCCCTCGCGGGGCGGGACGGTGACTGCACGAAGCACGCAGGATGCGTGACGCCGACGGGATCTCGAGTGCGCTACGAGTGCTCCCACGGCGTCGCTTGCGGGCATGTGCTGTCGCGGCGGTGGCATGGGACGGCCCGGGTTGGTGGTCATCGGCCAGGGCGGCATGGGGTCCGGGCGTCGGGCAGGCGGTGAGTGCGGTGCGGTGGGGCCGGAAGCCCGGGTGCCGCTGGGAGCCAGGTACTCGCCGCGGAGCGAGCAAGAGACCCCGAATGAGGGCGCTGGTAGTCCACGGCCTCAGCCGGTCGAACAGTTGGCCGGCTCGGTGCGGTGGTCCGTGATGATCCAGCTCCCGTTGTCCTGGCGCTCGAGCGTGAAGGCACCGAGAAGTCGCCCGCCGCTGACCTTCATCGCGCACGAGCTGATTTCGGCCCGCCCACCGCTCACGGTGGCCGAGCCCGCCGGGAAGCCGGGGTTGGCGTAGCCGGACTTGTCCCTCACCTCGCCGGAGAGGCGGCGCATGGCCTCGCCGCAGTCACCGCCACCCATCGCCTCGGCGAACCCGCTGGCAGCCTCCGGCTGGAACAGGGCGCATGCCTGCCCGCCCCGGTTGGCCGCGACATAGCCGTAGAGCGCGCGCACCGAGTCCTTGGGCGACTGGGGGAGCACCACGGTGTTCTCCGGGCCGCCCTGCCCGGATCCCGGGTCGCGGTCGCTGGTGAAGTACCAGGCGGCGACCACGACGAGCAGGAACCCGCCGCCGAACAACAACAGCGTCCGCTTGACCTTCCACTTCGCCACGAATACCTCCCCGGATGCCCGCCAGAGATCGTGCCAGGTGGGGGTGCGGGCCCACACCCCGCTTCCACCCGATGCGCCCCGAGCCCACCGCTGATCCCCGGGGGCTCGGCAGCCGGCGGGACCGGGGGGCGGTTTGCCGGCGAAACCGCGGGTCACGTACAGTGGTCGCCGGTTCCACCAAAGACCGCTGGTCTCCTGTCGCGTGCCGGGCACGTCGACGGGACGAAGAACCCGGGAAGCCGGGCGGCCTGCGCAGGAGGGACGAGGCAAGACTGACCACGCCCACTATCGGGCGTGCGTCCGTGTTCTTACGCCCCGTGCCGCATCCTGCGCCGGGGCGTTTGTCGTTTCCTCGGGGTTCTGCAGGGCCCGTACGGGCCCGAGTGCCGGCCAGCCCGCGCACTATCCACAGAGAGGAGGCGACCATGGCAAGGCCCGACAAGGTCGAGGCCGTCGCCGAGATCCGGGACCGGTTCCGGAACGCCTCGGCGGCCCTCGTCACCGAGTACCGCGGCCTCACCATGGCCCAGCTCACCGAGCTGCGTCGTGCCCTGGACAAGGGGGGCGCTGCGTACCGCGTTGCAAAGAACACGCTGGTCAAGCGCGCTGCCGCCGATGCCGGTGTGACCGGGCTGGACGCCCTGCTGAGCGGCCCGACCGCGATCGCCTTCGTGCAGGGCGAGCCGGTCGATGCGGCCAAGGCCCTGCGCGACTTCGCGAAGAACAACAAGGCCCTTGTCATCAAGGGCGGCTACATGGACGGCAAGCCGCTCTCGGTCGACGAGGTCAACCGGATCGCGGACCTGGAGTCCCGCGAGGTGCTGCTCGCCAAGCTGGCGGGCGCGATGAAGGGCAACCTGACCAAGGCCGCCGGGCTGTTCGCCGCCCCGGCCTCGCAGGTCGCCCGCCTGGCCGCCGCCCTGCAGGAGAAGAAGCAGGGCGAGGGCGAAGCCGCCTGAGCCGGGTAGTCACCCCCACCAAATTCATCACCACCCGGTGCCCCGCGCGTGTCGGCGCAGGGCCCAGCTAGCGAGAGAGGAACCGCCATCATGGCGAAGCTCAGCACCGAGGACCTGCTCAAGCACTTCGAGGACATGACCCTGCTCGAGCTGTCGGAGTTCGTGAAGGCGTTCGAGGAGAAGTTCGACGTCACCGCGGCCGCCCCGGCCGCCGTCGTGGCCGCCGCCCCGGGTGCCGCCGGCGCCCCGGCCGAGGCCGCCGAGGAGAAGGACGAGTTCACCGTGGTGCTGGACTCGGCCGGTGACAAGAAGATCCAGGTCATCAAGGTCGTCCGCGAGGTCGTCTCCGGCCTGGGCCTGAAGGAGGCCAAGGAGCTGGTCGAGGGCGCTCCCAAGCCGATCCTGGAGAACGTCGCCAAGGACGTGGCCGACGCCGCCAAGGAGAAGCTGGAGGCCGCCGGCGCCAAGATCACCCTGAAGTGATCTTGCGCCTGGCTCCGCCAGGCAGTCGCCGAAGGGGCGGTCACCCGACACCGGGTGACCGCCCCTTTCGCTGTTCGGCGCCTGTGCGTCGCCGTCTTGATCACGACAGTGTCGGCATGTCAACTGGTTTTCCGTCCGCTGTGGATCCCCCATCTTCCCTGTGGACACCCATTTTGATCTGGCCTGCCAGCCCAAATAGGATTGACCTGGGGTCGCCCCCGGGCGGGAGGGGGCTGTCTCGTGAGGTAGCTCACGAATCGAGCTTTTCGGTCAGTGCGGGTGTGATCGCCTCCGCTCGTTCGGTGGCCGCTCAGGTGGGTGAGCGAGCGCCCCGTGACCAGATCAACACTGTCATCTTTGCGTCATTTCCTTGTCCCACGGGTGAACGAGTGAGTAACCCGTCCGGATGATCCTCGTTACACGGGTGACGCCGGACACGTCCGGCGTGCCGCCGCTGTAGTCGACACCCGGGAGGCGCGGATGGGCGTCGAGGTGGTCGTCGAGGGCCTCAGTAAGTCCTTTGGCCGGCAGACCATCTGGCGGGACGTCACACTCACCCTCCCGCCAGGGGAGATCAGTGTGCTGCTGGGCCCGTCGGGCACCGGCAAGTCCGTCTTTCTCAAGTCATTGGTCGGCCTGCTCAAGCCGGAGCACGGTCGCATCGTCGTCAGCGGCACCGATGTCTGCCGCTGCTCGGAGCACAAGCTCTACGAGGTTCGGAAGCGCTTCGGCGTGCTGTTCCAGGACGGCGCGTTGTTCGGCTCCATGAACCTCTTCGACAACATCGCCTTCCCGCTGCGCGAGCACACCCGTAAGTCCGAGGCCGACATCCGCCGCATCGTCGGCGAGAAGATGGAGATGGTCGGCCTGGTCGGTGCAGAGCGGAAGCTGCCCGGCGAGATCTCCGGCGGCATGCGCAAGCGGGCCGGGCTGGCCCGCGCGCTCGTCCTCGACCCGGAGATCATCCTGTTCGACGAGCCCGACTCCGGCCTGGACCCCGTCCGGGTCGCCTACCTCAACCAGCTCATCGTCGATCTCAACGCACAGATCGACGCCACCTTCCTGATCGTCACGCACGACATCGGCACCGCACGCACCGTGCCGGACAACATCGGCATGCTGTTCCGCCGCGAGCTGGTCATGTTCGGGCCGCGCGAGGTGTTGTTGACCTCCACCGAGCCGGTTGTCGAGCAGTTCCTCAACGGCCGCCGCCAGGGCCCGATCGGCATGAGCGAGGAGAAGGACGCGGCACAGGCCGCCGCGGAACTCGCCGAGCTGGCGGCCAACGGCGGCGTGGACATCGCGGGTGGCGGCCCCAAGGGCGGCGGGGGCACCGGCATCGTGCCGCAGATCGACCCCAGCCCCGGCCTGCCCGCACGCAAGGCCGCGCAGCGCCGCAAGGACCGGGTCATGCGCATCCTGCACACGCTGCCCGCGTCCGCACAGGACGCGATCATCAACAGCCTCAGCCCCGCGGAGCGGGCCCGCTACCGGCTGTTAGGCGTGGACCGTGCCACGATCATCGTCGGCGGCGCGGCGTCCGGGGAGGCTGTGCCACCGGGCGCGGTGCCACCCACCCCACGTCCCCGGCCGCATACCGAGTCCGTCCCGGCCCCAACGCTGGCTTCCGGGTCGACGCAGAGCCAGGCCCAGACCTCCGCGCCGTCCTCGACGTCGGCATCCGGACCGGCACCCGCGCAGGCATCCGCCCCGGCCCCCGCGTCGGCCTCAACGACGCCGCCGACCGCAGTGCCCACCCCGGTACCTACACCGGCAACGCCCGCGGCGGAGTCGGCACACCCCAACGAGGAGCAGCCGGCACACCCCGGCGACCCGGACCCGGACGACGCGCCCACCCAACCCGTTCCCGTGGCCCAGGTACCGGAGTCGCCGTGGCGGTCGCCCGAGCAGATCGCCGCCGAGCACCCCACCTCCGAGCCGCGGCACGCCGCGCCACGCCGCCGCGGCTGGCGCCGCCTGCTGCCGGGAGGCCGGCGTTGACCAACCCCCTGCCCGGGTCGGCCGCGCTGCGCGAGACCGGCCGGATGTTCGCGCTCGCCCTGGACACGGTCCGGCTGACGGTCCGCCGCCCGTTCCAGTGGCGCGAGTTCGTCCAGCAGTGCTGGTTCATCGCCAGCGTCACGATCCTGCCCACGGCACTGGTCGCGATCCCGTTCGGCGCGGTGATCGCGCTGCAGCTCGGCTCCCTGACCCGCCAGATCGGCGCGCAGTCGTTCACCGGCGCGGCCAGCGTCCTCGCCGTCATCCAACAGGCCAGTCCGATCGTCACCGCGCTGCTCATCGCCGGTGCCGGCGGTTCGACGGTCTGCGCCGACCTCGGTTCCCGCAAGATCCGGGACGAGATCGACGCCATGGAGGTGCTGGGCATCTCCCCGATCCAGCGGCTGGTCGTGCCCAGGGTGCTGGCCGCGATGGTTGTCGCGCTCCTGCTCAACGGCATGGTCAGCGTGGTCGGTGTGCTCGGCGGCTACTTCTTCAATGTGATCATGCAGGGCGGCACCCCCGGCGCCTACCTCGCCAGCTTCTCCGCCCTGGCCCAACTGCCGGACCTGTGGATCAGCGAGCTGAAGGCGGTCGTCTTCGGCTTCCTGGCCGGCGTGGTGGCCGCCTACCGCGGGCTGAACCCGGCCGGCGGACCCAAGGGCGTGGGCGACGCGGTCAACCAGTCCGTCGTCATCACGTTCCTGCTGCTCTTCTTCGTCAACTTCGTGCTGACCGCGCTCTACCTCCAGCTCGTCCCCGCGAAGGGCATGTGAGAGTGACCAGCGTTCCCGAGCGCGCCAAGCGGGCCGCGCACCGTCCCGTCGAGGTCCTCGACGACCTCGGCGACCAGATGTCCTTCTACCTGCGCGCCCTGGCCTGGGTGCCGCGGGCGCTTCGCCGCTACACCAGGGAGATGCTGCGCCTGCTCGCCGAGGTGAGCTTCGGCAGCGGCGCACTGGCGGTGATCGGCGGGACCGTTGGCGTGATGATCGGCCTGACCATGTTCACCGGCACCGTGGTGGGCCTGCAGGGCTACGCGGCGTTGAACCAGATCGGTACCTCGGCCTTTGCTGGGTTCGTCTCCGCCTACTTCAACACCCGCGAGATCGCGCCGCTCGTCGCCGGGTTGGCACTGTCGGCCACCGTCGGCTCCGGCTTCACCGCGCAACTTGGCGCCATGCGCATCTCCGAGGAGATCGACGCGCTCGAGGTGATGGGCGTGCCGAGCCTGCCTTTCCTGGTGACCACCAGGATCATGGCCGGGTTCGTCGCGGTGATCCCGCTCTACGTGATCGGCCTGCTCACCTCGTACATGGCGTCCCGCACCATCACCGTCCACTTCTACGGACAGTCAGCAGGCACCTACGACCATTACTTCAACCTCTTCCTGCCACCCGAAGACGTGCTCTGGTCCTTCGGCAAGGTGCTGGTCTTCAGCGTCGTGATCATCCTCGTGCACTGCTACTACGGTTACCGCGCCAGCGGTGGCCCGGCAGGCGTCGGTGTGGCCGTCGGCCGCGCGGTGCGCACCGCCATCGTCACCACCGCCGTACTCGACTTCTTCCTCAGCCTCGCCATCTGGGGCACCACCACGACGGTGAGGATCGCCGGATGAGCGCGCGGGAAGCCCTGGGCAAGGCCCGGCGTCGGTTCCTCGGTGTCGCGTTCCTCGCCGTGCTGGCGTTGTTCGTCTGGTTCAGCCTTGCGCTGTACCAGAAGAAGTTCACCCCCGTGGTCCTGGTGGACCTGCGCACGGACCGCGTTGGTAGCCAGCTCATGCCCGAGTCCGACGTGAAGGTGCGCGGGCTGGCCGTGGGACAGGTGCGGCAGATCCGCGCCGACGGCGCTGGCGCGGTGCTCCAACTCGCGATGGACCCGGACAAGATCGATCTCATCCCCCGCAACACCAAGGCAAGACTGCTGCCCAAGACATTGTTCGGCGAGCGGTACGTGTCCCTGGTGCTACCGGAGAAGCCCGCCCAGGAAAGGCTTTCCGCGGGTGACAGCATCCAGCAGGACCGCAGCCGTGAGGCCGTCGAGCTGGAGCACGTGCTCGGCAACCTGATGCCGGCGCTGCAGGCCGTCGAACCGGCGAAGCTGGCCAGCACGCTCACCGCGTTGTCGAACGCGCTGGACGGCCGCGGCAGGCCGTTGGGCGAGACCCTGGTCCAACTCAACGACTACCTGCGCGAGATCAACCCCGCGCTGCCCGCGATCAACGAGGACATCAGCAGGCTCGCCGATGTCTCCGACACCTACTCGAAGGCGGCACCCGACCTGATCCAGGCCCTGTCGGACCTGACCGCCACCAGCCGGACGCTGGTCGAGCAACGCGGCAACCTCGAACACCTCTACGCCAGCGTCACGCACGGCACCGGCGACCTGGACGATTTCCTGCGCGCCAACGGGGAGAACCTGATCCGCCTCAACGCCTCCTCTCGACCGACGCTCGAGGTTCTCGCCAAGTACGCACCCGAATATCCTTGCCTGCTCAAGGGACTCAGTGAGATCGCGCCACGCATGGAGGATGCCTGGGGCAAGGGCACCGACAAGCCCGGCCTGCGCATCACCCTGGAGGTCACCGAGAACCGCGGGAAGTACGTACCCAACCAGGACGAGCCGCGCTACGCGGACAAGCGTGGTCCACGCTGCTACGACATTTCGCCGCGCCCGGATCCGTTCCCGCAGTACCCGCCGGACGGCCCGGTGAAGGACGGCTCGAAGCCACCACCAGCCGCGCGCACGCAGCACAGCGGCGTCCAGCCCGCGCTCAGCGGCATGTGGGCGCAGGCCAAGCCCGCCGCGGTCACCAATCCCACGTCGGCGTCGGCGTCGCCGGTCGAGCTGTCCCTGCCGAACTCGCTGGTAGAGCGGAAGCTGCTGGCCGCGCTGCTGGCCGCGCGCACCGACCTGCGACCGGACGAGGTGCCGGGCTGGAGCTCGCTGCTCGTGGGCCCGCTGTTCCGGGGAGCGGAGGTGACGCTGCGATGAGGGGCATTGCCGGCCCACTGACCAAGCTGTCGATCTTCGCCGTCGTCACGGTCCTCGCCACCACCGTGCTCGGCCTGACCATCGCCAACGTCGATCCGCGCGATGCCGCCGCCTACAGCGCACGCTTCACCGACGTCACCGGCCTCAACGAAGGCGACGACATCCGCATTGCCGGCGTGAAGGTCGGTGAGGTGGAAGAAATCGGCATCGTCGACCGGCGCCTGGCCGAGGTGCGGTTCACCGTCCGCGCCGACCGGAAGCTCCCGGAGTCGGTCACCGCGACGATCAGGTACCGGAACCTCGTCGGGCAGCGGTACATCGCACTGGAACACGGGCCCGGCGACCCCGACGGCACGTTGCCGCACGGAGGGCGGATCCCGGTGGAACGCACCAAGCCGGCGCTCGACCTCACCGCCCTGTTCAACGGTTTCAAGCCGCTGTTCCAGGCGCTGTCACCGAAGGACGTCAACCAGCTGTCCTACGAGATCATCCAGGTACTGCAAGGAGAAGGCGGAACGATCGAGAGCCTGCTCGCCCACACCGGGTCCCTGACCAAGACGATCGCCGAGAAGGACCAGGTGATCGGTGAGGTCGTCGGCAACCTCAACCGGGTGCTGGAGACCATCAACAGCCGTGACGAGCAGCTGTCCGACCTGATCGTCAACCTGCAGCGGCTCGTCTCCGGCCTGGCCGCCGACCGGCAGCCGATCGGCGACGCCATCAGCGCGCTGGACGGCCTCACCAACTCCACCGCCGGGCTGCTGGCCCAGGGACGGGACCCGCTCGAGCACGACATCGACCAGCTCGGCCGGCTCTCGGCGAACCTGGGCGACGGCGAGGAACTGGTCGAGGGCGTGCTGCGGCGGCTGCCGACCAAGCTGGAGACCATCACCCGCACCGCCACCTACGGGTCCTGGTTCAACTTCTTCCTCTGCGAGGGCTCGGGCGACGTCACGCTCTCCGACGAGGTCGTCCAGCCGATCCGGATCACCGCGCTCCCCACCACGCAGGGGAGGTGCCGCCGATGAAGGGATTCAAGGAACGCAACCCGATCACCGTCGGTATCGTCGGCCTCGCCGTGCTCGCCACGGCCGTCGCGGCCGCCTTCTTCGCTGAGGACCTACCGATCATCGGCGGTGGCACCACGTACCGGGCCCACTTCGCCGAGGCCGCCGGGCTGCGGCCGGACGATCCGGTCCGGGTCGCCGGCGTGAAGGTCGGCAAGGTGCGCGACGTGGAGCTGGAGGGCGACCACGTGGCCGTCACGTTCAAGGTCTCCGACGCCTGGCTCGGCGACCGGACCACGGCCGCCATCAAGATCCAGACCCTGCTCGGGCAGAAGTTCCTCGCGCTCGACCCGATGGGCAGCAAGCCGCTCGACCCCGACGAGCCGATTCCCCGCGAGCGCGCGATCTCTCCCTACGACGTGACTGAGGCGTTCAACGACTTGTCGCGCACCGTCGAGAAAATCGATACCGACCAGCTCGCGCAGAGCTTCCGCGTCATGGCCGACACGATGCGGAACTCCTCGGAGGACGTACGCGGCGCCTTCGATGGCCTGTCCGCGCTGTCCCGCACCATCTCCTCCCGCGACGAGCAGCTCGCCACGTTGCTGAACAACACCAGCAAGATCAGCAAGACGCTGGCGGAGCGCAACGACGAGTTCGAGAAGCTGCTCACCGACGGCAACCTGCTCCTCGCCGAGATCCGCCAGCGGCGGGACGCCATCGGCTCGCTCCTGGACGGCACCCGGAAACTCTCCACCCAGCTGCAGGGACTGGTAGCGGACAACGAAAAGCAGCTGCGCCCCGCACTCGAGCAGCTCGAGCGCGTCACCACCATGCTGCAACGCAACCAGGACAACCTGAACCGGAGCCTGGAGCTGATGGCGCCCTTCTACCGGGTCTTCGCCAACACGCTCGGCACCGGTCGCTGGTTCGACACCTACATCTGCGGACTCATCCCGCCCACCCTCGGGCCGGTCAACGAGCAGGGCTGCGCTCCGCCCCACGGCCAGGCCGGAGGTGGCCGATGATCACCACCGCCCTCGGCAACCGGCTGGCCCGCATCATCGCGCTCGGCTGCGTGCTGGCGTTGGTCGTCGCGTTCGGCATGTGGTGGGGACTGCACGGTCCCCAGGCCAAGCGGATCACCGCGTACTTCGGCTCGGCCGTCGGCGTCTACGAGGGCTCCGACGTGCGCACCCTGGGCGTCAAGGTCGGCGAGATCGTCTCCGTCGAACCGGAAGGACGCCAGGTCAGGGTCGGGCTCACCATCGACCGCGACGTGAAGGTTCCCGCCGACGCCCAAGCCGTCGTGGTCGCCCCCAGCGTGGTCAGCGACCGCTACGTCCAGCTCGCCCCCGTCTACCGCGACGGCCCCGAACTCGGCGACGACGCCGTGATCCCCCGCGAGCGCACCGCGACCCCGGTCGAGCTGGACGAGGTCTACGCCAGCCTCGACCAGCTGGCCACCGCGCTCGGCCCGAATGGTGCCAACCGCGACGGCGCGTTCTCCGAACTGCTCCGGGCCGGCGCGGCCAACCTGGACGGCAACGGCCAGGCCATGCACGACACCATCCGCCAGCTCGGCCAGGCCAGCCGCACCCTCTCCGGCAACCGCGACGACCTGTTCGCCACCGTGGACCAACTGCAGAAGTTCACCACCATGCTCGCCGGGAACGACGGCCAGGTGCGGTCGTTCAACACCCAGCTCGCCGAGGTGAACCGGTTTCTCGCCACCGAACGCGACGACCTGGGTACGGCGTTGCGGGAGCTGGCTACCGCCCTGGAACGGGTGCGGAGCTTCGTTCGTGACAACCGCGACGTGTTGAAGTCCAATGTGGACAAGCTGGCCGACATCACCCAGGTGCTGGTGGACCAGCGGGCGGCGCTCGCCGAGAGCCTCGACGTTGCACCGCTGGCCCTGGGCAACCTGCAAAACGCCTACAACGCCGCCTCCGGGACGCTCGACACCCGGGCCGACCTCAACGAGCTGACCGACCCACCGCTCGTGTTGATCTGCAAGACGATCCGCCAGACCAGTCCGAGCAAGATTCCACCCGCGCTGGCCGAGATCTGCCAGAAGTTGCGGCCCGTCGTCGACGGCGTGGCCAAGCTGCCGAGCCCTGCCCAGGCGCTGGAGGCGTTGCACGAGGGCCACCTTCCCCAGCTGCCGCTCCCACTCGTGCAGACGCTCAACGCCGGCGCGGCACCCGGCACACCCACGACGCCGTCGAAGGGAGGCCGCTGATGGCGATCCGACGACTCCGCGCCCTCGGCGTCGCGGTCCTCACGGCGGGGCTGGTCGCCGGCTGCGGCGGCGAGTTCGGCGGCCTCTACGGGATGCCGCTGCCTGGCGGCGCGGACCTCGGCGATCGGCCGTACCGGGTCACCGTGCACTTCACCGACGTGCTCGACCTCGTGCCGCAGGCCGCGATCAAGGTCAACGACGTCAGCGTCGGCAAGGTGGAACGGATCGAGCTGGTCACGGACAACTGGCACGCCGAGGTCACCGTCGCCGTGCCCGGGGACGTCGAGCTTCCCGCCAACGCCGAGGCCCGGCTACGCCAGTCCAGCCTGCTCGGCGAGAAGTTCGTGGAGCTGGCACCGCCCAAGCGCGAGCAACCCACCGGTCGGCTCGCCGACGGCGACGTCGTCCCGTTGCAGCGCACCAACCGCAACCCCGAGGTCGAAGAGGTCCTCGGTGCGCTGTCGCTGGTGCTCAACGGCGGTGGCATCGCCCAGCTGCAGACCATCACCCGTGAGCTGAACGCCGCACTGTCGGGCAACGAACCCCAGCTACGGGAGCTGCTGGACAACCTGAACAAGCTCGTCAGCACCCTCGACGGGCACAAGGGCGAGATCACCCGCGCCCTGGACGGCCTCAACCGGCTCTCCGCCACCCTCGACCGGCAACGCGACCGCATTTCCGGCGTGGTGAAGGACCTCGGGCCCGGCCTGGAGGTGCTCGCCGACCAGCGGGAGCAGCTGGTGACCATGCTCCGCTCGCTGGACTCCCTGTCGGGCGTGGCCACCGACGTGGTCAACCGGGGCCGCGACGACCTGCTGGCGAACCTCCGCGCGCTGCGGCCCACGCTGACCAAACTCACCGAGGCGGGGCAGAACCTGCCCAGGTCCTTCCAGCTGCTGCTGACCTTCCCGTTCCCGGATGCCGCGGTGGAGGGGATTCGCGGCGACTACACCAACCTCTACGCCACGCTCGACCTGGACCTGACCCGCATCATCGACAACCTCTCCGCGTCCCGGCAGGCACCGGTCGACCCGCTCGGCCCGGGTGAGCAGGGCACAGCGCGGCCGGGCGAGCGGGCGCCGGGGGCGGGCGAGCTTCCGTTGCCGCTCCAACCGCCGCGGCTCCCGCTGCCCGGGCGGAGCGGGTCCGGCGACCTCCTCGACGACCTGCTGGGAGGTGGCCGGTGATCACCCGCAAGATCCGGTGGCAGCTCGGTGCGTTCGTCGTCATCGCACTACTCGGTGTCAGCTATGTCGGAGCCAACTACGTAGGCATCGACCGGCTCTTCGGGCCGCGCGGCTACGTGGTGCGCGTGCAGCTGGCCGAGTCCGGCGGGATCTTCCGCAACGCCGAGGTGACCTACCGGGGCGTCACCGTCGGCCGGGTCGGACCGCTACGGCTCACCGACGACGGCGTCGAGGTCCAGCTGGACATCGAACCGTCCGCGCCCGAGATCCCTGACGACGTGCGGGCGGTGGTAGCCAACCGGTCGGCCGTCGGCGAGCAGTACGTCGACCTGCGGCCCAACCGCGGCGGCGGCCCCTTCCTCACCGACGGGGCGGTCATCCCGCAGGAGCGCACCTCGACCCCGTTGCCCGTACAGACCCTGCTCGCCAACCTGGACGGGCTGGCCAGCTCCGTGCCCACGGAGGAGCTGCGGACCGTCGTGCACGAGCTGGGCACCGCCTTCGAGGGGACCGGGCCGGACCTCCAGGTCCTCCTGGACACCACCCGAGCCCTCACCAGAGACGCCCACGAGCACCTGCCGCAGACACTCCGCCTGATCGACGACGGGCGGACGGTGCTGCGGACGCAGGCGCAACAGTCCTCGGCACTCACCTCGTTCAGCCGCGACCTGCGGACACTGGCCGAGCAGCTCAGGAGCTCCGACCCGGACCTGCGGCGGCTGATCTCCGCGGCGCCGCAGGCGTCCGAACAGCTGACCGGGCTGCTCCGCGAGTCCGGGCCCGGCCTGGGCCGGATGATCGCGAACCTGCTGACCACCTCCGACATCATGCGCACCCGCACCGCCGGGCTCGAACAGGTGCTGGTGACGTACCCGCTGGTGGTCGGCGGCTCGTTCACCGTCCTCCCCGGCGATGGCACCGCCCATTTCGGCCTCGCGCTCAACACGTTCGACCCGCCGCCCTGCACCAGGGGCTACGAGGGCACCAGGCAGCGGCCGGGCAACGACACCGGGCCCGTCCCGCTCAACACCGGTGCCTACTGCGCGGAGCCACTGGGCAGCCCGATCGTGGTTCGGGGCGCACAGAACGCCCCCTACGGCGGCAGGCCGGCGCAACCGAACGCGACCGGGACGTCATCTGGGAACGGCAAGGAACCCGCGCAACCCCCGCTGCCGGGGCTGCTCGGCCTACCCCACCAGCCAGGACCACGGACCTTCGCCGAGCTTCTCGGCCTATTGGAGCGGTGAAGCCATGCACAGACCAGCGGTGAAGCCATGCACAGATCCAGGAACGCCATGAACGGCCAAGCGCGCGACACCGACAGCTACGGGCAGGCCAGCACGCGGCGCCGCGAGGTGCCGCGCCTCGTGCTGCGGGCGGCGGTGGTGCTCGTCGTGCTGGCCACCATCGTCACTGGTTGGTTCGGCTGGTCGTGGTGGCGTGCGGCGGGCGACGAGTCGCTGGAGCTCGCCCACACCCGGGACGAGGTGCTGCGCGTCGCGCAGCAGGGCATCACCAACTTCACCTCGCTCGACCACCGCAAGATCGACGAGGGCTTCGACCGCCTGCAGCAGTCCGCCACCGGCCCCCTGCTGGCGGAGGTCGTGCGCGGCAGGGAGGACAACGCCAAGCGGATCCGGGACGCCAAGGTCGTCAGCGAGGCACGGGTACTCGAGGCCGCCGTGGTCGAACTCGACCGGCGGGCCGGCAAGGCCCGCGTCATCGCTGCCGTCGAGGTCGAGGTGATTCGACCCGACCAGCCGGAACCGCCACGGCGACAGCGGCTCCGGGTGGAGCTGAGCCGCACCGAGTCCGGCTGGAAGCTCAGCCGGATCGGGGAGGTGCCGCTCGGCCCCTGACACCAACCCGCCGGTACCGGCTTCCGACGCCCCGCCGGGCTCGCCGCCGATCGTTACGGAAGGACACCCACGTGCCACCCACACGCCGCAACCGCATCACCAAGCCGACCCGCCGGCCGCGGGTGGCGGGGAGCCGGCTGCGCCCGCACGGCGCCGAGCGCCAGGCCGGTGCCCGCGGGATCGGCACGGCGCCCGCGCCCCAGTACGACCCCGGACTGGAGCCAACCCGCACCAACGGCGTCCCAAGCACGTCCGGAACGGACGACACGGCGCCCCATGAGGGGAGCTCGGTCGTCGCGGAGCGCGCTTCCGGTGTCGCGGAGAGTGCGGCAGGCGTTGCGGAGCGTGCGTCAGGTGTCGTGCAGAGTGCATCCGGTGATGTAGGGCATGCATCCGGTGCCGATGAACGCGACCTTGGTGCAGTGGAGACGCGCGACGTGCCGGCCGAGTTCGACGACACACCGGCCGAGCCTGCGGAACAGCGCGGGCCCTCCGCCTCCGCGGCCTCGACGAGTGGTTCGGGTGCCGCGGACAAGTGGGGTGACGGCGGGCCCGAGGCGTGGGTCATCCCCGCGGACAACGAGGAGCTCCTGGCCACGCTGCGCGGGGCCAATATCGCCGACGAGATCGCCAACGAGGACCCAGGGCCTACCGGAGCGGGATCTGAGCCGCATGATTCCGGCACCTCGGGCGCAGGTGCGGGGAGCTCGGGCGCTGGAGCGAGGAGTGAGGCCGCAGGCGCGCGCCCTGAGGCCGCCGAGGGGCGCGCCGAGGGCGCAGAGGCAGCTGCGGATGAACGCGTGCCGGAGGAGGCAGCGGCCTTCCCTGGCACCGCGAGCACAGCGGGGAGCGGCAAGGACACGGCCCGTAACGGCAGGCGCCGCGCGCAAGGAAACATAAAGGAGACGCCCGGCGGGACCGACAGCGCCGCCGGCAAGCGGCAGGGGCGTCCGACCGGCATTCGCGACGTCCCTCAGCTGCGCCTCGCCGCCGCGCTGCTGCTTCTCTTCGCGATCCTGACCGGCCTGGCCGTCTGGTTCCGCGGCGAGGCCGAGCACCTGCGGTCCGGCGCCGCGCAGAACCGCGCACTTGTCGACTCCTCGGCCACCAGTGAGCTGCTCGGGCAGCTCACCAGCGCCGTCGAGACGGTCTTCTCCTACAACTTCAACGACACCGCCAAGACCGAGAAGGCCGCCCACGAGCTGCTCACCGGCAACGCCGTCGACCAGTACAACCGGCTCTACGCGCAGGTGAAGGAGCTGGCGCCCGAGCAGAAGGTGGTGCTGACCACCAGGGTGCGCACCGCCGGCGTGCAGGTCCTCGACGGCGACCGCGCCGTGGTCCTGGTCTTCGCCGACCAGCGCTGGACCAGGGCCGACTCCTCGGGGGAGGCGCAGCCCCCCGGCGCCGCCCAGCTCGCGGTACACGCCGAGCGCCACGACGAGCGCTGGCTCATCAGCGACATCCGCACCTACTGACCCGCTGGCGAGCACCACTTGCCGCCGGTTGCTCGGACGCCCGTCGGCAGCCGCGGGCCCGGCAGCGATCGGCGGAAGAACACTCCGGCCACCAAGTCCTCGATGTCCAGGGTCAGACCGTCCCCCGCTGGTCGCGACGAGGACGAGACCACCGGTCGCCTGGCGCAACGCCGCTCGCCGAGCGCCCAACGGAGCCCTGTGACCGGTGGTCGCGGCACACCCGCATGTCAGGACAGCGCGGAATCCCTGTCGCGCCGACTACGACCCGTCCTCGGCTTGCTACCCAACGCCATTGCTGGCCTACTGGGACTGGTAGCTGGCCTGGCTTCTCCGGCCGCGCGGGTGCGGGGAAGCCGCTTCGGCGCCGGTCCGGGGCCGACCGGAGATCGTCAATGTCGGCCGGGGAAGGAAAAATGGGCGTCGTTTGTTGATCTCATTACGAGTAGTTGTGAGGCCTTTCCGGGTAGGGGTGCGGGAAGTCACATGTGGATCGCAAAGAGGGGCAGGTGAGCGCCTTCGGTGGGTCGGGTGAGTCCCCACGGACGGGCGTCCCACGGCCGCCAATCGTGCAATGACCTGCGGTTTCGTCCGGCCACAGTGGTCACTTGCCGTCACTGTGTCGTGCGCCGCGAGGGTGATCGAGGCGTTGCACCTTGACTGGGAGCCGCCGCAGGGTCACTCTGTCGGTGAGCATGAGGCGCGGTGTCCGCACCCGCCTCTCGACAGTCGCCGTTTGTGTGGCTAGACTGCCCCTTTGCGCTGCCCTCTTTCCGTGTGCCCTTCCCCGGGGCAACGGTTGGCGGGCACCCACCGCACCCTTGAAAGCGTGCTTGCTCGGGCCGCGCACGCGGTCCACCAGGCAGCTACCAAGTCCCTGGAAGGACGCATCTTGGCAGTCTCCCGCGCGACCAAGGCCACTGCTGCGACCAACTCCACGTCGGGGATCCCTGGGGCACCGAAGCGGGTCTCGTTCGCGAAGATCCGTGAGCCGCTGGAGGTGCCCGACCTGCTGGCCCTCCAGACCCAGTCGTTCGAATGGCTCATCGGCGCCGACGAGTGGTACCAGCGCCGGGTTGACGCCGGCGACGAGAACCCGGTGAGCGGGCTGGAGGAGGTCCTGGGCGAGATCTCGCCGATCGAGGACTTCTCCGGCTCCATGTCGCTGTCCTTCTCCGACCCGCGCTTCGACGAGGTCAAGGCCTCCGTCGAGGAGTGCAAGGACAAGGACATGACCTACGCGGCGCCGCTGTTCGTCACCGCGGAGTTCACCAACCACACCACCGGCGAGATCAAGAGCCAGACGGTGTTCATGGGTGACTTCCCGATGATGACGAACAAGGGGACGTTCATCATCAACGGCACCGAGCGCGTCGTGGTCTCGCAGCTCGTGCGTTCCCCGGGCGTCTACTTCGACCAGGCGGTCGACAAGACGACCGACAAGGACGTCTTCAGCGTCAAGATCATCCCGAGCCGTGGTGCCTGGCTGGAGTTCGACGTCGACAAGCGGGACACCGTCGGTGTCCGCATCGACCGCAAGCGCCGCCAGCCGGTGACCGTCCTGCTCAAGGCCCTGGGCTGGACCAACGAGCAGATCCGTGAGCGGTTCGGCTTCAGCGAGACGCTGATGGCCACCCTGGAGAAGGACCACACCGCCGGCCAGGACGAGGCGCTGCTGGACATCTACCGCAAGCTGCGTCCGGGCGAGCCGCCGACGCGGGAGAGCGCGCAGACCCTGCTGGAGAACCTGTTCTTCAAGGAGAAGCGCTACGACCTGGCCAAGGTCGGACGCTACAAGGTCAACAAGAAGCTCGGCCTGGAACTGCCGTTCTCGGCCGGCGTGCTGACCGAGGACGACATCGTCACCACCATCGAGTACCTGGTCCGGCTGCACGCCGGCGAGGTCAAGATGGCGACGGTGGGCGAGACCGAGGTCCCGGTCGAGATCGACGACATCGACCACTTCGGCAACCGCCGGCTGCGCACCGTGGGCGAGCTGATCCAGAACCAGATCCGGGTCGGCCTGTCCCGCATGGAGCGGGTCGTCCGGGAGCGGATGACCACCCAGGACGTCGAGGCCATCACGCCGCAGACCCTGATCAACATCCGCCCCGTGGTGGCGGCGATCAAGGAGTTCTTCGGCACCTCGCAGCTGTCCCAGTTCATGGACCAGACCAACCCGCTCGCGGGCCTGACCCACAAGCGCCGCCTCTCGGCGCTGGGGCCGGGCGGTCTGTCCCGGGAGCGGGCCGGCTTCGAGGTGCGTGACGTGCACCCGTCGCACTACGGCCGGATGTGCCCGATCGAGACGCCGGAAGGCCCGAACATCGGTCTGATCGGCTCGCTGTCCTCCTACGCGCGCGTCAACCCGTTCGGCTTCATCGAGACGCCGTACCGCAAGGTCGTCGACGGCCGGGTCACCGACCAGGTCGACTACCTGACCGCCGACG
The DNA here is from genome assembly GCF_014645795.1 of Longimycelium tulufanense. Classification (GTDB taxonomy): domain Bacteria; phylum Actinomycetota; class Actinomycetes; order Mycobacteriales; family Pseudonocardiaceae; genus Longimycelium; species Longimycelium tulufanense. Next base: position 78,736 of record NZ_BMMK01000009.1, on the reverse strand, counting down.
AGGAGGACCGGCACGTCATCGCGCAGGCCAACGCGATGGTCGACGCCGAGGGCAGCTTCATCGACGAGCGCGTGCTGGTCCGCCGCAAGGGCGGTGAGATCGACTACATCAGCCCGGACGGCGTCGACTACATGGACGTCTCGCCGCGGCAGATGGTGTCCGTGGCGACGTCGATGATCCCGTTCCTCGAGCACGACGACGCCAACCGGGCGCTGATGGGCGCGAACATGCAGCGCCAGGCGGTGCCGCTGCTGCGCAGCGAGGCCCCGCTGGTCGGCACCGGCATGGAGCTGCGCGCCGCGGTCGACGCCGGTGACGTGGTCGTGGCCGAGAAGGCCGGCGTCGTCGAGGAGCTGTGCGCCGACTTCGTCACCGTGATGGCCGACGACGGCACCCGGCAGACCTACCGGCTGCACAAGTTCCGCCGGTCCAACCAGGGCACCTGCATCAACCAGAAGCCCATCGTCAACGAGGGCGACCGGGTCGAGGTCGGCCAGGTGATCGCCGACGGCCCGTGCACCGACGACGGCGAGATGGCCCTGGGCAAGAACCTGCTCGTGGCGATCATGCCGTGGGAGGGCCACAACTACGAGGACGCGATCATCCTGTCCCAGCGCCTGGTGCAGGACGACGTGCTCACCTCGATCCACATCGAGGAGCACGAGATCGACGCCCGCGACACCAAGCTCGGCGCCGAGGAGATCACCCGGGACATCCCGAACGTCTCCGAGGACGTGCTGGCCGACCTGGACGAGCGCGGCATCATCCGGATCGGTGCCGAGGTGCAGGCCGGCGACATCCTGGTCGGCAAGGTCACGCCCAAGGGCGAGACCGAGCTGACCCCGGAGGAGCGGCTGCTGCGCGCCATCTTCGGTGAGAAGGCCCGCGAGGTGCGCGACACCTCGCTGAAGGTGCCGCACGGCGAGACCGGCAAGGTCATCGGCATCCGGGTGTTCAGCCGGGAGGACGACGACGAGCTGCCGCCGGGCGTCAACGAGCTGGTCCGGGTCTACGTGGCGCAGAAGCGCAAGATCCAGGATGGCGACAAGCTCGCCGGCCGGCACGGCAACAAGGGCGTCATCGGCAAGGTGCTGCCGGCGGAGGACATGCCGTTCCTCCCCGACGGCACCCCGGTTGACATCATCCTGAACACGCACGGTGTGCCGCGACGGATGAACATCGGCCAGGTGCTGGAGACGCACCTGGGCTGGATCGCCAAGCAGGGCTGGAGCATCGACGGCGACCCGGACTGGGCCAAGCGCCTGCCCGAGAACCTGTACTCGGCCGAGCCGAACACCAACACCGCGAGCCCGGTCTTCGACGGTGCCCGCGAGGAGGAGATCACCGGTCTGCTGTCGGCCACCCGCCCGAACCGTGACGGCGAGCGGATGGTCAACGGCGACGGCAAGGCGACCCTGTTCGACGGCCGCAGCGGCGAGCCGTACCCGTACCCGGTCGCGGTCGGGTACATGTACATCCTCAAGCTGCTGCACCTGGTCGACGACAAGATCCACGCGCGGTCGACCGGCCCGTACTCGATGATCACCCAGCAGCCGCTGGGCGGTAAGGCCCAGTTCGGTGGCCAGCGGTTCGGTGAGATGGAGTGCTGGGCCATGCAGGCCTACGGCGCCGCCTACACCCTGCAGGAGCTGCTGACGATCAAGTCGGACGACGTCCTCGGCCGCGTGAAGGTGTACGAGGCGATCGTCAAGGGCGAGAACATCCCGGAGCCGGGTATCCCGGAGTCGTTCAAGGTGCTTCTCAAGGAGCTCCAGTCGCTGTGCCTCAACGTCGAGGTGCTCTCCAGCGACGGTGCGGCGATCGAGATGCGCGACGGCGACGACGAGGACCTGGAGCGGGCCGCCGCGAACCTGGGCATCAACCTGTCCCGGAACGAGGCACCCTCCGTGGACGACGTCGTGAACTGACCTCGCCGGTCCGGTCGGGGTGTCCCCGGCCATGGGGACACCCCGACCGGACCAGCCACTGCCCTAGCCCGCTACAACCGGGGAGAAGGAAACCGACGTGCTCGACGTCAACTTCTTCGACGAGCTCCGCATCGGCCTCGCCACGGCCGACGACATCCGTCAGTGGTCCTACGGCGAGGTCAAGAAGCCCGAGACCATCAACTACCGCACCCTCAAGCCGGAGAAGGACGGGCTCTTCTGCGAGAAGATCTTCGGTCCGACCCGGGACTGGGAGTGCTACTGCGGCAAGTACAAGCGTGTCCGGTTCAAGGGCATCATCTGTGAGCGCTGCGGCGTCGAGGTGACCCGGGCCAAGGTGCGCCGCGAGCGCATGGGCCACATCGAACTGGCCGCGCCGGTCACGCACATCTGGTACTTCAAGGGTGTCCCCAGCCGGTTGGGCTACCTGCTCGACCTGGCGCCCAAGGACCTCGAGAAGATCATCTACTTCGCCGCCTACGTCATCACCTCGGTCAACACCGAGCTGCGGCACAACGACATGCCGACGCTGGAGAACGAGATCAGCGTCGAGCGCAAGCGGCTGGAGGACCAGCGCGACGCCGACATCGAGGCCCGGGCGCAGAAGCTCGAGGCCGACCTCGCGCAGCTCGAGGCCGAGGGGGCCAAGAGCGACGTGCGCCGCAAGGTCAAGGAGGGCGGCGAGCGCGAGATGCGCCAGCTCCGCGACCGGGCGCAGCGCGAGATCGACAAGCTCGACGAGATCTGGGAGACCTTCACCAAGCTCGAGCCCAAGCAGCTCATCGCGGACGAGATTCTCTACCGCGAGCTGTACGACCGCTACGGCGAGTACTTCACCGGCGGCATGGGCGCCGAGGCCATCCAGAAGCTACTGGTCGACTTCGACGTCGAGGCCGAGGCCGAGTCGCTGCGCGAGGTGATCCGGACCGGCAAGGGCCAGAAGAAGCTGCGCGCGCTCAAGCGGCTCAAGGTCGTCGCCGCGTTCCAGGCCACCGGCAACTCGCCGCAGGGCATGGTGCTGGACTGCATCCCGGTGATCCCGCCGGACCTGCGGCCGATGGTGCAGCTGGACGGTGGCCGCTTCGCCACCTCCGACCTCAACGACCTGTACCGCCGGGTCATCAACCGGAACAACCGGCTCAAGCGGCTGATCGACCTCGGCGCGCCCGAGATCATCGTCAACAACGAGAAGCGGATGCTGCAGGAGGCCGTCGACGCGCTGTTCGACAACGGCCGCCGCGGCCGGCCGGTCACCGGCCCGGGCAACCGTCCGCTGAAGTCGCTGTCCGACCTGCTCAAGGGCAAGCAGGGCCGGTTCCGGCAGAACCTGCTCGGCAAGCGTGTCGACTACTCCGGCCGTTCGGTCATCGTGGTCGGCCCGCAGCTGAACCTGCACCAGTGCGGCCTGCCGAAGCTGATGGCGCTGGAGCTGTTCAAGCCGTTTGTGATGAAGCGCCTGGTGGACCTCAACCACGCGCAGAACATCAAGTCCGCCAAGCGGATGGTCGAGCGGCAGCGCCCGCAGGTGTGGGACGTGCTCGAGGAGGTCATCACCGAGCACCCGGTGCTGCTGAACCGGGCGCCGACGCTGCACCGCCTCGGTATCCAGGCCTTCGAGCCGCAGCTGGTGGAGGGCAAGGCCATCCAGCTGCACCCGCTGGTCTGTGAGGCGTTCAACGCCGACTTCGACGGTGACCAGATGGCGGTGCACCTGCCGCTGTCGGCCGAGGCGCAGGCCGAGGCCCGCATCCTGATGCTGGCCAGCAACAACATCCTGTCGCCGGCGTCCGGCCGGCCGCTGGCCATGCCGCGGCTGGACATGGTGACCGGCCTGTTCTACCTGACCAAGATGGTGGACGGGCAGCCGGGCGAGGGCCTGGCGTTCTCCTCGCCGGCCGAGGCCATCATGGCCTACGACCTGCGGCGGATCACCCTGCAGTCGAAGATCAAGGTGCGGGTCGGCGACCGGCAGCCGGCCGCGGGCCAGCAGCCGGAGGGCTACGAGCCGGGCAAGCCCTGGATCGCTGAGACCAGCCTGGGCCGCATCCTGTTCAACGATCTGCTGCCGAGCGACTACCCGTTCGTCAACGAGGTCATGCCCAAGAAGCGGCAGGCCGAGGTGATCAACGACCTGGCCGACCGGTACCCGATGGTCACGGTGTCCCAGACGCTGGACAAGCTCAAGGACGCCGGCTTCTACTGGGCCACCCGCTCCGGTGTCACGCTGGCCATCTCCGACGTGGTCGTGCCGCCCACCAAGGGCGAGATCCTGGACGGCTACGAGGATCAGGCCGACAAGATCCAGAAGCGCTACCAGCGTGGTCTGCTCTCCTACCAGGAGCGCAACGACGAGCTGGTGAAGATCTGGAGCCAGGCGACCGACGAGATCGCCCGGGTCATGGAGGAGAACTTCCCCGACGACAACCCGCTTCCGATGCTGGTCAAGTCGGGTGCGGCGGGCAACATGACCCAGGTCCGGCAGCTGGCCGGCATGAAGGGTCTGGTCGCCAACACCAAGGGTGAGTACATCCCGCGGCCGATCAAGTCCAGCTTCCGCGAGGGCTTCTCGGTGGTCGAGTACTTCGCCTCCTCGCACGGTGCCCGTAAGGGTCTGGCCGACACCGCGCTGCGGACCGCCGACTCCGGCTACCTGACCCGGCGTCTGGTGGACGTCTCGCAGGACGTCATCGTCCGCGAGCTGGACTGCGGCACCGACCGCGGCATCACGCTGCCGGTCGACGAGCACGCCAAGACCAGCGTGTACGCGCGGGTCGCGGCGGACGACATCGTCTCCGACGGCCAGGTGCTGGTGGCCCGGGGCAGCGAGATCGGCAACGACGAGGTGGAGGCGCTGGAGCGCTCCAGCGTGCCCACGGTCAAGGTGCGCAGCGTGCTCACCTGCGACTCGCACACCGGGGTCTGCGCGACCTGCTACGGCCGCTCGATGGCCACCGGCAAGCTGGTGGACGTCGGCGAGGCGGTCGGCATCGTGGCCGCGCAGTCGATCGGTGAGCCCGGTACCCAGCTGACGATGCGGACCTTCCACACCGGTGGTGTGGCCGGGGACGACATCACCACCGGTCTGCCGCGTGTCCAGGAACTGTTCGAGGCGCGGATCCCCAAGGGCAAGGCGCCCATCGCCGACGCCTCGGGCCGCATCCGCATGGAGGACAACGACAAGTACTGGAAGATCACCATCATCCCCGACGATGGGGGCGAGGAGATCGTCTACGACAAGCTGTCCAAGCGGCAGCGGCTGGCCACGATCCCGGTGGACGGCACCGAGCGGCAGATCTCCGACGGTGACCACATCGAGGTCGGCCAGCGGCTGCTGGACGGCACGGTCGACCCGCACGAGGTGCTGCGCGTGATGGGCCCGCGCGAGGTGCAGCTGCACCTGGTCCGCGAGGTCCAGGCGGTGTACCGCTCGCAGGGCGTCTCCATCCACGACAAGCACATCGAGGTCATCATCCGGCAGATGCTGCGCCGGGTCACGATCATCGACTCCGGCGCGACCGAGTTCCTGCCGGGCTCGCTGGTCGAGCGCGCCGAGTTCGAGGCGGAGAATCGGCGCGTGGTGGCCGAGGGCGGCGAGCCCGCCTCCGGGCGTCCGCTGCTGATGGGTATCACCAAGGCGTCGCTGGCCACCGAGTCGTGGCTGTCGGCGGCCTCCTTCCAGGAGACCACCCGGGTGCTCACCGAGGCGGCGATCCACGGCCGCAGCGACAAGCTGATGGGCCTGAAGGAGAACGTGATCATCGGCAAGCTGATCCCGGCCGGCACCGGCATCAACCGGTACCGCAACATCCAGGTCCAGCCGACCGAGGAGGCGCGGGCCGCCGCCTACGCCATCCCGTCCTACGACGACGGCTACTACACGCCGGACGTCTTCGGCACGGGCACGGGTGCGGCGGTGCCGCTGGACGACTACGACTTCGGGCGGGACTACCGCTGAGGTCGCAGTAGCCGGCAGTAGGCCGGCGAGGCACTGACTGGCGAGGCCCGCCAGACGCTCCGCGGAGCGTCTGGCGGGCCTCGCCGTATCCGGTGGCCCGTCCACGAAAGTGCTGGTCGCCGGGGTGATTCGGTGCGCCGACCGGGATAAATCACTGCGCCGAACGGGTGAAACTTCAGGTTCGTGAGAACCGTTCGGGTGGCTTCGCTAGTCTCACCCCCGAATATCGACTCCAGGGGGAGAACCATGCCGTTCGCCGCAATGGGTCCCGCCGGCCACCAGCCGGCCGCCGGCGCCACCCCGGGCGCCGCCCCGGTGCTCCGCTTCGAGCCCGCCCAGGTCGCCCAGGCGCTCAGCTTGTTCCGCGCTGCGCTCGACAAGGTAGAGCCGCTCATGCAACAGGCACAGAGCAAGCTCGAGATGAAGCCGATGGCCAGGGACGACGTGAGCGTCGAGGTAGCCCAGGAGATCACCAAGAAGGGGATTGAGGGCAAGACGTCGGCGCTTGCCGCGATCACGGGCTACCACCAGCAGCTCAAGACGATCGTGGAGCAGCTCGAGGCGGCAGCCCGCCAGTACGGCATCGCCGACGAGCGGAGCAGCGTCCAGGTGGAGGGACATCGTGCCTGATCGGCGGTTGGTAGTGGCCGCGGCCCTCGCTGCTGTGGCTGCCCTGGGTGCTGCCGGTTGCTCCGGCGGGAGTTCGGGTGCCCAGCCAGCCCCGGGCACCTCGGGTAGCGAGGCGACCTCTGCTTCCCCGGATCGGAAGCCGTCCGACCGGCCGCGCGAGGTGAAGCTCGATGGCAAGGACCCTTGCTCACTGCTGACTGACGATCAGAAGAAGCGGTTTGCGCTTGACCGACCCCCGCAACAGTCGAAGGACTCCACCTTCAGGGGGGCGTCAGCCTGCACCATTCGCAGTGAAGTCGAGGACATTTCCGCTTCGGTGACGACCATCACGGCCATGGGGATCGAGAATTTTGGTCCTGGGCAGGTGAACGGTGACGTGCGTGAGGTGCAAGTTCAGGGGTTCCCGGCCTACGAGATCCACACTCCCGGCACACCGACCGGGTACGACTTCTGCACGGTCAACGTGGATGTCGCGGACGGACAGGTGCTGCGTGCGCACTACAGCGAAAGCGGGGCGAAGCAACCGCTCGGCAAGGAAGAGATCTGTAAGCGGGCGGCGCAGTTGGCTGACGCCGCGATGACGACGTTGTTGGCGGGCTGAGGTTCGAGGGGGACGAGATGGGCACGTTGGGCTTGTGCCGGAACTGGATGGCGATCCCGCACCGGGAGCTCTACGACAAGATCCACAGCGGCCCCGGCGTCAGCGCGGGTACACCCGTCCAGGACGGCTACGCCGACGTCTGCCGCGGGCTCTACGAGACCGACCAGGAGCTTCAGGCCAGCCTGAACCGGATGGTCGAGGGGTACGAGGGCGCGGCGGCCGAGCAGGCCCATGCGTCCATCCAGACCCTGAAACAGTGGGCCCAGGACGCCTCCGAGGGAACCATGCGGGCCGTCATCGGGGTCATGGGCCAGACGCAGAGCTATGCGCGGGCCAAGAACGAGATGCCGGAGCCGAAGGAGGTGACGGCTCCCGAGGACTCCTTCAAGGGGATCAAGAACTTCTTCGGGATCAGCACCGACCGGCAGGAGCAGGAGCAGGCCGCCAACGAGGCACACCAGAAGGCCGCGCTGGTGATGTCGCAGTACAACACCTCCTCCTCCGATGCCGTCAGTGGCATGCCGGAGTACACGCCGGCGCCCACGGTCGCGGTGGACGTCGCGCCTGCCGGTACGCAACAGTCCTCTGTGGATGGCTGGGGCGGCCGGGACTCGTCCGCGAACAACAACGTCTACTCGGGCGGCGGTGGAACGCAGGGCCACCAGCCCGTGCGCGAGACTCCGTGGACGAACCCGGGTGGTAGCGGCACGGGCTCGCCCAACCAGCCCAACCCGGGCACCGGCGGCTCGTGGACCGGCGTGCACAAGCCGCCGGCCACCGTCGACCCGCAGTGGGTGGCCCCGTCAACCGGTGGCAACCCGCCGCCGGTCCAGGTGCACCCGCCGTACGCCGGTGGTGGCAACCCACCGCTGAGCGGCGGTAGCAACCCGCACGTGTACGGGCCGTGGGGCGTCAACACCGCGCCTTACGGCGGTGCTCCCGGTACGGGTGGGAACGGCCCCGGCGGTGCCGGCGGCCGTGGTCCCGGCGGCTTGGGCGGGCGTGGTGTGCCCGGTGGGTTCGGTCCGGGCGCCGGTGGTGGTCCGGGTGCGCCCGGTGCGGCCGGCGGTGTCGGCCAGGGCGGCGGTATGGGTCGTGGTGGCGCGTTCGGTATGGGCGAGCCGGTGGCAGGTGGTCGTGGCGGTGGCGCGATGGGTGCAGGAGCTGGGCGGGCCGGCATGGGGCAGTCGTTCATGCAGCCGGCTGCCTCCAGCGCGAGGGGCGACGAGGACAAGGAACACCAGCGAAAGTACGTCATCGACGAGGACGCGATCTTCGACGATGATCGCCTGGTCGCTCCGCCGGTGATCGGCGAGCAGCCGCCCCAGCGGTGACCGTGTTCGGCGAGAGAACCGAGCCGGCGACGGTGCTGTCCGCGTCGGCTTACCAGGTGCTGTGGGAGCACCTGGGGTTGCCGTCGATGCCGATCGTCCTCCTGGTGAACCCGCGGGGCTACGAGGAGGACGAGCGGCGGGCGGTCGTCGAAGCGGCCTGGAACGAGCTGCGAAGCAGTGGGCTGGTGGGTGGTCGGGGGATGGATCCCGGCCTCCGCACCATGCTCGAGCTGCTCGCGCGGCCGACCCGCTCGATCGACGTCCGGATGTGGCTGGGGCACGAGGTGCGCGCCCTGGTCGCGGGGGACGGGTACCAGGCGGCGGTCGGCGTCCTGGCCGAGGACCGGTTGACCCTGCGGCTCACGCATCCCGGCGGGCTCTCCCGCACCGCAGCGGGACTGCTGCCGTCGACCCCACCGGGTCCCGGACGGTCGGTCTCGATCGCCAAGGACTTGGCGGAATCAGCGGCGGACGGGGTCGGGCATGACGTGAAGGCGTTCGAGAACTCGTTGCGTGCCAAGGGCGCCAGGGGTTCGGATGCGCACCACCTCGCGGAGATGCTTGACGGACCGGACAAGTACGCCCAGTTCGGGGCGAACATGCGGGACCGTCTTGGCCGGGAGCGCCGTGCCGACCACGTGGTCGCCTGGTACGCGACCCCGAAGGGCGGCTACGTGATGGAGGACCACAGGTCCTTCGACGGCCGGCTGTGGACGACGATCGCGCCAGCGGACCCCCGCCGCATCAGCGGGCAGATCGACCGCCTGTTCCAGGACCTGGAGCGCCAACTTGACACCCGCTGAGGCTGGTTCACCCTCATAGCCGGTAGGCAACTCAGGCCCGGACGCCGCTGGCGTCCGGGCCCGAGGCGTGTTGCGCTCTTGATCAACCAAGCTATAGTTGTTCTACTCGTAGTAGAATAATGGGGGTTGGAGATGGCCGGCACGCGGGACCTGGCACGTAAGGGACGGGCGCGACGGCTCGTACTGGTTCTGTTGCCGTTCCTGGCTCTGGCGATGCTGCCGCGAGTACTGGTCGCGCACTACCGCGACCGACTTCCCGAGCGCGCCTACGTCGACGGCTGGGCCCGGATGATGGAACGAGTTCCGGACCTTGCGCCGAGCTGGGACCGCTGGGCGCACAATCATCTGGGCGTGCTCCTCGGCGCGGCCGTCATCGTCGGGCTCTTCGTGTGGCGCTGGGAGTACCCCACCGGACAGCGTTTGATGGTCCTGATGAGCTGGGGTGGCGCCGGATCGGCAGCGGTGGCGACCGCGCTGAAGGTTGGCGCCGCGCTCGACGCGACCCACGCCGCGGTCACACTCGCCTGGTGGTGGGGGCTGCTCAACTTCGGCCTCATGGTCGTCGGGGCAGTGGTCGGCTGGCTGCTCTCCGGGCCCAAGCCCCGGCTACCGGACGCCATGCTGAAACCCCCGGTGACCGCGCCTCGACTCCGCCTCGGCGCCACGGAACGCGCGGTCTTCACCGCATCGCTGCGCTCCACGCAGCAGTTGATGTGGGGGAGCACCTTCCTCGGCCTGGCATTGATGGCGAGCTGCATCGATGTCGGTCCTCCCGGCATCACACCGCTGTACATGCTCCTGGGGCTCCTGATGTTGTCGCAGGCGACCGCACGATTGCGAATCACGCGAGAAGGAGTCTGTCTCGCCTTGCCCTGGCTCGGCCGACTTACCAGGCTCGTGCAGTACCGGCATATCCAGTCCGCCTCGGTGACACGGCAGAAGGCATCCCTGCAGTGCCTCGCAGGAGTAGGTGACGGTCCGGTGTTCGGCTACACCGGGCGCACTGGGCCAGCGCTCACGCTCCATCTCAGCGACGGCCGCCGGTTCGTCGCCACCGTGGACGACGCCGAGACCGCGGCCGCCCTGGTCAACGCCGAACTGGACCGGCAACGTGGGCCATGCGCCACCGCCGACCAGAAGAGCGTGCCGTGCTGATCACAATCGATCCCGCCGCACCGATGCCGCTGGCTGACCAGGTCTCGGCGTCGGTCCGCGCCGCGCTCGCCCGCGGCGACATCAAACCGGGCGATCGGCTGCCGGCGGCCCGCGAGCTTGCGTCGGCCCTCGGCATCAACCTGCACACCGTGCTGCGCGGCTATCGGCAACTCAGCGACGAGGGCTTGGTGTCCTTGCGCCGTGGCCGAGGCGCAGTGGTGTCCGAAGCCGCAAGCCAGCATGCCGCGCTGGTGGACCTTGCACGTGATTTCGTGGCCGCCGCGCGCCGGCTCGGCGCCACCTCGGACGAGATCGTCGATACGGTCCGCGTCACTCTCGACCGAGCCTGACCAGCCCGGGCCTGGCCAGACCTGGCCCGACGCGCTACATCAAGCGACGTCGAACCACACCAGTCGCCGCGAGCCGATGAGCAACGACAGCTTCAACGCGCTCTCGGCGGACCTGGACTTCATCACCGCATGCAGGTTGTCCCGGACTGGCTGAGGATCTTCGTCGGACTGGAAGCGCTTGCCGAGCCAGAGTTCATCTACGAGCCAGTTCTGCTTCCTGGCTTGCTCCAGACGGTCGTATGTCCGGGCGCTCACCAACGCTCCCCTCGGGTGCGTCCGGATCACGCCGAGCACTTTGTCTCATTCCGGCTCAGCCGAACTCAACGTCTCCGCGATGCGGAGCCGTTGAAGGTGTACGCCGTCATCGGTGAGGCCGCCCTCCGCCTACGTGTGGGCAATGACGAGACGATGCAGGAGCAATACCGGCACCTCGTGTCGCTCGCAGAACGACCGAACATCATCTTGCAGGTGCTCTGGCCAGAGGACGGCATCCACCGCGGCATCACTGGGATGTTCTTCGTGTTGACCTTTGCCGATGCCGAACCGGTCGCCTACGTGGAGATCCAAAACGATGCCATCTACGTCCAGGATCGGAGCCGGGTGCAGACCTACGTGGCGTCGGCCGAAAACCTCCGCTCGGTGGCGCTTGACCCGGAGGCTTCCGTCGCGCTAGTCAAGTCTCTGATCTTCACCTGAGTGAGTGATCGGAGGGGTCGCTGTGTTCACCTTCGACGTGGCAGCAGCACGGTGGGTCAAGAGCAGTTACAGCGGAGACAACGGTGACTGCGTGGAGGTTGCTGCGGTATCCGGACTGCCGTGGCGCAAGAGCAGCCGCAGCGGAGACAACGGCAACTGTGTCGAGGTTGCGCCCGTCTCCCGCTACGTCGCGACCCGCGACTCCAGGAACCCGCTGGCCCGGCGCTGGTGTTCGACCGCGCGCAGTGGGTCGCCTTCCTCGGTGCCGTCAAGGAATGCGCCCTCGACCGCGGGAGGTAGTTACTTGGCGCGCTCGTGATTCGGGTGCACAACCCGTGCCTCGTCGGGGAAGCGCCTTGCCGCCCGGGCCAGGAACCGGATCTTGCGCCGGAGCTTGCCGGGGTAGATCGAACTGGACCATTTGGTGCTGGCAAACCCTAAGCCGGTCTCGAAGGTGCACCCGTGGCGCAGGTTCCACTTGAGCCACTTCTCGAAGGGTGAACCTGGTATCACCTTCTTCGTGACAGGGTCGCTGTGAACCCTGACCTTTCGCGTCAGCAGGTTCAATTTGATACTCGCGTACGGCAGGTTGCCCAGACCGTTCACGTGGAGCGTGGTCCGAGTTGAGGTGCTGTCGTTGAGGTTGCTCTCCTCGATCTGGACTGCCTCGAACCTGTATCCGCAGTATGTCCCGCTGATCCGGCAGACAACATTGGGAATCCGCTTAACCAGTCCTACCGGCTCGACTTCGTAGGCCCATCCCCGGCGCTTCGCCACGATGGGTAGCGCGAACCGGCGAAAGACCCAGGCGTGAGGCAAGCTGAGATAAGCCTGCACGAGCCCCCGGAGTAGCAGCAGGAAGAGCAGCCAGGCCACCGGACCCCAACTCGCCATCACGTGCAGGATCAGGGGCTCTCCCACCGCGAGGTGTAGCTGCATCAGAACTCCAGGTCGCGTCGGATCTCCGAGTCGGACATGTTCTCGCCGGGCCGTGTGGTGTCGTAGATCTTCTTGGCGTCCTTGGCGTATCCGGTCGCCTTGCTGGCGATCTTGTTGAGGTCTGTGTAACTCGTGGATTCCTCGCCCGGCCCGTTCCCGTAGCTCGTCTTGTCTAGGCCGACCATCTTCTTCAACTGGTCCCCCGCGCTCGTCTTGACCTTGTCGCCGAAGGTCTCCCGAAGCATCCGGGTGTAGTTGGTGCTCCCTTCCTCGAGCGTGTCCCGCCAGGCATCCCTCGTGAGCCGCCCGCCCGCGCGTTCCGTAGCGTTGGCAACAGCGTTGTCCTGCGCCTTGGTGAGCGCCTTGCCGCCCTTGCCGGTGGTCGCGTCCATGAACATCTGGCCCAGCTTGGACTCCTTGAGGAACCGCTGGAGCTTGGCGATGACCTCTCGGATCTTGTTGAGGAGCTGGGTCACCTTGCTGATCTTCTGCCCGGCCTGGGCGGTGGTCACGGCCACCTCGCCGGTGGTGGCGGCGCCGGCTGCGGCGGTGGATCCGCCGAACGTGACCGGGGCGGCGGCGAGGGCCGCCAGCCAGGTCACGATGAGCCACTCCACGAGCTCGGTGAGCAGCCCTCGGATGAACTCCTCGACGACCTTCGCGACGATGCTCGCGGTCTGCAGCAACCTGGCGATGTCGCCGGCATGGTCGGCGGTACCGGACACACCCCTGCCGAACCTTGCCAGCTTGGCCTTGGCGGCCTGGGCGGCCGGGCCCTCCCAGTCCGCCAGCTCCTGCTGAACCTGCTCGACGAACTCTCTGCCGAAGGCCACCAGCTCGTTGCCGATCGCGGTGAACTTGTCGCCCGCCGCTTTGAGAGCGTCTGGGTCCCCGGTGACGTAGTGCAGCGCTTCCTTGAGCGGTGTGATGGCGTTGAGCAGGAAGCCGAGCCCCTGGTTGATGAGCCAGCCGAGCGGGTCCGTGGCGATGCTGGCGGCCGTCGTGCCGCACGACGTCACAAACGACGTCGCATCCGTCACGACGGTGGTGACATCAGTCGTGATGGAGAACGCGTCGTCGCCGTTGGAACCGATCTTCAAGCCGTCTTTGATCGTCTTGTATCCGGACGAGACGGGGCCGGGAGCGTTGCTCGCTGCCGTGTCCCAGAAGCCGCCTGGTGGGAGAAGGTTCGAGTCGGACATCTCACCGCGCTCCCGTGTTCGGGGTCTGCGCGGAGGAGTCGAGCATCCGCATCGCCGCCTCAATCTTCAGCTTCGTATGGTCGTCGCACGTGCGGTACTCGGTGGCGGTGTCGGCAAGTTGCTCGCCGGCCCGCTTGACGCCTTCCCCGATCTTGTTCAGGTACTCCTGAAAGTCGCTCATCATGCTGTGGTAGATGTGCACGAAGGCGAGCTGCCCGATGAGGCCGAACGCGAGGTCGGGCACCTCGGCCTGCGTGACCTTCCGCTTGATGGCGTCGGCCTTCGCCTCGAAGTCGTTGACCTTCCTGCCGCAGGATTCGATGGTGTCGAGCTTGGCGCGGAAGTCACCGGGCATCAGTCGTCCTCACGGTTGTAGAGGCTGCGCAGGAAGGCGTCGCCGGGGCTGGTCGGATCACCCGTGCGACCCGGAGAAGCTGGCGGCGTGGGGTCGTCGTCGCGCATGACCGACCGCTCGGCGAAATCCTCCTCTTCGGACGGACGCGCGGGTGCGCTCGGTTCCAACCCGGCCCGAAGCTCTTCCACGGGCCGGCCAAGCATCTGGGCCTGCGTCTCCAACACCTGGTCGAGGACGTTGAGGTCATCGCCGACGAACTGCTGCACCACGGCAGCCTGCTGCCGTGCGGCGCCGGCAACCGCCTCCTGCAACGTCGACATGACCATGCTGCCCAACGCCTGCGGCGACTGCTGGAGCGCCTTCTCGGTGAACTCGATACCGGTCACCGCGCCGCCCGGCCCCGCGGTGACATTCACGCAGCGGTCCGCGGAGTGCGCCGTCACCGAGACCGCGGCGATTTCGTCCTGCATGCCCGAATAGCGCTCCAGACGGTCGTCGACCCGTCGGAGCGACTGCTGGAACCGCTCGAACTCCCGCTGCAGTTGATCAAACTCCGCTGTCACCGTGGGTCCCCTCGGCTTTCGAGCTGATGTTCGGCGACTCGACATCATTCCCGATCGCCGTCCGGCGGTGGGCCGAAGGGCGCAATCGTTCGCAGATGCGAGGGGCGGGCCGAAGCGGCTGGTCATGGCGGGTGTCACTCGATCGGCCGCGGCCGGTCGGCGGGGATGGTGGGCGACCCGATCGGCCGGGCGCGTCCACCTGGTGCCGAACAACTTTGAACAACCATCTTTCCTGCTTCTTTCAATCCCTGGGAAACAAATGGGGAAAATAGTTGTCACCCGGAGTTGTGTTGACGATTCCGTGCGGTGCTGGATAACGTTCTCGTCCGGGTGGTCACGAAGGTTCGAACGGAGGTGGCGAAGCGCGGAAGGGCAGCTCGAGGCCGTCTCGTCCACCTTATCCGTCCGCAAGGTCGTGCATTCCTCTTTTCGGTAGTACTGGCGGTGGTCCGAATTCGACCACCCGTTCGTAAATCGAAGTTGACCGGCGCCGGGAAGGCCCGGGCGACTGTGCGCCCGCGGTCGGTCGCCGCCCGTTTCCGGGTCAGCACGCGAGGGGCGCCGGGCTCAGTCATTGCTTCGTGGGCACGAGCGCGGAGCGAGTCCGGAACCGAGCAAGGAAGAACCGAAGGCGTCGGGCAGTCCGTCCGCCGCCGAGCCATTGAACCGCGAGGTGACGGGCGTCGGGCGCATCGCGCCACATGGCGATGAGCGCAAAGCGAGCCCGGATCCGAGCAACCAAACCAAGGAGTGGATCGAAGCGATGCGACTCGCAGCGAAGTTCCGTCCGGGTAAGCGGCTGGCCGCCGTGGCCGCGTTCGGTGCCGGCCTGGCCCTGGTGGCCGCGTCCCCGGCTTTCGCCGCCCCGCAGTCCATCTCCGTCGACCCGACCACCAACCTGCGGGACGGCCAGACCGTCACCGTCTCCGGGCAGGGCTTCCCCGCCGGCCAGACCGCCTACGCCGCCCAGTGCGGCCGGGTCGGCGAGAAGTTCGGCTGCCACCTGGACGGCTTCGGCAGCACCCGGGTGGGTGCGGACGGCAAGATCAGCATCTCCGTCAAGGTGCGCAAGTCCTTCACCGCGGTGCACCCGCTGACCGGTGAGGTGGGCGGCACGGTCGACTGCACGAAGGAGCCGAAGTGCGTGGTGGGCGCCGCCACCCGCGCCTCGGGCATCTCCAACCTGGTGCCGATCGACTTCAAGTGAACGCGATGACCTTCGGCCGCTCTCCTTACTAGACAGGGGAGTGGCACGGCGGGCGGCCGCTCCCAGGTGGAACGGCCGCCCGCGGAACGAGGAGGGACAATCCAGCCGGCTGTGCCCGGACCCGGCCGGCATCACGGGCGCAGGCACCCGCACGGTGTCGACCTGTGCGCTGTCCTCTTCGGACCTGCGCAGGAGAATCCGACTTCGGCGCAGGCATTCGTGAGCTACGTCACCAGCGGGTCCACTGTGTACACCTCATCTACAAGGACGCCCCGTAGGGCGACCTACAAAGATCAGTAAGGACGGCCCACACGCCTCTCCCGATGAGGAGTGCGTGCTGAACCGGGCCGGGCCTCGGCAGTAGGTGGTGCCGAGCGCCGCGTGGCTCGGTCGGACCGGTGTGAGCGGCCCCATGAGGGACGAGTGGCCCACCCGGCGAGGAGCCGCTGGCATGGCTGGGCGGCCCCGGCACGCACCCGGTCGGCTTCGATCTGGCTCGGCGGCTGCCGCGCGGCTCGTGCGAGTGTCGGTTTGTCGACTTGGGTGGCGCATCTGGGCGGTAGGGGGCTCACGTGCCGAGCGTCTTTCCCGCCAGCTGCTGTCGGGGCCGCCCTGCGCACCCACGTCCCGCATCGGCGCCAGCGGGTACAGGACCCACGCACCCAAGCACGTCTCGCGGTGAGACGCTCCACGGCGACCGTCCGGCTCGGAGAGAGCTACGCCACTCAAGGCCCGGCCACCCCGGACCAGCCGCTCACCGTCGACTCCCGGCCGTGCCGCCCCGGCTGCCCCTAAGATCAGCGGCGAGGTCAGTCCACAAGTCCTGGGACGGGGTGACGGGGTCCGTCGTCGGTGATGGCGGTACCCGCCCGGGGCCGGTCGGGGCGGGTGGCCGGCAGCGCGCACCCCCACGGTGCGGCGTATCCTCTGACATGGGACTTTGTCCCCACCGAGCTGGGTGACCCCCGTTTTGACCCGGTGCGAGAGGGCCAGGTATCTTTGTTAGCCGTGCCCGACTAGCGTCGGGCCACTCCGCGTGCCTGTGAGCGGCGGCTGCCGCGCCGGGAGTGCGGAGCTCCCTCCCACTATCCAGGGGTGCTCGGGTCCTGCGCGGGCCGGAGAAGCGGGCGACACGCCCGACCTCGGGATACGGAGGGCCAACACAGACACAGCTCGCTGAGCACGACACGCGAACGCTACGAGAAAGACGGTCCATGCCCACGATCCAGCAGTTGGTCCGGAAGGGCCGCAAGGAGAAGGCCGCGAAGGTCAAGACCGCGGCGCTGCAGGGGAACCCGCAGCGGCGGGGTGTGTGCACGCGCGTCTACACGACCACTCCCAAGAAGCCGAACTCCGCCCTCCGCAAGGTCGCCCGTGTCCGCTTCGGCAACGGCATCGAGGTCACGGCCTACATCCCCGGGGAGGGCCACAACCTGCAGGAGCACTCGATCGTGCTGGTCCGCGGCGGTCGTGTGAAGGACCTGCCGGGCGTCCGCTACAAGATCATCCGGGGTGCGCTGGACACCCAGGGCGTGAAGAACCGCAAGCAGGCCCGCAGCCGCTACGGTGCGAAGAAGGAGAAGAGCTGATGCCCCGCAAGGGTCCGGCCCCGAAGCGGCCGCTCATCGCCGACCCCGTCTACAGCTCGCCGCTGGTGACCCAGCTGGTGAACAAGGTGCTGCAGGACGGCAAGCGGTCCATCGCGGAGAAGATCGTCTACGGCGCCCTCGAGGGTTGCCGGGAGAAGACCGGCACCGACCCGGTCGTCACCCTCAAGCGTGCGCTGGACAACGTCAAGCCCTCGCTGGAGGTGCGCAGCCGCCGCGTCGGTGGCGCCACCTACCAGGTGCCGGTCGAGGTGCGGCCGGGCCGGTCCACGACGCTGGCGCTGCGCTGGATCGTGACCTTCGCCCGCCAGCGCCGGGAGAAGACCATGGTCGAGCGGCTGATGAACGAGCTGCTCGACGCGAGCAACGGCCTCGGGGCGTCGGTGAAGCGCCGCGAGGACACGCACAAGATGGCCGAGTCCAACAAGGCCTTCGCGCACTACCGCTGGTGATCAGTGGCGGTCGCCGGCCAACGGGCGCCCCGCCTGCGTGGGGGACGAGCCAGTTGACACCGCCGGCTCCGCCGTTTGGACAGCGACCGCTGCAATCTCAGAACGGGGAAGACCGTGGCACGCGACGTGCTGACTGACCTGGCCAAGGTCCGCAACATCGGGATCATGGCCCACATCGACGCGGGTAAGACCACCACGACCGAGCGGATCCTCTTCTACACGGGGATCAACTACAAGATCGGCGAGGTGCACGACGGCGCCGCGACGATGGACTGGATGGAGGAGGAGCAGAAGCGCGGCATCACCATCACCTCCGCCGCGACCACCTGCTTCTGGGCCGACCACCAGATCAACATCATCGACACGCCGGGGCACGTCGACTTCACCGTCGAGGTGGAGCGGTCGTTGCGCGTCCTGGACGGCGCGGTCGCCGTGTTCGACGGCAAGGAGGGCGTGGAGCCCCAGTCGGAGACGGTCTGGCGGCAGGCGGACAAGTACAACGTCCCGCGCATCTGCTTCGTCAACAAGATGGACAAGCTGGGTGCGGACTTCTACTTCACCGTGCGCACCATCGAGGACCGGCTCAACGCCCGTCCGGTGGTGATCCAGCTGCCGATCGGCGCCGAGTCGGAGTTCAGCGGCGTCATCGACCTGGTGGAGATGCGCGCCCTCACCTGGCGTGGCGAGGTGCAGAAGGGCGCCGACTACGAGGTCGAGGAGATCCCGGCCGACCTGGCCGACCAGGCCGCCGAGTACCGGGAGAAGCTGCTGGAGGCGGTCGCCGAGACCGACGAGGCGCTGATGGAGAAGTACCTCGAGGAGGGGGACCTCTCCGTCGCCGAGATCAAGGCCGGCCTGCGGGCCATCACCACCAGCGGTGAGGCCTACCCGGTGCTGTGCGGTTCGGCGTTCAAAAACAAGGGCGTGCAGCCCATGCTGGACGCGGTGATCGACTACCTGCCCTCGCCGCTGGACGTCCCGCCGGTCGAGGGCACGCTGCCCGACGGCGAGACCAGGGCGCAGCGCAAGGCCGACTCCAGCGAGCCGTTCTCGGCGCTGGCGTTCAAGATCGTCACCCACCCGTTCTTCGGCAAGCTCACCTACGTCCGGGTCTACTCGGGCAAGGTGGCCGGCGGCACCCAGGTCATCAACGCGACCAAGGAGCGCAAGGAGCGCATCGGGAAGCTCTTCCAGATGCACTCCAACAAGGAGAACCCGGTCGACGAGGCGCGTGCCGGTCACATCTACGCGATGATCGGTCTCAAGGAGACCACCACCGGCGACACGCTGTGCGACCCGAACGCGCCGATCGTGCTCGAGTCGATGACCTTCCCGGACCCGGTGATCAAGGTCGCCATCGAGCCGAAGTCCAAGGCGGACCAGGAGAAGCTGTCCACCGCCATCCAGAAGCTCGCCGAGGAGGACCCGACCTTCCGGGTCAGCCTGGACGAGGACACCGGGCAGACGATCATCGAGGGCATGGGCGAGCTGCACCTCGAGGTGCTCGTCAACCGGATGAAGACGGACTTCAAGGTCGAGGCGAACGTCGGCAAGCCGCAGGTCGCCTACCGGGAGACCATCCGGCGCAAGATCGAGAAGTTCGAGTACACGCACAAGAAGCAGACCGGTGGTTCCGGCCAGTTCGCCCGGGTGATCATCAACCTGGAGCCGCTGGAGCAGACCGCCGACGGTGCGCTGTACGAGTTCGACAACAAGATCACCGGTGGCCGCGTGCCGCGGGAGTACATCCCGTCGGTGGACGCCGGTGCCCAGGACGCCATGCAGTACGGCGTGCTGGCGGGCTACCCGCTGGTCGGCATCAAGGTGACGCTGGTCGACGGCGCCTACCACGAGGTCGACTCGTCCGAGATGGCGTTCAAGATCGCCGGCTCGATGGCGCTCAAGGAGGCGGCGCGCAAGGCCGACCCGACGCTGCTCGAGCCGATGATGGCGGTCGAGGTGACCACGCCCGAGGACTACATGGGCGACGTCATCGGCGACCTGAACTCCCGCCGTGGCCACATCCAGGCCATGGAGGAGCGCGGCGGCAGCCGCGTCGTCAAGGCGCTGGTGCCGCTGTCGGAGATGTTCGGGTACGTCGGCGACCTGCGGTCCAAGACCCAGGGCCGCGCGAACTACTCGATGCAGTTCGACTCCTACGCCGAGGTTCCCGCGAACGTCGCGAAGGAGATCATCGCCAAGGCGACCGGCGAGTGAGCATCGTGGCGTTGCGGCGGTCGGACGTCGCAACGCCACCCGATGCGAAGCGAGCCACGAGCCGAGCGACGAACTGTGCAGGCGGCGGGCACCGAGCAGCACTTCGCACCCTCGGGCGCGGGGTGTGGCCCGGGGCCTGGTAACTGAATAGGCAACGGGCATGTGAGCATTGCCCCGCGTCCTTCCAGGCACGGGGTGGGCTCGGAGCCGAGCGATCGGACACGTCGAGCCGCGGGCGAGCATCGCGAGCACGCGGCCCGGCAAGACAACCGCGAAGGCGACGGGGGAGCGCCCCCTAGCCGGAACCGCACATCCAGTGCGGGGCCCGCGGGGAGTTGCTCCCCAGGGTCCGCACAACCGGCCCTGACGGCGCCGCTCGAGGTGGATCCACATTCGAACGGCGGACGAAAGAACAAGTCCAGGAGGACACACCAAAGTGGCGAAGGCGAAGTTCGAGCGGACCAAGCCGCACGTCAACATCGGCACCATCGGTCACATCGACCACGGCAAGACGACGCTGACCGCGGCGATCACCAAGGTGCTGCACGACGCGTACCCGGAGCTGAACCCGTTCACGCCGTTCGATGAGATCGACAAGGCGCCGGAGGAGCGCCAGCGCGGTATCACCATCTCCATCGCGCACGTCGAGTACCAGACGGAGAACCGGCACTACGCGCACGTTGACTGCCCCGGTCACGCCGACTACATCAAGAACATGATCACCGGTGCCGCCCAGATGGACGGCGCCATCCTGGTGGTCGCGGCGACCGACGGCCCGATGCCGCAGACCAAGGAGCACGTGCTGCTGGCCCGCCAGGTCGGCGTGCCCTACATCGTGGTGGCCCTGAACAAGGCCGACATGGTGGACGACGAGGAGATCCTGGAGCTCGTCGAGCTCGAGGTCCGTGAGCTCCTCAACGAGTACGAGTTCCCCGGCGACGACGTGCCGGTGGTCCGCGTCTCCGCGCTCAAGGCGCTGGAGGGCGACAAGGAGTGGGGCGCCAAGCTCCTCGAGCTGATGAAGGCCGTGGACGAGAATGTCCCCGAGCCGCAGCGTGAGATCGACAAGCCGTTCCTGATGCCGGTCGAGGACGTGTTCACGATCACCGGTCGTGGCACCGTCGTCACCGGCCGTGTCGAGCGTGGCGTGATCAACGTCAACGAGACGGTCGAGATCGTCGGCATCAAGGAGAAGAGCATGTCGACGACCGTCACCGGCGTCGAGATGTTCCGCAAGCTGCTCGACCAGGGCCAGGCCGGCGACAACGTCGGTCTGCTGCTGCGTGGCACCAAGCGCGAGGAGGTGGAGCGCGGCATGGTCGTCTGCAAGCCGGGCTCCGTCACCCCGCACACCGAGTTCGAGGGTCAGGTCTACATCCTGTCCAAGGACGAGGGTGGCCGGCACACCCCGTTCTTCAACAACTACCGTCCGCAGTTCTACTTCCGGACCACGGACGTGACCGGTGTGGTGACCCTGCCCGAGGGCACCGAGATGGTCATGCCGGGCGACAACACCAACATGTCGGTCAAGCTGATCCAGCCGATCGCGATGGAGGAGGGCCTCAAGTTCGCGATCCGCGAGGGTGGCCGCACCGTCGGCGCCGGCCGGGTCACGAAGATCATCAAGTGAGGTGGTGGGGGAGGTCACCCGGGCTGGTGGCCTCCCCCACCCCGGTTTGGAATGCCGCACCCAGGTGTGGCATTCTGTACGGGTTGCTCGTTCGGGGCGGTCGGCTCGGCTCGCCCAGTGCCCGGCACTGTGTGGTTCGGCCGGCCGCCCCGTCGCGAGCTTCCCTCCAGTAGGGAACAACCGCAGCGCCCCTTCCTCGCCGGCTCCGCCGTGTTCCGCTCGAGCACGCGTTGCTGTCGCAGGTGGGGTGCACCGGGCCGCAAGGCCCATCCCACGACCACGTCAGTGGGACCGGTCTGTGCCAACGGGCGCGACACGCCCGACCGCGTGGACCGGGCACCGTGACACCTGAACAGGGGCGGAAAGCGCGGTCTGGGTCCCCTTCGGGCCCACCGGTAAGGCACCCGCACCGCAGCGGTACGAGAAGAGGAACGGCAAGCCACCATGGCGGGACAGAAGATCCGCATCCGGCTCAAGGCCTACGACCACGAGGCGATCGACGCGTCCGCGCGCAAGATCGTCGAGACCGTGACGCGCACCGGCGCTCGGGTCGTCGGGCCGGTGCCGCTGCCCACCGAGAAGAACGTCTACTGCGTCATCCGCTCGCCGCACAAGTACAAGGACTCGCGCGAGCACTTCGAGATGCGTACGCACAAGCGTCTGATCGACATCCTCGACCCCACGCCGAAGACGGTGGACGCGCTCATGCGCATCGACCTGCCGGCCAGCGTCGACGTCAACATCCAGTAAGGCTGTGCGGAGAGCAAGGACCCATGTCTGACAGGCAAGTCAAGGGGATCCTGGGCACCAAGCTCGGCATGACCCAGGTCTTCGACGAGAACAACCGGGTCGTCCCGGTGACCGTCGTGAAGGCGGGGCCGTGCGTGGTCACCCAGATCCGCACCCAGGAGAAGGACGGCTACTCGGCCGTGCAGTTCGCCTTCGGCGACATCGACCCGCGCAAGGTCAACAAGCCGAAGAAGGGCCACTTCGAGAAGGCCGGCGTGACCCCACGCCGCCACCTCGCGGAGCTGCGCACCACCGACGCCGGGGAGTACGAGCTCGGCCAGGAGATCACCGCCGAGGTGTTCGAGGCCGGTGCCCTGGTCGACGTGGTCGGCACCAGCAAGGGCAAGGGCTTCGCCGGTGTCATGAAGCGGCACGGCTTCGGCGGTCTGGGCGCCAGCCACGGCACCCAGCGCAAGCACCGCTCGCCCGGTTCCATCGGCGGCTGCGCCACGCCGGGCCGCGTGTTCAAGGGCGTGCGCATGGCCGGTCGCATGGGCCACGAGCGCGTCACCACGCAGAACCTGAAGGTGCACCAGGTCGACGGCGAGTCCGGCCTGCTGCTGATCAAGGGCGCGGTGCCCGGCCCCAAGGGCGGGCTCGTGTTCGTCAAGACCGCTGCGAAGGGTGGTGCGCGATGACCGCGATCGAGATCCGCACCCCGGACGGCAAGGCCGAGGGCACCGTCGAGCTGCCCGCCGACGTCTTCGACGTCCAGGCCAACATCCCGCTGATGCACCAGGTCGTGGTGGCGCAGGAGGCGGCCGCCCGGCAGGGCACGCACGACACCAAGTCCCGCGGCGAGGTCCGCGGCGGTGGTAAGAAGCCGTACCGGCAGAAGGGCACCGGTCGCGCCCGCCAGGGCTCGATCCGCGCCCCGCAGTTCACCGGCGGTGGCACGGTGCACGGCCCGACGCCGCGCAACTACAGCCAGCGGACCCCGAAGAAGATGAAGGTCGCCGCGCTGCGTGGCGCCCTGTCCGACCGGGCCCGGGCCGGCCGCGTGCACGTGGTCTCCGGCGTCGTCGGGGGGGACAAGCCCTCGACCAAGGCCGCCAAGGAGACGCTGGCCAAGGTCACCGAGGCCAGGCGGGTGCTCGTGGTGCTCAGCCGTGCCGAGGAGATCGCCTGGCTGAGCCTGCGCAACCTGCCGAACGTGCACCTGATCCACCCGGACCAGCTCAACACCTACGACGTGCTGGTCAACGACGACGTGGTGTTCACCAAGGACGCGTTCAACCTGTTCCTGGCCGGGCCGGTCCGCGGCCGGGCCGCCAAGGGCAGCGCGCGCTCCGGTGAGCTGGAGGAGGCGGCGAAGTGATCCCCGACCCGCGTGACGTGATCCTCGCGCCGGTGATCTCCGAGAAGTCCTACGGGCTGCTCGAGGAGAACAAGTACACCTTCATGGTGCACCCGGAGGCGAACAAGACCGAGATCAAGATCGCGGTCGAGAAGATTTTCGGGGTGAAGGTCGTGGCGGTGAACACGCTCAACCGCCAGGGCAAGCGCAAGCGGACCCGGATGGGTTTCGGGAAGCGCAAGGACACCAAGCGCGCCATCGTGACGCTCTCCCCGGAGAGCAAGCCGATCGAGATCTTCGGCGGCCCGGCCGCGTGAGCGGCTGAGTCGGTCGAGACGCAAGGACGACGAGGACTGCTGCAGACATGGGCATCCGCAAGTACAAGCCGACGACGCCGGGCCGTCGTGGCGCGAGCGTGTCCGACTTCGCCGAGATCACCCGGTCTCACCCGGAGAAGTCGCTGGTCCGCCCCCTGACCAAGTCGGGCGGCCGGAACGCGCGCGGCAAGATCACCACCCGGCACCGGGGCGGTGGGCACAAGCGGGCCTACCGCGTGATCGACTTCCGGCGGGCGGACAAGGACGGCGTGCCGGCCAAGGTCGCGCACATCGAGTACGACCCGAACCGCACCGCGCGCATCGCGCTGCTGCACTACGCCGACGGCGAGAAGCGCTACATCATCGCCCCGAACCAGCTCCGCCAGGGTGACCGGGTGGAGAACGGTCCGCGGGCCGACATCAAGCCGGGCAACAACCTGCCGCTGCGCAACATCCCGGTCGGCACCGTGGTGCACGCCATCGAGCTGCGCCCGGGCGGTGGCGCCAAGATCGCCCGCTCGGCCGGCTCCAGCGTGCAGCTGGTCGCCAAGGAGGGCATGTACGCCCAGCTGCGGATGCCCTCGGGCGAGATCCGCAACGTGGACGTGCGCTGCCGCGCCACCGTGGGCGAGGTGGGCAACGCCGAGCACCAGAACATCAACTGGGGCAAGGCCGGCCGCATGCGGTGGAAGGGCAAGCGCCCGACCGTCCGCGGTGTGGCCATGAACCCGGTCGACCACCCGCACGGTGGTGGTGAGGGCAAGACCTCGGGTGGCCGTCACCCGGTCAACCCGAAGGGCAAGCCCGAGGGTCGGACGCGTCGCAAGGGCAAGCCCAGCGACCGCCTGATCGTCCGGCGCCGTCGCACCGGTAAGAAGCGCTGAGCAGGGAGGGAGTGAAGGATGCCGCGCAGCCTGAAGAAGGGCCCCTTCGTCGATGACCACCTGCTCAAGAAGGTGGACGCGCTGAACGAGAAGGGTGCCAAGCAGGTCATCAAGACCTGGTCCCGCCGTTCCACGATCATCCCGGACATGCTGGGGCACACGATCGCGGTGCACGACGGCCGCAAGCACGTCCCGGTGTTCGTCACCGAGGCCATGGTCGGGCACAAGCTGGGCGAGTTCGCCCCGACCCGCACCTTCAAGGGCCACGTCAAGGAAGACCGCAAGTCGCGCCGCCGCTGAGCGGGCCGTGACTGGAACCAAGAAGCAAGGGGTTAGCAGCGATGGGTAACACCGACGCCGGCGCGGAGGAGCTGCCGCGCGCCGTGGCGCGGGCCCGCTACGTCCGCATGACGCCGATGAAGGTGCGTCGCGTGGTCGAGCTGATCAAGGGCCGTAACGCCCGCGAGGCCCTGAGCGTGCTCCAGTTCGCGCCGCAGGCCGCCAGCGGTCCGGTCGCGAAGGTGCTCGCCAGCGCCATGGCCAACGCCGAGAACAACCTCGACCTCGACCCGGAGACCCTGTGGATCTCCCAGGCGTACGTGGACGAGGGGCCGACGCTGAAGCGGATCCGCCCGCGGGCCCAGGGCCGGGCGTACCGGATCCGCAAGCGGACCAGCCACATCACCGTCGAGGTCGAGTCCCGTCCGGTCGAGAAGGCCGGAACGGCGAAGGCCCGTAAGACCAGCGCGAAGGGAAGTGCCCGGTAGTGGGTCAGAAGATCAACCCGCACGGCTTCCGGCTGGGGATCACCACGGATTGGAAGTCCCGCTGGTACGCCGACAAGCAGTACTCGGAGTACGTGGCGGAGGACGTCAAGATCCGCCGCATGCTGTCGAAGGGCATGGAGCGCGCCGGGATCTCCAAGGTGGAGATCGAGCGCACCCGGGACCGCGTCCGGGTGGACATCTTCACCGCCCGTCCGGGCATCGTGATCGGCCGCCGCGGCGCGGAGGCCGACCGGATCCGCGGCGCGCTGGAGAAGCTGACCGGCAAGCAGGTCCAGCTCAACATCCTCGAGGTGAAGAACTCCGAGGCGGACGCGCAGCTGGTGGCCCAGGGTGTGGCCGAGCAGCTGTCCAACCGGGTCTCCTTCCGGCGCGCGATGCGCAAGGCCATCCAGTCGGCCATGCGGTCGCCGCAGGTCAAGGGCATCCGGGTGCAGTGTTCGGGCCGGCTGGGCGGCGCCGAGATGTCCCGCTCGGAGTTCTACCGCGAGGGCCGGGTGCCGCTGCACACGCTGCGCGCGGACATCGACTACGGCATCTTCGAGGCCCGCACCACGTTCGGCCGTATCGGCGTGAAGGTGTGGATCTACAAGGGTGAGCTCGTGGGTGGGCTCAAGGCCCGGGAGACCGCCGCCGAGTCCCGGCCGCCGCGGCGCGAGCGCGGGGAGCGGGGCGAGCGCGGCGAGCGGCGTCGCCGCTCCGGTGCCTCCGGCACCACGGCGACGAGCACCGAGGCCGGCCGGGCCGCTGCCCAGCAGCAGAGCACGGCGCAGGACGCCGCGGCCGCCGGTGCCCCGGCCGAGGGCAAGCCGGCCGCGGCAGAGAAGACGGAGGGCTGAGTAGTGCTCATCCCGCGGAAGGTCAAGCACCGCAAGCAGCACTCCCCGAGCCGCAGGGGTGCGGCCAAGGGCGGCACGCGTGTGGTGTTCGGCGAGTACGGAATCCAGGCGCTCGAGCCGGCCTACGTGACGAACCGGCAGATCGAGTCCGCCCGTATCGCCATCACCCGGCACATTCGCCGTGGCGGCAAGGTCTGGATCAACATCTTCCCGGACCGCCCGCTGACCAAGAAGCCGGCCGAGACCCGGATGGGTTCCGGTAAGGGCTCGCCGGAGCACTGGGTGGCCAACGTCAAGCCCGGTCGGGTGCTCTTCGAGATGAGCTTCCCGAACGAGACCGTGGCCCGCGAGGCGCTGCGCCGCGCGATCCACAAGCTTCCGATGAAGTGCCGCATCGTCACGCGTGAGGGTGGTGAGTTCTGATGGCAGCGGGTACCACCGCCGCTGAGCTGCGTGAGCTCACCGATGAGGAGCTCGTGCTGCGTCTGAAGGAGGCCAAGGAGGAGCTGTTCAACCTCCGCTTCCAGATGGCCACCGGGCAGCTCGACAACAACCGCCGGCTGCGGACCGTCCGGCACGACATCGCCCGCATCTACACCGTGATGCGGGAGCGTGAGCTGGGCCTGTCCGTGACCCCGGCTGAGGGTGAGGGTGCGGCGTGAGCGAGAACAAGGGCGAGAAGACCGTGACCCGGAACCGTCGCAAGGTCCGCGAGGGCTACGTCGTGTCCGACAAGATGGACAAGACGATCGTGGTGCAGCTCGAGGACCGCAAGAAGCACCCGCTGTACGGCAAGGTCATGCGCTCCACCTCCAAGGTGAAGGCGCACGACGAGGGCAACGTTGCCGGCGTCGGTGACCGCGTGCTGCTGATGGAGACCCGCCCGCTGTCGGCGACCAAGCGCTGGCGGCTGGTGGAGATCCTCGAGAAGGCTAGGTAACACTGAAGGACCGCGCACGTCCAGGTCGGAAATCTGGCGTGCCAGCAAGGGTCGGGAGTTGACGTGATCCAGCAGGAGTCGCGACTGCGCGTCGCCGACAACACCGGTGCGAAGGAGATCCTTTGCATCCGGGTGCTCGGTGGTTCGGCGCGGCGCTACGCGGGCATCGGCGACATCATCGTCGCCACTGTCAAGGACGCCATTCCGGGCGCCGGCGTGAAGAAGGGCGACGTGGTCAAGGCCGTCGTCGTCCGCACCGCCAAGGAGAGGCGCCGCCCGGACGGCTCCTACATCCGGTTCGACGAGAACGCCGCCGTTCTCATCAAGAACGACAACGAGCCGCGGGGCACCCGCATCTTCGGGCCGGTCGGCCGGGAGCTGCGCGAGAAGAAGTTCATGAAGATCATCTCGCTCGCGCCGGAGGTGCTGTGATGAAGGTGAAGAAGGGCGACACGGTCGTCGTCATCGCCGGCAAGGACAAGGGCGCCAAGGGCAAGGTCATCCAGGCCTACCCCAAGGAGCAGCGGGTCTTGGTCGAGGGCGTGAACCGCATCAAGAAGCACACCCGGGTCTCGCGCACCCAGCGCGGTGCGCAGTCCGGCGGCATCGTGACCCAGGAGGCCACGATCCACGTGAGCAACGTGATGGTCGTGGACTCCGACGGCAAGCCGACCCGGGTCGGGTACCGCACGAACGACGAGGGGAAGCGCGTCCGCATTTCCCGTCGGAACGGTAAGGACATCTGAGCATGACCACGGCTGAGAAGATCGTTCCGCGGCTGAAGACCCGGTACCGCGAGGAGATCAAGAAGGCCCTGCGGGAGGAGTTCGCCTACTCCAACCCCATGCAGGTCCCGGGTGTGGTCAAGGTCGTCGTGAACATGGGCGTCGGCGACGCCGCCCGCGACGGCAAGCTGATCGAGGGCGCGGTGCGCGACCTGTCGGTGATCACCGGCCAGCGGCCGGAGATCCGCCGGGCCAAGAAGTCCATCGCGCAGTTCAAGCTGCGCGAGGGCATGCCGATCGGCGCGCGGGTGACGCTGCGCGGCGACCGTATGTGGGAGTTCCTGGACCGGCTGCTGACCATCGCGCTGCCCCGTATCCGCGACTTCCGCGGCCTGTCGGCCAAGCAGTTCGACGGCAACGGCAACTACACGTTCGGCCTGAGCGAGCAGTCGATGTTCCACGAGATCGACCCCGACTCGATCGACCGCCCGCGCGGCATGGACATCACCGTCGTCACCACCGCCACCACCGACGAGGAGGGCCGGGCGCTGCTGAAGCACCTGGGCTTCCCGTTCAAGGAGAACTGAGCATGGCGAAGAAGGCGCTGATCAACAAGGCCGCGCGGAAGCCGAAGTTCAGGGTTCGCGGCTACACGCGGTGCAACCGCTGCGGGCGCCCGCACTCGGTCTACCGCAAGTTCGGCCTGTGCCGGGTGTGCCTGCGCGAGATGGCGCACCGCGGCGAGCTCCCCGGCGTGAGCAAGTCGAGCTGGTAACAGGTTCGCTCGCCATGCCCTGCTCAAGGACCCCCACTTCGCTGTAGGCCCCACCGAAGGGGAACCGCGGCGAGAAAGGTTGATTAGGTCACCATGACGATGACCGACCCGGTCGCAGACATGCTGACGCGTCTGCGCAACGCGAACGCGGCGTACCACGACGAGGTCGTGATGCCGCACTCCAAGCTCAAGGCGAACATTGCCGAGATCCTGCAGCGCGAGGGCTACATCGCCGGCTTCCGCGCCGAGCAGGGCGAGAAGGGCAAGAACCTGGTCGTCGAGCTGAAGTACGGCCCCAACCGGGAGCGGAGCATCGCCGGCCTGCGCCGCGTGTCCAAGCCCGGCCTGCGGGTCTACGCCAAGTCCACCACCCTGCCCAGGGTGCTCGGTGGGCTGGGCGTGGCGATCATCTCCACGTCGTCCGGCCTGCTGACCGACCGGCAGGCCTCGAAGCAGGGTGTGGGCGGGGAAGTCCTCGCCTACGTCTGGTGAGGAAGGGGGAACAAGGCATGTCGCGCGTTGGTAAGCAGCCGATCCCCGTTCCCGCCGGCGTGGAGGTCACGATCGACGGGCAGCAGGTGACGGTGAAGGGCCCCAAGGGCAGCCTGAGCCACACCGTGAACGAGCCGATCGTGGTCGAGCGTGGCGAGGACGGCGCGCTGCTGGTGAGCCGGCCCGACGACGAGCGCAAGAGCCGCGCGTTGCACGGGCTGAACCGCACGCTGCTGAACAACCTCGTCGTCGGGGTCAGCCAGGGCTACGAGAAGAAGCTGGAGATCCACGGCGTCGGCTACCGCGTGCAGCTCAAGGGCGGCTCCCTGGAGTTCGCGCTGGGCTTCAGCCACCCGGTCAAGGTCGACCCGCCGGAGGGCATCACCTTCGCGGTCGAGGGCACGACGAAGTTCTCCGTGCAGGGCATCGACAAGCAGCTTGTCGGCGAGGTTGCGGCCAACATCCGCAAGATCCGCAAGCCGGAACCGTACAAGGGCAAGGGTGTGCGGTACGCGGGCGAGAACGTCCGCCGCAAGGTCGGGAAGACGGGTAAGTGAGCATGAGCGAGACCACTGCTACGAAGCGCCGCCCCGTCGGCAAGGGTGTCTCCCAGGCGCGTCGCGAGGCCCGGATCAAGCGGCACAACCGGATCCGCAAGCACGTCAGCGGAACCCCGGAGCGGCCGCGGCTGGCGGTGTTCCGCTCCACGCGGCACATCGTCGCCCAGCTGATCGACGACACCAAGGGGCACACCCTGGCGGCGGCCTCCAGCCTGGAGGCCGACGTGAAGACGGTCTCCGGCGACAAGAAGGCCAAGGCGGCCAAGGTCGGCGAGCTGGTTGCCGCCCGCGCCAAGGCCGCGGGTGTCTCCCGGGTCGTGTTCGACCGGGGCGGCTTCGACTACCACGGCCGGGTCGCCGCGCTGGCGGACGCCGCGCGCGAGGCGGGGCTGGAGTTCTGATCGTGCACGTTTTCAAGGTCCAGACCACCGGAAGGGACGCCTAATGCCTGGACGCATGCGTCGTGACGGCGAGCGCGGCGAGCGCCGCGACCGTCGGGACGGTGGCCGCGGCGGGGCGGCCCAGGAGAAGACCCCGCACATCGAGCGCGTCGTGTCGATCAACCGCGTCGCCAAGGTCGTCAAGGGTGGCCGGCGGTTCAGCTTCACCGCGCTGGTCGTCGTCGGCGACGGTGACGGCCTGGTCGGCGTCGGCTACGGCAAGGCCAAGGAGGTGCCGGCCGCGATCGCCAAGGGCGTGGAGGAAGCCAAGAAGAACTTCTTCCGCGTGCCGCGGATCGCCGGCACCATCCCGCACCCGGTGGAGGCGCGGGACGCCGCCGGCCAGGTGCTGCTCCGCCCGGCCGCCCCCGGTACCGGTGTCATCGCCGGTGGCCCGGTGCGTGCCGTGCTGGAGTGCGCGGGTGTGCACGACGTGCTGAGCAAGTCGCTGGGTAGCGACAACGCCATCAACATCGTGCACGCCACCGTGGCCGCCCTGAAGCAGCTGCAGCGCCCGGAGGAGGTGGCGGCCCGCCGTGGCCTGCCGCTGGAGGACGTGGCGCCGGCCGGTCTGCTGCGGGCCCGAGCCGCAGGGCAGGGGGCGTGAACGCGATGGCGAAGCTGAAGGTCACCCAGGTGCGCAGCACCATCGGCACCAAGCAGAACCAGCGCGCCTCGCTGCGCACGCTGGGCCTGCGCAAGATCCGCCAGTCCGTCGTGCGTGAGGACACGCCGCAGGTGCGCGGCCTGATCCACACCGTCCGGCACCTGGTGGCGGTCGAGGAGGTCAGCGACTGATGACCATCAAGATCCACCACCTGCGCCCGGCCCCCGGCGCCAAGACCGCCAAGACCCGCGTGGGTCGCGGTGAGGGCTCCAAGGGCAAGACCGCCGGTCGCGGTACGAAGGGAACCAAGGCCCGCAAGAACGTGCCGGCCGGGTTCGAGGGTGGGCAGATGCCCATCCACATGCGGCTGCCGAAGCTCAAGGGCTTCAAGAACCGGTTCCGCGTGGAGTACCAGGTCGTCAACGTCGGCGACATCGCCCGGCTGTTCCCGCAGGGCGGCACCGTCGACGTGGACGCGCTGGTCGCCGCGGGCGCGGTCCGCAGGAACAAGCCGGTGAAGGTCCTCGGCGAGGGCGAGCTGGGTGGCGTGAAGGTCGACGTGACCGCGCACGCCTTCTCCAGCAGCGCGGCGGAGAAGATCTCCGCCGCCGGTGGCACCGTCACCAAGCTCCGACCGACGGCCTGACCGCGAGGCCGGGAGCGAGTGAGCATCGCACCGGAAAGGTGCGGAGCGAGCACCCGGCCGAGCGGTCGAACCAAGGCCACGGTCGGCTGGCACCCGCCAGGCCCGGCGCACGCCTCGCGCGTGTGCCGGGCCTTGGTGTGTTTTGTGCGCGCCGCCGACGATGGCGCGGCCCAGCCGGACGGCGGTGGCGTCTTTTCGCCGCCGGGGGCGCGGCGTGTGCGCCTGTTGCGAGGCGCAGTGGGACCAAAGGAAGACCCCCGCTTCAACACGACCTCATTTCGTCCCGTGTGTCTGGAAAGCGCAGCACCGGACGCGGGCGGGCATCGTGCGGTGGCATGACCGGAAGGGCCGCGATCGACCGGCACGTCGGCCCGCTCGTGGTGCCCGTGCCCCAGCTTCGTTTCACTGTGGGTGACGCCCCGGGGCTCCGGCCGGGTCTGCTCGCCCGCTCGATCTTTCGATCGCATCCGGATTTCGACCAGGCCCTCCGACGGAGGGCCAGCCGGCGCGAGTTGTCGGCAAGTTTTGTGAATTGTGGGAGCGCCGCGGCCGGCTCCGGCCCGCGCTCTGATAGAGATGAGGGCAAGGCCAGGTCACCGGGCCACGGACCGCATTGGCCGCCGTATCGGGGTGACCCAGGTCTCCTCCTCCCGGGGGATGCGGGGCTGTTCGAACCCGACCGGCGCAGGCCGTGGCCCCGGTCCTTGCTGTTAGAGTCGTCAGCGCGCTTCGCCCCGTAGCGGGCGGGCGCGTCCGGCTTGCCCGCCAGGCCGCCCCAGACTGCGAACCGACCGCCGGCCCGCGCGCCGGCCCAGCCGTCTTCACCGGTCAGCCACCGGTGATGCCGAGGAGGTACCGCGTGCTCAGCGCCTTCCGGTCGGCTCTTGCGACGCCGGATCTGCGTCGCAAGATCCTGTTCACCCTCGGGATCGTCGTGGTGTACCGGCTGGGCTCCACGATGCCGGCGCCTGGCGTGTCGTTCAAGAACGTCAGGGAGTGCGCCGCCCAGGTCGAGTCGAGCGGTATCTACTCGCTGATCAACCTGTTCAGCGGCGGCGCGCTCCTGCAGCTCTCGGTCTTCGCGCTCACCGTGATGCCCTACATCACGGCGAGCATCATCGTGCAGCTGCTCACCGTGGTCATCCCGCGGTTCGAGCAGCTGAAGAAGGAGGGCCAGGCCGGGCAGGGCAAGCTCACCCAGTACACCCGGTACCTGACCATCGCGCTGGCGGTCCTGCAGTCGACCGGTGTGGTGGCCCTGGCCGTGCGCGGCCAGCTCTTCCAGAACTGCAGCGTTCCGGTCATTCCGGACCAGTCGGTGTTCAGCCTGGTCGTCATCGTCATCACCATGACGGCGGGCACCGCGCTCATCATGTGGCTGGGCGAGCTGATCACCGAGCGCGGCGTGGGTAACGGCATGTCGCTGCTGATCTTCAGCGGCATCGCCGCCCGGCTGGTGCCCGAGGGCGGCAACATCCTCCGCGGCCAGGGTGGCGTCGTCTTCGCCGTGGTCTGTGTGTTCGGCCTCGCCATCATCGCCAGCGTCGTCTTTGTCGAGCAGGGCCAGCGCCGGATCCCGGTGCAGTACGCCAAGCGCATGATCGGGCGCCGGATGTACGGCGGGACCTCCACCTACCTGCCGTTGAAGGTCAACCAGGCGGGCGTGATCCCGGTCATCTTCGCCTCGTCGCTGCTGTACCTGCCGCAGCTGGTGTCCCAGCTGGCCGCCTCCCCGACCGGCGAGGTCTCCGAGTGGCGCCGGTTCATCGACACCTACCTGGTCAATCAGTCGAACTGGGTGCACATCTCGATGTACTTCGGGCTGATTGTCTTCTTCACGTACTTCTACGTCGCCGTCACGTTCAACCCGGACGAGCGGGCCGACGAGATGAAGAAGTTCGGCGGATTCATCCCCGGTATCCGGCCCGGCCGGCCGACCTCGGAGTACCTGGGCTTCGTGTTGAACCGCATCACGCTGCCAGGCTCGATTTACCTGGGTACCGTGGCGGTCCTACCGAACTTCTTCCTGGACATGACCGGGGGAGGCGGGGCGCAGAACTTCCCGTTCGGCGGCACCGCGGTCCTGATCATGGTCGGGGTGGGCCTCGACACCGTGAAGCAGATCGAGAGCCAGCTGATGCAGCGCAACTACGAAGGGTTCCTCCGCTAGTGCGACTCGTTCTGATCGGCCCGCCGGGGGCGGGCAAGGGCACCCAGGCGGCGGTGCTGAGCGAGAAGCTCGGCATCCCGCACATCTCGACCGGCGAGCTGTTCCGCAGCAACGTGGGCCAGCGCACCCCGCTGGGCCTGGAGGCCAAGCAGTACCTCGACGCCGGCGAGCTGGTGCCCGACGCCGTCACCAACCGGATGGTCGAACAGCGGCTGGCGGAACCCGACGCGCGGGCCGGCTTCCTGCTCGACGGCTTCCCCCGCAACACCGCGCAGGCGGAGGTGCTGGCTGGGGTCCTGGCGGGCGGGGGCACCCGGCTGGACGCCGTGCTGGAGTTCGACGTGCCCGAGGACGTCGTGGTGGAGCGGCTGCTGGCCCGCGGCCGGTCCGACGACACCGAGGACGTGATCCGGCGCCGGCAGCAGATCTACCGGTCGGAGACGGCCCCGCTGCTGGAGTACTACCAGGACATCCTGATCACCATCGACGCCGTCGGCGCGGTGGAGGAGATCAGCGAGCGCGCGCTCAAGGCCCTGCGCGCAAACGAGGCGTGAGCCGGGGCTCGTGGTGTTGCGACGCGGACGCGGTATCGAGCTCAAGAGCGCCGGTGAGCTGGCGGCCATGCGGGCCGCCGGCCTGGTGGTGGCGCGGGCGCTGGCGGCGGTGGCCGAGCACGCCAAGCCCGGGGTGAGCACCGGCGAGCTGGACGAGCTGGCCGAACAGACCATCCGGGACGCCGGTGCGGTGCCCTCGTTCCAGGGCTACCAGGGCTTCCCGGCCTCCATCTGCGCCTCGGTGAACGAGCAGATCGTGCACGGCATCCCCAGCCGGGCGCAGGTGCTCGCCGAGGGTGACCTGCTGTCGGTGGACTGCGGGGCGATCCTGGACGACTGGCACGGCGACTCGGCGGTGACGCTGGCGGTGGGCGAGGTCGGCGCGGGCGACCGCAAGCTGTCCGCGGCGACCCGGGAGTCCATGCTGGCCGGGATCGCGGCGGTGCGAGCGGGCGGTCGGCTGACCGACATCTCGCACGCCATCGAGACGGCGGTGCACGCCGCGGCGGAGCGGGACGGCATCGAGTACGGGATCGTGCAGGAGTACGGCGGGCACGGGATCGGCAGCCGGATGCACATGGAGCCGTTCCTGCCCAACTACGGCAAGCCGGGCCGGGGTCCCAAGCTGCGGGTGGGGATGGCGATCGCCATCGAGCCGATGCTGACCCTGGGCTCGCCGGAGACCCAGGAGCTGGACGACGAGTGGACGGTGGTCACGGTCGACGGCTCCCGCGCGGCCCACTGGGAGCACAGCGTGGCCGTCACCGAGGACGGGCCCTGGGTGCTCACGGCCCCCGAAGAGGACTGAGCCCGGCCAGCTCCCGGGTCGCTGGGCGCTGGGCCGTCCGGCCAGGGGCCGGCGAACATGCGCGTGGTCTTGGTCGGCCTCGGTGGCCGGTTCTGTCGTTCGGTCTCCGGTTGGGCACCTGACCTGGCAGGATCACCCGGGTGAGTGACCTGGTGCACCCGGACGACCAGCGCGTCTCCGACGCCGACCGGAAGGCGATGCAGGACACGCTGCGGCAGGCACACGAGGCGGGCCTGATCGACCTGGCCGAGTTCGACGACCGGACCCGCGTGGCATGGGCCGCCCGGACCCGGCGCGAGCTGAACCGGCTGCTCGCCGACCTGCCCGCGGCGTGGCGGGACCGGCGGCCGGCCCGCAACCCCGGCCGCACCGCGATGAAGGTCCTGGCCATCATCTGGGCGGCGCTGAGCGCGGTGAACCTGACCATCTGGGTCCTGGTCGGGATCACGGTCGAGTGGGTCCACCCCTGGTGGGTGTGGGTGGCCGGGCCACCGGGCGCGGTCCTCGCGGTGCTGTGGGGGATCGGGATCGGCCGGAAACGCGGCCCGGAAGGGCCCCGCCCTCTTCCGTAACGCCGTTAAGCCGAGCTCGCCCGGCAGCAGAGCGCCGCGTCGGGCCGCGCGGCCACCCGGCGGCTCCCCGCCCGAGGCCACCGATTGCCCCGCCGATTACGTTCCGTGACGAAAGTCCATCGCTGGTCGGGGTGGGGGCCGATTTGGTGGCCGGGGCGAGCTGTGCCTACACTGGCTTGTCGGCGCGTACCCTGCGCCGGTTCCGTCGTGCGCGTTGCACCCGCATCTCGTGACGTTTCCGGAGCCGGAGCGGCGTGCGCCCACCACTCTGCCCCGCCCCCGGTGGGGTCGGGTGTGACCCTACTCGCACCGTCACGAAACGCGGAGGACATGGGCAAGAAGGACGGGGCCATCGAGGTCGAGGGCCGCGTGATCGAGCCGCTACCCAACGCGATGTTCCGCGTCGAGTTGGAGAACGGACACAAGGTCCTCGCACACATCAGCGGCAAGATGCGGCAGCACTACATCCGCATCCTGCCGGAGGACCGGGTAGTCGTGGAGCTCTCGCCCTACGACCTGTCTCGCGGCCGCATCGTCTACCGCTACAAGTGACCGCAGTGACGTTCTTGGTGCCCGGGCCCGGCCCGGGCACGCGGCCCAGCAGGAGATCACGACCGTGAAGGTCCAGCCGAGCGTCAAGAAGATCTGCGACAAGTGCAAGGTGATCCGGCGGCACGGCCGGGTCATGGTGATCTGCGAGAACCTGCGCCACAAGCAGCGCCAGGGCTGATCACCGGCCTTGCCGCGTCGGGGTCTTCACCAGGACGCTGCAATGTGACAAGACCTCCCCGCACCTACCGGGCCCGCCAGGGCCCGACCAACCCCCGGTCTCCAGGCCGGGGCCCGGGACACCGACCAGGAGTCGGTACGGCAGGCGCGCCGCTCCCGGGGCGGGCGGGGAGCAGACCTGGAGCAGGCAGAAGAAGGAGAACGCGCCACATGGCACGGGTTTCCGGCGTCGACCTCCCCCGCGAGAAGCGGATGGAGATCGCGCTGACCTACATCTTCGGGATCGGCAAGACCCGGTCCAAGGAGATCCTGACCGCCACCGGTATCAACCCGGACCTGCGCGCCAGGGACCTGACCGACGACGACGTCACCAAGCTGCGTGACTTCATCGAGAACAACTACAAGGTTGAGGGTGACCTCCGCCGCGAGGTCCAGGCCGACATCCGCCGGAAGATCGAGATCGGGTGCTACCAGGGCCTGCGGTGGCGCCGCGGGCTCCCGGTGCGTGGCCAGCGGACGAAGACCAACGCCCGCACCCGCAAGGGCCCGAAGAAGACCGTCGCCGGCAAGAAGAAGGCCGGGAAGAAGTAGCCCCGCAGGCTTAGGAGAGCACCGCAGATATGCCACCGAAGTCTCGCTCCGGTGCCGGCGTCAAGAAGGTCCGGCGCAAGGAGAAGAAGAACGTCACGCACGGCCACGCCCACATCAAGAGCACGTTCAACAACACCATCGTGTCCATCACGGACCCGACCGGGAACGTGATCTCCTGGGCCTCCGCCGGCCACGTCGGGTTCAAGGGCTCCCGCAAGTCCACCCCGTTCGCCGCGCAGATGGCCGCCGAGAACGCCGCGCGCAAGGCCGCCGAGCACGGCATGCGCAAGGTCGACGTGTTCGTCAAGGGCCCCGGCTCGGGTCGCGAGACCGCGATCCGCTCGCTGCAGGCCGCCGGCCTCGAGGTCGGCACCATCCAGGACGTGACCCCGCAGCCGCACAACGGCTGCCGGCCGCCGAAGCGGCGCCGGGTCTGAGGCGCGGGGAGGAGTAGCTACCAATGGCTCGTTACACCGGACCCATCACCCGCAAGTCCCGCCGGCTCAAGGTCGACCTGGTCGGCGGCGACCAGGCCTTCGAGCGTCGCCCCTACCCGCCGGGCCAGCACGGCCGCGCGCGGACCAAGGAGAGCGAGTACCTGCTGCAGAAGCAGGAGAAGCAGAAGGCCCGCTTCACCTACGGCGTCCTGGAGCGGCAGTTCCGCCGGTACTACGAGGAGGCGGTGCGCCGCCCCGGCAAGACCGGTGAGAACCTGCTGCGGATCCTGGAGACCCGGCTGGACAACGTGGTCTACCGCGCCGGCCTGGCCCGTACCCGCCGGCAGGCCCGACAGCTGGTCAGCCACGGCCACTTCCTGGTCAACGGGCAGAAGGTGAACATCCCCAGCTACCGGGTGTCGCAGTACGACCTCATCGACGTCAAGCCCAAGTCGCTGAAGACGCTGCCGTTCGTGGCGGCCAAGGAGGCGCTGGGCGAGCGGCCGGTTCCGGCCTGGCTGCAGGTCGTGCCGTCGAACCTGCGCATCCTGGTGCACCAGCTCCCGGAGCGCGCGCAGATCGACGTGCCGGTCCAGGAGCAGCTCATCGTCGAGCTCTACTCGAAGTGACCCGACCCGGGGGAGGCGGCCGTCCGGCCCGCCTCCCCCGGCGCCGGGTCGGCACGGCACGAAGGGTGTGCCGTCGCCCCGCGGGAGTCGCCGGGACGCGTTCCCGGCTCCTCCCGCCGCCATCCGTCGGCGTCATATGGCGGGCGCCGGTAGGAAAGGAAGAAGACAGTGCTGATCTCCCAGCGACCCACGCTGACCGAGGAGCCGGTCAACGAGACCCGCTCCCGGTTCGTCATCGAGCCGCTCGAGCCGGGCTTCGGTTACACGCTCGGTAACTCGCTGCGGCGTACGCTGCTGTCCTCCATCCCGGGCGCGGCCGTGACCAGCATCCGCATCGACGGCGTGCTGCACGAGTTCACCACCGTGCCGGGGGTCAAGGAGGACGTCACCGACATCATCCTCAACCTCAAGGAGCTCGTGGTCAGCTCCGAGGAGGACGAGCCGGTGACCATGTACCTGCGCAAGCAGGGCCCGGGAGAGGTCACCGCCGGCGACATCGTGCCGCCGGCCGGCGTCACCGTGCACAACCCGGACCTGCACATCGCGAGCCTGAACGCGAAGGGCAAGCTGGAGATCGAGCTCGTCGTCGAGCGCGGCCGCGGCTACGTCCCCGCCGTGCAGAACAAGCAGGCGGGCGCCGAGATCGGCCGGGTCCCGGTGGACTCGATCTACTCGCCGGTGCTGAAGGTGACCTACAAGGTCGAGGCGACCCGTGTCGAGCAGCGGACCGACTTCGACAAGCTGATCCTCGACGTGGAGACCAAGCCCTCGATCACGCCGCGGGACGCGCTGGCCTCGGCCGGCAAGACCCTGGTCGAGCTGTTCGGCCTGGCGCGCGAGCTGAACGTGGACGCCGAGGGCATCGAGATCGGCCCGTCGCCGGCCGAGGCGGACACCATCGCCGCGTTCGCCATGCCGATCGAGGACCTCGACCTGACGGTGCGCTCCTACAACTGCCTCAAGCGGGAGGGCATCCACACCGTCGGCGAGCTGGTCTCGCGCAGCGAGGCCGACCTGCTGGACATCCGCAACTTCGGCGCGAAGTCGATCGACGAGGTCAAGATGAAGCTGGCCGGCCTGGGCCTGGCGCTCAAGGACAGCCCGCCCGGGTTCGACCCGACCGCGGCCGCCTCCGAGTACCCGACGGAGGGCTGGTCGGCGCCGGCCAGCGGCACCACCGACCACGGCAACGACGACGGTCACGACTACGCGGAGACGGAGCAGCTCTGACGCGTGGCCGCCTCGCCGGTCACACGGGGCCTCCAGGAGTGTAAGAGGAGCAACCGATGCCCAAGCCCACCAAGGGCCGCCGTCTCGGCGGGTCGCCCGCCCACGAGCGGATGATGCTGGCCAACCTGGCCACGTCTCTGTTCGAGCACGGCAAGATCCAGACGACCGAGGCGAAGGCGCGCCGGCTTCGCCCGCTCGCCGAGCGGCTGATCAGCAAGGCGAAGCGGGGCGACCTGCACAACCGTCGCCAGGTGCTGCGGATCATCCGCGACAAGGATGTGCTGCACAAGCTGTTCGCGGAGATCGGGCCGCACTTCGCGGAGCGCAACGGCGGCTACACCCGCATCACGAAGACGATGCCGCGTAAGGGCGACAACGCCAAGATGGCGGTCATCGAGCTGGTGCAGGAGAAGACCGCGACCGCCGAGGCGGAGAAGGCGCGCGGCACCAAGTTCGCCAAGGACGCCAAGGCCGAGGCCAAGCCGGCCGAGACCGCGAAGGCCGAGGAGGCCGCCGAGGATGCGGCGGAGCAGCCCGAGGCCGAGCAGCCGGCGGCGGCCAAGGCCGACGAGACCGGCGAGAAGAAGGACGAGTCCTGACGACTCGCCCGGGACCGTACGACGAGCCCGCCACCCCGACCGGGGGTG
This sequence comes from Longimycelium tulufanense, assembly GCF_014645795.1. Lineage (GTDB taxonomy): Bacteria > Actinomycetota > Actinomycetes > Mycobacteriales > Pseudonocardiaceae > Longimycelium > Longimycelium tulufanense. Next base: position 38,631 of record NZ_BMMK01000009.1, on the reverse strand, counting down.
GCGGGCTCGTTGGCATGCACCCTGCACCGGACGGGGCGCTCCGCCGGATCCGGCTCGATCTCGGCTACGACGGCACGGACTTCTCCGGTTGGGCCAGGCAGCCCGGCCGACGGACGGTGCAGGGCGAGTTGGAGGCGGCACTGGCCCGGCTGCTGCGGGTCGAGGTCGCGCTGACGGTGGCCGGCCGCACCGATGCGGGCGTGCATGCCACGGGGCAGGTGGTGCATGCTGACCTGCCGAGCACGCTTCCCCAGCGCGGCCGGGACACGGGCGACGGGACGCTTTCTCCGGAGTCCGTTGTGGACCATCTGGCGCGACGGCTGAACCGCTTGCTGCCCGAGGATGTGCGCATCTACTCGGTGCGGTTCGCGCCGGAGGGCTTCGACGCCCGGTTCTCCGCTCTGCGCCGGCACTACGAGTACCGCGTGTGTGATGCGCCGTGGGGTGTGGATCCCCTGCGGCGCAAGGACGTTGTGGGGTGGCCGCGTCCGGTCGACCTGACTGCGACGAACGATGCCGCCGCCCGACTGCTCGGCGAACACGACTTTGTCGCCTTCTGTAAGCAGCGTGACGGTGCGACGACCGTGCGGGAGCTGCAGCGGCTGGAGTGGGTACGCGACGGGCACTATCTGACGGCTTTCGTGTCGGCCGACGCGTTCTGCCACTCCATGGTGCGCAGCCTCGTGGGCGCGTTGCTCGCGGTGGGGGAGGGGCGGCGTCCCGTGGACTGGCCGGCGTCGTTGCTCACCACGACCGAGCGCGCGAACTCGGTGACTGTTGCGCCGGCCCACGGCCTGACGCTCGTGGGCGTGGACTATCCGCCGGACGAGGAACTGGCCGCGCGGGCCACGGCGACGCGACGGCTGCGGGTCCCGCCGCACGCCTGAGCGAAGGCCCGTCCGAGCCTTGGCCCGCCGCGCTAGGCCGCAACCTGTGCGAGAAAGAGCTCGCTCCGGTAGGGGATCGTCAGGGTGCCGTCGCTGGCGGCGTCCCGGGTGAGGGCGGTGAGCCGGTCGAGGAACGTGGCGCCGTGGGTGGAGATGGCCCGCTGGACCTGGGTGGATGAGCGCGCCATGCCGATGAAGTCGCTCGGCGTCATGATTCGCGACCACGTGGTCCGGACGACCTCCACCGTGCCTGCCGAGGGAGCGAAGGCGTCAGTGAGTTCCGCGGCGTAGTCGAAGTCCCGGTAGTCACGGGTGTAGCCCGGGCTGTACTCCTCGAGGAGCGTCTCGTACGCATCGAGGAACGGGCTTTCGGTGGAGCTCCGGTTGTTCTGGAGCACCGCGAGCACGCCCGCAGGCTTCAGGCAGGTCGCCGCCGCGCGGAGAAAGCCGGGACGGTCCATCCACTGGAAGGACTGCGCCGCGGTGATCAGGTCGACGTCAGGGGCGGTTTCCAGGAATGGCTCGACAGGTTCCAGGCGCCACTCCACCTGGGGAAGTTTGCTCCGGCCGGCGGCCACCATGTCGGTCGAGATATCGACGGCCTGGTAGGTGCAGCCCGGGCCGAGGAGCGGGATGAGCCCTTCGAGTGCGATACCGGTGCCCGCTCCGGCGTCGATGACGTACAGGTTGTCGGTCGCGGGCAGCTTCTCGACGATCTTCTGCAGGAGATCGGTCGGATAGCGGGGACGGAACCGGTCGTAGTCCGCGGAGAGTCCGTCGAACCTCGACTGTTGGTCGGTCATGGCCCCTCACTCTCTCCAGGACGGGCTACCTCTCGGTCACGGACCGCGTACGGACCGCCACGATAGCTGCTGGGAGTATGGCGCCCCGCACGTTCGGGGTCCACGGCATGGGGCCCGTTGTCGGAGCATGGGGACACCGGCGTCACCTTCAGGGGGTAGGTCACCTTCTGGGACGAGGGCAGATCGCCGCTTCTTGTTCCTGGTTCCTGCGTACTGGTCCGAAGGGGCGAGAAAGGATGCCCGTCCGACATCGGAGGTCTCTCTTTCAGTGCAGCATTGATGGTCCACAACACGATATTGTTCGGCATCTTCGGGATGTGTTTCGTGTGTGGGGGAGGCTTCACTGTGTCAGAGCAGCGGTGCCGGTCAACACATGGCGGCGAACGTGTGAAGAAACGTGACGAGTAAAGTACGCCCGATGCTTACTGTGGGTCGTTGACCAGCGGTGATCACGTCCTGTAGCGCCGGGATATGCGTGGGTCCCTCGATAATCGCAGGTGTCAGCCGTGGTCTTCGGCGATAGCGTGGTACCAGGTGCTGGAATTTGAACAGAAATGGGGTTCCCGCAGAAGTCGCGCTACTCCGACGAGGGAGGGTGCCATGGCGCTCGGGGTTAGTTTTCAGACACGCACGGAGCAGTTCAGTACCTACAAGGGTGGGCCGCGAAAAGCGACGCTGGACTTCCACTTCGACTACCCGGTTTATGAGGCCGAGGCTGCGGTCCGGGGGTTCCGTGCCGAATTCACCGGCAGTGATCACTCGGTCCATCTGTTGTATCACCGTATTACGAACGTCCGCATTTCGCCGCATTCGCCCAGGGTCGTGGAGGTCGACGTGGAGTTCGGGCTCCGCGACCACTCCGGCGACTGGGACGACAACTACGAGGGCGAGCTGGATGTGCTCGTCATCGCCCTCACCTACATCAAGCCGTAGCCGCACAGCGGACGTGCTAGCCGCACGGTGACAAAGACGTGCCTCTGGGCCGTGGCCCAGAGGCACGTCGTCAGGGTTGCGTCAGGGCGTCAGGTTCCAGGAGTCGATGTGTCCGGTGTCCTGGGCGTAGACGTCCCGCACCCGGAGCTGCCAGGTGCCGTTCTTGGTTTCGCCGGAGGCGTCGACCGTGTAGGTCTCGTTGACGTCGTCCGCCGAGTCCCAGGCGTTGTTCTGCTTCAGGTTCTTCACCGCGCCGCTGGGCGTCACGAGGTCGATCACCAGGTCACCCCGGTAAGTGTGCTTGATGTGCACCTCGACCTTCACCGCGTTCGATGCCGTGCCCTCGCACTCGCCAAAGGTGATCGAGCTACTCACCGCGGCACCGTTGTCCGGAATCGCCACGTCGGTGTCGTTCGTCTTCAACTTGCAGCCCGGCCCGGGCCCCGGGCCCGGGTCACCGCCGCCGCTGCCCGTGTACAGCAGCAGATTCGGCGTGCCAGGGCCAGGGTTGGAGATCACGTTGGGCGTTGCGGCGCCCACCAGCGCGTCGGCCACCTGCTGCGGGCTGTAGCTCGGGTTGCCCGCGAGCACCAGTGCCGCGGCCCCGGCCACGTGCGGCGTCGCCATCGAGGTGCCACTGATCGTTCTCGTCGCACTGTCGTTGTCGAGCCACGCCGAAGTGATGCCCACGCCAGGAGCCGCGATGTCCACACACGTGCCGTAATTCGCCCAGCTCGCCTTGGCATCGTTGCGGTCGGTCGCGGTCACGGTTATAGCTTCCTTGGTCCGCGCCGGGGACACCGTGCAGGCGTCCTGCGGCCGGCCCCACTGGTCGCCGTTACCCGCCGCGATCGCGTAGGTGATCCCGGAGGAAACCGACCGCCGCACCGCGTTGTCCACCGCCGACGACGCGGGGCCGCCCAGGCTCATGTTCGCCACGGCCGGCTTCCGGGCGTTCGCCGTGACCCAGTCAATACCGGCGATGACGCCGGAGTAGCTGCCGGAGCCCCGGCAGTCGAGCACCCGGACGGCCCACAACGTCACGCTCTTCGCCACACCGTGGGCGGCGCCACCCACGGTGCCGGCCACGTGCGTGCCGTGTCCGTGGCAGTCGGTTGCGTCGTTGTCGTTGTCGACGGTGTCCCGGCCGTGCCTGGCCCGCCCACCGAAGTCGGAGTGCGTGGTGCGGATGCCGGTGTCGATGACGTACGTGTTGACGTTCCCGGCCTTGGTCGCGTACTCGTACTTGCTGTCCAGCGGCAGGTTCCGCTGGTCGATGCGGTCCAGGCCCCAGGACGGCGGGTTGTTCTGCACGTCCATGGTGTGGACCTCCTGGTCCTGCTCCACGAAGGCGACCCGGGGGTCGGCGGCCAGCCGCCGGGCCTCCCGCTCGCTCATCTTGGCGGCGAAACCGGAGAGTGCGTTGCGGTAGGTGTGTTTCACCGTGCCGCCGTGCTTACCGGCCAGTGCGGAGACAGTGGAATCAAGGACCTGCGTGGATAGCCGGTCCTTGAACACCACGATGTAGCTGTCCTTGATGGCCCTTGGTGCGTCGGCGGCCCGCACGGTGCCGTCGTTGGCACCCGCGGGTAAGCTGGCGCCGACCGTGAGGGCGACCGCGGTGGCGGTCGCCATGCCGAGCCCGGTCAATTTCCGGGCAGCACGAATACGATGCATTGTTTCGCTCCCTCAGTGCAGGGGTGCGCTCGCCGGCGGTCGGCCGGTTCGCGCGCTGGGGGACGGAAAACGTCCGCGCGGACGTGCCACCCAGGATATGGCGCGCTGAGCTGGGGAAACAGGAGTTGAAACGTAATATTCCGCGTGGTACCACCAGAAATTACGCGTGCCCGCGAAACTAGGCTCTTCGGACTATTCCCCTGCGGCGGACGCCGGGGATACGCGCTACCCGGAACGGGTGGCCGAAGGTATGACGTCGAGTCAACAACAAGCTATCCGTCCGGAGAACGGACATGGTGTGGACAATTTTGTCGGAGCCGTGCCCGCGCCGCAACCGGCCGGCCCACGGTGCTGCCGGAAGGAGGGCGGCTCGAGCATGCGGGCTGTCGAACGGACGGGACCGAGAGAGGGCCTGCGTTGCCGCGCCGAGCGCGAGGGGACGAGGTCCCCGCCCATGCAGGGATGGGTCCCGGGTTCGGGAGATTGACCGGCCGCTGCAACAGGAAGTCCCCCGCGAGCGGGGGTGAGTCCCTCAACGAGGCCCGCAACGCCTTGGGCCGACTGAAGTCGCGCGCAGGCGGGGTGCGTTGTTCATGTCCCGGGGCGTCCGGCCAACCGGCGCCCGGGACACCCGTCATCCGGCCTAGTCCCCGCGGCGAACGGGGCCGAGAATCTGCTGTTCCTTCGGTGTCGTCACCAACCGCAGGGGCCGCCACAGGTTCGGCCCCAGGGCGATCACCCCGTCATCCTTCAGCGTCGTCAGCTGCTGCGCCATCTGCGGCGCCAACCGCCAGATCCGCCCGGCCAGGTGCGCCTGCCCGATCGGCAATCGCTGCAAGAGGATCAAGTCCGCGCCGTTCGCCGTCACACTCGCGTGCGGATGCAGGTACGGCAACACGTACAACGTGGTCTGCCAGGGCGACCGCGGCGGGAAAAGCTCCTGCGGCACCGCGCCCCCGTCGTGCATTATCAGCACGGGGTTGTCCTCGGTCGCCCGATCCAGCTCGGTCGGGATCAGCCGCCGGATCTGCACGGCCGGCACCGGCCGACCGTCCGGTCCCTGCCCCGCGGCCCGGCGCAACACCTCCCACGCCTGCGGCCGGCCGGTCGACACGATCACCGTCGCCCCACTGGCCATCGCCCGCAGCGCGAGCTGCCGCGCCAGGTAAAGCCCGCCGACCATGACGATCCGGGTCGGCGCGTTCCGCAGCACCGAGATCGTCAGCGGCTCGCCCTTCAACCCCGAGCCCAGCAGCAGCCCACCGCGGTCGCCGGACGGACTGATCGCGTCCAACACCTCCGGCGGGACCAGGAACTCCGGTGCCACGCCCGCGGCCGAGACCTGGTTGTCCAACCTGGTGCTCACGCCTTGCCTCCCAACGGCAACGTCGCGGCCAATCCGGCCATCTGCAACCCGCGCAGCGGCGTCAGGCTGATGCCCAGCCGCTCGCCCAGGTGCGTGAGCCGGTCGTCGGCCGCCTCCAGCTCACTCGGCGTACGCGCGCTCACCCGCACCAAGCCACGTAGCCCCACGTTGCCGTCCTCACCACCCGGCGACAGGGACAACGCCACCGTCGACGACAGCGCACGCACACCGGTCAACGCGTTCAGGTTGTGCGAGAGCTGGTCCGGCCAGCCGGTGATCGCGTAGCTGGCGTGCCCCACACCGCCCGCGGTCACCCCGGTCCACCGCTCCCGCAGCCGCACCGGGTTCGGCGAGCCCAGCAGCGCGGTCAGCTCCGCCGCGGAGATCCCCGCGTGCAGCAACTCGTCCACGTCCAGGGGCCGGGTCGGGATGCCCCGCGCGCCCAGCGCGCTGCGGATCCGGGACAACGCACCGATCAACGCCCGGTGCGCACCCACCACGCCACCGCCCCGCTCCCGCACGGCCGCCGGGCACCGGCGCGGGTCCAGCCGGACCGCGATCCACGTGGTGCGCCGCGCCGCCGCCGGCAACGGGCCAAGCACCTCGAGGTAGGAGTTCAACGCCGGCGAGCTGACCGGCAACGACGTGCTGCCCGGGTAGCAGTGCCAGATCACCTGGATCGCGTCCAGCACCGTGCCGCGGTCCTCCAGGCACGGCGCCAGCGCACCCAGCGGCAGGTTCGGGGCCGCGCCGAAGTGCGACACCAGCGCCGGGGCCGGGTCGACCAGCAGCACCGCGGTCCAGGTGCCCTCGTGCCAGGCCATCCCGACCGGTCGCCGCTCGTGGTCGATACCGTGCGCGACCACCAGGTCGGGCACGGCCAGCCGCAGCAACGCCACCCGGCGGTCCTCCGCGCCGGTCACCTTGGCATCGCCCCGCGCCTGCTCAGCCGCCTGCTCCAGCGCCCCGGTGGCCGCGGCGGGCTCGGCCTGACGGCCGTGCTGGCGGAGCAGGTAGCGCACAGTGAGCCCGACCCACTGCGTGAACCAGCGGCCCCGCCACCGGATGAAGGCGACCACGATCGCGATCACCAGCACCGCGGCCGACACCGGCCACGCCTTCGGGGCGAGCGCGAGCAGCAGCAGGCCCAACGCCAGCCCGGCCTCGATCACCACCAGGTTGGTGACCGGCAACGCGCCCAGGCTCGCGCCGACCGTGCGCCGACGGGCCCGCACCGCGGCCCGCATCGCGTTCGCCGCGCTGGCCGCCGCCGTGGCCGGCGGCCCCGGTGGGGCGGGACGGGGTGTGGTCACGGACATCCGCTAGGTCTCTCCCTGCTCGGTGTCGATCGGCTGCCGCCACCAGCGGGCTGCCACCGGCTGGACACCGCCCGCAGACCGCCGTCGGGCAGGCACCCGCCAGCGGGCCGCAGCCGGCGAGCTGCCGTCGGCAGGTTGCCGACGACGGCTGCCATCAACACTGCTCCCATGGCCGACGCCGGGGCCGGCCGCCGCGGGCCCAGTTGGCATGAACCGGACCCGGACGTTCACCCGCCCGGCTATCCTGCCGAACCGTACCGCGACCGGGAGAGCTGCAGGCCGAGAATGCCCTCAACACCTACCACCAAGTCCCAGGTCCAGGCGTACCGCTTCGTGCTCCGCCGGATGGAGTCCGCGCTGACGCGCAAGGACGCGGTGATGCTGCACGAGCCGATGCGCACGCACCAGCGTGCGCTGGCCGCCGGCGCCATCATCAGCATCGTCGGCGTGCTCGGCTTCCTGATCTTCGCCGTGCTCAGCCCCAAGGGCCACGTTCCGGATGCCGGAAACATCGTCGTCACGAAATCCGGCGCCACGTACGTGGTCGCCGGCAGTCCCAAGATCCTCGTTCCCACGCCGAACATCGCCTCGGCGAAGCTGCTGCTGATGGCGCAGGCCGCCAAGGGAAGCGGCGGGCAGTCCTTCGGCGGCAGCCCGGTCGAGCCGGTACTGGTCGACGACTCAGCGCTGGAGAACACCCCGAAGGGCCCGCTCACCGGGATCCCCGGCGCGCCGGAGATGTTGCCCACCTCCGCGGAACAGCGGGTTCCGCCCGTGTGGTCGGTCTGCGACACGCTCACGCTCGACAAGTCGCTGCCGTCGTACCAGGCGAAGCCGGAGGTGGTGACGACCGCTTTGATGGGCGTCGAGGAAACCAACCCGCGGCTGAGCGATGACAACGCGTTGCTGGTCAAGGCCAGCACGGGCCAGACATACCTGATCTACAACAACGAGCGGGGCGACCACACCACGGTCCGCGCCAAGGTCGACATGAACAACCAGCAGGTGGTGGAGGCGCTCCGCCTGCGGGACGTGGTGCCGCGACTGATCAGCACCCCGCTGCTTAACGCCATCCCCGAGGTGGACGAGATCACCGCGCCGCGAATCCCGGGCGCGGGGGAGAAGCCCAGCTACCCGATCGGCAGGGCGACCGTCGGCAGCGTGGTGAAGGTGCAGCGGGCCGGCCAGCCCGAGGAGTACTACGTGGTGCTGCGCGAGGGCGTGCAGCTGGTCCCGCGCGCGGTGGCCGACCTGATCCGGTTCTCCAACGAGGAGAGCAAGCTCACCGAGGCGGCGCCCGCCGACGTGACGAAGGTGGTGCCGGACAACAGGAAGCTGAGGATCGACGATCTTCCGGTCGTGGTGCCGAATTCCCTGGAGATCGAGAGGGCCCCGGTGACCTGCCTGCGCTGGAGCGGCAAGGACAGCAAGCTGCGCACCTCGGTGTCGGTCGGCGGTGAGCTGCCGATGCCCAAGGACATGCGACCGGTGAAGCTGGCCCAGTTCAACAAGCAGAGCCTGGAGAACGTCGACCAGGCGTTCATGCCCCCGGGCCGCGGTGCGGTGGTGCGCAGCGTCACCACGCAGATGGAGATCGCGTCCGGTCCGATCTTCGTGGTCTCCGACCGCGGGGTGAAGTACGGCGTGCCCAACCCGCAGATCGCGCAGGGACTCGGGCTGGGCGACCGCTACGAGCCGGCGCCCGAAAGCATCCTCAAGCTGCTGCCCAACGGTTCCCCGCTGGACCCGGCGCTGGCCGACCGGATCTACGACACGCTTCCGGTCGACCCGAACTCGCCGCGCGCGGACTTGCCGGATGCGCCGAAGGCCGGGGAGAAGGAGGGAACCGGCCAGGCCAACTCGGACGGCGGGTTGTTCGGCAACTGACGTTGCGGGCGCCACGGCGGGAACTGCCGCACTCTCCCATCGATGCAACAACGTCAGCGGGGGCCGATGTGCACGGTGTGAGGGTCGAGACCGACTGCGCGGCTATGCCAAGCAGGTGGAGGATGCTGCACAAGCCGTCGCAGCGCACGCAGCGGTCGGTGAACGCGCATCCACTGACGCCTCATACATCGGGCGACAGCCGCGGTACGACGAGGGATCATTGGCGAGCCGCGGCCCGGTGACCGCTTCGTGAGAAACGTGTTCCAGACTACTTTCCGCCGCTGCGGCGCCAGTCGCTGTAGGCGGTCTGGAATCCGTCGGCGTTCTGCTGGACGTACTTGTAGAAAGTGGACAGGAACGCGAGTTGCGGTCCGTTGGGAAACCACTGCATCGTCGCCCTTTCCGCGTCGGTCCGGGCGGTCTGCAGCGCCAGTATCTGCTGCCGGCGGACGATGTCGTCCTCGCTGACCTGCTTCGCATTGTGCAGCATGTCGTGCATGGCCATGAACATCGTGGTCCTGCCCATGCCCTCCCCGCCGTGGAAGTAGACCCACTGGTCGCTCGGCAGCTCCCGGAAGAGGCGGAGGTACCGGTCCACGTCGTCGTCCTGCGGAGGTTCGACGTCCGGCACGGTGAGCCGGAGATACCCCATCCCCGCGTCGGTGACGACCGTGATCTCGGTCTGGACGGTCTTGGGCGCCGACACCGTGCTCGTGTGATCCCCAACCTGGATGGTCGTGCTCGGTTCCCTGGTGAGTTCGACCTTCTTCCGTTCCTCGTCGGCGAGTACCTCGACGTGGCTCAGGGCGGCGTTCGCCTTGTTACCGGGTCCACGCCAGCTGACCGCCGATCCGTCGACGAACAGGTGCGACTCCTGACGAAGGTCCACGACGACGATCAGGGGCGCACTGATGCGTTGCTTGATCGCCGGCAGCTGGCCCGCTGAGAACTGCCTGCTACCGGCCAGCCGCAGCTCGGCCAGCCCGGTGCGGCTCGGTGGTGGCCCCTCCGGTACCACCAGCGGGTCGCTGGCCAACCGCAGGCGTTCCGGCAGGCCCGGTTGGTTCGGGGTGTCGAGAACGAGCTTGACCTTGTTGTCCGGGGGCGGCCCGGAGTCCGGCGAACCACATCCGGGCGCTGCCAACAAGGTCGCCGTACAGACGGCAACCGCGAGTCTCGGCAGCACCCTCTGGCTCTCCATCTCCGGGCCCCGATCGCGAACAGCGACAGTCGAGATGCTCAGGAGAATAGGGCTGACCGACGAGGTTGGCTGGTCCAGCAACGGGGCGCGGGCCCATGCGCACCGGGGCCGTAGGCGGTGTCGACTCCGTCCCGGATCGGCTGAGCCCACCACCGACGCGACCAGGCTCCGGCGCGGTGATGCCCAGCCGCGGACCCGCCGACGCCAGTCTTCGCCCTGACGAGGCGTTGCGGATCACCTGAGCTGGTGAACTCGGGGTCCGCTGATCCCCCACAACCGCTACCCACCGGTTGCGGCCGTGTCGTTCCGGCAGTTGCCTGGTGAGACTTTCGATCACCCGGCGAGCAGATCGGGGGACGCGATGGCGGCTCGATGGTTCCGCACGGCACGGCTCATCGTCGGGTGCATGGTCCTGGCGCTGGTGGGGGCAGGCCCCGCCGTCGCCCAGCCCACGAACGGCGATGCGGTCAACGATCGTGTCCCGATGCCCGGTAGCACCCCCCAATGGGCACGGCCAGACCTGAAAGCTGGTCGGGTTTCTCCGGGGTCGCAACGGCGGGTCTTGGTGGCCCTGTCGTTGCGGAACCGCGCCGAGGCCCAGCAACGTGCAATCGAGGTCTCCACCCCTGGCTCACCACGGTACCGGCATTTCCTCACCGCCGAGCAGTTCGTCGACCGGTTCGGCCCGGACCAGCACACAGTGGACCGGGTGCGCACGTGGCTCCAAGAGGCGGGACTGCACGTGGAGGGTGTATCAGCCAATCGGCATCTCGTCACCGCCACCGGACGGGTCGAGCAACTGGAGAGGGCGTTCGGGACAGGGCTGGCGCGCTACCGGTACGGCAAGGACGTCCTCGTGGCGCCGGAATCACCGGTCCGGATACCGGCGGATCTTCGCGGGGAGGTCAGCGCGGTGCTGGGACTGGACGATTCCCACCGTCTGATCCGATCCCGACTCGTGAGGTCCCCACAGCAGACAACCCAGGGCCCGGAAGGGAGCGGTGGGGCGGAGGAGGACTGTGCCGAGTACTGGGCGCAGCACAACAACACCGCGGTGCCGCAGAAGTACCCGGAGGGCCGGCAGTCGAACGTCCTGTGCGGCTACACCGCCAACCAGCTGCGGGCGATCTACGGCCTGGGGCAGGAGGCAACCGGTGCTGGCCGCACCATCGGGATCACCGGTGAGTGCACCCTGGCCACGGCCGAGTCCGACACCAACCGGTGGTCGCGGCGGATGGGCCTGCCGCCGTTGCGGCCGGGCCAGTACCGGGAGGTCCTGCAACCCGGCGCGGCCGCCGACGCCCCCGAGTGCCGAGGCTCGGGCTGGGGTGTCGAACAGGCACTGGACATCCAGTCGGTACGCGCCATGGCCCCGGACGCCGACATCGTCTACTACGGCGGAGCGCCCGAGAGCGGCAGCGTGTTCGAGGCGCTGAACACCGCCATCGCGCAGAACGAGACCCCCGTCATCAGCAACAGCTGGGGTGAGGACGAGCCCGAGGTTCCCACCGACGTCCGGACGCAGTTCGCCGACATGGTCACCCAGGCCGCGAACCAGGGCCAGAGCATCCTGTTTTCCTCCGGGGACTCCGGTGACAACTCCGGTCCGTCCGCGTTCGGCTTCGCCGCGCCCGATTTCCCTGCCGAGAGCCCGATGGTGACCGCGGTCGGCGGCACCTCGGTGGGACTGGATGCGCAGAACCGGGTCGAGTTCACCACGGGCTGGGAGAACTCCGCCGACCAGCTCCAGGACGGGCAATGGGCGCCGATCCAGTCAGCGGACGGGGATTTCATCGGTGGCGCGGGTGGCGGCGTGTCGCCCAACTACTCGATGCCGATCTACCAGAGGGGAGTGGTGTCGACCCGCTACGCCAGGGGACAGCGCGCGGTGCCGGACATCTCCGCGTTGGCCAACAACTTCACCGGCATGCGCATCGGGTTCACCCAGGCACCGCACGGTTTCGTCCTCGAGCCCGTCGGTGGGACGAGCCTGGCCTCACCATTGATCGCTGGCCTGCTCGCCGACCGCATGCAGGTACACGGTGTCCAGCGCATGGGATTCCTGAACCCCTGGATCTATCGCTCCTACCGCAGCCCGGGGCTCGCTGACGTGACCCACCACGACGCAGGCGTATGGACATCGCGCATGCACCTCGCCGACAGGACACTCGTGACCGGAAGCTACCTCGTGGACTTCGACAGCAAGCCGCAGAGCCTGCAGTCGATGCCGGGGTGGGACCCGGTCACCGGTGTAGGCACACCCACCCGTACGTTCGTCTACGGGTACTAGGTGTCCGAACAGGGCGGTTCAAGAGTCTCCACTGCCCCACGAACCGCGCCAGGCCAGCCGCCCTCGGCCTGATCCCGGTACTGGATTCTCACCATCAGCCAAGGGGAAATCCGGCTGCCGGACGGGTTTCCCCGAGCCCGGCCCTTCCTCCGGAAGGTCCGGGTGTCACCCGGCAAGCATCTCCCGCAGCCTGCACACGGTGTTCCAGTTCCGCGCCGTGACCGAGACCTTCAGGTTCTGCTCCACGAACCTCCGCACGTCAGGCGCGTTCCGAGCACCGTCCGGGCACCACTGGTAGATCACCCGTTCCCCGACCCGGATGTGGTTCGCATCGAGCCGGGTGGGGTCGTTATGCCTCAGCAGTTCGGGATCGGGTGCCTCCGACAGGAACAACGCCAGCAGCTTCGCGCCGTCGTCGTGCACCGTGGCCAGCGGGTTTCCTTCGATCACCCCGCGAAGCTGCTCCTCGGTCCGGACCAGGCAGGGTACCGCCATCCCGAACCGGTCGCCGATCGCCCGCTCGACCTCGGCCACCAGCTCCCCGGGGCCATGATCGCATTCGACCACGGCGTTGCCGCTCTGCAGCAGGGTGGCGACACCGGCATACCCGAGCCCGGACAACAGCTGCCGCAGTTCGGCCATGGGGACCTTGGTCCTGCCCCCGACATTGATCCCCCGGAGAAGCAACGCGTATCGGGTCATCTACCCACCCTCGTTGGAACGAACACCCGCGTCCGGCGACCAGAAACCCGATCAGGATCGGGCCGGCGGGGTCGGGGGCTGCTGCCGGGCGCGGACGCGCGCCATGGTGTTCACGACGAAGAGGGTGATGCCCAGCAACGCCACCCCACCACCGGCACCGCCGAGCGCCACGATCATCGGCGTCCAGTTCTTCTCCTGGTACGGCGGAAGCTCCAACCGCGCCTTGCCCACCGGCGGAGCGGCGACGCCCTGCTCCTCCGGCAGCACCGCGGTCACGGCCGCGACCGGATCGACCATGCCCCAACCGATCATCGGATTCCACCCGCCCTGCCCGGCGGGATGCTGCGAGGTCTTCTCGATCCGATGGATGACCTGCTTCGCGTTCAGGTGCGGGTACCGCGCCCGCACCAGAGCCACCACGCCGGCCACGTACGGCGCGGCGAAGCTCGTTCCCTGGATCGAGGTGAGCTCGTTCCGCTCGTTGGCGAGCTTGTTCGCCAGCCCGGTTCCGTTCCGTGCCGGGTCCAGGGTGGTGATCTCGGTGCCCGGGCCGGCCACGTCCACCCACGGCCCGGCGACGCTGAAGTTCGCCGCCGAGCCGTCCTCCTGCACCGCACCCACGGTCAACACCTCGTCGTCGAACCACGCGGGGCTCGGCAGGCTGTTGATCTGGCCGTAAGGCTCGTTCTGCTTACACCCCTTGTTCTCGTTGGTGTTCCCGGCGGCCGCCACCACGACGACGTCATGCTCGATCGCGTACCGCACCGCGGCGTGCAGCCGCGGGTAGTAGGCACCGGGGCCCGGCGGCTCGCACGCCGACTCGGAGATGTTGATGACCTTCACCTTGGCCGAGTCCACCGCGTGCACGATCGCCCGGGCCATGGTCTCCACGTTGCCGGCGTTGCGCTTGGCGCCGTTCTCCTCGCCCTCGTAGGAGGGGTCGGCCTGCCGGTAGGTGACGATCGTCGCCTCCGGCGCAACGCCCGCGAAGCCCACGCTGGGGTCCTTGTCGTCGGCGGCGATGATGCCGGCCACCGCCGTGCCGTGGCCCTCGCAGTCGGTGAGGCCGTCCTCCTTCTCGACCACGTAGTCACCGCCGGCCTCGACCCGGTTGCCCAGCCGCGGGTGCCGGTTCACCCCGGTGTCGATCACCGCGACCCGGACACCCGCACCCTTGGTGAACCTCCACGCGTCCTCGAAGTTCAGCGCGATCTGTCCCCAGGGCTTGCGCTCCACCTTGCGGGCGCTGGCATCCAGGGTCTGCACGCAGTTCTTCTTCTTCGTGTACTTCAGGTCCGGCTTCGGCTTCTCGTTCGCCGGCGGGCCGGCCTTCGGCTGCAACGGCGGGATTCCCCGCAGCGGGTCACCCTCGGGCGGCCGCCCCTGCGGCTGCGGCTTCCCACCCGAGCCGGACTCCGGCCCGGCCGGGTTCGAGGCGGTGGGCGGTTCCGCCGCGGCCGGCCAGACCGGGCCCGCCAGGGCGAGCAGGCCGGCCGCGGTCACTGCGGCCACCGCACGGTGGGACCGGGCGCTGCGCATCGAAGATCCCTTTACAGGTTGATGTTCAGGTGGCGGATCGTGCTGTAGAGGTCCATCACCGCCAACGCGAGTGGCAGCACGGACGCGATCAGCAACGCCTCGGTCACGTCCACGGTGCGACGCAGCACCGGCGAGAACTTCCGCTCCGGGAACACCACCCCGAGCACCACGCCCAGCACGCCGAGCAGCAACAGCGCGCCGAACACCCATAGCAGCAGGTTGAACGGGCTCGCGGTGAAGATCCAGCCGAGCAACACGCCACCCGCGGCCACGATCCCGGTCACCAGCAGCGCCACCGCCTGGCTGCCGTTGGCGTAGCTGCGGGCACGCAGCAACATCACCGCCGCGACCACCAGCGCCATGATCCCGCCGTACACGCCCTCACCGGCGGTGATCATCGCGGCGATCGCGGCAACGGCGCCACAGCCGATGATCATGCCGGTCATGTACTCGTGGGCGAGCCCCGCGCGCCGCTCGATCACGGTGTACTCCGGGAAGCCGCCGTCCTCCCTCAGGTCCTCGGCGCTCCCCGGCACCTGCGGCAGCGGCAGCCGCGCGAGCTGGATCGTGATCCGCGGCAGCCACGACAGGCCGGCCAACGCGACCGCGGCCGCCCCGGCGGCGACGGCCGGCGCCGGAACGTCGACCAGTGTCGCCACCGCGAACGCCACCGCACCCAGCGTGGCCGCCGTCGCGGCGGCGATGAACGTCGTCACACCGCTGCCGAGCACCATGATCGCCGCGGCGGCGACCACCAGCACCAAGACACTGCCCAGCAACAGGTTCGGCCTACCCAGCCCCCACTCGCCGGCGTCCGGGACCAGGAACACACCGGCCACGAACGCCATCGGCAGGCCACCGGCCGCGGCCACCACGACCCCGGTCGTCCCGGCCAGGTAGGCGCGCGCCACGACCGCGCCCATCACCACCGCGAGGATCGCCGCCACCGCGGCCAGGATGCCGGTGGTCAGCGGGTACGCCGGGCCGGCGCGGAACAGGGCGAGGGCGGCACCGCCCAGCGCCAGCCCGCCCGCCACGTGCCCGGTGCGCCGCGCCGTCTCCTTGGTCCACGGCCGGTAGCTGCCCGGCACCGAGTCGGCGATGGCGTCGACCACGTCGTCGTAGAGCGGCGGGGGAGGGTTGTCCACGCGGCGCCGGAGCTGCAGCAGGTCGCCGTCGACCACGCCCAGCGAGGCCAGCGTGCGGCTCGGGTCCAGCGGTGCCTCACCCAGCTTGGCCAGGCACCAGCCGCCGTGCCGGCTCCCGCCGTCCGGGCTCTTCTGGTCCGCCATCTGCAACAGCATCGGCAGCAGGTCGGCCACCGCGACGTCGGCCGGCAGCGCGACGTCGATGCGAGTGGTCGGCGCCACCACCGTCACCCGGCTGAACACCGTCGTCCCGTTCGCCACCAGCGCCCCTCGCTCTTGTCGTCCTGCTTCTCCGTCGTGGGTCGGGTGGCCGGGCCACCCGTCTCGCCGCCGGTGCGAACCGCGACGCCCGGTGCCGGCGATCCGCCGGAAGTCCCGGAACCGACCCAACCGGTCGACGAGCGCCCCTAGTATGGCCGCACCGAGTGCGGCCGGACGGCGGGTTCTGCGAACTCGTGCCAACCCACCCGCACCCCCCGCGCGGACCTGCGCGGTCGTCGCTCGGATCCGCACGACCACCCGTTGCCGACGCGGCGGAACGCCCGCCGCCGGATACAGCCTTGAATGAGGTGCCCGCCCGGTGAGCACGCTGCAGTTCAAGCGGTCGCCGCGCCTGGCCGCCCCGCGTCCCCCGGGCGGCGAGGTCCACCTGGAGCCACCGCCCGAGGTGCCCCGCGTCATCCCCGGCAACATCGTGATGAAGCTGTTGCCGGTCGTGATGATCGTGGCGTCCATCGGAATGATGGTCTTCATGTTCATGGCGGGCAGGAACCCGATGTCCCTCATGTTCGGGGGCATGTTCCTGATCTCGACCATCGGCATGATGGCCGGCGGCATGGGCCGTGGCGGGGGCCAGAAGAAGGCCGAGATGAACGAGGACCGCAAGGACTACCTGCGGTACCTCGGCCAGATGCGGGAACGTGCCCGGGAGGCTGCCGAGGAGCAGCGCACCGAGCGCGAGTGGACCCACCCCGACCAGCAGATGTTCTGGTCGCTGGCGGGCGGGCGCCGGATGTGGGAGCGCCGCACCGGCGACTCGGACTTCTGCCACCTGCGGGTGGGGCGCGGCTCGCAGCGGCTGGCCACCCGGCTGGTGCCGCCGCAGACCGGCCCGGTCGACGAGCTGGAGCCGATCGCCACGCTGGCGCTGCGCCGCTTCGTCCGCGCGCACTCGATCGTGCCGAACCTGCCGGTCGCCATCTCGCTGCGCGGCTTCGCCGCGGTCTCGCTGCTCGGCGACAAGGAGCGGACCCGCCCGCTGGCTCGCGCCATGCTCGCCGAGCTCGCCACCTTCCACACCCCCGATGACGTGCTGATCTGCATCGTCAGCCAGGGTCCCGCCCGCCGCGAGTGGGAGTGGGCCAAGTGGCTGCCGCACGTGCAGCACCCGCGGCACGTCGACGCCCTCGGCCAGGTGCGGATGATGTTCGGCTCGCTGGCCGAGGTGGAAGCCGCGCTCGACGAGGAGCTGCGGGACCGGCAGCGGTTCAGCCGCAACGCCCCGGCCTCCTCCGACCAGGCGCACGTCGTGGTCGTGATCGACGACGGCGACGTGACCCGTGAGGAACGCCTCATCCTGGAGGAGGGCCTGGTCGGCGTCACCCTGCTCGACCTGTCCGAGTCCCTGGGCAACCTGGCCGCCCGGCGCGGCCTGCGCATCGTGGTCGAACCGGACCGGCTGGGCGCGCGCACCGCGGCCGGCGTGGAGTGGTTCGGCCGGCCCGACTCGCTCAGCCTGGCCGAGGTGGAGGCGCTGGCGCGCAAGCTGTCGCCGTACCGGATGGTGAGCAGCCAGGGCGACGTCAGCGACGAGCAGCCGCTGCTCAACTCCAACGTCGGCCTGTTCGAGCTGCTCGGCCTGGGCGACCCGATGACCTTCGACATCGCGCAGGCGTGGCGCCCCAAGCCGATCAGCGACAAGTACAAGGTCGCCTTCGGCGTCGGCGAGTACGGCCAGCCGGTCGAGCTGGACATCAAGGAGGCGGCGGTCGGCGGCATGGGCCCGCACGGCCTGTGCATCGGCGCGACCGGTTCCGGCAAGTCGGAGTTCCTGCGCACCCTGGTACTGGCCATGATGGCCACGCACTCCTCGTCCCACCTCAACTTCGTGCTGGTGGACTTCAAGGGTGGTGCGACGTTCCTCGGCCTGGAGGGCGCGCCGCACGTGTCCGCGGTCATCACCAACCTCGGCGAGGACCTCACCCTGGTCGACCGGATGCAGGACGCGTTGGCCGGCGAGATGAACCGCCGCCAGGAGGAACTGGCCAAGGGCAAGTTCAAGAACGTCTGGGACTACGAGAAGGCCCGGGAGAACGGCGCCGACCTGCCGCCGATGCCGGCGTTGTTCATCGTCATCGACGAGTTCTCCGAGCTGCTGTCGGCCAAGCCGGACTTCATCGACCTGTTCGTCGCGATCGGACGGTTGGGCCGGTCGCTGCAGATCCACCTGCTGCTGGCCTCGCAGCGGCTCGAAGAGGGCAAGCTGCGCGGCCTGGACACCCACCTGTCCTACCGGATCGGCCTGAAGACGTTCTCACCCGCCGAGTCGCGCGCGGTGCTGGGTGTGCCGGATGCCTACGACCTGCCGCCGATTCCGGGCTCGGGCTACCTGAAGATCCAGGGTGAGCCGATGACCCAGTTCAAGGCGTGCTACGTGTCCGGGCCGTACCGGCCGCCGGGCCTGCAGCCGGTGCAGACCGGTGCTCCGGTGCGCGGCGACCGGCGGCCGCGGCCGTTCGTGCCCGAGTTCGTGCCGATTCCCAAGGAGCCGGAGCGGCCGAAGGTCGAGGAGAAGAAGCCGGCGAAGAAGGAGAGCGGTACCGAGCAGACCGAGCTCGACCTCGTGGTGCGCCGCACGATCGGGCAGGGGCCGCGGGCCCACCAGGTGTGGCTGCCGCCGCTGGACCTGCCCGACACCCTCGACCTGCTGCTGCCCCCGCTGGCGCAGACCGAGCGTGGCCTGTGCCCGCCGGACTACCCGCACAACGGCCAGCTGATCGTGCCGGTCGGGGTGGTGGACAAGCCCTACGAGCAGAAACGCGACGTGCTCTGGGCCGACGTGTCCGGTGGCGCCGGCCACATGGCGGTGGTGGGTGGTCCGCAGTCGGGCAAGTCGATGCTGTTGCGGACAATGATCATGTCGATGGCACTGACCCACACTCCGCAGGAAGCGCAGTTCTACTGCCTGGACTTCGGTGGTGGGTCACTGGCCACGGTCGCGGACCTGCCGCACGTCGGCGCGGTGGCCGGCAAGCTCGACCCGGACCTGGTGCGGCGCACCATCGCCGAGCTCAACGCGCTGATGGGCGAACGCGAACAGCGGTTCCG
Organism: Longimycelium tulufanense; assembly: GCF_014645795.1. Classification (GTDB taxonomy): domain Bacteria; phylum Actinomycetota; class Actinomycetes; order Mycobacteriales; family Pseudonocardiaceae; genus Longimycelium; species Longimycelium tulufanense. The sequence goes on along the minus strand of NZ_BMMK01000009.1, from coordinate 19,552 downwards.
CCAGCTCGGGATCGACTCGATGAACGCCTTCCGGCACCGCAGGCGCCGTGGCGAGATCACCGATGACCCGTTCGGCGACGTGTTCCTGGTGATCGACGGATGGCTGGCGTTCAAGCAGGAGTTCGACATGCTGGAGCAGCAGGTCGTCACGCTGGCCACCTCCGGTCTGTCCTACGGGGTGCACGTGGTGATCTCGGCCAACCGGTGGGCCGAGATTCGCCCCGCCCTCAAGGACATGCTCGGCACCCGATTCGAGCTGCGGCTGGGTGACCACACCGAGTCCGATGTGGACCGTCGGGTGGCGGTCAACGTGCCGCAGAACCGCCCCGGTCGCGGCCTGTCGCGGGAAAAGCTGCACTTCCTGACGGCGTTGCCGCGTATTGACAGTGCCCGGGTCAACGAGCTGCAGAACGAGGCTGACCGGCGGGTGATGCTCATCGACCGGGTCGGTGAGGGCATCGCCGAAAGCGTGCAGAGGGTTGCCGCCGCGTGGCGTGGGCCGGGCGCACCCCCGGTGCGGCTGCTGCCAGCGGTGCTGCCATACGAGCAGATGCCCAGCCCGCAGCAGCAGCCGGCGCCCCACCTCATCCCGATCGGTGTCAACGAGGACCAGCTGGCGCCGGTGTACCTGGATTTCGCCGCCGAGCCGCACTTCATGGGCTTCGCCGAGACCGAGGCCGGCAAGACCGGTGTGCTGCGCGCCATCGCCCGCGGCATCGTCAACCGGTACACCCCGCAGCAGGCGCGGATCATCCTGGTGGACTACCGGCGCAGCATGCTCGGTTTCATCGACAGCGAGCACCTGCTGGCCTACGCCGCCTCCTCCCAGCAGCTGCAGGGCATCATCGGCGACGTCCGCACCGCGATGTCCAAGCGGCTGCCGGGCCCGGACGTCACCCAGGAACAACTGAAGAACCGTTCCTGGTGGTCCGGTCCGGAGTTGTTCCTGTTGGTCGACGACTACGACCTGGCTGCGCCGTCGTCGACCAACAACCCCCTGGCGGTGCTCTCGGAGTTCCTCCCGCAGGCCCGCGACATCGGTCTGCACGTGGTGGTCATGCGCAACTCCGGTGGTGCCAGCCGCGCGGTGTTCAGCGACCCGATCATCGCCAAGCTCAAGGAACAGGCCGCACCCGGCATCGTCATGAGCGGCAACAAGGACGACGGCGTGCTCGTGGGCAACGTCAAGCCCTCGCCGATGCCGCCGGGCCGTGGCACGCTCGTCAGCCGCAAGACCGGCCAGCAACTCGTCCAGGTCGCCTGGATCCAACCCGAATAGGTGGCGCCGGGTGGGCGGGACGCCGGTCGCGTCCTGCCCACCCGCGGCGCGGAGGGATGAGCGGTGACACTGCACGTCGCGATCGACTTCGGTACCTCGAGCACGTGCACCGCACTGTCCATGCCGGACGGTTCGGGCGCGCTCGGCCCGGAGCCGCAGGTGGTCGTGGTCGACGGGCAACCGCTCGTGCCGTCCGCGGTGTACGCCGCGCCGGACGGCACGCTGTTCGTCGGGCACGAGGCCGAGCGGCAGGCCGCGGTCGACCCGTCCCGCTACGAGCCGCACCCCAAGCGCCGCGTCGACGAGGGCGACCTGCTGCTGGCTACCACCGTGCTGCCGGTGCTGGACGCCATCCGCGCCGTGCTCTCCCGCGCCGTCGGCGAGGCGCGACGCGTGGCGGCGGGTGCCCCGGTCGATCTGCTGGTGCTGACCCACCCGGCCGACTGGGGCGCGGTGCGCACCAAGATCCTGCGCCAGGCGGCCGCCGGCCTGGCCGCCGAGGTCGCCCTGGTGCCCGAACCCGTTGCGGCCGCGGTGTTCCACTCCGCCGGGCACGGGATGGCCGACGGTGCCGCGCTGGCCGTGCTGGACCTGGGTGGCGGCACCGTCGACGCCAGCGTGGTGCGGCGGCAACGCAGTCCCGCCCCGCACCACCCCGGACGGGTCGGCGGCTTCGAGGTCTTGGCCACCAGGGGCGACCCCACCTTCGGCGGGGCCGACGTGGACCAGGCGTTGCTGGAGCACGTCGGTGCCCTGGTGGCCGGCACCGAACCCGAGGCGTGGCAGCGGCTCGTCGAGGGCCGGGAACTGGCGGACCGGCGACGCCGCCGGGTGCTGCGGCAGGACGTGCGGGGCGCCAAGGAGACGCTGTCCCGGCACACCTACACCGATGTCCCGCTGCCACCACCGTTCCCGGACGCCCACGTCACCCGCGTCGACCTGGAGGGACTGGTCGCGGGCCCGCTGGGGCGCGCCGTGGACCTGGTCGTCGCCACGGTGCGCGAGGCCGGCCTGAGCCCACCGCAACTCGCCGGGGTCTTCCTGGTCGGCGGATCGAGCCGGATCCCACTGGTGTCCCGGCTGGTGCACGAGCGCACCGGGCTCGTTCCGATCACGCTGGACCAGCCGGAGACGGTGGTGGCACGCGGCGCGCTGCGCGCGGTGACCAGAGATCCGGACCGTACCGCCGCGATCGCCCCACCCCCACCCGTCCAGCCGGGCCCACCCGCTCCACGCCCGCCGGCCTTCACCCCGTCGACCGGGATTCCGGCCACGCCGCCACCGGTTCCGCCGTCCGGGATGGGCATGCCGAGCCCGACGCTTCCGCCTCCGGCGCGGCAGAAGAAGTCACGCGCGCCCTTCGTCTTCGGTGGGGTGGTGCTGGCATTGGCACTCGTCGGCGGGGCGATCGCGATCGCGTTCAGGTCCGGTGGCGAGGAGCCGCGCGCGAACGCGGCCACCAAGGAGATCAAGCAGTACGACTACTCCTTCACCTATCCCGGCGACTGGGAGCAGAACGGCGGCGACGCCAACCTCCGGAAGGTGTTGGTGAAGCCGCACGACGCCGCCGCGGACACCGACGTGATCGCGGTGCAGGAGTTCAAGCTCACATACGACAGCGACGCCGACCGCAGGCGTGCCCTCGACGAGCTGCGCGGCAAGTACCAGCAGGCCGGGCCCGGCTTCACGGGGTTCCAGGAGAAGGCCAGCTTCGCCGGCCGCGACGTCGTCTACTACCGGCAGCAGCGCGAGGGGACCACAGTGGACTGGTACGTGCTGTTCCAGGGCGACGCGCAGGTTTCCGTCGGCTGCCAGTACACCCCGGCGGGCCAGGGACGCGTTGCCGCCGCGTGCGACACGGTCGTGCGCACCCTGAAGATCAGCTAGCCGCGTCCGTCGTCGGTGCCGCGAAACGAGGCAACCGGCTGATGCGCCGGCTTTCCGCCCGTGCCGACCGACCGGGTGCGCCGGTCGGAACCGGTAACCCCGTCCGAGACCACGCGGGACCGCCTGCGCACCACCGCCGTTGGGTTCCGCACCGTGCGCGGGTGCTCGTCGAAGCGCTCCCGAACTCCCCGGAACTGGTCGCCGGACATTTCCGTGCGCAAAAGAATGAGCCTTGCCCGCAGAACGCGACGGACCGTCGCACAACTGCCCGAACGGCCCCTCACACCGGCGATGACGAGGACTTTTCCTAGGAGCGAATCCTCCACTGAATCGCGGTTCCCCGGCCCCGCCGTTCACACCCGCAACCACTTGCGGCAAACCTGGCTCCGGGAGGGAACCGAACCTGGCAACCTCTGCGTCGCAAGGTCGTCCGATCACGAGGACGAGACGGCACCGACGAAGACTTAGGGGGCCCACGAGATGGCCGGTTCCTACACCACCGACTCGGCGACGATGCAGCAGGCCGGGAACGACATCGCCAACACCAACCAGGAGATCCAGGGTCTGCTCTCCAACCTCCGTGGCCAGATCGAGCCGCTGCAGTCCGCCTGGAAGGGCCAGGCCGCCACGGCCTTCCACAACCTGATGGAGCGGTGGAACACCGACGCCAAGAAGCTGAACGACGCGCTGATGGCGATCTCCGAGATGATGGGCGCCTCGGCCAAGAGCTACGTCCAGCAGGAGGAGGAGCAGTCCCAGTCGATGAACAGCATCCTGGGTGCCCTGGGCGGCTGAGCCCGCGGTCCGGCAACCCCGTTCATCCATCCCGCGCGTAGCGCACCCAGCTTGAGCACGAGAGAGGCGATCCCATGGAGATCCTGGTCACCTTTGGTGAGCTCCAGGCCGGTCAGCAGAACGTCACCAGCGGCGCGCAGAAGATCCAGAGCACGCTGGACGACCTGAAGCAGCGCATCCAGCCGGTGGTGTCCACCTGGCAGGGCGAGGCCGCCGAGGCCTACAACCACCACCAGCAGCAGTGGGACCAGGCCGCGGCCGACCTGCAGCAGGTGCTGGCCCAGATCGGCGTCGCCCTCGGCCACGCCGCCGAGAACTACCAGCAGGCCGAGCGGGCCAACACCTCCCGCTGGGGCTGAACCGACCGGCTGTCGACCGGCCGGGCCGACCAGCTACCGTTGGTCCCCGGAGCCGCCCGGCTCCGGGGACCACGCCTGTTCGGGTGGGCCTCCCGCGGCCGGCCGCCGGCCCGGACCACCCCCGTTTTGACCCTGTCCGAGTGGAGCGGGTATCTTCTTCTGCTGTTGTGCGGTGTGCGGCACGTGGCCGTTGCATACCTCAGCCCGCGAGGTGACCGCCGCGACAACTTCCCGACGCGAGTGACGACGAGGTAGATCCGTGCGCACGTACAGCCCGAAGCCCGGCGACGTCCAGCGCGCCTGGCATGTCATCGACGCACAGGACGTGGTGCTCGGCCGGCTTGCCACCGAGGCCGCCACGCTGCTGCGCGGCAAGCACAAGCCGACCTTCGCGCCGCACATGGACATGGGTGACTTCGTCGTCATCATCAACGCCGACAAGGTCGCCCTCACCGGCAAGAAGCGCGACCAGGAGTTCGTGTACCGCCACAGCGGTCACCCGGGCGGTCTGAAGAAGCGCTCCTTCGGCGAGATGCTCGACAAGCATCCGGAGAAGCTGGTCGAGAAGACCGTCAAGGGCATGCTGCCGAAGAACAAGTTGGGCCGCGCCATGGCCAAGAAGCTCAAGGTCTACGCCGGGGCCGAGCATCCGCACCAGGCCCAGCAGCCGAAGCCCTTCGAGATCACCAAGGTCGCCCAGTGACCGACGCACCCGAGGACCAGAGCGTGACCACTCCTGAGACCGAGACCTACGCCGAGGAGATCCCGGCGCCGGTCGCCATCGTCGACAACAAGCCCGTGCAGACCGTGGGCCGCCGCAAGGAGGCCATCGTCCGGGTCCGCATCGTTCCGGGTAGCGGCAAGTTCACCCTGAACGGCAAGCCGCTGGAGACCTACTTCCCGAGCAAGGTCCACCAGCAGCTGGTCCGCGAGCCGCTGGTGACCGTGGAGAAGGCCGAGTCCTTCGACGTGATCGCCAACCTCAAGGGCGGCGGCATCTCCGGCCAGGCCGGGGCGCTGCGGCTGGCCGTCGCCCGCGCCCTGGTGGCCGCGGACGAGGACGACCGCCCGGCGCTGAAGAAGGCCGGGTTCCTCACCCGGGACGCCCGGGCCAAGGAACGCAAGAAGTACGGCCTCAAGAAGGCCCGCAAGGCGCCGCAGTACAGCAAGCGCTGACGCCTGCGGACCGGCGAGGACAACCTGCGGGAGCAGTCATCCGTCTCATCGGGTGCTGCTCCCGCAGCTGCGTTTGGTGGACGTTTTCTTCTCCTGTGAATCTTTCCTGCTGAACCTTTCCGGCGAGCGTCTCGCTTCCTAGGAGGTCCTCGAGCCCATGGCGCGTCTGTTCGGCACCGACGGGGTGCGTGGCCTGGCCAACGCTGACCTGACCCCCGAGCTGGCCCTGTCGGTGGCCAGCGCGGCCGCCCGGGTGCTGGGCGAGCACGACCGCAGTCACCGCCCGGTCGCGGTGGTCGGCCGCGACCCGCGCGCCAGCGGCGAGCTGCTGGAGGCCGCGGTGACCGCGGGCCTGGCCGCGGCCGGGGCCGACGTGCTGCGGGTCGGGATCCTGCCCACCCCGGCGGTGGCCCACCTGGTGGGCCAGCTCGAGGCCGACCTGGGCGTGATGATCTCGGCCTCGCACAACCCGATGCCGGACAACGGGATCAAGCTGTTCGCCACCGGCGGGCACAAGCTGCCGGACGCGGTGGAGGACGAGATCGAGTCGCGGCTGGGCGACACCGCCGGCCGGCCGACCGGCGCCGGCGTGGGCCGGGTGCGCGACGTTACGGACGCGGGGCGGCGCTACGTCGACCACCTGCTGGTGGCCACCCCGCAGCCGCTGGACGGGCTGAAGGTGGTCGTCGACTGCGCGAACGGGGCCGCCTCCGTGGTGGCGCCGGAGGCGTACCGGCGGGCGGGCGCCGAGGTGATCGCGCTGCACGCCGAGCCGGACGGGATCAACATCAACCACGGCTGTGGGTCGACGCACGTCGAGGGGCTGCGGGCGGCCGTGGTGGAGCACGGCGCCGACCTCGGTGTGGCGCACGACGGCGACGCCGACCGGTGCCTGGCCGTGGATTCGGCCGGGGAGCTGGTGGACGGCGACCAGATCATGGCCGTGCTGGCGCTGGCCATGAAGGAGGCCGGCGAGCTGGCCCAGGACACCCTCGTGGCCACCGTGATGAGCAACCTCGGCCTGCACCTGGCGATGAAGGAGCACGGGGTCGGCGTGCGCACCACGGCGGTCGGCGACCGGTACGTGCTCGAGGAGCTGCGCACCGGCGGCTTCTCGCTCGGTGGTGAGCAGTCCGGGCACGTGGTGCTGCCGGCGCACGCCACGACCGGGGACGGCCTGCTCACGGCGCTGCGGCTGATGGCGCGGGTGGCTTCGACCGGCAAGCCGCTGGCCGACCTGGCCGGGGTGATGCGGCGGCTGCCGCAGGTGCTGGTGAACGTGCCGGTGACCGACAAGCGTGCGGTGGTGCGGGCCCCGTCGGTGACCGAGGCGGTGGCCGCGGTCGAGGCGGAGCTGGCCGGCAAGGGCCGGGTTCTGTTGCGGCCGTCCGGCACCGAGCAGCTGGTCCGGGTGATGGTCGAGGCCCCCACACAGGATGCGGCCGAGGCCGTTGCCCATCGCCTGGCCGGCGTGGTCTCCTCGGTGTGCTGAGGACACCGGAGGGGACATCTGTGGGGCCTGTTGGAGCGTGGGAGTTGCTCATCCTTCTCTTCCTGCTGGCGTTGGTCGGCGTCGTCGTTCTTGGAGTCGTGCTGCTCGTGCGGGCGAACCGACGCCGGCAGGTCCAGCCGCCGGGCGCATGGCCTCAGCAGCAGTTCGGCCCGCAGCCCGGCGGCCCACCCCCGGGCCAGGGAGTGCCGCCCGGCTACCCGCCGCAGCCGGGCCCCGGCGTCTACCCACCGAACTACGGACAACCGCCCCAGGGCTACGGGCCGCTCCCCGGTCAGGTGCCCCCACCGCCCCCTCCGCAGGGACCACCGCAGCAGTGAGCGTTGCCCGGGGCGGGTGTGACCCGGGCGCATTCGCTTCACCTTTGCAAGCTTCTGTCGGATTTTCCTGCCCGTGACCGTTGTTCTCGGCCACGCTGGGGAACCAGCGCAGGGAGAACCCGCGTCGTAGCACCGTGCGCGCTGGGGGGAAGCTGCGCAGCCGAGCTTCTGTGGAGGGGAGAGCCCACGGTGGGTGGATACGGGACCAACACCGGCGAGATGGTCGCCACGGCCAGCACCATCAAGGGACTGGCGCAGACCGTGCGGGACCTCAAGAACAAGGTCTCGTCCACGGCGGTCACCGCGCAGAACTTCGGCCGGGCGCACATCGGCCCCGGCGGACAGTACCCGCCCGCGCTGCAGAAGATCGCGACCATGATCGAGCAACACGCGGCGGCGATGGACGACTTCGCCGGCCGGCTGGAGGGCTCCAGGGGCGGCTACGAGTTCGCTGAGTCGAGCAACACGGCGACCGTGCGCAAGGCAGGGGGCAACTGATGGCCGACGTGCCGTCCTGGGACGACATCAAGAAGGTCCTGGACAGTCCTGATGTTCCCGCAGACCAGAAGAAGGCACTTGTTCTCGCATGCGTCAGTGCCGACGACTGGTCGATGTTCGGCAACAGCGACGAGGTCGAGAGATACGCCAATCAGTACGACGTCGGTTACTGGGGCGGTCAGTGGCAGCAGTTCAAGGACATCATCGGCGATGACGACCGTGACGAGCGGCTGAAGAACGCCTACTCCATTGCCAAGAAGTCCGCGGACAAGGGCGCGGAAGCGAACAGGCAGCACCAGGAGGAGGTCTCCCAGGGCAAGGCCGCCCTGGAGGACTCCGACCGTAGGTCGGCCGACGGGAGCGCCGGGGCGAAGAACTCCGACGAGCTGCTGGATGTCGGCAAGCCCGGACTGCGCTACTTCGACAACTTCCTTCCGCTGTACGAGAAGATTCCGGGGTACCTGAAGAATCCACCGAAGGATGCGGGAAACCTCGGTAAGGACTATGTCCACCAGCGCTACGACGAGCAGCGCGGGATCGACTTCACCAGGTTCGACCATGACGCCAACGAGCTGAGCCAGGCCGCCTCCACCGCCCGCCAGCAGCACACGGACATGGCTAACAAGTTGAGCGGTCTGTGGGGACACTGGACGGGTGGGGCGTCCGAGAAGGCGCAGGAGTTCTTCGCCGACTTCGCGAAGAAGGTCGACAAGCACATCCAGAACATGAACGACTCGGCGGGAGCTATCCGGGTCGCCACACACGCCGTGGCCCAGCAGATCCGTACCAAGGCACGGTGGATGCTCGACAGCATCAAGGAGGTCAACACCGTCGGGGGCAAGAGTGCCGCGCAGATCGCCGACATCATCGAGGCCGCCAAGGGCAACACCGACGATGCGCTCGTGCGTCGTGTGTGCGGGTACTTCGGTATTGAGATCGATGACGGGTGCGGTGACGACGACACCTATAAGAACAAGGTCGGCCAGAAGGCGTCGGAGTGGACCGAAACAGTCTTCGCCGCCGATGTGGAGGGCAAGTACAAGGGTTTCTACGAGACGTGTGAGGCCACCAAGAAGGCCGTGGACGAGTCGTGGAACGGGATGAACAAGATCGTCGGTAGTGACGAGAACCCGTTCACCAGCCAGGGAGAGGGCGGCGGCAGCGAGCCCAGGCCCGCAGGCGACGACAAGGGCAGCGGTGGTCAGCAGGGCGGCACCGGGAATGTTCCCGGCGCCGGTACCGGTGGTGGTGCCGGCGGTGGGGGAGCCGGTGGCGGCGTCGGTGGAGGAGGTGCCGGCGGTGGCGTTCCGAACATGCCGAAGTTCGAGACCCCCAAGCCTCCGGAGGCGCTCAAGCCGGAGGACCTGGTCGGCAAGCCCGAGGAGTTCATGCCGAAGCCCGGGGAGCAGCCGTCGGGAATGGTGGGCCTGGTCGATCCCGTCAAGCAGGAGGGCGTCACCATCGACGACCACGGCCGCAGGATCACCGTCAGCAGCCCGGACGGCCAGGGCGGCGTGAAGATCACGGTCGAGGGTCCGGACGGCAAGCCCAAGACCTACGACATCGACTTCGGCCCCGGCGGGCAGAGCGGCACCGACCCGCTCGGTCTCGGCCAGCGCTCCGGTGACCAGCTGGCCCGCTCGATGGACCTGCGTCCGGAAGACGCGCTACAGCCCGGTGCGCCGCCGATGCCGTATCCCGCCCCGGAGAGTGGTTCCGCTGGGATCGGAGTTCCCGGTGCGATGCCGCAGGGCGATGTCGAGCAGATACTCCGCCCCGGCCCGGACGGCAAGGCCTTGATCGAGGACGGTGGCATGACCATCACCGCCGAGCATCCACCCGGCCAGCCGGACCGGCTCACCGTCACCGTGGACGCCGGCGACGGCAGCCAGCCGACCAAGTACGCGCTCGACTTCGACGAGACCGGCGAGGGCCGGCCGAGTGCGACCACCGGCCCGCAGAGCCACGGCCCCACCGGTGGGCCGGTCCTCGGCGTGGCCGGGTCCGGTGAGCGACTGGGCCCGCAGCCCGGTCGGGAGTTCGCGCCACAGACCGAGGAACCGGTCGCGCGACCCACCTACGCGGCGCCGGAGGACTTCCGCCCCCAGCAGCCTTACCCGCAGTACGACGTCGGTGTCGCACATCCGCAGGGCGACCCGCGGGTGACTCCGGCCGCTGCCGCCTGGCAGCAGGGGCCGGTGCCACCCACTCCGCCGCATCAGGGCGGTTGGCAGCCGGCTGGGCCCGGCGGGGACGTTCCGCCGCAACCTGCGCACCCGCAGGCCGGTGGCCCAGCGCCGACCACTCCCGCAGCGACGAACCCCGCACCAGCGGGCTTCCCGAGCGCTCCGGACTACGGGTACGGCTCCTCCGATTACGGCACGGGTGGCCACCCAACCGGCCACGGAAACCCCGGTGGTGGCTATGGATCCGTGGGCTACGGCCCCGGGGGTTACTCCGAGATGCCGGGCAGCCCCTGGTCCCAGCGCGGTCCGGATCCGGCCGGCGCACCCGGCGGACTGGCCAGCACCAGTGCCCCGCAGGCGGGTGAGGCCGGGGGAGCCGGGCTCGCCGCGATGCCGGACCACCAGGCTCCCGCGGGCGGCGCGGGGCACGGTGGCCAGGCCGGGATGACGGGCGGCGGCATGCCGATGATGGGTGGCATGGCCGGCGCCGGGGGCCAGAACAGCGAGCAGGAACGCGGCGGGAACCGCTGGAACACGCCGGGACAGCTGTTCAGCGACGAGGAGCAGAGCGCCGTGCACCGGATGCGCGGCGTCCTCGGCGAGGACAACCGTGACAAGTAGCGCGGCAACGGGGTGGGGAGGCAAGCCCGATGGAAGGTGAGGCCGTTGTCGCGCTCCGCCGGCAGCTCGACGGGATCAGCCGTGAGCAGGCGGATCGGTTGGAGCTGGCCGCGCGGCGGGTCGCGGAGACCGAGAAGCAGACGGCGGAGCGGAACACCGAGTTCAGCCAGAAGGCGTTGCGGCTGGCCGAGCGGGTGCGGGCGGACGCCATGGCACGAAATCCCATGACGCCCAAGAAGAAGCCGGACACGCTCGCGCTGGGGCAGGTGGAGGAGGACGAAGAGGAGAACAGGCACTTCTCTTATCCGGTACCGCCGCGGGCCGAACAAGTGGCTCCGGCTGAACCGCCATCGGCCAGTCCACCGTGGAGCGCGCCCGCTGCTCAGGCCGGGCCGCAACGGAGTGCTCGGCCGGCCGCGCGTCGGCCGATGCCCGGCGACGACGATGACGAGGACTTCTCGCAGCAAAGTTGGCTGCACTGAGCCGGAAGTGTTCTGGGCCCGTGGAACCCGCCTTGATCCACGGGCCCAGAGCCTTCTTCACCACTGCTGCGGGGGTCCTTGCCGCCAACCGGATCCGGGCGCGTTCATCCCGGGCGGGGTCGCCGGCCCCGGCGGGTAGCCGGGTCCCGCCGGTGGAAACGGATACGGGTGTTGCTGGGCAGAGCCAGGGGAACCGGTCGACCGCACCTGGGGGAGCAAGGCGAGCGTAATGACGACCACGGCCAGCAGGATCCACAGGACCACCCACATATTGAAGTGGTAACCCACCTTGACCGGTTGGTCCCGGAACACGAAGAAGATCTCCGACAGTAGACCGGCTCCGCCGCCGGCCACCGTGAGCATCCAACCCGCTGGCTTACGAATGAGGAGCACCACAACTCCGGCGACGAGCAACAGCGCGCCAAGTGCGGCGGACGACGATCTCACGATGTAGAGCGCCTTGGTCGCCCCCGCGTTGCGGTCCGGATATTTGCCCAGCGCGTCAGCAGTCTCGGCGAAGTCGTTTAAGCCGATGAAACCCTTGATCCCCAGATAACCCCACCACAGGGCCGCGACGACGGCGACTGCCACCGTCACCCACACCAAGGGGCTCGGCCGGCTCGCACCCGGACCTGGCGGCGGCCCGAAGCCTGGCTGCGGCGGGGGAAAGCCTGGCTGCACGGGTTGTCCGTACGGCTGCCCGAAAGGTGTCGGTTGCCAGCCGGGCGGGGGTCCAGAAGCGCCGGGATTCATACCTCGAACCGTAACGGCAACCCAGGTGGCGAATGGGTGGAACGGCGGGATCCCCGTCGCTCTCCCGAAGATAACGATCAGCGGACGCAGCTGGTAGTGGGGGCGCCGCGGGTGAAGTCGATGGGGCAGCCGCGGATGTCCTCTTCCAGCAGGGCGTCGTAGTCCCGGACGCCGGACAACGTGCGAAGGAAGAACGCGGTGAGTAGCCCCCGCGTCAACCGGTGCACAACCCGCTGCGGCTTTCCGTCCAACAGCAGGTCGGTGAAATGCCGGCCCTCGGTGAAGCCGAGGTGCGTGGCCTTGCCGATGGTGCGCAGCTGGGTCGGGCCGGCCCAGGCGTGCGCCAGTGGCTCGGCGTGCCCGGCGGATGGCGCGATCCGGTCCTCCCCGCCAGCGATGTGCAGCCCCGGCATCCGGCACCGCCGCGCCGCGTCCAGCGCCGACGGACGGGCCTCCGAGGGGGCCAGCGTCGCCACCCCCCGCACCCGCTCGTCCACGGCCGCCGCCAGCACCGCGCAGCCACCCCCGAACGAGTGACCGGCCATGCCGAGCCGTTTCGGGTCGACGCTGATCTCACCCTCACCCAGCCGCACGTTCACGCACACGTCCAGCGCGGTGCTCAGGTCGGTGGCGAACATCCGGTGCGAGGGCAGCGGCCCCCGGTACGTCGACGGCGCGGCGACCACGAACCCCCAGGACGCCAGGTGGCGCAGCAGGCCGCGGTACCGCTGCGGCGGCTGCAGCCAGCCGTGACCGAACGCGACGGCGGGCAGACCCAGCCCCGACCGCGGGGTGAGCACCAGCCCGGGAAGGCCGACGAGCCCGAGGTCGCCGTGCAACACCGTGTGCGGTCCGGGCCGGCTCAGCTCGTCGAGCGCCTTCTTGGCAGTCCGCGCCATGCTTGCCGAAGGTAGTCGATCGCGCACCGTGGCACCCCGGTGACGGGGGAGGACCCCCAACCGGCGGATGGCTACTCTGTCCGACGTGTGTGGGATCGTGGGTTACGTAGGGCACCGGTCCGCCCTCGAGGTTGTCCTCGAGGGCCTACGCAGGTTGGAGTACCGGGGCTACGACTCGGCCGGCGTCGCCGTCCTGGACGGTTCCGGCAGCCTGGCCGTCGAGCGCAAGGCCGGCAAGCTGGCCAACCTGGAGACGCGGCTGGACGAGGTCGGCCGGGACCGGTTCGCCGGTACCGCGGGCATGGGACACACCCGGTGGGCCACCCACGGCGCGCCCAACGACCCCAACGCCCACCCGCACCGCGACGCCACCGGCCGGGTGGCCGTGGTGCACAACGGCATCATCGAGAACTTCGCCCAGCTGCGCGCCGAGCTGGAGGCCGCGGGCGTCGAGTTCGCCAGCCAGACCGACACCGAGGCCGCCGCGCACCTCGTCGGCCGCGCCTACGCCGGCCAGGACGACTCGGGCACCGCCGGCGACCTGGCGGCCAGCGTGCACGCCGTGGCCCGCCGCCTGGAGGGCGCCTTCACCCTGGTCGTCACGCACGCCGACCATCCCGACATGGTGGTGGCGGCCCGCCGGTCCTCGCCGCTGGTCGTCGGCGTGGGTGACGGCGAGCACTTCCTGGCCTCCGACGTGGCCGCGTTCATCGAGCACACCCGGGACGCGGTCGAGCTGGGCCAGGACCAGGTCGTGGTCATTACCCGCGAGGGCTATGCGGTGACGACCTTCGCCGGTGAGCCGGCGCGGGGCAAGCCGTTTCGGGTCGACTGGGACCTGTCGGCCGCCGAGAAGGGCGGCCACGAGTACTTCATGCTCAAGGAGATCGAGGAGCAGCCCACCGCGCTGGCCAACACCCTGCGCGGGCACTTCCGGGACGGCCGCATCGTGCTCGACGAGCAGCGGCTGGACACCCAGGACCTGCGCGACATCGACAAGGTCTTCGTGGTCGCCTGCGGCTCGGCCTACCACTCCGGCCTGGTCGCCAAGTACGCCATCGAGCACTGGTGCCGGCTGCCCGTCGAGGTGGAGCTGGCCAGCGAGTTCCGCTACCGCGACCCGGTGCTGGACCGGGACACCCTGGTGGTGGCGGTGAGCCAGTCCGGTGAGACCGCCGACACCCTGGAGGCCGTCCGGCACGCCCGCGAGCAGAAGGCCCGCGTGCTGGCGGTGTGCAACACCAACGGCGCGCAGATCCCGCGCGAGTCCGACGCCGTGCTCTACACCCACGCCGGCCCGGAGATCGGCGTCGCCTCCACCAAGGCGTTCCTCGCCCAGATCGCGGCCAACTATCTGGTCGGCCTGGCCATCGCGGGCGCCCGCGGCACCAAGTACCCCGACGAGGTCAGCCGGGAGTTCGCCGAGCTGGAGGCCATGCCGGAGGCGGTGGAGCAGGTGCTGTCCACCGTCGGGCACGTGCGCGAGCTGGCGCAGGGGCTGGCCGACTCCAAGGCGGTGCTGTTCCTCGGCCGGCACGTGGGCTTCCCGGTGGCACTGGAGGGCGCGCTCAAGCTCAAGGAGCTCGCCTACATGCACGCCGAGGGCTTCGCCGCCGGTGAGCTCAAGCACGGCCCGATCGCGTTGATCGAGGACAACCTGCCGGTCGTGGTGATCATGCCCTCACCGAAGGGCCGCGCGGTGCTGCACGCCAAGCTGCTGTCCAACATCCAGGAGATCAAGGCGCGGGGCGCCCGCACCATCGTGATCGCCGAGGAGGGCGACGAGACGGTGCGGCCGTTCGCCGACCACCTCGTCGAGGTGCCGGCGGTGCCGACCCTGCTGCAGCCGCTGGTGTCGACCGTGCCGCTGCAGGTGTTCGCCGCCGAGGTGGCCCGCTGCCGCGGCTACGACGTGGACAAGCCGCGCAACCTCGCCAAGTCCGTCACTGTCGAGTGATCCCGGCCCCGCTCGTCGCGCGCCGGAAGGTGACCTTGGCTACGTATGAACTCCAGGTCACCTTCGGCGTTTCGGGCGAGGGGAGGACCCGGATGGCGGCGACGAAGGAAGCCCCCGGTAACCGGCCGGCGGCCCGGCTCGTGAGCAACGTGCTGGGGCCCGAGGTGTGGGTGGCGCTGCTGCCGCTCGCGGTGGCCTGGGAGGCGACCGGGCAACGGATCGGCCCGACACTGGGCTGGGGGCTGTGGATCGTGCTCTTCGCCGTGGCGGTCCCGATGCTGGTCATGGTGCAGGGCGCACGACAGGGCCAGTGGCGGGGTCGCTATGTCGACAACCGCGAAGGCCGGCTGGTGCCGTACCTGGCGTGCATCCTGTCCGTCTTCCTCGGCCTGGTCGGCCTGTGGGTCGGCGACGCGCCGTCGGATCTTGTCGCCTTCGTCGTGGCGATGCTGCTGTCGCTGGTGCTGTTCCTGTACATCACGGTCGCCTGGCGGTGGAAGATCTCGCTGCACGCGGCGGTCGCCACCGGGGCGAGTGCGGCCCTGGTCGTGGCCTACGGCCCCTGGGCACTGGCCGTCGCACCGCTGGCGGCGTGCGCGGCCTGGTCGCGCGTGGCTCTGGGCAAGCACACGGTTGGCCAGGTCCTCGCTGGGGCAGTGGTCAGCGTGGTGTTCGGCGGTTGCCTGTTCTGGGCCGTACAGGCATGGCTCGCCTGACTCGCCTCACCGTGATCGTGGTCATGCGCGCGGCGGGGCGGCAGGATGGCTCGACATGAAGGGCGTGTGGACGGTCGAGCGCGTGCGGGCGGCGGAACGGCGGGTCTTCGAGCGGACCCCGGAGGCCACGTTGATGCGCCGGGCCGCGTTCGCGGTCGGGGTGCGGTCTGCGGAACTGCTCACCGAGCACACCGGCGCTGTCTCGGGACGCCGGGTGGCGTTGCTAGTCGGGGCTGGCAACAACGGAGGCGACGCGCTGTGGGCCGGCGTCTTCCTGCTGCACCGTGGGGTGGCCGTCACCGCGGCGTTGCTGGCGCCCGAGCGCACACACGCGGAAGGGCTGGTGGCCTTCCGGCGCGCTGGCGGGCGGATCGTGCGCGTGCCCGAGGACACGGAGGCGGCACACGTCGCGGTGTCGACCGCGGACCTGGTGATCGACGGGATCGTCGGCCTGTCCGGACGCGGGCCGCTGCGGCCGCCGGCGGCCGAGCTGGTGAACCTGGTCACCGGGCCGCTGGTGGCGGTCGACGTGCCCAGCGGGGTGGACCCGGACACCGGGGCGGTGGCGGGGCCGGCGGTGAACGCCGACGTGACGGTGACCTTCGGCGGGCGCAAACCCGGGCACGTGCTCGCCGACGGTGCGGTGTGCTCCGGCGCGGTGCACGTGGTCGACATCGGCCTGGGTGACGAGCTGGGCGAGCCGGACCTGGTGCTGCTGGACGCCGCCGACATGGGGGCGCTGTGGCCGGTCCCGGGGCCGGAGGACGACAAGTACACGCAGGGCGTGGTGGGGGTGGCCGCGGGCTCGGAGACCTACCCGGGGGCCGCCGTGCTCGCCACCGGTGCGGCCGTGCTGGCCACCTCCGGGATGGTGCGGTACGCCGGGCCGGCCGCTGACGCGGTGCGTACCCGGTGGCCCGAGGTGATCGCGACCGGCTCGATCAATGACGCGGGCCGGGTACAGGCATGGGTCGTCGGGCCCGGGCTCGGCACGGGCGCGGCCGGGCGTGAGGTGCTCGCGACCGTGCTCGAAAAGGGAGTTCCGGTGTGCGCGGACGCGGATGCGATCAACCTGCTCGCCGCCGAGACCGCGCTGTGGGACGCACGCGAGCCGGACACCCCGCTCGTGCTCACCCCGCACGACCGCGAGTTCGCCCGGCTGGCCGGGGACGTGGGCGACGACCGGGTCGCGGCGGCACGGCGGGCCGCCGAGCGAACCAACTGTGTGGTCCTGCTCAAGGGGCACAGCACGGTGGTGGCGGCCCCGGACGGCCGCGTGCTGGTCAATCGCGCCCGGGGCGCCTGGCCGGCGACGGCGGGTTCCGGCGACGTGCTGTCGGGGCTGATCGGGGCGCTGCTGGCGTCGGGTGTGGAGCCGTGGTTGGCAGCCGGCTGCGCGGCCGGGGTGCACGAGCTGGCGGGGGATGTCGCCGCGGACGGTGCGCCCATCGGCGCGTCGGCCCTGCTGGCGGCGGTCCCGGACGCGGTGCGGATGGTCCGCGCCGCCGCGGCCGCCTCGGCGTGAGCCGGTGGCAGGGCCGCGGGTGGGTCACTTCCGTTGCGCGAGCTGGAAGGCGATCGAGCCGTCGGCCGTGGTGCGCTGGGCGACCACGACGAACTGCCCCGACCTCTCCCGCAGTCGCAGGTACTCGGCCGCGGAGAACTTGAGGCAGTAGTTGGTGACGAAAAGGCCGGGCTCGCCGGTGGGGACGCCGACGATGCGTTCCGCCGTCACCGCCGCCATCAGCGGCGAGTCCAGCTCGGGTAGCTCGAGCGGGACGAGGAAGACGCAGTATTCGGACTCGACGTCCGGACGGCTCCGGTGGAGCGTGATCTCGGAGAACTTCCGCATCAGGTCGGTGCGGTAGAAGTCGAAGACGGGACTCCAGCCGCTGGGGGAAAGCAGCTGCATCTCGGAAAGGAAGAGGTCGCCGGGCCGCAGGATGTCGTCCAGTAGGCGGGCCACCGCGGTCGGGTGTTCGTTGCCCTCGGCGAAACCCAGCATTGTCACCAGGTTCCGGGTACCGGGCAGTCGGTAATCCGTTCGGGCGAGATCGGAGAACAACGTCTGCTGGTAGTGGATGCGTCCGGCCGGGAGCAGGGTGGCCAGCTCCCGTTCCATCGTTTCCCGGGACGCCGGATTGATGTCGACGCCGGTGTAGCGGCGCAGGTCCACACCCTCGGCGCGGAGACTGCGCAGGATGAACGTGGTCTTGCTCGGTTCCGGCCCCAACTCGGTGTACTGGAGGGGCTCGGCACCGGCAACGGCGCGCAGGTCGGCCACGATGAGGCGTAACGCCTGTACCAGCGGCAGGCGCGCGTGCCCGGTGTTGCCCAGATCCGGGCTGCCCAGGCCCACCCGGTTCAGCTCCCACATCAGGTGAAAGACCTGTTCCAGCTGGGCGTTGACCCGCTCCGGGGCCAAATTGTCGTAATATTTCTCCACGTTTTCCGAAACGATGATCTCCGGCTCGGGGATACCCGAATATCGGGATACCGCGCGGCGAACGTGGTCGATGAGACCGGCGGTCGGGGTGTCGAGCTCGCCGGTTGCCGGATAACTCACTGCTGCACTCCCGGGCGGCCGCTGGAGATGGCAGGGGTGGTGATGTCCGGGCCGGTGTCTCCCGACGGACGCCCTCGGGTTACCGGCGGTGTCGGCCCGATATCTCCGTATGGGTACGGTAATCGCTCGACCGCGAGAGTATGGTGGGGTGCCGACCATGTCAATCTTGGAATGATGTCCGAATTCTTTCGGAGATATGTTCGGAAGTGGAGTCGGGCCGCCAGTTCGTGGAAAAAGGTGCTCTGAATGGGGGAGTGGTGTCGCCCGGTCGTCTGATTCCGCCCGGCGTGCTGATGATTGCGGTCAGCTATGGGCTCGCCCGCTACACGTACGGCCTCTTCGTCCCCGGGATCCGCGCCGAGCTCGATCTGTCCACCCGTGTGCTCGGGCTGATCGCCAGCGGGTCCTATGCCAGCTTCCTCCTCGCCAGTGCCGTCACCGCGGTGATCGCGGCGCGGACCGGGCCGCGATTGCCCGTGGTCATCGGCGCCGTGACGGCCGCGGGCGGCATGTTGCTCATCGGGTTGTCGCACAGCACCGAACTGCTGGCGCTCGGCGTCATCCTGGCCGGTGCGAGCCCCGGCTGGGCATACACCCCGTTCTCCGACGCGGTGGTGCGGCTCGTTCCCAGGAAGGCGCAGGACCGGACATACGCGATCATCAACTCCGGTACGGGTTTCGGTGTGCTCGTCGCCGGGCCGGTGGCGCTCTGGATGGGGACGCAGTGGCGTTCGGCCTGGATCGTCTTCGCGGTGCTCGCCCTGGCCGCCGCCTTGTGGAACGGCCTGTTACTGCCGTCCGGCGCCCACCGGTCGGAGGACCCGGCGGGCGGTGCGGCCGTGCCGAAGCTGCGGTGGAGCTGGCTGGTCGGGAAGAAGTCGGTCCGGCTGTTCGCCGTGGCCGTGGTGCTCGGGATCTCCACCTCCGCCTATTGGACGTTCGCCGTCGACGCGATCACGCGGGCCCAGGGAACCGGTGGCGGCGACACCGCCACGCTCGGCCCGCTGTTCTGGACCGTTGTCGGTGTCGCGGGGATCGGCGGGGCCGTGGCCGGCGATGCCGTGCAGCGTCTGGGCCTGCACATCTCGCTCGCCGCAACGGTGTTCGCCATCGCCGTGGCCATCGCGTTGCTGGCCGCGCTGCCGACCAGCTGGCCCGCGGTGATCTGCTCGGCCGTGCTGTTCGGGATCGCGTTCATCGCGGTGACCGGCATCCTCGGTGTCTGGAGCATCGCGGTGTTCCGGGACCGGCCCTCGGCCGGGTTCGGCACCACGTTCTTCCTGATCTCGCTGGGCCAGTTCGTGGGGCCGTCGCTGTTCGCGGTGATCGCTGGCGCCACCAGCCTGCGAACGGCGTTCACCTGGGCCGCTGTGATCACCCTCGCCGTGCTTGTCGTGCGGCCCGGTGCGCTCCCCAGCCCCCCGCCGTCCAGCACGGCCGCGGTGGGGTCGGGAGGGCGTTCGGGGCACGGTGCCGGCTAGACGAGTAATTCCGAAGTCGGGGTGGTCCCTGGAGACAGGCGAAGGGTGTCCAAGATCGGGTTGTGAC
>NZ_BMMK01000008.1:40066-209305 GCF_014645795.1 Longimycelium tulufanense | reverse complement strand
GGTTCGCCAACTACATCCTGCCGTTGCAGATCGGCTCCCCGGACGTGGCGTTCCCCCGGTTGAATGCCTTCTCCTTCTGGCTGTTCCTCTTCGGTGGCCTGTCAGGTGTGCTGCTGGCCGCGCCACCCCTGGACTTCCATGTCTCGGACACCTACTTCGTGGTGGCCCACTTCCACTACGTGCTCTACGGCACGATCGCCTTCGCCACCTTCGCCGGCATCTACTTCTGGTTCCCAAGGATGACCGGGCGCATGCGGGCCGAAGCACCCATCGGGCTCCGGGGGCGCACCGCGCGGCGAGGTCGAACAGCTGAAGGCGCCGTCCGAGGCCACCAACGCCCGCAAACCCGAGGACGACGAGGGTACGGAATCCGGTGGGATTACCAAGGAGCCCGATGGGAACTAGGACTTGTCCGTGGAACAAATACTTGCGACCTGCTGTGTTAGTGGTGCTGCTGGCGCGTGGGCAGGTGTGGAGCGGTGGGCACGGGCAGTCCGTCCAGTCGCGACCATCCGCCTGTCGGAGTTGCGGATTGCGGACCGGCCGCGAGCAGGGACAGGGTCAGTCCCCGACCCGTTCCACCGCATGCCGAGCCCTCCACTTCCGAAAGGCGTTGACAGCTCGGGTGGCACAGACCGCGCCACTCACCCGGTGAAAGAAAGAGGAAATCATCATGTCCCGACTGAGGTCCCTGTTGGCCGGGGTCGGCGCCCTGGCCGTGGCTCTCTTCGGTCTGGGTACGGGAACCGCCGCCGCCGAGCCCGGCGCCAGCCCTAACCCACCGGCGACGCACGCCGTCTCCCAGCCCTCCCACTACTACGCGCCGACCCACAACTCCCAGCCCGCCCACTACTCCCACCACTACCACAGCCCCAACTATGGGTCGGCGTGGGACGGAGGCCCTCCGATGCCGATGAGTATTCACCCCTACCCCCACGCGAACGGTACGGCCGGTGTGAATCCCCCACCGGGTGTGGCTCCCTTGCTGCCCAGGCCCATCACGCAGCCTTCGCCTCCCCCGCAGTCACTGCCCACGCCGTCGTCCTTGCTCTCCCCGTCCCAGATTCCCCTGGTTGGACTTCTTCCCCTCTGACCCTTCGGTTCGACCCGCGTCGAGGGTCGCTGCCGACAGGTAACATGCGCTGGGCCCGCACCCGTACGGGTGCGGGCCCAGCGCATGTCGAGAATGGCAGTCGGGCGCCCCGACCGCGGATTTCATCCTGTATCAGCAGGAAACGAGTAAGGCTCACCAGGATCACATCATCCTGCACGAGCTTGGGCACATTCTGGCCGGACATGAGGGTGACGAGCACGATGATGCGCTGATGGCCGAGTTGTATCCCGAGGTCGAGCCCGAGGTGCTGCGCCGCCGGTACCCGAATCTGGATCCGGATGCGGTGCGGCGGGCGCTGCGCCGCACCTCCTACGACTCCCAGCAGGAGCGCGAGGCGGAAACGGTGGCCACGATCATCCTGGAGTGGGCCTCAGTATTGAACCGGGTCGCCCAGCCGGCTACCACCGATGCGGCACAGCGGCTCGACACCGCGTTGGGTGACCGATGGGGGTGGCTGTGATCCTCCTCCTGGTCAACGGGATCGTGCTCTACAGCGCCCTGGTGTGGAAGCTGTACCAGCTGGGTCGGGCGCCCCGTGAGGTGCCGCTGCGCATCGTGGTGCTCTGCCTGACCTTCGGTGGCCTGGCCTACCCCCTGGAGGCTCTCCTCGGGCCCGCGGTGGTGTCCCAGACGCAGGCGGGGCCGATGCTGCTGATGTGGGCCCACCGGCTGGTGCTGATGCCCCTGATCTACAGCTTGATCTGCTTCTTCCTGTTCTCCACCCCCAACCCGGCCCTTGAGCAGCGCCAGATCTCGATTCACCACCGACCACGGCGCCCACGCTGGGCCAGCGGAGACAACAACGGCGAAGACGCCAGCTCAGCTGACCGCGACGACGCGTTCGCTCCTATCGGATCGCGACGATCTGTACGGTTCGGGACGACGTGTAGAACTGAAGGGCCGCCTTGCCCTGTTCCTTGCCTCCGCAACCGGATTTCTTCTCCCCGCCGAAGGGAAGATGGAAGTCCACGCCGCTGGTCGGAGCATTAATCTTCACCATTCCTGACGCACATTCATCCACATAGGACAGAGCAGCGTCAAGGTCACTGGTGTACAGGGCAGTGGCCAATCCGTAGGTGCTGTCGTTGGCCATCGTCAACGCATGATCCACGTTGGACGCTGAGATGAGCGTGCAGATCGGCCCAAAAACCTCCTCACGGTTCAGCCGTTCCTGTGCGCCCAGCCCCGTCACCACTGTCGGACGGACGAACCAGCCGTCCGCGGGTTCCTTGCCGGTGAGCAGCCGTCCCCCCGCACGCTCGGCTTCCGCCACGGCATCCACCACCCGCTGCCGGGCCACCTCATTGATCACGGGGCCGACCACGACGCCGTCCTCGGCGGGATCGCCGTACCCCAGGCCGAGTACCCGCTCGCGCAGCGCCTCGGCGAACGACTCCGCATCCCCAACCACGATGACCCGCTTGGTCGCGGTGCACTTCTGCCCGGCGAAACCCATTGCTCCATAGGCGATGCTGGCCGCGGCGTGATCGAGGTCGGCGTCCGGCAGCACGATCGAGGCGGACAGCCCACCCATCTCGCACTGGGCGGGTATCCCCCGTTCCGCGGCGGCCATCGCCACCCGCCTGCCCACAGCACCGGAGCCGGTGAAGGAGACCAGGTCCACCACATCGACCAGTGCCCTCCCCGTTTCGGCGTCCCCCGGCAGCACCGTGAACAGCGAGTCCGGCACGTGCCCGGCGACCAGTTCGGCCAGCCGCAGCGCGCACGCGGTCGCGTCCGGGGACGGCTTCACCAGCGCGGCGTTGCCGTAGGCCAGTGCCGGAGCGGCCTTCCACACCGGGATGGCCAGTGGAAAGTTCCACGGTGTGATCAGTCCGGCGGCCCCACGGGGCCGGCGTACGGTGAAGGACAGCCCCCTGCTGGCCGGGTACGTTTGGCCGACCGGGTCGTAACACTGCTGGGCGTAGTAGCGCAGGATCGCCACGGCCCTGGCCACCTCGCCCGCTGCCTCACCTGCCGGCTTGCCGACCTCACGAACCATCAGACTGGTGAGCTCTTTTTCCTGGTTGGCAAGGGAATCAGCCACCGAGCCGAGTGCCACCGCCCGTTCGGTCGCAGGAACCCGAGCCCACCGCCGCTGCGCGCGACGTGCCCGACGTACGGCTTCAGCAACCTCCGCCGGGGACGTTGCTGGAGCGTCCACGACGACATCGGACGGCCGCTGTGGGGACGTGGAAACCACACGGGTCATAGTTGGAACCCCTTGGGAAACGGGTCGGATGGGTCGAGCAGGTACTGCGCCATGCCGGTGATCCAGGCTCGGCCGGAAATCGTGGGCACCACCGCTGGGCGGTCGCCGACCGTCGTCCGCTCGATCAGCCGCCCGGTGAAACGGGTGCCGATGAACGACTCGTTGACGAAGTCCTCGCCGAGCGCGAGCTCGCCCCTGGTATGCAGTTGCGCCATCCTCGCGCAGGTGCCGGTACCGCATGGCGAGCGGTCGAACCAGCCGGGGTGGATGACCATGGCGTTGCGGGAATGACTTCCGCCGACGCCCGGCGCCGTGAACTGCACATGTTTGATGCCGGAGATTCGCCGGTCAACTGGGTGTTCCGGCCGGCGCTGCTTGTTGATCGCATCGATGATGGCCATTCCGGCGGCGAGGATGCGCTCCTTCTTCGCGAGGTCGAACGGGATATCGAGCTGTTCCAGAGGAAGGATCGCGTAGAAGTTCCCACCGAATGCCAGGTCGTAGCGAATCTCGCCAAGGCCGGGGACCTCGACCAGCACGTCCAGCTCGTGCGTGTACGCCGGCACGTTCTGGAACGTCGCCGACTCGGCGTGGCCGTCACGCACCGCGACGTCCACCACCACCAGTCCCGCCGGGGTGTCGAGCCGCACCGTGGTGACCGGCTCGGTCACGGTGACCATCCCGGTCTCCACCAGGACTGTGGCCACCCCGATGGTGCCGTGCCCGCACATCGGCAGGCAGCCGGAGACCTCGATGTACACCACGCCCCAGTCCGCGCCCTGCCTGGTCGGCGGCTGCAGGATCGCGCCGCTCATCGCCGAGTGTCCGCGCGGCTCGTACATCAACAGCTGGCGGACGTGATCCATCTGCTCGATGAAGTGCGTGCGCCGCTCCGCCATGGTGTCGCCGGGGATCACGCCGACGCCCCCGGTGATTACCCGGGTCGGGTTGCCCTCGGTGTGCGAATCGACCGCGCTGAAGTACCGTTCGGCCCGCATGTCACGCCGCCACGGGGTTGGCGCGCAGGTACTCGGTGGCGCGACGCATGTCCGACTCCAGCCTCGTCCGGTCCGCGGTGGCCAGCGGACCTCGTGGTGGCCGGCACGGTCCGCCGTAGCGACCGGCCATGTCCATCCCGTACTTGATCGCCTGCACGAACTCGGTGCGGGAGTCCCACCGGAACGCCGCCACAAGCGGCTCGTACAACGCTCGCGCCCGCGCCAGGTTTCCCTCCTTGGCAAGGGAGTACAGCAGTGCCGACTCCGCCGGGAAGACATTGGGGAAGCCGGCGAACCACCCGCTCGCGCCCATCAACAGTGACTCGAGCGTCACGTCGTCGGCACCGGCCACCACGTTCAGTCCGGGTGCGACCTCGCGGATCTCCAGTACCCGTCGCACATCGCCGGAGAACTCCTTCACCGCGACCACGTTGTCGATCTGCGCGATCTCGGCCAGTAGGTCTGGGGTGAGGTCCACCTTGGTGTCGATCGGATTGTTGTAGACCATGATCGGCAGCCCGGCCTTGGCCACCTCCTCGAAATGGTGGATCACCTCCCCCTTGTTCGCGCGGTACATCGTGGGCGGCAGGCAGAGCACGCCGTCCGCGCCATCCTCGGCGGCGAGTTCCGCCCAGTGCCGCGCCTGATGCGCGCCAGCACCGTGCACACCGACCACCACTACGCCGTCGGAGCCCACTGTTTGGATCGCTGTTCGCGCGACCGCCCGGCGCTCCTCGTCCGTCAGCGAGGAGTACTCACCAAGCGAGCCGTTCGGGCCCACGCCGCGACATCCGTTGTCGATCAGCCAGCGGCAATGCTCGGCGTAGCGGTCCAAGTCGGGCCGCAGCCCCGCTGGGGCGTTCGCGTCCTCGGCGAACGGCAACGCGGTCGCCACGATAACGCCGCTCAGATTCTCCTGCGTCATGGCCTGCTCTTCCTCGGGTTCCAATGGTGTCCCCGCCAACTCACCGAGCCCTGTCAGGTTGGCGATGGGTCGCCGGGACATCGACGCCGCATCGTGTCGGCGAGCGAGGGTCCGAGGTCTTCGCGCAACCCGGCCGGCGGCTGGGGCGACCGTTGTCGGGAACGCCATCACCAACGCCAGCTCGGGAGCGGGCTCCTTGTCGGTCAACAGGATGTTGCCCTTGCCGGCCGCAGTGGTACCCGGCATCAGCTTCGCCCGGTCCAGCACGGTGACCCGCAGGTCCGGGGCGCTCGATGCTTCCGCGCAGGGCGCAACCACCACCCCCGCGCCGACGACGATCACGTCCTGGTCCGCCACGCCGCCCCACAATCGTTCATTTCAATGAACGATCGGCAGCGTAGATACAGCAGTGACCACCGTCAATCCCCCGGCGTCATTCCGCGTGACGAGCACACGAGCTGCCCGGCCGCGACAGGCCAGCGTCGGCTGGACGCTCAGTGACACCAACGCCACCGGACCACCGACCGTGGTGTCAATGTATGGCCGCCGCGCCACGAACAGACCGTTCGCCAAACTGAACAGTCGTCTCGGTGTTCGAGTTGGCCCGCCGGACTCCAGCCGCGGCAGCATGCCCGTCGCGATGCCCGGCGGACTATCTACCGTTGTTGTCGTGTTCCTGGGTGTAGCGGTGTGGTGTGACGAGGCCGGTTTCGTAGGCGAGGACGACGGCCTGGGCACGGCTGGAGAGGCAGAGTTTCGCCATGAACCGGTCGAGGTGCGTCTTCACGGTCGCGGCGCTGAGCGTGAGGTGCGCCGCGACCTCGGCGTTGGACACGCCTTTAACGAACAGGTACAGCACATCTGTTTCGCGCGGTGTGAGCACGTCCAGGTCTGACGGTGACACGCGCGTCAGCTCCAGGCGGCGCGAACATGCCTCGATGAGCCCGTGGCACCACGCCAAACCGTATGTCCGTCGCGCTAAAGCACCGATGCCAACGTGACGCCAGCCTGCTCCACAACCACATGCGGCACATACAGCGTCGGTTGTACTCCCGCCCCTGCCTACCGTCGATGTTCGACCTCAATCTCAATGCCGAGCAGGAGGAAGATGCCCCCTTTCTCCGCTAGCTTCGGGCCACGTTCACGACGTCACGGGAAAGGACGTCGACATGACGAGGCCGCCAACACGGTTTGGTCCGTTGCGGCAGGCAAGACGGCCGTGCCACCCGACAAGCTCGGTTGGTCGATCGCGGCAACAGCGATGCCGATGTCGGTCTCCTCCTCATGGCGTCTGTTCGCCGAACCGTGTCGTCGCCCCATTCGGCAGCCCGGGACACTGCGACTCGGGTCAACGCAGTGCCCTCCACCGGGGGGTGAAGGACACCGCGTGGTCGTTTGGGGTGAGCGACCCGATCTCCCAGCCGTATCCCAGTAGGAGCCTGCCCGCGCCCCCAAGGTGCCCGAGTGCTCGATGCTCGACGGAACGCGGTCGCGACCTCTCTGTCGGCCGCCTGCGAGCACGTCGGCCGGAGACGGCTCCGGAACAGGGGCCGAGGTGATCTTTTCCTGCTTCCGCTCCCGAGCGCCACCACTCGCGCGCCTGCTCGCGAAACTGTCACACGACACGAAGGAGGCAAGCATGTCCACGGCTGATGTCCCATTGCTCGGACCGGCCATTCGTGCCCGCACTCTCGAGCAGATCCAGCATCTCGTCGATCGAAGTTACCTTCCCGGGCTGGGGCACGTCGCACTGCACCTGCCTATGCTGATCGACGGGGAGCTGGTTCGCTCGGAAGCCACGTTGGCCGTCGCATACCGCGCCGAGTGCGGCATGTCCGTGGTTGACGAAGAGACGACCGCGACGTGGACATGCTGGTTGTGCGAGCAGGCTCGCACCTGCCGTGCATCGGTCCCAACCAGCCGCGGCACCAGCGAGTAGCGACTCAGCGCCGGCCCCTGCTCCGGTTACCGATCCCCAGGGCGAATGCCCTGACCACGACGACTGTTGGAGGAATCGATGGGAGCTGCTCGAGGCTTTCCTGCGGTGACGGTGAGTGCCGCGGCGGCGATTGGCCTGTTGGTCCGTTGGCGGCATCGCCGGCACAGGCGACACAGAGCGAACAGGTGTCGGATGCCCGCTGCGCAAATACACGAGTCAACAACAGGATCGGGAGCTTCAGCGGAAGGATTTGTCGGCCCGTCAGGCCGGACCGTGTGTAGACGATCAAGGGTATCCTCAGGGACAAGCCCGGAGGTCCCCGATGGGTCGTCCTTCGGATCTGGACTGACAGCTCCTTCAAGGAACGCCCACCGGCGTACAACGGCGGGTCCACCGACATTGACATGAAAATCCGTTCTAGGTTTCTGCGCGCGATGCTTGTGCCCGCCTCCCAAAGAGATAACGAGGACAGACTCCTTGGTGCACCCGGAGTCAGAGACCACACCTGGTTCGCGAGCTTGCCACTACACACTCGACGCTGAGAGAAGACCCAAAGAGCTGTCCCGCTTTCCGCGTGGCAGCTCTTTGGGCGGTGCTGGTTTCTGTGAGCACAGCGCCCACCGTACGGGCCACCGGTACTCCGCATCCGTGGCGCAACACCCAACACCCCGTGGATTCCTGATCTGGGATCCACGCCCTTGTCGTGATCGGTGTGACCCGCACGGCCGGCATGGAACAAAGCCGTCAGCACACGGTCAGCGCCCAGCGGACCAGCGCGAGATGATGCCGGATCAGCGGCTCGGCGTCACTCGCCAACTGCTTCACCTCGGCGGACTTCCCGTGCCAGAGCTGCTGCTGGATGAGATGAAGCGCCTCGAGGTGACCGGCAATCTGCAGGTACAGCCAGGCTCGGTCGAAGTGCCGGCCGGTCTTCTCCGCGATCTCGTCCAGTTCCTGTTGCTGCCGAGCGCTCGGCGCGTCGGGCAGTGCCACGCCGTGGCGCAGCGCGACCGCGACCAGGTCGGCATCGAGCCGGGCATGTTCGGTGACGAACACGGCCCCGATGTAGCGAAGCGGGGTGCAGCTCGCCCTGTTCTGTGCCAAGCGTCCGGCGACGATCTCGGCGAGGTTGCTCTGATGGAACTTCACCAGGAAAATCCGGTCCTGGTGCGAGATCCGAGCCGTCCCCTCCACATGGCTCACCGGGGATGTGGCAGAAGTGGATGGTGTGGTTTGTGGTGCGGCTGCCGCCTGGGCGCCGGAGACAGCCGTCATCATGAGGGCACCGGCCATTCCGACGGCAGCCAGAAGGCGTAACGACCTCATATCTCCTCCTCGGGCCGACCAAATCGACACCCAAGAAAATTCCCACGGGGACGGGAATGCTATACAGCTCACGGGAAGGACCACGCGAACGGCCCAGCACGCGTTCGTGCCACCGCGACCACCGCCACCTTCCCGCATCGCCTGACCTGGATGTTCGCCGGGCACCCGAATTCTCGCACTTACTTGCACAACAAAATTGACAGTACAGAAGATGTGGGATCAGAGAACAAGCTGGATCGTGGGGGCGAGCGGCCCGCCGACCTCGGGCGCCAAGCACCGGCATCGCACCGGAAGGCACCTGGCTCAGGAGTGGGTACCCGACGAGCAACGGAGCTGCCCGGGCCGCTCGGAGCGACATCACGATCAAGGGGTGCGGCGGTCTCGGCTTCGATCGGACGAAGGAGGGATGACCATGGTGGACGGGATGGGCGGCGTGTTCTGGTGGATGGCGCTGTGGGGTCTGCTCGGGCTGGTGCTGCTGGTGCTTGCGGTGGTGGCCATCTTCTGGCTGGTGCGATCCATGATCCAGCCGGGCCGCCCCGGCACCGATCCGGCCGAGGAGGAGCTACGACGCCGGTATGCGCTCGGTGAGATCGGCCGTGAGGAATACCTGGAGCGGATGACGGATCTCCGCCGACCCCCACCCTGAGCAATCGGGCGAGGTCACGTATGAGCGGCCGGAACCCGGCGTGCGGGAAGCCCAAGCACGTGACGGGCCGTGGTGATCGGCGCCGGTGCCGTCACGGTCCACCGAGACTGTCGCGGTGCTGGTCGGTGTTGGTCAACGGGTGCAGATGCCCGCTCGGCCTGGACGACCGGGCTCTAGCGGGACGAGTTTCCGGCCGGCTTACGGGCGACGACGCGTTCAACTATGCCGAGCGTGAACCGCTGGCTGTGCTCAACTGCGAGTCCGGTCGCATGCACCTGGTGGAGTGGCCGCCGCAGGAAGTGCTCACCTACGAGGGGAACCGTGACCAACTCCATCAGTCGCTGCACCACACGTAACGCCCACACGGAACTGGCAATGTGATCGACGAGGATGAGGCGGCCTCCGGGACGCAGGACCCGCCGCATCTCCCCGACCGCCCGGTCGGGATCCGGGATCGTGCACAGTCCCAGCGTGCACACCACGGTGTCGAACGTGGCCTCGGCAAACGGCAGCTCGTGCGCGTTGCCCTGCAGCAGGGAGACTTCACGACCCAGTTCGGTGGCTCGGCCACGGGCGATCTCCAGCATCGCCTCGCTCAGATCGATTCCGGTCAACCGGACGTGCTCGGGGTACTCGGCCAGGTTGAGGCCGGTGCCGACAGCCACCTCGAGAACGTCGCCGGTGGCACGCGAGCAGGCCCACGGCCGGGACCCGCGGAGGAAGACACGGTCCATCCACCGCATCTGACGGTCATAGGTGCGAGCCTGCCTGTCCCAGCCGCGGTGCCATCGCTCGCCGCGGCTGTCCTGTGACGCCATGCGGCTCCTTCCTTCACCGAGCCATCCACAACACCGAGGCCAGTCTACGACGGAACCCGTATCAGCCGGCCTTCCTCAGCATGCGTAACCCACCCATACCGAGCCGATACCGCCCGGACTGTGGTCCCGCGCCCGCTCGGGGCAGGGCTTTCCCTGCACTGTCCCGACCCGCGTAGCCGGATTCCGATTTCCTTTCCCGCCCTGCGTGCCCGAAGGGGCAGATCGGTGCCCCAAGGCGCCGAGATCAACTGTGGGGCTGGAAAACACCGCGCACGCTCCTCGATCATCGCCTTGTCCAACTCGGCTCCGTCGACCGCACAGGTGCGATGAGCTGAGTTCATGGTGTTGTGTCTCTGGGAGAAAAAGACGGTGGGAGACAGCGGGGACACCGCCGCGGCGGCGCCCGCCCCGGCGAGCATTGCTCTGGAGCGGACAGCGGAGCAGGTCGGCCAGCTCAGGAAGGACATTCGGGTGGGCCAGATCGTGCTCGACCCGGCGGCCGGTGAACAGCTCAAGAGTGCTCTGCGTGATCAGCTCGACCTGACCGATGCGTGGCTGGAGCGGGCCCGGGGAATGGGCCGCAGGGTCCCGCTCGGCGCCAATCCGGTCGGTCAGGCGATGGCGGAGAAGTTCCAGCACCGGGCCGAAGGTGCCGACGACTCCTGCACGGCGGTCCTCGAGCGGTACCGCACCGCGTTGGCCGATGCGCACGATGCCGTCGAGGAGGCGATGCGCCGCTACCGCGAGGTGGACGAGGCGCAGGCCCAAAGCTTCACCCGGCTCGCGACATGAACAGACGGCTGTTGGTGCTGCTCCCGGCCATGCTGGTCGGCGCCTGTTCATCCGCGCCACAGCCGGCAGTTCCCGTGACGCGGCCGGCGTCGAGCAGCTCGGTCGGCTCCGTCCCGGACCCTTGCGATCTGGTCGATCCGGCGGTGGCCACCGACCTGGGCCTGCCGCAGGGGCGAAGAGGCACGTTCGGGGGCAAGCCGGAGTGCCAGTTCCGGGCCGGTGGTCCGGTCGGTGGCCGGGTCCTGCTCGACCCGGGGCCGGGCGCGGCGCCGGAGAAGCTGCGCCCGCATACCGGGGACACCGTCACGTCGCTGGAGATCTCGGGCCGTCCGGCCCGGCAGGAGGCCGGCGCGAACCAGCGGACCTGCAGCGTTGTGATCGGGTACGGCGCCGATGGTTCGGCGACCGTGGACGCGTCCACCCGATCGGCCGGCGAGCCGTCGACGGCCTGCGCGATCGCCAGGAAGTTGGCCGAGTCCGTGGCACGACGGCTGCCACGGTGAGGGATCCGAGATGAGAGGGCATGTACCTGGAGAGCACGCCAGAGGCGGATCTGGCGCTGACCGACAGTCCCAACTGGGCGGCAATGTCGCACCGCGAGCTTTACCGGGCGGTGCACGACGGCAACGACCCGGGCCAGGCCTACTCGCTGGCGCAGGAGTGGACCGACCTCGCCAACGAGATGATCACCTCCTCGCCGCAGTTCGCCCAGCGCGTCAACGGAACCGAAAGCGGATGGCAGGGCAGCGCGCCCGACGCCGCCCGTGCGGCAATGATGCGGCTGGCCACCTGGAGCGAGTCCTTCGGCCAGAACGCGCACCAGATGGGCGCGAAAGTCGCCAACCAGGCCCAGATCGCCGAACAGGCCAGGGCGACCATGCCGGAGCCGGTCGACTTCGACTACAACCAGGCCCTGGCGCGGTTCGGTCCCCGAACGAACGGTGACCTGGCCGCCTTCCAAGCCCTCACCCAGGATCTCCAGGCCAGGCAGGCGGCCGCGAACGCGGCACACCAGCACGCGATCGACGTGATGGTCGCGATGGAACAGCAGTCGCGGACAGTTGACGCCACC
Organism: Longimycelium tulufanense; assembly: GCF_014645795.1. GTDB lineage: Bacteria > Actinomycetota > Actinomycetes > Mycobacteriales > Pseudonocardiaceae > Longimycelium > Longimycelium tulufanense. Next base: position 197,460 of record NZ_BMMK01000008.1, on the reverse strand, counting down.
ACTCCCCTGTTCGCGCCGCCGCCTACGGTTGTCGACGAGGCACGTACGCCAATGCGGTTGGTAGGGACCCAGGATCAGGGCGACACCACGCTGGGCAGGATCGAGGCAGATCGATTTCCTGCTTTTTCCGCACCGGGAACCGAAAACGAGGGCAGCGTCTCGTCCGAGGTGTCCGTTGCCTCCCCATGGAGTGCTGGCAGCGGCGAATATGGCGCCGGCAGCACCGAAGACGGCGCGGGCAACACCGGAGATGCAGCAGGTCACGGTGACGTCCGGCCGCAGTTCGTCAATGCACCCCATGTTGTCGACCCGACAGCGGGCACGGGGATAGGCGGATCGCCCAGCGGCGGTACCGCTTACGGCAACCAGGACTTCAGCCACTCTCGGCCCGCAGCCACATCTCCGCAGTTCACGGGCAGCACCCTCCCGAACGCCAACAGCACGGCGCCCAGTGGCTTCATGCCGGTGAGTGGTGGCGTCCACGACACCGTGCGCTTCCCCCCGTCGAACCATCTGTCGAACCTGCCGAACCCCGTTATCCCCGAGGTACCGAGCTACGGCCCTGCGAGCTACGGCGGAGCACCACAGGTTCCGAATGCCAACCCTTGGCAGGGCACGACGAACCCCACGTCCCCCAAGTACCCGAACGCGACGAATACCGGTTCCGGTGGGCATTCCTCCTCGGCCAGCCGGCCCAACATGCCAAACACACCGAATTGGCGAACCGGAACGGGCATGCGTGGCCCGGGCTTCGGGGACGAACCCGGCGTCCGGCCGGGCACCGGGTCGGGGGGAATGGCCCAGGGTGCCACCGCCGGGGGTACCGGTTTCGGTGGTGCGCGAGGTGGAGCTGGCTTCCGGTCAGGTGCCGGATTCGAGGCTCTGTCCAGCGATCCTTCTGGCGAGTATGGACGCGGTTCCGGACCAATGGCTCCCGGCGGGACCACGGCCGCACGGGGCGTCGAAGCCCGCATGGCGGGTTTCGGCCCGACCGGCGCGTCGGCGATGCCCGGCAATGGTTCCCGACCCGGCACCACACCTCCGATGGGCGCCGGCGGCGGGGGCGTCGGTTATCGCGGTGAGGAGGACAAGGAACACCGCGCGCCGGGCTACCTCAAGGGCGACGACCTCTTCGAAGCCGATGTCGACCATCTGCCACCAGCAGTCATCGGGGTGACCTTCAAGAAGCGGGATTACCACCAGAGGCCGAAGAGCGATGGCTGAGCACGACTTCAGGCTGACCACCGCCGCGCTGGATATCGTTTGGCACGACCGCGAACTGGGAACCATGCCCTACCCGGTGGACCTGCAGAGCCATGGACGCACCATGGCGGAACGGGCCGCGCTCCGCGACGCCGTGCACGCCGACCTCACCGCAGATGGCCTGCTGCAGCGGGGCCGGTTGGAGCCCGACCTCGAGGACCTGCTTTCGGTGCTGTCGAAGCCACATCTGGTGCTTGACGTCGTCGGCTACACCGATCGTCCACTGCGTGCGGTGGCCGCCACGGACGGTATGAGCGCAGCGTTGGTTGTGCTCGACGGTGACGTGGCTGGGATCTCGGCCATCCGCACCACCGGGTTGGCTTCCGCCGTGGTCGGCCTGCTGCCGAGCCGACCAGCCGGCGACGGCCACGCGATGACGGTGCCGTTGGCCGCGTTCTCACAAGCCATCGACCGGGACGAACCCTTCGCCGATCCGGACCGGGACGAGCGTTCGGCGTTGGTGCACGCCGGGGTCGCGCGGCGAGAGTCCCGCGAGCTGGTCGACCTGGCCGCGTCGCGGGTCGCCGGTGGCCAGTTCGGCGTCAGCCGCTCCGAGCCCTACCGCAGCGACCGATACCGATGTGGGTCCGTGGTCAGCTGGTTCGATACCGACCGTGGCCGCTATCTGGCCGTACCCGACGGCACCTGGCTCAGCATCGCCCCAACCGACAGCGCCCGGTTGGCCGCCCGTATCGACACCCTGCTTGCCGCCGCGCAAGCCTGATCCGACCGAGGTGACCGTGGACCAAGACCAGTGGCTGGCGGACTTCCAGGCACGCGTCCAGACCCTGCAGCAGCAGTCTCAGGAGCTTCAGGAGAACCTCGCCACCGCGACCACGACCGTGAGCTCGCCGGACGAGTCGGTCACGGTCACCGTGGCGCCCAACGGCGGCTTGCAGAACCTGGTTCTGGGCCACCGCGCGTGCGAGGCCGGGCCCGCGCGGCTGACGGCGATGATCATGGAAACGGTGCGGCAGGGACAACGGTTGGCGGCGCACAAGGTGGCCGAGGCGTTCGCCCCCATAGGGGCGGGCACCGAGGCCATGAGCATGCTCACCAGTCACCTGCCCGAACTCGACGAGGCCGACGAGCGGGAACTGGCCACGCACCAGGACCCCTCCACGACCGCACCGACCCCATCGACGCCGAGCGCCGTCTTCCCACCCAACACGCCACCGAGTACCCCGCAGACCCGACCGGCACCGCGGCCGCACCGCCAGGAACCGGATGACGACGATGACGTCGACCTGTGGTGACCGGTGTGCGCCTTCCCCAACTCCACGATGATCACGACAGGATGAAGCAGCTATGAGCGTCGTCGACGTTGGCGACAACTGGTCGAGCGGAGCCGGGATCGTCGACACCTTCAACGGTCTGGTGCAGACGATCGAGGACGAGTCGGCCACTGAGGGCGAGAAGGCACTGGGCGTTGCGGTCGGTGTGCTCGGCTCCGCGGCGGATGTGGCGTCGTTCGCGATGAACCCGCTTTCCGGTCTTCTCTCCGCTGGCGTCGGCTGGCTGCTGGAGCACGTCAGCTTCCTGCGGGAACCGCTGGACCGGTTGATGGGCGATCCGGTCGCGATCCAGGCGACCACCGACGAGATCCGCACGATCGCCCGGGAGGTCCTGGAAGTCGCCGAGCAACACCGCACGGCACTCTTCGGATTCCAGGGTTGGGACGGCGCGGCGGCCGAGTCGTTCCGGTCCAGCATGGACCGGCTGTCCGGTGAGATGAGCTCGTTGGCCAAGGCGGTCGGCGGTGCGGGAACCGTGGTGTCGATCTCGGGAAACCTGGTGGTCACGCTGCGGGAGATCATGCGTGACCTGATCTCGACGCTGATCGGTGAGCTCATCACCGGGGCACTCGTTGCGGCCGCGACGGCAGTCTTCACGTTCGGCGCCTCGATCGCCGGATACATCGGCTATGCGGTCGGCCGGGCGACCACCCTCGCCGCGAAGATCGGTGCAAAGATCGCCAAGCTGACGGCGGCGCTGGCCCGGCAGGGCGCCCGGCTCGGCCAGCTCGGCGAGATCATGTCCCGGTTGGTCGCCGGGCTCGACCGGTTCGCCAGCGCGGCCAACGCCGTTCAGCAGGCGGGAAGTGCCGCAGAGGGCGCGGAGGGTGTCGCCGCCCTGCTGGCCGAGTCGGCGGATCTGCCAAGCGTCAATCCCACGGTGGCCGATCCTGTTGGCCCACCGGTGGTCTCCCCTGCTGCGGTGAGTGATCTGCCCAGGTTCGGTATTGCCCCGGATCCCGAGCCCCGCGCGCCGTTCCACCCGATGCACCGGGTCAGCGAGATTCCGACGGTGAACCCCGTCAACGACGTTCCCACCGGTTCGCGTTCGCCCGCGAACTCGACTCCGACGCGGGCGGTTCCGCGTTCGGCCGACAACGGCCGACAACCCACCGTGCAGGAACTCGCCGACGCCCGGCGCATGCACCAGTGGGTCAGGGACACGGCGTCGTCTCGTCCGCCACGGTGGGCTGGCTGAGTCGTACCAGCAGCCCGGAATCCGACCAGTGCTGCCGAGCCACCGAGAGCAGCCACGTCCGACCGATCCCGGTCGGCCCCATGACCAGGATCAGCTGGCCCGCACCACAGCGTGCCTGGGCACCGGCTTCGGCCAGCAGACGCAGCTCGTCGCGCCGGCCGGTGACACGGCCCCCGCGGTCCGGCGTCCCCTCCCCACCCCGGAAGGCCGTCACGTCCCACCCTTCCCCCCGTCGCAAGATCGCTCGAAGATTACCCGATCGGGCGACACGTATCGGTGACCGAAGCATTGTTGTCACGCCCGGCCGCCCAAAGTCTTCGGTTCCTGCGACGCGGCCTTCCGCTTAGCGTCGAACCTGGTCGGGCCCGCATCTGACGCCTGGACGTTCGCTCCGCCGCCCGGCCCCCCACTGCCGAAGCCCGGTCCGGCAGGGACCGGTCCGGAAGTGGCGGGAACCGATTCGGAACGCACGCACCCAGGGAGGACTCTGTGCAGGAGGGCGACACAGTGACGGTTGCGGTGGCCGTCCACGCATTCGATCCGGTGAGCCATGCGGGCCTGACCGCTCTGCTTCGGGACAGGCCGGGGATTCGTCTGGTGCCACGCAGCGACGTCCGCGCGGCCCAGGTGATCGTGATCATCACCGACAGGGTTGGTGCGGAGGTCCTCATGCGGATGCGTGACATTGCCCGGCAGGGGTGTGCGCGGCTGGTTCTCGTGGCCGACCATGTCACGGAACAGGAGCTGTTCTCCGCCGTGGAGTGCGGACTTGCCGGACTCGTCCCACGGGCTGAGAGCACCGGGCCGCGCCTGGTGGCCGCCATCCTGGCGGCGAGGAGCGGTCACGGCCAGCTTCCGGGAGATCTCCTGGGTGTGCTGCTACGGCAGGTCCGCCACCAACCACAGCGACTGGCGGCCTCCCGGGGGCTGGGCCTGTCCCGGCTGGAGCCGAGGGAAGTCGACACGCTTCGGTTACTGGCGGAGGGATTCAACACCGCGGACATTGCGGCCAAGCTCGCCTATTCCGAGCGAACCGTGAAAAACGTCATCCACCGGATCCTGCACCGACACGGGCTTCACAACCGACCCAACGCCGTCGCCTGGGCCGTACGGGAGGGCCTCATCTGAGCCGACGCGGAAACGACACCAGCAGCTTCGGCAATGCGAACCATGCCACGACGGCGCCCTGCTCTCACCCGCCAGCTCGGGCTGTATCAGTAGATCGAGTGACCACGGAGTGTGGGTGATCACATTCGCGCCTAGGATCCCGGCAAGCTGTGCCGCCACAGGCGAGGTGATCGGGTGATGGAGCGATCCCACATCGGAAGATCCACCCGACGGCGGTTTCTCCTTGGCACAGCGGGCGTCATCGGCGCAGCCGCGCTCGGCACGTCAGGGTCCCCGGCCCGGGCCGCGGCTCGGGTGGCACGGCCCACCGTCGCGGTGCTCGGCGGGGGCGTGGGTGGGCTCAGCGCCGCCCACGAGCTGGCCGAACGCGACTTCGCGGTGACGGTGTACGAGCGTCGGGCGCTCGGTGGCAAGGCTCGAAGTATTCCCGTTCCCGGGACGGGGCAGGGCGGTCGGCGCGACCTTCCGGGCGAGCATGGGCTGCGGGCGGTTTTCGGGATATACCACAACCTTCCCGACACCCTGCGTCGCATTCCGTTCCCAGGGAATGCGAACGGGGTGTTCGGCAACCTGGTCGACGTACCGCAGGTCGCACTGGCCCGTTCAGGCGGACGGGAGGACCTGCACCTGTCGGTTCCGATGAGCGAGCCGGCCATGGTCCCGGCCACGCCCGAGCAGTTGATCGCCAACCTGCGTGCCCTCATGGAGACCGCCGCGCACCTGCCTCCGACGGAGGCACTGGCGTTCGCCAACCGGATGTTCGTCTACCTGACGAGCTGTGACGAGCGCCGGCTCGGCCAGTGGGAACACACGCCGTGGTGGGACTTCATCCGCGCCGAGCAGATGTCCGAGGACTACAGGCGGCTCTTCGGCAGCGGTGCGACCAGGCTCGTCATCGCGAGCCGCCCCCAGGAGACCAGCGCGCACACGGTCGCCTCCGTGGCCGAGGCGTTCTTCTACAACATCCAGGGACGCGGCAGCGACGGTGCGCCGACCCGGATCCTGAATCTGCCGACGAACGAGGCATGGATCGACCCGTGGGAGACCTACCTGCGTGGCCTGGGCGTGCGGTTCCACGTCGGCTGGACGGTGCGGGACCTGGTGATGGACGGCGGACGCGTCGCAGCCGCCGAGGTGACCGATCCGCGGGGCGACCGACAGCGGATCACCGCGGACTTCTACGTGTGCGCGATGCCGATCGAGCGGGCCCGTGCGGTGTGGAACGACCAGGTGCTGGCGGCTGATCCGCGGCTCGTCCAAGCCGCGACCCTGCCCACGGAATGGATGACCGGTATTCAGTACTACCTGCGCCGGCCGGCACCGATCCTGCCCGGCCACGTCCTCTACATCGACTCGCCCTGGGCGCTGGTCTCGGTCAGCCAGGCGCAGTTCTGGCCGGGCCGGAACCTGCCGGCCGACTACGGTGACGGGACCGTCGCCGAGTCGCTGTCCGTGGTCATCTCCGACTGGGACACCCCGGGTCCGGTGTCCGGCAAGCCTGCCAGGGAGCTGAGCGCCGAGCAGGTGGCCGCCGAGGCCTGGACACAGCTGAAGGACCATCTCAACGACACCGGCCGGCAGGTCCTCACCGACGCCGATCTGGTGACGTGGTTCCTCGACCCGGCCGTCACCGGCCTCGGCGGCCCGAGTCCCACCCACGAGGAGCCGCTGTTGATCCACCCGGTGGGTTCCTGGCAGCGCCGGCCGTCGGCCCGCACGGCCATCCCCAACCTGGTGCTGGCCGCGGACTACGTGGCCACCAACATGAACCTCGCCACCATGGAAGGCGCCAACGAGGCAGCGCGGGAAGCCGTGAACGCCATCCTGGACGCCATGGGCTCCAGCCACCCCCGCGCTCCGATCCGCACCCGCTACCGGCCTCCGGAGCTCGACCTGGTCAAGGAAGAGGACCTCGCCCGGTACCGACAGGGGCTGCCCAATCGCTTCGACACCGGTTGAGCCGAAGCTCCCGAAGGGTCCGACAGCACATCCGCGGTTGCGACAGAGTCTAGGGAGAACCAACTCATGGGCCCAGGCGAACACAACGGCAACGGCCTGCGGGTGACAACCGGCACCGACGCACGTAACCTCCGGGACTTCGTGAAGGTGTGGGACGTCATCTACGCGGACGATCCCTACGCCGTTCGGGCATTCCCCAAAGACGTCATTCGCGCGCTGGGCAGGACCGACCGCTATCTGAGTCGCGGACACCGCGAGGTCTTCATCCTTCGCTCCGCCGAGGGCAGGCCGCTGGCTCGCGCGGTCGCCTGGTTCGACCCGGTGAGCGCACACTACTTCGACGCGCCGACGGGATTCTTCTCCCACTTCGAATGTGTGGAGTCCGTTGCGGCCGCGAAGAATCTACTCGCCGCGGTCAGCAGCTGGCTGTCGGGATTGGGCGCCCAACAGGTGATCGGCCCCATGTCACCCAAGCTCACCGACGCGCGGGGCGTGCTGGTCACCGACCCGGAACGCCCGTTGTACGGCACACCGTACAACCTGCCGTACTATCCCGATCTCCTGGCGCAGGTCGGGCTCTCCCCCATACAGGACTTGTTGCGGCTCACGATATCTCTCGCGGACGACTACCCTCAGGTGCACCAGCTCGCTGATCAGGCGAAGCGACGGCTCGCCGGACTGGTGGTCCGGGAGGTCCGGACCGCGGACCTGGAGAACGAGGTGCGCACGATCGTCGAGTTCTACAACCGCACCTGGGTGGACAACTGGGATTTCCTTCCGCAGGACCCGGACGAGTTCTGGGAGGTCGCGCGGGAGTTCCGGCGGATCTACCGGCCGGAGTACGGGGTCATCGCCGAGGTGGACGGCGAGATCGCGGGTGTGCTGATCACGGCTCCGGACGTCAACCAGGTCCTTCATCCGATGCGGGGCCGCCTGTGGCCGCTGGGCTGGCGGCATCTGGTGCGCAAGCCTCGTCGAATACGGGAGTTCCAAACCATCTTCATGGGCATCGACCAACGCTTCCGGTTCGCCGGCATCGAAGCGGTGCTGATCTCGGAGCTGTGGCACCGGATGATGTCGAAGCATGATGTGCGGCGCGTGCACGCCACCTGGATCCTGGAGTCGAACACCTGGATGCGTCGGCTGGCGGAACGTGTCGCTGGTCCCGAAAACATCGTGTGTCGCCGTTCCAGGATCTATCGCGGTGACATCGCCAACTGGGTCTGAGGGCGATGCTCCCGACCCGCGATCTTCCATAGGCGGTCGCAACAGTGCGACGACGCACGGATAGTACTGGATCAGCGGTTCGCCGAGTACCGCTGCATCGACGGGTCCTCCAAGGTGCGCCGAAGCCCCTCACGAAGCCGTATCTCGGGCTGGAACTGCAAGTCGCGCACAGCGCGGTCGATCGTGCAGGTCCACGCTTCGCACCGCGCCTCGCGGATCGTGTCGCGATTGATGACGGGGCGCCAGCCATTCCGGCTCAGCAGAAGCTCAGCCGCAGCCGCACCCAGCCAGGCAACTCCCGCCGGAACCCGCACCAGACGTGGCGGGCGTCGGCTCAGGGCTCGGGCCAGTTCGGCACCAATGTCCCTCGCGTCGTGCTCAACTCCATCGGAGACGGTATAGACGCCGGCGGTGAGGTTTTCTCGGCTCAACGTACGACCCCGTTCGGCCGCTGCGAGTAGAGCACGGCAGAGATCGTCGACGTGGATGAGGGAGTACAGGCGTGCTCCTGCCCCACACGTGAGGAACACATGTCGACGAACCATGGCGATCAGGGGAGGTAGAAGGTCACGGTCTCCCGGACCATAGACAAGGGGCGGACGCACCACGACGCCCGCCACCCGATCAGATACGGCGCGCAGTGCCTGTTCCCCCGCGAGTTTGCTCCGGCCGTACGGCGAGAGTGGAGCGGGTGGTTGCTCCTCTCGTCGCGGGTGGCCGGCACGAGCTGGGCCAGCGGCGGCCAGCGACGAGCAGTACACCACCCTCGGTGCTGGGGACATCACTGCCACCGCCGCATAAAGTCTCCGACTCCCCACCGCATTGACTCGGAACAACCTGACTGTGTCACCGGTCTTGCACGCAGCCAGGTGCACCACGCAGTCGACCCCACGCAATGCCTCTACCAGTCCTTCACCCGTGGTCAGATCTCCCTTGACGGACCGGATCGCGGGCAACTCGCGCGCCTCGTGCAGTTGCGGATCGCGAACCAGTGCAGCGAACGTGTGCCCACGCTCGACGACCTGTCGTGCGAGCTGCTGGCCGATGAACCCTGTCGTGCCGGTGATCAGAAAATGCATGGTGTCCCTCGAGGCATCAGGACAGCTCTGGTTCGCCAGCTGCGACGCCGACGCCCAGGCACAACACGATGTGGTCCTACGTGGTCCTACCGGTTCTGTACCTGCTGCCGAACCTGGTCGAGGCGGGGCAGAGCAGCCAGGACCGTCTCTCCTGCCACACCGAAGTCCACGAGTGAGGCCACCTCGTCGACCCCGATCTCGGTGAGCTTATGGACAAAGTCGACGCACGTGGACACCGACCCGAAAAGCGCCGCGGTACGGAAGTACCGCTCGAAAGCGAAGTCGAGCATGCGCTCCCGGTCCACCTCACCGAGGTTCCGGCACTCATGCTGCCAGAGGTCGATGGAGGAGCTGAGGTAGTCCCGGAAGGGCTTGTACACCACTTTGCGTGCGGCCTCATCACTTTCGCCGACGAAGGTGTGCACCATGAGGGTGACCCGCCCGGTAGCCGGGTCGTGCCCATGCCGCTCCCGCGCGGACCGGTATGCTGTGATCTTCGGTCTCAGGGCGTCAACGCTCTGGAACAGCAGCCCGGTCAGCACATTGAGGCCACGGGCGCCGGCCTGTTCGAAAGACGCCGGGTTGGCGGTGCAGGTGAGCCAGACGTTCAGCTCCTGCTGCATGGGCCGAGGGTAGGTGAGTATCTCGACGTCGTCACCGTAACCGTTGCGCCGGTTCAGCTTCTTGCCCTTCCACAGGTCACAGATGACCGAGACGCCGTCCAGAGTGTGGTGACGGCGATCGTCGTACCGATCGGGGGCGAGCACGAAGTCGTTGGCGTTCCAACCGGTCGCCAGCGCGAGGTCGACTCGACCGCGCGAGAGGTTGTCCACGAAGGACCAGTCCTCGACGACGGTGAGCGGGTCGTGCAAGGGCAACACGACGCTGCCGGCTCGAAGCCGTATCCGTCGGGTGGTCGATGCCAGCGCCGCGGCGGCCAATGCCGGGTTGGGGTATGCCCCGCCGAATGGATGGAAGTGGCGTTCGGGCAACCACAACGCGGTGAACTCGTGCTCGTCGGCGAACCGCGCCGTCTCCACGAGCAGGTCGTACTCCTCCGGAGGATCGGTGACCTCCCTGTTGGCAAAGTACAACAAGCTGAAATCCATGGTCGGCCACACACCCCTTCTGTTCGAGGATCTCGGGCAGAAACCCTGTTCGCACGCGGCCAGCCGTGCGACGTGCTCGCCAGGCCGGTGACCGCAGCGCCCTGGCAGGCTACAGTTATTCCTGTTGGTGCTCTTCGATGACAACGCGCCGGACGGGGTAAGCGTCCTCGATGTCGCCCGCCAGGTAGGCGGCGGCCAGAGCGGAACGCTTCGCCTTGCCGCTCGTTGTCCTGGGCACCGACCCAGGCGGCCCAACAAACACGTCCCGAGCACGAATGTGAAACTCCCGAAGCAGGGTGAGACGTGCGGCCGCCGCCGCATCGGCGGGCGTGGTGCCGCGGCGTGCCTCCAGGAACACGAGTACGGACTCGGCCATATGGTCGGAGTCCTTGGCAGCTACCACCACCGCTGCGGTCACCCCATCCGGCCGAGCCGCCAGGACCGCAGCCTCCAGGTCCGGGGGCGCGAAGATCCGGCCGTCGTGTTTGAAGACCTCCTTGATCCGGCCGACGACGAAGACTTCGCCGTCGACCATCACACCAAGGTCACCGGTGGGAACCAGCCCGTCCTCCCTAACGGGATGTTCCTGTCCGGAGGAGTTGATCACAGAGCGCGCGGCTGACTGTCCACCGATGTACAGTTCACCGACCTCACCCTCGTCCAGCACCTGTCCGGCCTCGGAGAGAACGCGTACGGAGGTTCCCGGGAGCGGGGCGCCGTGGCCGATGAGGACGGGATGTCCATTACCGGTGCTGCTCGTCGTGGAGACCGGGTGACCCACCAACATCGTCTGACGATCGAACTGCCGCAGCGTGCTGGGAGTACGTGGGGTGCGCACCGCGACCCCAACACAGTTCTCCGCCAGTCCGTAGGCGGGTATCAGGGTGTGGCGTTGAAGTCCCAGCGGCGCTAGGAGATCCTCGAACTCATCACACAGCTCGGGAGCAATTGTCTCGGCACCGATGATGGCCGCACGCAGTCCGGACAAGTCGCATCGTGCAAGCCTGTCGAGTCCGGAGTGGAGCCGTCTGACCACCATGGCGTAGCCGAAAACTGGGCTGGACGTGTGGGTTGCCCTGAACTGGGAAAGCTCCGAGATCCACTGTTCCGGACGTCGGATAAACGTCCATGGGTCCATGACACGCAGAGCGGCCCCTCCATAGAGGGTAGTGCCGAAGCAGCCGAGTAGTCCCATGTCATGGGAGAAGGGAAGCCAGCTGACGGTGCGGTCGGCGTGGCCCAGACCGAGCCGTCCGGTGAGGCCTGCCAGATTCGTCGCAACATTGCGGTGGGTGAGGACTATGCCCTTGGGGGCGGAGGTGCTGCCTGAGCTGAACTGGATCAACGCGGGTTGGTTCACGTCGAGTTCAACGGGCTGCTCTGGCGATGGTGGCGACAGCACCCCGGCTACTTCGGGCAGTGGTATCACCGTTGCGGCCGAGCCTGCCGCCTCGAACACCGATCGGTACACGTCTGTCCTACCGGCAGAAGCCAGGCACCAGCGTGCGCGGCTGAGGGAAACCGCGCTGACGGCCATGCGATGGTCATGGCTGCTGATGCTCCTGACCCGCTGCAGCGGAACGAGTACGCCACCGGCTGCGAGCACGCCGACAAGGGAGACCATGAGGTCCATCGACGTGCTGGTGTCGATCGCCACCCGGTCTCCCGGCTGTACCCCCCGAGCGTGGAGTTCCTGGGCGCAACGCAGGGCACGCGCCCAGAAGCTCGGGTAGCTGAGTTGGCCAGCGTCTGACCCACTGGTTTCGATCGAACCCGGTGCGCCGCTGGTGGCATGGTGCCGCACGGCGTCGACGAGGGTGGCGTGCGGAGTTGGGGCATCCATGCTGCGGTTCGTGCCGTCCATGCACGCAGCCATCTACCGGTTCCTCGCCTTCTGCTCCGTAGCCGGGGTCGGCACTAGCTGGGCGTAGCCGGTCCGGACACCCGAAGTCGCCCGCCCCGCGGTCTCAGCCCTGTGCTCACGATGCGACCTCCGTCTGCTCAACGGCGCGTTCGACAGCATCGGTGATCACCGCGAGCAAGGCCTGGAGCGGCATCGACGGCGTCACGCGCTCGGCGAGAAGCTGGGTGTCCAACTGCGCGCCGATCACGTTCTCCAGGGCAACGACGAACTCGGTGAGCACCATGGAGTCAAGGCCGAGTTCCTCGATGGTCATCTCGTCGTCCAGATGACGGGCGTCGATGTTCAACCGGTGAGCAAGTATCTGCTTGGCCCTGGACACGGTCAGGTGCGGCGTTGGAGGATTCGAAGGCTGGTCGGCCATTTCCACCCCTTCACCTCCGCGGGTCGGCACCTTACCGGCCAACGTCGACCCGGGCCGGCCGGCTTCGTTCCGTGCCGACGCCCAGGAATCCGCGCTGTTGTCTGAGTAGACACCGGCACGTGGTAAGGCACGGTAACCAGACACTCAACCGGCATCGTGGAGGAATCCCCGTCAGGTGCCAATCTTCACCCCTTCAGGGAAGCGACCAGGGACACGGTGCCACGAGCTTGGGGGCAGGGCGAGCACACGTTCTGCTGTAGCCAACGCGACGAAGCTGGGCACGGGGAGCGCTCCTGCACCCGCGGTCACAGCCGGTACATCGGCGGGGTGTACACACCGGTGTGTGAGTCGCGCCGGAGTCCAACGTGCGCGATCATCCACAGGGCGTAGCAGCGCGATCACCAACCGGTTCCGGTGAAGAAGGAGGATCGCATGACTGACATCTTCGGTCGGTGCCGCGCCTGGTCAGCCTATCGAGCACAGTTGGACCCCGCGATCTATCCCTACTTCCGCTCCATCGCCAGCCGACAGGACGGAACCGAGGTGGAGGTGGACGGTCGGCGCCTGATCATGGCCGGCTCGAACGACTATCTGGGGCTGTCGTGCGACCCACGGGTCATCGACGCCGCGGCTCGAGCCCTCGCCCGGTTCGGTACATCGTGCTCGGGCTCACGGCTGCTCAACGGCACGCTCACCCTGCACGAGGAACTGGAGTCGGAGATGGCGCGGTTCCTCGGCCGGTCGGCAGCGGTCGTGGTCACCACGGGCTTCCAGACGAACCTCGCGGTGGCGGCACTGCTGGACCGGGACTCCGTGGTGTTCGCGGACCGACACAACCACGCGTCCCTGGTGGACGCCGTACAGCTCGGCGCCAGCAAGCACCGGCGCTACCGGCACAACGACATGGCTCACCTTCGGCACCTGCTGGAGACCACGGAGTCGGCGGGAAGCCGTTTGATCATCACCGACGGAGCGTTCTCGATGGGCGGGGACATCTGCGATCTCCCGCAGATCGTCAAGCTCGCCCAGATGCACAGCGCCCGGGTGGTAGTGGATGGCGCACACGATGTCGGTCTCCTTGGGGAGCGGGGTCGTGGCGTAGCCGAGCATTTCGGCGTCGAGGAGCAGGTTGACCTGGTCATCACCACACTGTCCAAGTGTTTTGGTTCGTTGGGTGGTGTCTTCGCCGGCCCCGCCGAGGTCATCGACTACGCGCGCCACCACGCGCGATCGATTGTCTTCGCCGCGTCGCTGCCACCGGCCAACGTCGCGGCGGCGCTCGCCGCGTTGCGGATCCTCGAGTCAGAACCGGAACGGCGCCGTCGTGCCTTCCAGGTGGCCGAGCAGCTCAACAACGGCCTGCGTGCCGTCGGCTTCAACACTGGTGACTCCGTCACACCGGTGGTTCCGGTCCGGGCGGGTAGCAAGCTGGAATGTCTGCGGTTCTGGTCCGAGCTGTTCGCCGCAGGAATCTTCGTGAACGCCGTGCTCCCACCTGCTGCACCAGAAGGCACGGCAGTGATCAGAATTACGCTCTCCGCCCTACACACCGACCAGCACATCGATCGGATCATCGAGGAATGCACCGCGGTGGGCAGGCGGCTGGGTTTCATCCCGTCAACACCACCCATCAGTTTCGAACGGGTGAAGATGGCATGTTCGGTCTAGGCCGGCGTCGACACTCGATGCTCGTGGGCGATCAGTGCGTGTCCGAGTTGGGCCGCGTGCCGGGCAACGGCTCGGACCCACGTCGTATCGCCCACTTCAGTGACACCTACCTGCCGCGGCGATGTGGCGTAGGCACCTCGCTGCGCACGCTGTCCACCGCCCTCACCAACACCGGGTGTGACTGTCTGTCGGTCGTTCCCAGGCATCCACAGCTACCCACAGCGCCCGGCCTGCTGCAACTGCCGGCAATTCCAACCGGCCTACTCGGGCTTCGACTCGCGTGGCCGAGTCGACGTCATGTGGCCGTGATTGTGGACTGGCGGCCCGACCTGGTACACATACATACCCCCGGCCCCATTGGCCTCATCGGGGTGCTCACTGCCCGTCTTCTCAACGTACCGATCGTCCACACTTATCACACTGACCTGCACGGCCAGGCAACAGCGAACCGAGTACCCGTCACGCCGCTCCGGCTGGGCCTTCGCCTCTACGCGCACCAACTCCGCGTGCCACTTCCGCCCGTGGCGGGGGGTTTGGACGCCGTCATCGATGCGGCGAACGGTCTGTTGGTTCACGATGCCGACGCGGTGGTTATACCGTGCATGTCAATACTCAAACGAGTCACGCTACCGGTCCCGGCCGAGCGGATCTCTTGTGTACCAACGGGCCTGGCTCCACTTCCTGTCACTCCCGACTCTGCGGTCGATTTTCGGAAGCGGTACGGCATCCCCTGTACTGACCGCCTCGTGCTGTTCGTTGGTCGGGTAAGCCCGGAGAAGAACATGGATCTCCTTGTGACCGCGTTTCGCCATGTGCTCGCTCGGCTGCCGGACACCCGGCTAGTACTCGTCGGGCTGATCAACGGGTGGCGTTGGCTACGGGATATGTCCGCATCGGTGGCGGACCGGGTCACAGCTATCGGCCAGCAGCCGGCAACGACGGTTGCTGCCGCGTACGCCGCCGCCGATGTGTTTGCCTTCCCTTCTCTCACCGACACCCAGGGACTGACCCACCAGGAGGCCGCGCTCGCCGGGGTACCGACGGTCCTCGCTGATCTGGAACTGCATAAGTACGGGCCGCTGGCCGGTGCGACCGCGTACGCGGAACCGAATCCCGACACGTATGCCGAGGTGTTGTTGCGCCTGCTCACCAACCCTGCGGAAGCCCGGGCTCTCGGAGAGAAGGCCCGGCGACGCGCACGAAGCCACACTCCGAGCCGCTACGCCAACGACATGCGTGAGATATACGCCCTCGCCGCACGCCGCAGGGCCCAATCCGACGCTCAACGAACCTGACATCCTGATATTGACCCCAGCGACGTCTGCGTCTGCTTGGCTCACTTGGGACCGAGTGTCTGCGGCTTCTGGCAGCGGCCCGTTCGCACAGCCGCTTTCCGGGACTTGTTGCCTGAGCGACGTTAATCGTGATCGAAGCCGTCGCCTGTCAATCAAGTTCGGAATCTGAGAGCCGAGAAGCCCGTCCAAAGCGCGGTGCGGCTCCCAGCCTCACGGCTACCGGAACGGGTACCTCGGTAGCTCCCCTGCCCGGCAGCCACCAGTTCGCCCGGCCGGCCAGCCGCATCACGGCCGGTACCAACAGAACCCGGATCACCGTTGCGTCCAGCAGAACCGCCAGCGCGAGCCCGACCCCGATCATCTTCAGTACCAGAAGCTTGGACGTCGCCAGAGCGAGCATCACCACGGCGACGAGCACGGCGGCGGCCGTGAACGATCCAGCGGTTTTCTGCAGTCCCCGAGCGACAGCCGCGGTCGTACTCCCGACATGTCGGTACTCCTCGGCGATGCGCGACAGCAGGAAGACCTCGTAATCCATCGACAGCCCGAAGGCCACGAAGAACATCAGGAGAACGATGATCTGGTCGGTCACCCCGGTCACCTCGAAATCACCGACCAACCACCGAAGGTTCCCATCCTGGAAGACATAGACCAAGGCGCCGAAGCTGACGGTGAGGCTGAGTACGTTGAGCAGTAGAGCCTTCAGGGGAAGCAGCAGGCTGCGGGTGAACCGCAGCAGCAGCAGGAACATGCTTGCCGCAACGAGGGTGGCAGCCAGCGGGAACCACTCCCGGACTGCCGTGTCAACCTCGGCCATCTTCGCTGCGGAACCGCCGAACAACGCGGAGGTCGGAGCCGGTACGTCCTGCAGGCGTCGCACGAGGTCGCTGCCTTCGGCAGTGAACGGCTCCACATCTGGTGCCACCGAAAGCCACGTAGTTCCCGGAGATAGGAAGCGATCGGCCCCAGGCGTCGGCGGTAGCGCGGCACCGTCCCGGTAGGACCCGGTCGCCGCGTGGACGGTCCGAACCCCATCGACGTTTGACAACCGCCGGGCGTAGTCGTCGAGAGCCGCCGTCGACCGGACGGCATCGAAGTCAGCCAACACGACCTGAGCCGGCACCTGCTCCGCCGCGTCGAAGTCGTCGCGGAGCTGGTGTGCGGCATGGTTCACCGACGATGAGGGCGGTAGTGACCGGTCATCCAAGGCGCCGAAGGAGGCGTGGGTGAAGGGCGAGGCCACGGCCAGCAGAAGGAGCAGTATCGGACCGGCGATCAGGATCGGCCGTCGCATCACCCATGTCGCGAGCCGGTACCACATGTCGTCGGTGGCCCGAGAGCCGGAGAGACCGGTGATGCGTCGCAGCACCGGCCGAATGTTCCACAAGTTCACCCGATGCCCGAGCACCGCCAGCAGTGCCGGAACCACGGTGATCGAGAAGAGGGCGGCCAGTACCGTCACCCCGATCCCGCCGTAGGCGAACGAGCGCATCGCCGGTAGCGGGAACAACAGGAGTGCGGCGAGAGCGAGCACCATCGTGAGGGCACTCACGGTGATGGCTCGCCCCACGGTTCGCACCGCAATGGTGATGGCGACGGGTGTACTGCGTCCACGCGCCAGCTCCTCCCGGTACCGGGCGAGCAGGAACAGGCTGTAGTCCACAGCCAACGCGAATCCCAGGGCGGTGGTGATGTTCAGGGAGAACACCGAGACCGTGGTCACCTCGGCCAGACCACGGAGGATCGCTGCGGTGCACACGACGGCAGCGGTACCGATCACGAGTGGCAACAGTGCCGCCACTGCGCTTCCGAAGACCAGTACCAGGATGACCAGGGCGAGCGGGGCGGCCAGCAACTCACCCCGGTGCGCGTCCTCGGCGCTCTGCTGCCGGAGTTCCCGAACCACCGCAGCTTCTCCAGTCGCGACCACCTCCAGCGACCCCCAGGAACCGACCAGGGTGGGGAGCAGCCGGTCGGCAACATCAACGCTCCCCTCGCCCCCGATCAGGCGTACCAGGACGAGGGCGGAGCGGCCGTCGTGCGAGCGTAGGGTCGGCATGCCCGTCGACCAGTAGGACTCGACGGAGGACACATCCGGGTCCAGGCGGAGTTGGTCGGTAAGTGCCGTCCCGGCGGCCACCGCGTCCGGTGCGTCGACCGAGTCGGTGGCCGAGGCGACCAGCAGCAGGTTCGGGGTCTGGACGCCGAACCGCTCGGACAACAGCTGTTCCACCTGGGCCGACTCGGCATCGGCCAGGGTCCAGCCGCTCGAGGTGAGCCGGTTGATGGCGCCGTACCCCAGCACCGAGGCCAGCGCCACCACCGCCGCGAACAGCGCCAGCACGGTTCGGTGATGGTTGATCAGCCAGCGGGTGGTTCGTTCATCCCATCCGCCTCCGGTGTCGGTGGAGAACCTGCCCGCGACCGGAGACCCGGCATTCCACCCCATTCGGCCCTCCGTAGGCCGCGCGACACCCACTCACTGGCTGTGCATTCCTACCCGTGCCAAGAAACAAGCCGAGGCGCCTGACCAACCGGAATGATCTCACGCCGACGGACTCGCCTCCAGTAATACCGCAGCAGGGCGACGCCCGCCGGCCAACGACCCCCCTTGACCTCGGGGAACCACCGGTTTGAGTGGTTCCTCCGCAGCCCGGCCAGAAATCGCCTTCGAGCCCCGCCGGTGATCTTGTAATAAACGATCACCCGGTGCTCAAATGCCGCGAGACACATAACCCGCGAACCGACATGGCGCAACTCGGCGCCGCCAGTAGTAACACGAATGTGGATCGTGTCCGACGGCCCGGTCGCCCCTTTGTCAGCCGACGAGCTCCCGCTCCAGCGGCGTGCGGTAGCTGGGGGTGATGCGGGTGTCGCCGAGCCAGTCGGCGAGTTCCTCCGCCTGTGCGGCAACTGATCGCTCCGCTTCCTACCGACCTCGTGCAGGAAGCGCCACGCGATGCTGCCGTCGGGGAGCTGTGCCCAGGCTCCGACGATGCGGCCGTCGGCCCACACCGTGGGGCCGATGTTCCCGTTGCGGTCGAACAACGCGGGGACGTAGGACGAAGGCCCTGGAAGAACAGGACATCCGCGCGGTGTGGGAGCTGTTCGCTCCGGATGCCAGCCTGCATTCGCTCGCACGGTCCCAACCCTTCGCGGGTCGCGACGCTATCGGGAAGTGTCTGGGGCTCGCGAACACCTACGTGGAGGACGTCCGGGTCGTTGGCGAGCTGAGCGGCTGGTTGGAGCAGAACGATGACGACTCCGTGGAGACCCACGGCCTGCTCCTGCGCGTCACTATGGAGGATGCGCCGGTGGACCTCGTCGACGTCATCACCCTCGACCGCCACGGGCTGGTGACCTCGGCGACCGTGTTCGCCTCCACACGGTCGTTTCGCGCGTTCGAGAACGCGTTCGCTGCGGCGAGCTGAGGCTTGGCGGTTAACAGCGCTTCCCGACCGGAAGCATTCTGGTATTCAAGGCAACGAACAGCAACAGAGCCGCCACCTGGACACCCGCAACGACAAGAACCGTGAGATGGATCGAGTAGGCGTAAAGCGCACCGATCAACGTTGAGCCAATCAAGGTGGCGGTGCCGAGACCGGCAGCAAAGACGCCGTAGGCGGTGCCGCGGCGCGCCGGGGGAACGAGGTCGGCGACGGCCGCCCGCATCGTGGACTCCTGCACGCCCAGAACCGCACCCCACAGCAGCACGCCGACAATGGCCAACCCAGGGGTGGCGGAGAACGCCAGCACCGGAATCCCCGCTGAGATCACCGGCACGACCATCAGGCTGCGCCAGCGGACGCGATCGTAGAGCCAGCCGGTGATGACCGCCGCCACGGCATCGACTCCCATTGCCGCGGCATAGATCACCGGGATGGCCGCGGCCGACACAATCTCGCGGGTGGCCAGGTGGAAAGCCAGCACACCGAAGGTGGCGAAACCCAGCGTCGTGAGCACCGTGAAGGCCAGGTAGCCCCAGAATGCGCGCGGCATCCCCGGAGCACTTCGCGTCGAGCCGGCGCGGGTCGCCGAGGCAGGGCCCATCTCGTAACGGCTGGGATCGGGTACCCGAGCCCGCAGGCGCAACAGCAGCACCAGGACCACCACTCCGGGCAGGGCCAGGGCCCAGAACGCCGGCCGGTAGTCACCGCCGGACAGGAGCAGGATCCCGGCGATCGCGAGTGGCCCCAGGACCGCCCCGATCTGGTCCAGGGCCTCGTGAACGGCGAACCCGCGTCCCCGACCGGTCACCGCGGTGGCGTGGGAGAGCAGCACGTCCTTGGCGGGGCTGCGGATTGCTTTGCCGGCGCGTTCGGCGATCACCAACGTGGCGGCCAGCCACAGCGCCGCGGTGAACCCGAGCAGCGGCACCGCCACCACCGTCAGGGTGTATCCGGCCAGGGTCAGCGGCCAGTAGGCCCGGGTGCGGTCGGCCAGCGGACCGGTGGCGAGCCGGCCGGCGAAGGCCATGGCCTCGCCCAGGCCGGTGATGAGCCCGACCAGCGCCGCGCCGGCTCCGAGGGAGGCCAGGAACGGGCCGGTGACCGCCCGCGCGCCCTCGTAGACCACGTCGGCGAGCAGGCTCACCACCCCGAAGCCGAGCACGAAGCGCCAGGCGGACACCCCGCGCGCCGTCACACCGGCTGCCTTCGCCGTCGTCACATCAGCAGAGTGCCGGTCAGGAGCGCATCGGAACAGACCTGTAGCGGTGGCCATCGCCACGGTCCTCTCGACGCCTCCCGGCGCGCCCAGGCGGGTCAGGGCGCGGCTCGGTGTCCAGAAGATCACCTGCGTCGTCGCCTGCTGCGGAGCTGCCACACCAGCTCCCCAGCCCCCGAGCCGCCGGTGAGCCGGCCGAAGACCCGCCGGGCCACCTGGTCACCCAGGGCCATTGGTCGGCCTCGCGAGCGTCAGGCTGCCCTACCGGCGGTCTCGAGCGCGTGCCCGCGTGGAAGGTGGACGCACGCCCACTTTGTCACTTTCCTAACAATGCACACGAAATTTCGCCTTTGTCGGCGTGTGCTCACAATACGCATGCTGGCATGGCGCGGAGGTGGGTCCGATGAGCGTCGAGCCTCGGCGGCCTTCCCGGAGGCAGGTTCTCAAGGGCGCCGTCGTGCTCGGGGGCCTGGGCACGCTGGCCACGGTCGGCGGCGTGGCCGTCTGGCACTGGACCGGCTCGCCCGAGGGGACGCCGGTGCCGCCGTTGGCCCCCGGCGAGCGGCCGTCACTGGAGGCGCTGGCCGACGCGGTCACCGCCGGCGGCACCGGTAAGGACGGGATCCCGTCGATTGACCGTCCGCGGTTCGTCCCCGCCGGCGACGCCAGCTTCCTCGGTGACGACCAGCCGGTGTTCGGCCTGATCCACCGCGGTGAGGTCCGCGCCTATCCGCAGCTGGTCCTGGTGTGGCACGAGATCGTCAACGACACCGTGGCCGGTGAGCGGCTCACCGTGACCTACTGCCCGCTGACCGGCACGGTCATCGGGTTCACGGGGGTTCCCGGCGGGCCCGAACTGACCTTCGGCACGACCGGCAACCTGGTCAACTCCAACCTGCTGATGTACGACCGCCAGACGAACTCGGAGTGGCCGCAGATCCTGGGCACCGCTATCCGTGGCCGGCACAAGGGACGGCGGCTCGGAACGGTTCCCCTGGTGTGGTCGACGTGGAAGGCTTGGCGCGAGAAGCATCCCGACACCCAGGTGTTGTCCACGAACACCGGATCGCTGCGGCGCTATGGCAGTGATCCGTACGGCTCCTATCCGGGACGCAGCGGCTACTACTTCGAGGGCGGACCGTTCTTCCCCGTGCTGGTGAGCGATGGCCGTTTTCCCCCGAAAGACATCGTGATCGGAGTCCGGGGCGGTGCCGCTACCGTTGCTGTTCACCGTGACCTCGTGCGGCGTGAGAAGTCGGTTCCCGTCTCCCTGGCCGGTGAACGCCTCTCAGTTGTGTGGGACGAGACCCTCGAGACAGCACGTGTTGTTGGTGGCGAGGGCAGGGTTGACGCGCTGGATGCGATGTGGTTTTCCTGGTACGCCTTCTATCCCGACACCGAGGTCCTGCGGTGAGCCGCGTGGTCGCGTTGCTGGGCAGGGTCGGAGATGTCGCCGACTCGATGGTGTCCGCCGCGCGCGCCATGCCCGGAGCCCTACGCACTGCACTCGCGGTACCTCGATACCGCCGGGTGGGCCTCGGGGCGACCGTCGTGGCGCTGCTGCTGTACCTGCTGGCCATTGGTGACATCGCGGTCGGCGGCGCGAGCCGTGTTGCTCGGTCACCCGGCGCCTCATGGATCGAGGCAACTCCGGACTGGGCTGACCGGCTGTTCCGCGCCCGAGCGCCCTACCTGTTCGAGCCGGTGCTCGCGGTCCACCCGCTGCCGCAGGCCACGATCCTGCTCAGTCCGATCAACGTGCTCCTCGGAGGTGTGCTCGCCGCGTTGGTCGGGCTCAACCTCACCGTCGCGCTCACCGCGGCAGCCCAAGCCACCTCCTGTCGGCGTGTCGGTTATGGCCGGCTGCTCGCCGCGCTGCCAGCGTTGCTGACCGGAGTTGCTTGCTGTGTGCCGACCTTTCTCATCATCTTGGGGAGCAGCACGGCCGCCGTGCTGCTCCCCGTTGTGACACCACTGCGGATGCTGTTCTATCCGCTGTCGCTCGCCCTGCTCGCGGCAACGCTGCTGTGGGGTACGCACAGGCTCCAAGGCATCAGCGTCTCGTGAGACAACTCGCGAGTGCTCGATGGAGCATGGTCGATGGGGTTTTCGGACAACAACAGTGTGGTCACCTGTGGACAGCGTCCAACACGAGTCAGGACGCGGGGTCGTACCAGGAGTCTCCGTCGAGAATCCGGTCGGCTTCGGCCGGTCCCCAACTTCCCTTCGCATACCGGTACAACGGCTTGCCCTGATCGAGTGCCGGGTCGAAGACGCGCCACGCCTGTTCGACCATGTCCTCGCGGGCGAACCGGTGGTTCTCGCCTTCGAGTGCGTCATCGAGCAGGCGCTCGTACGCGCTCTGCCGTTGCCCGAGTGCGGCGCCGAAGTCCACCCGCAGGTCGACCGACTCGGTCACGATCTCGGGTCCGGGTCGCTTCGCCTGCACGGTGAGCGTCACTCCGTCGTCCTGGCCCAGCCGGAACCGCAGCAGGTTGGGCTGTGGGGCGCACTCGGCGCCGGCGAACAACGCCTTGGGCGGGCAGGCCAACTCCACAACTGCCTCCGTTGCCGTGGTGGCCAGGGCTTTCCCGGTGCGGATGAAGAAGGGCACTCCGGCCCAGCGCCACGAGTCGACGTCCAGGCGCAAGGCGACATAGGTCTCCGTGGTGGAATCCTCGGCCACGCCCGGTTCCTCGAGGTAGCCGACGAACTGTCCGCGCACCAGCCGTGCGGTGTCGACCGGCCTCATCGCCCGAACAACCTTGACCTTCTCGTCCCGAAGTGCATCCGCCGTCGGGGCCACCGGCGGCTCCATCGCCAACATGGCCACCACCTGCAGGAGGTGGTTCTGTACGACGTCCCGAACCGTGCCGACGCCGTCGTAGAACGCGCCCCTGCCTTCGATCCCGAAGGACTCGGCCATGGTCACCTGGACGCTGCGAACGTAGTTCCGGTTCCAGATGGGTTCGAGGAAGGTGTTGGCGAATCGGAAGGCGAGCAGGTTCTCCACCGACTCCTTGCCGAGGTAGTGGTCGATACGCAGGATTGACGGCTCGGGGAACACGCCGTGCAGTACCTCGTTGAGCTGCCTCGCGGACTCGAGGTCGTGGCCGAACGGCTTCTCCACCACCACCCGCGAGCCGCGGTTGAGCCCTTCTGCCACCAGCCCTTCCGCGACAGTGGGGAACAAGGACGGAGGGATCGCCAGGTAGTGAGTCGGGTTCCTCGTTCCGGCCAGCCGGCCGGCGAGCTCGGTGAAGGTGCCGCGGTCGGCATAGTCTCCGTTGACGAGCGACAGTCGGCGCAGCAGGTTCTCGAGAACTCGCCCATCGACATCTTCCACCGCGTCCTCGATGACCTTGCCTGCATACCGGCGAAACTCGTCGTCATCCTTGAACGACGACAACGCGACGCCGACCACCGGCATCTTGAGGCGTTTCGCGGCGGCCAAGTGGTACAGCGCCGGCAGCAGCATCTTCCGGGCCAGATCACCGGTGGCACCGAACAACACCAGCGCGTCCGAACGAGCGGGGTCGCCCATGGCGGGTTACTCCTTCGGTCAGATTCCGAGCCACCACTCAGGGCAGTTGGGCCAGCGCGTCCTCGATGGCGCGGTGGAACGTTGGGTAGGCATAGATCATGTGCCTGAGCTGCTCGGTCGGCACTCGGGCATGAACGGCCACCGCAAGCGCCGACAACACTTCGCCTCCGTGCGGGCCCACCGAGGTCGCGCCGACGAGTACCCCCCGCTCGGTGTCCTCGACCAGCTTGATCACGCCCTCGTTGCCCGCCTTGTGGATCCAGCCGCGAGCCGAGCTCGGTACCTGCGCGGTGGCGGTCCGCACCCGCAGGCCCTGTTCCCGGGCCTGCGCCTCGGTCAGCCCGACGCCACCGACCTCCGGGTCGGTGAACGTCACCCGCGGCATCGCGTGGTATTCCGCGGGTGGTCCGGGCTCGCCGAGGATGTCCCGCGCCGCGATCGCGGCCTGGTACATCGAGGTGTGGGTGAACGCTCCCTTACCGGTGATGTCGCCCACCGCATACAGGCCGTCGGTGACGCGCATGCGTTCGTCGGTCTCCAGGAACTTCTGGTCGGTGTCGATGCCGAGCGTGTCCAGGCCCAGATCCGTGATGTTAGTACGACGACCGGTGGCGATGAGCAGGCGCTGTGCGCGCAACTCACCGTCCGCGGTCCGCACGGTGAAGCCTCCGGCGTGGTGGGCCACCTCTTCGGCCGCTCTCCCGGTGTGCAGCCGCAGTCCCTCGTTGGTGAGCGCCTCGGTGAGCGCCCGGCTCGCCTCCGGTTCCTCCAGGGGCAGCACCCGGTCGGCCACCTCCACCACGGTGACGTCGGCGCCGAACCGGGCGAATGCCTGGGCCATCTCGAGCCCGACCGCGCCCGCGCCGAGCACGAGCAACGACTCCGGGGGACGCCGGACGGCGACCGCCTCGCGGTTGGTCCAGAACGGCGTGCCGGCCAGGCCGGGGATGGGCGGTACCGCCGGTTCGGTGCCGGTGTTGAGCACGATGGCGCGGGTGGCGGTGAACTCCTGCTCGCCGACGCGCACGGTCCGCGGTCCGGTGATCCGGCCGTGCCCGCGAACGAACCGCCCGCCCTTGTCGACGAACCGGTCCACGGCGATCTGGTCGTCCCAGTCGGTGGTGGCCTCGGCCCGGATGCGCTCGGCGACCGGAGCGAAGTCGGGCCCGACCTCGCTGGTGCCGGCGAGCGCCCGCACCCGGGCCGCCTCGGCCAGGGTGTTCCCGGCGCGCACCATCATCTTGGTCGGGATGCAGGCGTAGTAGGGGCACTCGCCACCCACCAGCCGCGACTCCACACCCACCACGGACAGGCCGGCCTCGGCCAACCGGCCGGCGACGGCCTCCCCGCCCGGCCCCAACCCGACGACAACGGCGTCGACGCTCTCGGCCATATCTCCTCGTACCTTCCGCTCGGTCGGGACCGATGTGGTGCTCGGATGAGGTGCGCTCCACGACTAGCACCCGATCCGGGGGGCCACACCCGGAGTAACCCATTCAGGGGAAGTCCGCGGGCCATGTCGCTCATCCCCGGCGCGGTCGAGCATTCCGGACACCTGGAATCCGCCTGCGCCGCTGCGACCCCGAATCGCTCCGACATGTCGAGCGATCCTCCCGTCGGGCGACGGTGCGTCCCGCATCGCTGGTGCCGTGTCCGCCCGAGGGGTCCCGACAAGTTCGGCCTTGGCGACCGGCACGCAGCCGAGCATAACCGTCCCGGGTCGGACCGAACATGGAGTGTCAGGCCGGAGACAGTCCGGAATGAGTGACGTTTGAACCGTGGTTCCCTCCGATGTCATCGACCTGCTCACCTGCGGTGAACACGAGCGGCCGATGGCAGGGGGTATGGATACGGGCATGTGGACGCTGTGTGCGCCCCCACCGGTGCCCACGCCCTGCGTTCCGTGTCGGGGTCACGGAAACGCTGGTGTGTCCCCGGCCGGTGCAGCCGCACCGCCGGGGACACGCCCGTGAGCAGCCGACTTCAACGTTCCGCGAGAACGAAAGACTGCGGCAGGAAGATCTGGCCGCAATCGGGCGTCTGAGCTTGCGATGTGCGTCGCCTTCGCGGACGCGGGTGGATGTGTCCCACGGTGAGCCGGCGGGTCAGAGCGTCGCCGCCAGCCGCGTTCCCTGGTCGATCGCGCGCTTCGCATCCAGTTCGGCAGCAACATCGGCACCGCCGATGATGTGTGGCGTGATCCCGCTGCCCCTCAGTTCCTCGGCGAGACCGCGAAGCGGCTCCTGCCCCGCACAGACCACCAGCGTGTCCACCTCGAGCAGCCGAGGGCGTTCCCGCCTGGAGCCGAAGGTGATGTGCAGTCCGGCGTCGTCGATCTTCTCGTAGTTCACGCCCCGGATCTGCTCCACCTGCTTGGCGGCGAGCGCCGCACGGTGCACCCAACCGGTGGTCTTGCCGAGTCCCTTACCGATGCGCGTTGCCTTGCGCTGCAGCAGGAACACCTGTCTCGGTGACGCCTCGGGCCGCGGGGCGACGAGGCCACCCCGGTGCTGTTCGGGGTCGCCTATTCCCCATTCGGCCTGCCACTTCGCCAGGTCGAGCGTGGGCGAGTGGGTGTGGGTCAGGAACTCGGAGACATCCACCCCGATCCCACCGGCACCGATCACGGCGACCCGGTCCCCCACCGGCTTGCCGCGCCGCAATACATCCACATAGGACATGACGGACGGATGGTCGATGCCCGGGATGCGGGGAACTCGCGGGACCACACCTGTCGCCAGGACGACCTCGTCGTATCCGCCGGAGGCGAGCATCGACGCGGTCGCCCGCGTGTCGAGGTGCAGTGTCACACCGGTGAGCTCGAGCTGGCGGCGGTAGTAACGGATGGTCTCGGAGAACTCCTCCTTGCCCGGAATCCGCTGCGCCATGGCGAACTGGCCGCCGATCTCGGCGTCGGCCTCGAACAGTTCGACCCGGTGTCCGCGGGAGGCCAGGCCGGTGGCCACGGCAAGGCCGGCCGGGCCGGCCCCGACGACCGCAACCCGCTTGACCCGCCGCGCGGGCAGCAGGTTCAACGTGGTCTCCCGCACGGCGCGCGGGTTCACCATGCACGAGGCCTTCTTGTTCTCAAAGATGTGGTCGAGGCACGCCTGGTTGCAGGCAATGCAGGTGTTGATCTCGTCGACGCGCCCCGACTCCGCCTTGCGCACCCAGTCGGGGTCAGCGAGGAACGGGCGCGCCATGGAGATCAGGTCAGCGTCGCCGCGCGCGAGGACCTCCTCGGCGACCTGGGGCATGTTGATCCGGTTCGAGGTGACGACCGGAACGTTCACCTGGCCCTTCAGCTTGGCGGTGACCTGTGTGAACGCCGCGCGGGGCACCGAGGTGACGATGGTGGGCACGCGTGCCTCGTGCCAGCCGATGCCGGTGTTGATGATCGTGGCGCCCGCGGTCTCGACCTCCTTGGCAAGGTCGACAACCTCGTTCCAGGTCTGGCCACCCTCCACCAGGTCCACCATGGACAGCCGGTAGATGATGATGAAGTCCGGGCCGACCGCCTCCCGGGTCTGCCGAACGATCTCGACCGCGATCCGGCGGCGGTTCTCCGGCGATCCTCCCCAACGGTCGGTGCGCTTGTTGGTGCGGGGCGCGAGGAACTGGTTGATGAAGTAGCCCTCCGAGCCCATGATCTCGACGCCGTCGTAGCCGGCTTCCCGGGCGAGCGCGGCGGCGTTGGCGAAGTCGCGGATCTGCGACCGGACCCCGCGGTCGGACAACGCCCGCGGGCGGAACGGGTTGATCGGCGCCTTGATCGCTGATGCGGACACCGAGAGCGGGTGGTAGGAGTACCGGCCCGCGTGCAGCAGCTGGAGCGCGATCTTGCCGCCCTCGGCGTGCACCGCGCTGGTGATCGGTCGATGCCGGCGCGCCTCGGCCTGCGTGGACATCTTCGACGCGAACGGGTACAGCCAGCCGGTCCGGTTCGGCGAGAACCCGCCGGTGACGATCAGGGCCACGCCGCCCCTGGCTCGTTCGGCGACGTAGGCGGCCAGCTTCGGCACGTCCTTGGCCCGGTCCTCGAGCCCGGTGTGGATCGACCCCATGATCACGCGGTTGCGCAGGGTGGTGAACCCGAGGTCGAGCGGGGCGAGCAGGTTCGGGTACTCGGTCATTGCTGGTCATCTCCGTCCGCGTTGCGGGCGCGGTCGCGTCGCATGGCGTCGAGCGCTTCCTCGCACCACGCGATGAACCCTTCCTCCGCGCGGATCCCGCCGCGCAGGACCAGGTACTGGTGCAACTGTTGGCCCGCGAGTCGGTCCGGCTCGGGGAAGTCGCGCTGCCGGATCGCGAGATATGCCTGCAGGAGTTGGGCGTGGCGGTCGCGGTGCCGGGCGATCTCGGCGATCACGGCGTCGGTGTCGCCGAGCGAGGCGCCGCGGAGCTTCACCGCCAGCGCGTCGCGGATCGCGCCGGGCTCGCCCGGCTCGGCGAGCCACCGTTCCAGCTCGGCGCGGCCGTCCGGGCTGACCCGGTAGACCTTCTTGTCCGGTCGCCCGTCCTGCGGCACCTGCTCGCAGGACACCCAGCCGAGCCCCTCCATCCGCTTCAGCGCACGGTAGATCTGCTGGTGGCTGGCCGCCCAGAAGAACCCGATCGACTTGGCGAACCGCCGGGCGAGCTCGTAGCCGGAGCCCGAGCGCTCCGACAGCGACACCAGGATCGCGTGCTCCAACGCCATGACCGGAGGCTAGTATGCAACTTGTTGCAGTGCAATCCGTTGCATAGAACCCCGGCGGACGCGTCTGGCCACGAAGATCGAGGGGCGCCCCGGCCAGCGGCCGAGACGTCATCCGAGATCCACCGGCGGTGCGAGATCTACGTCACGGTCACGGCGCCGGCACCCGATCGGAACACCGGGTCGAGTGATCAAGCCGGGTGACCTTCCGCCCGATGAAACGAGGTCCGGGGAAGGATCTCCCTTCGAGGTTCGGGTGGCAGGAGGCTTCGCGTTGCGGATCCGAGGTCGGGTCGTCGGTACGGCAATGGCACTGGTCGCCGGTTCGGCGGGCATGGGCGCGGTCCCCGCTGCCACCGCCGCGCCACCCCTGCCGCCGGGCGCCGGCGAGCGCACCGTCGCCGGCAACCTGACGGTGCCCTGGGGGCTGGCCTTCCTGCCGGACGGCTCGGCGCTCGTCACCGAACGGGACAGCGGAAAGGTCCTGCAGGTGACCCAGGGCCGCAGCACCGTGGTGGCGCACATCGCCGAAGCGGTGAAGTACGGGATGCACGGCGGCCTGCTCGGCATCGCGGTGTCCCCGAACTATGCCCAGGACGGGTGGGTCTACGTCTTCTACACGACGGAGGAGGACAACCGGATTGCACGCTTCCGGCTCGGCGAGGCGGTCGAGCCGATCGTGACCGGGATCGCGCGTGGTGAGAAGCGGAACGGGGGCGCACTGGCGTTCGGCCCCGACGGCATGCTGTACGCCGGTGTCGGTGACGCCGGAAGCCCGCACACCGCCCAGGACCTGGGGTCGCTCAACGGCAAGATCCTGCGGATGACCGCTAACGGCGCGCCGGCGCCGGACAACCCGTATCCCGGCTCCCTTGTCTACTCACTGGGCCATCGTGACGTACAGGGCATGGCTTGGGACGAGGCGGGCGTGATGTACGCCGGCGACATCGGTGAGGACGACTGGGACGAGATCAACGTCATCGAGGCGGGCGGCAACTACGGGTGGCCGACCTGCGAGGGGCAGTGCTCCGACGACTCCGTCATCCCGCCGATGGCCACCCTCCGCCCGGAGGAAGGCGTGCCCACCGGGGTCGCCTACCGCAACGGTGCCCTCTACGTCTCGACGTTGCGTGGGCAGCGGCTGGTGCGGATCGAGGTTCATCGGGGTACGGCCGAGGGCCCGGCCAGGACCGTTCCCACCGGTCGGTCGCTCGGCCGGTTGCGGGCGGCCGTCAACGCTCCCGATGGTTCGCTGTGGGTCACCACGTCGAACCGGGACGGGAAGAAGACGCCGGGTGCCGAGGACGACCGTGTTGTGAGCCTGATGGTTCCGTGAGCGGCTTACGCCCTTGGCCGCTCGCGCGTCGGGCTTCGTCGCAGAGCTGGCGCAGCTGAAACGGGAACGTTCGGGCCGCGTACCTGACACTCGTGGCACATCTGCTCGCCCGACAGAGGTGGGTTCATCCGAGGGATAGCTCACCCGGTTGCATGCTGCGAGCGACTCGCCGCGGTGCCATCCTCGCCTCCATGATCGCGCGGCAGGATCCGCATCAGGTACGCCGGCGGACGGTGCTTGGGGTCGCCGGTGTCGCAGCCATCGGCGCAACGGTCGGGTTACCCAGAAGGGGCTGGGCGCAGGGCCCGCGCGGAAAGACGGTCGCGGTGCTCGGTGGTGGCGTCGCGGGTCTGACCGTCGCTCACGAGCTTGCGCAGCGTGGGTTCCGGGTCACCGTCTATGAGCGGAAGGCGTTGGGCGGGAAGGCACGCAGTATCCCGGTGGCTGGTACGGCCACCGGTGGTAGGCGTGACCTGCCCGGCGAGCACGGGCATCGTGGGATCTTCGGCTTCTACCACAACCTTCCGGACACGCTGCGCCGGATTCCCTTCCCTGGCAACGAGAACGGTGTCCACGACAATCTTGCCGAAGTCAAGCGGGTGAGCTTCGCGCGGGCGGGAGGGCGGGAGGACCTCCTGCTGCCGCCATTTCCGCCCAAACCGGACGCGTTCACGCCGGAGGCGCTGCAACGGTTGATCGTCGCGGTGATCCAGCAGCTTGCCCATCTCCCCCTCCATGAGGCGCTCTTCCTGGCCCGGCAGGCCGCGATCTTCATGACCAGCAGCGACGAACGCCGCTTCGGGCAGTGGGAGCACGTCAGCTGGTGGGACTTCATCAAGGCGGACGGCAAGTCCGAGGATTACCGGCGGCTGTTCGGCGGCGGCGTGCAGATCATCCAGGCACTGAAGCCGGAGAACGCCAGTGCACGCACCAGCGGGCAGGGCGGCGAGGCGATCATCTACAGCTATCTGGGCCTCGGCGTTGACGGCCCGGCCGACCGCATTCTCAACGGGCCGACGAGCGAACGGTGGCTCGATCCGTGGGTGGCTCACCTGCGTAGCCTCGGGGTGCGGTTCCAGTTGAACCACACCGTTGACGGTCTGGAGCTGGAGAAAAACAGGGTTGTCGCAGCGACTGCTCGAACCCCCAACGGGTCCACGAGGATCGAGGCTGACTGGTTCGTGTGTGCGATGCCGGCCGACCGGGCCGTTCGGTTGTGGAACCGCGACATTCTGGACGCGGACCCGCGTCTTGGCGACATGCGCGAGCTCGAGCACACCTGGTCCAACGGTATCCAGTTCTACCTGCGTCGCCGGGTTCCGGTATTTCCCGGCCATGTCGCCCATGTCGACTCGCCGTGGGCGCTGGTGTCGATCAACCAGGCGCAGTTCTGGCACGACGACTTCGCGAGCACCTGGGGCGACGGGGTCGCCCGTGACTCGCTCTCGGTCGTCATCTCCGACTGGGAGACGCCCGGGATCCGCTACGGGAAGCCGGCGAACCGGTGCACGCCGCAGGAGATCGCGGACGAGGTGTGGGCGCAGTTGAAGGCGCACCTGGAGGACACCGGGCGGCAGTATCTACCGGATGACGTGCTGCATTCGTGGTTCCTCGATCCGGCGATCGCGGTGGCGGACACGGGGTTGACCAACGACGAGCCCTACCTGCTCAACACGGTGGGCTCCTGGTTCCAGCGCCCCGATGCCGCCACCGCGATACCGAATCTGTTCCTCGCCGCCGACTACGTCCGTACCCCCAGCAACGTCGACTTCACCTCGATGGAGACGGCGAACGAGGCGGGGCGGCGAGCCGTGAACGCCCTCCTTGACGCCGCGGACTCCCGCGCGGAACGGGTGCGGCTGTTCAGCGGCTACCAGCCCCCCGAGTTCGACCTGGCCAAGCGAATCGACGCCGAACGCTTCCGCCTCGGCCTCCCACACATCCTCGACACCCCTTGGCCCGCGTGACTCCCTATCCCTGCCGTGGGCTTAGGCCCGCCAGTATGTCTGGGAGCGGCTCGGTGTGGAGCACACCGAGGCGTTGGGTTGCCCTGGTCAGGGCGACGTAGAGGTCCACCGCGCCATGCTCGGGGTCGGCGAGGATTTGGTGCGGCTCCAGCACGATGACCCTGTCGAACTCCAGGCCCTTGACCTGGCGAGGAGTGCGGATGTCCGCGTTGGCGGCGAGTTCGGTGTCTTCTGGTGCGATCACGGCGAGTGTTCCCTCGCCTGACTCGCTCCGCACGATCCTGTTCAGCGTGGTCGCCAGTTCGCCGGGGTCGACACGCTGCGCCCAGGGTTGGATTCCGGTGCTACGAACGGACTCGGGCGGCTGGAACTCCGCGCCGACGGCCGCAAGCACCTTGGCCGCGATTGCCATGACTTCCGCAGGAGTGCGGTAGTTGACGGTGAGCTGGTGACAGGCCCAACGGCCGGGCACGTACCGGTCGAGCATGTCGGCCCAGGAGCGGGCACCGGCGGGAGAGTTGCGTTGGGCGAGGTCACCGACGATGGTCATCGACCTGTTCGGGCAACGGCGCATGATCATCCGCCAGTCCATCTCGGAGAGTTCCTGCGCCTCGTCCACCACGACGTGCCCGTAGGTCCACTCACGATCGGCGGCGGCTCGCTGGGCCAGGCAGCGATGGTCTCGCTCGAGGTTTCGCTCGGCGAGGCGCTCCGGATCGATCACATCGACGGCGCGGAGGGTCTCCTCGTTGTCGAGTTCCTCATCGGTGTCAAGGATCTGCAGCACGCCCTCTGCGTATTCGGCCTGCTCCCGGCGCTCTGACTCCGCTCGCTGTTCTGCTCCGCCGTCCGTGCCGAGGAGACCCGCGGCCTCATCAAGGAGCGGTACGTCGGACACCGTCCAGTCGTCGCCCTTCTCCCGGTACAACGCGGCGTGATCAACCTCGTCCAGCCCGCCCGCCGCTGCGGCGATGCGGGCGGGTGAGCCGAACAGGTCAGCCAGCAGGCGCTGCGGCGTCAGCTCGGGCCAAAGGAGATCGATCGCGGTCCGGAGTTGAGAGCTCCTCGACAGTTCACGGCACACGTCGGCGGCGAACTCGGCACGGAGCGCGTGGTCCGCTGGCTCCAACCAGCCCTCGCCGATCTTGTCGACCGCGCGCTCGGTCAGTCCGGCAATCAACTGGTCGCGAAAGATTGGCCGGGCGTCGTTGTGCCGCAATCCGGTGGCGCGGGCCCGTTCGCGTGCCTGCGCAGCAACCTCCCTGTCCAGCTCGACAACGACGTCCTCCAGCTCGATCTCGATCGGGACCTCGGGGAGTTCCTGGCGATCGGCCACTGCGGCGGCGAGCATCTCCACCATCACGAGGCTGCCCTTGACGCGCTTGGCCGCCGCGCTGTCCTCGGTGCTGGTACGCAGTCCTGGTAGGAGCTCGCCCATCGCTGCGAAGACGACATCGGTCTCGCCGAGCGACGGCAGGACATTGCCGATGTAGTGGAGGAAGGCGGGGTTCGGGCCGATCACCAGGACACCCCATCGGGAGAGCCGCCTGCGCTGGGTGTAGAGCAGGTACGCGATGCGGTGCAGGGCGACCGCGGTCTTGCCCGTTCCCGGGCCGCCCTGAATCACCAGGACGCCCCGATGGTCCAGCCGGATGATTTCGTCCTGCTCGGCTTGGATGGTGGCGACGATGTCGCGCATCGTCGCTTCGCGGGGCGCGTCCAGGGCGGCGAGCAGTGCACCGTCACTGCCCGGCGTGCCCTCGGCGTTCGCGAGGTCGAAGACGTCGTCGGCAATGCCGAGGACACTGCGCTCCCGGGTGTGAAAGTGGCGTCGACGCACCAGCCCTTCCGGGGTGGCCGCCGTTGCGCAGTAGAAGGGACGGGCCGCAGGGGCGCGCCAGTCGACGAGGAGTGACACGTAATCGTTCTCCTCGTCGAGCAGCCCGATGCGACCGATATATGTGCGTTGCCCCTTAGAGCTGTCGATCCGGCCGAAGCACAGCCCGCTTTCGGCCGCCTGGAACCGTTGCACCCTGGCCGTCAGCCGATCCACCGAGACCTGGCGCTGCCATCGCTCCTCCGGCGTGGTCGCTGAATTGTCGCGCAGTACCCGGACCAGCTCCCCGGCTGCCAGCGCCCGCTCCGCGTCGAGCCGCCGGTACAGGAACGCAACGTGCTCCCGCGCAGCAGCAAGTTCCGCCTCGTATCCCAATTTTGACAATTCAACTCGCGACATGCTAGAATTAGGCGTAGCTGAATTATTTTTGCGCACGAGTTCATGGTATTCGTAATCGGTCTTTTCTCAAGAACATTGTTCCGTTCGACTAATTCCGTCGAAGTTCGACCACCCTACAGCCTCGGCCAGGTATCATTGCTGACGTTTACGGGCCGATCTCGCCTCGCCAAGAATCACGCCCCCTCGGCCGAAGGCGGTACGCGCTTCGAAGAAGCCGCGCGGGTTGAGTTCTGTCAAGGGGATCCAGCGCCGGTCTGGTTCGGGGCGGGTGAGGCCGCGGAGGGTGAGAGCGAGGGCCGGCTCCTCGTCGATGTGTTGGACGAGTACGTAGCAAACCGCAAGAGCGTGCGTGCAGGGCCGACGCCGTTCCCGACACGGACAGCCGGCATCAACCTGCGCGGTAGTGGGCGCCACGTCGATCCCGGCGGCGACCAGCCAGTCCGCCAGCTCGTCGGGCGCGTCACCGCGGAGGAGGGCGGCGGTCGTGGCGGCATTGTCGGCAATCCAGCGCAGAACGTGTTCTCGTTGTTCGGTGGCCCATGTCGGCACGTGAAGGTCAACTCGATGTTCGCGGTCTCGGGCCACGACCGTCCCAGTGACCTGACCCGGCACGGCCGCGAGATTGTGCACGGCGTCTTGGCGTGCCAGGGACCGCGCCCGAGGCAACCGGGTGTCAATGCCCTTGGCGGTAGTCGGTTCGGCGATCCGCAGCCAGGCCCGTCCCCACGCGGTGGTTCCGTGCTCTGCCATCAACCCTCCCCCTCGCGGCTCAACTCCAGCAGCTCACGTAGGTCGTGGTCGGGTAGCTCGGCCCAGGCGGCCTCGGCGTCGCCAATGACCACGCCCGCCAGCCCCCGCTTGCCCTCGTGCAGCCGGGCGATGTGTTCCTCCACGGTGCCGCCGGTGAGCAGGGTGTGGACCGTGACAGTCCGCTGCTGCCCCACTCGGTGCACCCGGTCACTGGCTTGGTCCTCCACGGCCGGGTTCCACCACCGGTCGTAGTGCAGCACGTGGTTCGCCCTGGTCAGGGTCAGGCCGTAGCCGGCGGCACGCAGGCTGAGCACGAGAACCGGGCTGGTGTCAGCGGCCTCCTGGAACGCGGTGACCAGCCTGTCCCGTGCACCAGCGGGCAGGCCACCGTGCAGGAACGGCACCGACGGCACCTCCAACACCGCGGCCAGGTGTCGGCTGAGCAACTCGCCCATGGCCCGGTACTGGGTGAAGACCAGTGCCCGGTCACCGCTCGCCGCAATCTCGGCGAGCATCTCCGCGCTGCGGTCGAGCTTTCCGGAACGCCCGGTGAGCGGGCCGGTGTCGCCGAGGAGCTGCGCGGGGTGGTTGCAGACCTGCTTGAGCCGGGTCAGCAACCCCAGCACACGACCGCGGCGAGTCAGCCCTGTCCCGAGCCCGGCGTCGAACGCCTCGTCCACGCAACGCCGGTACAACTCCGCCTGCTCACGGGTGAGCGTGCACATGACGAGCACGTGTTGCTTCGGCGGGAGGTCGGCGGCGACCTCGGTCTTGGTTCGCCGCAGCAGGTGCGGTTCGAGCAGACCGGCGAGTCGCTCGGCGGCGCGTGCGGAGCGCCGTTGCTCGATCGGCGCCGCGAACCGCGCCCGGAACCGGGCGCGCGGGCCGAGGAGACCGGGACTGGTCACGGACATGATCGACCACAGGTCGTCGAGCCGGTTCTCCACGGGTGTTCCGGTCATGGCCAGGCGCACCCGGGCGTCCAGGCCACGCGCGGCCCGTGTGGCCTGGGCGCTCGGATTCTTGACCTGCTGGGCCTCGTCGAATACCACCACATCCCACGCGATTTCGCCGAGCCGCTCGATATCCCGGCGCAGCACGGCATAGCTCGTCACCACCACCGTGCCCGGCGCGGCCGGACCGACCGGCAGACTGCGAGCCGACCCGTGGAACGCCACCACCGGCACGGTCGGGGCGAACCGTTCCAGCTCCCGCTCCCAGGTCCCCACCAGCGACGTCGGGCAGACCACGAGGTGCGGCCGGTTGCCATCGCGGACCGCCAACAGGCAGATGGCCTGCAGCGTCTTACCCAGGCCCATCTCGTCCGCGAGGATGCCACCTCCGCCACGCTCACCGAGGGTCCGTAGCCATGCGACGCCGCGTTGTTGGTAGCCACGCAGATCGCCGCGGATCACCTGCGCGGTGGCGCGGCTTGCGGTAACGGCGTCGCGAAAGGCGGCAAGGAGTGAGTGCGGGGTGGGGATGGCCTGCTCGTCGGCCCGCAGCACGGCGTGTGCGGCCACCGGCATCCAGCCAGCCAACTCCTCGTATGCGGCCGGTGCTGCCCCATCGGTGACGAGTTGGGCCGCCCGTCGCCATGACTCCACCGTTGCGCTTGTCTCGCCCGAACCGGACAGGCTCAGCAACGCGGCCATCGCCGGTTCCAGGGAGAGAAAGCGGGCCGGCACAGCTGCGGGTACCACCTGCGTCCCGGAGCCGGCCGGCAGGGCCACCCGCAGCGTTCCCGGATCCCCTTCGGGAAGCCCGCACGCGCGGGCGGCTTCCCCCGGGTCCGCGGATCCCCAGAGCGCAAGCCGCGCGCTGTCCGGATCGAACGTCGCCTGCATGCGGTCAGGGATCGTTTCGAGCACCAGATCACCGGTCCGACAGTCGTGGATCGTGCGTGGGTACTGCTCGTCGCCACAAGATCAGCTCAGCACGCCTCGTGATCTCCTCGATGTTGAACCCCAGTGCGGTCAGCCGGCCGAACATCTCGCGTAGGGCCAGCCGCAACAGCTGGTCTCGCACGCCCGGCACACCTCGCCTTGCGTAGCTCGACCGATCACCTGGCCGCCGAGTATAGGCGCGATTCGGGTTCCTTCAAGGCAACTTGCAACTTGACAATCCGGGAGACGTGGTGTCTGGCAAGCCGCGATCACCGGCTACAGCCGGCGGTGCGTAGGCGCGGAAGCCGGTCCTTTCGCGGCGGTGCCTAGTGCCGCTGGGCCAGGACCCGGTAGGCATTGGTCAGCCGGGCCCGCTGCGCGACCGGCGTGACGAGCCGGTCGACCACACCGCCGGCGACCAGCAGCGGCATCGCGCTCAACCACACGGTGTTGCGCAACGCCTGCTGGGCGGCGCTCGGTGGTGTGGGGAACCACGGGAGGTCGTCCTGAGGGGCCAGGTGGTTGATCGCCAGTGCGGCCGAGGAGAGCAGGTCTCCGCCCTGGTGTGCCTCGGTACGTTGCTCGGTGACCACGGTGAATCCCAGTCCGAGAAGCTTTTGGCGCAGGTTGCCGAGCGGGATCATGTTGAGGTGCTGCGGTTGCAGCCACGGCATCCAGTACCGACCGAGCAGGCGACCGTACCGGCACTCGGGGTCGGGCAGGTCGATGAGCAGGTATCCGCCGGGCCGCACGACCTTTCGGGCCGCCTCCAGCTCCAGTGTCGGCTCGGTGGTGTGTTCGAGGTAGTGGAACATGCTGACCAGGTCGTACCGACCGGCCAGCTCATCGGCGAGTTCGACGAGCTGTCCCCGATAGGCGTGGTCGATCCGGCCGTGTTCGGCCCCCAGCTCGACCCCGTCGGTGAAGTCGAGGCCGTCGAACACGGTGTTGGGGAACACGCTACGGGCCGCCTCGCAGAAGTGGCCGTGCCCGGTGCCGACGTCGAGCCAGTTCCTCGGCGTGGTGTAGGGCCGGACGGTCTCGGCGCGCGACAGGTAGTTCTTGCGCTGGGAGCTGAACGCCTTCTCCATCAGGTCGGCGCCCAGGCCGTCGTAGCAGTCCCGGTAGTAGAACTCGAGCCCGTCGGGGGTCAACCGCGGGTTCTGGAAGATGTGCCCGCAGCGCTCGCACTGTTCCAGGACGAACCGTCCGGGCTTGTGCTGCAGCAGGTCGGTGGTGCGCAGCCGTACCCGAAGTTGCGTCGACCCGCACCACGGGCAGTCGTTACGCCGGGCCTCGAAGAAGCGCTGCACCCCGTCGACGAGATCGATCTGGTACGTCAGGCGTAGCGATGCCACCTGTTGGGTCCGGCTCGGTGCGTTGTCGGGCTTGGGCTGCTCGGTTGCCGAGCGCACGAGCCGGAGTACCAGCCCGAACAGCACCATCACCAAGAGCCCGAGCCGTAGCCACCATCTGCGCCTGCTGATCCCCGTCATGCCGATGGCCTCCCCTATCCACTCGCCACGGCGTGCTGTTTCCTACTCAGGCGTTCGAGGTGTTCCGCCGCCGCGACGGAGCCCCCTGCGGCACGGAACGAACGCTGGATCCGTTGTGCGGCCTCGTGATAGCTCTGCTCATTGAGGACACGGTCGATGGCGTCGCCAACGTGCCGGTCGGTTGCGCGGGTGAACCGCAGACGTATCCCGGCACCCGCCTCCACCACCTTGCTGGCCACGTCGCCCTGGTCATCCCGGATCGGTGCCACCACGAGGGGAAGCCCGTGCCACAGCGACTCGCAGACGGTGTTGTGCCCGGCGTGGCAGACCACCGCGTCAAGGTGCGGGAGCAGTGACAGCTGCGGAACCTTCGGGCGGACGATCACGTTGTCCCCCGGTTCCCCGAGGGCTCCGCTCGGATCGACGATCACCGCCTGCAGCTGGCTCGACCGTGCGAGAGCCGCCTCCGCCGACACCGTCAAAAACCGCTCCACGGCCGCGGGATTGGCCGTGCCCAGCGAGATCAGTACCTTCCTGCGCGCGGGATCCAGCCGCTCCCAGGGAAAGTCGGCCACGAGCGGCCGCGCGCCGATCGATGGCCCCACGAAGCGCACCTGCTCGCCGACCTCGATGTCCGACCCGGTCAGGGCTTGCGTGGTGAACGCCAGCACGAGATCCGGGGAGAAGCGCGGGTCGATCTTGCTTTTCGGGTCGCCGATCCGTTCTCGCAGCCCGTCGACCTGTTCGGCGATCCAGGACTCGACACCGGGAAGATACTCCGTGGTGAGCTCCGTGGGGGTGCTGGCCGAGGTTGCCCATGGCAGTCCCAGCAGCTCCGCGAGGAGTCCCCCGGCCATCGCCTGCTGGTCGCAGACCATGACGTCCGGGACGAACTCCTCGATCGCGGCCCGCACACCCGGCGCCATGAAGTCCGCCATCGGAACGAGCAGGTCCGTCCACAGCACCCGCAGCGCGGCCATGCCACGAAGCCCCGCGGGCCTGTCCCGTACCTTGGTCACGTCGCCGGCGTCGGCGGGGAACACGGTGGCGTGCTCGCCCGACAGTCCCCGGACCAGTTCCGGCACCCCCACCCAGGCCACCTCGTGTCCCCGCTCGACCAGCTCGGCGGCGACACCGACGAGCGGGTTGATGTGCCCCACCAGTGGGGGAACGACGAGCAGGAACCGGCTCACCCAGTCTCCACCTCCTCCGGTGCCGGGGTCGCCGCTGCGTGCTGCTCACGGATCCACGCCAGGGTGGCCTCGCCCACCTGGTGCGGCGCCTCGACCAACACCGCGTGCTTGTAACCGGGCATCACGACCGTCCGGGACCTGGGCAGGAGGGCCTGCAAGCGGTCGGTCTCGTCGCTGACCAGACCGCCACCTCCGACGAGGAGCAGAACCGGGGTCCGCACGGCCCGCAGGGCCTCGTCGTCGACGGTGGTGCTGGTGGGGATGTCGAGGACGATGCTGGTCGTCTCCATCAGCCGGGTCGCCGCTCTCGCGAGCCGTTCCAGATGGGCCTGTTGCGGGGGCGTCAGGTTGGCGACGGTGCGGCCGAACTCGGTGGTGAACCAGGCCATCGCCTGGTCCGGCTCCACCGTGACCTTGTACAGCGCCCCGGCCATGATCTCGGTCCAGGCCCGGGTGGCGGGCCCGGACTCGATGACGGTGAGGCTGGCCACCCGGTCCGGCCGGCGCACGGCGTGGCCGAACGCCACGGTGCCGCCGAAGGAGTTGCCGACGAGGTGGACCGGGGCGGTCACCCCCATCTCGTCCAGCAGCGCGTCGAGGTCGGTGACGAAGTCGTCGATCCGGTAGCCGCTGGGTGGGCGCTCGCTCTTGCCGTGCCCGCGCAGGTCATAGGTGATCACCTCGCAGCCGGCGGCCGCGAACGCGGGCGCCAGCGTGAAGTAGAAGCTCGCCAGGGTGTCGATGAAGACACCGTGGACGAAGACCACGACGGGCGCCGGCCCCGGCGAGTCCTGCCGCGCGGGTAGGCGCTGCACGTGGTGGCGGACACCGTTGGCAAGAAACTTGGCCACCGCTCAGCCTCCCTCGACCGCACGCAGGCAGGCGACGATGTACTCGACGAGCTGGCCGACGGAGAGCTCGATGATCTCGTCCAGCTCCATGCTTGCCAGGTACTCGGCGAAGTTCACCACCTCGCCGTAGCGCGCGTTGAGATGGTCGGCCATCGCCACCAGGTCGATGCTCTCGAACTCCAGGTCCTCGCCGAACCTGGTGGCCATGCCGATCTCGAGATCCTCGGGCTCGTACTCCTCGAGCACCTCCCGGATCATCCCGGCGACCTCGCCCAACACCACGTCGGCGTCCGCGGCCAGCGGGGCGTACTCGATACTCACCCGTCCGCCTCCTCATCCGAAGTTGGTCCGGCCGTCCACGCCACCACGTACTGCCGCGCGGGCAGTCCGGGTGGGTTGGCGACCTCCGTGCAGTGCACCCGATATCGGCGCGTCCCCGCCGTAACCACGAGCTCGGTCGGCCCAGCGGCGATGACCGCGAAGCCCCGCGGGCGGCCCTGCAGGCCGGTTCCCTCGGCCTTGGCCACCGCTTCCTTGGC
Source organism: Longimycelium tulufanense (assembly GCF_014645795.1). Lineage (GTDB taxonomy): Bacteria > Actinomycetota > Actinomycetes > Mycobacteriales > Pseudonocardiaceae > Longimycelium > Longimycelium tulufanense. The sequence continues at coordinate 156,795 of NZ_BMMK01000008.1, read as the reverse complement.
GGCCCAGAACCGGGTGAACCACAACGCTTCCTCGCCCCCGGCGGCACGTGCGGTCAGCAGCTCCCGCTCGGCATCGCCCAACGCGAGCCGGTGCGCGCCCTCGGCGCGGTCGGCGATCTCCTCGATGTCGATGCCCACGCCGGGCTGGTCCGCGCCGCCGGCGGGCCGTACCAGCGCCACGCCGGCCTCGGCCCGGTGGGCCAGCGAGACGTTCAGCCCGGGCAGCGTTCGCCCGGACCAGCCCGCCACCACCGGCCGGCCGGTCGCGTCGTTGCCCACCTGGATCTCGATGGGGAACACCGAGTCCTCGCCGTGCTCCCACAGCCACTGCCGGACCGCGTCCTTGACGACGAGCCGGCCCAGCACCCAGTGCCGGCGGCCGCGGGGTGACAGGCCCTCGAACTCCGCCCGCTCGGTGTCGTTGAAGTGCCGGCGCAGGAACATGTCCCGGGAGGCCCCGTCCGGCCATCCCTCGAAGAGCAGTGTCCAGCCGCCGGCTTGGCGTCGGGCCAGCGCGGTCCGGTCCGGGTGGCGGTCCAGTTCGAAGTTGCTCTCGAAGCGCCGGTCCCGCCAGCCGGTCAGCTCGGCCCAGACCCGCCCGTCGGCAACGAGCTGGATGTCGCCCACGACCTGGCTGTCGCTGATCGTGGTGTAGCGGACGAGGCAGTCCAGGCGCGTTCCCGGCTCGGGATGGGGGCCGAAGAAACGGGCCCGGCGCAGCCCGATCGGCAGCACCATGCTCCGCTCGGTCAGCCTGCTCAGCGGCCAGTACCCGAAGACCTGGCCCGCGTTGTCCAGCAGGGAGCCCGGGGCGGGCGGGGTGGTGATCACCCCGCGCACATGGGACTCGCCGACGCCGACGAGCTCGCTGACCCCCTGGAACCGGGGGCCGTGGAACATCCAGCGCCTGGTGTACAGCTCCTTGCCGGTGAGCTCGGGCTGCTGCTCGGCACCCAGCTGCTCGGGTCGCCACGGCGCCGGTGGATCCTGCGGGTAGCCCGCCGTCAGCTCCACGGTTGCCCGGCAGTACTGCCCGAAGGTCACCGCGACCCGGTCGGTCCCCTCCGGGGTCACCGTGACCGGTAGGTCCACCGCGGGAACAGCGGTGACCCAGCGGAAGAGCTGAACGTCGTGCACGGCAACGGCTTTGCGCCCCGGTGCCGCCTGCTCGGCGAACTCCATCATGTGCCCGATGAGCGTGGTCGCCGGCACGACCGGGAACCGGTCGCCGTCATCCGGCCAGTCCGCGGGTTGCCGGAGCAGGCTGTGGTCGCGGAGGTAGGGCATGTCCTCCAACGACACCCGGAGCGTCGTGCGCAGTTGCGTGGGCGCCGCTGGTTGTGCGGGTCGGGTCGGGTCGGGGCCCCGGGTTCCGGCCGCGATCACCGCGGCGGCGGTGTCGGCCGTCTCCTTCAGCAGTGCCTGCAGTTGTCCGGCAGCCGGAAACCGGTCGACAAAGCCGTCCAGTGTGGACAGATCGGCACCGCTTCCGCTCCCCTTGCCCGCGAACAGTGGTGCGAGTTCCTGGCGGGCCTCGTCCTCCAGCGAGATCAGCGTGCAGCCGAGGTCCAGCTTCGTCGGGCGGCGTCCGTTGTTCCGCTGCCTGGCCTGCGCCTGCTCGCCCGCGTGGCCGCGTCCGCTCACGGGTCGTTCTCCCAGCAGGCCGGTGTCCGGGGCACCGCCGTCGACCCACAGCGCGGTGGCAACCCGGCTCAGCTGGGCGAGGCCGTCGCGGTTCGCGGTGGCCGCCGAGATCGCCAGGTGTTCCTGCCCGTGCAGGACGTCGTCGACCAGCGCGCCGAGTTGCCCGAGGCCGACCTGGACGAACACCCGGAACCCGGCGTCGTACATGGCCGCGATCAACGGGCGGAAGCGGACCGGCTCCAGCAGGTGCCGGATGAACAGTCGACGCACCGCGGCATGGTCATCCGGGTACGGTGCGGCGGTCGTCCCCGACCAGATCGGCACGGTGGGCGTGTGGAACTCGAACTGTTCGGCGGACTCCCGGGCGGGCGCCAGGTACGGCTCCAGCATCGGGGTGTGGAAGCCGGACCGGAACGGCAGGGTCTGGCTGAGCACGTTGCGTGCCCGGAACCACCGCACGAACTCCTCGACCCGCTCGGCGGATCCGCAGACGACCGACTGGTTGGGCGCGTTGTCGTGGGACAGCACGATTCCGTCCCAGTCGGTGAGCGCCTCCAGTACCCGCTCGGCCGGTGCGCCGATGGCGGCAAAGACCAGGCTGGGGAAATGCAGCACGTCCGGGTCGACCGTATCCAGCAGCCCGGTCGCGGCATCCTCACCAAGCAGCCCGCTCGTCACCATCGCGATCCACTCGCCGATGCTGTGCCCGGCGACTGCGTCCGGCACGATTTTCATCTGGTGCAGGGCCGAGTCCAGCAAGCGCCCGAGGCCCAGTACGCCGAGCGCGTGCCGAGTGACGTCACCGGCCGCGATGGGATCGTCGGTGGGGCTGACGTAGGAGTGCAACCCGTCGGGCAACCCCACGAGGTCCACGATGTCGTCAGCGCGGGGCCGGAACTCCGCCTCCAGTCCGGGGAAGACGAACGCCACCTTCCCGGGGGCGTCTCCGCTCAGCAGCGGGGTGGGCGTGAACCAGATGTCGTTGCGGCCCCGCCAGGGGCGGCCCTTGCCGACGATCCGCCTGGCCAGGGAGAGCTTCCGCGCCGTGGGCTCCACGACGCCGAGCCGGGTTCGGCCCGGTTGCTCGGGGTTCCGGTCGGACCCGGCCGCGAGCACCGTGGTGTCGTCGGCGTCGAGCAGCTGCGCCAGCTGCTCCGGGCTGTCGGCGGTCAGGCGCAACACCCGCTCCGGCTCGCGGACCGAGACCCGCGGCGGCGGAACCAGAGCCGGACCGGACGGCGCCTGTTCGAGGATGACGTGCGCATTGATTCCGCCGAAGCCGAAGGCGTTGACCCCGGCACGGCGGACCCGCTGCCCGTCGGTCTCCCACGGCTCGGCCCTGGTGATGGGCCGGAACCGGGTCCGGGCCAGCGTCGGGTGCGGGTCGTCGCAGTGCAGGGTGGGCAGGAGCGTGCCGTGGTAGACGGCCAGCGCCGCCTTGACCAGCCCGGCCACCCCGGCGGCCGGCATGGCGTGCCCGATCATCGACTTCACCGAGCCGATGATCGGTCGAGCACCGTTGCGCGCACCATCACCCTGGTCCGGGCCGAAGACCGCGGCCACGGTGGACAGCTCGGCGGCGTCACCGGCGGGGGTGGCGGTTCCGTGCGCTTCCAGCAGCCCGAGCGCGTCCGGCGCGGTGGGGTCCAGGCCGGCCATCCGCCATGCCTGCCGGACCGCCCGCTCCTGTCCACCCGGGTCGGGGTTGAACAGGCTGGCGGCCCGTCCGTCGCTGGCGACGCCGGTGCCGCGGATGACGGCGTAGATCCGGTCACCGTCCCGCTCGGCGTCGGCCAACCGCTTCAGCAGCACCACCCCGGTGCCCTCACCGATCAGCACTCCGTCAGCCCTGCGGTCGAAGGGACGGATGGCCTCGGTCGGGGACAGCGCGCGCAGCTGGGAGAAGACGCTCCAGAACGAGATGTCGTGGCAGTGGTGTACCCCGCCGGCCAGCACCACGTCGCAGTGTCCGCTGGCCAGCTCGCGCACGGCGTGCTCGACCGCCACCAGTGAGGAGGCACAGGCCGCGTCCACCGTGTAGGCGGGGCCGCGCAGGTCGAGCCGGTTGGCGATCCGGGAGGCGGTCAGGTTGGGCACCAGGCCGATCGCCGACTCCGGGTGCTCGGGCCCCAGGTGGTCGGCGTAGGCGGCGCGCACCCGTTCCAGCTGTTCCGGGGTCAGTTCCGGCAGCAGCTGGCCCAGCGTGCGCACCAGCTGCGCGGCGGTGCTGACCCGTTGGGCCAGCCGGGCCTGGCCGGCGACCATGTACCCACCCCGGCCGAGGATGACGCCGATCCGGTCCCGGTCGGTGGGCAGCCGGTCCGCGCCACCGGCGTCGGTGATGGCGTCCGCGGCCACCTTCAACGCCAGGAACTGGTCGGGTTCGGTGCCGGGGATCGAGGCCGGCATGATCCCGAACTGGGTCACGTCGATCTCGGCGAACTCGTCCACGAACCCACCGCGCCGGCAGTAGATCTCGTGCGCCCGGGCCGGGCCCTGCGCCGCCTCCGGTCGGTAGAAGACCGGGTCCCACCGGTTGTCGGGCACCTGGGTGATCGCGTCGACGCCGTTGACCAGGTTGTGCCAGTAGGTCTGCAGGTCTCCGGCGCCGGGCAGGATCACCGCCATCCCGACGATCGCAACGGGCGTGTTCGGCTCCATGGGCATCACCAGCCAGGGGCTGCGTAGACGACCGAGTCGACGGTGTGCTCTCCCCAGGCCAGCTCGCGGAGCAGCGCCAGCGTCCCTTCCTCCGGGTCGATCAGCTCCACGCCGCGGCGGGCGTACTCGCGACCGAGCTCCGGGCTCACCATGCCGCCGTGCACACCGACCGGGGCCCACGGTCCCCAGTGGACGGTGAGCCCGCGGCCCCCGGTGCGGGCCGCCCACTGCGCGCCCAGGCTCTGCAACGCGTCGTTGGCCGCGGCGTAGTCGATCTGCCCGCGGTTGCCGAGCACCGCCGCGATGCTGCCGAACAACACGGCGAACCGCGGCGCGTCGGGCAGCTCCGCGACGGCGCCGAGCAGCTCGCGCGCGCCGGAGACCTTGGTGTCGAAGACCCGGCGGAAGGACTCCGGCTGCTTCTCCACGGCCAGCCTGTCCTCGATGACGCCGGCGGCGTAGACGATGCCGTCGAGGCGGCCGTGCTCGGCGTGCACCTCCTTGACGAGCTTGTGCACCGTCTCCGGGTCGCGGACGTCGACGGCCTGGTAACGGGCCTGGCTGCCCAGCTCGTGAAGTTCGGCGAGGGTCGCCGTCACCTCGCGCTGGGCGAGGATGCGGCCGACCGCCTGCTCGATCTCGGCGGGCGAGCGCAGGCCCTGGGCGACCAGCGCGGCCCGCAGCGCCGTGGCGTCGGTCGCGGCCGCGATGGCCGGGTCCGCGGGCTCCGCGGGCAGCGGGGTGCGTCCCACCAGCTCGATCCGGCACCGGCTGGCCGCGGCGAGCGTGGCCGCGAACCGGGCGGTGATCCCCCGCGCCCCACCGACCAGCAACACCACCGAGTCCCGGTCCAGGCCGAGGGCGTCGGCCTCGGCCGCACCCTCGCCGGCCGGGCCGGCCCCGTTGGTGGCCAGCGAGCCGAGGTCGGTCCGCACCAGCTCCAGCCCCACCCGGGGGCCGCCGGCCCGCGAGACGACCGGGGCCTCGTCGGGGGCCAGCAGTTCGGCGAGGACGTCGGAGGCCAGGTCCACCGCGGGTCGGGCGGGGTCGACCTCCACCAGCCGCGCGCGGATGTCCGGGTGCTCGCGGGAGATCGTGCGGAACAGGCCGGCCATGCCCACGCCCCGCTCGTGGTGACCGGACCCGGCCACCGCCCGGATACCGACCAGCCACCGCGGCTTGGCCAGCAGGGCGGCCCGGAAGGCGGGGAAGGAGTCCGGCAGCACCGGAACGTCCGACTCGGACAGTGCGGCGAGATGGAGGACGCCGTCCACGGTGCCGTCCGGCTCACCGATCTCGTGGGAGGCGTCGCAGACGACAACTTCCGCCCCGTGCTCCGCGAGCTTCTCCGCCAGGCGGGTCGCCAGGTCGGTGCCCTCCCCCAGCACAACGAATCGCTTGCCGCGCAGGTGGTCCGCCTGCTCTGCGGGAGTGGTCTCGGGCAGCGTCACCTCGCGCAACACCAACCGCTGCGGTGCCACCGCCTTGAGCGCGGGCTCCTTCGTGGGCTCTGCCACCGGCGCATCCGTTCCGGCGGGCGTTCCGGCAGCGTCCGCGGCGTCGGCGGTGGGGCTGTCGCCGCCCGCCAACAGGCGGTTCACCAGCCACTCGACGATGCTGGCGGCGGTACGGGTCTTGGCCAGCTCCTCCAGCTCGGTGTCGTCGATCTCGACCGCGCCGTCCGCGGGGCCGCCGAGCTTGGTCGCCAGCTCGCCAACGATCTCGGCCCGCTTGATCGAGTCGATGCTGAGGTCGGCCTCCAGGTCCAGGTCCGGCTCGATCATGTCCACCGGATAACCGGTGCGCTCGCTGATGATCCCGAGGACCGCGTCCAGCAGGTCCTGTTCGGACAGTTGCGCGCGTTCCGCGGGCTTGGCGGTGGGCTGCTCCGCGGTGGGCTGCTCCGCGGTGCTCGCCGCCGGTTCCGGCGCGAGGAGCTGGTCGGTCGGCGACGTGATCGCCGGCAGTTGCTGGGACACCTGCACCGGCGTGGGCAGGGTGGCCGGTGCGGGGACCCCGCCGAGGTAGCTGAGCAACACGTCCCGTTGCGCGGCCACCATCTCCCGACTGGCCTGCAGGAACTGTGCGACGAGTTCTTCTCGGTCGGTGACGCCGTGGGAGCTGCCGTTGGCCTGCACCAGGACTCCTTCCAGGGTGACCCGTCGCGGCGGGGTGTAGGCGTTGGGGAGTGGATCGCCGTTGACGGTCCGAACCAGCTGGCCGTTGACAACCCACCTGGGTTGCTCCACCGGCGCTTCCTGGTACGCGTCGACCGCGTCCCGGCCCTGGAAGAGCCAGCTGGTGTGGATGCGCACCCCGGCCGTGGCCAGTTGCGCGAGCGCCAGGAGGAAGCCGCGCAGCCCCTTGTCCCGGCCGGCCGCGCAGGTGACCGTCTTATGTGGACGGTCGACGAGGATCGCCGACACCAGCCGGGTCAGCGTGGAACCCGGGCCGGCCTCGACGAACACCCGCGCGCCGGCCTGGTACATCGCCTCGATCTCGTCGACGAACCGTACCGGGGAGCTGATCTGTGCCACCAGCTCGGCCCGTATCTGGTCCGGTTCCTCGCGATAACGGGCCGCGCTGCCGTTCGACCACACCGAAATCTCCGGGCGGTGCACCGGCTGTGCGGCCAGGGCCTCGGCGAAGCGGGGACCGGCCTGGGCGAGCTGCGGGCTGTGGAACGCGCAGGCGACCTTGATCCGCTTGGCCCCCAGGCCGGCCGCGCGCAACCGCTCCACGGCCTCTTCGATCGCCGGGGTTGGTCCGGAGATCACGGTCTGCTTCGGGGAGTTCATGTTGGCGGGAACGACCTGCTCGGCGAGCCCGGCCTCGGCCAGGGCCGCCACGACCGGCCCGGCCTCGGCGGACACCGCGGCCATCGCACCCGGATCGTCACCGGAGGCGGACAGGATCGCCTCCGCCCGGGCCTCGCTCAGGTCCAGCAGGGCGGGCGGGTCGAACGCGCCGGCCGCACACAACGCAACCAGCTCGCCGTAGCTGTGGCCGGCCATCATGTCCGGCCGCACACCGGCCTTCGCGAGTAGCTCGTAGGAGGCCAGGCCGACGATCCCCAGCGCCGGTTGGGCAACTCGCGTGTCGGTGAGCCGTTCCTGCTGTTCCCGTGCGGCGTCCGCGTCGAAGGCCGTCGGCGGGTAGATCACGTCGGCCCACCTGCTACCGAGCTGGAGATAACGTTGCAACTCGGGGAAGGCGACGAACAGGTCGGCAAGCATCCCCGGTTCCTGGCTTCCCTGGCCGGGGAACAGGAACGCCACCTTGCCGGCATCCGTGTCGTCGGTGGCCGGTTCGGCGCGGAACAGGCCCGCGGCCGGATCGTCCTCGCCGGCCAGCGCACGCTGCAGCAGGGTACGCAGTTGGTCCTCGTCGTCGGCCACGACCGCGATCTGCACCGGAAGGTCCCGGGACTCGGCACGACGTGCCGCGGCGAACGCGAGGTCGCGCAGCCGCCACCGCCCGTTCTCGCCGGCCAGCTTGACCAACCGTTCGACCTCGCGCAGCGCGGCCTCGTGGTCGGCGCCGCGGAAGGTGAACAGCTCGGCCGGCCACTCGTCGAGCCCGTGCGCCGGCGGGGGACCGTCGTCGTAGCCCTGCACGACGACGTGGAAGTTGGTGCCGCCGAAGCCGAACGCGCTGACGCCGGCGATCCGTTCCGCCACCGGGGTCGCCCACGGTCGCGCGACCGTGGAGAAGGTGAAGGGGCTGGACTCGGCGTCCCAGGCGGGGTTGGGCTTGGTGACGTGCAGGGTGGGCGGCCGGACCCCGGTGTACAGCGCCAGCACCACCTTGATCAGGCCGGCCAGTCCCGCCGCGCACTTGGTGTGTCCGATCTGCGATTTCACCGACCCCACGGCGCAGCTGGCGGGCTCGGCCCCGGATTCGCTGAACATCTCGCCGAGCACGGTCAACTCGGTGCGGTCACCGACAACCGTCCCGGTGCCGTGCGCCTCGACCATTCCCACCTGTGCGGGCGAGATGGCGGCGTTGCGGTAGGCGCGTTCCAGCGCGAGCCGCTGGCCCGCGGGCCGCGGTGCGGTGAGGCCGAGCGCCTTGCCGTCGCTGGACCGACCCACGCCCTTGATCACCGCGTAGATCTTGTCGCCGTCCCGTTCGGCGTCGGCCAACCGCTTGAGCACGACGCACGCCACGCCCTCGCCGAGCACGATGCCGTCCGCCGAGTTGTCGAACGTGCGGCACCGCCCGGTCGGCGACAACGCGTGCACCGAGGTGAAGAGCAGGTAGTCCTGGATTCCGTTGTGCAGGTCCGCACCGCCGCACAGCACCATCTCGCTGGTACCGTTCACCAGCTCCTTGCACGCCACGTCGAGGGCGGCCAGCGAGGACGCGCAGGCGGCGTCCACCGTGTAGTTGGCGCCACCAAGGTCGAGCCGGTTGGCGATCCGGCCGGAGATGACGTTGGCCAGCATCCCGGGGAAGGTGTCCTCGGTCAGCTCGGGCAGCTGCTCGCCCAGTGCGGCGGGCACCTCGCCGAGGTAGGCCGGCAGCGCGCCCCGCAACGCCAGGGCGCTGCCGAGGTCGCTACCCGACTCGGCGCCGAACACCACCGAGGTGCGTTGCCGGTTGAACTCCCGCTCGCCGTAGCCGGCGTTCACCAGCGCCCGCCACGCGGCCTCCAGCGCCAGCAGCTGGACCGGCTCGATGGCACTCAGCGTCGTCGGCGGGATGCCGTACCGCAGCGCGTCGAACGGGATGTCCGGGAGGAACCCGCCCCACTTGGACACGCTCCCGCCGGAACCGCCCTCGGGCGAGTAGTAGATCGTGGTGTCCCAACGCTCCGCTGGCACCTCACGGACCGCGTCGGCCCCGCCGACCACGTTCCGCCAGAAGCTGGCCAGATCGGGAGCGTCCGGGAACATGCAGGACATTCCCACGACGGCGATGTCCAGTGGCTCCGGCTCGGAGGGCTCGACCACGGTCACGTCGGTCAGGCCGAACTCGGCGCGCAGGCGGGCGGCGCGCGCGGTGAGGAAGTCCGCGGCCGCCGTGCTGACGGTCTCGTGCAGTGCGCCGATGGTGGTCACCCCGGACCGCAGGACCGCGACCTCGCCGGCCATGAACATGCCCTCGGCGTCCTGCCGGTCCCGGTCGGCCTGGACCAGGTCCGGACCGACCCGCTCGACCCCCTTGCTGGCCAGGCGCAGCTTGCCGAGGTTGAGGCCCTCCAGGGTCTGCCATGCCTCCCGCTCGGACACCCCGCGTTCGCGCAGCTCGTCCTTGACCGCCCGAAAGCTCTCGGTGAAGGAGCTGCGCACGCACCGGGTGGCGTGACCGGGTGCGGTCTCCAGCAACTCGGTCTCGCGCGCGGTCACCACGCGTTCCTGGAACAACGGCTGGATGGCGCCGCACTCGACGGCCTGCTCGGTGAACAGGTAGGCGGTGCCCATCAACACACCGACGGCGACGCCGCGCTCGGCCAGTGGCGCGGCGAGGGCGGCCACCATCGCCGCGGAACGCTCGTCGTGGATACCGCCGGCGAACAGCACTCGCAGTTCGTCGGCGGGTGATCTTTCCGCGCGGTCACCGACCCGGTCAAGGTACTCGGTGAGCACCTCGATCTGCGCCTCCCACAACGGGAAGCTGTTGCGCGGGCCGACGTGGCCGCCGCACTCGGCACCCTCGAACACGAACTTGCGGGCGCCGGACTCCAGGAACTGGGCGAGCAACCGGGCCGACGGCACGTGCAGGAAGGTCTCGATGCCCTCCTGCTCCAGCGCATCCGCCTGGCTGGGCCGGCCGCCCGCGATGATCGCGAACGGCGGCCGCACGTCGTGGATGACCTCGAGCTGGCCGGCGCGGATCTCCTCGGGGGCGAAGCCCAGCACGCCCACGCCCCACGGCCGGTCCCGAAGCCGTGCGCTGGTCTGTTCCAGCATCGCCCGGGTCTGATCGCGGTTGGCCAGCGCCAGCGCGAGGAACGGCAGCCCGCCGTCGGCGGCCACGGCGTCGGCGAACGGCGGCTGGTCGCTGACCCTGGTCATCGGTCCCTGCACGACCGGGAACCGGGTGCCCAGGGCGCGGCTCATCGGCGAACCGGGGCGGAGCGCCGCCGCGGCCCGGTCGTCGCGCACGGTGTCCTGGATGGCGCTGATCACCGCGCGCACCGCGGTGGCGGCGTCGCCCCACCGCCGGGCGAACCGGTCGGCAAGGAAGCCGTCCTGGCCGACGGGCACCAGCTGGGTACGGAGGTCGCGGGCGCCGAGCCGGTCGACGATCTCGCCGTCGGCCACGGGCTTCGTCGCGTCCGGCCCGCGCCGGGTCAGCACCCGGTACCCGGCCACCACGGTGGTCTCCGAGCCGTCCATGCCACGGATCACCGCGGCGACGTCCCCGGGTAGGTCGGACTCGGCCAGCAGGGCGAGCTGGGTGTCCAGCACCACACCGGCGGCGCCACCGACGACGGCCGCGGCCGCGGTACGCGGGCCGATACCACCCGCCGCCCACACGGGCACGTCCACGTCCCGTGCCGCCACGAGCTGCTGGAGCAGCACGAAGGTGCTCAGCTCACCGACGCGGCCACCGCACTCGTTGCCGCGGGCGACGAGGCCGTCCGCCCCGTCGCGCACCGCGCGGGCCGCCTCGTCGTGGCTGGTCACCTCGACGAGGACCCGGTAGTGCGGCTGGAGATCCGCCACCCGCCACGGCGTCCCGGCACCGAGCAGGACGGTGGTCACCCGGCCGTGCAGGTCGTCGGCCCGGGACAGGTCCGCCGGTTCGAGTGCACAGCCCGCGGCCACCCGGACCCCGAACGGGACCGGTGACCACCGGCCGGCACGGGCCAGCGCCTCCCTGCTCCGGCGGTCGCCGCGACCGAGGTCGAGCACGCCCAGCCCACCGGCACGGCCGACCGCGGCGACGAGTCTTGCGTTGGGCTCTCCGAACGGGCTGACGCCCAGCACGGCGTCGGCCACTGGCGAGTCGGTCATCCAGGCTCCCCGGCGATGAAATATCACTGCCCTCGACGGCAAGAATTGCGGGAAGGGGCGGCATGGGCAACCCGGTTAACGGCGCTTTCCCGTGAACGTCACAGCTAAATTACCCCATCGCGGACGAATCATCAAGTTCCCGACTACCGCAAGATGGGTAAGTTTCCTTGGTCACAGCTTTACCTTCACGTTATCCCACTTCCGCTACCAGGGCGGAACAACCGGACCGGAGCACGGATCCGGCCCAGCAAACGGGATCGACGGCCTGGAAGCGGTCGACAAAGATCATTGGAGAACCGGAAAAATCTACACACCATGAAAAGTCGGGTCAAGAGTTGACCGAGCACGGGTGGAACAATTCGCGGAGTCGCGATACGTCCGCCCGGGCGGACCCAATGAGCAGGGACGCGGCCGATCTGTGAGCCTGCCGGCGAATATCTGCCCAACCGATGGCGCGATGGGCTACCGTGCGCACATGTCTCGGCTCGGCGACGCCGGCACGGCGATCATCGTCCACGAGCTTCGGAAGCGATACGGAAACCATCAGGCTGTTGACGGGGTGTCGTTCACCGTGGCCGAGGGTGAGTTCTTCGGGATCCTGGGCCCGAACGGGGCCGGTAAGACCACGACCCTGGAAATCATCGAGGGTTTGCGGGAGCCGGACTCCGGCAGCGTCTGGCTGCTCGGGCACCGCCCGTGGCCGCGGAAGAAACACCTGCTCCGCCGGATCGGTGTGCAGCTGCAGGCATCGTCGTTCTTCGAGCGGCTGACCGTGAAGGAACAGTTGGAAACGGTTGCCTCGCTTTACGGGGTCGGTCGTGGGACCGCCGCCGACATGCTGGAGCTGGTCGGCCTGACGGAGAAGGCCGACACCCGGGAGAACAAGCTCTCCGGTGGCCAGCGGCAGCGGCTGTCGATCGCGTGCGCGCTGGCCCACGACCCGGACATCGTCTTTCTCGACGAACCCACCGCGGCGCTGGACCCGCAGGCCCGCCGCAACCTGTGGGACGTGCTACGCGCCATCCGGGAACGCGGGAAGACGATCGTGTACACGACGCACCACCTGGACGAGGCCGAGGAGCTGTGCGACCGGGTGGCGATCATGGACCACGGCCAGATCCTGGCCATGGCGCCGCCGGCCGACCTGGTCCGCGGGCTCGCCGCACCGACCAGGGTGCTGGTTCCGGCGGGTGCGGTGCCCTTGGAGCGGGTCCGTTCCGTGCCCGGGGTGGACGAGGTCGCCGAAGAGGCCGGAACACTGACGGTGTCCACCCGGACCCCGGCTCCGGTGCTCGCCACCCTGGCACAGCAAGGCGCGTTGGACGGCCTCCAGGTGCGCAGCGCCACCCTGGAGGACGTCTTCCTGCACCTGACCGGGCGGAGGTATCGCGCTTGAGCGCGCCACGACGCGACCGGCGCCGCGACGGCCCACCCGAGTACGTGTGGGTCCCGTCACCGCTGGTTCATGCCGCCAGCGATCAGCCAACCGTGCGGATGCGGCATCCGGCAGCCAGCTCCACGTCGAACGGCGTGGTGCCGGACGGGGTGCGCAGCCTCGAGCCGCCGGAAGCGCCACCCCCGTCCACCACCGACCTGTCGAGCAGGATCCAACAGCGGACACCGCCGCCCGAGGCCGAGGAGCAACCGGACAACGGTGCCTGGATCAACTCCTTCCGCAGTCTCTCGGCCGCGATGGCCAAGGGCTTCGCGCGGGACAAGGTCGGTGTCTTCTTCACGTTCCTCTTCCCGTTGATGTTCCTGGTCGTATTCGGGTTGCTCTTCCGGGACGACAGCGCGACCAAGACCCGGATCGCGGTGGTCGGCGACGGGCCCGTCGTGGCCGCTCTCCAGCGCGCCGGGGCCGTCGACCTGGAGCGGATGGGCTCGGCCACCGAGGCCGTCGCCAAGGTGCAACGGGGAGATGTCCCGGCCGCGCTGGTGGTGAACGGGAACGCGGTCCAGCTGCGCTTCGCGGCCAGCAACCAGACCGAGGCCACAACGGTGCAGGGCCTGGTGGGTGGCGTGGTCGACAAGGTGAACCTGGCAAGCTCGGGACGGCCGCCGGCGGTGAAGTTGGACAGCCGGCAGGTCGAGGATTCCTCGCTCAAGGCGATCCAGTTCATCACCCCGGGCACGCTGTCCCTGGCGGTGTCCAGCTCGGCGATCCTCGGGGCGACCCTGACCCTGGTGTCCTGGCGCCGCAAACAGGTGCTGCGCCGGCTCCGGCTCGCCCCGGTGTCGGTGGCCACGGTGCTCACCTCCCGGTTGCTGCTCAGTATCGGGATCGCGGTGGTTCAGGCGGCGTTGTTCATCGGCGTCGCCTCGGCCCCCGTCTTCGGGCTGCGGCTGTCCGGCCAGTGGTACCTCGCGCTACCGATGCTGGTTGTCGGCACCCTGGCCTTCTTCTCGATCGGGATGCTGATCGGCTCGTTCGCCAAGACCGAGGAGTCGGCCGGCGCGCTGGCCAACCTGCTCGTGTTGACCATGGGGTTTCTATCCGGAACGTTCTTTCCGATCGAGAAGGCCCCGGAGTGGCTGCAGACGGTGTCCAAGCTGCTTCCGCTGCGCTACCTGGTGGATGGTCTTCTCGGGGTGATGGTGCGGGGCCAGGGTGTGGAGGCGCTGACTGTCCCCGTCGTGGCGTTGCTCCTCTTCGCCATTGTCGTCGCGCTGATCGCCTCGCAACTGTTCGTCTGGGACGACGCCTGATCACGTTCCCCGTCCGGTCCCGCGTCTCCCCTGGACGCCGGTGTCGCTACGACATCCGTGGTGGTCGAGGACCAGATGTACTTCTCTCGCTGGTCCGTGCGGGCGATTCGTACCCCGATCCGCCTCCATGTCGGTCTCCGCTCGGTGACGATCTCCTCCTTTGTTCGCGAAGGAGGGACGTCCGACGTGCCGGATTTCTTCACCGACCCGCAGGGCAGGGTCCGACCGATCACCGGCAAATCCGGGAAGAGTGGGAAGGTGGTCGCCGCGACCGTGCTGGCCGTCTCCGTCGCGGCCGGCGGGGGCGCGCTGGGTGGTGGTGCGGCGTCGATCGGTGGTGCCACCGAATCGGCGGTAGCGCAGGGCCTACGGGCGAAGACCGCCAAGAGCCGGAAGGCTGCTCACAGGGGGAAGCACGACGAGGCGTGGCGGCACATGGGGTTGCGGCGCATCAAGAGAGTTGCACGACGTGAGCTGAGGTGTGTCCCACACTCCTTCGGAGACACGCAGAAGTTCTTCATGCAGACGCCCTGCCGTTCGCTGCAACGTTCTCTGCTCGCCGTCAGCGATGCGCACGACAACATCATTGCCGTGTCCGTGGCGTGGGTCCGGATGCGCAACGCCGGTGACGCCACGAGGTTGCGTGGGTTGGTGGACACCTACGGCACAGGCAACATCACTCCGATAGCTGGGAATGCGCTGGAACTTCAGGGGATTCGCTTCATCGGCAAGCATTACGACTCGCGTCAGGACGGTGCGCTGTTCGTCATGGCCGAGGCGACGCCCGTCGCCGGGCAACCGGATCCCGAGCTGATGGACGCGGTGGCCGCAGTCGCCATGGAGTTCCCGCCACCGTGACCCCGATCCCAGCCGTGTCGCCGGTGCAACCAATGGACGCGCATCAGGGAAGTAGGGCGAGCAGCACCCCGCCACCAACACCAACAAGAAGCGACAGGCCGGCCGCGGCGTAGGCGACATATCCTCCCCAACGGTTGCCCGCACCGGCCTGTCCGTGTTCGGTGTTCTGGAACAGCGGGCTGATCCAGCGTAGGTAGTAGAAGACGCTGGCGACGGTGTTGATGGCCGCGAGCACGACCAACCAGGCGAGCCCGGCGTCCAGGCCGGCGACGAACACGGTGAGCTTGCCGACGAAGACCGCGGTGGGTGGGGTGCCCACCAGACCCAGCAGGCACACCACCAGGCTCAGGGCGAGCGCGGGCGAACGCCGGAACAGGCCGGTGTAGTCGGTGAGCCGCTCGGCACCGGGGCGAGCGGCGACCACCGCGAAGGCACCGAGGTTGGTGACCGCGTAGCCGGCGAGGTAGTAGAGCAGCGCGGGCCGGGCCAGCGTGGCGCCGGCGGCAGCTGGGGCGAGCAGGAGGTATCCGACCTGGCTGACGGCTGAGTAAGCGAGCAGGCGACGGACATTGTCCTGCCAGAACGCCGCGAGGTTGCCCAAGGTCATGGAGGCGGCGGCCAGGATGGCAAGGATCAACGCCGCGTCGGCGTGGGTCGGTAGCGTCACGGTGACCAGCCGGAAGATTGCGGCAAGGCCCCCGATCTTGGGCACTGTGGTCAGAAATGCCGCCACCGCGATCCCGGTGCCTTCGGTGGCGTCCGGGACCCAGAAGTGCCCGGGTACCGCGCCCGCCTTGAAGATCAGTCCGGCCAGTACGGCGACCACGGCGGCCGCAACGGCGGCCGGGGGTGCGTCGGCCAGGCCGGAACGGAGCACCTCGTAGCTGGTTCCGCCGCCGAGACCGTAGAGAACGGTCGCTCCGGCAAGCATGGTGATACCGAGGAACGCTCCGAACAACACCAGTTTGAGTGCGGCCTCGGTACCCGTGGCGTCCTTGCCGAAACCGGCCAACGCGTACAGCGGAACGCTGGCCAGTAGGTAAGCGGCGATCAGCACCAGGAGGTCGCTGGAACCGGCAAGCAGGACCGCGCCGAGGGTGGTGAGGAGGAGAAGAGTGGCGAACTCCGTTTCCCGGTGATGGTTGTGGACGGAAGGGCGTGCGATCGCCAGGACGAGCAACGTCGCTGTGGGCGCGACCACCCGCACGGTGTGCAGCGTGGCATCAAGCGTGTAGGTGCCGGTGAACACCGCTCGATCCGGACCAGTGGCCGCGGCGATCGCGTACCCGATTGCCAGCAGCAGCGCGACGGCGGCTACCACGTGCACGACCCACTGTCGGTTTCGCGGTAGCCACAGGCCGAGCAACAACCCGCCGATCGCACCGGCGAGGAGCCACAGCTCCGGTAGCAGGGCGAGAACGTTGCGTATCACCGGGCCACCAGCTCCACCACGGCTCCGGCGCCACGCTCGATCGTGTCGAGCAGGAACCTCGGCAGCACACCGATCAGCAGGGCGAGCGACAGCAACGGCGCCACCGCGACGAACTCCGCCACCCGGAGGTCACCGAACGTGGGCACGTACGCCGGAAGCCGCTGCTGGCCGAGGAAGACTCGTTGCAGGGCGAGCAGGAACAGCGCGGCAGTGACAAGAATCCCCAGTACCGCCAGCGCTGTTGCGACCGGCTGCGCCCCGAGGCTCCCGGTGAAGATCTGGAACTCCGCGATGAACCCGGAGAACCCTGGCAGCCCCAGTGAGGCGAAGGCACCGACGGCGGTCAGCCCCGCGAAGCGGGGAGCCGTCCCGGCCAGGCCGCTGTAGGAGGACATGTCGTAGGTCCGCGCCCGGTCGTAGAAGACACCGGCGAGCAGGAACAGGGCGCCGGTGATGAGGCCGTGGCTCACCATCTGGGTCACCGCCCCGGTGACGGCGAGTTGCCGGGCCTGCGCGTCGTTTCCGGCGATGATGCCCGCGGTGCCGATCGCCAACGCGATGTAGCCCATGTGATTGACCGAGGTGTAGGCGATCATCCGCTTGAAGTCGGTCTGGGCGAGTGCGACCAGTGCGCCGTAGAGCACACTGACCACGCCTACCACGACGAAGACCACGGTGTACTGCCGCCAGGCCGCCGGTAGTACGGGCATGGCGATCCGCACGAACCCGTAGGTGCCCATCTTCAGCAGCACACCGGCCAGGAGCGCGGAACCGGCCGCAGGGGCTTCGGTGTGTGCCGGGGGCAGCCAGGTGTGGAACGGCACCAGCGGGGTCTTGATCGCCAGCCCCACGGTCACCGCCAGCAGGACCAGCGCACCCGCCAGCGGCGCGCCGTCGAGCGGCCGGCTCGCGGTGAGGTCGGCGATGTCGAAGGTGTGCGGGTCGGCCGCGAGGTACAGCCCGATGAAGCCGAGAAGCAGCGCGAGCGAGCCGATGAAGGTGTAGAGGAAGAACTGCAACGCCGCGCGCCGGTGGTCGCGGTGCCCCCAGCCGGCGATGACGAAGTACATCCCCACGATGGACAGGTCGAAGAACAGGAAGAACAGGATGAGGTCGAGCGCTGCGAACAGGCCGACCGCGGTGGTCTCCAGGAACAGCAACAGGGCGACGTAGGCGCGAACCCGACGGGTCTCCCGAAGGGAGTACACCGCGCAGGCCAGGAACAGCACCGCGGTCATCGCCACCAGTGGCAGCGCCAGTCCGTCCAGGCCGACGTGGTAGGAGACGCCGATGCTCGGCATCCACGGCACTCTCGCCTCGAAGCGGTAGCCCGCAGCTCCGGGAAAGTCGGCCCACAGCACCATGACCAGGACGAGCTCGACGGCGGTGACCGCCACGAGGCACCACCGCAGCACCGCGTCCGGCAACCGTGGCGTTGCGAGCAGCAGCACGCCCGCCACAACCGGGAGGAACACCACCACCGTCAGCACATTCGATCCCCTTCACACCACCAGGACGATCAACACCGCGACCAACACCAACGCCACGGCTGCCTGGGCGTAGTACTGATGTAGCTGGCCTGTCTGCGGCCGCCGTGCCGCCCTTCCCAGCTTTCGCGCGCCATACCCAACCGCGTCGACCAGGCCGCGCACGGCACGCTCCGCTCCGCCGTCGAACGCCGAAGCGGCCTGCCGCCCGCCGCGGCCCAGGGCCGATACGGCTCCGGCGACGACACGGTCGTCGAACACGGCCAGTGCTCGGGCCAGGGCGTGGGTCGGCCTGGCCACGAACCGCTCGGCGAGGGCCCGCAGCCCGAGCCACCGTTCACCCCAGGTGGCCGCCGCGGTGGGCAACGGCGCGCCCTGTCGCGTCCACGCCCAGGCAGCGAGCAACGCGGCCGGGGCCACCACCACCGAGGCGAGGATTTCGAAGCCCTGGACATCGGCAGGCAGGTCCGGCACCACGAGCGCGGCCACACCGAGCCCGGCGGACGGCACGGCCAACACCACCAGCACCGCCACGGCCAACCGGGTGGGATGGCCTACTGTTGTGCGGTTTTCGTTCCATGCCTGGCCAACCACACCGAACAGTGCTCGCCCGGCATACACGGCGCTGAGTGCTGCGGCGGCGAGTGCGACGGTCCACAGTCCCGGGTCCGCGTTGGCGAGGGCGAGATCCTTGCTGACCCACATCGCCAGCGGCGGTATGCCCGCCAGGGACAACGCCCCCACGGCGAAGGCGGCACCGACCAGTGGCCAGCGGCGGGCCGCGCCGGCGAGCCGAGCCAGGTCCTGGGAGCCGAGCGACACCAGCCAAACCCCTGCTGTCAGGAAGAGCAGGCTCTTGACCGCGGCATGCGTGGCCAGGTGCAGCGCTCCCCCGCTGACCGCGCCGGTTCCCGCCGCGAGCACCATGAGACCCACCTGGGCCGAGGTCGAGGCGGCCAGCAGCTGCTTGAGATCCCGTTGCACACACGCCACAGCGCCCAGGACGAGGGCGGTGAGCGCGCCGAGCCATGCGGTCGTGCCAGCTCCCCAACCGGAGGAGTGCAGCAGGGGTGAGAGCCGAAGCAGAAGATAGGCGCCGGCCGCGACCATGGTGGCCGAGTGCAACAACGCGCTCACCGGGCTCGGGCCGGCCATCGCACCGGACAACCAGAACGAGAACGGCAGTTGCGCCGATTTTCCCGCGGCCGCCAGCAGCACGCCGCCGGCCACGACATGGAGCCACGGCGCGGGCACCGTTGCCAGTGCACCGAGGTCGAGCGAGCCGACGGCGGCAAAGGCGGCACCAGCCGCTACGTAGAGCCCCAGATCGGCGGCCCGGGTGGTGAGAAAGGCTGTCGTGGCCGTCCGGACACGCCAGGTGTCCCGCCACCAGAACGCGATCAGGGCGTATGAGGTCGCGCCCATCACTTCCCACGCCATCAGCAGCGGCAGCAGGCTGGTGGCGCTGACCGTCAGCAGCATCGCCCCGGCGAAGAGGAGCACGAGCCCGAAGAACCGTGCGCTCGCCTCATCGGCGGCGAATTCGGCGACCGAGTACAGCAGGACCAGCAGGGTTACCGCGGCCACCGTCACGATCATCAGCGCGGACAGGTCATCCACAGCCAGCCTGAGCGGAAGACCGACCATGAAGGGGACGCGGGCCGAAGGCCGCACGACAGCCGCCCACGCCGCCAGCCCGAGGGTCGCGGCCAGGACAGCGACGGCCACCGGTGCCGCTGCTCGGTTTCCGCGGCGGCCGACGACGCACAACACTCCGCCGGCCAGCAGCGGCAGGCCCGGAAGCAGCCACAGGACGGCGCTCATCCCTTGAGGTCCGCGGCCAGGTCGGTCATGTCCACGTCCCTGGCGCGAAAAATGGCGATCGTGGCGGCGAAGCCCATGGCCATCTCGATCGCCATCACCACCATCGCCAGCAGCACCAGGAACTGGCCGTCGGCCTGCTGCGGCCAGGCGTAGTACCAGAAAGCCACCGCACCGACGAGTACGGCGTTGATCATCAGCTCCAGGCCCATCATGATCATGACAATGGACTGCTGGGACAGTGCACCGTAGAGGCCGGCCGCGAAGAGCGCGGCCGCGAGCACCAGGAACACCTGCAGGTTCATCGGTCTCCCCCGGCGTGATGGTGGTGTGCGTGGGCGTGGGGCGACGGTTCGGGCCGGGAGGGTGCGGCGTGCTCGCCGTAGCGGCCGCGGGCCGTGGCGAGCAGGGTCGCGGCGACCATCGTGGCGAACAGGCCGACACCGACCACCATCATCACCAGCATCTTGTCGCGCATGATCGCCTCGCCGAGCTGGTGCGTGGCGTCCGACGGGTGCGGCGCGGCCCGTTCGGGCCAGGGCACCACCAGGGCGGCCGCGGTGAGGGCGACGAACACGGCCACGGAGATGACCAGTGCCCCGCGCTTGTTGTGCACCATCTCCATGGGTTCGAGGCCGGCGGGGTTCATCATGAACATGATCATGAAGACGGCCATGATGGCCATCTCCGCCGTCATCATCAGCACGGTGAGCGCGCCCAGGTAGTGCAGTTCGAGCACCAGCATCTCGCCGGCCACGAAAAGGAAGGACGCCAGCAGCAGGAAGGTCGCCCGGGCCATCGAGTCGACCCGGAACACGGCAATCCCGCTGGCCACCGCCAGCACCGCGAGCACCCAGAACGCGATGACCTCCCACATGGTTCTCCCCCTACCCGCGCAGCAACACCACGACACCGACCACGAGCACCTGCAGCAGGACGACCGGCAGCAACACCAGCCAGCCCCACGACATCAGGCGCTCGGCCCGGACCAGGGAGAACCGGCGCAGCCACACCAGCACCGCGAGGACGGCAGCCATCTTCAACAGCGACCACAGCCACGCCGGAAGCAACGGCCCCTGTCCGCCACCGAGGAACAGCGGCACCGCGAACGCGGCGCCGGCGGCCAGCATCAGGTAGCGACCGGCCAGGAACACCAGCCGGTCCGCACCGGACAGCTCCGCCGTCACGCCCCCGGCCACATCGGCCGCGGCAGGTGGGGACAGCGGACCCCAGAAGGCCACTCCGACGATGCCGATGAGGTAGACGAGGAAGGCGAGCGGCATCCACAGCGCGAACCAGACATCCTGCTGGGCTTGGACGATCGCACCTACCCGCAACGAGTCGGCGGCCAGTGGGGGTGCGGTGAGCGCGAACATCAGCGGAAGCTCGTAGGCCAGTGCCTGCGCGAGGAACCGGTATCCACCCACCAGCGAGAAGGCCGAGTTACCGCCCCAGCCGGTCAGCCACACCAGCGCCCACAGCAGGATCTCCATCGCGTTGAACCAGACGACCCCGACCGGGAGATCGGCGACCGCCACGCCTCCCAACGGGGTGGGCACGGACGCGAGTAGGGCGGCAACAACGATTCCGGCGATGCCGACGCGACGTAACACGACGTCCGCGCGGAACGTGGTTCGCCGCTGTCGCACCAGAAGGCGAGCGCTCGCGCGAAGCGGCTCGGCCCACTCTGCGAGCGTGGCTCTGCGGCCGGACGCGACGGCAGTCAGCACGCCGTTGAGGGACGCCGCAAACAACGCCAGGCCACCCAGGACGATCGGCAGCACCAGAACAGTCCACATTGGAGCTGGTTCAGCCATGGGAAATCCCACCGTGGCTCGGTTCTGTGATCTCGGCGATGTCGAGGTCGAGGCTCGCCACGATGAGCCGAACCACGCTCAGCTCCGCACCGAATACCACATCGGGCAGGACGTTGAGGAGTTCCGCAACGGGCGGTCCAGCTTCGTCAGCCGTCGAGGCACGCGCTACCTCGGCCAGCCAGTTGCTCAGGCGCTCGTGGGCATCACCGAGGCCAGGAAGGGGAGCAAGCCCGCGGAGCATGGCACCGAGTAGCGGGCTGCGCCGCACCCGTCTTGCCAGTCTGTCGACTTCCGTGGCTACGAACGTGCCCGTTCCACCGGCGAGCAACCGGTCGCGCAGGATCTGGCACCGAGTGCTCATCGCCGTCCAACCCGCCACACCCAGTAAGCGGGCGGCCGCATCCAAACGACGCGCGGCGGAGCGCGTTTCACCGGTCCAGTACGGGCGTGTCCGACCCGTGACGCCCAGCAGCTCCACTTCAGCGAACTGTACGACGTCGCCCTGCATGTCCACGACGAGCCGCAGTCCTGCGGGCCAGTACGGCAACACGGGTCCGAGTGGGACTCGCAGCACGTCGAGCCGCAGACCATCCCGGTCCGGGGCCCGGTCCGCCATGGGTGGCTCTGGCCACTCCTCCGACGGCTCGTCCGTCGGCCGCCACGACCGGAGCCGCTCGGGGAGCCTCGCCAGGGCCTCCCCGACGCCGACCTCGTCCCCCAACGACAGGCGCACCGCTGGCCGAGGAAGCTGCCGCCACAGCACCTCGGCTACTGCGGTCAACGGCTCGTCGAGTTCGCCGATCTCGACGAGAGCATCGGCGTCCGCCGCCGTGTCCGCCAGCGACCAGCCGTGTTCTCGGGTGAACCGTTCCATCGCCAGCCGTGGGCCCGTGGCGCCGGGCGCCACCACGAGAAGCAGATTCGGGCGGGTGAACGCGGCACGGCGTAGGGCACTGATCAGGTCCACCGGAGCCCACCCTCGCGCCACACGTAGACGACGCCGGCGAGGAGCACGGCGAGGAACGTGAACATCTCCACCACGGCCTCGACGCCGACCTCGGCGACCACCACCGCCCACGGGTACATGAAGACCATCTCCATGTCGAAGGCCAGGAACAGCAGCGTTACCACGTACCAGCGCACGTGGAACCGGGACACCGCGTGCTCTCGGGGCAAGCCGCCGGCGAGGAATGGCGGCGTGACCAGGGGGCGGCGCTGCACCGTCACCAAGAGGCCGATTGCGTAGGTGGCGCCGACCAGGGCCAGGCCGAGCGCGGCCAAGGCCATGACCGGCACGTACCACCCCACAGGCACCTCCCGCAGCTCGCCAGCCCGGGTACCCGGACGGCGGCCGCCGTACGCCGTCCTGATCGGCTCGCCGATGATGTTGGCGCGAGGTGCGGGCGCGGATCGGCAGTTCGACCCGCGCGCCGTGGTCTCACTAAACCATCGAATGACGGCGTGGGTGTGCTGCCGGCGGGATCAAACTTTCTCCGCGATGAGGAGGGAGTAGCCGATGAGCCCGTCCGCCACGGCCTGGCGAGCGAGCCCGGTGTGTTTCAGGACCGCGTCGACATCGACTCCGGCCTCGGTGAGGCGATTGGCGGACGTCATGCGCAGGACCCGGAGCCTCGCGTCAATCTGGTCGATCATCCGCGCGATCGCGTCGTTGTGCGTCTCGGTGCGCAATGTCTGCAACCCGGCGTCGGCCAGGATCCGAAGGTAGTCCTGAAGGGGGCGGGCGTCCGCGATGCAGGCCACCCACCCGGCAAGCGTGCTGAGTTCTTCGGGCAACTCCTGCTCGGCGATGGTCACATCGGTGATGCCGGCTCGGCCGCCGGGGCGCAGGACCCGGGCGAACTCGGCGGCCGCCGCCTCCTTGTTGGGAAAGGTGCAGAACGCGCACTCGCAGACCAGTGCGTCAGCGACGTTGTCAGGAAGGGGAAGGCATTCAGCGTCACCGTGGTGAAACCGGACCTGGTCACCCAGGCCGGCTTTCTCGGTCGTGGAACGGGCGTTGGCCACCGTGGACTCACCGAGATCGACCCCGTCCACGGTGACGTGGTGCTCGGTGGCGAGCAGCCGGGCGGTCGCGCCCGGGCCCGAGGCCACGTCCACCACCCGCTGGTTCGGACGCAGTCGCAGGGCCTCGGCCACGCGCCGGGTGAGGACCAAGCCGCCGGGGTGGTAGGACTCGCCGAGGACGAGCGCCACAGCATCGTTGCCGTACGCGGCCGCGCAACAGGACTTGATACGCTCCGTGTCCTCGGGGACCGTCACCGTTCCACCGCCTTGCGCCCGACGTTGGTCGTGTCCGGGGCGATCGCCGGCCGATGCCCGTTGCCATCGCTGCTCGTGGAACGGGCGACCTTCGAACCGTAGGGCGAATCTGCCAACACGGGTTGGAGTTCGACGGCATTGGGGACGACATCGGCTACCCGCACTCCGGACATCTGCTCACGGACCTGTTCCCGGTAACCGACGGAGTTGTAGGCGCAGAAAGGAATGATGCGACCGTCCGGGGTGATCTCCTCCACGCAGCACTTCATCAGTTGCTTGACGTTGAGGGTGTAGGGGTCCTGGAAGTCCTGCACCACGATCATGAACGCCCGCTCGTCGAGCTCCTTCACCGCCTGCGGTAGATCAATCCCGCATGCGACGCAGTCCAGTTCCCCGGCAGTGGTCTCCAGGCTGCGGGCGGTGGTCTCCGCACCCATGAACGCCGAGGCGCTCCACAGTTTCTCCAGTGCCGCCCGCACGGCGGCGTCGGGCATCACTCGGTTGGTCACGTAGTCCAGATATTCGTCGATGTTGATCAACCGAGGGATCGGCACGACATCGGTGCGGTTCGCTCGGCGGTCCACCAGCAAATAGGTCACGGACCGGCAGGTCGGAAAGCAGCACGGCACCGGGAAGAAGTCGTCCTTGCCGAACCAGTCCGGGCACTGGGCCGCGAGCAGCTCGATGACGTCGGAGTTGGTCAGCCGGGTCAGGGGGTCGAACTCGACGTGCCGCCCGGAGTGGGTCACCGGTTGGAAGACCACCGAGCGCACCGCCGGATGCTCGATGCCGAACCGGACGATGTCGCCGATCTCGTGCTCGTTGAGCCCACGCTCGATCGCCGCCGCCAGGCTGACAGTCAGGCCGGCATCGGCGCAGTTGTCCAACGCGCCTCGCTTGCGCTCGCGCAGGTCCTTGCCTCGGATCTCGCGGTGGGTGCGCTCGTCGAACCCGTCGAACTGCAGGTAGATGTTCACCGGACGATCGGGCCGGTTGCGTTCGGCCAGCGCGGCGACGAACCGCTTGTCCGTGGCCAGGCGGATGCCGTTGGTGTTGAGGTTGACGACCTTGATCGGCCGGGCCCGCGCCAGGTCGATGAAGTCGAGGATGTGCTTGTGGATGGTGGGTTCCCCGCCGGAGAACATCACCACCTCGGGCTCGCCCTCGGCCGCGACGAAGGTGTCCAGCATCCGCTCGCACTGCTCGAGGGAGATCGAGTAGCCGTCGGGCTGGTGCCCGGAGTCGGCGAAGCAGATCGGGCAGTCCAGGTTGCAGTTGGTGTTGACCTCGATGATGCCCAGGCAGGCGTGTTGCTTGTGTTCCGGGCACAGCCCGCAGTCCGACGGGCAGCCGTCCTTGACGTCCGTCTGGAACGTCAGGGGGATCGTCCCCGGCTTGTTGAACCGCGTCGAGGCCAGGTACGCCTGGGCGTCACCGTAGACCAGCGCCTCGAACCAGCCGTGCTCCCGGCAGCGTTTCCGCAGGTAGACCTTGTTGTCGCGGATGTTGACCTGCGCGTCCACCACGACCTTGCACACCGGGCAGATGCTTTTCGTGTACTCGACGAAGACCTCGTCCCGGTCCCGCTTGGCTCCTGCCACGTGCAGCACGCCTCCATTCGGTCCCTGATCGCCGACCACCTCACCATTGATCGTGGTGGACCGCACCGGGGAGTGTCACCCGCCAGACAATCGCCCGTCCGGCTGCTGGCCACCCAGCACCGGCACCGGGGTTCATCACGGGGGTGCTGTCGGGGCTGATCTTTACTCGCTCGGTTCGCCACGGGCATCGAGCTGGTCGGCCAGCCGGTCGAGGAAGGGCCGCTGGCCGGCCACCACCTTGTCGCGGGCCGCCGCGAGGCCGAACCAGTCGACCAGGTCGACCTCGGGAAACTCGCGGAGCTGACCGGAGCCCTTGGGCCATTCCATGCGGAAGGTGCCGGGAACCACCTTCGCCGGGTCGAGGTCGCCCTGCACCGCCCACACCGTCACGACCTTGCCACCGGGTTGCCGCACGCTGCCCAGGTCCACCCACGTCCCGTCGGGCACCGGAAGGCCGAGTTCCTCCACGAACTCCCGGCCCGCCGCGGCTTGGGGTTCCTCGTCCGGCTCGTACTCGCCCTTGGGAATCGACCACGCGCCGGCGTCCCGCCGCGCCCAGAACGGTCCGCCCATGTGCCCGAGCAGCACCTCGATCTCGTTCCCGGCCCGCCGGAACACCAGGATTCCCGCGCTGCGTTTTCTCGCCACAATCTCCAGTCTGGCCGTACCCACGTCATTCGACCACGGGGCGCGACCACAGGCGGCGCACCGGCCACGGCCCGTGATGGGCACCCGCACTCTTTCAGGTCAGTCACCGCGTCGGTACGGTCGGTGACGCCTCTCTGCCGAGAGGAACGCCCCGGGACGGTCGTCCGGACAACCGCCGTCCCGGGGCCCGGGCGGAGAGGGCTCGGCAGATGAGGAGCACCGCATGCCCAAGACCAGCAGGCCGAAGTTGCCGCCCGCCGACATCGGTGAGCGGGCACGCATGATCCGACGACGCCGTGGCATGAGCCTGGCAGTCACCGCGGGTCTCGCCGGCATCTCCAAGTCCTACCTGTCCATGCTCGAAAGCGGAGAACGACGCTTCGAGCGCCGCAGCCTGATCAACAACCTCGCGGCCGCGCTCGGCTGTTCGGTTGTCGATCTCACGGGCGAGCCTTATGGCCCGGCGGATCGGCGAGGGGCAGAGGCGTTACAGGCGGTTCCCGAGATCCAGCTCGCGCTACATGACTGCACGTTGGACGACGTCCCAGACCTGCCGGCACGGCCAGCGACGATGCTCGCGGACGCCGTGCATGACCGGATGACCGCCTACCTGGACCAATGTCGCTATGATCTGGCGGGGCGGGGTCTTGGCGCGCTGCTCACCGAACTGCAGATCATCGTCGCGACGCGCGGAGGCGAGGAACGGCAGACCGCCTTGGCACTGTTGGTCGAGGCGTGTCTGGTGGCCTTCGGGGTGACCAAGAACCTGGGGCATCCGGACCTCGCGCTGGAGGCGGCACGCCGTGGCTACGAAGCCGCACGGTTGTCCGATGATCCCGCACTGCTCGGATGGGCGAGCCAACGGCGAGCACAGGCGCTCCAGCGGGTCGGTGCAGACCGGCGAGCTGCCGCGGTGCTGGAGAAGGCGATCGATGCCCTCGAACCCATCGCTGACCCCTCCTCGGAACACACCGACGCCGCGGAGGCTTACGGCCTGCTCCACCTAACCGCCGCGATGAACGCGGCGCGGCTCGACGACGCAGACCAAGCGGACAGCCACCTCGACGAAGCGACCAGGCTTGCCGCGCGATCGGGCGAGCGCAACGGCATGGGCCAGCATTTCGGGCCCGCCAACGTCGCGGTGTGGAAGATCTCGGTCGGTGTCGAGTTGGGGCGTGGCGCCGCAGTGGAGCAGAACGCCGTCGATGTTGATTTCGGGATACTCGGCAGCGCGGACCGGCTCGGCATGCTGCATGTCGACCTGGCTCGAGCTCTCGCTCAGGAAGGCGGAATCCGGGACTGGGAGGCCGTCCAGCATCTGGATCGAGCCGACCGCCTTGCACCGCTCCGCATCCGGCAGGACCCGGTCGCACGAGAGGTACTGGTTGAGCTGGAGAACCGGGCACGTATCCGCACCTGGGAACTGGGCTCGCTGCGTAACCGGTTTGGCCTGAACTGAGGGTTCACAGTTTGTGAACCCGCGGCCACCGGCCTACCCATAGCGTCGCCTGCCTCGACAGACGAGGGAGGTAGACGCGGTGATCGTGCGCGGGTGGCGTCGGTTGACGCCGGACGAAGTCCAGGAATCCCACGAGTGGGACCGGAAGATGGCCCCATTGCGTGCCCGCCGGGTTCGGGTCCGGCTCAACACCGTGGTGCCCGGCCGTGACCTTCTCTGCATCCGGAGGCGGCCCTGACCACACTCGAGTTCTGGCTGGTGCACGTACCCGGCAGTCAATCCCGCACCCACGTACATGCCTTTCCCGAACCGGACCACGACCCACCTGTCACCCTGTGCGGTCGCCAGGTCGACCGAACCCTGGTGGAGAAGACGAACGAGGGCGCCATCTGCGAGAGGTGCCTGCTCAAGTACGCGAACGGGCTCGCCGCGGCCGGGACACTGCCGGCGCCTCCACACGACCCCGCGCTGCCCGGATTCGAGGACTACATCCACTCACTCCCGCCCGCGTCGGGGAGCCTCCCGCCTGGACCGCCTCGTCCACGGCAGGGTCATGACCACCGCCCATACCCCGAGGACGAGCGTGGACTCGACCAGCACGTACCACGGCCAGTCGCCCATCAGCTCCAGTACGGACCACGTGTCCGGCTTGGCGTTGAGATAGCCGTAGTTGGTGCCGGCGACGGCGTTGAACACCAGGACGGTCACCGCCCAGGTCACCGTCACCACGGCCGCGATCCAGTAGCTGCGCCAGCTGGGTCGCATACGCCGCCCCCAGGTGAGGTAGATCGCGGCCCACACGACGAACAGGTGCCACGCCCAGAACAACACGAACTCCCAGTACGGGAAGTCCGGCCCCCGGTACACGGGGGTGATCAGGGCCTGCGTACTCAGCGTCAACCCCCAGTAATAGGTGAGGGAGAAGGCCCAGTACCGGTGGGACCACAGGGCGTAGGCGGTGACGAGCCCAGCGAGGTCGGAGAGCTGCAGCGGTAGCGACTCCTGGAGACTCCACTGTCCCGGCAACATGTAGTAGACGAACGATCCCAGCTGCAGCGCCAGCGCGAAGACCGCAAGCCCGCGGGCACAACGCCGCACCGCGTCCGCGGTCGCCGGCCTTCGCGCCAGCACGACGAGCACGACCGCGCCCACCGCGAAGAGCGCGAGCGTCGCCCAGTGCGAGGGGCCGTACAGGGCGAACTGCCGCTCCACCGCCTGCGGGTGCACAACTCGCAAGGCTACTTCCGGGCAACATTCTCCGCAGCCCGAATGGCATCTTCGTCAGCGCCCGGAAACCGCTGCTCAAGAAGGGGAGCCGCGGCAGAAACGGCTCGGAGTCAGGGCAGGCGGCGGGGTGCGGCGTGACCACGAAGGGCGGGGGCCACCGGACGGCCGTGCAGGAAGCCGGAAACGCTCCCCGCTTCCAGCGCCTTGCGGTAAACCAGGAGTGCCTCCCGGCACGCGTCGATCGTCTGTGCCACATCCCGCTCGGTGTGGGCGGCGGAGATCACGAACGACTGGCCCAGCACCCCGCGACGCAACAGCTCCTGCAGGAACAGCGTGCGGTACTCCTGGGACGGCCGGCCCTCGGCGTCGCGGGTGACGAAGACTTCGCAGGAGGGACGGCCCACGACCGCGACGGCGTCGGCCACCCCCAGCTCGCGGGCACACTCGTTGACCCCGTCAGCCAGGAGCCGCCCGCGTTGTTCCATGGTCGCCACCGGGTCCTCCTCCCGGTAGACCTGAGCGACGGCGCGGAACGCGGCCAGCGAGACGGTCTCCGGCCCATGCGTGGTGGACAGCAGGAACACCCGGGGCCGGTCGGTGCGCAGCCCGCCGAGTTCCATCAGATCCCGCCGACCGGCCAGTGCCGCGACCGGGAAGCCGTTGCCCATTGCCTTGCCCCAGCAGGAAAGGTCGGGTCGGACCCCGTAGACCTGCTGCGCACCACCGGCCGCCCAGCGGAAGCCGGTGATCATCTCGTCGAAGATCAGGACGGTTCCAGTCCGGTCGCACAACTCCCGGACGCCTTCCAGGAAACCGGGTTCCGGCTCGGCAAGGGCAGTTGCCGCCTCGAGAACGACACAGGAGATCCGGTCGGTGTGACGGTCGAAGAGCTCCCGCAGTGACTCCAGATCGTTGTAGCGGAAGGATACCGTGAGTTCGCGAGTGGCCTCGGGGATACCGGCGTTCATCCCCACCGTACCGATGAACCAGTCATCAACCGAGAAGAACGGATGGTCGGCACAGATCGCCACCAGGTCGCGTCCGGTGGCGGCACGGGCCAGCCGCACCGCGGCGGTCGTCACGTCGGAGCCGTTCTTGGCGAACTTGACCATCTCTGCCCCGGGTACGGTGGCAAGAAAATCCTCCGCGGCGGCCACCTCGTGCACCGTCGGGCGGGTGAAGCTCACGCCGTCCGCCAACACCGCCTGCACCGCCTGGGTCACCGCCGGGTGGTTGTGGCCGAGCGTCACCGCCCGCAGCCCCATCCCGTACTCGACGAAGCAGTTTCCGTCGACATCCCAGACCCGCGCGCCCTGCCCACGAACCAGCACCGGCGCCATGTCCTCCGGGTACTGGTCGCTCCCGCGCGCGTAGGTGTGCGCCCCGCCGGGCACGAGGTGGTGCAGGCGCCCCTGCAACTCGTTGCTACGTCCGAAATCTGCTGTCACGACGTGAAGTCCTCCCGCAGGATCGCCCAGAGCACGTGATCCCGACGCTGACCGCCGACGTCGAGGTAACCACGCATCACCCCTTCCCGCCGGAACCCGACGCGGGCCGCGGCCGCCGCGGCCGGTCGGTTGTCCACATCGATCGGTGCGACGACCCGGTACAGGCCGAGCGCACCAAAGGCGTGTTGCAGCAACAGCCGCATCGCCGTGACCACCACGACGCCGTCCCGGTAGTCGCGTGCCACCCACACGCCGACCTCGGCGGCTCCGTGTGCCCGGTCGATCCGGTCCAACGTGAACTGGCCGGCGAACCGGCCGTCCACGACGAGCGCGAACGGGAGGGCGTACCCCCGGCGGGCGGCCCGCAGCAGCCCCTCGCACTGCGCCCGCCACTCCCGGGTGGTGATCCGCTCGTGCCACGGTCGCGGATCAGTGCGCCACCAGCGTTCCAGGCTCGCCCGATCCTCCCGCACGGCCGCGACCCATGCGGCGGCGTCATCCATCTGCGCCGGTCTGAGTGCGATCCGACGCTGCCGTACCTGGACCGGGCCCAGAACGGCCGGCCAGCCCGGATGGTCGGGGTACATCCGGCTCCGAATCGCGTGGCTGACGCGCCGCACGCGCGCCAGCCGACCGCCGATACCGAGCGCGACTCGCTCACGGATCCCGTTCACGCCAGGTGTCCTTCTCGTGCTCGTGGTGATTCCGGCCATACGGCGAACCGCTTTCCTTCCACGTATGGTCGTCGACGTCCAACTCGCCCCACACGGCATACGACCAATGCCGGTCGGTGACGGGATACGGTGAACCCGTGCGGAAAAACGTCCCAACCTTGACCTTGCTCGGGGTACCCGTGGCGAGGACGAACCGCGACGACGCGTTGCGGGAGATCGAGTTCCTGCTCGACCGCGACGAACCGGACACGGTCGCGTTCGTCAACGCACACTCGCTCAACCTCGCCGTCCGTGACCACGCCTACCGGTCCGCGTTGCACGACTGTTCCCTGGTGCTCAACGACGGCGTGGGCCTGGCGATCGCGGCGCGCCTGTGGGGATCGTCCTTTCCGGACAATCTGAATGGGACCGACCTGAGCCCCGCGGTGCTGCGCATGGTCGTCGACCGCGGTCTGACCGTGTTCCTGCTCGGGGGCCGGCCGGGCGTGGCCGAACGGGACGCCGAGCGGCTGCCCCGCTCGTTCCCGGGACTGCGGATCGTGGGCACGCACCACGGGTACTTCGGGCCGGGTGAGACGGAGCAGGTGGTCCGCCGGATCCGCGACAGCGGCGCCCAGGTTCTCTTCGCCGCCCTGGGCAACCCGCGCCAGGAGCTGTTCCTGCACCGCCATCTTCCGGACACCGGAGCGCGGCTGGGTGTGAGCGTCGGTGCGTTCTTCGACATCTTCTTCGGCCGCTTTCCGCGTGCGCCACAATGGATGCGGCGCCTGCGCCTGGAGTGGCTGCACCGGCTCCGGCTGGAGCCACGCCGGCTGTTCGGCCGCTACGTGATCGGCAACCCGCTGTTCCTGGCCCGCGTGGTGGGCGAGCGGGTGCGTACGCTTTCCGCCTGGAAAGGCTGAGTGATGAAGGTCTGCTTCGTGACCACCTACCCGCTGGACCGCCGCGAACTCGGCGGCAGTAGCTGGGTGGACCGGCGGTTGCTCACCGCGCTGGGTGAGCGGCACGACGTCGCGGTGGTCTCCGTGACGGGGCCGGAAGGCGCCCGGACGGAGTGTGGCTTCACGGTGCGCTCGGCCGGCTCGGTGCCGCTGGAGATCCGCTCCGACCCGGCACGGCTCGCCCGCGTCGCCGGCTCGATGCTGTTCTCCGCACAGCCCTACCAGGCACGGAAGTTCAGCGCGTTTCCGGGGTGGCGGGGGGCCGCCGCGCTGCTCCGCCAGAGCGCGGCCGGCCGCGTGGTGATCGCCAGCGGCTGGCCGGGCCTGCTGCTGGCCTCGGCTGCCGGCGTCCCGGTGCGGGCCTACGTGGCGCACAACGTCGAGAGCACGATCGCCACCGCGCACGCACCGTGGCCGCTGCGACTGCTCGGCGAGACCTGGCGCATGCCGCGGGCGGAACGCGCGTTGCTGCGGTACCCGCGCCGCGTGTTCACCCTGTCCCGCACCGACGCCACCGTCCTGCAGGGCTGGGGTGTGCCGGCCGAGCAGCTGCCCGTCCCGCTGGTACCGCGGGCGCAGCACCCGACCGGCGACGCGGTCGGCTTCATCGGCAAGGCGAGCTGGCCGCCGAACGAGCAGGCCCTGGCAGTGCTGCTGGGCCCGGTCCACGAGCAGCTGGAGCGCTGGGGCGTGCCGGTGCGTCTCGTGCTGGCGGGAACGGGCACCGAGGCCCACGCCGGGCACCCGCGGGTCACCGCCCTGGGCCGGGTGGCCGACGAGGCCGACTTCTACCGCCGGGTGGGTCTGGTGGTGGTACCGCGGTTCGGGGCGAGCACCGGCATCAGCGTGAAGATGCTGGAGGCGGCCGAGTTCGGCCTGCCCTCGGTGGTGCCACCGGAGCTGGCCGCCGCGGTCGACCCGGACGGGCCGTGGCTGGCCGCCGCCGATCCCGACCGGACCGCCGCCGTGGTGCGGCGCTGGGTCGCCGGTGAGCTGGCCGTCCCGGTGTCGGACTGGGTGCGGCGGCAGGAGGCGGCCAGCGCGGCGGAGCTGCTGGTTTCCGATCCGCATCAGCCCACCGCCATCCGGTAGGCGAGATCCGGCGCGAACGTGCCGGCGGTCGTTCCGGGTGCGGTGCCGCAGTCCCCGTCGGACTCCCCCGGTGGCTTCACCCAGAGCCGCGCGTCCAGGCCGTCCTGGCCGCCCACCACGGGCGGGTCGCCCAGCCGCCGGTCGGGCGGGTTGCACCAGTCCTTGCCGTCGTAGTCGGGGTTGCCGTTGCGGCCGGTGTCGAGGACGAAGTGGGTGTTGATGCCGTACCGGTCCGACAGCAGCTCGCGCAGCTCCTTCGCGACGCCGATCAGGTCCAGTGTGGGGTTGTAGTTCGCGACGTTGAGCGCGAAGCCACGCGCACCGGCGATCCCGGCCGCCGCCAGCAGGGGCGCCATCGTCTCGGGCGAGTTCCAGCGGCCGTCCCCGGCGTCGAGGTAGACCAGTGCCCGGGGGGCGCGCTCGCGCAACGTGTCGACCAGCGTCGTGAGCAGCCGGGCGCGCTCCCGGCGGCCCTGCTCGGACAGGCAGTCCAGGTGGATGAGGGCGTCCGGCTCGGCGATCACGATGGCCGGCCGGCGCCCGATGCCCGCCGCGAGATCGGCCGCCCACTGCCGGTAGTCCCCACCGCTGCGGGCACCGCCCGCCGCCTCCTGGTTGCAGTCGCGGACGGGGATGTTGTAGGCGACCAGCACCGGTGTCTGGCGCTTCCGCGCCGCGGCCAGCGTGTAGCCCTCGACGTTCTCCCGCACGTTGTCCGGCCCGATCCAGCGGGCCACCGCGTGGCTGGCCAGCCGGTCGCGGATCACGGCCGCCCTGGGGTCGTCGGGGTTCGCCTCGACCCACCGCGCCGCGCTGGACCGGGGATCGACGTACAGGGCGCCGGGCACATCGGGCGCGGAGTCGTCCGACTCGCGCGCCGAACATCCGGCCGCGAGGAGCACTCCCAGCACGAGCACGACCGCTGCGCGTCGGTGCATCACTCACCCCCGTTCCAGGGTCCCGTCCAGCGTGGTGGCCACCTGGCGGCGCAGGGACAGCCAGCCCCCGACGGCGATGGCCGCGGTGATGCCGCCACCGGTCACCAGCTCGGTCACCGGGTCGTCCAGCAGGCGTACGGCCAGCAGCAGGGTGACCGAGACCGCGGTGACCAGCAGCGGCCGGCCCAGACCGAGCAGCAGCGGGGTCACCCGCAGCCCGGCGCGGCGCATTCCCCACAGGTGCACCGGGAACCCGACCAGCAGGGCCACCGCACCCTGCGCCCAGCCGACCCCGGGCAGCCCCCACAGCCAGGCCGCCACCACGGTGCCGGGTACCAGCGCCGCCAGCCACACAACCTGGACGACCACCGACGACAGCGGGGCACCGGCCGCGACGAGGACGTGCACGACGAGCGAGACCAGCACCAGCACGGTCGAGCCGACGGCGAGCCCGGACAGCGCGTCCGCCGACGGCAGCCAGTCCGAGCCGTAGAGCACCCGCACCAGGGGTTCGGCGAGCAGGGCGAGCGCCGCGCCACCGGGGAGCACGGCGACCCCGACCAGGCCGGTCACCCCGGCGACCGCCCTGTCCAGGTCCACGTCGGCGTCCCGGGCGCGGGAGAACGTGGCCAGTGCGATGCGCTCGACCGCCGAGGACACCGTGGACACCGGCCAGTTGGCGACGTTGTTCGCCAGGTAGAAGTAGCCGGCGGCGGTGCCACCCAGCACGGTGCCGGTCACCGCCTGCGGTGCCAGGGATCCCAGCGCCAGCACGAGCGAGGTGGCGACGACGGCCGCGCCGTAGCGGCCCACCTCGCGCAGGCACGTGCGGTCGATGCCGAACCGGGGCAGCTCCTTGGTCACCGCCATGAGCAACACCACGACCAGCGCGGTGCCGGTCACGTGGCCGATCCCCAGGGACCATGGTCCGGCGCCGGCCAGCGCGAGCACGACGGTCAGGGTCACCGTCGTCACCGTGCCGGCCAGGTCGACGACGAGTCGCCGGACCTGTTGGAGTTCCCGGGTCAGTAGCGCCCCGGGTACGGCCGCGAAGCCGTCCAGGAGCACGTTGCTGGACAGCAGCTGGATCACGCCGGTTCCTTCGGGACTGCCCATCAGCCGCGCCAGCGTCGGCGCCGCGAGCAGGCTGGCGAGGAACGCGAGCGCCCCGCCCACCACCGCCACCGTCCACGCGGTGGGCAGTATGGAGCGGACCTCGCCCTCGCGGC
Organism: Longimycelium tulufanense; assembly: GCF_014645795.1. GTDB lineage: Bacteria > Actinomycetota > Actinomycetes > Mycobacteriales > Pseudonocardiaceae > Longimycelium > Longimycelium tulufanense. The sequence continues at coordinate 121,864 of NZ_BMMK01000008.1, read as the reverse complement.
GCACCACCGCCGAGGCCACCCCGAAGTCGTTGAAGGTGAGCAGCACCGTCTGCACGACCAGTGCCGTGGCGTAGACACCGAAGTCCTGCGGGACCAGCAGCCGGGCGAGCAGGACACCCATCGCGAACGTGCCCACGCGCGACAGCAGCGTGTTGAGCAGGCTCAGCCACAGGCCGCGCTGGAACCGTCCGGAGAGCGTCGCGGCGGTACTCATCCACGGCCCTTCCGGCCGGGGTCGGTCGGGGGGCGCGACCAGTCACTGAAGAAGCTGCCGTCGTGTGCCAGGTAGTCGACGGTGACATCCGGGACGTGCGTCACCCGCAGCCGGGCGGACAACCGGTAGACCAGTTCCCAGTCCTCCTTGGGATGCACCCATCTCGGCCGGGGCCAGGGGGAGAACCGCACCCCCGAGCCACGCCGTACCACCACCGAGTTGGCGTCCACGAAGTTGTCGTCGGCCAGCGCCCGGCGGTCGAACGGCTGGCTGAGCACGTCCAGTTCCGTCCCGTCGCCACGCACGCGCCGCACGCCGGTGTAGACGAGGCCGGCACCGTCGGCCAGAGCGGCAAGTGCGCGCTCCAGATGGTCCGGACGCCAGGTGTTGTCGTCGTCGAGGAAGGCGGCGTACGGCGAGCGGGACACCCGCAGGCCCACGTTCCGGGACAGGCCGGGACTGCGGCGGGTCCTCGACAGCCGCACGACGGTCAGCCGCGGATCCGCGGGCAGTGTGCCCACCTCTCCCCCGTTGTCGTCGACGACGACAACCGCGACGTCGGAGATGGTTTGCGCGAGGGCGCTCTCAACGGCGGCCCGCAGTGGGCCCGGGCGGCGGTAGGTCGGGATCACGACGGCCACGTGTGCCGTGGGCAGTTCGGTCAGTTTTCCCGTCGCCAGTGCGACCTCGACCCCTTCGGCGCGCTCCGCGGCCCTGAACTCGGCGGCGTACCGAAGTCGCCACCACTTCTCGGCCACCACGTGCCGGCCGACCGTCCGGCGCAGGAAGTCCTTGGCCGGACGCGGAAGCAGTTGGTAGTCCCTCACCTACGACCTCCCCCCACGGTCGAGACCCCGACGGCGGCGCGGAAGGACGCCGGTGCCGCCGGGTTCGTCGGTTCCCCGGCGAGCAGCCGGCGGCGACCCCGCCACAGCGCGGCCAGGGCCGCGCGGTGGGTCCCCCGGCGCAGCGGCAGGCGCAGCAGTTGCGCGACCACGAAGGCGGCCCACGTACCCCATGCCGCCCGCGTGCCGTCCCAGCGCGCGGCGTGCACGACCCGGTTGGTCACCATCTGGGCCCACAGCGCGGGGTTGCGGGTGACGGCACCGCCGCGGTGCACCACCGATGCGCCGGGAACCTGCCGGATCTGCCAGCCGGCGTCCTGAACCCGCCGGCAGTAGTCGACCTCCTCGGAGTACAGGAACAAGTCCTCCCGCCAGGGTCCGATGACGCGCCGCACCGTCGGGGCGATGAGCAGCACGGCGCCGTTGGCCCAGTCCACGTCGCGCTGCCCCGCGTCGACTGGCATCCGCTCGCTCAGCGCCGGGAAGCGTTGCGCGCGGGAGCCCAGCAACGCCTCTCCCCAGGCACGGGCCACCGACGGGCGACGACGCAACGTCGGTTCGGGCGTACCGTCGGGTCTGGTGACCTCCGGGACGGCGACCCCGACCGCCTCGTCGTCGAGCGCCGACAGCAACGTCCGCACCGAGCCGGGCGCGAGCCGCACGTCCGGGTTGAGCACGAGGACCGTCTCGTCCGGCTCGGCCGTGGCCATGGCCGCGTTGATGCCCGCCGCGTAGCCGAGATTCCCCCCGGTTGCCACGACCGTCGCCTCGGGCAGGGCCCTGGCGGCCCACTCCGGCCCGCCGTCGGTGGAGGCGTTGTCCGCGATCACCACCCGCCACCGGTCGATCCCGCGCAGCGCCTCCGGCAGGCCGGAGAACAGGCCGGGGAGCTCGGCCATGGACTGGTGGGTCACCACGGCGACGAGCACCGGGGTCACGAGGGCACCTCCTCGTCGGGCGACGACCGGGGCCGGGCCAGCGCCGCCAAGGCGCCGGCGACCCCGACCAGGAGCAGGAAGAACGTCCGCATCTGCGGGAAGGCCAGCGCGTCGAAGGTGGCGAAGCTGACCGCACACACCAGCAGGGCGGTGCCGATCGCCCAGCCGGCGTCACGGGCCGCGAGCCGCTCGCGCCGCGGCACCGCGGTGGTCCCGGCCCGCCAGACCCGGAACGCCACCGAGATCGGGACCAGCAGCAACATCGCCAGGACCAGCGCGCCTACCAGGCCGGACTCCACGGTGGTCAGCAGGTACTGGTTGTCGAGGAAGGGCTGCTCGGGTGGCGAGTAGGTGCCGTACCCCTGGCCGGCGATGGGGTGTTCGCCGATCCGTTCCGCCACGTAGTCCCAGACCGCCACGCGGTGCAGCACCGCGTTGTCCTTGCTCGCGCCGGTCACGGTTTCGCTCAGGACTTCGGTGAGCTGCCCGGCGTTACCGAGGCTGAGCAGGCCCAGGATGCCGGCCGCGGTCATGCCGATGGCCCACCGGGTCAGCCCCTGTCGCAGCGCCAGGGAGAGCGCGATCACCGCCAGCGCGACGATGCCGGTACGGGAGATGCTCACCAGCACGCCGCCGGCCAGGATTCCCGCGCAGGACAGCCACCACAGCCGCCAGCGACCGAACTGCGCCAGGTGCAGCGCGAGCGGGATGACCGCGGCGGAGACCGCGGCCAGCTCGATGGGGTGGTTGGCAAAACCCAGCGAACGCACCAGGCCACCGCGGTCGAGGTCGATGGGCCCCACGCTCTGCAGGGTCAGGCCGGGTAAGACCAGCGCCTTGCGGATGTCGACCGAGGCGGCGAACTGCAGGATCGCGGCAAGTGCCGAGAGGGTGCCGCCAACGACCAACGCCCCGAGCACGACGCGCAGCGCGGCCAGGTCGGCCAACCCGTCCGCAGCCAGCAACGTCGCCCCGCAGCACAGCAGGAACAGCATCGCGGCGGTGTCGGAAGGGGCCAGCCGGACGTCGGGGACACCGGAAATCAGGGCGAGAGCGTGTGCCACGCCGAGCCCCAGCAGGACGAGCAGCACCGTGCCACGCACCGGGTTCGGGCCGGCCCGCAGGCCCAGGCCACCGCCGGTGCGGGCGGCCAGCCACAGCAGCAGGCACACGCCGGTCATCAGCCGGGCGGGAGTGACCGAGGCGCCGATCCCGGCGACCACCAGGGTCTGCGGCAGCATCAGCGACACGGCCAGGACCGCGAGCACGGCCTGCGGCGGCACCCGGAGCCGGAGCCGGGCGACCGGTTCCGGGCGGTCGAGGGCGGTCACCGTCATGCGGTGCCGCTCCCGTTGTTCGAGCCCGGCCGCGGTGTGGCGGGAACCTTGTTCTCCCGCACCGGTTCGGCGGCCGGCTCGGGCTCGACGTCGGGCTTGGCCTGCGACCGTGGCTCCGCCGGCTTCTTCCCGTTGTCCACGGCGGCTGCGGGCTCCGGCTCCTGCCGACCGTTCGGCTCAGCGCCGTGCTTCGCCGCGGGCTGGGCATCGGGCGCGGCCTTCGGGCCGGGCTTGGCGGCCGGCGCACCGTTCGGTGCCGGGTTCGGGCCCTGGTTCGGGCCCGGCTTGGCCGGCTGCACCGGCTGCGGACCCGTCTTCGGACCCGGCCGACCCGCCGGCGGCGGACCGCCGACCGGCTTCATCGCCGGAACCGTCGGTGGCTCCACGGCCGGACGCCGCGGCCCCTGCTTCCCCGCCTTCTCCCGGGCCGCCTCCGGCGGGGCCGGCCGCTCGGCGTCCTGGTTCGGCTTGGCCATCGGCTCCGCGGGGGGCTTGCCGGGGTGTGCGGCCCCCGGGCCCGTCCGCGCCGCCTGGTCGCCGGCCGACTCCGGCGCCGGTGCGCCGTTGGGCGTGTGGTTCGGGCCGGGCTTGGCGGCCGGCGCACCGTTCGGTGCCGGGTTCGGGCCCTGGTTCGGGCCCGGCTTGGCCGGCTGCACCGGCTGCGGACCCGTCTTCGGACCCGGCCGACCCGCCGGCGGCGGACCCGGGACGGGCTTCATCGCCGGCAGTGTCGGTGCCTCCGCGAAGGGGCGCTGCGGGACCGGCTTGTCGACCGGATCGCGCGACGGCTCGGAGGGGCGGTCCTGGGCGGGGTTCGGCTTGGCCATCGGCTCCCGACGCGGATCCGCCGAGGGCCGCCCGGGTGGCTGGCCGGCCGGGTCGGCCGGGGGCTTTGACACTGGCGGCAGCACCGGGACCGGGTAGGCCATCGGCCCGCCGGACGGGCCGGACCCCGGTGCCGGATCAGGCACCGGGGTAGTCCGTAGGACCGGTTCGGCGGGCAGCACCACAGCGGACTCGGACCCCGCGACGTCGGGCCCGGACCGATCCCCGTCACCGCTGTCGGATTTCGCCTGTGCGCGGCGTTGTACCTGCCGGTCCAGGAACAATACGGTCAGCACCAGGAGCACCAGCCCGACCGCGGCCACGATTCCCGCGGCGCGGAACTGCGCGGCCCGGGTGCTGGTGGTGGTCTTCGGGGCGAGCACCTCGTCCAGGATGATGCGCTGGTTCTCCGGAACCTTGGCCGCGTCCTGGCGCCGCTTGAGCTCGTCCTTGGCCCGCTTCAGGTACAGCTCGGCGGTGCGCAGCACCTGGTCCGCCTGCGACCCGGTCACGTCGATGGTGACGAACGGGCTCGCCGGGTCGACCGTGCTGCCCTCGTTGGACACCTTCACCGTGCCCACGGCGCCGGCCGCCTTGAGCTCGTCCTGCGTCTGCGGCGAGTTCAGCGTGGTCGTGATGAGCGTGGCCGCCTGGGCCAACGCCTTGTCCGAGACCAGCAGCGGGTTCTCCTGCTTGGCCGACGGCGTGGTGCTCACCTGCTCCACGGCGGTGGTGTGGTGTTGCGGTGGCACGACGACCAGCACGGCGGCCACCAGCACGGCCAGCACCGCCGCCAGCTTGAGGGTCAGCTGCCAGCGATGTCGAAGGATCCGCAGGATGTCCAGTGCGTCCACGTGTCGTTCCTATCCGCGTCGGGTCTGGCCGAGTCCGGCCCGCTCGATCACCAGCCGCGCGACGTTGCGCGCCATGGGCCTGGCCCTGCGCCGGAACCACGGCCGCAGCGCGAGCATCGCCCGCGCCCGGTCCCGGGCCGGCAACGGCGAGCGCACGACGGCCCGCAGGTACCAGAGGGCCTCCTCGACGTCGGGCAGCACGACCCGCGGTGGCGGGCCGGAACGCTGCTCGAGGTACCACTGGCGGGCCGTGGTGCGCTGGGTGAGCCGGCGGTCGTGCAACCGGTGCCACAACAGGTCCTCGTCGACCTCGGCGAACCGGCCGTGCAGCGCCAGCTCGGCAACGAGGATACGGTCGTTGTTCTTCACCGGGGGTAGCAACGAGGTCCGCAGGAGCGCCTCCCGGCGCACCAGCCCGTAGCAGTGGTAGTTCTCATGTTCCAACGCGATCAGGTCCGTTATGCGGACGATTGGGTCGGGATGGTCGGTTCGGCACGGGTTCCGCCACTCGCCGATGGCTTGGCCCTCCGCGTCGATCTGTCGTGCCGCGGTGAAACTGAGCACGGCGGACGGATCGGCCCGAAGGGCTTCCAGCAGGCGGGTGAGCCGGTCGGGATGGTAGGCATCGTCTGATGCGGCCCACGTGAAGTATGGGCTGCGGGCGTCACGCACGAGCCGGTTGTGGTTGTCCGTCACGCCGACGTTACGTTCCCGACGGTGATATCGGACACGTTCGTCCTTTTCCGCGTAGGCGCGGCAGATCTCCTCGGTCGCGTCGTCCGAGCAGTTGTCCGCGATGTGCAGCTCGAAGTCGGCATCCTGCTGTGCCAGCAGGGTGTCCAACGCTTCGTACAGGTAGGGCTCGCCGTTGCGGACCGGCAGCCCGACGGTGATCGGCGGTGCGGCCCGCCCGACCAGCGCCGGTGCCGCCTGTTCCGGCCGGGGAACCTCCACCACCCGCGGCTCGGCCACCGCCCACCGCACGTCCGGACGATCCAGTTCGGACAAGCTCGCCCGGATCTCCGGGAGCAGATCGGCGAGCAGCACCAGGACGACGTCGGGCTGGGCACTCACCAGATCTTCCGGCGAGATCACCGGAATGCTGGTTCCCGGCAACCGGCAGCCCTGCTTGCCGGGTGCGGCGTCGGCGATCGCCGGTAACAGGTCCACGTCGACACCGGCGCAGTTGAGCAGCGCCACGACCCGGGACGCGGCACCATAGCCGATGACCTTCCGGCCCGCCGCCCGGTTCTGCTCCAACCACCCCCGGAGCTGCTCGACCGTGTCATCCGCGAAATGCTGGAGTCGGGACACCGACGCCGGGTTGGTGATCCGATGGGTGCGTTCCTGTTGCAGCAAGCCGGAAACACTCATGTGCGGCTCGCCGTGCCGTCCTGCGGTCAGCAGCACGGTGCCGCCGTAGAGATCGAAATGCCAAGCCTGCAGCGGAACCAGGCCGACCTCCCGCAGCAAGGCGACCAGGGCGTGTGCCGAGTAGTAGGCGAAGTGGCCATGACGCAACACGTTCCACTGCCGACCGCGCACGATGGACTGCAGGGAGTGGAACTGGAGGGCCAGCACGCCGTCGTCGGTCAGGCTTTCCGCGCGCTGAGCGACGGCGGCGGCCTGGTCGGGCTCGTGCATCATCCCGAACGAGTCGACCACCAGCTCGGCACGCTGCCCGGGCCACACCGGCCGCATCCCGTGGCGTACCAGGTGTTCCGTCCATGCTCCCCCATGCGGGCTGCGGTACTCGGCGACCGTCGTGTCCGGTCGCACAAGGCCCGCGGCCAGGAGTTGGTCGACCGCCTGCGCGGCCTGGTCGCGGAGTGCGGCCGGTTCGATGCCGGCCGCGCTCTCCGGCAGTCCCGGGTCGGCGACGAGCTGCGCCAGCCCGCAGCTCCCGCACAACCACATCCGCAGCTCGTGCGTGCGGTCCGGGCCGGTGTCGGCCACCGCCGGGAACTCGGTGCAGACCGGCTGCTCCCCGAGGTCCAGCACCACGCTTCCGGACGGGCTCGAACAGCCGCGGCAGGCCACCCGGCTCACCGCCCCACCTCCAGACACAGCTCGAACCAGGAAGCCGCCCCGCGGTCCCGCTCACTCATCATGGTCACCGGCAATGGCCACCGGATCCCCAGGCTGGGGTCGTCGTGGCGCACGGCGATGTCCTCGGACGGGTCGTGCGGCCGGTCGATCCGGTAGCAGACGTCCGCCCACACCGTCAGGACCTGGAAGCCGTGCAACATCCCGGGTGGGATGTACAGGTGCCGGAACTCCCTGTCGTCCAACACGAAGACCTCGTGCCGGCCGAACATCGGGGACTCGGGACGGGCATCCACGACGACGTCGTGCACGGCGCCGCTGGAGCACCGCACGAGCTTGCCCTCCCCACGGCCCCGCCGGCCGTGCAACCCACGCACCACGCCCTGGTTGGACCGGGACTGCGAGTCCTGGATGAACGCGGCCGGGTCGAGCCCGTGTTCCGCCGCGGCCACGGCATCGAACGTCCTGGTGAAGAAACCACGATCGTCCCGGACTGGATCCGGGACGAACATCAGGACGCCGGGCAGGGAGGTCGTCTGCACCCTCATCTCCGGGCTCGCACCACCCTCATGTCCGCGGCGACCTCGCCGGCCGCCGTGCGTTCGGACAACACCGCGAGCCGGACGAAACGCCGGGTGAACGCCTCCTCGGTCAGGCCGTGTTGCGCGTAGTGGTCCACCAGCTCGACGACGCCGTCCGGGACCGTCCACCGCGGCTGGTAGTCCGGCAGCAGGCGATGGATCCTGTCGAACGCGACCCGGTAGGACCGCTTGTCCGGACCGGTCTCCCCGGTGATCCGCAGCGTCGCCCCGGGCACCGCGTCGACCACGTACTTGGCGATGTCGGCAATGGTCAGGTTGTTGACCTCCCAGCCCACGTTGAAGGCTTGCCCGTGGATGACCTCCCGCGGCGCCGAGAGCGCCGCCACGAACGCCTGGGCGATGTCGGCGGCATGGACCAGCGGCCGCCACGGGGTGCCGTCGGAGAGGACCCGGACCTCGCCGGTCAGCAGGGCCACACCGACGAGGTTGTTGACCACGATGTCGGCACGCGGCCGGGGTGAGGCACCGAACGCGGTGGCATTGCGCAGGAACACCGGCGAGAAGTTCTCGTCCGCCAGGCCGAGGAGATCCTCCTCGGCCTGGATCTTGCTCTCCGCATAGGGAGTGACCGGTCGCAGCGGCGCGTCCTCGGCCACCAGTTCGTCCCCGGCGGCACCGTAGACCGAGCACGTCGAGGCGTACAGGAACCGGGGCACGCCGGCGTGCTTCGCCAGTCGTGCCAGGTGGGTCGTGGCGGTGTGGTTGATCGCGTGGGTAACCTCCGGCGCGATCGAACCCAGCGGGTCGTTGGACAGTGCGGCAAGGTGGATCACCGCGTCGATCCCGGACATCACGTCGCCGGTCGCGTCCCGGATGTCGACCGCGAAGCCGGGCGGGTCGGTGGGAGCCGGACCCAGCACGCAGTGGGCGAACAGCCCGGAGTCCAGTCCGACCACCTCGTGCCCGGCCGCGACGAGCGCGGGAGCCATGACACTGCCCAGGTAACCCTGGTGCCCGGTGAGCAGAACGCGCAAAGACCTCACCCTTCCTCGGCCCGGTCGTCGGGCCGCAGCACGAGCTTGTCGGCGAAGAACGCCTCGGCGTAGCGGGAGCGGCACTGCATGCCCCGCAGCCGGGCGAGGCCCAGGAAGGTTTCGTCGTCGAACCAGTCCCGGCCGTGTTGTGACGGGTAGTGCTTGTGCAGCAACGTGCACTTGTCGTGGGCGGCCTCGTCGGACAGTGGGACGAAGACACCCGGTTGCCGCATGTCACCGTCCCACTTGGGAATCTCGAACCCGAGAATGAGGTGGTTGCGGAACTCGGTCGGGACGAGCCGGGCGATGGTGCGGTGGTCCTGGTGCGCGTCGTGCGTCGGAGAGGCGAGCACCAGATCGGGATCGAATGCGGCGCGCACCTCGCGCAGCGTGCGCTTGACCTCGCCCCACCGCTCGGGGAGAAGCCCGTCGGGCAGCCCGAGAACGGTCACGTCGACCTGCGCGTCCGGGCAGAAGGCGCGCAGGGCGGACTGTTCCTCCTCGGCCCGCTCGGTCCCGGCACCGGTGAACACCACGGCGCGCACCCGCATCCCCGGATTGGCCGCGGCAAGGGTCAGCAGCGTGCCGCCGGCTCCGATGGCGATGTCGTCGCAGTGGGCGCCCAGCAGCAGCAGTCGCTCGACCGAGGTCATGCGCAACGAGGTCACCGGGCGCCTCCGTGGACCCATGGCATCCAGGGGCGGTCCCCGCTGCGGTACCGGGCCTCCAGGGCGGAGCGTTCCTTGAGGGTGTCCACCGCGTGCCAGAAACCCCGGTACGGGTAGGCCATCAGCTGGCCCCGCTTGGCCAGCTCGGCGCAACCGTCCTCGACCAGGCACCCGTCCTCCGGGATGTGCTCGAAGACCTCCGGGCGCAGCACGAAGAAGCCGCCGTTCTCCCAGATCGGCATGGTGCTGACCGGGGTGATGCTGGCGGCCATACCGTCCTCGGCCAGCTCGACGCAGTGGAACGACTCCTGCGGCGGCACGGCCATCATCGCGGCGACGGCGTCGCTCGCCGCGAACCTGTCGATCATCTTGTCCAGGGGAGCGTCGGTCAGCACGTCCGCGTAGTTGGCCAGGAACATCTCCTCGCCCTCCACGAGGTGGCGCACGCGGCGGAGCCGTTCCCCGATGCTGGACTCCACACCGGTGTGGGCGAAGGTGATCGTCCAGTCGCTGATGTCGGAGGACAACAGCTCGACTTTTCCGCCACGCAAAACGAAGTCGTTGGACTCCGTCTCGTTGTAGTTGAGGAAGAAGTCGGTGATGTGCTTCGCTCCATGTCCAAGGCACAACACGAAGTCGCGGTGTCCGAAGTGGGCGTAGTAGCGCATCACGTGCCACAGCAGCGGACGGGGGCCAAGTCGCTGCATCGGCTTGGGCAGATCGTCCGGGCCACCGCGCATGCGCATGCCGTAGCCGCCGCAGAAGAGCACGACCTTCACAGTTTCGCCTCCACTACATCGACGCAGGGAATCGGGAACACCAGCCGACCGCCCCAGTCGGCGACGTAGGAGAGCTGCGCGGTCAGCTCGACCCGTAGGTTCCAGGGCAGCACCAGGACGTAGTCCGGCTTGTCCTCGGCGATCCGTTCCACCGGGTGGATTGGGATCCGCGTGCCGGGCGTGAAACGCCCGTGCTTGTACGGGTTGCGGTCCACCGTGTACGGAAGCAGGTCCGTACGGATACCCGCGTGGTTCAGCAGGGTGTTGGCCTTGCCGGGGGCTCCGTAGCCGACGACGGTGTGCCCTTCCTCCTTGACACGCAGCAGGAAGTCGAGGAGGGCGAGCCGGACCGTGCCGACCCGATCGGCGAAACCGGCGTAGCCCTCGGGTTCGTGCAGGCCCGCGATCCGCTCCTCCTCGAGGATCTGTGCCACTCGTGGCGTCGGGGTTGGTGCGTGGACGTCGGGCCTCGCCCACAGTCGGATCGAGCCGCCGTGTGTCGGCAGTGTCTCCACGTCGACGACGGTCAGCCCGGCGGTGGCGAGCGCGCGTTGCGCGGTTCCCACCGTGTAGTACTGGAAGTGCTCGTGATAGATGGTGTCGTACTGGCAGAGCCGCATCAGCGGCAGCAGGTGCTGGACCTCGATCGCGACCCAGCCGTCGTCGGCGACCAACCCGCGCAGCCCCTCGGTGAAACCGAGGACGTCGGGCACGTGGGCGTAGACGTTGTTGGCCACCACCAGGTCGGCGGGACCGTGCTCGGCTCGCACCTCGGCCGCGGTGTGCGGGTCGAGGAACGCCGTCCTGGTGGGTACACCGCGTCCACGCGCCGCCTCGCCCACGTTGACCGCGGGCTCGATCCCCAGGCACGGAATCCGTTGCTGGGCCACGTGTTGGAGTAGGTAGCCGTCGTTGCTGGCGACCTCGACGACGAACGAGTCCTCGTTGAGTCCCAGGGAACGCACCGCGTCGTCGACGAAGCGGCGAGCGTGCTCGACCCAGGACGTCGAGTAGGAGGAGAAGTAGGCGTAGTCGGTGAAGGTGTCCTCGGGCGTGATGAGCGGGGGCAGCTGGGCGAGCAGGCAGTCCTGGCACACCCGCAGGTGCAGCGGGTAGGTGGGTTCCGGCTCGTCGAGCTGGTGCACGGTGAGGAAACGTTCGCACGGCGGGGTCGCGCCGAGGTCGACGACGCTGGTGAGTGCGGAGCCCCCGCACAGCCGGCACTGGAGCATCAGTAGGCCCCCCGTGCCCGCACCACGGCGAAGACGGTCTTCCACAGGATGACCAGGTCCAGCGACAACGACCAGTTCTCCACGTATCGCAGGTCCAACCGGACCGACTCCTCCCAGCTCAAGTCACTGCGGCCGCTGATCTGCCAGAGCCCGGTGATCCCCGGCTTCACCAGCAGGCGGCGGAAGGTCGCACCCTCGTACTGTCGGACCTCCTCCGGCAGCGGCGGTCGTGGCCCCACCAGGGACATCGACCCGGTGAGGACGTTGAGCAGCTGCGGCAGCTCGTCGATGGAAAACCGCCGCAACACCGCGCCGACCCGGGTGACGCGGGGATCGCAGCGCACCTTGAAGAGCGGTCCGGCGCCCTCGTTCGCCGCGGCCAGCTCGTGCCGGCGGGCATCGGCGTCCACGCTCATCGACCGGAACTTCAGGATCTCGAACTGGCGTCCGTCCCGGCCGAGCCGTTGTTGCCGGTAGAGCACGGGCCCGGAGTCGTCGAGCCGGATCGCGGCCGCCACGAGCAACATCAGCGGAGACAGCAACACCAGCAGGGCGAGGGCGCCGACGCGGTCGACGATCTCCTTGAGCACCCGCTGCGGTCCGGTGAAGACGGGCTTGCTGGCATGCAGCATGGGCAACCCGAACGCCGGGGTCATGCGCAGCCGCGGGCCGGTCACCTCCATCAGCACCGGTGCCACCACGAGATCGACCGGCGCGCCCTCGAGCTCCCAGACCAGCAGCTGCATCCGGCTCGGCGTCCAGTACGGATCCGGCACCAGGGCGACCACCTCGTAGCCGCCGGAGCGGGCCACCGCGGCGACCTCGTCGAGGCCGCCGACGACCGGGGCCCCGACGTCGGCACCGGAATCACCGGTGCAGACCGCGGAAACCCGCCAGCCGTGGTAGGACCCCCGGCGCACCATGGCAACGAAGTCGGCCAGCGCATGGCCCGATCCGGCCACCAGGATGTTGCGCAGGCACTCGCCACGACGCCGGCGCGCGTGCAGCACGCGACGCAGGAGGTAGCGGCCGGTGGACGCGAGCGGGGCGAAGGCCGCGACGCCGAGCAGGGTGGCCGAGTTGACCTGCGGCAGCTCCAGCGTCACGTTGGCGATGGCCAGGACCGCGATGGCGAGCACGGTGGCGCGGCCGAGCCGGCGATACTCCTCGAACCCCTGCCCCAGTGCCCTGCCCTCCCAGGCCCGGCTGATGAGCAGGGCGGCGGCCAGGACCGGAGAGATGATCGCGAAGGTCGACCACGGCTTCGGGGCACCGGACAGTACGGCGCTGGCCCACAGACCGACGAACCCGCTGACGAGTAAGAGAAGCAGGTCGCTGGCGAGAACGGCGAGCTGGTAGCGGCGTTCCCATGCCGGCGCCGAGCGCCGGGGCGGCTCCGACCTCCCCACCAGGGTCAGGTGCCGACCGCCGGGCCTCCCTCCCGGCTGTCCCGCGGCGGTGCCCGCGCCGAGATGATCCCCGGGTACTCGCGTGCCGGTGGCTTGCCCCCCTCCGGTCACCGCGTCACCTCCTCCTACGAACCGATCATCACCGTGTCCACCCGTGCGATAGATGGATTGCGGCGGCGGCTATGACGCGAAGGGAGAAAAAAGACGCCACATCACCCAGCGAAGTCATCGATTACCGAACGAAGTCGAATCGGTCCAGCACAACACGCTCTCCACTGGCTGCCCCAGTGACGAAGGAGCACGGTTCGGACGCCCCTACCGGGTCCGGGCTGGCGGCGACTTCGGCTGAGGAACGGGGTGACGCCGCAGTTCCGCAGGCGACAGCCAACACGGGAAGGGTGGACACCCGTCAACACGGGTTTGCCCCCTACCGGAAAACAGACGAACGTGCGCATCGTCACGGTAACGCGCGCTACTTGACCAACGATAAAGCTCCGCTACCCGATTCGAACAGCTTGACCACCCGGACCGAGCCCGTTTCTCACCGAGCGACAATTCGGACAAACCGCCCGTCTCCATTTGTCAAAACCCGAACCAACCGTTTCACCGGGCCTGAACACACTGACCGGCGCGCGTCGACTTCGACACGCGCCGGCGCAAGCTGGTCACAGCGCACGAGGACGCGGTGTCAGTACCGTCCACGCCGCGCCGGGATCCCCGGTGGCCGGGTTGGCAACCGGGTGACGGTTCTTCGCTGTCGCCTGCTACGCCCGGCGGAAGAGCTTCTGATGCATACCCCCCGCGAACACACCATGAGGGTCGAGCTTGCCGTAGTGCCCGGCAGCGCGGTCCCAGTGGGCACGTCCGTCGGTGCCACCACCGAACGCCGTGGGAATCTTCTTGCTGATGAACTCGTGGTCCGTCCAGGCGCCATCGGTACCGTAGGCCCACCCCTTCGACCACTCCGGGCGCACCAGGGCGTAGTCGCCCGAGTAGTGGTCCAGCACCCAGCCCTCGATCTCGCGGAAGAACTCGTTGCTCGCCGCGGTTCCGGGAATGGTGAGGACGTCGAACCAGACCGCCACATCGAAGTCGGGATGCTTCGCGGACGGCTTGATGGCCGAGAGCAACGGAGTCACCGCACTCGGCACGCCCGACTTGCTCGGGTCGTCGAGCTCGGTCACCCGCACCTCGAGCGGGCCGTTCATCGGGTACGCGCCACGACCCCGATAACGCTCCAGCTTGTCCTGCAGCATCCGGTAGAAGTCGCTGACCACGCGCTGGATGTCCCGGCGCCTGGTGAGTACCGCATACCCGTTGGCCGTCACCCGCAGGGTCGTGGGACGGACATAGAGCAGGACATCCTTCGACCATCCCCAGATGTCCTGCGTGCCGGTGACGAAAAGACCGGTCGACACCAGCGACATCATCGCGTTCATCAGTGTCGGGGTGAGGAACCAGGCCCCGGCGGTGATCCGGCCGATGATGCTGGTGATCGGTTCCGGAAGGTTGTCGGAGAAACCGTAGTTGTAGGGCGAGCGGACCTGCCGGGAACCGGCCGGCTTGCGTTCCTGGGCCGACCAGACCTTGAGCCACGGGTTGACCGTGTACGGGAACCAGATGACCTCGGCCATGCCGTCGGAGTCCAGGATCCGGGCCAGCGAGTTCTTCCCCGCCCGCTCCGGCCGGGCGAAGATCTCCTCGGCCGAGATGTTGGCGAAGCTCTGGCACCGCAGCCGGCGGTTCTGCCCGACCCGTAGCGTGGCCTCGGTGATGACGACCCGGCCGAGGTGGACCAGCAGGGGGGCGATCGCCGGGTCCTGCCGGTGGAACTGCCTTTCCTCGTAGGAGTTCCGCTCGGCGTTCCACACGATCGCCTTCAGCGAGACGATGAGGTTGCTCAGGGATCCGTACCGCTCGTTGCCGGATTTGCCTGCGGCTTCGGTGGAGATCCCGGTGCCGTGCGCGCCGATGGCGAGGGCACCGCCGACGGTGACGTCTCCCGGCGCGGGACCGGCGTCCACCCCCAGGCCGGAGTCCTGAAGGTGGGTGAGCAAATCGTCGAGCAGCATCCCGGCCTGCACGGTCACGCTCGCCGGCGGTCCGGGATCGATGCGGTGTCCGGTGAAGTGCTTGCGCAGATCCACCAGGACCACCTTTTCGCGCTGGTCGTGCTCGAACGCCAGTGGCGACCAGCCATGCGCCTGGCCACGTGGGCGAATCGTCCATCCGGACCCGCGCGCCCAGTTCGCGATGCGCACCAGGTCCTCGGAGTTCCTGGGCGAACACGTCCATACGTCGTCGGCCTTGAACTCGCCCGACCAGTTCTCGAACGCCTGCCGGTAGAGTTCCACGGCGTCCGGAAAGCCCGGAGGACGCGGGTGTCCGGGGGCGGCCTCGGCGATCCGTGCCACCGGCCGCCACTGCGGCAATGTCCCGGCCGCCGAGACCACCGCGGTAGCCGCGGCGATCCGCATGACGGATCGACGGGACAGGACCGTCCGATCCCCTTCGTCTGCTCCGAACTGCCCGCTACGCACGCTTCCACTCCCGGTCCAGGCTCGGGCTGCGCCTGGTGGGGGAGGCGTGGCACCTCCCCCACCGGGGCAGCATGAATCGACCCGTGCGTCGAATCCGTTGCTCAACCACGGGAATCAACCATGAGGGGTGACGCTGGAGCGTCGTCTGGAAGACGTGCTCCTCTTACGTACGTTTCAGTTGTGCCCGTGCTCGCTCTCCGGAGCAGGTTTCCCCGAGTCGCCGCAGTAACCCTTGAACGAGTGGACGTACGCGCTGCGCACGAACTTGGTGTACTGCTCGGCGTCGGGGCCCAGCGTCGTCAGGTACGAAGTGTAGATCGGGTCCAGCAGGTTCACGATGGTCGCGTGGACCGGGTGCAGGGTCCCGATCGCCGCGGTGAACGGGCCGGCGGTGCCTCGGGCGGCCTCCTCCAGCGGCTGCAGGATGTTGCCGGCGGCCTTCGTGCCCTCCGGCCCCAGCGCGGCGACCATCGCCGGCTTGGCGTTGTTCATCACGGTGGAGACGAACGGCTGGGTGATCGGCCGGACCATGGAGTCGTAGACCGGGATCAGCGGGGCGGCCAGGTGACCGGCCGGGCTGAGCAGTCCGGCCAGCAGCTCGCCGGCGGGCTTGGTCACGTTGCCGGCGGCGTCGCTGAGGATCTTCGCCAGCGGGGTGAGGGCGCCGTTGAGCGCGCTGGTGGCCGGGTTGGTGGCCTTGGCAACCGCCTCGGTGAACGGCTGCAGCTGCTGCGCGAGCTGGGCGCCGGGGCCGGACAGCTCGCCCGACGTGGTCGCGGCGAAGGTGCCGGTGAGGTCGCCGAGTGCCACGGCCAGCGGGCGGCCCGGGGCCAGCAGTTCGTTCACCAGGTCGGCGGTGGTCATACCGGCCCGCGCGGCCTCCTTGTTGGGGCCGTCGAGGACCTGCTTGAGCGTGGCGTACAGCGGGCCCATCAGCGGGTCGAGCACGCTGTTGCAGACCGGGCTGGAACCGCCACCCATGACGAACTCGCCCGGGTCCGGCGGGGTGTCCCCACCGCCGCAGCCCTCGGTGCCGGTCATGTCGCCGGAACGCGCGGTCAGGGCGACGCAGTCCCAGTCGACCGTGCCGCCCGAGTCGCGGCGCCCCTCCTTGGCGATCTGCGTCACCGCACGGAGCTGGTAGGTCTCACCGATCTTCAGCGCCGAAGCGGGCACCGAGAACCTGGTCGCCTTCCAGTCCTTGCCCGGGATCAGCTCCCGGCCGGAGTTCTCCGCGACGACGTTGCCGGCGGCGTCGACCACCTGCACCTTGAAGTTGCCGTTGGCCAACTCGGACTCGGCGAACCGGTCGGTGGCCGCCCGGAACCGGTACTGGACAACGTTCTCCTCCGGCGCCTTGCCGTCGTTGCCCCGGTAGGTGAACTTCGGCGAGGACCAGGTGTGGGTGAGCGTGCCGCCGGCCTCCTTGGAGCCGCTGACCTGCGTGCGCAGCATGCCGTTGGTGCCCTGGAAGAACCAGAAACCGTCGGAGGTCGCGCACGAGACCACCAGTGCGCAGACCTTGTTGCCGCGCTGCTGGGTCCACTCGCCGTCGTAGCGGTCGAAGGTGCGGCCGTCCACCGGGTCCGGGTACACCTTGCCGCTGCCCGTGCCCAGGAGCTTGCCCTTGGCGGACTTGTCGCCGTCGTTGGCGGCCTTCGGCGCGGCGCCCATGTCGTGCCCGCTCTGCGCCGCGGCCACTTTCTGCTTCGCGTGCTCCTGCGTGGCCCGGGCGGTGCTGGTGTTCTCGACGGTCTCGGCCGACTTGGCGGCAGCCGGGTCCACCTCCACCTGCCCCATGGGTGCCTTGATCACCAGCGTCGCGCCCAGCGCGATCGTGACGAACACGCCGCCCGCCACGGCTAGCAGCTTCTTTCTCGCCATCTGATCATCCCGATCTGTGCTCGGTCTTGCCCGTTGTTCCGCGCTTGCGGGCCCGCCGCGGCCCCGCCGGATCGACGGCCACGCAGGTTCTAGATGGACGGCGGCGACCGAGAATTACGACAAAAGGCGGTTCAATTTCGTGACGAACAACACTGCCCCGCATGGGGTAACCACCGCGGCAGGGTGACCACCTGCGATCGGGAGGCCGGTTGTTCCAGCATGCGGTAGCCGGCTTCGAGCCGGCTCGGACGGTTTTCCCTGGTGGCAGCGGAGATCAACGGCCGATGCCCCGGGCCGGACGTGTCGATCTTGCCCGAATGGTGGCGTAGATACTGCTTCCGGGTGATACTCCCTGCCTAGCCCACGTGGGTGAAGGAAGGATCCCCAGGTGAACGCGCATACCGTGCAGGTCGACGACCTTCGGCTCGCTACACTACCCACCGCGGTGAACTGTGCGGACCTGTTCGTGCAATTCACGCTCGCGGAGTGGTCGCTGCGTCCGCTGTTGGACGAGGCTATGACCGCGGCCCGCCAGTTGGTGTCCGACGCGGTGGACAGAGCCGACCCGGCGGTGCCCGACTTCCTCACGGTGCGCCTTCGGCTGCGTGGCGACTGCCTGACCGTTGAGGTCGAACAGGCCGGCGGAGCGCGGTCGGGTGCCCCTGCGGCAGCCGTGGAGGGCCGGCGCGGTGGTGCGAGGCCACTGGCGGGTGGGGGCACGCTCGTGTGGTGCGAGCTACCGCTGCCGGGCGGCGTCAACGCCTCATCGGTGCCGCTGCCCCGGCGGGAGCCGAAGCGGTCGGCGAGCAACGAGCCGGTGACCGACGATGCCGACGTGACCCCGGAGGTCATCCAACGCATCCTGGACGCGCTCGGCAGGCACGCGAAGTAGGTCCTCGCCGCTCGGGTCGCGGGCGCCGCTGACAACGGAGGAGACGGCAACCCCGTCGTTCCACACGAGCGCGTGCTCGTTGTGAACGAGCACTGTCGGGAACGTGTGCTCTGCCGGCCAACGGAAAACCGTTACCTGGTGCTTGGCGGAGCCGGGGGTTGGTCCCGCGTGCCGAGTTCGTCCAGGACGACGTTCGGGCGCTTCATCGCCTTGATCCGGTGCGCGGCGCGCCCGACGATCTGGGCGGTGACCGGTGTGGTTGTCAACTGCAGCAGTGCGACGAGCAGCAGCGCCATGACGGTGTCGGCTGGTACCCGGATCGCGGTGCCCAGCAGGATCAGCAGCAAGCCGAGGGTTTGCGGCTTGGCTGCCGCGTGGAGTCGGGCGGCGGTGTCCGGGAACCGCACCACACCGATCGCGCCCAGCAGGCAGAACGTCGCGCCGGCGAGCAACGTCACGGCGGAGACGATGTCCGGGGCGGTCATCACAGCTCCTGGATGGTGGCCAATCGCGCGGCCGACGCCGAACCCACGAATCCGAGCAGGGCCACCGCGACCAACAGCGGAACGTAGGCGCCGTGCCCTTCCATCGCGGTGGCCACCGCGACACCGGCGACGAGCAGGACGACAAGCAGGTCCACCGCGATGATCCGGTCCAGCGCACCGGGCCCGCGGAGCAACCGGACCATCACCACGAACGCGGAGATAGCCAGCAGCCCGTATACGGCTACAAAGACGACATTCATGTTCTCTCCCGTCTCCGTCGTGCCTCCAGCACCACGCGTACCTGCTCGTCAGTGCCGACAGCCCGGGTGATCCGCTCCTCCACCGCCCACACCTCGCGGCGTTGGCGCTCGGCGTCGGATCGCCCGTGCAGGGGAAGGGTGTGCACGTAGCAGACGCGGTGCCGGCGGTCGATCTCGAGTACGTAGCTCCCGGGTGTCAGTGACGTGACGTTGGCGGTGAGCGCGATGAGCAGGTCGGAGTCGACGTGCAGCGGTACCGCCACGATCCCGGTCCTTGTCCGGCTGCCGTACCGGACGGCCTGCCATCCCACCGTCACGGCCGAGACGACGAGGTCGACCAGCAACCGGGCGAACAGCACGAGAATCCACAATGGACGAAGGTGGAACCGGTGCTCGAGTGCGGGTAGCGGGAACACCCCGATCACCAGGATCGCCACCAGCACCCCGCCCAGCAGGACGATCGGGGACAACGACCCCCACAGCAGGACCCAGACGACCACGAGCCCGACAGCGCCGAGGCGTCGGCACCTCACCTGGCGCAGTACCTCACGGACCGCCATCGCGTTCCCCTCCGAGTACGGCCGACCGGTACTGCTGTGGGTTGGCCAGGTCTGCCGCGGCACGCTGGCTCAGCCCGGTCAGCGGTCCGGCAAGCACCGCCACCAGCACGCCGGACGCCACCAGGACCGCGGTGGCACCGGGCAGTAGCGGCGACGACATCCAGGTGCGCGCCTTCAGCTTGTCGGGTGCTTCCCGACCGGCAGATGCCCCGCGCGGTTCTCCCCAGAAGATTCGGGACCAGGCGCGCCCCAGCGCGTAGAGCGTGAGCAGGCTGGTGAGCACGGCGGCGACCGCGAGCGTGTAGGTCAGCACCGCGGCGGCGTCGACGCTCGCCCGCAGCAGGGCGAACTTGGCCACGAACCCGGACAGCGGCGGAAGCCCGGCCAGGCTCATCGCAGGTAGCGAGAACAACGCGGCCAGGCCCGGGTCGGTCCGCACCAGCCCGCCCATCTCGCGCATCGCCGAAGTGCCGGCCCGCCACACGATGAGTGCGCTGACCAGGAACATGGCGGCCAGCGCCGTGATGTGGTGGATCATGTACAGGATCGCGCCGGTCAACCCGGCCACGTTGAACAACGCGAGCCCGAGCAGCAGGAAACCGATGTGGCTGACCAGAATGAACGACAGCATCCGGTTGATGTCGTCCTGCGCGATGGCGCCCATGATGCCGACGGCCATGGTGGCCAGTGCGAGAACCAGTAACAGCGGCCAGAAATCGGGTCTGGGGAAGAGCAACGTCTGCGTGCGCAGCATGGCATAGACGCCGACCTTGGTGAGCAGCGCGGCGAGTACGGCGGTGATCGGGGCAGGTGCGGTCGGATAACTGTCGGGCAGCCAGAAGTGCAGCGGCACCATCGCGGCCTTGATGCCGAACACCACGAGCAACAGCAGTGCGAGCGCCGCGCGGAGGCCGACGGGAAGTGCTGCCAGCTTCGCGCTGAGGTCCGCCAGGTTGACGGTCCCGGTCGCCGCGTAGACCAGGCCGATCGCGGTGAGGAACAACAGCGAGGACGTGAGGCTGCTGACCGTGTAGGTCATGCCCGCGATCACCCGAACCGTCGTGGGGTCGAGCGTGATCAGCACGTAGGAGGCGGCGAGCATCATCTCGATGGCGACGAACAGGTTGAACAGGTCGCCGGCGAGGAAGGCGAGGTTGATCCCGGCAACCAGCAGCAGGTAGGAGGGGTGGAAGACCGGGACGAAGACGCGGTACCTGGTTTCGGTGACCCGCTGGCCGAGTGCGAACAGCAGCACCGCCAGTGTCACGACCGTCGAGACCACGAGCAGCAGCGCCGACAGCCGGTCGGCGACCAGGGTGATGCCGATCGGGACGGGCCAGTCACCGACCTGAACCACGAGGGGACCGTGTTGGTCGGCCAGTACCAGCAACGCGATGGCGGTGCCCAACACCGCGAGCAGGATCACCGGGCCGAGCAACAGGCTGGTCAGCCGGAAGCGGGCCAGCACCATGGCGCTGCCGGCCGCGAGGACCGGTAGCAGCACGGGGACCGCCAGCAGGACGTTCACGCCAGCTCCCGTTCACGTTGCCGGCGGTGCTCGGCCGACTCGAGCCGGCGGTCCTCGATGTCGTCGCGAACCTCGTCGTGACCGGTGAAGGTCCAGGACCGGTAGGCCAGTGCCAGCAGGAAGGTGGTCAGGCCGAAGGTGATCACGATGGCGGTCAGTGCCATCGCCTGCGGCAGCGGGTCGGCCATGGCCGCCGGCTCGGCCAGGCCGAGGATCGGCACGGCGCCCGGCGGCCCACCGGCGACCAGCAACAGCAGGTTCGTGCCGTGCCCCAGCACGATGAAGCCGAGCACGACGCGCATCAGGGAACGTTCCAGCAGGAGCAGGAAGCCGACGGCGTAGAGCCCGGCCACGGCGACGGCCATCGTCAGGTCGAGGTAGCTCATGTGCCCGCCCTCCCGTCCTGCACCGCCTCGTACTCGATGGTCACGCCCAGGCTGCGCAACAACTCCAGCACCATCCCGACGACCAGGAGGTAGACGCCGATCTCGAACAGCAGGCTGGTGGCCAGCTCGACCTCGCCCAGCACCGGCACCTCGGCGTGCAGCACCGCGCTGGTGAGCAGCGGCTCGCCGAACACGAGCGGGACCGCGCCGACCGTGGCGGCCAGCATCAGTCCCAGGCCGAACAGCAGCCAGGGCGGGACCGGTGTGGCCGCGCGCAGGTCCGCGCGTCCGCCGGCGAAGTACCGCAGTACGAATGCCTGACCGGCGACCAGACCGCCGGCGAACCCGCTGCCGGTGCCGCTGTGTCCGGCGAACAGCAGGTACAACGACAGCACCAGCACCGGGGGGAACAGCAGCCTGGCCACGACCTCCAACAACACGGATCGCCGCTCGGGTGGCAGTTGGTCCGCCCCGGGCAGCCAGCGCTCCGCGGGTTGGCTCCACCCGGGAGGGCGTCGACGTCGTGGCCGGGTCATCGTCGGTCCTCCTCGGTCCGCCGGTTGTGCGCCGCGTGCTGGCGCACTCGCCGGGGCTTGATGGCGGACAGCCGGGTCACCAGCACGAGGCTGGCCACTCCGACGGCCGTCACCGCCAGCACGGAGATCTCCCCGAGGGTGTCCAGGGCACGGAAGTCGACCAGGATCGCGTTGACCACGTTTCGTGCCCCGGCTTCCTCGCTGCGGTCCGCGTACTCCCGAGACACCGCGGGTACGGTCCGTGCCGCGGTTGCGGTGACGGCGAACGTGCCGACGAACAGTCCGACGCCGAGCGCGGCGATCCATCGCGGCCACCGCAGGCGCCAACTCCGTTCCAGCGGGGTGAAGCGGACCGGCATGCGGCGCAACACCAGCACCACGACGACGAGGGTCAGTGTCTCCACCAGGAACTGGGTCAACGCGAGGTCCGGCGCACCGTGTACGACGAACAGGCCGGCCACCCCGTAACCGACGACGCCCACCATAAGCACCGCGCTGAGCCGGTTCCGTGCCCGCAGCACACCCAGCGCCGCCCCGAGCACCAGCACGGCGAGCGGGAGCTGCACCGCGACCAAATCCGGCGGTGCCGGGCTGGCCAATGTGGTGCCGAACAGGAGCATCGTTCCAGGACCGACCAGCACCACCAGGAGGATCGTGGTCAGGTAGAGCGGCAGTGAGCCGGCCTGCGTGTAGCGGGTCGCCCCGACGGCGATCTGGTTGACTCCCCGCACTGTCCGTTCGAATGCCCGTTCGGCGTCGGGCAGTGCCGGTAGTCGCTGACGAACGGCCGTGATCCGGTCGAGGCCGGCGTAAACCACGAGGCCCAACACGATCACGAGCGCGGAGAGCACGAGCGTGGGGGTCAGCCCTTGCCACAACGCAAGGTGGTAGCGCTCGACTGGCGACGGGTAGTGGTCGGCGTAGGGGGTGGCGAGCACGTTGGATGCGTGTGGCCACAGTCCGAACAGCAGACCGGCCACCCCGAGTACCCCCGCCGGTAACACGAATCCGGTGGCGGGGAGGGTGACTTTGGTGGCTGCCACGCCTGGTTTGTGTGCGAAGGCGCCCCACAGGAACCGTGCGCTGTAGGCGACGGTGAGCACGAACCCGACAGCCAGGGCGACGAGCACGAGGTGGTCGGGTGTGTCGCCGTGCCAGAAAGCTTCGTAGGTGGCCTCCTTTCCCAGGTAGCCGAGGAAGGGCGGTAGTCCGGCCATCGACGCCGCCGCGAGAACGGCCACCGCCGACAGCGCGGGAAGCCGCTGCCCGACGCCGGACAGCTCCCGCAGGTCGCGGCTCCCGGCCTGATGGTCGACGATGCCGGTGACCAGGAACAAGGTGGCCTTGAACAGGCCGTGCGCGAGCAGCATGACCGCACCGGCCAGCGCCGCGGTGTGGGTGGCCGCGCCGAACAGGGCGGTGAGGAGGCCCAGCTCGCTGACCGTGCCGTAGGCGAGCAGCTTCTTCAGGTCGGTCTCCCGCAGGGCGCGCCACGCCGCCACGATGAGGGTGAGGAGGCCGACGGTCAGCGCGACCGGCCGCCAGAACGGGACGTCGGCGAGCCCGGGGGTGAGCCGGGCGATGAGGTAGACCCCGGCCTTGACCATCGCGGCGGCGTGCAGGTAGGCGCTGACCGGGGTGGGAGCCACCATGGCCGCGGGAAGCCATGGGTGGAACGGCAGTTGGGCGGACTTGGTGAACGCACCGAGCAGGATCAGCGCCGCCGCGGCCGGGACCGTTCCGCCATGCGGTGGCGCGGCCAGGATCTCGGAAAGGCGGTAGGTGCCGGCTGCCTCCCCGAGTAGCACGAAGCCGAGCAGCATGAGCAGACCGCCCAGCATGGTCACCAGCGCGGCCTGTATTGCCGCTCTTCGGCTTTGCTCCTTGATGCCCTGCTCGCCGATGAGTAGGAAGGAGCAGACCGTGGTCAGCTCCCAGAACACGTAAAGCGTCACCAGGTGGTCGGCGGTGACCAGGCCGGCCATCGCCCCGGCGAAGACGAGCAGGAGGGCGCCCACCCGACCGGCATCGCCGCCGAGGTAGTAGGCGCTGTAGGCGAGGACCGCGGCGCCGACACCGCTGACCAGCAGGAGCATCAGCAGGGCCAACGCGTCCAGCCGGAAGTCGAACCGCAGGTCGAGCCCGGCGGACCAGGTCAACGTTTCCTGGTGGATCGCGCCCCGCTCCAGCCCGGGAACCTGGGTGAGCGCCCAGCCGAAGGTGATCGCGGGGACCAGCGCGACGCCGAGGAGACCGCGCGGACCGAGCCGACGCACGAGGAGCGGGACCACCGCGGCCAGCGCCAGGTGCACGGCGATCAGGAACAGCACGATCACACCTGCCCCGGTGGCCGGACCGGCGCAACGCCGCGGGACATGGATCCTCCAGCGAAACGGGGACTGCTCTGTCCGTACCCGGCTTCCGACGACAGTAACGGCCTCACTGCCCGGCCCCGCGGTAGCTGAGGAGCGCGACACGCCGGATCACCCGATGGCGAACGGAAAAGCGGGGGAGCCGACGAATGGGTGACCCGGTACCAACCCGATGACAACGTGAGAAGTGATCGCATTTATTGGGGGAGCACGCTTCGCCCCCCGGCGTGCTCCCCTCACCCCGGTAGGGAGCCGGCCGTGGCGAGGCCGTCGGCGACCTTCAGCAGGCAGGGAACACACGGCATGCCCTCGCTCGTCCTCTCGATGTCGGCCCGGTTGATTTCGAGCCCG
The DNA here is from genome assembly GCF_014645795.1 of Longimycelium tulufanense. GTDB lineage: Bacteria > Actinomycetota > Actinomycetes > Mycobacteriales > Pseudonocardiaceae > Longimycelium > Longimycelium tulufanense. The sequence goes on along the minus strand of NZ_BMMK01000008.1, from coordinate 97,347 downwards.
CAGATGGTGATGGGCGGGTCCTGGTCCGGCTCCGGGAAGGCGTGCACCTGGGTACGGGAGAGCGAACCGGGGACGCGCACCAACCAGAACTCGAGCGTCGTCACGACACACCGGGCCTGCTCGCTGGCCGGTGCGGCGTCCCCGGAACGGAGGTCGCCAGCCGGACGCGCACACGGCGGGCGCGCAGCGGTTCCATCCGACGGTCCCATTCTTCGGCTTCCTCCGGCGTCAATGGCTGCATGCACCGCAAGGCCGGCATCTGGACGGGCCGCCCCATAGAAAAGTCGCCTCCACTCTCGCTGAGTGGAGGCGACGCTAGGAATGATCAGTTATGGCTGGGTAGGACAGAATGTCCCACTACACAGAGAGGCTAAACGGTCACACCCAAACGGCGTGCGAGAGTGCGCAGGGGTGTTGTGACACGTCGCTCGCGCTCGACCAGTTCGGCGACCACCTGCCGCGGCAGGGCCTGATGCTTGATCCAATCGGGCGCCATGCTCTCGGCTGTCAACACTGCCTGCAGGGCCTTCTCATCATGTCCGAGCCGGGCGTGTGCGAATGCGCGGTCGGCGAGGTGCCGGGCGCGCGAGGCCAGCGGCAACCCGTTGTCACGGGGCATGTCCTTGGCTTCCTTCAGCGCCTCGGGGTAGTGCTCCGTGACGACGTGCACGTCCACCGTCTGCATCGTGACTTGCGACGGGCCGAACGCCGTTTCGTAGTCGTTGCGGTCGGTACCGATCCGCCGAGCGACCGCGTCAGCCTCGCCGAGCAGCTCGCGGGCCTGCCCGACGCGTTGGTTCCGCCCCGCCGCGGTGGCCGCGGTGATCACCAGGCTGCCGTAACACGACAGGTGGGGAGGCGAGACATCGCCGTGTGGTTCGAGCGTCGACGCCGCGCGGAGTGCGATTCGAGCCGACTCGTCAAAGCGGCCCTGGACAAGGAGTTGCCACGCCACTGAGCCGCGCAGCGTGGCCGCCAGGAAGGGGTCACCTCCCAACTCCGCGGCGGTCAGCGCATGCCGGATGGAGAGGAATGCCGAGTCCTGTTGACCGAGGTGTACGAGCGTGCATCCGGTGACCCAGTAGCCGCGGGCCAAGAGTTCGTGAGCCTCGACGCATTGGTCACTCTCCACCGCGTGCGTGGTCGCGCGGAGCTGCTCCAGCGCCGCCGGCAGAAGTGAGCCCAAGGCCTCATAGTGGCCAGACCAGTAGGTGCCCCAGCAGTATTCGACGGTTCGCCGTGCTTCGTCGATGCCGAGTGGCTCGCCGGTGGCCAGATCTTCGCCGAGGAGGTCATCGACCGGTGTGAGGGCGCGCCGGATGGCTGTCACGCCCTCGTCGGGACTACTCGGGGGAAGGGAGCCGCGCTTGCCCACGAGCACAGCGATGTCGACGTCGAGCGCGCGGGCGATGCGTTGCAGGCTACCGATCGAGGCCGTGTGGCGGCGCCCCTGTTCCAACTTGCGGATCAGAGCGACACTGACCTGCGCCATGTCAGCAAGCTGCTGCTGAGTCAGCAGCTTGCCACGGAGAGTCCGGATGCGTTCGCCGATCGTCTTGTCGGCAAGGTCACTACGCACGACCTTCTCCTGTCTCGCCGTAGGTGGCCCCTCGCCGGCCCCGGGATGAGCCCTCGATGAGAAGTCGCCACCGAGAGTAGTGGCGCAGCCACTGCCCGACCAGGACAGAGGTAGCTTGTCTGTCTCAGATCCGACGCTGTTTCATGGTAGGTGCGAGAGGGGCGTTATCCCGCCTGGGAATCAGCCGTCGCCGCGGCGGGGGTTGGGGTGCGGCGGCCGCGGGCGACGGGGACGACCATGGGCGTGCCGGTCTCGGGATCCTCGATAACCCGGCTGGGCAGGCCGAAGACGTCCGCGACCAGCCCGGCGGTCATGATCTCCGCCGGGTCACCCTCCGCCGCGATCTCACCGCCGGGCCGCATCACCACGAGGTGGGTGGCGTAGCGGCATGCCTGGTTGAGATCGTGTAGCACCGCGACGATGGTGTGCCCCTTGTGCTCGTGCAGATCCGCACACAGGTCCAACACCTCGACCTGATGCGCGATGTCGAGGAACGTGGTCGGCTCGTCCAGCAACAACAGCGGCGTCTGCTGGGCCAGCACCATGGCCAGCCACACGCGCTGCCGCTGGCCACCGGACAGGTCGTCGACGGGACGCTCAGCCAGATCGAGCACGCCGGTCAGCCGCATCGCGTCGAGCACGGCGTCCTCGTCCTCCACCGACCACTGCCGCAACATCCGCTGGTGCGGGTACCGGCCGCGGACCACGAGGTCCCGCACGCTGATCCCGTTGGGCGCGATGGAGGTCTGCGGCAGGAGTCCAAGCCTGCGGGCAACCTCGCGGGAACGGTAGGCCGAGATGAGCCGGCCATCCAGGTGAACAGTTCCGGTGCGCGGCTTGATGATGCGGGCCAGCGCCTTGAGCAGTGTCGACTTCCCCGATGCGTTCGGCCCGACGATGACGGTGAAGGAGCGGTCGGGAATCGCGACACTGAGGTCTGTAGCCACGGTGCGCTGGTCGTAGGCGAGCGTGAGGTGCTCCGCCCGCAGCCGCGGCGTCCGATCGCCCGTTCCGTTCACAGCCTGCTCCGTCGTGCTTCGGTGGCCAGCAGCCACACCAGGTACAGCCCGCCGATGATGCCGGTCGCGGTGCCCACCGGCAGGTGGGCGGACGGCAGGATCCGCTGCACCGCGAGGTCGCTGGCGGCTAGGAGCACGGCCCCCAGGAACGCGGCCGGCAGCAGCCCGGGCCCGGACGAGCGGGTCAGCCGCCGCGCCAGTTGTGGGGCCGCGAGCGCGATGAACCAGATCGGCCCGGTGGCCGCGGTGGCGATCGCGGCGAGCGTGACGCTGACGAGCAACAGCACGAACCGGGTGCGTTCCACGTTCACCCCCAGCGCCTTCGCGGCGTCGTCGCCCATCTCCAGCAGCGACAGCCGGCGCGCGAAGCGCAGGCCGAGCGGGAGCAGGATGGCCAGCCCGATGCCGACCGCCGCCGCCTGGTTCGGGCCACGATCGTGCAGGCTGCCGATCAGCCACGACTGCGCGGCCAGCGCCTCCTGCAACCTGGCCCGGGTGATCAGGTAGGAGTTGGCGGCGAGCAGCATCGCGCTCACGCCGATGCCGACGACGACGAGCCGGAATCCCTGCACACCGCGGGTGTAGGCGAGCAGGTAGACCGCGACCGCGGTGACCAGCCCGCCGGCCAGCGCGCCGAGCGCGATCTGGGTCATGCTGCCCTGGAGCACGATGATCACGAGCAACGCGCCCGTGGCCGAGCCGTTGGTGAACCCGATGATGTCCGGGCTGCCCAGCGGATTCCTCGTCAGGGTCTGCAGGATCGCGCCGCTGGCCGCCAGGGCCGCGCCGACGAACACCGCGGTGAGCAGCCGGGGCAGCCGCAGCGTGTAGATGATGAAGTCCGCGCCCGGCGATCCCTCGCCGACCAGGGATCGCAGCACGTCCCCGAGGGGGAGCGGGAAGTCGCCGCTGGTCAGGGTGATCCCCATGACCACAGCCAGCGCGACCAGCAGCACCACCGAGACCGCGAGCGCGCGGCCGTCGAGGCGCAACGAGAGGCGCCCACCATGGGTGCGCAGGACCAGCCCGTCCAGCACCCGACCGGCCTCCGGTGTCTTCGGGGGCCTCTCGGCGCTCCGCGCCGGATCTGCTTCGCGCACCACGCTCACAGGGCGACCAACTTCCGGCGGCGGCACAACGCGATGAACACCGGTGCCCCGAGGAACGCGGTGACGATGCCGACCTGCACCTCGCCCGGGGCGCCGAGCACCCGGCCGAGGATGTCGGCGCCCAGCAACAGGATCGGCGCGAGCACCATCGAGTACGGCAGCACCCAGCGCTGGTCCGGGCCGACGACGAACCGGGCCACGTGCGGCACCGCGAGGCCGATGAAGCCGATCGGGCCGCACGCGGCGGTGGCGGCACCACACAGCATCATCACCGCGACGGCGCCCAGCGCCCTGGTCCGGCCCACCCGCGCGCCCAGCGCGCGGCCCACCTGGTCCCCCATCGCCAGCACGTTCAGCGGCCGCGCCAGCGCCACCGCGATCACCGCGCCCACCAGGACGAAGGGCAGGATCGCGAGCACGACGTTCAGGTAGCGGCCGGCGAGCGCGCCCACGGTCCAGAACCGGAACTCGTTGAACGCCCCGGGGTTGACCAGCAGGACCGCCGTGTTGAAGGCGTACAGCACGGCGGTGAGCGCGGCGCCGGCGAGCACGAGCCGTTCCGGGGTCGCCATCCCCCGCCCGGACGAGCCGAGCAGGTAGACGACCAGTGATGCGACCGCCGCGCCGGCGAAGGCGAACCAGACGTAGCCGAGGATCGTCCCCACGCCGAGGAAAGCGATGGCCACGACGACCCCGGTCGAGGCCCCCAGGTTCACCCCGAGCAGCCCGGGGTCGGCCAGCGGGTTGCGGGTGAGCGCCTGCATGAGCGCCCCGGACAGCCCCAGGGAGACGCCCACCAGCAGGCCGAGCAGGGTCCGCGGGATGCGGTAGTCGTGGATGATGACCGCGTCGTGCGAGCCGTCGGGGTGCCACAGCACGGTCCAGGTCCCGAGGAAGGAGATGTCCCGCGTGCCCAGCCAGATGCTGGCGAGGGCGACCACCGCGAGCACGCCGAGCCCGACGAGCAGGCCGAGCCCGCGCAGCGTCGCGGTCCGGGCGTGGTGCGCGGGTGGCGCGGGTGCGGCCGGCGACGAGGTACCGCCGCCGGTCCCGGCCGGCGCCTGGACAGCCACCGACAACGCGAAGACCTCCCCGGACGAGCGACACTACACGGGTGACGCGTGAGCTTTAGGTGAGGCTAACCAACGGGGTCGTGGTGGATCAACGCGCCAGGATGTCCTCCCCGTGGGCCACCTCACCCCCCACCAGGGTGGCTACCAGGTCGATCCGGCTGATCCGGTCGGTCGGCACCCGCCTCGGGTCGGCGCCGAGCACCACCAGGTCCGCCAACTTGCCCGGGGCGATCGAACCCTGCTCGTGCTCCCGGTGGCAGGCGTGCGCGGCGTTGACCGTGTAGGCGCGCAGGGCGTCGTCGACCCCGATGGCCTCGTCCGGGCCGATCTTGCGGCCGCCCTCGGACACCCGCTCGACCAGGAACTGGATCGCGCGCAGCGGTGCCCCGGCCGTGACCGGGCGGTCCGAGCTGCCCACCAGCGGGACGCCGTGGTGGAGGAAGCCCTTGCCCCGGTAGAGCCAGGGGGCCCGCTCCTCCCCCATGATCTCGGCGTAGTCGTCGCCGAGGTACCACAGGAAGCTCGGTTGTACGACCGCCGCCGCGCCGAGCTCGGCGAACCGGGGAAGCTGGTCGGGGCGGACCAGCCCGGCGTGCTCGATGCGGTGCCGTGCCGCGGCCCGGGGGTGCGCCCGCTGGGCCGCCTCCAGGGAGTCCAGCGCCAGGTCCACCGCGCGGTCGCCGATGGCGTGGATCGCCAGCTGCCATCCTGCTCGGTGCCCGTCGACGATGACCGACCGCAGCTCCGCGGGGTCGCCAAAGAGCTGCCCGCCATGGTCGAGCCCGACGTACGGGCTGGTCAGGGCGGCGGTGCGGGGCATCATGCCGCCGTCGAGGAACACCTTCAGCGCGCCGATCGAGAGACGCTCCCCACCCAGGCCGGTGCGCAGCCCGAGGTCGATCGCCCGCGGGATGCCGTCGGTCGGGTGTGCCGCAGCCTGGCGCAGCGCGGTCGCGGCGACCATGAGCTGGACGCGGATCGGCAGCCGGCCGGCGTCCAGGGCGCGCTGGTAGGCGGCGAGCTCGACCGGGCTGTGGCTGATCAGCCCGCCGCCGATGCCGGCCTCGGCGCAGGCGGTGACGCCCTCGGCCAGGCAGGTACGGGCGGCGTGCTCGATCGCGTCGACCAGCTCGTCGAGCGAGTACGGCTGGCGCAGCTCCCGGACGGCGGCCATACCGCTCTCGGCCAGCACCCCGTTGTCGTGGTGCACGCCGGCCGGCAGCATGCCGAGCACGGCGCTGTTGACCACGCAGGCGTGCCCGGAGTCGTGTACGACGAACACCTTGCGGTCGCCGGCGACCTCGTCCAGCTCCGCCGCGGTGAGGTGTCGTCCCAGCGGACGCTGGTCGTAGCCGACCACGTCGACCCACTCGCCGGGTTGTTTCTGGGCGGCGGCCCGCCGGATGACCTCCAGCACGTCGGCGACCCGGCGGCTCGGCGCGACGCTGGCGCTGCGCGCTCGCAGGCCCGCCCAGGCGAGGTGGACGTGGGCGTCGACGAAGCCGGGCAACACCGTGGCGCCCTCGAGATCCACCTCCGCGCGTGCGGGCAGGCTGGCCACGGCGTCGTCGACGCCGACGATGCGGCCGCGCCAGATGCCGACCTCCCGGGCAACGGGACGGCCCGGATCCATGGTGAGGATGTTGGCGTTCACCAGCCGCACGTCGAGCATTGCCGCTCCCGCCTGTCGGAGACCTTTTTCCAAGATCTATCGCGGATCCCGATGGCTGTCGCGAGACCTGTCTCAAGCCTCGCCGGGACCTGGCCGTAAACCCCTTGGGTTGGGTCGGTTCGGGTCGGTTTGGGGGTCCGGCCGAGGCCCTAGTTAGAGTAGCCTTACCTATCAAGTTGCGGCGTCTGTGGAGGTAGGTCGAGTGGTCGCGGGAGGACCGACGGGGCGGGACGTCCTCCGGGCGGCGATCGGAGGCCAACGGCGCCACCTCGTCGCGGCATCGGTGCTGGGCATCGCGCACCAGGGGTGCGAGGCGCTGGTCCCCGTCGTCATCGGCGTGGTGATCGACCAGGCGGTGGCCACCGGTTCGCTCGACGTGTTACTGCGCTGGCTGCTCGTGCTCTGCGTGCTCTTCTTCGTGCTCTCCACCTGCTACCGGACCGGTGCCCGGGCCGCGGAGCGCGCCGGCGAGCAGGCCGCGCACCGGCTTCGGCTGGATCTCGGCGCGCGGGTGCTCGACCCTCGGGGCGGTGCGGAGGCGGGCCGGCTGCCGGGCGCGCTGGTCAACATCGCCACCGGCGACGCCAAGCGGGTGGGCGCCGTCGCCACCGTGCTGGCCTACGGGATGTCGGCGGTCGCCGGCCTGGCGATCAGCGCGGTGGCGTTGCTGCGGATCTCGGTGCCGCTCGGCCTGCTCGTGCTGCTGGGCATCCCGCCGCTGCTGTGGCTGGGGCACCGGATCAGCCAGCCCCTGGAACGGCGGAGCGGGGTCGAGCAGGAGCGGGCCGCGCAGGCCTCCGGCGTTGCCGCGGATCTGGTCGCGGGGCTCCGGGTACTCAAGGGCATCGGTGCCGAGGCGGCGGCGGTGTCCCGGTACCGGCGGACCAGCCAGGACTCGCTCGCGGCCGCGCTGCGTGCGGCCCGCAGCCGGGCCGGGCACGACGGCGCCGTGCTGGCGCTGACCGGAATCTTCATCGTGATCATCGCGCTGGTCGGCGCGCATCTGGCGATGCGGGACGTGATCAGCGTCGGCGAGTTGGTGGCGGCGGTGGGCCTCGCCCAGTTCCTGCTCGGGCCGTTCCAGCTCCTCACCTTCGTCAACGCCGAGTTCGCCCAGGGACGTGCCTCGGCCGACCGGATCGCTTCGGTTCTCGCGGCACCGCCCGCGGTGCCGGTGGGTTCGGCGGCGCTGCCCGAGCCGGTCGGCGGTGCGGTGCGGTTGCGTGGTGTTTCTTACGGCGCGTTGCGCGGCGTCGACCTGGATATTGCCGCCGGGAGCCTGGTCGGGGTCGTGGCCAGGGATCCGGCGGCCGCGACCGATCTGCTGGCGTGCCTGGGTCGGGAGGCCGACCCCACGGGCGGAACGATCGAGCTGGACGGTGCGGGACTGGCCGGGCTGGACCCCGCCGAGGTGCGCCGCGCCATCCTGGTGGCCCAGCACGATGCCGACCTGTTCGAGGGCACCCTGCTGGAGAACGTCCTGGCCGGAACCGCCCCGGGCACCGACGCCGGCCGGGCGATGGCGGCCGCGGCGGCGGACGAGGTCGCCGGGACCCTGCCGCACGGTGTGGACACCGTGCTCGCCGAGCGTGGGCGGTCGCTGTCCGGCGGGCAGCGGCAACGCGTGGCGCTCGCCCGCGCCCTCGCGGCGGATCCTCCGGTGCTCGTGGTGCACGACCCCACCACCGCGGTCGACACGGTGACCGAGGTGCGAATCGCCGCCGGAATCCGACAGGTGCGGCGAGATCGCACCACGATTCTGGTGACCACCAGCCCTGCGCTGCTTGCGGTGACCGATCGCGTGGTGGTAGTCGACGGAGGCACCGTGACCGCGGACGGCCCGCACCCCGACCTGGTCGCAGCGCGCGAGGACTACCGCTCGGTGGTGCTGACATGACGCCCGCGACGAACGAAGGACACGCGATGAGCGGGACTGGCAGATGCGAGCGGGAACTCCTGCCGACCGCCACCGGTGCGCAGACCGCCGCCGCCGTAGGTGCGTTGCTGCGCGGCCACCGGATGTTGGCGGTGGCGGCGGTGACCGTGATGGTTGTCGGGACGGGCATCGGCCTGCTCACCGCTCCCCTGCTCGGTCACATCGTCGACCTCGTGGTGGAACGCCGGGGCGCGGCCGCCCTGACCGTGCCGATGGTTCTGCTCGTGGTGGTCGCCGTGGGCCGGGGGGTGGCCACAGCCTACGGCAGCTCGCTGATCGCCAGGCTCGGCGAGACGATGCTGGCAGGTCTGCGGGAACGGTTCGTGGAACGCGCGTTGCGGCTTCCACTGGAACGGGTCGAGCAGGCGGGGTCGGGGGATCTGACCTCCAGGGTCACCAGCGACGTCACGTTGATCGCCAAGTCGGTGCGGCAGGCGTTGCCGGAGTTCAGCCGGTCCGCGCTCACCATCGTGCTGACGCTGGTGGGGCTTGCCGTGCTGGACTGGCGTTTCCTGCTCGCCGCGCTGGTCGCCGCCCCGATCCAGGTGTTGACCGTGCGCTGGTACGTGCGGCGCGCGATCCCGGTGTATGCCGCGCATCGGGTTGCCACGGGCGCGTTGCAGCACCAGCTCCTCGACAGTGTTGACGGGGCGCGGACCGTTCGTGCTTTCCGGTTGTCCGGCAAGCATGTGGACCTGGTCGCGGGACGCTCGGAGTCGACCGTTGACCTTGCGCTGCGCGGAATCCGGCTGATGACCGGGTTCTTCTCCCGACTCAACCTCGCCGAGCTCGTCGGCCTGGGGTCCGTTCTGGTCGCCGGTTTCGTGTTGGTGCGCAACGGTTCGGCCACCATCGGCACCGCGACCGCGGCGGCGTTGTACTTCCACAGCCTGTTCAACCCGATCAACGCGGCGCTCGTGCTGATCGACGACGCACAGTCCGCCGCCGCCAGCCTGGCCCGGCTGGTGGGGGTGTCCACCCTCCCGACGGAGCAGGAGCCGTCGCGGCCGGCACGCCCCATGGACGGCTCGGTTAAGGTCGCCGGGCTCAGCCACGCCTACGTTGCCGGCCATTCCGTGTTGCGGGACGTGGACCTGGAGGTCCGTTCCGGGGAGCGGGTCGCGTTGGTGGGGGCCAGCGGCGCCGGGAAGACGACGCTGGCGAAGCTGATCGCGGGCATCCACCAGCCGTCCGCGGGGTCGGTGGCCCTGGGCGGGGTGGACATCGCCGACCTCGGCCCGGCGGGTACCCGGCGCACGGTGACGTTGATCAGCCAGGAGGTGCACGTGTTCGCCGGGACGCTGGCCGACGACCTGCGGCTGGCGCGCCCGGAGGCCGGCGACGCCGAGCTGCGCGAGGCGCTGGCGCGAGTCGGTGCGTTGTCCTGGGTGGAGGCGTTGCCGGAGGGGCTGGCCACCGTGGTCGGCGAGGGTGGGCACCGGCTCACCGTGGCCCAGTCGCAGCAGTTGGCGTTGGCGCGGCTCGTGCTGGCCGACCCGCCGATCGCGATCCTCGACGAGGCGACGGCGGATGCGGGCAGTGCGGGCGCCCGCATCCTGGAGGAGGCGGCCGGGCGGGCCCTTCAGGGGCGAACCGGCCTGGTGGTGGCGCATCGACTCACGCAGGCGGCCACCGCGGATCGGGTCGTGGTCCTGGACCACGGCCGGGTCGTGGAGGCCGGGACGCATGAGGAACTCATCGCCGCCGGCGGCCGCTACGCCACGCTCTGGGCGGCGTGGTCGGACAGTCGGAACTCGGTGTAGGCCACCTACCGGGGTCCAGCCGAATCCCGAACCGGGTGCCGACGAGTGATTCGGACAGCCGGGTTCATCCCGGCCGGCGATGAATTTGTCCATGGATCGGCCGATGTCTACAACTGCCGCGAACAGTGCACTGCTGTGACACAGGTCTCTACGGACTGCCGTCACTGGTAGCGCTCATCCCACTCAATGCATACGAGATCTATCCATTGGGGAGGTCCGTGTGCGGCTGATTCCGGAGCTTCGGTTCGGCGCTGCCGAGGGCGAGCTGGTGCCCTCCGTTTCGCGCAGCCGGTTGCCGTCGCTCACGGGCTTGCGGTTCGTCGCCGCTTTTGTCGTGTTTCTGACCCATCTCGACATCTCGTGGATGCTCATGCCCGTGGCCATGGCCGCGGTGTCGTTCTTCTTCGTGCTCAGCGGCTTCGTGCTCACCTGGTCAGCCCGGGAATCCGAGCCGTATCAGGCGTTCTGGCGCCACCGATTCTGGAAAATCTTCCCCAATCACGCCGTGACCTGGGTGACCATGATGGGGTTGCTCGCGGCCACGGGGATCTCCGCGGAACCGGGCCGTGTGCCGCCCGGGCCGACACCGGCTGGGCCGGCGTTGGCCAACCTGTTCCTTGTCCATACCTGGCTTCCCGCACCTACCCTGATGTTCAGCGTGAACCCGGTGAGCTGGACCCTCGCCGCCGAAGCAGCGTTCTACCTGCTGTTCCCGCTGATCCTGCCATTGGTGATGCGGGTGCGGCCAGAGCGTCTCCTGGTCGCCGCCGGCATCGCCGTCGCGGCGATCTGGCTTGTCCCAACACTTTCCTTCGTCCTGCATGGTCCCGCGGTGCTGCCGGGCGAGTTCGACCTTCCGCTCGTCCGGCTGTGGTTCGCCGACTATCTGCCGCTCAGCCGGCTCCCCGAGTTCGTGTTGGGGATGCTGCTGGCGCGGATGGTACGGCGCGGTGTCATGCCTCGGATCGGTGTGGTGCTACCGGGAATCGCGCTGCTGACCGCGGTCGCCGTAGCCGGGAAGTTCCTCCCGATCCCGTTCTGGTTCGCGGCGGCGACCATCGGTCCGGTCGCGCTGATGATTGTCGGTGCGGCGTCGATGGACCTCCGTGGCGCGCGGTCACTGTGGGCGACGCGGTCCCCGGTGTTCCTGGGGCAGCTCTCGTTCGCCTTCTACCTGATCCACTACCAGGTGATCACGTTGTTCGAGCACGTGTTCGGCGACTGGCCGCGCGGCACCCTCGGGACGCTCGGCGTGGGGGTCCTCCTCTGCGGGGTGTCGGTGTTCCTGGCCTGGCTGCTGTACCGGTTCGTGGAGCAGCCGTTGATGCAACGATTCAGCCATCGCTCCCCTGCCGGGCCCCGGGCCTGATCGCCACGACGGCTTCCCAGCGGCGGGCCGTACCGGGCGTACCAACGGACCCGGCCCGGGATCTGGGGATCCCGGGCCGGGTGTTCAGCAGGCGTCAGTTGGTGTCAGTGGATCGTCTGGGCGATCCAGGAAGAGAGGTGGTCGATGCGGGCGACCGTCTCCAGCTGGTCGTGCGGGCAATCCGGACCGTCGCTCTCCACCCCGACGAGCCGGTAGCCCTCCCAGTCGGGCACGAAGTAGGGGGCACCGGAGTCGTACGGGCAGGCGCTGGTCGTACTCTGCGGTGCGACGGCCTTGGCGAGTAGGGTGCGCTCCTGAACCTGCTGCACCTCCCAGAGGCCGGTCTGCAGCCGGTTGAGGCGGTCGTGCGGACCACTGACCCACGCCTTCGCCGCACCGAAACCGGTCATCCGCACCTTGGTGCCCACCCCCGCGGGGGTGCTGCTGACGCTCAGCGGTCGGACGTCCTTCACCGGGCGCGCCAGCTTGGCGATCGCCACGTCGTTGGCCTGGTCCGGTGCCTGCTCGACCCAGACGACCTCGATGTCATGACCGCCGGTTCCATCCAGTGTGGCCCGGCCCACGGTCGCGATGGTGGAGTCGTACCGGGGCTTGCCACTGACGCGGACCCGGTTGCCGTCGTGGAAGCAGTGGCCGGCGGTGGCGATCCACTGTGGCGCGATGAGCGCACCGGAACACGCGCTGTTGTACTTGGTTCCGTCCGGACGCGTGATGCCCTTCATGGTCAGCGCCACGGAGAACTGGTACTGCCCGTCCGGCACGTCCGCACCGTTGGCGACCGCGCCGGCAGTGCCCGGCAACAGCAGCGACGCCACAGCGGCGACGAACGTGAGGGCGCCCGATCTCTTGAGTGCCCTCCAGCGGCCTGGTCTGTTCGTCATCGCCCGGCCGAAGAACGACGTGCGCATGCCACTCCTCGAGAAGCTCGGTGCACGCGACGGACCGCCCGCCGCGGCTTCCGGGGCAGCCTAGGGCAAATACCGCATCGAGGGCTCTCGGCCTGACAGACCAACAAGGAAGAGGTATGGATCACTCCGCATCAGATTCGGCAATCTTCCGGACAGGTTTGCCGCGGCCCGGGATCCCCCCGAGATCCCGGGCCGGGTGTGACGGCGTGATGACGCCTCGTCAGGACTGCTGCTCGACGAGGCTCTTCGGGCGCAGGTCCGTCCAGTTGGCCTCGACGTAGGCGAGGCAGGCGTCCCTGGTGTCCTCACCGAAGACGACCCGCCAGCCCGCGGGCACCGCCACGAAGGACGGCCACAGCGAATGCTGGTTCTCCTCGTTGACCAGGACCAGGAATCGGCCCTCGGGATCCTCGAACGGGTTGGTCGTCATGCGTCGCTCCTCTTCGGAATAGGCGTGAACAGTTCGGAAAGCGGTCGCTCCGGGTCGGCCACGGCGAAGCACAGTATGGCCTGCAACTGGTCGGCAAGCCGCCGCACGGTATCCCTATCGAACAGCTCGGTCGCGTAGACCAGTGCGCAGTGCACCGGCCCGTGACCGCGGGGCTCGTAGAAGCTGAGCGTCAGCTCCGCCCGTGCCGATCCGGTCGGCACCGCGTCCAGGGCACCCACGCCGCCCTCGAGCTCCTCGAGGCGTGCCTGCTCGTGATGCACCACCATGACCTGCGGTCCTGCCGGTTCGAGCCCGGTCGAGCGGGCCACCTCGGCAAACGGGACGTCCTGCCGGTCCAAAGCGCTGAGCGTGGTTTCCCGCACCCGCGTCAACAGCTCGGCGAACGTCGGATCGCCCGCGGTGTCGGTACGCAACACCACGGTGTTGAAGAAACAGCCGACCAGATCGGCCAGCCGTTCCTCGGTACGGCCGGCGACGAGCGTGCCGATCGGCAGGTCCGTCCCCACCGCGTGCGCGGTGAGCAGCGTGGCCAACGCCGAGTGCAGCACCATGAACATGCTCGTCCGGGTCTGTCGTGCCAGCTCGTCCACCAGCGCGTGCACCTGCTCGTCCAGGACGAACTCGACGAGGTCCCCGCGGTGACCGGGAGCTTCGGGGTGAGGCCGATCCGTCGGCAACGCCAACTCGCCGGGAACACCACGCAGGGTCTGCTGCCAGTACGCCAGCTGCCGCCCACCCAGGCTGTCCGGGGCGCTGAACTCGCCGAGCAGTTCGTGCGCCCATCGGGTGTAGTCCGCGTAGCCCACCGGCAGCGGCGCCCACCCCGGTTCCTCGCACCGCAGCCGGGCCGCGTATGCCGTCGTGAGGTCGCGGAACAGCGGTACCACCGACCATTCGTCGACGGCAAGGTAGTGCATGGTCAGCAACAACGCCTGCGCACCGTCCGGTCCGGTCAGCAGGGACACCCGCAATGGCGCCTCCTGCGACAGGTCGGGAGCCGCACCGGCCAGCTCGGTGAGCCGGGCCTCCACGTCGGCGCAGTGCTCCAGGCGAAGCGTCGGTGGCTCGGCGTTCCGCTGGTACACCACGCCGTCCCGCTCGACGAAGGCGGTGCGCAGCGGCTCGTGCCGCTGGACCACGTCGCGCAGCGCGGCCGCGAGCGCGGTGGTGTCCAGGCCACCCGACGACCGCAACACCAGCGCGTGGTCGAACCTCGCATTCCGGCGGTACGAGGACCACTGCCACTGCTGCGAGGGCGCGATCGGCAGCTCGGTCTCCTCCGCAGTACGCTCGACCCGGCGCAGCACCGGCCGTTGTGCCGAAGCTCCCTCCAGCTTGGCCGCGATCGCGGCCACCGTGGGCGCGTCGAAGATGTCACGGATGGTCAGATCCACACCGAACACGGAACGGATCCGGCCCAGCAGGCGCATCGAGGACATCGAATGCCCGCCCAACGCGAAGAAGTTGTCGTGGATGCCGACTTCCGCCAGTTCCAGCACCGAACCGAACAGCTCGGCCAGGTGCCGCTGGGTCGCGGTCACCGGGCGCGCGCGGCCGGTCAGCTCGGACCAGTCCGGCACGGGCAGCGCACGCCGGTCGAGCTTTCCGTTGGGCGTCAACGGAAGTGGCGCGTCCAGCGGCATCACGATCGCGGGCACCATGTACTCCGGCAGCAGGGCGGCGACATGCGTGCGCAGCGCCTGCGGGTCGATCTCCCCGGCCGCGGGGACGACATATCCCACCAGCCGCACGATGTCGCCCTTGCGGTCGGGCACGACAGCAGCCTGGGTAACGGCCGGGTGCGTGGTCAACGCCGCCTCGATCTCACCCAGCTCGATCCGGAATCCCCGGATCTTCACCTGGTCGTCGACCCGGCCCAGGAAGTCGAGGTTGCCGTCACGCCGCCAGCGCGCCCGGTCGCCGGTGCGGTACATCCGCGTCCCCCGCGGGCCGAAGGGGTCGGCCACGAACCGCTCCGAGGTCAGCCCCGGACGACCGAGGTAACCGCGAGCCAGGCCACGCCCGGAGACGTACAGCTCGCCCACCACACCCGGCGGTACGGGACGCAAGCCGGCGTCCAGCACGTAGCAGACCGTGTTCGGGTCGGGCCGGCCGATGGGCACCCGCCCGACACGCCGGCCAGCGGCCCGCTGTGCGGGCCACAGCGTGGAGTTGACCGTGGCCTCGGTCAGCCCGTACGCGGCGATGATGTTCACCGTGCCCGACCAGCGGTCGATCAGGTCCGGCGGCACGGTCTCGGTGCCGACCAGGATCGTCGACCCGGCGGGCAGCTCGCATTCCGTGGGCAACGCCGAGACCAGTGAGGGCGGCAGGATCATGTGCGTGATCCCCTGCTCCGCCAGGAAGTCGGTGAGCGCGGCGCCCGCCACCCGGGCCTCCTCCGGGATCAGTACGAGCCGGCCACCGTGGCAGAGCGCCATCGACAGCTCGAACACCGCGACGTCGAACCCGATCGACGCGAACTGCAGCACCCTGCTGTCGGGCCGCAGGCCCATCCGGTCCACCGCGGTGGCCACCAGGCTGGAGATGCCCTCGTGCGGCACGACCACACCCTTGGGCCGCCCGGTGGATCCGGAGGTGTAGATGACGTAGGCCGCCTGGTCCAGCAGAATCGCCGATCCGTCCACATCGGACACCGGAAGGAAGTCCAGCTCGGCGGCGATGTCCGGCGCGTCGAGCAACACGGTCGACGCACCCGCCACCTCCGGGATCTTCCCGGACACCGTTTCGGTTCCCACAATGAGCGTGGCGCCGGAGTCGGCGATCATGTAGGCGAGCCGGTCGGCGGGATGGGCCAGGTCCAACGGCAGGAACGCGGCACCGAGCCTGAGCACGCCGAGCACCGTGGCCACCATGTCGATGGACCGCGGAACGGCCACGCCAACAACGCTCTCCGCACCCACGCCACGGGATGCCAGCAGCCACGCGATCCGGTTGGCGCGGGTGTTGAGCTCGGCGTAGCTCGCCGTTCTCGACCGCTCCACAACGGCGATCGCGTGTGGCTGCTCGGCGACCCGCTTGGCGAACAACCCGGGCAGCGCGCACTCGTCGACCTCGCGGGTGGTGGCGTTGAACTCCTCCAGCACGAGCCGCCGCTCGTCCTCGGCGAGGACATCCACCCGGGAGATGTGCCGCTCCGGTTCGGCGACCACCGCGGCGACCAGCCGCCGCAACCGGTCCCCGAGCCGATTGACCGTCTCGTGGTCGAACAGCTCGGTGGCGTACTCGAGCCGGCAGCTGATCGAGCCCTCGTCGGCCGTCGCACCGGTGTGCTCGGTGAAGCTGAAGACCAGGTCGAACTTGGCCGTTCGGGTCTCCAACGGCACGAACTCCACCTGCAACCCGGGCAGCTCCGGCCCCGTGCCGACGCGGTTGTGGTAGCCGACCATCACCTGGAACAGCGGGTTACGGGCGATGGAGCGGGTCGGGTTGAGCTTCTCGACCACGGCCTCGAACGGCACGTCCGCGTGGGAGAAGGCGGCGAGATCCGTTCCGCGCACCCTGCTGAGCAGCTCGGTGAAGCTGGGGTCCCCGGACAGGTCGGTCCGCAACACCAAGGTGTTGACGAAGAAGCCGACCAGGTCGTCGAGGGCCTGGTCGGTCCGCCCGGCGATCGGTGCGCCGAGCGGGATGTCCGTACCGGCGCCCATGCGGTGCAGCAGCGCCGCAACGGCGGCGTGCACCACCATGAACATGCTCGCCCCGGTGTCCCGGGCCAGCCGCCGCAGCCCCTGGTAGGTCGCGGTGTCGAAATCGACCTCGAGGTCGGCCCCGGCGAAGCTCGGCCGCGCCGGTCGAGCCCGGTCGGTGGGCAGCTCGATCTCCTCCGGCGCCGAGTCCAGGGTCGTGTGCCAGTACTCCAACTGGCGCGCGGCGAGGCTGTCGGGGTGGGTGGGGTCGCCGAGCAGTCGCTGTTGCCACAACGCGTAGTCGGCGTACTGGACCGGCAACGGCTCCCAGTCCGGGGCGGTGCCGGCCAGGCGCGCGGCGTAGGCCGTGGCGAGATCGTGCAGGAAGGGTCGGTCGGACCACTCGTCGGTCGTGATGTGGTGCAGCAGCAGCACGACCACGTGGTCATCCGGCTCGATCTCGACAACCGTGGCCCGCAACGGGAGCTCGGCGGCGAGGTCGAACGGTCGACCGACCGCCTCGGCGACCAGACCTGCCACCTCGGACTCGCCAGCGCGCACGCTCTCCACCGCCGGGTGTGCGTCCTCCACGGGCACAACCCGCTGGTACGGAACGCCTTCCCGCTCTCCGAAGACGGTGCGCAGCGCCTCGTGCCGGGCCACCACGTCGGCCAGGGCCGCGCACCAGGCAGCCACGTCCAGCCCACCGCGCAGCCGCATGACGAGCGGGAAGTTGTAGGCGGCGGAGGTTCCCTCCATCTGCTGGATGACCCACAGCCGTTGCTGGGCGTGGGACAGTGGCAGCTCCTCCGGTCGCGGCGCGGCCACCAGCACCGGGCGCTCGGTGCCGGTCGTGCCGCTCACCCGGTGCGCCAGCTCGGCCACGGTGGGGGCCTCGAACAGGTCCCGGATCGCCAGCTCGGTCGACAGGGCGGTGCGCGCCCGGCTGACCAGCCGGGTGGCCAGCAACGAGTGGCCACCGAGGTCGAAGAAGTTGTCGTCGATCCCGACGCTTCCTTCCGGCAGCCCCAGGGCGGCGGCGAACAACGCGCACAGTGTCTCTTCCTGCGGCGACCGCGGCGCACGCTTGGTTCCCGTCCCGGCGAAGTCCGGTGCGGGCAGTGCCCGGACGTCGAGCTTGCCGTTGACGGTGAGCGGCAGCGTCTCGACCGGGACCAGCGCGGCCGGGACCATGTACTCGGGCAGCCTGGACTTCAGCTGCTCCCGCAGCCGCTGGAGCAGCTCTTCGCCAGCCCGGGCACCCGCCTCCGGAACCACGTAGCCGACCAGGCGCTTCGTCCCGCCGGTGTCGTTGACGACAACCGCACCGTGCGCGACGTCGGAATGTTCGGTCAGGGCCGAGGAGATCTCACCCAGCTCGACGCGGTACCCGCGGATCTTGACCTGGTCGTCGGTGCGGCCCAGGAAGTCGAGCAGACCGTCCTCGCGTTTCCGGACCAGGTCACCGGTGCGGTACATCCGCTCTCCCGGAGCACCGAACGGGTCGGCCACGAAGCGTTCCGCGGTCAGGCCGGTCCGGTGGTGGTATCCGCGGGCGAGACCGATTCCGGCGATGTACAGCTCGCCGGGGCAGCCCGGCGGAACCGGACGCAGCATCGCGTCGAGGATGTAGGCCCTGGTGTTCCAGATCGGCTTACCGACGGTCGGCGTCGCACTCTCCACTGTGGACCCGCCGAGCGTGTTGATCGTGTACTCGGTCGGTCCGTACAGGTTGTAGCCGTAGGTGCCGTCGGTGTCCCGCAGTCGCGACCACACCACGTCGGACACCGCCTCACCGCCGAGCAGCACGAGCGCCGGGCGGTGCCGCCCCGCTGCCTCGGCCCGGTCGAGGAGGCCCTCCTCGATCAGGAGCTGGGCGTAGGTGGGCGTCACGTTGACCACGTCGATCCGGTGCCGGTCGCAGTAGGCGACCAGTGCCTCGGCGTCGCGGCGCAGTTCCTCGTCGCAGACGTGCACCTCGTGTCCTTCGACGAGCCACAGCAGCTCTTCCCAGGACATGTCGAAGGAGAACGACACGGTGTGGGCGATCCGCAGCCTGCGTCCTCCGTCCGAGGACCCGCCTGCAGGGTCGAGCATCGATACCGAGGCGATCGCCGGGTCGAAGATCGCCTCCTGGTGGTTGAGCTGCATATTGGTCAGCCCGCGATACGGAGTGACCACGCCCTTCGGCTTTCCGGTCGAGCCGGAGGTGTAGATGACGTAGGCCGGGTGCTCCAGCCTGTTCGGTAGGCCGTGCGCGAACGCCGGTCGCTCGGCGTCGGTGATCTCACCGGCCGGAAGGCCGCCCAGTTCGGTGGCCACGGCCTCCTCGTCCAGCAGGACCTCGGGCGCGAGCGGGCCCGACTCGCCACGCAGCGTGGGAGCGACCGCCGTGGTGGACAGCAGGCACATCGGCCCGGTGTCGGACAGCATGAGCCGGAGCCGCTCGGCGGGGTGGTCGAGGTCCAGCGGCAGATAGGCGGCGCCGGTACGCAGCACCGCGAACAGTGCCACGACCATCTCGATCGAGCGTGGCAGGGCCAGCGCGACCACGCGTTCCGGGGCGGCACCACGGGCCAGCAGCACCCGGGCCAGCCGGTTGATCTCCGCGTCGAGTTCCGCGTAGCTGAGCACCCGCTCGCCGAAGACGAGTGCCGTGGCTTCCGGGGTGCGAGCGGCCTGGGTCGCGAGCATGTCGGCGACGGTCTCGTCCGGCAGGTGGTTGCGGGTGGCTTCCCAGTCCGCGGCGAGCGCGGCGCGCTCCCCCGACAGCAGCAGGTCGATGCTGCCGACGCGAGCGGCGAGGTTGTCGACGAGGCGTTCCAGCACCGTGGTGAACCTGGTGAGAACCGTCTTCGCGGTAGCGGCGTCGAACAGGTCGGGCCTGGCGGCCAGCGTGACCCGCAGTCGGGTTTGCGGGGTGACAACGAGGGTGAGTGGGAAGTGTGTTCCGTCCACATTGGACACTTCGAGGATGCCGTGCCGTTGCTCGAGCGCGGCGAGCCGCTCCTCACCGTCGGCCGAACGCAGCACGAACAGCGTGTCGAAGAGCCGGCGGTGGCCGGTCTCCTGCTGCATCTCCCCCAGTCCCACGTACTCGTAGGGCATGACGGTCGCCCGCTCGGACTGGATCCGTTGCAGCAGGTCGAGCACGGACTCGCTGGGATCGAAGGCGATCCGGGTCGGGACCGTGTTGAGGAACATGCCGATGATGTCAGCGACGTTCGGCACCTCCGCGGGCCGGCCGGCCACCGCGGCGCCGAACGCAACGTCGTCGCGGCCCACCATCGACGACAGGACCAAGCCCCAGGTGGCGTTCAACAGCGTGTTCAGCGTGAGCCCGTGTCTGCGCGCCGCCGCGCGCACCCGGTCACTTGTCCGTTCCGACAGCACGGTCTCGAAGTCGACCGGGATCACCGGCTCTCCGGTCCGGTCGACCGGTGCGACCAGGGTCGGCTCGTCGAACCCGGCAAGTGCTCTCCGCCATGCGGCGATCGCGGCGTCGTGGTCCTGCAGGTCCAGCCACGACAGGTAGTCGCGGTAGGAGCCGACGGCAGGGAGCGCGCTGTCGTCACCATTCCGCTCGTACAGCGCGAAGAGCTGCTCGAGGAACAGCCACGCGGACCACCCGTCCCACAGGATGAGGTGGTGGGTCACGACGAGCCGGTCCCTGCCGTCCGCCAGGCGGATCAGCAGCAGCCGGCACAGCGGCGGCGCCGACAGGTCGAACCGCTTCCGGCGGTCCGCCGCCAGTAGGGCGTCGACGCGCGCGGCCTCCTCGTCCGCGGGCAGATGGGTGAGGTCGACGACCTCCAGCGGAACGTCCAGGGCGTCCACGATGAACTGCACCGGCTGGGGCAGGCCGTCGCTGGTGCAACCGGCACGCAGGCTGGGATTGCGGCCCAGCAGGGCCCGGCACGCCGCACGCAGCCGGTCGACGTCCACCCGGTGGTCGATGTCCAGGGTCTCCTGCGAGAGATAGACATCCAGCCCTTCGGAGTCGTAGCTGGAGTGGAAGTAGATGCCCTCCTGCAGGGGAGACAGCGGCCAGATGTCGGCGACCGGCAGCCCGGCCACCCGTTCGACGCGCGCAATCTCCTCGTCGGACAGCATGAGCATGCTCGGCGCCGGAAGCTCCTGTGCCCGGTCCGGTTCTCCGGTCAGTCCCGCCCACCGGGTCAGCACCGCCCGCACGTCGTCTTGGGCCAGAGTCTCGGTCCGCCGATCGACCACCGCACGCAGGATCTCCACGACCCGCCGCGCCTCCGTCACCGGAACCGCGACGGTCGGCTCGCCCATGCCGGAACGCTGTTCCGTCGGAGTGGCACCGTTGTGCGGAGCGTTCGTGGTCTCCGTCGCGGCTGCCAGCGCGGCAGGCGTCCGGCGGTCGAACACGTCCCGCGGGCTGATCGTGAGCCCACGCTCACGGGCCTGGGTGGCGACCGCGATCGACGTGATGCTGTCCCCGCCCAGGACGAAGAAGTCGTCGTCGACACCGACGGCCGAGCGGCCCAGGATGGTCGCGAAGACCTCGCAGAGTGCCCGTTCCCGGTCGTCGCGTGGCGCCCGCCCGCCACCTGCGGTGCCGGCGGCGACCGGTGCGGGCAGTGCGTTCTGGTCGAGCTTTCCGCTGGGGGTCAGCGGCAGCTCGTCGAGCACCACAACGGCGGACGGCACCATCGTTGCGGGCAGCACATCCACGAGTGCCGACCGCAGGGCCTCCGAATCCGGTGTCCCGCCCGCGGGCACGACATATCCGACAAGGGCTCCGTCCCGGACGGTGACGACCGCCCGAGCGACACCGGGCTGCCCGGACAGCGCCGCCTCGATCTCCCCCAGCTCGATGCGGTTGCCGCGGATCTTGACCTGCCGGTCGGTCCGGCCCAGGTACTCGACAGCCCCGTCCGCCCGTCGCCGGACGAGGTCGCCGGTGCGGTACATCCGCTCGCCCGGCGCGCCGAACGGGTCGGCCACGAACCGGTCGGCGGTCAGGCCGGGTCGGCCGTGGTAGCCACGGGCGAGCTGGACCCCCGCGAGGTACAGCTCCCCCGGCACGCCGTCAGGCACCGGGCGCAGGAAGGAATCCAGCACGGACAGCCGCGTGTTCCACACCGGCCACCCGATCGGCACCGCGAGGTCGTTGCCGCCCGTGTACGGGAACCACGTGACGTCGACGGCGGCCTCGGTCGGGCCGTAGAGATTGTGCAACGGCACCGGGCCCTTCCCGGAGCGAGATGTCAGCTCTCGCCAGCCCCGGGCGACATCCCCGGTGAGCGCTTCCCCGCTGGAGAACACGCGACGCAGACTCGCCGCCCAACTCGCGTCATCGGCACGAAGGGCCTGCAGGAACGCGGCAAGCATCGACGGCACGAAGTGCATCGTCGTGACGCCTTCGGCGCGAATCAGCCCGGCCAGATAGAGCGGGTCCCGGTGCCCGTCGGGCCGGGCCAGGACGACGGTCGCGCCCTGGACCAGCGGCCAGAAGAACTCCCAGACCGACACGTCGAAGCTCGACGGCGTCTTCTGCAGCACCCGGTCGTCGGCACCGAGCCCGTACTGTCCCTGCATCCACGCGAGACGGTTGTTGATCGCGCGGTGGGTGATTACGACGCCCTTGGGGCGCCCGGTGGAACCGGAGGTGTAGATGAGATAGGCGGGGTGGTCCGGAGCGGCCGGCTCGCCAGGAACCTCCGCGACATCCTCGGTCTCGCCCAGGTCGAGCCGCTCCAGACCGGGAACCTCGGGCAACCGTCCGGCGGTCGCGGCGGTGGTGACGACGATGCGTGCGCCCGAGTCGGCGAGCATGAACGCGACCCGGTCCGCGGGATAGTCCAGGTCGACGGGCAGGTACGCCGCACCCGACTTGAGAACTCCGAGCAACGCGACCATCAGCTCGGCCGAACGCGGCACGGCAACCGCGACGAACCGTTCGGGTCCCGCGCCGCGCGCCCGCAGGCGCCGGGCCAGTGCCTCGGCCCGCTGGTCGAGTTCGGCATAGGTCAGGTGGACATCCTCGAACACCACCGCCGTGGCCTCTGGTGTCCGCGCCACCTGGTCGGCGAAGGCCGCGGCGAGCGTACGGACAGACACCGTCCGCGCGGTCGCGTTCAGTTCGGCCATCCGCTCGCTTTCCCGGGCGGACAGCAGGTTCACCTGCGACACGTGCTGGGCGGAGTCACGCACCACGGCGTGTAGCAGGTGCACGAACCGGTCGGCCAGCGCGCGAACCTCGGTGTCGCCGAGCCGCGTGGCGTCGTGCTTGAACCGGAGTTCGAGACACTCGCCCGGCTGGACGATCAGTGCGAGCGGGTAGTGCACGGCGTCGAACACCTCGACGCCGGTGATGCGCAGTGCCACGCTCTGGGCAGTGTCACCGGTACGTGGTTCCGCAAGCACGTCCTGGGTCGGGTGGTTCTCGAACACGACCAGGGTGTCGAACAGCTCACCCAGGCCGGTTTCCCGCTGGATGTCGGCGAGACCGAGGTGTTGGTGCTCGAGCAGTTCGGCGTGTTCGTCCTGAACGCGCCTGAGCATGTCGGTGAGCGACTCCTCCGGGCGCACGTTGACGCGCGCCGGAACCGTGTTGATGAACAAGCCGACAGCGGACGAGATGTTGTCGATCTCCGCGCTACGCCCGGAAACCGTACTGCCGAACAGGACATCGGACCGAGCGGTGAGCCCGCTCAGCAGGAGTCCCCATGCGCCATGCACGATCGTGCTCAGTGTGAGGTCGTGCTTCTTCGCATAGGAAACCAGCTCGGCGGTGAGCTTTTCGGGCAGCCGGACGTCAATGTGCTCGGGCTGTGCCGGACGCTGATCCTCGTTGGCAGTCGTGCTGTCCGGAGTGACCAGCTGGGTCGGCCCATCCACACCGGACAGTGCCGCCCGCCATGCCTCCCGTGCCGTGTCTCGGTCGCGGCTGGCGAGCCAGGACAGGTAGGTGTTCGGCGTGAAGGCGGGCAAAAGCGCGTCCCCGCGACAGGCCGCGAGCAGCTCACGCAGCAGGACCGATACCGACCAGCCGTCGGCGATGATGTGGTGCAAGGTCAGCAGGAGCCGATCGCGTTGCCCGTCGCGGATCAGCATGGCGCGCATCAACGGGGGCTGTGCGAGGTCGAAGCGTTCGGCACGGTCCCGCCCGAGCAGGTGGGCCAGCTCGGTGTCACGGGCGTGGGTCTCCCGCCAGGGCAACGTCACGTTCTCGGCCAGGCGCTGGACGACTCGTCCATCGGGAAGCTGCCGGAAGCCGGCCCGGAGCAGCGGATGCCGGTCGAGCAGCCCCTGCAGTGTCTGGCGCAGCCGAACGGCGTCGACATCGCCTTCGAGGTCGAAGAGCTCCTGCACGACGTACAGGTCGGCCGATCCCTCGTCGAACTGGGAGTGGAAGAAGAAGCCTTCCTGCAACGGGGACACCGGCAGCGCGGTCTCGTCCAGCTCGACAGCGCCGGTCACCTCGGCGACGGCGCCCGCACACTCGGCCAGGGCCGCGACCGTGCGGCGACGGAACACGTCGCGGGGAGTGATGGCCAACCCTGCCGCGCGGGCGCGGTTCACGAGCTGGATCGCGACGATGCTGTCCCCACCCAACTCGAAGAAGCTGTCGTGGATGCCCACCGTGGGCAGACCGAGAACCTCGGCGAAC
The DNA here is from genome assembly GCF_014645795.1 of Longimycelium tulufanense. Classification (GTDB taxonomy): domain Bacteria; phylum Actinomycetota; class Actinomycetes; order Mycobacteriales; family Pseudonocardiaceae; genus Longimycelium; species Longimycelium tulufanense. The sequence goes on along the minus strand of NZ_BMMK01000008.1, from coordinate 73,155 downwards.
AGCTCGGCGAGGGTGGACTCGACCGGCGTGGTCGGTGCGTCACCGCCCACCGCGGTCCACTGCGGTTCGGGGAGCGCCTTCGTGTCGAGCTTGCCGTTGGGGGTCAACGGAAGCGGGCCGTCCAACACGACGACCGCGGACGGCACCATGTAGTCCGGCAGCGCTTCTGCCACCCGCACTCGTGCCGCTGCGACATCCACGGATTCCTCGCCCTCGCCCACCAGGTAGGCGACAAGGCGCTTGGCACCGCGGTGGTCCTCGCGCGCCACGACCGCGGCCTGCGCCACACCCGGGCACGCCATGAACGCGCTCTCGATCTCCCCCGGTTCGATCCGGTGGCCCCGGACCTTGAGTTGCTTGTCCGCACGGCCGAGGAACTCGAGATTCCCCTCGGCACCCCAGCGAACCCGGTCCCCGGTGCGGTACATCCGGGCACCCGGGGGACCGAAGGGATCGGCGACGAACCGCGCCGCGGTCAGGCCCGGACGGCCCAGGTAACCGCGCGCCAGCCCGCGGCCGGACACATACAGCTCCCCCTCGACGCCCACGCCGACCGGGCAGAGCGCCGAATCGAGCACGTAGCACCGGGTGTTGGGGTCTGGCCGGCCGATCGGCACCGGCCCCTGCCACCCCGGTTCGGCCAGCCACAACGTCGAGTTGACCGACGCCTCCGTCAGGCCGTAGGCGACGACCACACGCAGCCGCTCGGACCAGCGGGCGACCAGCTCGGTGGGCACCGCCTCGGTGCCCACCACCAGAACCGCGCCCTCGGGCAGTTCGCAGTCGGCGGGCAATGCCGCCACCAGCGACGGCGGCAGGATCATGTGGGTGGCGCGGTGCTCCGCGATGTAGTCGGTCAGGGCCGCACCGGCGACCCGGCGCTCGGCGGGCACCACGATGATGCGCCCGCCAACGCACAGCGACATGATCAGGTCCCAGACCGCCACGTCGAAGCCCACCGAGGCGAACTGCACGACGCGACTGTCCGCGGTCACGCCGAGCCGGTCGGTCGCCGTCGCAATCAGGCTGCCGACACCGTCGTGCGTGACCACAACGCCCTTCGGGCGTCCGGTGGAACCCGAGGTGTAGATGACGTAGGCGGCGCGGTTCAGCGAGATCGCAACGTCGGTGTTGGTGGCAGCCGCGCCGGCGATTTCCGAGACCACCGCCGCATCGTCGAGCACGACATGCCGCACACCGGGCATGTCCGGCAGTTGACCCGCAAGCTCGCGAATAGTGACGATCGTGCGCGCACCCGCGTCGGAGAGCATGTAGGCGAGCCGGTCTTCGGGGTGGTCCGCGTCCAACGGCAGGTAGGCCGCTCCCGCCTTCATCACCGCGAGCAGGGACACGACCAGTTCGACCGAGCGTGGCAGCGCCACGGCGACGACGTCCTCGCCACGGACGCCCTTCGCGATCAGCTGGTGGGCCAACCGGTTGGCCGCGGCGTTGAGATCCGCATAGGAGAGTTGCCGGTCCGCGCACACCACGGCGACGGCGTTTGGAGATCGCGTCACCTGCTGTTCGAACGCGGCCGGCCAGGACCGCTCGGCAACCTCCCGGGGCGCGCTGCCGAACCCGTCGAGGAGCAGGGCCCGCTCCGCCAGGGAGATCAGCTCAACCTGGCCGATGGCGCGATCCATCCGCTCGGTCATCGCGTCGAGCATCGTGTGGAGACGGCGCTCGTGATCGGCGAGCTGCTGCGGGTCGCAGACCGACGCGTCGCCGTCGAGGTCGAGGTGCACGGTCTCGTCCTCGACGGACTCGCAGACCGTAATGGTGAGGTCGGTAATGGGACCAAGCCAGTGGGGACGGTAGGCGACCCGATGGTCACCGAACCGCACGTCCCGCGGAACGGGCAGGATGTTGACGGTGGGGCCCACCAGCTCCTGGAGGCCGTCAACGAGTCCCAGTTCCCGGGCGAGGTCCTCGCCGCGGTAGCGACCATGCCGAACGATGTCGGCAACCTCCCGGTCCACCGCCCGGGCCAGCTCGGCGCCGGTCATGGACGGCCGCACACGCAGCCGGAGCGGGAGAACGTTGGACACCATCCCGACAAGATCACGGGACTCGGCGTCCCGGGCGGTCACCGGAAGGCCGAGAACGATGTCCTGGGCACCGGTCGTGCGATGCAGGTAGGCGGCCACGGCCGCAATCATCAGGCGCGACCGGCGAACACCGGCGGTGTCCGCGGCGGAGCGCACGCGCCGGGCACGCTCCGGTGACAGCACACTCGTTCGCCGGACACGCCGCCTCGTCAGCGTCTCGGTGCGCTCCAGGAGCCGGACAGGCTCCGGCCGGTCGGCCAGCTTCTCCTGCCAGTACACGCGATCCGCCGGGTACTGCTCGGATTCACGGTAGGCCCGATCGCTGGCCGCCAGTCGGGAAAGCGCCCGGTCATGCTGACTCGCTGAGCCGGTGCCGGTGTAGATCTCGCCAGCGCGACGGGAGATCAGGGCGACACCAACACCGTCGGTGACGATGTGGTGATACCGCTGGTACCAAACGACGCGATCGTCGTCGAGCCGGAGCAACACCTGGGCGAACAGCGGGCCCCGTCCGAGGTCCACGGGCCGCGCTCGCTCGGTGTCCATCCAGTCCGCGGCCGCGGCGTCCGGGACCGGTTCGCCGCGCAGGTCGACGACAGGGACGTCGACGGGCTGCCGCGCCGGGACCTGGCGCGGCTCGGAGTTCTCGGTGCTGGTCCGCACGTGCAGGCAGGCGGCCTCCTCGACCGCCTGGCGCACCGAGGTAGCCAGGCGGTCGAGGTCCACGGGCCCCCCGGGCCCGCCCCGCAGTTCCAGGAAGAACGCGATGTTGTAGGCCGGGTTGTCCGGCTCGATTTGCTGGGCCAGCCAGATGCCGGTCTGCGCACCGGTGAGGGGGGTACCGGTGGCGGCTGTTGCGTCAGGCGCGGCATCGAACATGGTCGGGTCGCCTCTCCCTGGTCCCGTGCGAGCGGTTCGCCGTTACTTGGCCGTCAACAGCGGCAGGATCTGGTCGATCGCGTACGGGATCGACAGCACCGTGTTGAACGAGAAGGCCGCGCCGATGTCCGGGTTCTCGTAGGGCACGAACAGGTCCCGCTTCTCCTGGGCGACCCTCAGCTTCTGGTACAGCGGCTCGGCCTTGATGCGATCGTTGGCCTCGGTGCTGGAGGTGACCCACACCAGCCGGTCGACGTCGAGCACGTCCAGCTTCTCGGCGCTGAGCTCGGCCACGTTCCAGCCGGGCTTGGCGAGCTTGTCGATCTCCGGGTCGAGCGTGAACCCGAGCTCGGAGAAGAAGATCGCCTTCGGGTCGGTCTTGGTGAACGCCGAGTACTTGCCGGGTTCGAAGCTGTCCGCGACGGCCAGCGTCTGGCGCGCGAACTCCGGGTGGGAGTCGCGGACCTCCTTGAAGCGCGCGTCGATGTCGGAGATCAGCTTCTCGGCCTCGGACTCCCGGCCGAGGGCCTGACCGATCTGCTTGGTCATCACCTGCCACGGCGCGGCGTAGTCGTCATGATCCTTGGGCTGCGCGACGACCGGGGCGATCTTGGAGAGCGTGTCGTACTGCTCCTTCTTCATCCCCGAGTACTGGGCGATGATCAGGTCCGGCCTGAGGCCGGCGATCTTCTCCATGTTGTACTCGTCGCGCTCGCCGACGATCTCCGGCTGTGTCGAGCCCCACTTGTCCTTGGCCCACGGCCACTTCCCGTAGGGCCGCTCCTTGAACCAGTCGACGACGCCGACCGGCTTGATGCCCAGCGCCAGCACGGCGTCCTGGTCGGACAGGCCCAGGGTCACGACCTTCTTCGGCTCGGCCTTGATCTCGGTGGTGCCGTACTTGTGCTCCACCGTGACGGGGAAGGCACCCTGCGCCTGACCCTGCGCAGCGTCACCGGCCGGCTTGTCGGCGGAGCCGCAACCGGCAAGCACCAGCAGCGCGAGTGCCGGAACCACGGCACCCAGCCGGCGGAGGGCTCTGCGGATCGGTTCGGGGGACATGGGCGTTCACCTTTCGGTTTTCACTTGCGGCGGCATACAACAGCTACGTGCCAGGACCCCGCCGCGGGCAGGTCCCCGGCACGCCCCCGTCTATGCGGAATGCGCGGCGCTGAGCGAGTACCGCCCCGCACCGGCGGCCTCGACCGGTGCCTGCACGCGCCTTCCCAGGATCGACTGCAGGATCTCGCCGGCACGCACGGCGTTGTTGGACAACAACGACGACGTGATGCCGTGCGTGTGCTCGGTGGAGCCACCCTGGAGGTAGATGCCGGGGCGTACCTCCGGCGTCGTCCGTACCCGGTAGTCCCGTTCGACCCGCAGCCTGCCGAGCTCGTCGCGACGGCAGCGCGCGGCGAGCTCGCCGAGCATCGGTAGCGAGTCGTCGGACCGGTAACCGGTGGAGTAGACGACGACGTCGGACTCCAGCACGCTGCGTTCGCCGGTGGCCAGCGACTCGATCGTGACCCGCACCCCGGTGTCGGTCTCGTCCACGCCCACCGCCCGGCAGACGTTGAGCAGCCGCAACCGCTGCTGCCCGAGCACCTTCTCCTGGTAGACCCGGCGGTACAGGTCGTCGATCAGGTCGATGTCGACCACCGAGTAGTTCGTGTTGGCGTGGTAGGCCATCAGCCGCTGCTTGGTTTCCTCGGGCGCGCCGTAGAACTCGTCGACGGCGCCCGGGTCGAAGATCCGGTTGGCGAACGAGCTGTCGTCGGCGGGGCTGTACCCGAACCGGGAGAACACCGAGCACACCTCGGCCTCGGGGAACCGCCCGTGCAGGAAGGCGGTCACCTCGGCGGCGCTCTGCCCGGCGCCGACCACCACGAACCGGGAGGCTGCGGTGGGGTCCACCGTGTCGATCCGGTGCAGCAGGTCGCTGTTGTGCCAGACCCGTTCGGACCTGTGGACGCCCGGGGGCAGCTTCGGGATCAGCCCGGTGGCGACCACCAGGTTGCGGGCGCGCAACACCACGGGCGCACCGCCGGGGACCGTCGGCCGGGCCACGACGTCCAGCAGGGTCACCTCGTCTGAGCCCGGTTCGGTCACCGGGTGCACCTCGACCACCTCGTAGCCGTAGGAGACCTGGTCGTCGACCTGCGCGGCGCACCACTCGAAGTAGTCGTGGAACTCGACCCGCAGCGGGAAGAGGTTCTTGTGATTGACGAAGTCAATCAGCCTGCCCTTGCTGTGCAGGTAGGCCAGGAAGCTGAACCGGCTGCTCGGGTTGCGCAGCGTGACCAGGTCCTTGAGGAAGGACACCTGCATCGTCGCGTCGTCGATCAGCATCCCCCGGTGCCAGCCGAACCGGGGCTGGCGTTCCAGGAAGTGCGCGGTGACGGTGTCCGGGCCGGCCTCGCCGACGGTGCCGTTGTGTTCGGCGAGTGCGACCGCGAGCGCGAGGTTCGACGGTCCGAACCCCACCCCGACCAGGTCGTGAACCGGTGTCTCGGCTGTGCGTAGTCCCTGTGACATACCCGTCCCATCAGCGGCAGGGCCGCAGTCGGCGTCCCCGTCATCCCCGTCGTCTCCTCGGCGGCGCGTGCGCCCTGGCTCCCGCGCGCCGGCGCCGACTCCCGGCCCGCCCACCCCGCCTCGGGCGGGACCGATCCGCCGTCGGTCGCAAAGGGTAACCTAACCTAAGTGAGGCATACCTTGGCTAGTCCGTTCGGCAGGTGATTCGGCCTACTGGCGGACCCGTTGCCAAATTAGGTTAGGCTTGCTTTACTGATCGGGTTAGGCACCGCCCCGCGCGACAGGAGGAACAGGCCCATGCGCGTCGTCATGTTCGGCTACCAGACCTGGGGGCACCGCACCCTGCAGGCACTGCTGGACTCCGAGCACGAGGTCGCGCTGGTCGTCACGCACCCGAAGTCCGACCACGCCTACGAGCGGATCTGGTCGGACTCGGTGGCCGATCTGGCCACCGAGCACGGCGTCGAGGTGGCGATGCGCAACCGGCCGGACGACGAGGAGCTGATCACCCGCATCAAGGCGGCCGAGCCGGACCTCATCGTCGCGAACAACTGGCGGACCTGGATCCCACCGCAGATCTTCGAGCTGCCCCGCTACGGCACGCTCAACGTGCACGACTCCCTGCTGCCCGCCTACGCCGGCTTCTCGCCGCTGGTCTGGGCGTTGATCAATGGTGAGGAGGAGGTCGGCGTCACCGCCCACATGATGGACGGCGAGCTGGACGCCGGGCCCGTCGTGCTGCAGCGCGCGGTCAGGGTCGGTCCGCGGGACACCGCGACCGACCTGTTCCACAAGACGGTCGACCTGATCGCGCCCGTGGTGACCGAGGCCCTGGCGCTGATCGCCTCCGGGCGCACCGACTGGACGCCGCAGGACCGCTCCAAGGCGAGCTTCTTCCACAAGCGGGCGATCGAGGACAGCCGGATCGACTGGACCTGGCCGGCCGAGGACATCGACCGGCTGGTGCGCGCCCAGTCCGACCCGTACCCCAACGCCTTCACCTTCCACAAAGGCGAGCGGCTCCGCATCGTGCGTGCCTCGGTGTCCACCGGCCGTTACGGCGGCACCCCGGGGCGCATCTTCATCCGGGAGGGCAACGGCGTCGTCATCGTCGCCGGCGCGGACGCGCGGCGCGGACGCAACCACGGTCTGGTCATCGAGCGGGTCCGTACCGAGGACGGCACGGAGTACGCGGCGACCGACTACTTCCGCACCATGGGCGGCTACCTGACCGGCCACCCGCGGCCCAGCTCCCGCTGATCCGGGCTGCTGTTCGCGGTACCGATCGCGGCGCGGACACGCCACGTCGACGCGGCCCAGTTCCTGCCTCCTCCACGTCACTCTGCTCGATCGGCTGTGCGTGGGGTCCCGACCGCGGCCACACCTCCTCGCTGAACAACACCGCTGCTTTCGCGCCGGGCCGGCGTGCTGCCTTCCGCGGTGCGGCAGGTCGTCAACCGCGAGCTCGCTGGCTCTCGCCGACACGGGGCGGGGCATTGTGCCCCGCCCCGTCCGCCTTCTACCTCGGGCCAGAGCGCCCATGCTTGTTACTGACCGTGATGTTGTCACGTGGGCCGGGAACAGATGCACGACGTCAACCTGACCAGACGGCCTAGCATGACTCTGCCGTTCGTTGGGTCAACACGTGAGGTGGTCGAGCACCTGCTCCTGCCAGCCGTGCCGGTGGTGTCAGCGCAATCCCTTGGTCGGCCAGGACTCCATACGGTAGGCGCTGTCCCAGAAGAGCCACTCGTACTCGGTCGCTCGGGTGAACGCGGCAAGCATGCGTGCTCGCTCATCCGGACCTGCCGCTGCGGCCGTTCGGTCCACCGCGTCCCGGCACGACGCCACTGCCGCGCCGAATTCCTCGTCCGCATAGGTATCGATCCAGGCGCGGTAGGGATTCTCGGGGGCGCCGCTGGCTCGTGTGGCCTGGCGGGCGAGGATGGCGCTGCCCACGTGGTGGTAAACCCAGAAACACGGGAGCAGCCCGGCGGCGAGCTCGCCGACCGAACCGGTCGTGGCCAGTGCCAGCAGGTAGGAGGTGTAGGCCAGGCAGGTCGGGGACGTCTCGGTCTGCTCGACGTCGCGCTGGCTCAGCCCGAACCGCTCGAAGTAGCCGGCGTGCAGTTCCCGCTCGACCACAATCGCCTCGCGGGCGGCCCCGGCGAAGAACGCGACATCGTCGACCTCCGGTGCACGCGTCGCCAGGGCGGCGAGCGCCCGCCCGAAACCGACCAGGTAGCGCGCGTCCTGAACGAGATAGAACTGGAAGCGCTCGCGGGAGAGCACACCGTCGGACAGCTCGGTGTTGAACCGTAGGTCGAGCATGGCTTGCTGCAGTCGCGCGGTGTGCTGCCACGCCTGGGCACAGAATCCCGTCATGACCCCAACCCTGCCACCGGATGTCTCCGCCCGTCGGCTCACATGATCTTCACAATGATGACATGCATCGATCAAGCGAGCCCGGCCTGAACACGACCGGTATCCGGGCGAACCCGGTCCGCACTCGGTGAACGCCGGGGCACTTTTGTCCGTATCCCCCAGTGCGTGCCATGCCAGAGCTCTTCCCGACCCCGTGAAGGGAGCAGCACGCGGTGTTAGAAGGAGGAAGAATGCGACCGAGGCGGCGTGCGGCAAGGTCGACGAGTCGAGTTCGCGTGGTGGTGACGGCGGCGGTTGTCGCCGTCGCGCTGGGGATGGTTCCCGTGCTGGTGTGGACCCAGGCTCGCAACAGCGAGGCGAACGCGGATCCGGCGGCCGCCACGTCGCAGCAGACCGCGCACGGCAAGTCCATGGACCCCAAGCCGCCCGAGAAGGACTCCGGCCGTGCGGCTCCCGGCGCCGGGCCGGTGACCGAGGTGGACAAGGACTTCCTGGTCGCGGTGCGCCGTGCCGGGTTGTGGGAGATCCCCGCGGGTCGACTGGCGCAGACCAACGGCTCCAGTGAAGCGGTCAAGCGCGCAGGAACGCACCTGATCGACGGGCACTCCATGCTCGACCAGCTCGTCCGCGAGGACGCCAAGATTCTCGGGGTCCAGATCCCCAACGAGGCCACCGAGGAGCAGCAGGGCTGGGTCAAGCAGCTGGAGAACGCCAGGGGTTCGGAGTTCGACCGGCTCTTCGCCAACCTGCTGCGCGCCTCGCACGGCAAGATCTTCGCCACGATCGGTGAGGTTCGGGCCGCGACGCAGAACGACCTCATCCGTCGGCACGCGCGCGAGGCGAACCAGACCGTGCTGGATCACATGGAGGTGCTCGAGGACACCGGGCTGGTGGACCAGACGACCTTCGAGGACATCGAGGCCACCGTCCGCCCCAAGAAGTGACGCTTACCGACGAACCGTCCGCGGGGTGACGTCGGGGGTTCGCGGACGTGTGTTCCGGGCGGACCGGGACCGGTGCGCACCGGAACTCGGAGCTGTCAGGGGCGGGGCGCACCCCACCGCGGGAAGTGGGGCGCGCCCCGCCCCCGGACGCTCCGCCGTTCCCGCAGCGGTGAACACACCGTCTGCCTGTCCACCAGAGGGCGTTCAGCCGTACCACTCGTACTGGTGCTCCGGGCGTCCCGTGGTGCCGTAGCGAAGACTCATCCGTGCGGCACCGTCCTGGGCCAGGCCAGCGAGGTAGCGCTGGGCCGTGGCACGGGCAATCCCCAGTGCCGTCGCCACTTCGGTGGCCGAGCGGGGGCCGCCAGCGCTTCGCAACGTGTCGGCAACCAGCCGCGCGGTCACCGGCGACTGCCCCTTGGGAGTGGCCGGCTGGTCGCCGTCGTGCAGCAGGCGAACCCCACGGTCAATCTGCTCCTGGGTCAGTCCGCGCCCCATGTCGGCGAAATGCCTGCGATAGCGGGCATAGGCCACGAGCCGTGCGGCGAGCTGTTCCTGTGTGAACGGCTTGACGAGGTAGTTCACCACCCCGCGTGCGAACGCGGTGCGCACCGATGCCACGTCGCAGGCGGCGGTGAGCATCATGGTGTCGACGTCGATCTCGCCCAACAGTTCGAGCCCGGACCGGTCGGGAAGGTAGCTGTCCAACAGGACCAGATCCGGACGCAGGTCGGCCATGCAGCGGAGCGCCGCGGCCGCGTTTCGCGCCGTGCCCACCACCTCGAACCCGTCGACCCGCTCGGTGAACGCGGCATGCACCTGCGCTACACGGAAGTCGTCCTCGACCACCAGTACTCGGATCATCGCCCGGCTACCTTCCTGCCTTCTCCGCGACCAACGCTCCGGGTGCCAACGCATCCGGAAGTCGGGCGACGAACACTGCCCCGTGCTCCGCACCGCCCGGATCGGTGAGCCGTACCTCGCCACCGAGGCCAGCCGCCGCGCGCCGCGCCAAGGCCAATCCCAGACCACGCTCACGCAAGTCCTTTGTGGATACTCCTTCGTCGAAAATCCTCTCTCGAAGCGTTTCTGGTACTCCTTCCCCACTGTCCACTACGGACATGTGTAACGTCGTGCCATCGGCCAGCAGGTCGATCTCCACCGCTGCGGTACGCCGAGTACCCTCCCTTGCGGCGTCGAGCGCGTTGTCGACGAGATTGCCCACCACCGTGATCACCTCGACCGGTGCGACGACCCGGGTCGGGACCCAGCTGGTCTCCCCCACCTCCAACACCACGCCGCGTTCCTCGGCGAGCGCGGTCTTGGCCGCCAGGAACGCCTGCAGGAACGGGTCGGCCACCCCCGCACCGCCGGGTCCCAGGCGGGCGAGGGGTCCGGCCGACAACGCCTGTAAGTACTCCACAGCCTCGTGCCGCCGACCGGTCTGCAAGAGGCCGGACAGGGTGTGCAGCCGGTTGGCGAACTCGTGTCGTTGGGCGCGGAGCGCCTCGGAGAGCCTCCGCACCGAGTCCAACTCGGTGGTCAACGCCTCCAGCTCCGTCCGGTCCCGGAGGGTGAGCACGCACCCGAGGTCGCGCCCGTCGCGCCGTACCGGCCGCAGCTTGGCCACGAGGAGCCGGTCGCCCGCCACAATGAGCAGGTTGTTGACGGGATGGCGGTGCTCCAGCGCGGTGTGCAGCCGGGCGGGCAGCCGTAGTTCGGACACCGGGACGCCGGGTGCGGGTGCGATGCCGAGCAGCCGGGCCGCCTCGCGGTTGCACATCGACATCCGGCCGACCGCGTCGAGGGCGAGCATGCCCTCCCCGATGCCGTGCAACACCGCCTCCCGTTCCCGGACCAGGTCGGCCAACTCGTGCGGTTCCAGTCCGAGTGTCCGCCGCTTGAGCAGACGCGACAGCAACCCCGCCCCGGCGACACCGAGTGCTGTCGCACCCAAGGCGAACACGGCTGCGGCGCCGAGCAGCCCGGCCAGTTCGCGGTCGATCTCGTTGGCGTTGAAGCCCACGCTCACCTCCCCGACGATCTCGCCGTCGCTCGAGTGCAGCGGAACCTTGCCGCGAGCTGACAGGCCGAGTGTCCCGCGTTGCACATTGGCGACCTCGCGGCCGGCCAACGGTGCCGAGGGATCGGTACTCACCGGAAGGCCGAGCCGACTCAGGTCCGGATGGGCGATCCTGACACCCCGATCGTCGGTAACGACAACGAACAACGCGTCGGTGGCCAGGCGTGCTGACTCAGCCCGCGCCTGCACGAGTTGGTCGGGATCGTCGCGGAGCACCGCATCCCCGAGGTCCGGATTGGAAGCCACCGCCCGCGCCGTGGTCAGGGCACGCTCGGTGTACTGGTCGGTCAGATCGGTGCGCAGCCACCACGCGAACAATGCGAAGCCGAGTCCTACCACCACGGTGACGAGCCCGGTCTGTAACAGCAGGAGTTGCCGGGCGAACCGTATTCGACGTCGAGCCATTCCGCGGAGGCTACGACGCTGCTCGTGCGAGCAGAACGCGCGAAACGTGCGCAACGCAGCTTGGGCGAACAACGTCCACAAGCCTCCCCATGGTGATCCGGGCCATCTACGGTCTGCCGCCGCAGGAAAAACCGACCGAACCGGAGGTTGAGATGACACCGGATCCTGTGATCGAGCTGCGGAACGCGACCAAGCGCTTCCGTGCCAGTTCGGGTGGCGTCCACACCGCGGTGCGCGACCTGACGATGACCGTGCGGGGCGGCGCGTTCGTCGCCGTGGTTGGTCCGACCGGCTGCGGCAAGTCCACCACGTTGTCGTTGGTTTCCGGGCTGGAGCCCCCGTCGGAAGGGGTCGTGCTGGTCCGGGGCGAGGAGGTCTTTTGCATCCCGCCGGGCGTGGGCTACATGTTCCAGAACGACGCCGTCCTGCCGTGGCGCTCGGTGCTCGACAACGTCGCCAGCGGTCCCCGGTACCGCGGTTCGAGCCGTGCCGAGGCCCGTGACCGCGCCCGCGTGTGGGTGGAACGGGTTGGCCTGGCCGGGTTCGAGGGCTACTACCCCCACCAGCTCTCCGGCGGCATGCGCAAGCGGGTGGCGCTGGCCCAGACATTGGTCAACGAGCCGGAGATCCTGCTGATGGACGAGCCGTTCAGCGCACTCGACGTGCAGACACGCAGCCTGATGCAGGATGAGCTGCTCCGGTTGTGGGCCGGCAGCGATGCCGCGGTCGTCTTCGTGACGCACGACCTGGAGGAAGCCATCGCCCTGGCCGACCGGGTGGTGGTCATGACCGCGAGCCCGGCCACGGTGAAGGCCAGCTTCGACGTGGCGTTGCCCCGACCGCGCAACGTCGAGGAGATCCGGATGACCGACGAGTTCCTGTTCGTTTACCGGGAAATCTGGGACTCGCTACGGGAAGAGGTCAACCGCGCACGCGAGGAGGCGAGCCACCGTGCCGCATGACACCACCATCACCACGCCCCGGAGCGGAAGGACCACAGTGGACTCCTCTGTTGTTGCGAAGGCGACCAGCGCGCACCGGAAGAGACGCGCCACGGTGTGGGCGATCCGTCTCGCGCTCGTGGCCGGCTGGCTGGTGAGCTGGGAACTGACGGCCACCTACTGGATCGACCCGTTCTTCTACTCCAAGCCGTCTGCGGTGTGGCAACGCCTGGTCGAATGGTTCACCGTGGGGACGAGCCAGGGCTCGATCTGGGAGCAGATCGAGGTCACGCTGCAGGAAGCTGTCCTGGGCTTCGCCCTCGGCGCGCTGGCCGGCGTCGTGCTGGGCATCCTGCTCGGTCGAAGCCGGCTTCTCGCGGAGATCTGTGCCCCGTTTATCAAGGCCGCCAACGCGGTTCCCCGCATCGTGCTGGCCGCGTTGTTCGTCCTCTGGTTCGGACTCGGCATGACGTCGAAGGTCGCCACGGCGTTCGTCCTCGTCTTCTTCGCCGTCTTCTTCAACGCGTTCCAGGGCGCGCGCGAGGTCGACCGGAACCTGGTGAACAACGCCCGGGTGCTCGGCGCGAGCCGGCTGCGGGTACTGACCTCGATCGTGGTGCCCTCCGCGACGTCCTGGATCCTTGCCTCGCTGCACATCGCGTTCGGCTTCGCACTCATCGGCGCGGTGGTCGGCGAGTTCACCGGCGCCAGCAAGGGACTGGGACTGCTGATCAATCGCTCGCAGAACATGTATGACGCGCCCGGCATCTACGCCGGGATGATCGTCATCACAGTGATCGCGCTGCTGGCCGAATGGTTGCTCTCGGTGCTGGAGAAGCGACTCCTGCGGTGGCGGCCGCAGGCCGGCGGCACCGAAGTACGGGTTTGACGGTGGGAAGGGGAACGCTCATGCGGAGTAGGATCACGGCATTCCTGGCGTTGGTCGCCACCGTCGCGCTCGTGCTCGCCGGCTGCCGGGACTCGCGCGTCGCGGGTGATGGCCCGATCAAGATCATGGTGGGCGGCCTGGAGAAGGTGATCTACCTGCCGGCCAGGCTCGCCGAGCAGCTCGGCCACTTCCGGGCCGAGGGCCTCGACGTCCAGTTGCTCACCGAGCCGGCCGGCGCCTCCGCCGGCAACGCCCTCATCGCCGGCGAGGTGCAGGGGGCGATCGGCTTCTACGACCACACCATCGACGTGCAGACCAAGGGGAAGTGCATCCAGAGCGTCGTGCAGCTCGCGGACGTCCCCGGTGAGGTCGAGGTGGTGGCCCGCCGACATGCCGGCACCGTCACCGGCCCCGCCGACTTCCGGGGCCGCAAGCTGGGTGTGACGAGCTCGGGTTCGTCGACCGACTTCCTCACCCAGTACCTCGCGGCACGGGCGGGGGTGTCCAGCTCCGACTACACCACGGTCAAGGCGGGTGCGGGGCCGACGTTCATCGCCGCGATCGACAACGGCGGCATCGACGCCGGGATGACGACGGATCCGACCGTCGCCCAGCTCATCAGCTCGGGCAAGGCCGAGATCATGCTCGACATGCGCACCGAGGAAGGCACCAGGGCAGCCCTCGGCGGTCTCTACCCCGCCAGTTCGCTCTACATGGACTGCGCGTTCGTCGCCCGGAACAAGGAGATCGTGCAGAAGTTGGCCAATGCCTTCGTGAAAACGTTGCGGTTCATCGAGTCCAGCTCCGCGGAGGAGATCGCGAACCGGATGCCGGCCGACTATGCCAACGCGGGCAGGAATCTTTACGTCAAGTCCATCAACGACACGAAAGGGATGTTCAACGGCGACGGTCGGATGAAGGAGGAAGGCGCGCGCAACGTGCTCGACGTGCTCGCGCTGGCCTCGCCGAGCGTGAAGGGCAGGAAGGATCAGGTGGACCTGGCCCGGACCTACACCAACGAGTTCGTCGACAAGGTCCGTCCCTGACCGCGGCGAGATCGCCTGTCCCGTGGTGCGGGCCCGGGACAGGTGGCCTCACGCGCTGGCGTATCTCCTCACCGGCTCTGTGGAGTGGTGCGACAGTCATCGCCCTTGTCGGTACCGGAACGTGATCCTCGCCTCGTCAGGTCCGACCTCGGTCGTCACCCGATGTGCCCGGGACGATCGACGCGGGTAAGTCAGCGCGTTCCCCACTGGTAGGTCTGCTTGCACAGCTTGAGGTAGACGAAGGTCTCGGTGTGGCGCACCGCGGGGATGGCCCGGATCCGCTTGGACAACACCTCGAGCAGGTGACCGTCATCCTCGCAGACCACCTCGCAGAGCAGGTCGAACGAGCCGGCGCAGACGATCACGTAGGTGATCTCGTCCATCGCGGTGAGCTGCTCGGCGACCGCCTCCACGTCGCCCTCGACCTCGATGCCGATCATCGCCTGCCGGAACAGCCCGACCTGCATCGGGTCGGTGACGGCGACGATCTGCATGACGCCAGTGTCCACCAGGCGCTGCACGCGTTGCCGCACGGCGGCCTCGGACAGCCCGACCGCCTTGCCGATCGCGGCGTACGAGCGGCGCCCGTCGGACTGGAGCTGCTCGATGATGCGCTTGGACACCTCGTCGAGGGCGCGGCCGTGGCCACGCCCCGCGGACGCGCTGCTCCGAGTCACCCCCGCATCATCCCGCCCGGTCCGCAACGGCGGCAAACCACCGGTCCGGCGTGCGGGTCGGGCGACGGCGCCGGCCACGACGTAGGCTGGGCCGACCGGACACGAGTACGGAGGGGAAGGCAATGGCCGAGGTCGCCGGGGTGCGGACCGAGTTGGTGGTCCTGCTCGACGAGCGGCGGCAACCCGTTGGCGCGGCGGAGAAACATCGCGTGCACGGGCCGGACACGCCGCTGCACCTCGGGTTCTCCTGCTACGTGTTCGACGACGCGGCGAACCTGCTCGTCACCCGACGCGCACTGGGCAAGCAGACCTGGCCGGGGGTGTGGACGAACTCCTTCTGCGGGCATCCGGCCCCGAGCGAGCCGCTCCCGAACGCGGTGCGCCGGCGGGCCCAGCAGGAGTTGGGCCTTGCGTTGCGCACGGTGGAGCTGGTGCTGCCCGACTTCTCCTACCGCGCGACCGCCGCCGACGGCACCGTGGAGAACGAGGTGTGTCCGGTGTTCCTGGCCACCAGCGACGAGCAGCCGCGGCCCAACCCGGACGAGGTCGTCGAGTGGCGGTGGACACCGTGGGCCGAGTTCGCCGACCTGGCCAAGCGTGCACCGTGGGTGCTCAGCCCCTGGGCGGTCGAGCAGGTCCCCCTGCTCGCTGAGGCCCTGCCCGACTAGCGCCGCATCGAAAGGCAGGCGTGAGGTCGTCGCCGGGAGGTGAACCGCACACAGGTGTGCCAGAACCTCGTCCACCGGCCGTTGAGACCGTTCGAACGGAAGAGGTACCGCACTTCTTCCACCCTTGGCCACGCCGACAAATTTGTATAGACATTCACATTTTCCCCGCCCTGTGAAACCGGGCAACGCCTCATTCGATTCAAATGGTGAGCAGATCACCAATAGGAACAATACGTTCCCGATCGTGATCTGATCGTGACCAAGACCCCTGATGTCGTCACCCGCTGCTGGGTTATGGTCACGCCGCTGCGGTGTACGGGAAACCGGTGCGAATCCGGTGCGGTCCCGCCACTGTAACCAGGGAGTGTCCCTCCACGGACGCCACTGCGCCGGTTCCGGTGTGGGAAGGCGGAGGGGCACGGCGATCTGGGAGCCAGGAGACCGGCCGCGGCGGCATACCCGTTTGGTTCCACGAGGATGGAGAAGGGTGAGATGCTCGGCCGTAGCCCCGCGCGCCCCGCGCCGTTCCGTCGTTGTTGTTCTCCGGTTCGCCCCGCCACTCGTCACGGGTGTGTGAGGCGGCCATGAATCGTTCTGACCTGCTGTCCGGACGTGCCGGACACTCGTTGAGTCGTCGGGGTTTCCTCGGGGTACTGGGCGCGTCCTCCGCGTTGGTCCTCGGTGGTTCCCTGGTCGGGTGTTCCTCCGGTGGTGGCCTCCCGGCCGCGCAGGGGGAACCACGCCGTGGTGGGCACCTGCGCGCGGTGGTGTCCGGGAACAGCTCCAGCGATGACACCCTGCACCCCTTCGTCGCGGCGTCGTGGGGCGGCGGCATGGTGATGAAGAACCTCTTCGACAAGCTGTGCGCCTACGACGACGATCTCACCGTGCGCAACCGGCTCGCGGAGGTGATCGAGCCGAACGCCGATGGTTCGGAGTGGACGATCCGGCTGCGTGACGGCGTTCGCTGGCACGACGGGAAGCGGTTGTCCGCCGACGACCTGCTCCACTCCATCCGGCACCTGCTGGACCCGGCGAACAAGTTCCCCGGCGCGCTCGACCTGGCGATGGTGGACGCCGCGGGCCTACGCAAGCTGGACGCCCGCACGGTGCGGTTGCCGATGCGCGAGCCCATCGCGGATCTCCCGTCGGTGCTGGCCGGCTGGTACGTCTATGTCATCCAGGACGGTGCCACCGAGTTCTCCAACGACGAGCCCCCGGTCGGCACCGGACCGTTCCGGTTCTCCCGTTGGGAACCCGGGGATCGGGTGGCGTTGTCCCGCAACGACGACTACTGGGAGAACGACCTCCCCTACCTCGACGAGCTTGAGATCATCTTTGTCTCGCAGGCGGACACCCGGCTGAACGCGTTGCTCGGCGGCGAGGCCGAGATCGCGCACGAGGTGCCGTGGACGCAGGCCCGGGCGCAGGAGAAGACCGGACAGGTGGCGATCGTGTCCTCGCCGCTGGGCCGGTTCCACGCCTTCAACATGTTGATCGACCGGGAGCCGTTCACCGATCCCGCGGTGCGCGAGGCGATCAAGCTTTCGGTTGACCGGCAAGAGATCGTCGACACGGTGTTCGCCGGATACGGGGAGGTTGGCAACGACCTCTACGGCAAGGGCGCACCGTTGTACAACGATGACCTTCCGCAGCGGGCCTACGACCCGGACAAGGCTCGTGCGCTGTTGCGGAAGGCGGGCAAGGAAGATCTACGGGTCACGCTGCACACCTCGGACGTGACACCGGGTTTCGTCGAGGCGGCAACACTTTTCGTCGAGCACGCGAAGCGGGCCGGCATCACCGTCGAGCTGGCGAAGTCGCCCGCCGACTCCTACTGGACCGAGGTGTGGACCAAGCAGCCGTTCACCCAGACTGGCTGGGGGAACTACTCGCTGGACTGGTTCTTCGGCCAGGCACTGGTGTCGGAGTCCGGCCAGAACGAGACGGCGTGGCGGCGACCCGACTGGGACCGGCGCTTCTTCCAGGCTCGCGCCACCATGGATCCGGCGTTGCGCAAGGAGCGCTACGCGGAGCTGCAGCGGGAGCTGTGGGACGAGGGCGGGTACGTCGTGCACTCGTTCGCGAAGTGGATCGACGGGGCGAGCCCGCGGGTCGGTGGTCTTCGCGGTGCGACGGTCTCGTCGGACCGGTGGGGCAGCTATCGGGAGGTCTGGCTTGCCTCGTGACCCGTTACTGACGGCGGGTCCGGGCAGACACCATCCCTTCCTGATGCTGTGCATTCGGCGATCCCTTGCCGGTATCGCCGCCACCTGCGCCGTGTCGTTACTGGTGTTCGTGGGGACGGATCTGCTCCCGGGCGACGCCGCGGACGTGATTCTGACCCGTTCCGCTTCCTCGGGTGGCGGCACCCCGGAACAGCTGGCCGCGCTGCGTGCCGAGCTGGGGCTGGATGTTCCGTGGCCGCAGCGCTATCTGGGGTGGATCGGTGGCCTGCTGCAGGGGGACCTCGGCAGCTCGCTGGTGAGCGGCCGGTCGGTGACCGACGTCATCGGTTCCCGCCTGGGAAACACGCTCGTGCTCGCGGGGACCGCGACCGTGCTGCTGGTGCCGGTCGCCGTCGGGTTGGGCCTGTGGTCCGGGATCCGGCAGGGTCGGCCGGGCGACCGGGTGGTGTCCGGTGTCGCGGTTGCCGCGCAGGCGTTGCCCGAGTTCGTGGCCGCCACCCTGCTCATCGCCGTGTTCGCGCTCATCGCGGGTCTGCTGCCGGCGGTGTCGTTGGTACCACCGGGAACGAGCCCGCTCGCCCGACCCGAGATTCTCGTGCTGCCGGTGCTGAGCCTGCTGTCGGTGATGGCGGGCCAGTCGATCCGGATGGTTCGGGCACGGACGTCGGAGGTCGTGCGCGCCGACTTCGTCCGGGTCGCAAGGCTCCACGGAATCCCGGAGCGGCGGGTGGTGTGGCGGTACGTGGTGCCCAACGCGCTCGGGCCGGCGCTGCAGCTCCTCGCCGGCAGCATCTCGTGGCTGGTCGGCGGAATCGTCGTGGTCGAGCAGGTGTTTGCTTATCCCGGCATCAGCCATGAGCTGGTGCAGGCGATCATCAGCCGCGACGTGCCTGTGGTGCAGGCATTGGCGTTCGCCATGGCAGTGTGCACGCTCGCCATCTACACCCTTGCCGACCTCCTGGTGGTCGCGCTCGTGCCGAAACTGCGGACGGGTGGGTAGCGATGCGCCGGTTGTCGCGGGCGCTGGGGCCGGCAGGTGGTGCCGGTGCCCTCGCCGTGGTCGTGATCCTTGCGCTCGCTCTTGTGGGCCCGTTCGTCGCGCCCCATGGGGCGGCCGAGCGGGTCGGTGCCGCGTTCGTCGCACCAACATCGGAGGCATGGCTGGGCACCGATCAGCTGGGCCGGGACGTGCTCAGCCGGCTGCTGCACGGTGGGCGGAGCATGCTCCTGTTGTCGTGTGCCGCGCTGGGACTGGCATATCTGGTCGGCGGCGCGATCGGGCTGGTTGCGGCGCTCGCGCCTGGTCCCGTTGAGACCGCGTTGATGCGGCCGTTGGACGTCCTGCTCGCGCTACCACCGTTCCTTGTCCTCGCCGTGCTGGCGACGGGGAGCGGTCGGGGCGCCGTCGTGATCGTCGCGGCTGTGGGGCTGGCCAACATTCCCGGCATCGCGCGCGTGGTACGCACCGCGGCGCTGGAGGTGTCCGTGCGTGGTTGGGTGGAGGCCGCCACTGCCCGTGGGGAGCGAATCGCAGCGATCGCCTGTCGCGAAATACTGCCCAACATCACCAAACCGCTGCTCGCCGATGCCGGGGTGCGGATCACGACGGCGATCTCGTTGGTGGGCACCGCGAACTTCCTCGGTCTCGGGCTGCAGCCGCCATTGGCGGATTGGGGCCTGATGATCGCGGAGAACCGTTCGGGGCTGCTGTTGCAGCCGTGGGCGGTGCTCGCTCCGGCGTTGTGCATCGCGGTGCTCGCGGTCGGGGTCAACGTCACCGCCGACGCCCTCACCCAACCGGGCCGTCGTTACGGGGGCACGCCGGCGGCAATCGAAGGAGGGCGACAATGACCGGGGCGATCGCCGAGGTCGTGGGTGTGCGGGTCGAGGCGCCCGGCGGGGCCCTGCTCGACCATGTCGATCTCACCGTGTTACCCGGCGAGGTGCTCGGGGTCGTGGGCGAGTCCGGCTCCGGCAAGACGACCCTCGCGCTGGCGCTGCTGGGCGAGACCCCGCCGGGAACCCGGGCCACCGCTGGCCGGGTGACCGTCGCGGGAACGCCGATGTTGCACGTCACCCCGGCCGAGCGAAGACAACACCTCGGCCGGATCGTCGCCTACGTTCCCCAGGATCCCGTGCTCGCGCTCAATCCGGCCATGCGGGTGGGCCGACAGGTCGCCGAGGTGGCACGGGCGCATCACGACCGGCGGGACGAGACCATCGACACCCGGGCCATGCGTGCGCTCCGGCGGGCGGAGTTACCCGGGGACCCGTCGTTTCTGCGTCGGTGGCCGCATCAGATCTCCGGTGGACAGCAACAACGGGTCACCCTCGCCCAGGCGGTGGTCAACGAGCCACGGTTGCTCGTTCTCGACGAACCCACGACCGGGCTCGACGTGATCACGCAGGCGGACCTGCTCGCCCAGTTGCGCCGGCTCCGGGATGAAGCGGGCTGCGGCATCCTGTACGTGACCCACGACATCGCCGCTGTCGCCGGCATCGCCGACCGGCTCGCCGTGCTCTACGCCGGCCGGGTCGTTGAGGAGGGGCCGACCAGCACGTTGCTGTCGCAACCTCGGCATCCCTACACGGCGGCGTTGATTGATGCGGTTCCCGATCCACGGCGTGCCCGCGGTTCGGCGGGGCTCCCCGGCGTTGTGCCGCCGGTGGGGGCGCGGCCATCGGGCTGCTCGTTCGCGCCACGGTGCGGGCTTGTCGAACGTCTCTGTCTGGACGCCCCGCCACCTCCGGCACACGTCGGAACCCAGCACCGGGTGGCGTGCCTGAACTCGGAGCGGACCGGGTCGGTGGTTGTGTCCGCGCCCACGGTGCGGCGTGTCTCGACACCGTCGCCGCGGACCTCGCCGAGCCCGGCGAACACTTTGCTGGTGGTGGAAGACCTCCACGCCGTGCACCGGACGCGGCGACGGCAGGTGGTGGCGGCCGCCGGCATCTCCTTCTCCCTCGATCGGGACGAGTGCGTCGCGCTGCTCGGTGCCTCCGGGAGCGGGAAGAGCACGATCGCGCGGTGCATCGTCGGCCTTCACCGACCTACCGCGGGCACGGTTCGGCTCGGGGGAACCATTCTCGGGCGGTCGGTGCGCCACCGCCGCCGTGACCAACGACGACGGATCCAGCTTGTTCCACAGAATCCGGCCGATACGCTCGACCCGTCGCGAACGGTCGGGGAGCAGGTTGCCCGACCCGCGCGGATCTTGCGTCGCCGCAGCGCGCGGCAGGCCGTGGCCGAGGCGGTGGAGCTGCTCGACCAGGTTCGGCTGCCGACGGCCGTGGCGGCTCGCCGGCCCGGTGAGCTCTCGGGCGGTGAGCGCCAGCGGGTCGCCCTCGCCCGTGCGCTCGCCGCACGGCCCGAGGTGCTCGTCTGTGACGAGATCACCTCCGCCCTCGACGTTTCGGTGCAGGCGGTCGTGCTCGACCTCCTCGCCGATCTCCGTACCGAACTCGGGCTGGCGATGGTGTTCATCAGCCACGATCTCGGCGTCGTGGCGTCCGTCGCCGACCGGGTCGCGGTGCTGGCGGACGGCCGAGTGTGCGAGACCGGGCCGACCCGGGAGGTGCTCGAGTCACCACGGACGCCGGTCGCCCGGCAGCTCGTGCACGCCGCGCCAAGACTTCCGTACCGGGACGTTGCGGACGCGACGTCGGTGTCGTGACCGGGTCCGGGCCCCGGGCACAGCGCTGGCCGATTCGTGGGCGGTCGTCAGGGCTGGGTCAGCTCGTCGAGGGCGGCTCGCCAGAGGAACTCCGACAGCTCGGCCTCGATCATCTCGACCGTGTCGGCGACGTCGCGGAGACAGGCGCAGGAAGTGAGGTCGTTGTCCGAGGTGCACAGCAGGATTCCCAGTGCCTGTAACGCCCGGGCGGTCGCTGCCACGCCTTCGCGCCCGGGTACGCCGATGCGCTCGCCGATGCGTGCTGCCGCGAACCGTTCGATCGTGGAGTTCCGGCGTAGCCGTAACACCTGGTGCACCAGGGTGCCTGCCGCGGCGCGGCTTCTGGTGCGCAGGGCCAGGAGACCGCGGGCGATCACGGCCAGCCGCCGGCAGCGCAACGCCGCCCGCCCGGTGCACAACGTCTCCCAGATCGGAGTGCCGACGACCCGCGTATAGCGCTGCGTCGCAGCACGCCGCCACACGATGCTCGCCGCTCGCTCCGCTACGGCCGCGCACTGGGAGCGCTCCTCGAGGCGCCGGGGCGTGGGCAGGACGAGGCCGGTCCTCGGCGGGGGCAGAGTGGCCCGGCACGTCTCGCCCACCAGCCGTTGCGCGGGCACCGTCCAGGTGGGCCGCGCCCCATCCGTGGGCAGCTGGTTGGCCTGCAGATCACGGTGCAGATGGCACGGTCCGGTCGCCGGCCGCACGCGCCGGCGGCAGGGCCACCCTTTCCGGGTCGGCGCCTCGCAGAGGTGCACGCGAAACATGGTCGCACTACGTGGTTTCGCCGTCACTCCCCGCAGCCATGGTCCGATCCGGCGAATCTGAAAGATTTGCCGCCCTTTCGGGCCACAACGAAAGGACCTGCCGCCACCCGGACGCTCCACCACCGATCAACCGTGCGACCGGCCCGCCGCCGCCCGTCGCCGTCAACAGCCCCACACGCGTCGAGCGCTGACCTGACGACGCGCCCACATGCCGGCCGACCATACGAGGCCAGGCCCCGGCCCGCCCACCCGTTGCCGGCAGCCCGGTTGCCACCAACGGCCTTCCACCAGGTCCGCCGACTGGTGCACCTGACGAGTCGGAGCGGGATTTGCTCCGCACCTCGAGCACGTGGTCGTCCTCACAGTCTCGTGACAGGTGATCATGGCAGGATTCTTGCGGCTGGTGACTGACCCGGGTGTGGAACGAGGGGTTCGACTGTGCACGCGGAAGTGATCCGTTTCATTCTCCTCGTTCTCTGCTGGACCGTGGTGCTCGTGCGCATTCCCGCCGTCCGGGTGCGGGAGCAACGCCCCCTTTGGTTCACGCTGTTGATGCTGGGCTCGGGGCTACTCATGCTCCAGAAACCGGTGGCGCGCGTGGCCAGGGAGCTCACGGGCATCCCCCAGATCACGAGCCTGATCTCCAGCCTGATGGCGGTCGGGGTCGCCACGCTCCTCCTCGACTTCGCCATCCGCAGGCCCCCGACGCACGACTTCAGAACCGCACCGTGGCGTCGCTTCCGGATCTTTTCCAGCCTGTTCACCGTCGTGACGATGGCGGTCACCTTCTCGATCACCATCGCCCAGGGCGTTCCGACCCGGCAACGATTCCTGCCCGTTCCCGGCGTTTTCAGCGCGCACATCGTTTACTGGGTCGTCTACCTGGTGTACATGCTGCTGGTCACGGCATGGGCATCGGTGTTGTTCTGGCGCCATATCGCCCGGACGGACTCGAGGGTCCTGCGCCTGGCGATCGCGTTGCTGGGCATCGCCACCAGCACGTTCCTCATCTTCCTCGGGAGCCGGTTCGCAGCGCTGTTCTCGGCATCGCCCACGCTGCTCCCGTTCGGCCTCTACATCTCGTCGATCCACTCGATCGGCATCGCCGTGGGATGCTCGCTCGCCGCCGTCCTCCCCCTCATCCAGGCGGTGGCGGCATGGTGGCACTGCTACAAGCTCTACCCGTTGTGGAAAACCTTGTGTGAGGCACTGCCGAACATCGCGCTACAGCCGCCGCGTCGACGGCTTCTCGACGTGCTGACACTCCGGGACAACCGTCTGCGCCTGCACCGAAGGCTCATCGAGATCCGGGATGGCCTGCTGAGTATGCGGGAATGGGTCACCCCCGAAGCCCTCGACCGGATACGGACATCGATGGCCGAGACACGCCTGCGCCCCGACCAAGCCGAGGCAGCCACGACAGCGTGCTGGTTGAAGGTGGCCCTGCGCGCCCAGGAACAGGGGCTCGAGCGCGTGGGGAAACCGCTGGATCTCGTCAGCCAAGGTGGCGCCGACGCGTACAGCGAGCTGCGATGGCTTCGCGCGGTCGCTGCTTTCTGGCACGACCCCCGGGTCGACCGCTGTGCCGCGGCGATTGCTGCCGAGCCCCACAGGCCAGGCTCATAGAGCAGGTTCGACTTCAGCCGGGTGGCGACGGACTCACAGCATCACCCGCTGTCCCTCGCAAAACACTGCGGCGACGTTGCACAGATCCTCGAGTTGCCGCACGGGATTGCCGGTCACAGCAAGGATGTCAGCGTCGTAGCCGGAGGCGATCCTGCCCTTTCTCCCACCGAGGTCGCAGGACTCGGCCGCCAGGCTGGTGACGGCCGCAAGAGCCTGGGTGGTGGGCAGTTCGACGAAGCCCGCGAATTCGGGGAGCCCGTGGGGCAGGCAGTCGTGGGGCTTCTCGGCGGTCACACCGGCGTCCGAGGAGCACACCAGCCGCACGCCTTCCCGCTGCATGCGGGGAAGGCATCGCCGGGCCAACGCGACGTGGGCTGGCAAGGGCCCCCGGGGAACCCGGCCAGCCGTCACCCCCACGTAAATGCCGGTCTTTGCCAGTATTCGCACGGTGTCCCAGTCAGGCGCGGCACCATCGGCGGTAAGAAACGTGCAGTGCTCGATGCCGTCGACGCCAGCACGAACCGCGTCAGCGATACCCTGCACGCCGTGCGCGTGCGCGGTGACGGGCTTACCCGCACCGTGGGCGGCCTCCACGACCGCGCGCAACTCATCAGCATCGAACTGCGATTCGTCAGCGGCACTGCCGGGGGTGATTCCCCCACCCGTGGCCATCACCTTGATCACGTCCACACCACGCGTGATCCGCTCGGCTACGGCGGCGCGCAGCGCATCAACACCTGCCGCCTCTCCCCCAAGGAACCAGCAGTGCCCTCCCGGGGAGGTGATCGGCGGTCCTGAAACCAGGAGTTTCGGTCCCGGCGAGCCGTCAGAAGCGAACTCGTCACGCAGCACGAGAGACAGGTAGTTGCGGTCGCCCAGGTCGCGGATGGTCGTAATGCCGGCAGACAGCGCCTGCCGGGCATGCTCGCGCATGCGGTTCAGCAGTGTCGCGTCGTCCTCACCACGCATCTGCTCGACCACGTTGCCCGTCGGATCGAAAGCCAGATGAGAATGCGCGTCCACCAAACCGGGCAACAAAGTCACATCGCCAAGATCGGTCACCGGCAGGTCGACCGCGGGGCGTGAACCGGAAAGGTCCACGTCAACGATGTGGCAGTCCTGGATCAGGACCAGTGGCGCACCCTCGTGCATTACCTCCCCGTCGAACAAACGCGCCGCACGCAAACCCCACAACCGGCCACCGGCCCGCATATCGGTTGCCATCCTGCCTCCGTCTCGACGGTCCCCGTGATGCTAGCTCTCACCGTCGCGCCGCGTTGATGGCGAGCGAAGCGGCACGAGAGCAGAGAGACCTTTCACCATCTCAAGCTGTGGCGGGACAAACGCGACCCCGTCGGCGAATACCCGGCGGGAGCCGGAAGCAACAGCCCCGCGAGGGCGATGCGCCGACTTCCCGCCGTGGCCACCGCGTCACCTGCCCCCGAGCGAGGGGCACGCACCGGGAACGGTCGCTCCCGCCGGCCGGGGAGGCATCGGGCCACGCCCGACCGACCCTGTGTAACTGATCGACAGCGTGGAGTGATAAATAGACGCCCGTCGCGAAGCAGGTGCACCCGGCCCCGCGGCGCTCATCAGGTCCACGGAGGGGAATGAGGGAAGGAGCGGAAGACGATGTCCGGCCAGCAGCACACGCAGCGGACCGACGCCCGCTGGTACGCGTTCACCCCCACCGGGGGCGGGCAGCGCCCGGGTTGGGCGCCGGTCGCCCCGCCCGGCACCCCCGATCCCACCGCCGCCTGGGTCAGCCGCGCCGCCGCGGCCCCGGCACCCGCCCCCCGTTCGACCAACGCGTGGCAGGCCACCGTCCACTTCGGAGGGAGTAGGTCGATCCTCTTCCTGAGCTGACGAGCGAGACGGGCTTGGGAGACACGGCGGAACTCAAACCAGCTGCAGTACCCGCAGTGCGCGCAACCGGTTGAGTGCGGCGGCCACCTCGTGCCGGCGGGGCACGACGAAGTCGTCCAGCGAGCGCTCGCCCAGCACGGCGACCGCATCCCCGGCCAGGTCGGCCGCCAGCCGGTCCAGCAGCTCGTGCACGGTGACCGCCCCGTCCAGGTGGCCGGCACGCACGCAGTGCGCCAGTGCCAGCCCGATCCCGACGACCTGGCTGGGGTCCACGACCTGCTCGACCGCCCGCAGGTCCACATCGGAGTCGCCGAACACCAGCGCGTCGGCGCCCCGGTGCCGGATTTTGGTGCGGCCGTTGGCTTCCGGGCGCACCGACCGGGGGTCCACGACACGGTCCCGGGCGAGGGGGAACGTCGTGGCTTCGGCGTGCCTGCCGGTCGGGCGCTCGGCCAGCGCCCGGGCCCGCTCGGTTACCTCCACCGGGCGGTAGGCGTCCATCATCACCACGCGGTCCGCCACGTCGAAGTAGTCGCCGGAACCGCCGACCACGAGCACCGTCGACACCCCGTGCTGCCGGTGCAGCGGCCGTACCAGGTCCACGAACGGCGTCAGCGGCTCCTTGTCCTTGGCCACCAGCGCCTGCATCCGGGCGTCCCGGATCATCAGGTTGGTGGCCGCGGTGTCCTCGTCGACGAGCAGGGTCCCGGCACCGGCCTCCAGCGCCTCCACGATCGAGGCGGCCTGCGAGGTGGAGCCCGAGGCGTTGTCGGTGGAGAAGTCGGTGGTGTCCGCGCCGGTGGGCAGGTGGGCGACGAACGCGCTCACGTCGACCCGCTCGACGCGGCGCCCGTCCTCGGCGCGGATCTTCACCGTGTCCGCCCGGGCGACCGCCAGCTCCCGCCCGTCGCCGGGCACGTGGTCGTAGACGCCGCGCTCCAGCGCGCGCAGCAGCGTCGACTTGCCGTGGAACCCACCGCCGACGATCAGGGTCACGCCCTCCGGGATGCCCATCCCGGTCACCCGGCCGCGGTGCGGCAACTCGACCTCGACCCGCAGCGACTCCGGGGAGCGGAACGGCACCCCACCGCCGGGTAGGGGCCGGTCGTCCACGCCACTGCGCCGCGGCAACACCGATCCGTCGGCGACGAAGGCCACCAACCTGAGTTCGGACAGCGTCCGCCGGAGCGCGTCGGTGTCCTCGACCGAGTCGACGAAGGCCCGCACCTCGTCGTGGTCCACCGCCGACCACCGCAGGGTGGCCGCCACGGCCGCCGGCAGCCGGTCACAGAGCAGGCGCTCGGCGGCCCGGCCGTCGATCGTCCGGCCCCGGCCCGGCAGCTCCATGGCCAGCCGGAGCACCACGCCGGAGGCGTCGATCCGGCACGCGCTGCGCTCCAGCACCTGCTGGCCGCCGGCGTCCACCCGGAACGCCCGGTCGCGCAGCTCGCCCGCGGCCCGACGAACGAGGTAGCCGGCCAGTGCCCGGGCCCGTACCGGGGTCGACCACAGCCCGGCGGGGAAGTCGGCGACCTCGTGCGGGACGTGCACGACGAGGCGGCTCGGCGGGGCGAACGGGTCGGCCTGGACCCGGGCGACCCGCAGCGTGAACCCGTCGAACCGCCACGTCCCGGCCAGCGACCGGTACTGCCCGTAGCGGCCGCCGTCGAGCCGGCGCAGCTCGGCAGCCAGGGCGGCGCCGGCGCGCTCCCGCTCGGTGGGCCTGCCCGGCCCGCGCCCGCCACCACGTCGTCGCGACTCCCACACCCGATTCGTCACGACACCAGTCCTACTCAACGCGTCCTGTGCCCGTGTAAGCAGGTCCCGGTGCGGGGGCGAGCGTCACGCGGTCGGGCGGCGGACCCCCGACATGCGTCCCCGCCGCCCGACCGACCGTTCCGGGTCGCCGGATGCTCCTGGTTTCCCCGGTCAGCGGCATCCGACAGCCGCGTTGATGACCACGTTACGGGTGGGTTCGCGACCCTACGAAAGTGGAGGCGGCCGGTTATGTCGAACGGCGGGGGTGGGCGCAGGCCCTCCCCCGCCGTTCGGCGGTCGACCGGTCAGACGCCGGAGACCGACTTGATCCACTGTCGCTTGGCGGTGATGTTGGCGTAGGTCGAGAACGACTGCCGGTCACTGGTCGAGGCCACGCCCACCTGGTAGACCTTTCCGTCCACCGGGCTCTTGCTGAACATCGGGCCGCCCGAGTCACCACCGGCGGCGATGCCGTCGACGCGCCGGACGCACACGTTGGGGCCACCGAGCTGGTTCCGGCAGGTGGTGCTGGTGACCCGCACGTTGGCGACCTTCAGGATGCGCGACTGCCAGTTGATCTCGTCGCTGGTCCGCCGGGTGGCACCCCAGCCGTAGATCTGCACGGTCTGGCCGGCCTGGACGTCCCGTGGGTTACCCAGCGGCGCGTACTCGGTCTGTACCGGACGGTCGATGTTCACCAAAGCGATGTCACTGTCCCGGAGCTTGTGGATCCCGCCGGGCTTGGCCTCGGCGTAGACACCGGCGAACTGGTCGACGTTGCCGATCCGGAAGGCGAACGTGCCGCGACCTTCCACGCAGTGCCGCGCGCTGAGGATCCACTGCGGGGCGATGATGGAGGCCGAGCAGCGTTGCCGGCCGTTGAGGAACATCCGGGCGGCCCATGGTGCACTATCCACCTCTTGGCCACCGATGATGAACGGGGTTGCGTCGTCGTGGGTCTGGGCGGTGGCCATCGGCGTGGTGACGCCCAGGGAGGACACCGCAAGTGCCGCGGCGCCGGCGAATGCGGACAGCATGCGAACGAAGCGCATTGGCTCCTCCTCAATAACCGGTGGATCGCACCGGTCAGCAGGGGGTTGAGGACGAACGTGCTCCGGAAGCATCCGACAGCGATGTGATCGGTAACACCGGACGAAAGTCGGTTCCCGGACGGGACTTCGGCCAGCGATGACGCTGTGCCGCCGTTCGGTCACGGCGGGGCACCGATCGCCACCAGCCCCGAACGTCGGTGGAATTTCTGGGCCCGCGCGACGGCGCTGGGGCTACCCACCACCGCCGATCGCGGGCAAGCTCGGCCCATGCCCGTCGATGACGACCGGCCGCGTCGCCCGACGCTGGACACGATCGCGCACGCCGTGGGCGTCTCGCGCGCGACGGTGTCCAATGCCTACAACCGTCCGGACCAGCTTTCCGCCGAGCTCCGGGACCGAATCCTGGGCGCGGCACGCAGCCTGGGCTATCCGGGCCCGAACCCGGTGGCGCGCGGCCTGGCCACTCGCCGCGCCGGCGCGATCGCCTTCGTCGTGGGGACGCCGCTGGCCGGGGCGTTCTCCGATCCCGCGCTCTCGGTCACGCTCGACGGGCTGATCTCCACTGTGGACGGACATGAGCACAGCCTGGTGCTGATGCGGGGCGAGCGGGGCGGTCCCCGGCGGGAGGCGGTGGCCCGGTTGCGGGCGGACGTGGTGGTCGCCTACTCGCTCGCCGACGACGTGCCCGCGCTGGCGGCGGTGCGCCGGCGCGGGCTGCCGCTGGTGGTGGTCGACCAGCCGGCCGTGCCATGGGCGCCCCGGGTGGAGATCGACGACGAACGTGGCGGCCGGTTGGCGGCCGAGCACCTGGTGGCGTTGGGGCACCGCTGGTTCGGGGTGCTGGCGTTCCCGTTCCATCCCGACGGCGGCGAGGGGCCGGCCGACCACGGGCGACGCGCCACCGCCCGCTACCGGATCAGCCGGGACCGGCTGACCGGCTACCTGTCGGTGCTGGCCGCCGCGGGGATCGAGCCGGGCGCGATGCCGGTGTGGGAGGCGCCGGCGAGTTCCCGCGAGGCGGGCCGGCGCGGGGCGCGGTGGCTGCTCACCCGGTCCCCGCGGCCGACCGCCCTGCTGTGCATGTCCGACGAGCTGGCGTTGGGTGCCGTACAGGGCGCGCGTCACCTGGGCCTGCGGGTGCCCGAGGAGGTGTCCGTCGTGGGGTTCGACGACACCCCGGCCGCCAGCGGCGGCGACCCGCCGCTGACGACCATACGGCAACCGTTGGCGGAGAAAGGACGGCGCGCGGGCGAGCTGGCGCTGGCGGCGCTCGCCGGCGACCACGAGCACCGCCCGTTCATCCTGCCGGTTTGGCTCGTCCCCCGCGCGACGAGTGGCCCACCGCGGTTTCCATTGCACCACTGACCTGAGCCGGCCTGGGAGTGGCGCCGCACCATACGTCTTCCGGTTCAGACGGCGGAAACGGCAGCCTTCGGTGCGTTCCGGCGCGCCCGCGCCACCGTCCACGCCATCGGGACGACCAAAGCAACCACGGCCGCGACCGCACCGAGTGCCACCGCGAGTGAGGTTCGTTGCGCGATCACGCCGACCATGGGTGGGCCGATGAGGAAGCCGGCATAGGAGATCATGGTGACGAAGCCGATCTCGCGCTCGCCACCGCGACCGGTCTCCGCACCGACCGCGCCGGCCAGCCCGAGCACGACCGGAAACGCCGCTGCCACGCCCAGACCAGCGAGAACGAGCCCAAGGTACCCGGCCACGGGCAGCGGGATGATCACCGTGACCGCAAGCCCGACAGCGCACCCTCCTCCCCCGCCCGCGAGCAGCCGGTACGGGCCGAAGCGACGCTCGAGCCGTTCCCCGAGCAACCGGGCCACCACCATCGCCACCGAGAAACAGGCATATCCGCCGGCAGCCGCCGACTCGTTGAGCTGGCGGTCTTGCGCCAAGAACAACGCGGACCAGTCCGTGCAACCACCTTCCGCGATCGCCGCACAGAAAGTCGTGAACGCGAGCAGTCACAACACGGGCTGCCGCGCCGGAGACGGCCTGGTGAGGGCATCATCCGCGGTCGCGACACGCGCGGGTCCGTCGAGGCTGGCCGGTAAGAAGCGCACGGTGAGGCAGAGCACGACCACACCGGCGAGCGTGGCGGTCACGAACTGCCTGCCAGGCGCCCAGTTCAGCGCTGCCGCCAGGGCCGCCCCTCCCCCTCCCCACAGCGCGCCCGCGCTGAACCCGGCGTGGAAGAAGGACATCAGTGGCCGCTCCGCGACGCGGGTGACGGCCACGGCGGCGATGTTCATGGACACATCCATGAATCCGACCGCGATCCCGAACAGGAACAGGGCAAACCCGAGCCCGAGGGGCGTGGTGGCGACGGCGAGCCCGGGCAACAACAGGCAGGCGGTCACTGCCGATGCGGTGACGATCGGCCGCACCCCGGCCCGTGCACAGGCGCCTCGGCGAACGGCGCTCCGGTGAGCAGGCCGACCGTGATGCCCAGCAGTGCCAGGCTGAGCGCACCCGGTTCGGCCTGGACCTGCTGTGCCAGCGCGGGCACCCGCCCGGCCCAGGAGCCGGCCAGGAACCCGCCGAGCCCGAAGACCGAGAACACCGCCGCCGCCCCGGAGCGGACGGACCGCATTCCGCACCCCCAGCCTCCACGGTTCCTGAAGCGCTTCAGCAGCCCGAGCTTGCCATTGGCCGAGGATATGACGGCAGTCCCCGACCGATGGACGGACGTGGTCCGAACCACCTTCGCGGTCCGCGGCAACCGTGCGCCGGGGCGCTTTCGTACGATCCAGCAGAGCGCGACGAGGTTCGTCGCGGGAGGGGGTTTCGATGTCCACGACCTCGTGGAGACGTTGGGTACTGACCGGGGGCGGCTTGGTGGCTGTGGGGGTCATCGTCGCCGGTGTCGTGGTGTTGTCGAAACCGGGGGCGGGTACCGCCACCGGCGAGAGCTCCACGCCACCAGCGATGATCGACGCACCGGACCGGGTGGTGGCACAGTTCTTCACCGCCGCTGGGAAGGGGGACACCGAGGCCGCGGCGAAGCTCACCGACGATCCCGCGGCCGCCGCGGCGTTCCTAAACGAGCTACGGGTCGAGCTTCGGTCGTCCGCCGTGACGCTCAAGACGGGAAACGTCGACCGCTCCGCAGCGGGTAACCAGGCCACGGTCAGCTACCGAGCGGACTGGAACCTGGGCAGCGGCCGCACATGGTCCTACGACGGCACGATCCAGCTCAACAAGGGTGCGCGGTGGCGGGTGAAGTGGTCGCCGGCCGCCGTGCATCCCAGGCTCGGGGCGGGCCAGAAGCTGGAGTTGCGGCAGGACGATCGTGCGGCCGCGGTGACCGACAGCACCGGAAGACCCTTGCTGACCTGGAAGACCGGGGTGACCGTCCGGCTCGACCGGGCACAGGCCCGGGACCTGTCCCGCGTGGCGCAGCAACTTGCGACCGCGCTCGCGCCGCTCGATCCGGACGTGACGCGGCAGGCCATCGTCGACGGTGCGGGCAAGGTGCCCGCCGGCCAGCCCTACGAGGTCGTCACCTTGGACGAGTCGGACTACGACAAGGTGCGGTCCCAGATCTACGACCTTCCCGGGGTCTCGTTCCGCAAGCAGCAGAAGATCCGGGGCGTCGACCCGGAACTGCGGTCCTTCGTCATGGGTGGCCTGGCCAGGGAGATCGAGCAGCAGAGGGCGAACGACGCGCCGTGGCGCATCGTCGTGGCCGACGCGTCCGGTAACGAGGTCGAGGTGCTGCACGCGGAGAGTGGCGCGCGCAGCCGGCCGGTCCAGGCGACGTTGGACGCGAGGACGCAGAAGGCGGCGCAGCACGCGTTGCAGGCACTTCCGAACGAGGCCGCCCTCGTCGCGATCCAGCCCTCCACCGGCGAAATCCGCGCCGTGGCACAGAACAGGGCCGCGAAGTCGGACATCGCGCTTCAGGGCATCCTGCCGCCGGGTTCGACCTTCAAGATGGTGACGGCTTCCGCGGTTTTGCAGGCCGGCCTGGCACAGGCGGACACGCCATTGCCGTGTCCGGCCGAGGTTCAGGTGGGTAGCCGGCGGATTCCCAACGACCACAAGTTCGACCTGGGCACTGTCTCGCTGCGCACCGCGTTCGCGCACTCGTGCAACACGACCTTCGCCGAGTTGGCCACGAAGCTACCCGCCGACGCGCTCTCCAAGGCGGCGCAGCAATTGGGTCTCGGCGCGGACTACGTCATCCCCGGTATCACGACCGTCACCGGGAAGGTGCCGCCCGACCCGGTCGCGGAGAACCGGATGGACGACAGCATCGGGCAGGGCGAGGTGACGGCGAGCCCCTTCGGCATGGCCCTGGCGACCGCGACCATGGCCAGCGGCAAGCGGGTCACGCCCGTGTTGTTGCGCGGAACCCGAACCGAGGCGACCGGTACCGCGGCGCCTCCCCCACCGGCGGTGGCCCATGCGGTCCGGAACATGATGCGTGAGGTCGTCACCGACGGAACCGCCAGGAAGCTGAACGGTTTCCCGGGGTTGCACGGCAAGACCGGTACGGCCGAGTTCGACAACGCCGGCAACTCGCACGGCTGGTTCGTCGGGTTCCAGGGTGACCTGGCCTTCGCCGTCGTCGTCCTGGAGGCCAACGCTTCCGCTCCGGCTGTTGACGTCGCCGGATCCTTCCTCAGCGCGATCTCCT
>NZ_BMMK01000008.1:0-40028 GCF_014645795.1 Longimycelium tulufanense | reverse complement strand
CGGGCCCCCTCTTCGGTTTCGGCCTACCCACAGCCGCATGGCACATGGTTCGTCCAGGGCGACGATCGGATTCGCGCGCGATCCAGCTGCTGCGGCGCAGGTCGGGTCGCCAGTCGGGCTCCGGCGTGCGATCTGGTGGGAAGGACCGCATACTGCGGATTACACAGACTTCCGGAGGGTTGTGCCCGGCAGGTCAAGCGGCGATGTTGAGCGTGCTCACCTGACCGTTCCCCTGCACGGAAAGGGTAGGCACGATGTCCCCTGCCTTCCTCAGACGGCTGCGGCATACCGCCACCGCGGTGCTCGGCGTCGGTGTCCTGGTGCTCGCCACCCCGACCACCGCCGGAGCCGCTACCGCACCCCCGCCGACACCACCGGACATCCCGGTGGCCGACGTCCAGGAGCATCTGCGGCAGCTGCAAGTCATCGCCGACAACAACGGCGGCAACCGCGCGCACGGCCGTCCGGGCTTCAAGGCGTCCCTGGACTACATCAAGGGCCAGCTGGACGCCGCCGGTTTCCAAACCGCGATCCAGCGGTTCACCGTCAACGGTACCACTGGCTACAACCTGCTCGCCGACTGGTCCGGCGGAGACCCGAACAACGTGTTGATGGTCGGTGCCCACCTGGACGGTGTCCGTGCTGGACCGGGTATCAACGACAACGGTTCCGGATCGGCCGCCATTCTGGAGGTCGCCCGCACCATCGGTCGCCAGAACGTCAAGCCCACCAAGCATCTCCGGTTCGCCTGGTGGGGGGCCGAGGAGTTGGGACTGCGCGGCTCCCGCCACTACGTCAACAGCCTCACCCGCACCGAAAGGTCGAAGATCAAGGCGTACCTGAACTTCGACATGGTGGGCTCGCCCAACGCGGGCTACTTCCTCTACGACGGCGACAACTCCGACGGGGTCGGAGCCGGACCCGGACCGGCCGGATCGGATCGGCTGGAACGGATCCTGGAGGACTACTTCCGCTCGATCAACGTTCCCACCGAGGGCACGGACTTCGACGGCCGGTCCGACTACGGTCCGTTCATCGCGGTCGGTATCGCGGCGGGGGGTACGTTCACCGGGGCGGAGAAGCGCAAGAGCACCGCACAGGCCCAGAAATGGGGCGGGCGGGCCGGCGTCGCGTTCGACCCGTGCTACCACTCCTCGTGCGACACGATGCGCAACATCGATGTCACCGCGCTCGACCGCAACGCCGACGCCATCGCGCACGCGGTGTGGACGATCGCGATGGCCCAGCCCGGCAAGCGTTTCCAGAACGACGAGGCGGTCGCGATTCCCGACCGGGCCACCGTGACCAGTTCCATCACGGTCAGTGGAGTGCCCGGGAACGCACCGGCCGAGCTTCCCGTGAGCGTCAACATCCAGCACACGTTCCGGGGTGACCTGGTCATCGATCTGCTTGCTCCCAGCGGCAAGGCATACCGGTTGAAGAACGACAACCCGAACGACGCCGCGAATGACGTGGTGGCCACCTACTGGGTCAACGCGTCGAGCGAGGTTGCCAACGGGACCTGGACGTTGCGGGTTCGCGACACCGCGGCCAACGACACCGGCCGTCTCAACTCCTGGAGCCTGGAGTTCTGACCAGCAGCTTGGTGCGGGTGGTGCCGTGCCGCCCGCACCGCGGTCGTTGCTCACGAATGCAACCGTAGTCCGAACGGGGCTAGCCGCTTCGTTACTCGTCAAGTGATCCTCGGACGTGCCGCCGGGTGAGGAGGGAGTTGATGGGCATTGCCCAGCACGGCACGTCGTCGGTTGTCGAGCCAGCGCGGGCCAGAACGCTGGCACAGGTACGGGACCGCGAGCTGGCCCAGGCACTGCGCACCGGCCCGTTCCCGGTGGCGCTGCGGGCGGCGATCAAACACCGTGGGTTGGGGCTGGAACGCATCCAACACCGCCTGCGCCAGCACGGTGTCCAGGTCAGCCTGACCACGCTGAGCTACTGGCAGCGTGGGCGGAGCCGCCCCGAGCGTGCGGAGTCGATGCGCGCGGTGCGGGTCCTGGAACGGGTGCTCGGCCTGCCGCCGGACTCGCTGATCAGCCTGCTCGGGCCGCCGCGGCCGCGGGGCCGCTGGGTGTCGGCCGCGGGCACACTGGGGGTGGACCAGCTCTGGGACGACCACGCGCGGCTGGCCGACCTGCTGGCCGCGGTCGACATCGAGTGCTACGAGCGCACCAGGGCGGTCAGCGTGCGCGACCAGTTCTTCGTCGGGCCGGACGGGGCCGAGCGCAGGTCGGTGGTGACGCAGGCGATCCGGGCCGAGGCCGACCGGGTGGACCGTTGCCTGGCCATCTACCACTCGGACTCCCCGGCGCAGTCGCTTCCGGCCGGGATCGACGTGCGGTACGGCCGGCTCGGTCGCGTGCGCACCGACGTCGCCTCGGGCTACTGCGTGCTGGAGATCGTCCTGGACCGGGTGCTGGACACCGGCGACGTCGCGATCCTGGAATACGAGCTGCACTTCCCCGGCGGCGCCGAGCGGGTCCGCTGCTACGACCGCCGGCTGCGCGGCGTGGCCAACGAGTACATCCTGCAGGTCCACTTCGATTCGGCCCGGCTTCCGGTGCGCTGCCACCGGTACCGGCAGCGCCACATCGGTGCGCCCCAAGAGGACGTCAGTCCACTGTGGATCGGAACCTCGCACACCGCGCACATCGTGCTGCCGGAGGCACCGCCGGGTGTGCACGGAATCTGTTGGGAGTGGGAGTGAGACCGCGGTGAAGCCCGGCTTGTGCCGGCTGGCGAGGGCGCGTACTCCGGCCGGATCCGTTGCTCGACGGCCGGAGCACGCGCCCTCGGGGGAGCACCGGTACGGGTTCTGCCCCTCACCCGCACCGGCGTGGCGCCCCGTCACGCGCCGCGTGCGGGTTTACGCGCAGGACGGGGCGACCGGTTCGTTCGTGCCGGTGTCGACGAAGGCGTCCGAAATCCACTTTCCGTCAGGCAACCTGTCCCAGATGTCGCTCTTGTTGTTCCAGGGCCCGGTGAGCTCCTCACCGCGGGCCGTGCAGGCGATCTCCACCACAGTGCCGTCGCGCAGGGCACCCACCTTGTCGTAGGACGTGCCGGGTCCGGACCGCAGGTTCACCCAGCCACCGTCGTTGCGGACCGTACCTGTTGCGGTGGTGTTACCCGGGCCGTAGTTGCGGAGCGAGCCGTTGCTGGCCGGGAAGTTGACCCGACGGCCCTCGTGCACGGCGTAGCCGGAGTAGGGGCGCGACCCCTCGTAGAACGTCCAGCCACCAATGGTCTTGCCATGCACGCCTACGGCCCGGTCTCCCTGCCACAGCGTGAAATGGACGTGCGCACCGCTGGAGCGGCCGCCGCAGGGCAGCTCGTTGCCGGTCTGTCCCAGGAACTCACCCGCGGCGACGTGGGCACCGTTGCCCTTGGAGGTCTGGTAGCGGGTGTGGTAGTACCCGGTGGTCCAGCCGTTGTCGTGGTAAACCTTGAGGAAGTGCCACCGGGTGCCCCGGGTGCAGAACCGGTAGATCTTGCCGGCACGGGCGGCGAGCACGCGGCTGTCCCCGCCGTGGAAGTCGATCGCGTTGTACGGCCGCGAGGATCCGGAGTCGCCGTGCACGCCGGCCGATCCCCAGGAGTCACCCAGCTTCCACGGCAGCGACAGGCCGAGGGGGGCGTCCATCGGTGCGGGGTCGGCGGTCTTGGCGAGCACGGGCCGCTCGGGATCGGGCACGACGGCGTCCGGTGCCTGTCGGACCAGGGAGGCGAACTCCTGGCTGCCCTCCAGGGCCACCCGCCAGGTGCCGTTCTCGCGGTGGCCGAGGAACAGCATGGCCCTGGGGGAGCCGTCGACGTCGCTGGGCAGCCGCACCACGCTGCCACCGAAGACCCAGGACCGGTCCGCGGTCGCGCGCTGGCCCTCCACCAGCACGTCCTGGGCGGACGGGGTGAACCCGAGCTCGGCGCTCATGGTGGTGGCCCCGGCCAGCATCTGGCCGGTCACGGCGGCGGCGAGGTCGGGGTCGACGTCGGTGGGCTGGATCGGATCGGGGGCGGCGCTGTTCTCGGCCACGGCCGTCGCCCCGCCGAGCACGCCGGTGGAGGCGCCGACCAACGCCATCGCGACCAGCGTCACCGAGCCACGGCGGAACGCGCGTGGCAACACGTTGTTTCTCATCGGTACTCCATGCAGGGTGCAGGGGTGAGCCGGATATCCGGCCCCGGCGGACGCTAGAACCGGGGAGTGCGGTCGGAAAACACCGCAAAGCCGCCAATGGCCCACACCGTGGAAAACGGACTTCACCGCCGCACCGACAGCGGCGTTTCGCCTGGTACTGGAGCTGATCGACGAGGTGGGACCGGGACAATTCTGTTCAAAACGATGTCCTGGGTGATCGCCGGTCGTCTCACCCGGTGAAACAACTCCGTGCCAGTATTGATGCTGTCGTTTCCACCATTCCGGACCGCTGCCGGTACCCGCTCGGACGGCGGTGGACGCTGCGCCGTCCGAACCACATCGTTGGTTGATCAACCAACTCCGCCACCGGCCCGACATCGGACGTTCCCACGAATCTATTCCGTAACACGGAAGAGATATTCCAACTCCAGAATGACGGTGGTTCACTCCCGGCACCCGCGGCTCCGGCCGGCGACCCACGTCCTCGCACCACGGGAGGTCTCACTTGACGGACACCAGGGACGAGGCAGACCGGCGACCCGCACCGCACCCGGTGGACGAGATCCTGCCGCCAGGCCGCACGATCACGCTGGGCCTGCAGCACATCCTGACGATGTACGCCGGGGTGGTGGCGCCCCCGCTGATCGTGGGTGCCGCCGCCGGCCTTCCCGGCCCCGAACTCGCCTACCTGGTCAACGCGGCCCTGGTGATGGCCGGTGCGGCCACCCTGCTGCAGACGCTGGGCGTGTGGAAGTTCGGCATCCGCATGCCGTTCGTCAACGGGCCGACGTTCGCCGCGGTGACCCCGATGGTGCTCGTGGTGCACAGCGGCGGCGGGTTACCCGCGGTATTCGGCGCCGCCCTGGTCTCGTCGCTGGTCGGGCTGGCCGTCGCCGGGCACTTCAGCCGCCTGGTCCGGTTCTTCCCGCCGCTGGTCACCGGCACCGTGATCACCCTGATCGGGCTGTCCATCCTGAAGGTGGGGGTCGAGTGGAGCGCGGGCGGGGCCGGGTCCGCGAACTTCGCCACGCCCACCAACCTCGCGCTCGCGTTCGGCGTGCTCGGGTTCATCGTGCTGGTGCAACGCTTCGCCCGGGGTTTCCTCGGCAGCATCGCGGTTCTGTTGGGACTCGTTGTCGGTACCGTGGTCGCGGTGCCGCTCGGGTTGACCGACTTCTCCGCGGTGGGCCGGGTCGACCCGGTGGGCATCACCACGCCGTTCCACTTCGGCATGCCGCGTTTCGAGCTGGCCGCCATCGTCGCGATGCTCATCGTCCAGCTGGTCACGCTGGCCGAGTGCACCGCCGACGCCCTGGCCATCGGCGAGGTGGTGGGACGGCGGGTCGGCCCGCGGGAACTGGCCCGCGCGCTGCGTGCCGACACCGCGGCCTCCACGGTCTCCAGCATCTTCAACGCATTCCCCTGCAGTGCCTTCGCGCAGAACATCGGGCTGGTCCAGCTGACCGGGGTACGCAGTCGCTTTGTCGTGGCCGCCGGCGGCGGTGTGCTCGTGTTGCTCGGCCTGTTCCCGCCGCTGGGCGCACTGGTGGCCGCGATTCCGCCGCCCGTGCTGGGTGGCGCGGGGATCGCGTTGTTCGGTGCGGTTGCGGCGAGCGGCATCCGCACGCTGGGCCCGGCGCTGTCCCGCAACCCGCACGATCTGGTCGTCGTGGCGGTGGCGCTTGGTGTGGGGATGATTCCCCTTGCCGTTCCGGGATTCTGGGCGCACATGCCGGAGGCGTTGCGCACCGTGCTGGATTCGGGAATCGCGGTGGGAACGGTGGTTGCGGTCGCGTTGAACGTGCTGTTCAACGGCAGATCGGCCGCCGCCGCGCCGGGTGACCCACGATCACCCGGAGATGTGATCCAGGACACATTTCCGTAAGCCGCTCGGGACTCCGGTCGTCTGCTCGGGGACGGGCGATGAACCGTCACCCGGCACCGCCGGCGCAGCCCACCCCCTGTGCGTCGGCGGTGCTGCCCCCGGCCCGCGGGCCGGCATTTTCCGACGGATGTGGACCCGGGTCGCGGTACCGCCATCCGGATCACACGGCTCCGGGATGGAGATCACCCGAGCGGTGGTCGGGTGCGGGACCGACGGCTGGCTACCGTCTGCGCCGGGTGCCCCGGAACCGGGGCGCCGGACCGGTGGCCACGGGCCCGCGCGAGGGAGAAGTCTGGTGCAGTCGCCGAGCAGCAGAGACCGAATGTCCTCCCGCCCACCCGAGCCCACGCCCACGCGTCGCGGAGGCCACCGTGCGGGTGCCTGAGTTCCAGCATCTCCGGCCGATGACCCCGGAGGAGGCCGACGACTGGAACAAGCGCATGGCGCCGCTGCGTGCCCGCCGGGTCCGGGTCCGGCTGCACGAGGAGTGGCGCCGCAGAACCGAACGCGGGAACCGCAACCCGCCCAACAACGAGCAGGAAGACCGCCGCTGACCGGCCCGTGACCGAGTTCGGTCCCCGGACCGACAGGGACAGAAGCCGAATCAAAATCGGAATTCGCTTGTCCCACGACGGAAGTCGCCGGGCGACAGCATGGTTCGAGTCGCGCAGGCGAGCCGCAGCCGGGCGGGGCCGCGGGAAACAGGCGCCCCGCCACGGTGGTCCGTGGCGGGTCGATGTTCGTGTTCGGGTGTTGTTACTTGGTCAGCAGATCCGTCGGCACGGGCTGGTCGTTCGCCAGTGCCTCGAACAGCCGGCTCGCCTTGGCGCGGTCCCAGTTGACGACCGAGCCCACCGGACCCTGGTTACCCATGCTCCCGATGGGCACCGTCGTGGTCACCAGGTCACCACTCATCGCCCATCCCATGAGGGCGAGGTTGTGCAGGTGGTCGCCGTCGTCGACGGTCAACGCGTCGGGGGCGCTGGCCATCAGCGGGATACTCCGGAACGGGTTGAAGATCGTACCGGCGCTGCCGGCCTTCGCCATCAGCGCCGACAGCAACTCCCGCTGCCGCTCGACCCGGTCCAGGTCGGCGCGAGGCGTGGCCCGGGTACGCACGTAACCCAGTGCCTGGGCACCGTTGAGCTTTTGGCATCCCGGCTGCAGGTTCAGGCCCGCCTTCGGGTCGTTGATCGCCTCCTTCGGGCACATCTCGACGCCGCCAACGGCGTCCACCATGTCCCGGAAACCGCCGAAACCGATCTCGGCGTAGTGGTCGATCCGCAGCCCGGTGACGTTCTCGACGGTCTGCACCAACAGCTTCGGCCCGCCGAAGGCGTACGAGGCGTTGAGCTTGTTGCGGTCGTTGCCCGGGATCGGCACGAAGGAGTCCCGCGGCAGGCTGACCAGGGTGGCGGGGCCGCTGCCGGACGGGATGTGCAGCAACATCATCGTGTCGGTGCGGCGCCCCTCGGCATCCCCGGTGGCCAGCTTGGCACGATCCGCCGCGCTCAACCCCTCCCGGCTGTCCGAGCCGACCAACAGCCAGTTGGTGCCCTTGCCCGCCGCAGGCCGGTTGGCGTCATCACCCAGCGCCGAGACCCGTTGCAGTGAGGTGTCCAGGTAGATCCAGCCGCCGACAAGGGCGACGAGGAGCACCAGGAACAGGACGCCGATCACCCGGCCGACGCGTCGCTTGCGGCGCGGCCGGTAAGGGCCGCGCGACTGGTTCTGGTACGTCTGGTAACTACTTGCCGCCATAGTCCGCCGTCCCGCTGTCCGACTGAAGAACGTCCCGCCCGCGGCACGCGTCGGACGGTGCGGCGAAATCTACTCACAGCGCCACGTTCGACACGTCGCGGCCCCGTCGCGGGCCGTGTTCGGCCGACGCCCCGCCGTGGCGGAACGTGGCACCGCGGTTCACGATACGCACGTCGGGCAGTGGCGGAGCTCACCCGTTCCGCGGGCTGTTATGGCTGGTAGTCGAATCGTCCCCGGTCCAGGACGACATCGCTGCCGGCGCGGGAGGTCTGGAACAGCGCCGACCCGTCACTCCTCCGCCAGGCCGAGACGACCAGTTCGTCGCCTGGCCACACCGGACGGCTGAACCGGCCGAACATCGCGTGCACCCGTGTGGGGTCGCCCCCGCACAGCTCCCCCACCAGGAGCCGGCAGGTGATGCCGTAGGTGCACAACCCATGCAGGATCGGTCGCTCGAACCCGCCCAGCGCGGCGAAGCGGGGATCGGAGTGCAGCGGATTGCGGTCCCCGGTCAACCGGTAGAGCAACGCCTGGTTCGGTGCGGTACGAAAACGTAGGACCGCATCGGGGTCGCCGGCCGGCGGTTCCCAGGGGGTGCTTTCGCCGCGGGGACCGCCAAACCCGCCAGCCCCGCGCAGGAACACCGAGGATCGCGTCGTCAGCAAGGGCTCGCCATCCTCGGTCACGCCCTCGGTGCGGACCACCACGAGCGCGCCCTTGCCCTTGTCGAACACGTCGGTGATCTGGCGCCGCAGGCTCATCCGGCCGGCCACCGGCAACGGGCGGTGCAGCACCAGCTCCTGTTCGGCGTGCACCAGTGTGGTGAGGTCGACGTCTCCAAGGTGGATCGTCTGCGGGCCGCCGAACTGCGCGAGCACGATGCCCAGCGTGGGCAGGGCGCGTTGCTCGACGTCAGCGCTGTTCTCGGTCGTCAGCGACAGCTCGGACAGCGGCTGATCCTGCCCCGCGCCCACCGCGACCGCGTACAACAACGCGTCGTCGGCGCTCCAGCTGCGCTCCCATGGGCCCTCGGCCTGCCCCACCAGGTTCGGGTCCAAGCCCACCGGTCCGCTCCCTTCAGCCCAACACGCCGCTGACCGAGGCATACCCGCGCAGCAGGTTCCTCGCGATGGTGCGGCGTTGGATCTCGTCGGTGCCCTCGTAGATTCGCAGCAGCCGCAGCTCGCGGTACCACCGCTCGACCGGCAGCTCCCGCGTGTAGCCCATGCCGCCGTGGATCTGCAGCACGCGGTCCACGATCTCGTTGGCCTTGACGCCGCCGTAGAGCTTGGCCATGGACTGCGCGTGCCGGGAGTCGAGTCCACTGTCGACCTGCCAGGCGGCGTGCAGCACCAGCCATCGCAATGCCTCGATCTCCACCGCGGAGTCGGCGATCATCCACTGGATCGCCTGCCGGTCGGCGATGGGCGTACCGAAGGTGTGCCGCGTCCTGGCGTGCTCCATGGCCATTTCCACGAGGCGCTCACACGCCCCGAGCGCACGGGCCGGCAGCAGGTAACGCCCACGCCCGATCCAGCGCATCGCCAACGCGAACCCACCGCCGACCTCGCCGAGGACGTTGCGGGCGGGCACCCGCACTCCGTCGAACACCAGCGAGGCCGGCCCCCACTCCCCCATCGTCGCGATGAGCTCGGACTTCCACCCGAGGTCACGGTCGACCAGGAAGCAAGTGACTCCGCCGTCGGCTCCCTTCGCCCGGTCGGTGACCGCGAAGACCATCGCGAAGTCGGCCTCGTTGCCGTTGGTGATGAAGGTCTTTTCGCCGTCGATCACCCACTCGTCGCCGTCGCGGCGGGCGGTGGTGCGGATGGCCTTGGCGTCCGAGCCCGCGCCGGGTTCGGTGAGCGCGAAGCAGGAGACGCGCTCCCCGGCGATGGTCGGGAGCAGGTAGCGCTGTTCCTGGTCCTCGTTGCAGGCGAACAGGATGTTGTCGGCCGCCCCACCGAACGAGAAGGGGACGAAGGTGCGCCCCAGCTCGATCTCCACCAGGGCGGTGAGCACCGCGCCCAGTCCCATGCCGCCGTATTCGGAGGGGGTCTGCAGGCCCCAGAATCCGGCCTCCCGGGCGGTCTGCCGCAGTGCGCGCAGTTCCTCCGGCCGCAGGCCACGCTCGCCGCGGCGCTCCCGGCGCAGCACCTCCGGCTCCAGCGGCACCAGCTCGCGCCGCACGAAGGTGCGGACCCAGTCCCGCAGGTCCCGCTCGGTGTCCGACAACGCGAAGTCCACGTCCGCCTCCTAGCCGAGCGAGCGGCCGCCGTCGACGTAGAGCACCTGCCCGGTGACGAACGAGGCGGCCTCGCTGGTGAGGTAACAGATCGCGGCGGCGATGTCGGCCGGTTGGCCGACGCGGCGCACCGGGGTGATCTCGGCGGCCGCCTTCTGGAAGTCGGCGAACTCGACGCCGACGCGGGCCGCGGTCGCCGCTGTCATGTCGGTGACGACGAAGCCGGGCCCGACCGCGTTCACGGTGATCCCGAACGGCCCGAGCTCGATGGCCAGGCTCCGGGTGAAGCCCTGCAGGCCGGCCTTGGCCGTGGAGTAGTTGGCCTGCCCGCGGTTGCCGAGCGCGGAGATGCTGGACAGGTTGACAATCCGGCCCCACCTCTGCTCCACCATCCGGCGCTGGGCCACCTGGCTGCACAGGAAGGCGCCCCGCAGGTGCACGCCGATGACCGTGTCCCAGTCGTCGTCGGTCATCTTGTACAGCAGGTTGTCCCGGATCACGCCGGCGTTGTTGACCAGGATGCCGACCGGCCCCAGCTCGGCGTCGACCCGCGCGAACGCCGCCTCGACCGTGTCCCGCCGGGTGACGTCGCAGCCGACGGCCACGGCCCGGCCGCCGTCCCGCCCGATCTGCTCCACGGTGTCGGTGGCGGCCTGCTCGTCGAGGTCGACGACGGCGACGGCGGCGCCCCGGGCGGCGAGGGCCCGCGCGGCGGCGGCACCGATGCCGCGCCCCGCACCCGTGACCACCGCGACCCGGTCCTGGCGTTCCTCGAACATGCCCAACCCTCACTTAAACTAACGAGGT
Organism: Longimycelium tulufanense; assembly: GCF_014645795.1. Classification (GTDB taxonomy): domain Bacteria; phylum Actinomycetota; class Actinomycetes; order Mycobacteriales; family Pseudonocardiaceae; genus Longimycelium; species Longimycelium tulufanense. Next base: position 29,177 of record NZ_BMMK01000008.1, on the reverse strand, counting down.
TAGTTTTGCGTACCCTAGGCCGCCCCTGGGCCGGCCACAAGACCCGGCGGCACGGCGATGCCGGCCCGGCCGGCGACCCCGGTTCCGTCCGGTTCCGGCCGCTTCCGGCCGGGCGCCGGCAACCGGGGCCGGGCCGCCCGGACCCACCTGGAGGAGGCGCCGGTGCCCCGACCCAGCACCCCCCGGCTGTCGCCGGAGCACATCCGCCGCGCCGCGCTGGAGATCATCGACGGCGAGGGGCTGGCCGCGCTGTCCATGCGCCGGCTCGCCACCGCGCTGGGGGTGCGGGCGGCGTCGCTCTACAACCACGTGCCGAGCAAGGAGAAGCTGCTCGACGAGGTGGCCAACGACATCGTGGCCGGGGTGGACGCGGCCGCGCTCGAGGCCGCCGACTGGCGGGAGGCGGTCGTGGCCTGGGCCCGCTCCTACCGCGCGGCGCTGGCCGCGCACCCCAACATCGTCCCGTTCCTGGCCCGGGAGCCGGTGGAGCGGGAGGCGTCGCTGCGGCTGGCCGACGCGGTGCACGGCCGGCTGGTCGGGGCGGGGTGGCCGCCGCGGCAAGCCACCATGATCGGCGCCGCCGTGCGTTACCTTGTGCTGGGTGCGGCGTTGGGATCGTTCGCCCGCGGCTTCGTCGACGACGCCGGGGTCTACGCGGAGCGCTTCCCGAACCTTCGCCAGGCTCACCTGCTGCGGGCGCACGCCGACGAGATCGACCACGCCAGCTTCGAACTCGCGTTGCGCGCCCTGGTGGACGGGTTCGCCGCGCATCACCCGCGGACGGGTGGCTGACGAGGTCGAGGGAGGACACGTGCGTGCGCCGGGCGGCGAGTTGGAGGCCGCGGTCATGGAGCAGCTCTGGGCTGCGGACGGAGCACTGACCGTCCGCCAGGTGTGGACGCGCCTGACCGCCGCCCGCCCCCTGGCCTACACCACCGTCCTCACCGTGCTGCACAACCTGTTCAAGAAGGGCCTGGTGCGGCGGGAGGTGGTCGGCCGAGCCCACGCCTACCAGGCGGTGGCCTCCCGGGAGGAGCACACCGCGGAGCTGATGGCCCAGGCACTGGCGGGCAGCGCCAACCGGCCGGCGGCGTTCCTGCAGTTCGTGGACCGGATCTCGGCGGAGGACCTGGACGCCCTGCGCGCGGCGTTGCGGCAGGCCGAGCGGCGGCAGAGCCAGCCGTGACCTGGCTCGCGCTCGGCGGGACGGGCGGGGCGGTCGCACTCGGTGTGGTCGCCCCCGTGGTGCTGCTGCGGCTGCGCGCGTTGCGGGCGGCGCCACGGTTGGGCCTGGCCACGTGGCTGGGCACCGCGCTCGCGGTGGTCACCGTGTTGCTCGCGGTGGGGCCGCTCGCGTTGCTCGCCGACCAGGTTCCGGGTGATCCGCACAGCCTGCGCGAGCGATTCCTGCACTGCGAGCACGTGTTGGGGAGCGCACCGTTGAGCGCCGGTATCCCGGTTGCGATCTCCGCGATCGTGGGTGCCCGCCTGGTCGTGGTCGGCTGGTCGACCATCCGGCGCACCAGGTCGTCGGCACGGCGTCACCGCATGGCCAGCGAGCTGGTCTGCACGCCGGACGAGACGACCGGCGCGCTGGTCCTGGAGCACCCCTCGCCGATCGGCTACTGCCTGCCCGGCCGCCCGCGCCGCGTCGTGTTGAGCAGCGGGGCACTGCGCGCGCTGGACGACGAGGAGCTGGCGGCGGTACTGACCCACGAGCACGCGCATCTCGACGGTCGACACCACCAGCTCGTCCTGCTGGCGACGGTGCTGGCCACGGCCGTGCCGGTGCTGCCGCTGTTGCGTGCCGGCCGCATCCAGGTGGGGCTGCTGGTGGAGCGTGCCGCGGACGAGAGTGCCGGGCGGCGGCACGGCCGGCGGGTGGTGGCGAGCGCGTTGCTGCGGATGGCCGAGTCACGGATTCCGGAGCCGATCCCGAGCCCGGCCCCCAGCCTGGGGGCGACCGAAAGCAACCTGCGGGAGCGGATGGTGTTCCTGCTGCGGCCTTCCTCGCGGCCGGCGACCGCGGCTTCGGTGCTGGTTGCCTCGGTGACCGGGCTGGTGATCGCGCCCCTGGTGGTCGGCTCGGGCCTGGTCGGCACGATCCTGGTGGCCTGCCACGTGTTGGTCCGGGCCTGACCACGCGGCCCGCGGCACGGCCGGATATCCGGCAGGGGAAGGACATTGGGAAGACACGGAGTGACGCCGCAACGGGTGCGGCCCCGATTCTGTTGAGACGCGTGGGAAGTGGTCGCTCCGGTCTCTCGGGCACGCCAGCCACGAACACATCTCGGAAAAGGGCCGGTGGCGGGACCGCTCGACCTGGGGGTCATCGAGCCGCCCCGCCACCGGGCACGTCCGCGCCGGGCGTGAGGGGGAAACCGCCGGGTGTCGTCGCGGACGAGGGCTACTATGCAGGCTAGTAGTTGAGATTGCAACCCCTGGCGCGATCTTCCCTCTGCCGTGTTGCCCCCGAAACCGTTCTCCGTCACCGATCGAACGCGTTCGGTAGAGCAACGCGACGAACGGTTGTCGCGCGAACCGGTCACCCGCGGCCATCACCGACGCGGGCACCCCCGGCACACCGACCCGGTTCCCGGCTGCCGGGAATCCCCTTCCGACCAGGAAAACCGGCTTCGCCCGTTGCCGCCGGCCGGACGCGATCGCCGATCGTGCCAAGGCAACGCGGCCAACCGCGCAGCCGGTGGGACGTGCGGAAACCGTACCCAACCGGTGCCGTGATCCGCAGTCCCTCGACAGAGCGGAGACAGTTCCCACGACCGAGTTGTCGTCGAACAACGAACGACTCCGCCTTCCGTCAGACGCTCCGCAGCGGTTCCATTACCGGCAGTGGTTGATCACCCGGCAGTTGGTAGGTACCGGGTGAACCACACCTAAGCTCGGCAGGGGAACGGAAGGGGGACCCGTGCGACCGCTGGCGGCCGACGATCCGCGACGCATCGGCGCCTATCGCCTACTCGGCCGGCTCGGTCGGGGCGCGATGGGCGCGGTGTACCTCGGTCGGTCCCCGGGCGGCCGTCCGGTCGCGGTGAAGGTGGTGCGGGGCGAGCTGGCCGAGGACCCCACGTTCCGCGAGCGGTTCCGCCGCGAGGTGGCCAGCGCCCGCGCCGTGGGCGGGTTCTGGACGGCGGTGGTGGTGGACGCCGACACCGAGGCGGAACGCCCGTGGCTGGCCACCGAGTACGTCGCCGGCCCGAACCTGCACGAGGCGGTGACCCGGCACGGCCCGCTACCGGAGCCCGCGGTGCGCATGCTCACCGCCGGGCTGGCCGAGGCGTTGTCGGCGATCCACGCCGCCGGGCTGGTGCACCGGGACCTCAAGCCGGGCAACGTGTTGCTCGGCGTGGACGGGCCGCGGGTCATCGACTTCGGGATCTCCCGGGCGATGGAGGGCGCGAGCCTGACCATGACCGGCGTGTTCTTCGGCACGCCCGGTTTCTTTTCCCCCGAACAGACCACCGGCGAGGAGATCGGCCCGGCCAGCGACGTGTTCTCGCTGGCCGCGGTGCTCGTGTTCGCCGCGACCGGATCGAGTCCGTTCGGCGAGGGCCACACCACGGCCCTGCTGTACCGGGTGGTGCACACCGATCCCGACCTGAGCCGGCTCTCGCCCGGGCTGCGGGAGCTGCTCGGACCGTGCCTGGCCAAGGACCCGGTCGCGCGCCCCACCCCGGCACAGTTGCTCGCCGCCGTGGGCGACGTGGGTACCGCGGCGCGGGAGCCCACCCAATGGTTGCCGGAGCAGGTGACGTCACTGATCGCCGAGCGCACCGAACTGCTGTGGGCGGAACCGGCCATGCCGGCCGGGACCCGGGTGGCCACGGCGGCCGCTCCCGCGCCCGCCGATCCACAACCTCCGGCAGCCCAGGCACCCCGACCGCCCGCGGAGCGGCCGCTGCCACCGCCGCCCGCCCAGAAACCGCCGACCCGACTGCTGACCAAGGTTGCCGAGGAGCCGACTCCACCGGCGGCCCCGGCGCCACCGCCGTTACCGGTCGCCGCGGCACAGGCGGTGGGAAAGGCGGTGGGAAGGGCCAGGGCCAAGGCGACCGCCCGGACCGCGGCCCGCAACGCGGCCGCCACCGCCGCGCGGCGGCTCGACCAGGCGCTGGCCGAGGGCACCCGGTTCTCCGGCACCCGCGGCGGGTCGGTGTTCTTCGGTGTACTGGGCCTGGTTCTCGCCGTGACCTTCGCGGTCGCGGTGCGCAATGGGGCACTGAGCACGGGGACGCCCTACGGGGACGTGTTCGAGGTACTCGTCGTCATCGGCGCCACCTACTTCGCGCTCAGCGGGGTGGTCTCGTTGATGCGCGCCAGCAGCTCACCGGTGGAGCTGGTGCTCAGCCCGCTCGGCCTCACCGTGCTGCGCGGTCGCCGCCGGCGCCACCTGGACTGGCACCAGGTGACCGGGTTGCGGATCGTGGGCCGGGGCCGCAAGCGGTGGCTGGTGGCGTGGCTGGCCGACGGGGTGCCGCCACCCGGGCCGCTGGGCAGCCACCGGTTCCCGGAGTACCGCGGCGGGATCTGCCTGTACCCCCTGGGGCAGAAGCGCAACCGGCGGGAGGTTCGCCGGCAGGCCAGGGAGTTGCACGAGGCGCTGCGCTGGTACGCACGCGGCAGCTACGACGGGAGCGGCAGCAAGCTCTAGCGTCCTCGGGCGCGTTCACCACTGCCGCATCAGGCGATCTGGAGTACACAGGGGGTTGTGGACCCCGTGCGTGCGCTCCGGCTGATCGCGTTCCACCTGGAGCGGACCGGGGCGCCCGGCTACCGGGTCCGGGCGTTCCGGCGGGCCGCCGAGATCGCCACCGCGACGGGCCCGGACGAGCTGCGGCGCCGGGCCGAGGCCGGGACCCTGACCCAGCTGGAGTCGATCGGCCCCACCACCGCCGGGGTGATCGCGGAGGCGTTGGCCGGGCGGGATCCGGCCTACCTGGTGGAGCTCACCGAGCGGGACGCACCCGAGCTGGTGGGTGGCCACGAGCTGCGGTCGGCGTTGCGCGGCGACTGCCACACCCACTCCGACTGGTCCGACGGCGGGAGCCCGATCGAGGAGATGGCCACCGCCGCGGCCGCCCTGGGGCACGAATGGATCGCGCTGACCGACCACTCCCCGCGGCTCACCGTCGCCAATGGACTGTCCGCCGCGAGGCTGCGTCGGCAGCTGGATGTGGTCGCCGAAGTGAACGAACGCATCGCGCCGTTCCGGGTGTTGCGCGGGATCGAGGTGGACATCCTGGCCGATGGTCGGCTGGACCAGGACGAGGAGTTGCTCGCCCAACTGGATGTCGTGGTGGCCAGCGTGCATTCCCTGCTCCGCATGCCCGAGCGGGAGATGACGGAGCGCCTGCTGGCCGCGGTGGCCAATCCGCACGTGGATGTCCTGGGGCACTGTACGGGCCGCATCGTGGTCGGCCGCGGCCGTCCGGAGTCGCAGTTCGACGCCAAGGAGGTTTTCACGGCGTGCGCCGAGTACGGTGTCGCGGTCGAGATCAACTCGCGGCCGGAACGACTCGATCCGCCGCGCCGCCTACTCCGGCTGGCGGTCGACCTCGGCTGCGACTTCGCCATTGACAGTGACGCGCACGCACCCGGCCAGCTCGCCTGGCTCGGCTACGGATGCCAACGCGCCGAGGAGTGCGGTGTCACTTCCGACCGTGTCATCAACACCCGTGGCGCCAACGATCTCCTCACCCGGTCGCGACGATGAGGAGGTCGGTTTCCCCGACCGCTCGGGGTTTTCGTTGAATCCACTGTGGAGAGTTGCGTGTCAGCGGCTGGGGTCGGTGGGGCAGGTGTCGAGCATGTCGCGCAGTGCTTGCTTCTCCTCCTCGGTGACGAAGAGTCCGTAGGTGGACTTCACCTTCACCCAGTCCGTCGCGTACGTGCACCAGTAGGAGCGGGCCGGCGGTTTCCACTGCGACGGGTCCTGGTCACCCTTGGCCCGGTTGCTCTTCGCGGAGACCGCCACGAGCTGCGGGATGGTCAGGTCGTTGGCGAACTGGGTGCGCTTCTCGTCGTCCCACCTGTCGGCACCGGTGCGCCAGGCGTTGGCCAGCGGCACGATGTGGTCGATGTCGAGGTCACCGGCCTTGTCGAAGGTCTCGCCGTCATAGGCGCTGACCCAGCTGCCGGACACGGCCTTGCAGGCCCGGTCGGTCCGCACGTCCTTGCCTTCCCGCTTCAGCACGGTTTCCCGGGTGTCGCAGTTCTCGCCGTGCGAGGTCCAGTGCTTGAACCGCTCCCGGGAGTAACCGGCCATGGAGTGGTGCCTACCGACAGCGAGCCTGTCCAGCTCGGCCATGGCCTCGCCGGCATTCGGGGCGGTGGTGGAGCCCTGGCTGCCGCCGAGCCCGATCTCGTCGAGCCAGTCTCCACCCCATGCCGCCACGGTCACCACCACGACCAGCAGCAGGATGCTCAGCACGATCTGTCGTTGCTTGACAGCCACCGGTACTCCCCGATCGACGATCACTCCAATGGGCGATCATCGCGCGGGGGGCCGGTGCCATGGCAGATCCGCGCGGGCGGTGTCCGTCACGTCTTTGACGACCCTGCGCAGCAGGTGGACCGACGTTCCGGGGATGGCGTAGGACGACCCGGTTCCCGACGGACCCGCCGATCCCGCAGTCCGGTGCGAAACACCCGCACCCGTCGGCTCCCACGAACTCCCCGCGCCGTCCGGAACGGCGATCGTCGTGGGAGCCCCCGATCCGGTGCCTTGATCAGGGCGAACCAGTGAGCAGTCCGCGGTCGTAAGCCAGCGCCACCGCCTCCGTCCGGCTGCTGGCCCCGAGCTTCGCCATGACCCGGGAGAGGTGGACGCTGACGGTCTTCTCCGAGATGAACAGCTCCCCGCCGATCTGCCGGTTGGTGCGTCCGAGCGCCACCAGGCGGAGCACGGCGCGTTCCCTCGGGGTCAGCGGGTCCAGCGCCTCCCTGGGCCCGATGGGGTTGCCGATCGCGCCGTTGCCACCGGCGAGGTTGATGCGGGCCCGGCGGGCCAGTCCCCGCACCGCGTCGCCGAGTGGGACGGCCCGCAGGTGTTCGGCGGCGGTGTGCGCCAGCCGGAGCTGCTCCTGGGCGGTGTCCCGATCCCCCGCCGCCAGCAGGGCCCTCGCCCACCGCCAGCGGGCGAGGGCCTCGTGGTAACGGTGGAACCCGGCGAACAGCTCGACCGTCCGCGCCCACGCCACCGCGTCGTCCGCCCCCGCCAACCGGGCCGTCTCCGCCTCGGCCCGGGCCAGCCAGGCGTGGCCCTCCGGCCCGAGCACCCCGGTGCGCGGCCGCACCGTCCGCACGATCTCCCGGGCCTGCTCGAGCGACGCCTCGCCGGCGACGACCGCCGCCTGTTCCCCCGCGGTGTCGCGGCGCCGCCGGGCCCGTGCCGCGAGGTCGGCGTGCGCGGCGACCCCGAGCGCGGCGAGCCGGATCAGGCTCAGCTCCATGCCATCCGATTCCCGCAGCAGCTCGATCGCGTCCGTGACGTGCCCGACGGCGTCCTTGGGCCGGTCCCGCCACAACGCCATCTCCGCACCACTCGCGCCGTGAATGAGCGCCACGTGCAGGTCCCGGGTGCGGGCCGGGCGAAGCTTGCGCAACAGCTCCGCGGCCGGACCGAACTCTCCGCGTGCCACCAACACCTGAAGGAGATGCGCCAGCAGCCGCACGGACACCACATCGGGCACGAGCGCTTCACCTGACCGCGTGAGGGCGACGCTGTCCTCCCACTCACCGGCGGCGAACAACGCCGTCATGAGCAACCCGTGAAGCTCGAGTCCGTAGTTGCTCCAGGACATCCCGGTGTCCTCGGCGCGCCGCACCGCTTCCCGCAGGAGCCGGATCGCCGCATCAACGTTGCCCTGCTCGTACCGGTTGGCGGCCAGCTGGAACCAGGCCCGCATCTCGGCGACGAAAGCATGCGCCGCGGCGGCCCGGTCGCGGGCGCCGGCCAGCCGGACGCAGGCCGCCTCCAGATCGCCTTGGCGCTGGTCCAGCAGGGCCAACGAAGTCAACGCATCCGCGGCCGCACCGGCCGCGCCCACCTGCTCCGCGTCCGCCAGGGCACTCTCGGCCCAACCCCGCGCCGCGCGGTCCTCCCCCTTGATGACGTCAACCCGGACCTTCACCGCCAGCACCCACGCCCGGCTGGCACTGGCTGACTTCGCACGCACCAGTGCCCATGCCTGCCCGATTTCCCGCTCCGCCTCGGCGAAACGGCCATCGACGGTGAGCAGTTCCTGGGCCGCCCGGCGCCGCAGGTCGGCGGCCTGCTCGGGATCGGAGTCCTCGTCGACCATCTCCACCGCCGCACGCACGAACGCCAAAGCGCGCTCTGGTTGGCCGGAAACGCCGGCATAGTAAGCGGCTTTTCGGAGCAGCTCGACCTCCTGCACACCCGCACACGCCGCCGGGTCGGCTACCGCCGACCACAGGTCCAACGCCTGTTCCAGGTGTCGCAACGCCTCGGCGGGCGCACGAGCCGACGCGGCATCACCGGCCGCCCGCACCGACGCGGTGAGCGCCGTCGGCAGGTCGTGGCTTTCTATGCTGTGGTATGCCAGTTCGGCCGCAGCGCCTCGCACTCCCTGCTCGTTCGCCAGAAGCCGAGCGTAGGCGGCATGGATACGCACCCGTTCCCCGGGCAGAAGGTCGGCGTAGACGGCTTCTTGGAGAAGGGCGTGCCGGAACCGGTAGAACTCCGCGCCATCACCGGCAACCAGCACGTGATGCGTGACCGCCTCACGCAACGCCTCCTCCAGTGCTGCATCCTCCAGCTCGCACACCGCGCGGAGCTTCGCGTGTTTCACGCGCCGCCCGGCGACGGAAGCCAGTCGCACGACGCGCTGCGCGAGCGACGGCAGCCGCTCGATCCGGTTGAGCAGCACGTCGGAAAGCGTGGCGGGCAGGTCGCGGCCCACCGCATGTGTGGCGACCAATTCCTCGGCGAAGAAGGGAATCCCCTCCGAACGCCGGGCGATCTCGCGCACGTCGTTCTCGTCCAACGTGTCCGCGGACAACGCGCGGACGAAGTCCTCCGCCGCATCCGGACCGAGCGGGGCCAGGTCGAGCCGTTCCACGGTGGGCAGCCGGAGCACCTCGGCGAGCAGGGGCCGCAGCGGGTGCTTGCGGTGCAGGTCGTCGCTGCGGTAGGTGGCGACCACCAGTAACCGCTGGTGGTGCAGGCGGGAGAGCAGGAATGACAACAGGTGGCGGGTGGAGGCGTCCGCCCAGTGCAGGTCCTCCAGGGCCAGCACGACGCACCGCCGCGCGGAAAGTTCGGTCAGCAACCCCCGTACCGCGTCGAAGAGCTGGAGCTGGCCGAGGTCCTCGTCGGGCCGGGCGGGTGGCGGATCCGTCGGGTGGTCGCCGGCCAGGACGTCGGGCAGCAGTCGGGCCAGCGCCGGCCGGGTGCGTACCTGGGCCAGCTGCGCCACGGGCACCCGGCCGAGCGCGTCGGCGAAGGGCAGGTACGGCAGCCCGGTCTCGCCCGCGTCGACGCAGCGGCCGGCCAGCACCTGCGCCCCGCCGGCGGTGGCGAGCTCGGTCAGCTCGGTGAGCAGCCGGGACTTACCGATTCCCGCGTCACCCGCAATGAGCACGGCGCCAGCCAGGCCGCCGCGGGCGCGGTCCAGTGCCGAGCGCAGCACGCCCAGCTCGCGACCGCGCCCGACCAGCGGAATTCCGGACCCCAGCCGTGCCACCTCGTGATGCTCGCACACCGTCAGGCGGGGCACGGCTGGGACACCAGTGCCAGCTCGGGTCCCAGTTCCGGGTCCTCGTCCTCGGAGTCCCCGCCGGGCCGGGGCTGGTCCCACCACCGCGGCGGGCGGTGCAGGTTCGCCGAAGCAGCCACGGCAGCCATCATCTCCCTGCGATAGGCCACCTCGGCACGCACACCGTCGAACGTCCAGTCGAACATCTCGCTCCCTTCCGTTCTGGCAGGAACGAGAGTCGTACTCAGCGGTGGCCCCGCACATCGGGCAGTCACGTTGCCCGCACGACGCCGCCCCTTACCCGGAAGCGGGTAAGGGGCGGGACGACGGACGTAAGGGATCGGGTCAGGCAGCGGCCGCCTCGCGCTGGCGCGCCTCCTTGACGACCTTGCGCTCGGCCACGAAGGACACGAACGGGATCGTGCCGGCGATCAGCAGAAGAATCGTGCGCCCCATCGGCCACTTGCTCTTCATCGCCAGATCGAAGGTGAACAACAGGTAGATGGCGTAGAGGGCGCCGTGGACCGGTCCGATGATCTGCACCAGCCTCGGGTCGTCGCCAAGGTACTTCATCGGCATCGCCACCAGCACGAGGGCCAGCAGGCCCACGCCGACCACGTAGGCGGCGATCCGGAACCGGGTCAGGGCACCAGGGTTCATCTCGACGTATGCCTTCCACGCAAGCCGCTCGGCGGTCCTTGTGTTGTCGCGTGCGGAACGCCCACAGTAAACCGGCCGCCACAAGCGAAACAGACAAAGGCGGTCCCGCTCATCGTTGTTCCCGTTCCGCTCGGGCATTCAGTTCGGCGAGGTAGCGGTTGTACGCCGCCAACTCGTCGTCGGGTTCCTCATCCCGCGGCGGCGCGGGACGCGCCGGGCGCCGAACCCGTACCGCGCCACCGGCGCTGGCCGCCGACACCGTGGGCGCCGACCCCGTGGCCGGCTCCGCACCATCCGGCTCTTCACCGTCCAACTGGCGCAGCTCCAGCCGCATCAGCCGCACCCACATGAACACGAAGAACGCGGCGAAGGTCGGCCACTGCAGGGCGTAACCGTAGTTCTGGAGCGTCCCGCCGGCGGAGCGGGCCCGCTCCCACTGCCACCACCCGAGGGCCAGGCAGGTCACCACCGCGACCACGAGCAGGGCGTGCATCGCCAGCCACCTGGGGGTGAGCAGCTCGCGTCGCACGTCACGACGCTAGCACCGGGCCCGCTTCGCCCGACCTCCGACCCGTAGCTGTCCTACATGTGATCCACGACGGCCCCGTGGTTCCCGCACCGGGTAGGTCACGCCGGTCGCAGGCCGGCGAGCAGGAACGTGGCGATCTCCTCGCCGAGCTGCCGGGGCGACTTGGGCCCCTCCGGCCGGTACCACTGCGGCAGCTGGTTGATCACGCCGAAGGCGATCAGGGTGACCGTCTCGGCCGGCACCGCGGTGGCGAACTCGCCGGCGGCCTGGCCGCGCTCCACCACCGCACGGAACGCCTCGTGGTAGCGGCGCCGGTCGGCACGGATGGCGGCCATCCGGTCCGCGCCGAGTTTGTGCATCTCCCGGCCGAAGACGGCGGCCTCGTCCACCCGGGCCGCGGTGGTCTCCACCAGATCGAGAACCATCGCGCGCAACGTGTCCGCGGGCTCGTCCCCCGCGCCGAGGATGCGCTCGAGGCTGGCGAGCTGGATCGCGATCAGCGAGTGGTAAATCTCGTAGAGCAGGTCGTCCTTGGACTCGAAGTAGTGGTAGAGCGCGCCCTTGGTCACCTGTGCGGCGTCCACGACCTGCTGCACGGTGGTGCCGTCGAAGCCCTGCTCGGCGAACAGCCGGACCGCTGCCCGGATGATGCGCTCCTCCACCGGCGTCAGGACACCGGCCGCCCGGCGGCTCCGGGCCGCTGCGGCACGCGCCATGGCTCCTCCATCAGGCACTGCGACTCCAACCCCACGGGCCCGCGCCTGCCGGCGCGACGCACCCGGCGGCGTCAATGGCCCGACGCCACGCCCGGCACCGCCCGGGGTGCCGCCCTCCCCGACCATCATCGGCCTGCCAATTCTCCGCCAGTGGCAGGGTGCCACGTCGACGGCGCGCCGTCCGGAGAGAGCGCCCGCACCGCGTGGAACTGGTCGGTGTCGGCGGGCACGATCATGACAACCGGAGTGTCCACTCCGGACTCCGCGTACTCCCGCACGCGTCGCCGACAGGACACCGGGTCGCCGTGGACCAGCAGGTCGTCCACGACCTCCTCCGGGACGGCGGCCGCGGCGCCGTGGCGGTCACCGGCCGCCCACCGCTCCCACATCTCCCGCAGCGCCTTCCCCCGGCCGAGCCAGCGATGGAACTCGGCGTAGGCGGGGACGGTGAGGTAGCTGGTGATCAGGTGGCGGCCGACGGTCCGGGCGAGATCGGCGTTCTCGGTGGGGCACACGAAAACCCGAGCCACCAGCTCCGGGCCGTCCCCCAACGCCGCCCGCACCTTGGGGACGTCGGCGGCGGAGAGCCAGTTGGTGATCGCGCCGTCGGCCTCCCGCGCGGCGAGCCGCAACATGCCCGGGCGCAGCGCCGCGAGCACGATCCGCGGCGGCGTGGCAGGGACACGTTCCAACCGGAACCGACGGACGGCGAACGTCTCGTACTGCTCGTCGACCTTCGTCCCGGCGAACGTGGCGCGCAGGAAACGCAGGGCGTCCCGGACGCGTTGGAAGGGACGGTCGAACGGCACCGCGTTCCAGTTGGTCACGATGACCGGTGACGAGGCACCGATACCCAGGACGAACCGGCCGGGCGCCAGCTCGGCGAGGGTCGCCGCGCTCATCGCGAGCAGGCCCGGCCCACGGGTCTGGGCGGGCACGATCGCGGTGCCCAGGCGCAGCCGCGGTTCCCACTCCGCGGCGAGCGCGAGCGGGGTGAACGCGTCGGTCCCCGCGGTCTCGGCGGTCCACACGTCGGTCCAGCCCAGCGCGGGCAGCTCCCGCACCAGGTCCCGGTGGTCGGCGAGCGGGACGCCGACGAGGGGCAGGGTGAGGCCCCACCGCGGTTCGGTCATCGACACCACCTCCGCCCGCACGGTACCGACCAGTCGGTATGCCGTCGAGAGATGTCCCCCCGGAACCGTGCTACACCTGGGCCAACGAGGTACCGGCCGGGTGGCCATCCCGGGCCCGGCAGCGGGTGGCCGTTACTCCGGCCGAGTGGATCCGAGGGTCGGATCGACGGTAACGAACGGATATCGCTCGGCAGGGTCTAGCGCGAAGAGTATGCGTCCCAATACGGTGCGAAACCGTTCCGTGATCATCGGCGGTGATGGGAGGAGCGGATGGTCGGGGACTCCGAGATCAACCAGATCATCCGAGAGTGGACCGCGGAGCGGTCCGGGGACCCGGAGCTCCGCGAGGTGGACCAGATCCGGACCGCGTGGCTGGCGGAGGCACCGCCGACCCCACCGCGGATCCCCGCCCAGCGCCGGACGGGCGGGCTGACCGCGGTCGAGCCGGCCCACCCCGCCTTCGTGGCGGCGATGGCCCGCCGGCTGCCGGACGCTCCGGCGGAGCTGCTGGCCGCCGCCGCGCGGTGGTGGCAGATGGTGGGTGAGGTGGCCGAGGCCGAACAGTGGTGGGATGCCGGGGTGAGCCCGCTGGACCAGCGAGCGCTGGACTGGCGGGTGGCCGGGCTCAAGCCGTCCGACCTGGCCCGGCGGTTGGGTCCGTTGACGGTTCTGGAGCACCTGCGCCGGGGCAGCGCGCCGGCCTGGTGCGTGGCCCGGTTGCAGCGGCAGCGCCGTGACGGTGCCGCCTGACCGGCGTTGCGAGTCCGGGGGCCGTGCCGGCCCCCGCGGGTGCCCGGCCGGCCCGCGTCGCGCCCCCCGCCACGCGGGCCGGCCCGCCCGCCGACACCGGCGTGCCCGTGGTCCCGGTGGTCATGCCTGAGCCACCCGGCGGAACCACGCCGACGCTGCTCCGCGCCGTGTTCACCGGCCGGCTGCGGAGGTGGCGCTACCCCGCCCCGGAGTGGGCGCGGCAGAGCGCGCAGATGGTGGACCACGTGGTGGACCTGATCGTGGCCCGGATGGACGAGCTGTCCGTGGAACAGCGCGCGGAGATGTCCGAGCACCTGGTGGCGATGGTCCGACGGGCGCAGCTCTACCACGACTACGGCAAGGGCCGGATCAGCCGGCGCGAGTACACGCGCCGGCTCCGTGCGTTGGACTGATCGGCCGCACGGTGCAGCGCCCGCACACCGCAACCTCGCCCGGATGCGGACCGAAACCGTCGGCTTGCGCCCTGACCGCTGGCCGCGGTTGTTACCCTCCTCCGGTGTTGGGTTGCTCGGCTCCGGGCTTCGCTGCGCACCTTGTCGCTACGTGGCGATGCTCGCTTCGCCCGTCGCCTCGCGGTGTTTGACCGTTGCGTGTCCTGGTGGTGGCCGTCCTGACGAGGCGGCCCCGCTGACGCGCATGACGACGACCTGCCCGACGGCCGCCTCGGTGGAGGCGGCCGTCGTCGTGTCCGGACGGTCCGCCGACCGGCGCCGGCTGTCCCACCCCTGCCTCCCCAGCGGGAGGCACCGGGGACCACGCCACCCCGGCACCCGGTCGGCCGGGTGCGGTGTGCCCCGCAGCACCGCCGTGGGGCCGACTCGCCCCCTGCGAGGAGGAGTAACGACATGACAGGCGAGGCCCCCGCTCCCGCCACGGTCGAGGCCCGGTCCACCGGGCTGCGGCGTGCCCTGTCGGGCCGGCAGGTCGGCATGATCGCCATCGGCGGGGCGATCGGCACCGGGCTGTTCCTCGGCTCCGGGCTGGCGATCTCGCTGGCCGGGCCGGCGGTGATCGTGGCATACGTGGTCGCGGCACTGGCGGCGCTCGCGTTGGCCTACACGCTGGCCGAGATGACGGTGGTGCACCCGGAGGCGGGTGGGTTCGGCGCGATCGCGCAGCGGTACCTGGGGGCCGGGGCCGGGTTCGTGCAGCGGTGGATCTACTGGACCGCGCAGGTGGTCAACATCGGTAGCGAGGTGGTCGCCGCAGGCCTGTACGTGAGGTTCTGGTACCCGCAGCTTCCGCTGTGGGTGCCGGTCATCGCGTTCTCCGTGATCATGCTCGTGGTGAACGCGGTCTCGGTCCGCTTCTTCGGCGAGTTCGAGTACTGGTTCGCGATGATCAAGGTGAGCGCGATCGTCGTGTTCCTCGTGCTGGGGGTGCTCTACATCGTCGTCGGCCTGCCCGGCCGGCCGGCGGTGGGGCTGGATGCATTGACCGAGCACGGCGGGTTCGCCCCGAACGGGATCGGCGGCGTGTGGCTGGCGCTGACCGTCGTCACCTTCAGCTACCTGGGTACCGAGGCGGTGGCGGTGACGGCGGCCGAGTCGCGCAACCCGGTCCGGGACCTGCCTCGAGCGGCCCGGCGGATGGTGTTGCGACTGGCCCTGTTCTACGTGCTGGGCATGGCCGTGGTGGTGTCGATCGTGCCGTGGCAGGACGCGGCCGAGGCGTCCGGCGTGCAGTCCAGCCCGTTCGTCACGTTGTTCGAGGCCGCCGGGGTCCCGGCGGCGGCCGGGGTGATGAACTTCGTGATCCTCACCGCCGCGTTGTCGGCGATGAACACCAACCTTTACGTGACAGCGCGGATGGGTCACTCCCTGGCCGTCGACGGCTACGCTCCACGGTGGATGGCACGGGTCAACCAGCGGGGTGTGCCGCGCAACGCGCTTGCGTTGTCGGCGACCGGCCTGGTGCTGGCGGCGGTGATCTCCGCGACGGCGCCGCAGGAGGCGTTCGCGATGATGCTGGGGATCGCCTTGTTCGGCGCCCTGGTCACGTGGTTGCTGATCTTCGCCACGCATGCCGCGTTCCGCCGCAAGCGGTCCGCCGCGGGGCTGCCGGCCTCCCCGATCCGGATGCCGGGGGCTCCAGTGACCACCGCGCTGGCGGCGTTGTTCGTGGCGGCCGTGCTGGTGACGACCGCCTTCACCGACCACTTCAACACCGCGTGGAAGGCGGGCCTGCCCTACCTGGCCCTGGTTGTTCTCGCCTACCTCGCGATCCGCAGGTACCGACGCAACGCGGCCGAGCGGCCCACAGAAGCACTGGAGCGGTAGTCGCCTCAGGTCCGCATTCGTTGGCAGGTAAAGGTTTTGGCTGACCGCTGCGGCGCGGCCCAGCGGACATCGCTCGCCGGTGGACAACCGGGGCGTGGGNNNTCCCGACCCGGAGCGGGTCGGGACGCCCCGGTTCTTCGTCAACGAGTCGTGTTTGGCCGCAGCGAGCTCGACCTCAGTTGCGTGGTACAGAGGCGGTCGGTTGGTCCTCGGTCCGCCGCTCCGTCCCCGCCTCCATGTCGACCTCCGCCGGCCCCGGCCCCGCATCCTCGCCAGTCCCGGTGTCCACCGGGTTCTCGGTTTCACCCGCGACCCGGTCGGGGAAGGTCGGCGGCCGGACCACCAGGGCAGCCACCGCGACGAGCACCGGGATCGGTGCCGTCACCAGCAAGGCCGGAACGTAGCTGGCCTCGAGATCGTGGATCGAGGCGAACAGCAACGGGCCGAACGCGGTGGAGCCGACGCTGACCGCGGCGACGGTGCCGCGGATCTCCCCGACATGTGCCACCCCGAAGTGACGAGGGAAGGTCGCGGCCTCCACGGACCGGATGCTGCCGAGGGCCGCGCCGAGCAGCAGGCCGAACACCACCGCCGACCAGCCTGGGCGGACGATCACGCCGCACAGCAGCGCGGCGGCCAGGCCCAACATCGACGCGACGATCAGCCAGCGGCTGGCCACCCGGTCGGCCAGCGCGCCGACGCCGAACGTGGCCGCCAGGGACGCCACGGTCTGCGGCAGGAAGTTGCCGGCGGCCTGGGCGGTGTCCAGCCCCTGTTCGCCGAGCAGGCTGATCTGGTGGAAGTTCACCGCGGTGACCAGCAGGCCGGAGACCGCCACGGCGATGCAGGCGACCCAGAAGAACCCGGTCCGCATGGCCTGCGCGCGTCCGACGCCCCAGTGTTCCCGCCGTGGGCCGTCGGCATCGGGTGCCTGCCCGTCGACGTGCTGCCCCAGGGCCTCGGGCCGGTCCCGCATCGCGAACACCGCGATCGGCAGGACCACGGCCCAGACCGCCAGGCCCTCCGCGAGCCAGGCGACCCGCCAGGTGGTCGCCTCGATCAGCCCCTCCACGATCACCGGGGTGAGCGAGATGCCCATCATGCCGATCCCGCTGACGATGCCGACCGCGGTGCCACGGCGGCGGGAGAACCACAACGCGACCGCGGTGGTGGCGGCGAGCTGGAGCGCGCCCTGGGAGGCCATGCGTAGGCCCACGAACCCGGCGGTGAGCCCGACCAGCGAGCTCACGCCGGCGAGGCTGCACAGCACGGTGCCGTAAACGATCGCGATGACCGTCATCGTCCAGCGGACGCCGAACCGGTCGATCGCACGGCCGACGAAGGGCATTGCCACAGCACCGCCGACGGTGCCGAGGAGATAGGCGGTGGAGATGGTCGAGCGGTTGAGGCCGAGGTCGGCGATCAGCGGGTCGATGAACACCGACACCCCGGCGGTCTGGCCGGGGCCGGTCATCGCCAGCGCGATGCAGGACCAGACGACGATGTGCCAGCCGTAGAACCCCCCGGCCGCCCACGGGCGGGGCCGGGTCGGTACGCCGGTCATGGAAGGCGACTCCTCGTAAAACGCAGGTTATTGGGTCGGTCTTGCACGGTCCACTTCGGACCGCGGTTTCGGCTGGTGTGGACGAACGTCCAGAGCGGCCGCTAGTAGATGCCCGCGACCAAGAAGGGCACTCGGCGCAGCTGGAGGAACAGCTGCGGAACCACGGTGTTGCGGCTCGGTCGATTGCGGAGCCAAGTCGAACTCTACCGGTGGCGTCGAGGAACTTCCCCGGGGGGCGCCGGACAGTGCCCCACCTCACAGGGGCGGTGCCACAGATCACCCGTACCAGCAAAGGATTCTTTCCTGATCACGATCCGCATCGATCGGGCCTTGCCCGCAGATCGGGAGATCCAGGAAAGATCCTTCGCAACGTGCCGCTGTCCAGGTTTCCTTCGACAGCAAGCAAACGAACCTCGCGGCGACGGACAGAGGGCGTTTGTTCAAACCACCGACGAACCCGAAGTGTCGGCAACGCGTCCTCGTCCCGAACGCACCACGCCCTTCCCCGAGGAGCGCCACGCTCTCGGGGAAGGGCGGGAAAGCAGGCCGCGGTCCCGTTTTCGACCGTAAGTCACTTATGCGGTGATTTTCCGGTTTCGGAGTGCGCCCCATGCTCCGATGAGCACGAGCCCCAGCACGGGCAGGAACGCGAGTTGGTAAGCGGTGTCGCCGGCGAGCTGGAGCACCCAACCGACGGCGAGCTGCGCCAGCACCGCGCAACTGAACCCACCGAGGTTGACCACGCCCGCCGCCGTGCCGGAACGGTGCTCCGGGTTCGCCGACCGAGCGGTGTCGAAGGCGAGCATCCCCGCGCTACCGGCGGCCCCGAGCACCACCAGCACGACGATCACCACCGCGGTGGGCATCTGCCCCGGCCACAACACCATGGTCAGCCAGCCAATCGCCGAAGCGGCGATCAACGTCTCGGTGGCCGCCCGGCTGCGCCGCGGACGACCAGCCGCAAGCCGGCCGAGAAGCAGCGTGCCGACGGTGAAGCCCAACACGCACAGCATGAGCAGTGCGCCGGCCTCCCCCGGCGAACGCCCCTGTCCCGTGGTGAGCCACGGTGCACCCCACAGTGCGGTCAGCGCGACGAACTGTCCCATGAGCACGAAGTGCGTCCAGAACCCGTGCCGGGTCCCGCGCTCGGCGGCAGCGGCACGCAACGCCACCCGCACCGGCTCGACGGGAGCGGTCGCACGGCCGGAGGTGGTGCCGTGGTCCCGAACCAACACGACCGCAGTGACAGCGACGAGGATCGTGACCGCACCGGCGGCCAGGAAGGTGCTCTCCCAGCCCAGCTGGTGCAGCGAGGCGGTCAGCGGGAGGGTGGCCACCAGCTGCCCCACGCTTCCGGCCAGTCCGGTCAGCCCGACCACGAGGCCGTAGCGGCGGGCCGAGAACCAGTGCGCGGCCAGGCGCAGCACGTTGGTGAACATGAAGGCGTCACCCGCACCGATCAACACCCGGGCGGCGATGCCCGCCGGCAGTGCGGTGCTGGCGGCGAACACCCCAGCGCCGAGGGCCATGGCGACCGCCCCTCCGGTGAGCACCCGACGCGGTCCCCACCGGTCGGCGAGGATTCCGGCCGGGACCTGCAACACCAGGTAGACGCCCAGCTGGAGCGCGGTGAACAGGGCGAGCACCCCGGGCCCGGTGGCGAAGCGGGCCAGCGCCTCGGGCGCGGCCACCCCCAGACTGGTGCGGTGGAACAACGCTGCCACGTAGCAGGCCGCACCCGCGCCCCACACCAGCCAGGCCCGCCCGGTGTCCCGATGCCCTGCGGGCGCCGTCCACGCGGAGGCGTCCGGCACGCCGGACGACCCGGACAGTGCCGTTGTCGCCGCCGCCGTTGCCGGTGGACCGGTGGACGTGGGTCCCGACACGGACGTTGCCTCGCGAGCGATGGACATGCGCACCTCCGGGCGGCATCATAGATACAAGATGTATCCATGATCATCGCCGGGGTCGACGAATGTGAGTGCCTTCACAACCGGGCTCGCCAGCCGGCGGCCGTTCCTCCGTGCCCCGGGGGCCTCCCCGCCCCGGGGTGACGACCTGCCGAGCGGGCGCCGAACCGGACACGGGGCGCCGGGTGGCCACATAGACTCGGGCCGACCTGACGCATCGATCGTTGTCGAGGAGAACGTGACCGCACCCGAGTCCGCCTCGACATCACAGCGGCCGATCTGTCTCGCCGGGCTCGCGGTGGCGGCCACCGCGATCGTGGCGGCGGCGTTCGCCCTGCCGGTACCCGATACCGCGACGGTGCAGGAATGGGTGCAGGCTGCTGGCGCGCTCGCCCCACTCGTCTATCTCGGCTGCTACGTCATTGCCGCGACCGTGCTGGTGCCCCGGCCGTTGCTGAGTGCGGCCGGGGGCGTGCTGTTCGGGCCCGCGGCCGGTATCGCGCTGGCGGTCGCGGGCGCGACCATGGCGGCGATTGCCGGATTCGGGCTGGCCCGCGCGCTGGGCCGAGACCTGGTCGCGCCGCGCCTGCGGACCGGAGCACTGTCCACGGTGGACCATTTGCTCGCAAGGCACGGCTGGATCGCCGTGCTGCAGCTACGACTCGTCCCGCTGGTCCCGTTCAGCGCCGTCAACTACGCCTGCGGCGTCACCGCGCTGCCGGCACGGCAGTTCGCGGCCGGAACGGCGATCGGCAGTGTTCCCGGCACCGCCCTCGTCGTCGTGGCCGGTGCCTCGCTCCAGGACCCGACCAGCCCCGGCTTCCTCGGCCCGCTGGGCCTCGCCCTGCTGACGAGCATCGCCACGGCGGTGGTCGCGCGCCGACGTGGTCGGGTGGCGCGGGCGAGCACGCGGACGGGTGCCGCGAACGCCTCGGCAGTGGGTCCGCTGACGGTGCCACCGGCGTGCCGGGGAAGATGTCGGCTATGACCGAGTCTCGGACGGGTGGTGCGCCTTCGGCCACGGAGCGGGCTTACGCATACGTCAAGGCGAGGTTGCTGGACGGCAGTTACCCCGATGGCGAGCTGCTGTCGGAGGGTGAGGTGGCCGCGGACCTGGAGATGTCCCGGACACCGGTGCGCGAGGCGTTCCTGCGGCTGCAGTCCGAGGGCTTCCTCCGGCTGTACCCCAAGCGGGGCGCGCTGGTGGTGCCGATCAGCCCGGGCGAGGCACAGGCCGTGCTGGAGGCCAGGCTGGTGATGGAGGGGTTCGCCATCGACAAGCTGGCGGCGCGGGGTAGCGAGGCACTGCGCGACGTCGGCGCCACCCTGTCTGCGCAGCCGGCGGCGATCCCCACGGAGATGGACCTGCTGTCCGAGGCCGACCGGCACACCGCGGACCGGGACTTCCACGCCCGTCTGGTGGCGGCCGCGGAGAACCCGCTGATCAGCGACCAGTACGACGCCCTGCGGGACCGCCAGGTCCGCATCACGGCGACCGCGCGCCGGCAGGACCCGGCCTACATCCCGACCATCGTGCGCGAACACGCCGAGATCGCCGAGGCACTGCGCGCGGGTGAGCCCGTGCGCGCCAAACAGCTGCTCCGCGCCCACCTCCGGTCGAGCCTGCGTCGGCTCGGGCTGACCCCCGGCCCGCTGCTGGCCGAGGAGATCGACTCCGTCGGCTGACGTCGCGGTGCGGCTCGCCGAAAGGAGTTGCGCACGCTGGTACTTCTGACAGCAGGCCGGGAAGACTCCCGCCCCCGCGACACGGATGTCGGCCATCACCAAGAAACAGCAGACCAACACCCGCCCTTCGGCGGCGGAGGTCTTCGAGCGGCTGGCCGTGCCGACCTGGTCAGCCGCGTGTTCGAAAAGTTGGGTCAGAACTGCGCGGAGGCGGTCTGCCAGGTCCGGCTGAAGATCTCCGTGATGGGCAGGGCACGGAGCCTGTCGGAGAGCACTTCCACACCCCAGGGCCCGCCGTAGCCCAAGTCTTGCAGAACCGCAATGTAGCCCTCGAGGTCGAACTCACCCTCACCGGGCAACTGCCGATGCCGGACGGCTTCCTCCATCAGGTCCGACATGTTGTGCGACATACCGTCGCTGAGCTCGACGTAGGTCACATACTGGCGTGGAATGCGTCGCAGGTCCTCCGGCGCGATCCCGAGCTTGGCGAGGTGCCATGTATCCAGTGTCAGACCACCATTCACCCCTTCGGCGCCCCGGACGACCTCTATCGCACGATCCAGCGTGTTGGCGTTCAGATCGGTGGAAATGAGTTCATAGGTGATCGGCGCGTCGTGACGTTTCGCCGCGTCTGCACACAACTCGGCGAACCGCTCTGCGAGCTTCGATATCTCGCAGTGGACGCCGAAGATGTTGCCGACCTTGATGTGGTGGGCGCCGAGTTCCGCCGCGGCTTCGAACAGCAGCGCGCGTCTGCTGTCGGAGGCGGCCCGGTCTTCGGTTCCCTTGTCCAGGTACCAACCGTCGAGGAACTCGAGCTCGAGGGTCTCCAAGCCGTGGTCCTGGAAGATCTGCCTGATCTCGGCAAGACTCCGCTGCTCCAACTGATGTTCCAGGTCGGCGTGCCACAGGCCGAGCCCGCGCAGGCCGACCCGCGCCGCCTGGGCGCATCGGTCGCGCCAGTCGAACAGACTCCACTCCCGGCCCCGGAACACCTCGACCGGACCGGCCGTGGTCCAGTACGACCCCAGCAAATCAACTTCCTGATGTGACGAGGTGGACCGTGGCGTCATCGGAATTCCGATCGGTAGTCCTCACAGCGTTCAAGTCCGTAATGTGTGCCCGAACGCCACCACACATTTGCTCCGTGGTGCGTGGTGCCCGGTTCCAAAGGGTAGGCGCGGGTCTGGGAGCGGGCAAAGGATAAGGAGCCCACCGGCGATGATGTCGGCCCTGGGGTGCGGTGGTCTGAGACCGCGGCAGGGCCGGTGGAAGGCACTGCGGGAGTTCTCGACGCGGATGCCCGAACACCTCAACATTGCCGGAGGGCGGCGGAAACCGACGTCGGCACCCCCACAACGCCGCGCCAACCGCCCAGATCAACGGTCCTGACGTCACCCCTGCGGAGACCTGCACCAGACCGCCGCGAAAGCCTCCGTCCGCGGTTCCCGTTCCGCCACGACACCGCCGACGTACAAACACCCGCTGACCGGCTCCGCCCAGCTCAGTCCCGCGACCGCGGTGTTGCCTCGGCGAGCGCGTGCCGGGCGGCGGTCTCCACCTCGTCGGCAACGCGGTCCAGCGGCGTGAGGTCCCGCTGGGCGCGGGCCAGCAGGATCGCGCCCTCCAGGGCGGCGATGGCCAGGGCGGCCAGCGAGCGCGCCCGATCCTCGGCCACCCCCTGCCGGGTGAACATGGTGCGGAGAACGTCCTCCCACCGCGCGAACACCGCGCCGGCGGCCCGCTGTCCCTCCGGGAAGGTGTGGGCGGACACGGTCGCCGCCACCACCGGGCATCCCCCGGCGTAGTCGCTCTCGGCGAGGATGACCCGCCACACCTGGGCGAGCTCGCGCAGCGTGCGCACCGGATCCTGGTCCCGCTCGACCGCGGCGGCCAGGCGGTCGGCGATGGCCTGGCCGGCGAAGCGGGTGGCCTCCGCCACGAGCTGTGCCTTCCCGCCCGGGAAGTGGTGGTAGATCGAGCCCCGGGGTGCGTGGCTGTGCTTGACCACCTCGGCGAACGTGGTCGCCTCGATGCCGCGCTCCCGGAAGAGCCGGGTGGCACTGCGGATCATCTTCTGTCGCGCGTCGGTGGGCATGGGTTCCTCGATCGGATGCGGACTCTCGTTATGACATGCATCATAACGCATCCCGCCACCTGCGGAGTTATGTTGGACGTCATAACAGGTGCCCGGCCGGGTGGCACCGCGGACCGGCAAGGAGCCCCATCGATGGCCAACACCGACGAGATCGACCTGTCCACCCTGTCCGGGCTGGAGTTCCTGCGCATGGCCGTGCGCATGCCCGAGCCACCGCCGACCATCGGCGACGTGCTCGGCATGACCGTCGACAGCCTGGAGGAGGGGCAGGCCGTCATGTCGCTGCGGCCGCAGCCCCAGTTCGCCAACCCGCTGGGCACGCTGCACGGAGGGGTCTGCTCGACCCTGCTCGACTCGGTGATGGGCTGTGCCGTGCACAGCGCGCTGCCCGCCGGGGCGAGCTACACCACACTGGAGCTGAAGGTCAACTTCACCCGGGCCGTGCCGCTGACCGCCGAGCGGATCACCGCGGTGGGCACCACGATCCACGTGGGCGGGCGCATCGCGACCGCCGAGGGCCGGGTGACCGACGACGAGGGTCGGCTGGTCGCCCACGCGACGACGACCTGCATGATCTTCCGCTGAGGCGGGGCCCCGCCGCGCACCAGCTCGGCCCGCGGAACCGGGCCCGCCGGTACGGGCCCGCCAACGACAACCGAAGAGGTGTGTTTCCCATGCCCTACGACGAATACGAGCACTTGCGTATCAATGTCGAGAACGGCGTGGCGTTCGTGACGTTCGACAAGCCACCCATCAACCTCCTGGACTTCGGGCTGTTGGACCAGCTCGCACGCTTTGCCGACGAGGTGGAGTCCGACGACGCGGTGCGGGTGATCGTGTTCGACAGCGCCGACCCCGACTTCTTCCTCGCCCACTGGGACGTGAACCTGTTCGCGCCCAGGGCCGTGCAGAAGCCGGTGAGGCGGGGCACCCTCAAGCTCTTCCATCTCCTCGTCGAGCACTACCGCACGCTCCCCCAGGTCACCATCGCCCAGATCGCGGGAGCCGCCCGCGGCGCCGGCTCGGAGTTCGCACTCGCGCTGGACATGCGCTTCGGCGCGCTGGGTCGTGCGGTGCTGGGCCAGCCGGAGATCACCAGCGGCATCATCCCGGGCGGTGGTGGCACCCAGAACCTGCCCAGGCTCGTCGGCCGGGCGCGGGCCATGGAAATCATCCTCGGCGGCCGGGACATCGACGCCGAACTGGCCGAACGCTACGGCTATCTCAACCGGGCCCTACCCGCCGACGAACTCGGACCGTTCGTGCGGGACCTGGCCCTGCGCATCGCCTCCTACCCGGGAGAGGCGCTGCGCGCGGCGAAGCGCGCCATTGATGCCGGCGAGTTGGGGCGCTACCACGGGTACGTGGAGGAAGAGGCGCAGTCCGCCTACGTCCTGACCCTCCCGGAGGCGACCCGCCGCCGCGAGGCGTTCCTGGCCGCCGGTGGCCAGACCCGGGAGGGTGAGCTGGACTTCGAGCGGACAAAGGAAAAGATGCGACAGCTGCTGTAGGCGCCGAGCCACGTGGCGACCGGTCGGTTGCGGCCGACGGCGCCGGAAGCAGGCCGGTTCCCACCCGGTTTCCGCTCAGTGCCCGCACAGGTGGGCCGCGAGGCGGTCGAGGAACTCGTGTTCCGCCCGCACCAGCCGGTCCACCTCGACGACGTCGGGCAACGGGCGGTCCGGGTGGGTCTCGCGGAGCGCGCGCACCGCGGCCTCGGCCGCACGCGGCCCCTCCACGGTGTCCTCGCAGTACTCCCGTGCGACGAGCTTGGCCAGCAGCCAGTGCGGTAGCCGGACGCGGTGCTCGTGTCCGGCGACGGTGACGACGTACTCGTCGGCCGATGCCGACGGGGTGGCGCTCGCGGCGCCCTGCCCGGACCCGCCCATGGTCCTCACCTCTGCGAGATCGCGCCCACGACCTGACCGGTGTCCTGCTGCGGCAGCTGCCGGGCGACGTCCGCCTGGGCGATGATGCCGACCAACTGCCGGTTCTCCAGCACCGGCACCCGCCGGATCTGGTTCTGCGCCAGAGTCTGCTCCACCTCGTCGACGCTCGCATCCGCGTCGACCCAGATGAGGTCGCCGGCGCCCTGCGCCAGCTGACCGGCCGTCAACCGGGTCGGGTCCGTGCCCTCGGCGAGGCAACGCACCACGATGTCGCGGTCGGTGACGATGCCCTTGAGCCGGTTGTCCTCGCCGCAGATCGGCAACGCCCCCACGTCGAGGTCACGCATCTTGCGGGCCGTGTCGACGAGCGTCTCCTGCTCGCCGACGCACTCGCAGCCCCGGGTCATGATGTCGCGCGCGGTAGCCATTGTGCCGCCCACTCCTTCCTTTCCTGCCTGCTTCACGCTTGTCCTGTCGTTGCACGGGCATGGCCCCGCGCCACCGGTGCCACGGGAGGGTTCCCGCGGCACGACGGCCGGTTCGCTCAGCGGTACTCGTCGGGTAGGTCCTCGGCAGGGCGTTCCTCGAAGAACGTCTCGTCGAACCGGTCGTCTCCGGCACCGCCCGAGCCACGCCCGCGTGCCGTCTCCTCCGGCTCCTCCTCGCCCAGCCGCGCGTCCATCGGCTCGCCGAAGGTCTCCTCGAACGGGGTGGTGCCGTAACGGTCGGAGCCCGCCCAGTCCTCCGGCGGTTCCCGGCCCTCCTCCAGCGGGTTCCCGGCCAGCCGGTCGGCGTCGGTGTCCTCGGCCGGTCGCTGGTCGGCCCGCTCCTCCGGCGCCTCGGCACCGTGCGCGGCCAGGTCCCGGCTGGTCGGCCCGTGCTCGGTGGACTCCGGCGGTCCGGAACGGCGTTTGGTCATGGTCACCTTCCTGCGTCGCGAACCAGCTCCAGCTCGCGTACCCGCGGCAGCACCTGGTCCCGGCAGATTTCGAAGAACGCCTCCTGGTCCGGGCCGATCTGCTGGACGTACACCTCGTCGAAGCCGGCCTGGGCGAAGGTGCGCACCCGATCCACGATGCGGTCGACGTCCGGACCGCAGGTCACGGCGGTGCGGATCGCGTCCTCGGTCACCAGTTCCACGGCCTGCTCGAAGTGCCGCGGCTCCGGCAGCGTCTGGGACAGCTCGCCGGGAACGGCGAGGTTGCCCCAGATGCGCAGCGCCGTGCGCGCGCCCTCCTCCTCGGAGGCCGCGTAACAGATCTTGAAACCGGCCTGGGCCGGCCGGTCTTCACCGCCGGACTCGCGGAACGTGCGCACCAGACCCTCGGCGGGCATGGTGCAGACGAAGCCGTCGCCGATCCGCCCGGCCAGCCGGGCCGCTTTGGGACCGAACCCGGAGACGTAGATCGGGACCGGCCCGTCGGGCAGTGTGTAGATGCGGGCGTTCTCCACGTCGTAGAACTCGCCGTGGTAGGTCACGCGGTCGCCGCGATGCAACGCCCGGATCAGCTCGACCGCCTCCTCCAGCATGGCCAGCCTGGTCTCGGCCGGCGGCCACCGGTCGCCCAGGACGTGCTCGTTGAGCGCCTCGCCGCTGCCCACTCCCAGCACGAACCGGCCGTCGCACTGCACGGCGGCGGTCGCGGCGGCCTGCGCGATGATCGCGGGGTGGATACGGATCGTGGGGCAGGTGACCGCGGTGGTGATCGGTAGCCGGGTCGCCTCCGACAACGCCCCGATCACGCCCCACACGAAGGGGCTCTGCCCCTGCGCCTCGGTCCAGGGGTGGTAGTGGTCGGAGATCCACAACCGTTCGAAGCCGGCATCGGCGGCCATCCGCGCCTGGCGAACCAGTTCGTGCGGCCCGAACTCCTCGCACGCCAGGAAGTAGCCCATGCTGACCATGGCGTTGGGCTACCCGGCACCGGGTGGCGGAAAACGCCGGCGCGGCGGCGCTGGCGGTTGAGGGCTCGGCCGGATGGGTATGTCGGGATTGTGTGCACCGTTGGCACGCCGAACGGCGTAGGGCGCGCGGCTCGGTCCGAGTTCGGGGAACGCCCGGATGACCGGCGGTGACCTGATCATTCCCTGCTGACCGCGGATCGCCGAGTCGACGAGCGGGCCGACCACGAGGTCATCAAACAGTGAGTGCGGGAGCGGGATACCGCGCTGGCGGCCGTGGGGACAACGAGCACGGCGACCAGGCGGTGTCCCGCGGTTCGATTTTCCCCACTACGGCGGGGAAGCAACTGGTGTCCTGGGTGGCGTGGTCCCGCACCTTCGAAGGAGCGCGACCTGGAATTTCTGTTCCAGGCGCACCTGCTCGGCGGGCGGCGGAGCAACTTCGGCAGCTGCGCAGCGGGACAACTGATGGGAGTCCACGATGGACCTGACATGGCTGCGGGACGTGCTAGGTAGGGAGGGGCCGTCCGCAACCGTCTTCTTTGATGCCTCCCACGACACCGAAGACGCCGCGCGGGCGATCGGGCTGCGCTGGCGCGAGCTGCGGGAGCGGCTGGCCGAGCAGGACCTCGACGCCGACACCCTGCGCGTGCTGGACGAGGCCGTCGACAGCGGACTGCCCGCGGTGGGCCGCGCCGGGCGGCTGCTGGTCGCCACGCACGGCGAGGTGACCCTGGACGTCGAGGTGGCCGAGCCGCCGGCCCAGCCGGTCGCCCGGGTCGCCGCGCTGCCGCACCTGATGCCGATGGTGGCGCAGCTGCCGCCCGAGGTGCCGCACGTGGTCGCCGTGGTGGACCGGTTGGGCGCGGACTTGCGCGGCTACCGCCGGCCAGGCGAGGTGGTGTTGGAGCGGACGGTGCGCGGCGAGGAGCACCCCGCGCACAAGGTCCGCGACGGCGGTGAGTCGCATCGCAGGATCCAACAGCGGGTCGAGGATCTGGCCGAGCACAACGCCGCCGCGATCGCGGCCGAGGCCGACCGCGCGGCCCGGGCCGTGGATGCGGAGCTGCTCGTGCTCGCCGGCGAGGTGCAGGCACGCAAGGCGGTGGCGGCGCGGCTGAGTCCGCCCTGCCGGGCGATCGCGGTCGAGGCGACGGCGGGCGGTCGCGCCGCGGGCACCGATCCGGCGGCGTTGGCCGGCGAGGTGGAACGGTTCGTGACCGAGCGGGCCGCGGCGGGGACGCGCCGGGTGCTGGACCGCTTCGTCGCCGAGTTGGACCGCGCCCGGAAGAGTGGTTCTGCTGTGGCTGTCGCCACATTGCACGACGTCACTCTCGCTCTCCGGCAAGACCAGGTGGACACGCTTCTGCTGGTGGAGGACGCTACGGACGACCGCGCGCTGTGGGTCGGCCCGAGGCCGGCCGAGCTGGCGACCGAGGAGAGGGAGCTTCGGGAGCTGGGCGTGTCGCGGCCGGCCCGGGATCGGGCGGACGCGGCGCTGCTGCGCGCGGCGGCGGCCACCGGCGCGCAGGTGCGGGTGGTGGCCGGCGGCCGGCCGGAGCTGGCCGACGGTGCCGGGGCGCTGCTCCGGTACGCGTCGCCGGAACCGGCGGGGACGAGCACTGGAGGTGGTCGTCGTGCACCGCGGCAGTGACAAGCACGGCCCGCGGCAGGACGAGCAGCTCAAGCACGACGTCGAGGGCCTGGTGCGGGCCAACCGCCCCACCCGGGCCGAGGAGGGCCGGGACCCCGAACCCCCGGCCGATGACGAACCGCGGTTCACCATCGAGCGGACCGAGCTCACCGACGAGCCGCCGGAACACCACTAGGACCATGGCGAGATCCGCCCCCGTCCGCTCCGACGTCGCAACACCGACGCCGGCCGCTCGAGCCGGTGTTCACCAGGCCACGAGGCAGTGGCGTTCGGATAGTGGGACGGGGCGCGTCAGGGTCCGCCCTCGTCGCCGTCCCGTGACCAGGCAGGCCGCCGCCGAGCAACGGCAGAAGGCACAGGAGGTGGTGATCGTGCGCACGGGCGGGGACCGGCACGAGCCACGGCAGGACGAGCGGCAGGACGGAGAGGAGGTCGCGGTGCAGGGCGTCCAGCCGTCCTGGATCTTCCAGGACTGGCGGGTGCCCCGGCCACGGGCGGTCGACGACCTGCTCACGTTCCGGCAGCGCGCCGGCGACGAGGTCCAGCTTCCCGAGACCGACTGACCAACAGCCCCCGCCCTCACCGGCAGGGCTCCGGCGAAGTCGTTTCATGTCACGAGGAGCAGGCACGGCCTCGTGGTTGATCATGG